>CAZGUD010000021.1:0-109424 GCA_964528915.1 uncultured Occallatibacter sp.
CAGCGGACGTGGGGGTTTTATAACTACACGGCGCTGTGGTTTTCGATGTGCATGGAGATCACGACGTACCAGCTTGCGTCGTCGCTGATTGCCAAGGGCATGGATTGGAAGCAGGCGTTGGGCACGGTGCTGCTGGGCAATTTGATTGTGCTGGTGCCGATGCTGCTGAATGCGCATGCGGGCGCGAAGTATGGAATTCCGTTTCCGGTGTTTATTCGCGCGCCGTTTGGAGTGCGTGGGGCAAACATCGCCGCGATATTGCGAGCTGTGGTTGCTTGCGGATGGTTTGGGATTCAGTCGTGGATTGGCGGCACAGCGATCGATGCGATGCTGGTGGTGATATGGCCGGGAGCGGCGGGGAACAGCGCGATTTTGTGGGCGTGTTTCCTGGGGTTCTGGCTGCTGAACATGGTGGTAGTGTGGCGCGGGGTTGAGTCGATTCGCCATTTACAAGCCTTTGGCGCGCCATTCATGTTTGTGATGGCTGCAGCGCTGCTGATCTGGGTGCGGATGAAGGCGGGCAGCTTTGGCACGATGCTTTCGACGCCAAGTTCGTTCCACTCGACGAGTGCATTTCTTGCGGTCTTCTTTCCGTCGTTGACAGCGATGGTGGGCTACTGGGCAACACTGGCGTTGAATATTCCTGACTTTACGCGCTACTCAAAATCGCAGAGCGCGCAATCTTGGGGACAGGCGTTTGGGCTGCCGGTAGCGATGGTGCTGTACACATTTGTTGGTATCGCAGTTACGTCGGCATCGACGGTGCTGTTCGGGCATGCGATCTGGAATCCGATTGCGCTGATTGGCGCGTTTCATCAGCCGGTAGTGGCGTTCGTTGCTCTGATTGCGATTCTGGTGGCGACGCTGAACGTGAATATCGGCGCGAATGTTGTGTCGCCCTCGAACGATTTCTCGAACCTGTATCCGAGGTTGATCAGTTTCAGAACCGGCGGGCTAATTACGGGTTTCCTGGGCCTGGCGATGTGTCCGTGGAAACTGCTGGCCACGCCTGATGCGTATATCTTCGGGTGGCTGGTGGGCTACTCGGGGCTGCTGGGTCCGGTTGCGGGAATCATGGTTGCAGATTATTTTCTGATTCGCGGAACTGAGCTCGACGTGAACTCCCTGTATCATCGCGATGGCATATACCATTACACCAAGGGCGTGAACCTGCGTGCGATGGCGGCGCTGGTGCTGGGTGTGGCGATTGCGCTGATTGGGTTGTTTGTGCCGGCACTGCATTCTCTCTACGACTACGCGTGGTTCGTGGGTTTCTTTGTGGCCGGTTTGAGTTATCTGGCGATGATGCGGACGGCGGGGGCGGGTGTGACCGAGAGCGTGGAAGAGACGGCGTAGAAGCCGGGACTAGGGACTAGGGACTAGGGACTAGAAACCCCTCTCGTGGGATTTCCTCACATCCCTGACGTTGCGCGAAGCCGTGAAGAATGACTGCACGTCCCTCGGCTCTGCTCGGGATGACAAAGTCTGGTTTGGGTTTGTGCTACCCACCCTGGCCGCAAAAAACAAAGACGCAGCGAGGGTGGGGCACCGCGTAAAGAGGCTTTACGCTTCCACGAGTGCATCGGCGATTGAGAGGTGCTCGTCGAGGGCGGCGATGCCGAGGTCGAGCTCTTCTTTGGTGACGATCAATGGCGGGGCGATAACGAAGTGGCTTACCCACGATTGGATCGAGACGCCCTGGGCCATCATCTTAGCGGCGATTTGATCGACGACGAGAGGTTTGCCTTCGACCTTGTCGCGCATGGTGTTGAAGGGCTGTTTAGTGGCGCGGTTCTTCACCAGTTCGACAGCGAAGAAAAGGCCGAGTCCGCGCACGTCGCCGATAGACACGTGCTTTGCTTTGAGGGCTTCGAGTTTCTCGCGCACATGGGATTCGAGTGAAGCCGCGCGCTCAACGAGATTGAGACGCTGCATCTCTTCAATGGTGGCGACGGCGGGACCGAGGGTGAGGGGGTGCGCCTCGTAAGTGTGGCCGTGCGAAAAGTAATGATCTTCAAAGTAATTGGCGATCTCGGTGGTGGTGGCGCACAGACCGAGCGGGATGTAAGCCGAGGTGATGCCCTTGGCGGTAACGAGGATGTCGGGTGTTACGTCCCAGTGATTGACGGCGAACCATTTTCCGGTGCGGCCCCAGCCGGCCATCACTTCATCGGCGATCATGAGGACGCCGTGGCGATTGCAGATTTGGCGCAGGCGAGGGAAGTACTCAGGTGGCGGAATCAGTACGCCATTGGTGCCCACAATGGGCTCGAGGATGATGGCGGCGACGTCGCTCTCATTGCGAATCATGTGCTCGATGTAGTCGGCGCAGGCGATGTTGCAGCCGGGATAGGAGTGCTTGATGGGGCAGTCGTAACAATTAGTCTCAGGCGCGAAGACCACGCCGGCGCCTTTGCCAGCCGGTTCCATAGCCCAGCGGCGCGGATCGCCGGTGGCCGCGATGGAGCCCATCGTGGATCCGTGATAGGAACGGTAGCGAGAGATGATTTTGGTTTTGCCGGTGTACATGCGGGCGATTTTGAACGCTGCTTCATTGGCTTCGGTGCCGCTGGTGGCGAAGAAATATTTGTTGAGGCCATGGGGAAGAACTTCAAGCAGCTTGGCGCTGAGGCGCGCGCGAGCCGACGTGGCGTAGCCCGGAGCAGCATAGCAGAGCTCGCGGGCCTGCTCGACAATAGCTTCAATGACGCGCGGGTTTTTGTGGCCGAGATTGACGCACATGAGCTGGGAGCTGAAGTCGAGGTAGCGCTTGCCCGCGCCATCGGTGAACCAGCAGCCCTCGGCATCGGCAATATGCAGAGGCTTCCATGTTTTCTGGAAGCGCCAGGTGCCGTAGTTGCTCTCGCGGGTGATGGCGGAGATTTGTTCTGATGTCAGTATGTCGGTGAGGGAAGAGTTGCTCATTGCGGCCTCCATCGATTTTCTATAGTAGCAGTCAAATTACATACCGCGCTCTTTTGCGCATTCTCTGTGCCAATGTCGAGATCTGGAAGGCGGGGATTCAGCATACTTAATGCGAATGAACAGGAGTGCGGTTGCGGAGCCGAAGAACAACTGCAGATCCCTCGGCTTCGCTCGGGATGACAGGTTCTAATTTAGGTTTGTGCCAGCGATTGAGAAGGTTTCTTCTTTGAGCACTCGCTCGTAGGCGGGTACGGTGAGGAACTCGACGAAGCGCGGGGCCTGGATGAGCTCACGCATCAGGCTTGCGGCTTTCTGGTAAGCGGTGAAGCGCATAGCATCGACCGCGGACTGCTGGCGGGTGAGTTCGGCGTCGATGAGGCTTTCGACGAGCGCAGCGTCGATGACGCGGCCATCGCTGAGCTTTGCGCCGTGGTGCACCCACTGCCAAAGCTGCGCGCGGCTGATCTCGGCGGTAGCAGCATCCTCCATGAGATTGAAGAGAGGAACGCAGCCGATACCGCGCAGCCATGCTTCAACATAGCCAAGGCCGACGGCGACGTTCTGCTTGAGGCCTGCTTCAGTGATTTGTCCGTCAGGGACCTGAAGGAGATCGGCGGCGGTGGGATGAAAGTCGGGCAGTTGCTTCGAAATCTGATTGGGAGTGGGCATGAGCCGATTGAAGATTTCGAGTGCGACGGGAACGAGGCCGGGATGCGCGACCCATGTGCCATCGTGGCCGTCGCCGGCTTCGCGCTCTTTGTCGGCCTGCACCTGGGCGATGGCTTTATCGTTGGCCAGGGGATCGGATTTGATGGGTATGTAGGCCGACATGCCGCCCATGGCGTGCACATTGCGACGGTGACAGGTTTTGATGGCGAGCCTGGAATAGCTGCGCATGAAGTGCGTAGCCATAGTGACCTGGGCACGATCGGGTAGAACGGCTTCAGGGTCGGCCGAGAACTTTTTGATGAAACTGAAGATGTAATCCCAGCGGCCGCAGTTGAGGCCGGCGGAGTGCTCGCGAAGCTCGTGGAGAATCTCATCCATCTCAAATGTTGCCAGGATGGTTTCAATGAGCACGGTGGCGCGAATGGAGCCGCGCGGAATGTCGCGAACCTTTTGCGCGTGGAGAAAGATGTCATTCCAGAGGCGCGCCTCAAGATGGCTTTCGATTTTGGGAAGGTAGAAGTAGGGTCCGGTGCGGCGGTTGAGCAACTCGCGCGCGTTGTGAAAGAAATAGAGGCCGAAGTCGAAGATGGAGCCGGAGATTGGCTCGTCATCGACGAGCATGTGTCGCTCTTCAAGGTGCCAGCCGCGCGGGCGGACGAAGAGCACTGCGGGGTTGTCGATGAGCTTATAGTGTTTGCCCGTGGAGGAATCGGTGTAAGTGATGTCACGTTGGATTGCGTCGCGCAGATTGATGTGGCCGTCGAGGAGGTTGTTCCAGAGCGGAGTGCTGGAATCTTCGAAGTCGGCCATGAAGACTTTGGCGCCCGAGTTAAGAGCGTTAATGATCATTTTGCGATCGACGGGGCCGGTAATTTCGACGCGGCGATCGAGGATGTCTTTGGGGATCGGCGCACCGGTCCATTCGGATTCACGGATGTTGCGAGTGCCAGGCAGAAAGTTGGGCCGTTCGCCCGCATCGAGGCGCTGCTGGCGCTGATGGCGCGCGGCAAGCAACAGTTTGCGACGGGCGTTGAAGGTGCGATGCAGATCGGCAAGGAAACCTACGGCCGCGGGGGTGAGGATTTCGGCGTAGCTCTCGGTGACGGGTGCGAGAATCTCGACTCCCGGCTGGCTGATGGATACGGTCATGGCGAGACCTCCCTAGAGGGAAGAGAACAAGGTACAGAATAACTGCCGGAATTGCGCGTGACTACACAATATGGAACGGGAAGTAGATGACTTGAGCCGCTATGGTTTCAGGTCGAAACGAAGACAGGGACGCGCAAGCGGATGTTATAGTTTGTGTGACTCGCCAAGATCCAGTGGAGTTTCAGCGCGGCCGGGCGAGGCGCGGGATATTGCTTAGCGGAGCGGTTTAAGAAACATTCCCGCAGGGGCTAAAGCCCGCACTCATTTTGGGAGCTTTATCGGCACGAGTGAACTCGTGCCCTGATACAAGACGGTATCACAGCGAGTTTTTCCGCAGCCTGTAAAGACCGGCGCTGCAATTACGGGAATCTGTACGCAAATGACGGGAATACGACATGTCGATCTGACAGAGACCGAGGTTGCCTCGAGCGAGACTGCGCGCCGAATCAATCGCGATATCATTCTTGAGCTGATTCGCGAGAACCAACCTACTTCGCGGATCGAGCTTTCGCGCTCATCGGGTCTGCAGAAGAGCACGGTATCGCAGATTGTGGAGCAGTTGATCAGCGAGAACTGGGTGGTGGAGAGAGCGGTGGGTACTACGCCGCGTGGCCGCCGCCCGACTTTGCTTGGCCTGAATGAGCATGTTGTCGCGGTTGCCGTGGATATTCATCCCAGGCTGGCGATTGTGGCAGTTGTAGATTTGAACGGGCGATTGTTGTCGCAATGCAAAGTTCCGGTGACGTCGGATCCAGCGGCATCGACCAGAATGATTGTGGATTGCATACGGCGATTCAAGGCGTCTTTCACGGATCGCGCGATCGAGGGCATCGGTGTGAGTCTTCCGGGGAGGGTCGATCCTGCGACGCAGCGGCTGACATTCGCTCCCAACCTGCGCTGGCCCGACTTTGACTTCAAGGGGGCGCTCGAAGCGGAGATTGGTCTGCCGGTGAATATGGAGAACGCGGCGACGGCATGCCTTTTGGCGGAGCTCACGTTTGGCCGCATGGATGGCATTCGCGACATCGTGCTTGTAACCATCTCAGAGGGGATCGGCGCCGGTGTGTTTGCGGATGGAAGAATCATCTCTGGAACTCATGGGATGGCCGGCGAATTCGGTCACATCCCACTCGACGCCGATGGGCCGCGCTGCGGGTGCGGCCGCAAAGGCTGCTGGGAGATGTATGCATCGTGCCGTGCCGCGGTGCGTTATTTTCGCAAGCTGCGCGCGGGCAACAAGGAAGTGAGCTTTCATGAGTTGTTGAACCTGGCCGAAGAGGGATCAAAGGACGCGCAGGAGGCGCTGGAGCAGCAAGCCGTGTACATTGCGCGCGGGCTGCGGATCATTATTGCCAGCCTGTCACCGGCCCTGATTCTGATCGCGGGCGAAATTACTTCGGCGTGGCATCGATTCGAGGGGATTATCGAGAAGGAAGTCAAGTCGTTTGTGCTGGCAGGAACGCCGCCGCGAATTATCCCCACGCATGAAGGGGAGATTGCGCGGTTGAGGGGAGCGGCGGCATTGGTGTTTCAGCGCCAGATTGCGCGCCCGCTGAACGCGGGGTCAAGGTAGCTTTGAGCTGGCTGATGTTGATTCGCCGCGTACCGGCCGGCGCAAGACGGTCGCCACCAAATCGCCGAGCTGCCGCGCTGTGAATTGGTTGCCTTCAATGTTGGCCGCCAGCTTACCTTCGCGGTCGATGACCACGGTGTGAAAGGTGTGGGTGAGGAAGCCCTCATCGTTCCAGAAACCCATGCCGAACAATTCCGCGACATTATGTACATCGTCGAGGTTGCCGGTGAGGAAGCGCCATGCCCTGGGATCGGCTTTCCAGGTGTCGGCAAACTTCGCCAACGCTTTGTCTTGATCCTTGTCAGGATCGATGACGATGGTCATCAGGATCAGGTCACTTCCAACCTGGGCATGAAATCGTCTTTCGAGAATGGAAAGATTGTTTGACAGGCGGAAGCAGTAGTTTGGATTGGGGCAGCGCGAATAGGCAAAGGTAAGCGCCACCACTTTGCCTTTGAACTGGGAGAGACGGGTGGGCTCGTTGGCCTGGTCGGTGAGCGTGAAATCGGGAACCGGCTGGCCGACCTGAACGATCTTTGCCGCCGCGGTGGGATCCATTGCCTCGTGCAGGAATGTGAGGCGTGAGGCTTCAGTGGGTTCGGACTCGTGATTTGTAACTTCAACGACTCGCAGGTGCTCAGCATAGGACTCGCTCCTGGTTTCGACCAAGTCGAATCGAACAGTTGCGCCTGGAACGAGGGATTTTAGGTTCGTTTGTCCGCGAACGGTGAACGGCATCACCATTGCGTCCATGAATCCGGGGATGGCATCGCAGGAAACGACAATCGACTGGCTGGCGGGATTGACCTGGAGGAGAATGCCCTGTACCGAGCGCTGATCAGCAGCCCCTGGAGGATCTGCGCAGCATAGCTGCGCGGCCACCAGCACAAATGCACTTACCAGGAGCGTTCGTCTCATACCAGGGATACCTCTTCTGATACGTACCAGGAAACGTGTCCGGATTGATGAACTTGCTGCAACCGGTTGGGTCGACGGTTGGGAGCCGCAACGAAGATATTGTAGCAAGCGCCTGCTATCGATTCATCGGGTCATTGCGGAAGAGCGGCAGCGGAAGTCGGCGAGGGTTTGGGAAAGTCGAAGGGGTGAAGATCGCGGCGCGTGTATTCCGTTGCAAATTCTTTGATTTGGATGAACTGGTCGACTGCCAAGCCGGTGAAATGTTGGCGCGTTTTCGAGGTGGGCCACCAGATATCGAGAGTCAGGTCGTGTGCGCCGGGGCCCAAACCAATATTCTGCTCCAACGGATTGGCGCCGAAGGAACTGGTCTGGCCGACGGTGCGGTAGATCGAACGAGGCGGAGAATTGCCGTCGCGTACGGTGACATGGATCTGCGCGCCCAGAGCTTCGCGGTTGGTCTTGACGCCCACCAGCCGAACATTCAACCAGTTATTGTGGTTGCCCGGATTCGAAAAGACGCGCATGGTGTGCTTGTCTCCGGGAACCGCGCCGCCGATCTCGGCCACGATGTCTTCGCTGCCGCGCCGGGTTATATCGGCGAACACGATTCCGTGCCCCTTGTGCAATTCGCCTGTGCCTGAAGATGCTGTGACATCGACGAACGATTTGCCCTGATCGTTGCGCAGAAGTACATGCGGAAGAACGGCCGTATAGGAAGGCGATCCCATACCCAGGTAAATATCGAGGTATCCGTCGTTATCGATGTCGCCGAAGTTAGCGCCCATGGGCATGAAGACTTTGTCGAGGCCCACCTTTGCAGTTACATCTTCGAAAGTGCCGTCGTGCCGATTGCGATAGAGCTTGATGGTCTCTGCTTTGCGCTCGCCACCGGTGTAGGTTTTCATTGCTTCTTCAACCGAGGTGAGGTAGCAGGATACAAAGATATCGGGCCAGCCGTCGTTATCGTAATCAAAGAACCAGGTGGCGAAGCTGAGACTTGGCGCCTGTACGCCGGCCTGTCTTGCGACGTCGGTAAAGGTCAGATTGCCGTTGTTGTGGTAGAGAAAATTGTCGCCGTTCAGGTTGGTGACGTAGAAATCCATGAAGCCGTCGCCGTCATAGTCCGTTGCCGCTACCCCTTTGATAAAGGTCTTCCGATCGATTCCCGCCGAATGCCCAATCTCTTCAAATGTGCCGTCGCCCTTGTTGTGAAATAGTTTGGCCTGCCCTTGTTCGTTTCCAACGAAGAGATCGAGAAAACCGTCGTTATCGATATCGGCCCAGGCAGCGGCCTGGGTTGCGACATAAGTTGAGCCGAGGCCCGCAGCGTCGGTTACATCGGTAAACGTTCCGTCGCAGTTGTTGCGCAGCAGCGACATTCGCTGGGTGAATTCCCATCCGCCGCGAAGCACCAGAATGTCAATGCAGCCGTCGTTGTTGTAGTCGGCTTGCATAATATTCAGGCCGCCCAGTTGGTTGAGCAGTCCCGCCTCTTTTGTGCGATCGCTGAAGGTTCCATCCCCGTTGTTATGGAAGAAATGGATGGGGTCGCACATGTCCATGCTTGAGACGACCACGTCGAGGAGGCCGTCGTTATCGAAGTCGTCGACGATCACGCCGCCCGCGCTGCGGAATATATTAAGTCCCGCTGCTGGCGCAACGTCGGCAAAGCGGCCGACATTCTGCTTTGATTGAAATGCTTGTTCGGGAATAAGAAACGCGGCCGGTACGCCGGACGGGTATTCTCCCAATGTCATGTAGGCGAGGTTCAACAGCCAGCGAACCTCAAGATCGCCAGGCTGCTGCTCGAGATACTTCTGGAAATATTCAATCGCGTGTTTTGAATCATCAGTCTTGGCGAAACTTGCATGCGGGTTCAAAGGCGGGAAGATGTCGAGGTCGGAGTTATCGCTGTAGACGCCGTTCTCCATCTCCGATAGATGAAGGTAACTGGCGCCGAGGGTCTCTTCAAGATTGGGCAGGGAGCCGGGATCGACGGTCTGGGCAAGTTCGTAAGCAGCTTTCCACCGGTCAATTGCATTCTCCATTTGACCGGTATAGTCGTAGAGTTGCGCGAGCGTGGAGTAGCCTTCGAGCCTGTCTTTAGGCGTGAGATCGGATCCGTGGAAGCTGCCGCTCGAAAGTGCAAGCTGAATCGAATTTGCGGCATTCACCAGCGAGGTTTTGCGAATCTCGCAACCCTCTTGTATTCCGCGATTCTTCCACCCGTTACTCTTCACATACTCCTGAAAGGCGGTTTCGGCTTCAGCGAGTCCTGAAACGCTTGGACCGATTCTGATAGCGCCAGTGGAGACGAGCGATGCGATTCGCTTCGAGTTCAGATCGCTTGTCGCCGGCGCAACGGGGAAGACTTTGAGGATTGCGAAGCCTGAAGGGATTTGTACGATTCCGGTGTGCTCACCAAGATGAAGGCCGCGCACGGCGTCGCGCAATTCAGGCCGAAGCTCATCGGGATCGAGATTGCCCAGGTATCCGCCATCGGTTGCGGTAGGGTCAGTCGATTTTTCTTTGGCCAGAATTGAGAAATCCTCGCCGCTCTTTAATTGCTTCATCACTGCCTGGGCATCTTCAATGGTTGGTACCACGATGATGCCGAGGTCGAGTTTTGGCGAGGCTGTATCAGTTTGTGCGCTGGCCCAGACACAGCTTGCAGCGACGATGAGCAATGCAAGCGCGGCGAAAGACAGACGTTCGCGGAGTTTCGATTTGCGTGAATTCGAAATCCCTTTGCGTCTTAGAGGAAGAACCGTTAAACGAAAGAAATGATTGGGCAGCGATTTGGGATGCTGTCCGTTGGACGCTGCTTCCATATCAGTTCTTGTCGCTCCTGAAAGCGCATGAGATGCCGGATGGCCGGGCAACTTGTGTTTGATTACTGACGAATCTTCGAATCTTGCGGGGAAACGCGTGGGGCGCCTTCAGTCTACATTGCCAACAAATAGCCAGCCAACCCCGCTTAGCCGACAATGGAGGAGCGGGTTATGGAAAAGCGCAACCGAAAAGCGGAGATTGAGGAAAGAGTGCGGGCTCTCGACAGCGCCGCTGAGCCGATGGACCGCTGGAATCGGGGCGCGTGGCTCTTTCGCGATCGGACTTTGCGCGGCATCGAGATCGTGCTCGATGAGGCATTTCGCATCCCTGGCACCAGCATTCGTTTCGGTATTGACGGCATCATCGGCCTGGTTCCGGGGATCGGCGATGTTCTTGCCGGCATTCTTTCGCTGGTAATCCCGGTGGCCGCATGGATACGCGGCGTGCCTTATGTCACGCTGGTGCGCATGGCCGTTAACATAGGCATTGGCGTTCTGGTGGGCACCATTCCGGTCTTCGGAGATGCATTCGATATCTTCTGGAAGGCGAACCGGCGCAACTACCGGTTACTCACGCGGCACCTCGGCGAGCCGCGCCGTCACACGCGGAAGGACTGGGCATTTCTGGCGCTGATCGCCTGCGGTCTTGGCCTGGTTTTCGCATTGCCGTTGCTGCTGGCGCTGTGGCTGGTGGTATGGCTTCTGCGGCGCTGAGGGGTCTGGATGCCGCGACCGGATTTCATGCTTCGCGATACAATCGAGATAGTGTCGGGGCGTAGCGCAGTCTGGTAGCGCATCTGCTTTGGGAGCAGAGGGTCGGGGGTTCGAATCCCTCCGCCCCGACCAGCATAAATTATTGATATTTAAAGCGATATTGCCGATTTCGGCCACGCATCTGCTTTTTCCCGCTACACCACTGTAGTCAATTTTGTAACAGTCTCCGCCTTCGATGAAAATCGGAGGAATTCCAAACTGATTCTCCACTGGTAAATCATCTAGTTTCTCTACTGTAACTCTTAATGTTGTGCGAAAGAAAACCGCATCAGGGGAAAAAGGCTTCTGATTCGGAACCCCGGGGTCGGAGGTTCAAATTCTCTCTCCCCAACCAATAAAATCAATAATTTATAGAAGTTCAATCCTAACTGTTAAATCCAATGAGGCGATTTTGTAGCCGTCAGAGCCTCCAGGATCAATAAGCAAATATCTAATCGAGCCCCATTAGCGGTTTCTTTGAGGGAGTTCTTTCGTGATTATCTTGAATTGCAGCACCGAAAAAGCGCGAGCGTCGGTAGAACAACACTCGACAATGGGGATCTTTGTGCTATCTTCCTCTTTCCACTAGAGATTTGCCTCGGAAGTGCTCAAATGCAGGATAGACTGGTACAATGACCAGCTCGTCTCTGGAAGCCGACGTTAATTTGAGATCCGCGCTGGATAGGCTTACTCGGAAGAAGCCAGCCTATTTCTCATACACGGTCGGCGACCGAGCAGCTCAATCCTACGATTATTTCCAGTACCCAGCCATGATGGTCCCAACCATGCTTCGGGACCTCACAGATATCATCGTGTCGGCTGACGATAAGATTAAGACGATCTTGGACCCGTTCGCAGGTTCCGGATCAGTTCTGACAGAAGCAATGTTTCGAGGGTTGGGATTCTTTGGGATGGATGTGAATCCCTTGGCCGTTCTTCTATGTAAAGTCCGGTCGGGTCCCTTCCGCGAAGACATGCTGGACGAAAGGGCAGACGATCTAATAGACGCAATCGAAGCAGACGCGTCGTCTCATACGGAAGCGCGGTTCCCGAACATCAATAAGTGGTTTAGCCGCAAAGCTATTCGAGAATTGTCTCGCATTAGACGCGCCATTCGGTTGGAGCCCAGTCTTTGGTGTAGGAGGTTCTTTTGGGTTTGCCTCGCCGAGACGGTGCGGCTTTGTAGCAATTCCCGAACCTCTACCTTCAAGCTACACGTGCGCAGCAGTACAGAACTGCGGAAAAGACGGGCAATGTCGCCCGTTTCCATCTTCGAACAAATACTGACGAGAAACATACAACGCTACACGGAGTTCGCAGAAGTGCTGCGAGCTAGTGAGGTCCTTCGTCACGGCCGCTTTTGCGAGGACGTCTCAATCCGGCTTGTGGACAGCCGGACTTGCAAAGTAGATGTCAATTGCGATCTCCTCATCACATCGCCTCCATACGGAGATAATCAAACCACAGTTCCTTACGGTCAGCATTCCTATTTACCGCTGCAATGGATCGATCTCCAGGATATTGATGCAACTGTTCATGGCAATCTCCTATCCAGCACCCACGCAATCGACTCGAAGAGCTTAGGAGGCTCCAGGCGAGGTGCTTTAGCTGAGGTCGGCGATTTACTTGCACTATCACCAGCTTTGGCAGATACTCTCGAAGAACTATCGACTCTCCCGCGTGATCGTCGGAGCCGTGTTGTGGCTTTTTCTCGCGATTTGAATAACTGCATTAAGCCAGTACTCAAGTTGTTACGAAAGAATGCGTATATGATCTGGGTCGTAGGAAATCGCAAGGTCGGAGGCGTAGAGATTCCCACTTGCAGGATCCTTACAGACTTCTTGAAAGCTAATCATGCTGTGCATGTAGTCACGGTCTCCAGAGCCATTCCAGCAAAAAGAATGGCGTCGAAGAATAGCGTCAGCGAGACCATGAGCAAGGAACATATTCTAATCTTCCGCAAAGGGTGACGGCGTGACGACGCAGACTGAACATTTCTCCATCCACGCCTCGGTGGTGTTCCAGCTGGGTGAGAACCTGGTCACGGATGCCACTCAAGCGCTCCTAGAACTTGTAAAGAACTCCTACGATGCAGACGCTACTTACTGTAAGGTGTCAATCGATACGTCATCCGTCACGCCCGGCGGCGTCGGGCTGATCACTATCGAAGACGATGGAAGCGGTATGAGCAAGGAGGCAATTAAAAGGGGATGGTTGACAATTTCAGATTCCCCAAAGAAGGAGTTCAAACGGAAGAGACTCACCACTGAAAAAGGCCGGACTCCCCTGGGAGATAAGGGGCTTGGTCGCCTTGGGACTCAACGTCTTGGCGAACAGGTCGAAATCGTAACAACTACTGGCGATGGCACTGAAAGGAAGGTGCTAATCGACTGGAACGCGTTTCACAGCGGCACATTGTTAGAGCATGTGCCAGTTGAGTACAGCGAACACAATTCTTCGACCTGCTCAGGAACGAGGTTATCGATTCTTGGCCTTCGAGACCTAGATTTGTGGAAAACTGCGGGACGTGATTCAGTTCGTAAGAATCTCTCGCAAGTTATTTCTCCATATCGCGCCGTGAAGGAATTCCAGGTATACGCGAAATTTGACGGCGCAGACCTGGACCTCTACGAGATTGGTTCCAAACTTAGGAATACCGCCATACTCACCTATTCGTTAAATTTTGGAGTCGATCCAGTAACTAAGGAGGAGGAGCTTACGATTGCTGGAAAAGTTGCCCTCGACTATATACGACCTGATAAGGGCAAGAAAGAGAAAATCCTCTTTGACGATCTTGTGCAACCGGATGGTGGAGAAGCATTCTTCAAATACCTTAAGACTTTGAAGGGAGAAAACCGATTCGACTTCGCACTGGCTTCCGGTAGATGGTGGGCGACCTTCGGAACCACGCGTCAACTGGATGAGTTCGCAGGGATTGAAGCAATGGACGGAGCGATTGCCACTCCGGGCCCTTTCTCTGGTGAGATCGATTATTACGGACTCGGCAAAGAGATGCAGGCCAAGCAAAACGTTTTCAAAGATGCGTCCGACTATCGCGCGCTAATTCAGTCGTTGAGTGGGATTCGGGTGTACAGAGACGGGTTCGGAATCCGATTGAGTCAAGATTGGCTTCAGCTTGGAAGCCAGTGGACCAGTGCCCCATCTTACTACGGCTTAAGACCTGAAAACACGATGGGGTACATTGCAATTACCGCCTTGGACAATCAATGCCTGGAAGAGAAGACTGACCGTGAAGGCTTCACAGACAATGTGAACTATCGGAACTTCCGCCTCATACTGCAGTATTTTGTAGACTACGCCGGAGATGCGCAGGAGTTTCTCCGTAGGGGCTGGAATCATTTCAAGTCGCTCAAGGCAAAAGAGCCGCTGAATATCCCACCGGAGGCAACGCCTGAGGATATAACTAGCTCTGTTCGTTCGGATCTGTCCAGAGCCGCGAGCTATCGTCTGCACCTTTCGCGGGCCGCTCTTAAACTGAATAACGCCGCGAATCAAGCAGATGCCATCAAGACACTCAACAAGAAACAGATTCTTTCTGACAAGGAGAGAGCTGAGCAAGCCAGCTTTTATTCTCAAGTCGAGAGCGCAATCTCCGAAACTCGTCAACTCTTGACCGAAGTCGACGGCTATCTCCGAGATCTCGCGAAAACTGAGCAGATGAGCGAGCTGATCAGCGATCAACTTGAAACATTGCGGGAGCAGATGAGCCAGATGCACGAAATCATGGCCGTCGGTCTGACCGCAGAGGCTTTGTCTCATCAGGTCTCCACTCTGGCAATGGATTTGGCCGAAAGAAACGACCAGATTCTGAGATATCTACGCGGATCGGGACCACGCGATGCTCGGCTTATCAGCTACGCAGAGCACGTGAAATCGGTCGTCGCGGGTTTACGAAAAGAATTGTCGTACTTGGCTCCTTCGCTACAGTACATGCGAGAGAAGCGAGAGGAGCTTTCCCTACATTCTTTCCTGAATGAACTCTTCAAGCATCACCTATCTGCCTTCAGTTCAGAAAGAATCGCAATGCGCATGAGCACCCCCTCGGCCTCCGACTTCCGCGTCAGAGTAAACAGAGGGAAGCTGACTCAAGTTTTTGAAAATCTACTCTTGAATTCCGAGTACTGGCTGAAGGAAGATTTACGACTCCGCAGGATTCCTCACGGTCAAATTACAATCGAAACGAAAAAGCCGCTGGTTTTGGTATTCGATAACGGACGGGGCGTTGACCCGAAGCTCGAAGACATCATATTCGAGCCATTCGTAACTGGAAAGGCAAAGGGAACCGGGCGCGGCCTTGGACTGTTCATCGTCCAGCAATTATTGAGCAGCGAGGGATGCGGCATATCTCTTGCCGAGGACCGAAACAAGTTTGATAGACGATTTCGATTCGAACTGAATCTGGGGGGTATGCTCCTTGGTTAACGCAGAACCGAAAATCATCATCGATTCAGTATTGAATCAAATTGGAGTCAGCCGAGTAATTTCGGTGGATGATAAGAACAAGTCACTACCGGACTTAAGTGAAATCCTTGGGCACCTACAGAGCCTTGAGATATTAGCATTGGAACCGTTGCTTGCGCCGTTTCCGGGACTCTTTGCACGCGATCCAGAGGTTCTGGGTCAGCGCGTGCAGGCGTTCTGGGTAGCACAAAATGACGAATCCAAGCGCCAATTTCTGGAGGCAATTGCGCTCGGAAGCGGCCCTGCAGGCGCCGAAGTAGCGGCAGACGCTGCGGCTGTCCAAGCTCTGCCGGTGCTGTTCCACTCCTGGGATTTTCAGGCGATGGGGTTGCCCCAATGGAGAGCATCTGCGACGGACATCTTCAAGGAAAGCGAATCTCGAAAGACAATGATCCTCTTTGACGAGGATTTGACTGATCAGGGAGGCACCAACACCGAAGGTCTCACCCTTATCAAGGAGGCGCTCTCGGTTACGCATGAAGAACAGGTTGTGTGTTGTCTCTTGAGCCACAAGTACCACATGCCGACAATACAGGACGAGTGGCGACGCGTCTGCGAGGACAATGGGTTTCCCGAGCATAGAGTAATCGTCATTCCGAAGGAGCTATTGATTGATAGCCCATGTGATTTCGCGGCACTCGTTAAATTAGCATCAGTGTCGAAGTACTACGCTGTCTTGAAAGATAAAGTCCAGGAGATTTTTGTAAAGAGCCTTGCGATTGCCAGCGAAAAGATTCGCCGGCTCAACCTATACGACTTGGATCATATGGTGTTTGTATCGTCGGATCGCGAGGGAGTGTGGGAGCCGGATACGATGATCCGTTTGCTTGGGATTTTTCAGCGCGGAGAAACTCTGACGGATGCAATACGAGATGCCAGTGTTCGATCCGCCTCAGAGAGCATCCGGAAGATAAGCGGGGTTTCTACTCCGATTAGCACCCCTCCGAGTGGCGCTCTACAGAGTATATTGCACCTGGAAAATTACGAGGATGCTGGTCCGCTCAATGAACTCCACAGACCTACCGATCTTGGCGACATTTACGAAAGGGATGGCGGTCGCCAATACATCCTGATAGTTCCGCAGTGTGACCTAATGGTCCGCACCAAAGGCGGATATAGAGGTACTGACTCAGATACCGTCAAAGAGGGAGTATTGGCGGAAATTGTCGAAAGAGAGCCAAAGAAAGGTCTAGGTTCGAAGCTTGAGTACTACGACCTTTCGCGCGAGACGTTCGTCGATTTTAAGAAGGCATCTTCAGTAAAGCTACTCTGCTTAGATTTGTGCGTTTTTAATCCCGATGGGGCCGCAAGATTCAAGATCGATGACCCAGTTCCGCAACTACTAATTCCGGCGTGGACTATTCGTCACAAGGTTATCGTGAAGCAATTGGAGGATATAATCAAGACCTACATTTACATTGCTCCATCGGGAAAGCAGAAAAGCGAGATAAGTAGGCATCTGACGAAGGCTAACCCTGATATGACTTTCTGGGGTACTGTCGATCCGGAAGCACGCTCGATTGTAATGAATTTCAAGCGCGTCGGTAGGTTGTTGCCACCGCGATCTACAGCGCTTCTGAAGGCATATGCAGAATTCTTGAATCGCGATGCTTTTGAGCATTCATTTATTTGAAAGAAGATCGGATGCACAGCTTGCATTCCGGTTTAATTTGGGTCGACGAGGAAGTGAAAGTTGAAACAATGATTTGCAACTTGAAGGGACTTCCGTCTGATGAATGGAACTACGAGCCTAGCGACTAGGTCCTTCAATGGTTGATTATGATCGCTCTCGTTTTTGAGATATACTTCTTTGCCGACGTTGCGCCGGTGGCATCGGAGAGGCTGAAAGCTGAGGGATACGAAGATCGCAGCACAGAAGCTCCAGAGGAAATCATCCGCCAATATCTTTCGAACTGACCCTCTGCACACTCTTGCCACTGATTCTGGCACCTGCTATACTTCCGGCGTTACTCACACACTTCTTCATTTTGTAATAAAAGCCGCCATGTGGATGAATCATGGCGGCAGCCCATTGAGCCTTGTGTTCGGGACACAAGACGTCGGGGGGCCATTCCGCGTCGGCCTATATTAAATGGTATAGAAAAGAATTGTTTACAGCAATTTCAGTTATCCACAGTTCCTAATTTCAGGCTTGAGTAGTTGGTCACAAATGCGCCACATGAGAGGCTTCCAAAATGGCAAATGATCGGTCATCGGCTAGACTGTATTCCGATAGCTCATCGCCTCTGCGTTCTCTGATCCTCAGCCAGTTTGAACCCGCAATAGCCTCTCAGCTAATCGAATTTGGTAAATTCCTTTCCACTCTAGATGCCGATGTTTTGATCTTTATGGCCAGGAAGTCGCTGTGTCTCTATGATCTCCTCCGGGCGATTGGGATTCCTCAGTCAGAGAGAGTTGTACTTAGCGATCGAGTTCTGGATCTAGATACGCGCTACTTTAAGGGAAAACATATCGCTCTGATAGACGATACTCTGATAGTCGGTACCACCTTAGCCAAGACCCGGGATTTTGTCGCATCAATACCTGCTTCTAAGGTGTCCATACATGTGTTTTGTGCCGATGTTAAATGGCATCAAGAACAGATAGTCAGACCGGATACTATCTTCCTGCGAGCAGACGACCGCACAGTCATGACTTTCTGTGCTGCTCTGGTACGAGCCATGTCTTTGCTGCCGCGTCCTTATTTAGTCGACTTTCCGATGACGACACCCACGCGTGTCCGACTTGGAGATCTCCAGTGCCTCCTTTCAGCCACATCCTGGCGTAGCTTTCGTCTCTCATCTGAATTACAGATCCAGCACGGTGCGGAGGCATATACATTTCTTCCACGCAGCGAAACCCAAAATGAATTCCTCAATTCGATATCGGGGCGACTCCGCCCCAGCATTGAGATTGCAAAGATACGTGCATTTGGGCGTTATGTTGAAGGAGTGCTCTGGATTCGGCTAGTGCCCATCGTAACCGTGGCTCCCCTAGAAAACGCGACGGTTTCTCACATTCTTCAAGGTATGCTTGACGGATTGCCGCACGAAGATGACTCGCGCCCCCTCTCCGAGGCACTGACCAACCCACAAGCGCAGCACCGCTTCATTCAGTTTCTTTTGAGTGCTGCTCTCGGTAGGATGTTTTTCGAGCGACTCAGTTCTTCGATTGGATCTGTGCTTCAGATTGCATTCGATGAAGAGGACATCGAGCGCCATTATGGGCCCGGGCTTAGAGAATCCATTCTAAGATGCATTCCCTCGCTGGACCGCATGCTACTCGGTCCCCCTCTTTCTCGCAGTGAGGAGGCCATCCAACCGTCAAGCATACCGAATCTTGTTGGCGCACTCGCAAACGAGGTGGTTAAGGCTGCAGAACCGAAGGTGCCCGTCCTCGATGGTCAGGGATTTGGGCGCAATCTGGTTGCCGATTGTGCGACGCTCTTCGTGGAAATGTATCGGATCCGAGAGATACCTGCACGAGACGAGGCCGCTCGCCTTGGTCCGCGGGTGACAAGTGCTAGTGGAAGCGAGGCGCCGTTTCGAGACCGCCTAAGCATAGGACTTCCGTGGCGCTCCATCGCTAAGTATCTTCGCCGTACATCCGGCGTTTCGATTCCTGGCCGATACGCAGATACTATGAGCTTGGCTCTTGACATCTGCAACGATCTTGGGATCGTTGTACCAATAACATCAACTTGCGATGGCATTACATTTCGTGCATATCGATACGGGGAAGATGCCCCTTTCGGAGATTCTGAGCTCCGTCTCGCCTATGAGTCAGTCGCTGGATTCTTGAAAGCAACCGATCGAGATGATGTCCCACATCTGTCAATTGAGAAGCTCATGGTCTTCCTAGTTCGGGCTGGTGTGGCGACCAAGTTTCTTCGCCCGTTCTATGGCACAAGTGGTACAGATGGTACTGCACGAGTGGGATTTGGACTTAAAGGTGCCGTAGTGATCTTATCTCGCGGACCGCGCGATCGCATCGATCGCGATATTTGGCTGACGTATCATCTTCGCGAGCGAGGGGTACTTGAAGTTAATGAGCGTGGTTTATATACACTGGGACATGCTCCGGCATCAGACGGGAACACACGCCTTGCTTTGACCAGCGCTCGTCAAACAGGTCTTATGTTGGGCCTATGCGTCAAAGCAAAAGGTAAATCGGATGGTGCTGCACCTCTAGATGACGCATCTCTTATATTACTCATGACTTGCTGCACGCCTCGCGATACAGCCGCGGCGCTTCAAGTGGAATTATCTATTTTTGGAGATTGGTATCGCTCAACGCGCACAACTTGGGAACGAAAGATAAAGTGGGATGATCCGGTTGCACTTTCCTCTATGCGCGACACCTTAGTGCAGAGCCCGGGTCACGAAGCAATCCACTCCGGTCTTCTAAAGTACTCTGGTTATAAATCAAGGCGCACTCCAGAAATCATTCGAGATTGCTCCGAATATCTAGACAAACGTGGTGATTTCGGATTACTGAAGGACTTATGGGATGCAACATGGCACATGATCGCTTCAATGCAGGTCCCAGAAGAGGAATCAACATTCGAGAGAAGTATTGCGGAATGTGCCGAACAGATCTCTGGACTCGGGATCGCAATTACCGTCATAGAACTTGCCCTGGAATGTGCGCTGATTTCGCGTTCCCAAGGGTCCCACAGTCGGTTGCGCAGGTCTGTCGAGAAGTTGCAGAAATTCAATGACGTGGCACGCGGTGTGACGGGGATATCAACATATTTGCTTAAGCTCGGCTCCATAGGAGAGATGACGGTCGACACGATTATGTCTCTCAATTTTGAGAGCATCGTACCCGTATGTGTGAGGCATATCGACGGAAGCCTCGAACGGGTGGATTTTCTGATTGAAAAGATCGAGCCGTTAGTGGAGGAATTTGGGCGAATTCGTGGCATGCATAAATACAAATACTTTTTGTACTACGATATTGTTGATTCTACTGTGACGAAGATCGCGCAAGTTGGGGGAGATTCTGAGACACAAGAGAATCGAGTAGACCGGATCAAGCGCACGATAAACAAAGCCCTGGAGCAGCTTGCAATTATCGCTCGCAAGAATCGCGGCGAAGTATATTGCACGAACGGCGACGACGAGTCGGACAATGATGGTAAAAACATATTCTTCAGCGGGAAAATGGCGCGGCATTATGTAGAGGAGTGTATTCGCCGTCTTCTAGAACTCACTGACAGCTTTCCGGGGATTCACTTGCGAATTTATGTCTTACCGTGCAATTTTGTAGGTTCAGATGCGTTCAGATACGAAGGTGGAGTTGAGGTGAAGGGTCAGCGATTTTGGACGAATTGGAGCCGAGTATTGAAATCCGGCAAACCTCTTGAAACTGCAGTCGGTTTGTCCTCGTCATTCTTATTAGTTGGCGGGAAGAGCCTCCCGGGGGAACTCGGCATGTCGTTTGCAGACTGGTCAAGGACTACAGACACCGTCCTAGAAGTGGAACTCGCAGGCTCTTTTCGGCGAATAGAGGCTCGGTATGGGGCGCTTCGAATTCCCGAGATTGAGGATCCATCGACCGCTCATCCGTAACCTAGTGCAACGTCTGGGGCCGCTCGATCTCGCTCGCCAGAACGCCCACAGTACGGACAATGGCAAGGAGCAGGGCCTTGAACGCCGGTGCGGGGAGTGATTTTGAAGTATCCTTCGCAATTCTGCTCCCGGCAAACTCTCCCAAGATATCCGTCACTGTCGTGGGGAAGAGTAACGCTGAATTGATTACCAAGCCTGTTTACATTCCGGAGTTGGAAGCTCATCGGCCTACCGCCTGTTATAGGTAAAGCAGATGATACCGCGTGGGCCGACCCCAGGAATCCTACCGAATGGCAGCCCAATTATCTGCAAGAAACCGTCGAATACCGATGCCTGGTTGGTACGCCGGGAATACGTGCACAAATGCTTGTCTGGCATCTTCATAGGAGGAGTTCGGCATTGCGCCAGCGTGCTTGGCCAAAAAGAGTAAGGCGAGACTTGGCGCGCGAGATTCGCCCTGATTGCAGTGGATCAGCACGGAAGCGCCGGAGTCGTACTTCGTTCTGGCAAAGGCGAGAAAATGCTCGAATGTCTCTACTTTGAATAGCGGTACGTGCGGATCGATGATATTCAGATAGAGGTCGTACTCCCGTTGCAGGGCAAGGTAGTTGGGATGACTCGCGGGGAGACTACCGCGATAGCCAACCGCTTGCTGATGGCACGGGGATTTGCAGGCATGGACTACCGCTAATTGCTCAGTGCCCGCTCGGCAATCATCTACCGCCCCAATGAAGAGTCGATTATCGATCTTGACCATGACTTCCTCTGCGCATCCAGCGCCTTTCGCTCTTTTTAGGTTTCGCTTCTTCGGGGGCCTCGATTCAGATCCCGAACAGATCAACGCAAAGTCGCTGGTATTTCCTCGGCCATTCCAGAAATCATAGCCTAGCGTGCTTCGTCAGCAGGTCATTTAGAGAATCTGTCTGGGGAGCAGAGGGTCGGGGGGGCGAATCCGACCGCACCGACCAATATAAATTTTGATATATCAAGCGATATAGCCGATTCCGGCCATGCAACTGCTGTTTCCCGCTGCACTACTTTGGTCAAATTTGTAACAGTCTCCGCCACCGAGCATACCGGAGGCAGCAATTTCTAGTGTGGGCGAGGTTGCGGAAGAGTGGGGCGCAAATCGAACTTCAATCAAGTTCTAGACGCACTGCGATCTCAGGCTCTTTAAGGAATCTGGAATTGATTGCGAGGCTTTTAAATAGGCCGTGCAGATTCGTGGCTCAGTTTGCCAATGCCTTTAGAATTTCATCTGCAAGCGGCTCGTTACAAGCGAGGATATACTTGAATTTATTGCTTGGCCTTGAGAGAATCGCCGGCAAGTCTTTGATGCTCAACTTTCGAGAAGTATCTAAATCAATCAAGTAGGCCCCTGCCTTAAGCGCAATAGCGAAGCCAGGAATGACGTCGTGGCACCGTTGTCCAGACAATTCAATGATCGCATCGATTTTCCCATCGACAAGCCTCATCATCATCGGGTTCCCGGCAAGATTGTAGATGCGAAATTTTGGTGCGTCAGTTTGATTCTTCTTTTCCTGCGCCTCTTGAGCGAGATGAGTGAGGACCGTCAATAGGCCCTCGTGGCGGGCTGCGGTCAAAAAATTCTTTGGTTTTTGGCCGTAAAAGGCGACGCTCGCGTCTCTGAGTCTTACCTCAGGCTTTGAGATTGTTACAGATTGGATTGTCGGCTCAGCGCCCTCCTTTCGAGGTTCTCGCACATACGCGGAGTTGTCGGAGTGCTGCTGAAAATAAATCTCCCCATTCGGCATACCAATAAGAGAAGCCCAAACGCGATCCCGACTAAAGAACACCATTGCAGAGCACCAGTTACCCAAGCCACGCTCCAATAAGTCCGTTCCGTCGATCATATCGAGAAGCGCAGCAAGTTGTACCCGAAAGGTGACGTCCGCAAGTGAGCTTTCTTCGCCGCGAATTTCGACGTTATCGTGCAACCTCTCTCGCAAAATATCTTCGGCTGCTGCTTGAGCGAATTGGTCAATCTTTAAGAGATTCTTTTTTAGTGAATAATTCCACAGCAATTCGAAGGCATCTGGCTCTGAAAGGTGCTTCTTAATCGTATTCAAAGACCGCTCAACCGCGAGAAATCCGGTTTCTAAAACGTAGTCCTCTGTAATGTGGTGAATATTTGGACCACGTGGACTCATGCGGCATGCCTTTCAACACGAAACAAAAGAGCTCCGGGACGTTTCGGAGCTCAAAAGATAGTATTCCTCTATTTAGGAAACCGAATCGGGCAAGATCTTCTCCATGCTCCGCTGGTATTCCCTTGCGACTTCTTCGGAACCCGTGTCGGCCAGGATCTTTTCATATCCCGCCCGAGCAATTCTCTTCACGGCAGCCTTGCTGAGGCTCGGCAATTTTGCAAATCGTTGGTTGGCGGCAAGCTTTCGAACCGGATGATACGCTTTGGTTACTATGGGTTGCGGCATAGTATTACACTCGGCTGTGACGGGCGGGTAGGCTGTTGCCATCGTGGAACAACTCCTTGAAAAACGAAAGTCTACCACAACCATCCTATGGACCCTTGGGCAAAATTGGCCGGTAATGTGACCACCGGGAACCCAATCCGTACCCAAAGGCTTAGCCTTTCTCCTTTTGGGTGGGATTTGGGGCTTGTAGAGCTATGTAAATTCTACATAGTAACGCCCCGCAAAGCAAATCCCAACCCCTTTTTGGACTCCTTTTGGATTTGACTGGTTGTATACCTAGTTTGCTCCGCAAAGCAGCGTCTTCGAAACGAGTGCCCTTAAATTGATCTTTATTCCACTGCTCCAACTTTCTGGTCATCATCGCTACGCAATCATGTCATCGTGCGAAAACCTGCAACTTGATCCTGACACCGCACCTAGTTGCGTTGTATTGCTTCGCATGCGGCGTGGGCGGGATCGCTGAGGGGCAGCCCGCACTCTTCGAGGCGACCTTGGAATTTCGGTAATTTTGTGCTGGAGTAGATGCCGTCACACCAGGTCTGACTTTATTTGGAATTCCTGTAAGATGACCGCCTCCTGATCATTCATGATTTTGATTCTGCGCGCGACGTTTTCTGCCGTCTCACGAGAAATCTGGTCGAGTTCCACGGAAACGCTCGGTTCCTCCTTGCCTTTCCACGATCCGATGCCACGGAACAACGTGAAATCGAGATCGAAACCGACCAGGGCGGCCTTGATCCCTTCCACGTTCTTGTCTTCCGTTACAATCCGATACATGGCGATCCTCTTCCAGTGTGTTAAACCAGCGACTGTGCTCCGACGAGATCACGTCAGTTTCGTCGTGCGATGAACAACCTGCACCGGGAGATTGATGCGATACACCGCTACGTTCGAGTCCGTTTTTTCAGATAAGAGTACATTTTCAGCCGCGAGCACTGATCCGCCTTCTTTCAATGCTTTGGCGATTTGTTCACGCAACCTCGCGATGTAGACCCTGAGCGCCGCGCGCGCTAACGTTGGCGGTTCCTCAATGCGCTCGAACGAATTAGCGCCGAGACGGCGATAAAAGGGATCGGCTGTGAGAATTCGATCCATCCGCGCAATGCTGAGTGACGTGTGACGGAACCGTATCATGCAATCGCAAAGCATCAGGCCGGATAGCGAGAGACGAACGGGAATGGGAATCTCTCGCTCGGGGTATGACAGATGAACTTCCTCGATGCTTTCGCCGGCGAGACAAATGGTTCCCGGTCGGTGGTGGCCGTGCACGACGACGAGGCGCGGATGCTCTTGCGCCCTCAATCTCCGCCGTGCAAGCAAATATTCGACCTCCTCGGCGACCCGGAAGAGTGGCTCGTTACCGTTCATAGAGCACCTGCACATTCCATCGATCGCCCAAGAGGCGGTCAGCCGGTCCTCGCTGCGTCCACCTGAGCACGAATAGAAGTTCCGGCTGCCGCTCTAGATTCTTCACTGCCAACCGCGCTGATTCGAGCGCGCCTTGCAACGTCACCGGCGAGCGGGGAACCACCACGAGTAGATCAGGGCCATTCTCCTTGATCGGTTCAAGAACGCTCCTTTCGTCCTCGCACGCCGCTACCTGGTAACCGAAGGACTCCAGAAGCAGCCGCAACAGGGCCGCGTGAATCGTATCCGGGTCGATGATAAAAACACGCTCCATCAGCTTTCGCCCTTTCCGGCTCGTTCTTCGAGTAAGCCTACTTTGACTTTCTCTCGGGTCTGCTGGCCGCAAAAGGGGGCGATTGTCTACACTATCTGCACTTTCAGAGGAACCCCGATGTTCGAACTTTGCTTTGAGAAGCAGAACATTCGCATTGCCAGCGCACGCTGGCTCTTCAAGAATCGCTGCCCGGCACGCTTCGAATGGTTGGCGTTACTTGCCATACAAAGGGTGCAGCGACCAACCAACACGTGGGTGAATCTCGACGAAATCGCCCAATTGCCCAGTTGGTTGGAGAAAACTCGTCGGCACATTGGCGGAAATATCGCTCGATACTTGGATACCTTGGAGAGCCAGGACTTCCGGGACGTTGAAACAGAAACGCGCTGGGCGGGCCCGTATCGGTTGCGCTTGGCTCCCACCCAAATCACCTTCGACATTCCCGTTGTAGAGGCAGAGGATCGCCTGCGCCTTCGGCGAACTCGAGCGCCGGTTTCGCGAGAGGAACTGTATCGATTCACCTCTTCCTATGCGCGTGCCCAATGGCTTCTTTTCCGAGGAGTACTGATGCCCGCCAAAGGCCGCGATGGGAAACACGAGGGCGCACATGCCGTCTTCGCACAGATGGCGGAGGACGATTCATTCTCCCCGCGCCTCAGACTTCTCGCGTGCATCGCCGCCGTGCGCGTATTGTTCCAGCTTGGACGGTTTCAAGCGGCGCGGAAAACGCTCGAAGGCAACGATGCTCTCTTCGAACAAGTAAACGATCTTGTTCTCAAAGCCAACTATTCCTTGGAACTCGCATGGTCCCATCAGCGCGGAGCGAGCGGCACCGAGTCGAACCGTGCGACTGAAGAGGCGCTGAGCCGCGCCCGCGCGTTTACAGAAAAGAGTGGGGACCGGGCGTCATTTGGCCGCCTCGCGTACCGCATGAGTGGCTTTCTCACGAAATTGGGGAGACATCTGGCATCAATCGATCATCTACTGAATGCCGTCGAGTCCGCGCTTGTCACAGGAAATCTCTACGAACTGCAGGCCTATTGCAATGATTTGGGAAGTGTCCTTCACCGACTCGGCCCGAATTTCTACAAGGAAGCGCAGCAGTGGCTCATCCTGGGCATTGATATCGCTCGCAGGATGGGAATTGGGTACGACAATCCTCACGGCGAGGTGATCCTTGGGAAGACCTTTGCGGAATTGGGCGACTCCAAGCTCGCGCGACAGTGGCTCCAGGCCGCGGAGACGATAGCCACGCGATCAGGAAATCCCCTTACCCTCGCCGATACGAAGATGGTCTGGGCCTTCTGGTTCCAACGGTTCGGAACAAGGAAGGAACAGATCAGCACACTCGCGGAGGCATTACGGATATTTCGCGGGCTTCGCGAATTCGACTGTCGCCAGAAGGAGCGGTATATGGCGCGGAAATTCCCGAGCGTTTGGCCCGACGTATTAAAGATTGTGGATGCGAGATGATCTTGACATCTCCGTAGAACTCCGTACGATTCATAGCAAGTGCACTTTCCGTCGAGTGCACAAGTCGACCAAACCCATCTTTTACTCTCATGGTTCACCCATTTCGTTCACAACTTTTGGAAGCCGAAATGAGCTGGGATCGAGAGATTTCCCGGCCGGATTGGTATTTGACAGTCATCCCTGAAGTAGAAATCCTAGTGCGAAAAAGTCATGGGCTGCAGGAAGCGGAGCGACTAGCAATCAAGCAGACGCTGTACGATTACTTCGAGATGCGCTTGGCCCGACATGCCTTTGCGCTCGGCCAGGGGACTCATGGCGCGGATTCCGAGAGAAATAACATTGATACGATCGTCATCCACCATACGAGCAATCCGCCCGGTCTCTCCCCACTGCGGCTCTCAGCGATTGAGTTGATGCGTCTGTATGGTCCATATTTTGCAAACCCGCCAGAGAAAGAACGAACATTATGTGGGAAACCACTGTTTTCCGGGCATGAGCGTAACGGTCAGCAAGTGTTCTGGCCATATCATTGGCTGGTCCGAAATGACGGGCGCGCCGAGCGGCTACTGTCTGACGCGGAGATTGGATGGCACGCAGGCAATTGGAACATTAATTGCCGCAGTATCGCCATCGCCCTCGACAATGATTATGAAAACAGCAAGCCGTCCGGTCTCATCCTGGAGGCCGTAGCTGCGCTTATCGTGGACCGTTACGGACAGGTCCCGATCACACGCGTCCTCGGACACCGGGAAGTCAATCAACGTACCGCCTGCCCATCCAAGATGTTTCTGGATCGCGAAGGGGAGAAGGGTTGGAAAACTGATCTCACTGATGCAATGTCGGTGTATCGGCATGCCGATGGCAGCGTGTCCGCATAAGGGGCGCCAATAACAGGCGCTCGGAGTGTGGTCATTTGATTCTCAACCAGGAATCGGGCGTTTAAACCATCTCTTTTCGGCTGGTTGGACTGCACCCCAGGTTGTGTTGCTCATTTATTGGACAGCTTCTAAGATATTGAATCGAAGGGTTTGACTTTGGCTAGCGCAACTCTTGCCACCCGAAAGAAGTCGCTGTCCTGCAACGACCACACGGCAATCTTCCAATCCTGACTCCCTGCCAAGATTGCCATGAGTGGCTTCGGCGCGCGGGCGCACAAGTCGGATGCAATTACAAGCAGCGTCTTTCGGTCTCTTCGGCTTGTTCCGGCGGCACCTTTCGGGTGCGTATGCCAGTCGCCCAGATAGGTATGGAGCCTGCCAGACGCATGATAAATGCGCTTGATCTCGTCATCATGGTGCTCTACATCCGGGTGAAACGAGTACCTAGCGTGCCTGGCATTAGGGCCAGGTCCGATGACATCCGTGATCACGACCGTGGTCGAGTCCGGCCAGTAGCCCATGAACGCCCCTCCGGTTTCATTTGGAAGGCGATGGTGGGCTTCTTCCACCATACTTACTAGGCAGGCTGTTGGTATCCAGGCCGTTATTTGGAGTGGTTGGGGCATTCTGGATGCACCGGAAGTTTGAAACTCTGCCATTGAGGCAGCGACGCGCTACCGTCCTCATTTCGAAGAGCGAGGTTTGCCACGTCCCAGGGAGTACCCGGATATCCTCCGGCTGTTCCTTCTGACAGGATCGAAACAGCGGTTCGCACTGCCATCAGAGGGATTATCGATGTGTCAAACGAAGCACCTGTAAAAGTTGGATCGCCGCAACCGGGTATCGATATCAAACCATTCGGGCATTCTGGCGGCAGCGGAATTTTTCCTTCTTCGATCCATTGTCGCAGGCAATACCAGCATCCCATTTCCTGGTGTGGACGAATCGCCCAGACCCTCCCGCCCCATCCGCCCCATGTCGTAGATAGGCCCACATATGGAATATTCATTTGCCGGGCGATGTCTGAAAGCAAGTAGTGGATTCCTTCTTCTGCCGTCGCATCGTATATCAAATCCACGCCCTCAAAGAAGGTCTGATAGTCCTCAAGCGATGTTCCGCCGATGCCTTGCACTCCGCCCATTCTGAAGACCCCATCTTTCACGCTTGTGTAGGGAAAATTGCTCTCGATGAAGGACTTAATGGCCTCGACCTTTGTTCTTCCAACCGCAGAGAATCCTAGGGGCCACCGAACCGTCGTTCCGGGCTCCACGCTGTCGTCGTCCATCAAGCAAAGCTCACCCAGCCCTGCCCGCGCGAACTCGAACGCGCTCGGTCCCCCCATGCACCCCAATCCGACGATTGCTATTCTCTTCGAACCGAGACCAGAAAGTTCCGGCACTCGCGCCTGCATTTGGGGTCGGCTTGCGCGGCCTGTGCGGATGAATGTTTTTTGAACCGGTGCCTTCTTGTTCCCTTTCAATCTCGGCTCCATGCGCAAAATGAAAATCCACGATTTGCCCAGCTCCCGCCACGCAGATTCCTCTGGGATTCTCACGCCTATCAACTCGTACCGTCCTCCATTAAACTCCGCCCATTTTGGCATCAACACGGGCGGGTGTTCCACCGCAAGCTGTCTGAGGAATTCTCCTGCACTCATCCCTGAGGGCGAAACGGTCGACCGGTACCAATAACCTTCAAAGCGCTTGGGAAAGCCGCTCAGAAAAGGTCTGTCTTCAACCTCAAAGACGGTTTTCTTGCCTTTGCCAAACACGGCTGAAACTACTGCGCGAAACTCCGCCAGTGAAGCCGCGACGCGGAAGTGCATGTGACCATGCTCGGTATCACGCGTCGGTGCGTCGTCGTCAAGGACAAACACAATGAACCCGCGCGGACAGGGCAGGTATACAGTGAGCGGCTCAGCCTGGGCCTCCTCTTTGCCTCTCACTTCCTCGCTATCGTCCGTGCGCGCCGCCAGCAGCAACTTCGGCAGCTGCGTCGCGAGAAAGGACGCGAGTGAAGTTGCCATATCCCAGTTTGTGGTCGCCCGACCCAGCAGGCAGAGATTTTTGTTATAGGGGTTTTGATGCCAGCGGAGTGTCAACTCCGGGGCAATGATCTCGCAACGTGTATATGGATAAAAGCAAGGGAACACCGCTTCAAGCGCGATGATCTCCTGGTTCACGGTGTACGGGAACGACAGGCGCAACACCCCTGTTACAGAATTCTGTTCGACAATCCGGAATTCAATGCCGGCTGACCTGAGTGCATCCAGCTCCCATTCAAGGCGCTCAGGCCAGTGCTCCCACCACGCCTTCATGCGCGCGACCACCCTACCCCTCGATCTCTCGGCGGACGGGGCGGCTGCGGCGGTCCCGGTGGCGCTGTCGGTCTCGGGGGATGATGGCGGTGGCCGTGCTCGGGGAGTTTGCACTCCTCCTCCCGGCACTCGCGAAGACTCAGGAGGTTGTCAGTCTTTGTATGGTCAGCTGTGGTCGTGATGATCTGGTGGCCGAAACCACAAACTGGGCAATCCTTATAGATGACTTCCGCTTCGGCGCCATTGGCCCCGATCACAAAGAAGCGGTCTCCGGCAGAATTTTTCAGTTGAACTATCACTTCTTCCGTCGACAATCGCTCCTGTGCTCTCCCGCTTTCCTGGCCGATGCCAACATGGGTGATGTGATGATGGCGGTCGTGATGGGTTGGCTTCTTCTCAATGCAAACAATCCGTTTTCTATGCATACCATCCTCTCGGCACGCCATCTTAGTTATTCGATAGCGTAATGTAATCTACTATAGTAGAACTATGTTCGCAGAGTCAACAAGAGATTCTCCTTGTAAGGCGAACGCTTTTAGTGCTTACAATAGATCGTTATCACAATTGAGGAGGGGGCGCGATGGCCGGTACCGGCGATCGGATCCGAGAAATTAGAGAAGCAAAGAAATGGACCCAGGATCAACTAGCCGAAAAGAGCGGCATCAGTAAAGGCTTCTTGAGCGACGTTGAAAACGGCAAAAGGAACGTAAGTTCGGAATACCTCCTGCGAATTGCCAACGTTCTCGGCGCCTCCCTCGATTATTTATTACGGGGAGCGACTACCGGCTTCGTGCTGCGGGAGCCAATAACGTTTCCTCCGGAACTCTCCGAGGCGGCAGAGCGGCATAATCTCAGCTACACACAGGCGGTTGAACTACTCGAAGCTCACAAGGCGGTCTTCGCGCGCAGGAATATTCAGTCAGCCAAACATTTCACTGTCGAGGATTGGGAAAATCTGCATAGGGCAATACAGAGGGTTTTCGACGATGGCAAGCAACTTAAATGACCACATTATCATTCACAAATTGGCCAAAGATCTTGGCCTGAAGAGCTCGGCCGAGCCGGTGGAGCGAATCATTGCTTTCTGCCGAAAAAGGGTTCGCGAGTTGACCCGAGATTTCGACGGTGAAATGACTCCTGAAAAAATGCTGCCTTGGTTGGAGGGTAAACTCGCCACCAAGTTTAGAGAGATTCATAGCGACGCGGATCTTGCCGAGCTTGTCTCGGAGTACTGCAAAAAGAAAGAGCATATTTTTGCGACCCTGGTTCAGGAGTTTCAGGGAAATACGGAAGGAATTACACTGCGCCTGTGGCACCCTGAGCTCTGGGAGCCGCAGTTCGTCTCCGTAATTGACTGCCGAGGCAGAAGACGCCTTCGTCGCTACCACACAAAATGGCACGAGTTGACCCATTTGTTGGTCATGACCGATCAATCCCGTATGGAGTTTCGCAGGACTCATGATCCTGCGCAGGAAAAAAGCGCTGAAGAGAAGCTTGTTGACGCTGTCGCCGGCGATCTTTCGTTTTTCCCCGACATGGTTCAGCCATTGACCGCCGGCGAGATTTCATTTGAAAAGATCGAAGATATTCGGACTCGCATGTGCCCGGACGCTAGCCAGACAAGTTCCGCGATTAACATCAGCAAGATCTGGCCGTCTGCCTGCGTGTGGCTTGAGGCCAGGCCGCAAGCCAAGAAAAACGAGCCAGAGGGTGCCTCGCGGGATCTTCGCGCCGTGAAGGTCTCTGAAAATGGACCTGCGCGCCAAGCGGGCCTGCGGATGATCGCGAATTTTCGAGTACCCACTAACTCGATCATCTTTGATTCGTTTTTCCGAGGATTCGCTAACGGGGAAGCTATCGAGAACCTGGCATGGTGGAGAGCGAGCGGCGGCACCCAGCTTCAGGATCGTCTTGTCCGGGTGCAGGTTAAGAACATGGGTGACAATGTTCAGGCATTAGTAACTCTGGCCGCCTGAGCACTGATCTAACGGGAGGCAATATGGTAAAGAAAACAGTTGAATTTGATGCGCACAAAACGGTGAAGCAGCCCAAGAAAGTATCATTCAAAACCAAAGATGGTGAAAAGGTTCGCTTCGTAGCAGAGAGGCCGGCCAAAGTGCCAGTGCACGTAAAGTTTAAGGCCAAGAAGCCAGCAAAGTAGCGCCACATCGCCTTTTGGCTTCCGTCCCAGATACTTTCCACCAAGATGACAGTCGATAACCGCGAATACTGCATATTTGAAGATTCAGGGGGACGAGGTTCACCTTTGCCCTTCCGATGACTAGTTCATGAGAATCGGATCGACTATCGCGAGTGCTTCGATGGAGGGGAATGGTAATGACAGCGGAGAACGCTTCAGAACTCATAGTGGCGGCATCCGCAGCTATTGGCGTTGTGCTTAGCTTCGTTACCATCATTGTGCTCGTCAAGACAAAGAAGGCGGCCGAAAAACAAGCGCTGGCAGCTGAAAAGCTAACAGAGGCCACAGAATGACAAATTGCGTCAAGCAAGGATCAAGCAAAGGCAGCAATTTAGCAGGTCGAGGTTGCACGTAGGCAGATAGCGGAATCTCTGCGCCCGATCCTAGTCGCTCGCGTTCTCGGGATCGGGGCGGCGAGCGATGGTGAACTTGTTCTATATGTCAAGGTAAGGAACGAAGGTGTCGGACCTGCCCTCAACGTCTGGTGGACATTCGGCATCCCTAATTTTCAAGCCCATAGCGAGAAGCGAGTTGACGTCGGAATTCTTGCACCGGGGATGGAGTGCAACATTGAATTAGGCAAACAGCGAGCACTAGCGGAGGGTGTGTCAATCATTTACCGCTCGCTGTCCGGAGTATTGTCCTGAACAAAGATCGAGCGCGGGAGTCCTGAAGGTGAGACCCTCTACTACGGTGAAGTTGACGAAAAATTCAACGTCTTACGCGAGGTGACTCCACCTCCTCTAGAAATATTTCAAAGCTGACGATTAGGACCCACACGGGCCTCAGCTGTTTTTATTCCTTCCCTACAATTGGGGAGAACGCGAAACGATGCACTTGAGACTTCTGGATTTCGAGTGCCTCTGGTGGCCCCGGTAACTAAATTGGACAATGCACCTGGCTCTTATCGGCTGATGACGATCTGAATTCTTCCGTGGCCATCGCACGAATAATGCTCAAGGACATGATTCGGTACAATGGACCTAGGGATCGCGCAGGTACAAAATTTCGTAGAAAACGATGGCGAACCGTTCGCTCCACAGTCCGCCCACTCCCACAAATTTACAAAAAAGATGCAGTCACCTTGTGGTAACTTGACCTCATGACTCTTTCGGCTCTGGCGAGTGTCGAGCGCGTGACAATAGAACCCGAGGTGCTGCGCGTAACCCTCTCTTCACTTCAAGAGTTTGGGAAGCACGGATTCGAACGGCTCGTGCTATGGCTTGGCGAGGTTCACGAGAATGCAGCCTATGTTTCTCGGGTGATTGTCCCTGATCAGGAGCCCATCTCGACCGAATCCGGTGTAGGCTATTTCGTCGAAGGTTCTACGCTGTTTAAGCTGAATAGGGCATTGGCTCTTAGCGGGTTGCGGTTGATTGCCCAGGTCCACAGTCATCCTACAGAGGCGTATCATTCTGAAGCGGACGATCGCTATGCCATTGTTACAGCCGAGGGAGGATTGTCCCTTGTGGTTCCCAACTTCGGCAAGGCACCACTGGATCCTCATCTATGGGCAATCTACAGGTTGACTCGTGGGGAATGGCGCGAACTTGATTTAGAGGAGTCTCGGCAGTTTCTAAACGTAGGCATCGAAAAGTGAAAGTCAAAGAAGTAGCGCTAGAAAACTTTCGTGGCTTTGAGCGGGCATCTATCGAGATAAGGCCTCTAACTGTCCTATTGGGGGCCAATAGCTCCGGTAAGTCATCGTTTGGGCATGCCCTTGCGGCGATGGCCCACGCACAGTCATCCCAGGTTGCCTCCACCCGTGCGACGTTAACTGCTGCGCCACAAGATGCTGACAAGTGGCCAGTCGATCTTGGATCACTAGATGATCTCCGCCATTATGGAGCCTCGGGACCCGTGCGCATCGGACTCCTTACCTCAGAGGGTTGGGTTAGGTGGGCTTTCGGAAATGATCCCAGTTCACGAGATCGTGCAAATCTTAGCGTTAGCGAGCTCGAATTCCCAGTTGGCGGCAGCCCGGGTCTCGCAGGCGCCAGCAGCACAATCTCCGAGAGACGAAATGCAACTTCCGCGCAACCCTTTGCCGCGAGCGGTTATCAATATGTCGGATCCGTGCCAAATCTTGCTGATCAGGCCGTTTTTACGAGATTGGGGCCGGTCGAGTGGTACAGCAATGCCCAGAATCAAAATGTCCAGATTAATTTCGAGGGACTAGTTCCCAATAGCATTCTGCATCTTGGCGGCACTGCCGTACTTCTGAATAACGTTGTTCGCAATGAAGTTCTATCTCTTCTGGAGAATCTGGATTATTTGCGTGCGGCACGGACCCGCCCTGTTAGGGCGTTTGCAACTGCTGTTCCGGCTGATGGACAGGCAATTGGGTACAGCGGAGAATGGACAGCTGCCTTACTGAATCGCCGAGCGAAGGATCTGATTAACATGGCCACTCCCCCAAATCAAAGTGGGCAGCCTGTTAAGGCGCGATGGGCGGACCAGGAATACACGCTCGAATCCGCGGTTGACTTTTGGCTTAGGATGCTCGGATTGGCTGTTTCGGTCAGAAGCGTGCCGCGACCTGAGGATACATCTCGACTTCAAATCCAAATCGAACTAGTCAAAGGTCAGCCACACGACATTACTGAGGTTGGATTTGGAGTCAGCCAGGTGCTTCCGGTACTGGTTGCCGGGCTTCTCCAGTCAAAAGATGGTCTTCTAGTAGTCGATCTTCCGGAAGCACATCTCCATCCAAGGCCGCAGGCGGATCTCGGGGATTTCTTCTGCTCGCTTGCGCTTTCGGGAAGGACTTCGCTGGTGGAGACCCACTCCGAGATGTTCATCAATCAGCTCCGCTTGCGGGTAGCTGAGAATCCTGGGTTGACAGAGTTGATTGCTGTCTATTTTATTGATCAACTGGATGATAGAGGCCACTGTTCGCAACCCAAGCGTATTGGAATTGGACGGCGTGACGAACTTAAGTGGCCCTTAGGGTTTATGCAAGAAGGTTGGGAGATCGAGACTAGGATTCAAAGGGCGTACGATCACCGGGGCAGAGCCGGAGAATGACACAATTATTGCTCGATCACCCTTGGAAGTTGGACGCTAGCCCGGATGCGGGCAGTATCCTTTTGAGTTTCTATAGTCTTCTGGAGAATCATGGACTTCAGCCGGTTCCCTTTATCCCGGAACAGGATTGGGCAGAGCTATTACAAGAAAGACGCATAAACTATGCCGGCCGATTGATTCGTGCTGTGAGTAGCCTCGTTCGAATCGGCGAGGGAGCAGCTCGCGCTACTCCAATCGGGGCACCAGCTGATCTTAGCGATGATTGGATGGTTGCGCTCAGAGATTCTATGCAGGATCTCGATGACTGGAGGTGCCCCCAAGTCGTAGTTCCCGAGATTCGCCGCGCATTGTGGCCACAAAGTGAAGAGATCGAAATCGAGATTGAGGCCAGCCAGGGCCAGACCGCCCCAGAACGATACGAGCGTATCCTCGTGGTCCTTGAGACCTATGATCTTCATCGTTACGCGCTCTCAGATCGGGATCCTTGGAACCTAGAGAGAATTAATCCTCCGTCCAATCAGCGCGTCACGCACCCTTGCTTGCTCCCTAAGCCTCCTGAACTGGCGAAATGCTTTCTGGAGGAAATAGACGAGAAAGCAAAAGTGTGCGGCCAGGATCAAGACACCCATCTTTACTATCTTCCGCCCGACGACTGGAGCTATAGATCAGTTGTGAAAGAGAAATGGCGTAGACGTGGCCATGCATTCCCATTTCAAAGTGACCCGAGACCACACCACTCTGGGTGGATCGATCGGGAGCATCGAATATGGGAATGGGATCTCAATGAACGTCACTGGGACGTCCAATCCGGCAAAACATATCAACGCGTTAGTCACACCGGCCGCAAGTTATAGTTGGGACTCTCCCTTGTCTTTCCGATTCCCCCATTTTTCGCGGTAGAGCTGCTGATACACGGAATCGGTACAAATGCAGCCGGCTTCTCGTGGTCTCGGGCGAACCCAGCTTTTGGGCGGTGGCTTCAGGATGTTGTCCCACACCACAAGTGGTTCTGGTTGCGACAGTTTTCGGAGCGAGCTTTGTGTGCGCTTTATTAGCTCTGCAGCCATGAGGCTGCCGGCAAGTACTGATTGATGCGCAAGTGGGACAACTTCGATTCTCCCCACGGCCTGAATGTCAATTGGAACTGCTCCACAGACAACATCCGTATAGATGTCCGGCAGCGGCCGCGTTTTCCAGTCATTGAGAGCGGATGGCTTGATCCCTAATTGTTTAGCTGCATGTTTGCGCTCTTCGTTAGAAAGCGGGGCACGCGTCACCCACAGGAGAGCTGCCCTCTCTTCTGACAGGCCGAGAGCACGGGCGGCCTGCTGGGTCGCTGATGAACCTTGGCTATGAGGCTGATACAAACAAGCCAGACAGGCTACATCCCGTCCAAGCTGATGCCAAGATGCGCCGAGCGACGCTTCTCCTGTCCAGCCGTTAATCACAGTTTCAGGCAAGAGCCCCTGGACAACCCTTCTGCCAACGATATTATCCACGGAAACACATGTAGTAGGCGGCTGCTCCCATCCCTCAGGCGGAGCAAACTCCTCTATGGACGATAGAATCGTTGCGGTTGTTATTTTGGAAACGGACAGGTGTTCAGCGGCGAGCAATACCTTACTCTTCGATACATCGACATACCTGCCAAGTACGTACCGCTGGAGATTTGATAAGGAAAGCAGTTCATGGTCTATCAGAATCAGAGTGCCGGAGATTTCGGTATCACGCGCGAGCGTCCAAATGGCGGCGTTTCCAATTGCTCCAACGCCGACAAAGAGGACTCTTCCTAGAGGCGCAGCATCGAGCTCTAATTGCTCTCCGGTTTCTGAGCCAAAGTCGAGCAGAGAAAGCGAGAAATCTCCTTCTGGTTCTGAACGCAAGAAAATTCTTCGAAAGAGCTCGCCACAAGCAAGACTCGCCGCGGCGGCGGAGGAATAGGGATTGGTTGGCCCCGAGGGTGCCGGACCATTGTGCGCTAGGCGGGCGACCCAGCCGCTTGCAGAGGGGTAGAGAGCCCCTCTGGCAGTGGATGGCCCGATGCAGATAGTTGTCTCGGCTGGAGCCTCGGGTGCAAATTGGATGTTAGGGTTTATTTCGAGCGCAAAAGGCTTTAAAAGTTCGATCGACTCGGGATGTCCTGAAATTGCCAAGGTTGGATACAGGCGGGCGACGAGATTGACAATCATCTCCGAGATGAATTTGTCGTTACCCGACAGTGGCGCTCCACATTCTACTCCAACCACAGTAGACTCTAATGAGGCGGTTAAACTTCGGCGAGATACAGCCAGATGCGCGCCGACTGCGCCATAGATACGATCAAAAAAAGGAGCTAGTGCCATTAGAGTTTGGGCTCCGCAGCCCAAACCACTTGTATCTGCATAGGAATCGCTGTGGGGCTAGCGCCAGTTTGGACTGGTTGCACAGTCGTTAGAAGAAGCTGTGGGCGAACGAGATCGATTGCGACCCTCCATAGCGACAAGACGAGGGAGAAGATGCTTAACTTGTCTCGATAGAGGAGCCAATCGTCACCGGAATGTTGTGGGTGTTCGTGGTATTCCCGGATTCCCCGCAGACATAGGAACGGTCTGTGAGTTATGGGGTGATCACCCAGGAGAACCAAATGTGCGCCCCGTACTGGTTCAAACTCGAATGCCTTAAACATGTTCTCGTAGGAGAGAAGCTCATTCGTCCAGGGATCTAGAAACTCGAGGGAGGGCGCCCTTAGGTCGTAATCTGAAAGATTGAAACGCGCCTTGAATGCTCGGCCCGCTACACTGGGTACATCGAATGCCTGCATTGTATTTGGTGGCATCGGAGGCGAGCCCGGTGGGGTGCCTATAGGAACTGCAAGTCGGAGAAGACTCCGTGGCACAAAGAAAAAATCGATGGCAGGGAATGAGGAATTTTCCAATAAGAAAATTCCGCGTTCTTCCAGATTCTCTCGTTGTTCTGTGAGGCGCCTAACCTCGGACTCGTATTTGCGGCGCGTGATTTCAGGGTCGATCCGCATGTTGTCCGCCAGCTCCTACCTTAAGGCTCAGAAAAAGGCGGGCACCTTCTGCCAAGCCAAGCTCCTTGATTGTCCGAGCCATGTCGAGCAGAACGCCTGCGGAGTCTCGTACTTCCCATTCCGAACTCTCGCGACGCCCGGTATTACCACTCTCCACTAAAACCCGATCAACAGCCGTCTTAAGGACTGAATCCCGCTCAACTGTAAGCGGAAAATCTTCTCCGTTGATAATAAAGATTAGAGAGATAGATCTATCGTGGTGTCGGCGGTGTTCTTCATTCAGCTCACGTTGAAGTTCTTCCTCGCTCTTCTCATCTCGTTCGAGCTTCTCTTCCAGTCGTTTTTCGTCCGCACGCACTTCCGCGATCTCCTGCTCTAGTTTCTTCTCGTGCATTTTCTCGCGTTCGGCCTGGCCGTCACTATGCTGGTCGTCTTTCATTCCGATCCCTTTTCCGCTCAGGCAGATGAATTGAGCCCTGCTTCTAAATGTTTCTTAGACAACATTGTACCGCTACTACGGGATCAGAGTGGACGAATTGTCAGGGTGGGGTGGTGCACATGATGCCTGTGAACGACGGCTAATTCTGAGGTTCTCAACTTGTCGCCCTTCACCCGCGAAGTGACACGTCCCGTTTACTTGGATCCGCTGTTCCTTCCCTTATTCTGAATAACCGAAGATGTCATCGGAATTGAAATCCTGAATTCGTGTTCCTTTTGCCCAGAGGGCACGGAGTCCAACTGTTGAACATCACAATCGCCGAATTGTTTAGCCAACGCTCGAATTAGTCGGAGCGATGCAGAATCCTCTTGTGATGTAAAGAAGAGATTAGTTGTATTGGTCTGCTCAACGAGATCACGAAGATAAGCAGCAAAGTACTCCAGGGCGAATGCGTGATTTGGTTGGACAGCTGCAACCTGCCAGATGGCGATGCCGTTTTGTGGATTGCTAGTCGGCATTGAGAGTAGATATGCCTTTAAATCGCCGGATTCTTGCTCGATCACTCGGCAGTAGTCCTGATGGAACCGTGTAAGGAACCACAAAATGAATTCAGATGGGACAGTAAACGTCGGAAATTCGGCTGCAAGTGACCGAATGAAAGCGAAGTCCTTCGGCTCGACAGAGCGAATGCGCGTATTAAAAAAGGGTAGGTCAGCCTTTTTCATCGTTGTATGGCTTCTAAGCGTAACTCACTCATGGAAAAGTATTTATAATCTAGAGCTTCTTCCTTTCATCGTCAAGTTCTCCATAATGGCAAGAAAGTGCCCCGCCTAATTCCAACCAGTTTACCCGCCAGAGCGTGCCCGGTTCCACAGCGTGAACTTGTACTGTCCAAAGTCCAATGGACTACCCGTTTCCGACATTTTCGACTCGTCCTGAACAAATCTCAGGGATTTATATAGTTAAATCCCTTTCTCGTGGTCATTGGAGCATGGGAGTATGATGGCGCAGTTGGGGAAGAAACCAAACGATGTCAAAGCAAGAGCCTACGCAGACCCAAGAGACGCCTTGGCAGCCGCTCTCACCGGAGCAGCGGGAGAGCGCGGTGGAGTGGCTGGAGAGCACGAATGCGGATCTGCGGCCGGCAAGCCGGTATCCAGCGATTCAGCAGGAGCGTACGGAAATAAACCCGCACCCGATCGGCTCCTGCGCCCGGCTTGAATTCGCGCGAGCCCGCCGGCGGACCCCCCCGAGCCGGCCATTTACTCCGTGCGCCCGGACATTGTCACACCCCAGCGACGCGGACCCATCGCCGGGGACCCCGTCTCGGCAATGATCGACTGCCGCCGGGAAGCGGACTTGGCTAGTAGGCGGAGGTACAACAGCGGCGTAGCGGCCTTTTGCGGATTGCTAGGAGTGTTTGTTCTCCCTATCCTGATCGGCAGGGTATGGTTTCTGAATGAACGATGACTGGACGGCCTGTGCATTCTCGGCCTGCCCTTGGGTTGGGTGCTGGGAGCCGCCTGCATTTACCCACTCTTCTACTTTGAAAACGGCACCGTAAAGCCCCACACGGCGCGAATTCAAGCCACCGTACGGTAGTGGCATCAAAGGATGTGCGCTACCGGCTTGCATTCGTGGGAAAGGTGGATTATCACCAAGACTTGCAGGGTTTGCGGAAAACGGGAAGCAATTTAAAGCGCCCACACCACCGCATCTCAAGCGTTCGGATTCTCGATGTTTCCCTAATGCATCTGGTTCATTTGCCGCAGCGGCAACGTTAAGGGAATCAAGTATGTAATTCCCAGATCTTAGTGGTCCCGCAAAATTGCAATCGTAAATCAAACAGATTCAGGGTTCTTACGTTCCCATAGCCACTCCATTTGTCGTGCCACAGGCACGGCGGTGCGACCAATCGCAGTGCTGTCGCCGAGCTCTCTTTCAAACGCTTCCAAACGCTCTTCGGCACCGGCTTCAACCGTGTGGTAGAGCCCTGGGAAAATGTCTGAGGCTGGTTTTTGGAAGACCGTCTGATATCCAAAAGCGGTGAGCAGCGAAGGAGGGGTTACAGAGCGTTCGTGCCGCGAAATCTGACTCGCCGTGACGTTGCCAAGAATGCTTGCTAATTCTCGCTGACTGAGCCCGCTCTTTCTCCGAAGAAATCGAAGGTATGTCCCGACCGAATTCGGTTTCATTTCTCTTTAAAGGTGCGCTTATCGACGTTTGACTTAAGTTTAACAAGTTGACGCTGTTGCTCAAGAGGGTAAGAACTCTCCGTACACGAATTGCGAGAGAGGGAATGAATGGTTCTCCCCGGACTGCGAGACAAAGGTGCGACACTATGCGAAATTTGCAGCCTAAAGACATGGATCGAATCTCCGTTACCGTGAACATCTTTGGGAAAGATCAGGCCCAAAATGGTGATTGTCCGTTTGACTACCAGTTGGCTTACGCCTAACCGTTAGAGGATTTCTGCAATGGCCGGTCACTTGGTTTAAACCCAGAGCACCTTCAGACTGCCAAAGATGCTCAGTTCAGTATGTATTCAGTCTTCTTCCACAGGTGGTTAGGGCTTTTCCTAAGAAATCCGGTTCGTTCGGCCTTAATTCTGTGGATAACGCGAATGCCGATCACTGTCACATGGCTCCAGTGCAAATTCTCCCGTCTTGAGCACTTAGATTGGTTTGGTACGCTTAAGGCAAACGTCGATAAAAGCAGCCCCTTCACAATACAAACAACAATGCAACCCATGGCGACTTACCTTCGGTCTCATCGCCTGAAGTCCGGCCTGACCCAGCGCGAGTTGTCTGAACTCATCGGACTCATCGCACATCACCAAGTCTCTAATCACGAACGTTCCGTGGTCCCATCTTTGATTGTTGCGCTTTCGTACCATGTGGTTTTTGCCGTACCAGTCACGGAATTATTCCCCGGCCTCTACGCGACTGTCCGGCTAAATGTCGAGGAACGATTGACCGAGTTGGAGAAGACACTGCAAGACAGCACGGCTAAAGGTCGCAAGGCGGAGGCAGTTGCGCGGAAGCTCGAATGGATTTGGGAGCGACGGAATCTCTCAGCCACCGAATTGACTCGATGAGAAATCACCACGAGATGCGAATCTTGGCCGTCGATGCACGCCGCAGTCGATTTGGCTACGCCCTGTTCGAGGGACCGACTCGGCTGTTGGATTGGGGAGCCAGCGAAATTCCGGCGGACAGCGCTGATCGGACCTCCATTATGATGGCGAGTAAGCGAGTGTTACCTCTTCTGAAGCTAGGTCATCCTGAAGTCGTCGTCGTGAAGCGACCCCGCAGAGGCAGTCGAGGGTCTGGTACAGCCACGGGACCCTTTGTGAAGGCAATTCTGCGGGCAGCCTCTGAACGTCAGATTCGTGTGTGCCCCATGAGCCGGAGAGAGATACTTCAAGGGTTTCGCATCTTTAATGGATCGACGAAGGACGAGATCGCCCACATTCTTGCGGAGGTCTTTCCCGAGCTCCGCACCCGGCTGCCACCTAAGAAGAAGACTTGGCAGTCCGAGCGTCACGCGATGATCGTTTTCGATGCCGTCGCGACAGGATTCGCGTATTGGCAGCGAAATGTGGATCAATCTTCGCCGCCGGAATGAGCGCAAGTGCGAAAAGCCTTTCCGCCGGCCCCTCCCCAGTTGGCCTAGGACACATCGACCTGTCCGCCAAATACAATTACACGAGGGGCCGACGAGAGGGCTTTTCACGATAAGTCGATGCGACTCAGTATACGCCACACACTAACTTTTATCCCCAGCTAGTGGGTGGTGCGCGAGACCCGCATTTTGTCGATCAGAGCCGCCCGCTCGATACATATACATGTCGCCTTTCGTTCATGAGCCTTGCGAGTACCATTCTCTGGCCCAACCAGGATGTCAAATTGAAACCCAGTATCCAATGCGGATTCGCAACGAGAAATGTATTTCGTCAACTCGCCCATCATCATACATGCACTCAAGCATGCAACGAACGGAGTGGAGGGCTGAACCTTATACACAAGCGCCCAGAACATAGCCGATTTCGGTGAAAGCCGGTGTTCGGTCAAAAGCACTCGGCGGATCTCTGACTTGGGGAATATCTGTCGCATCCACACGACAGCCTCTTGATCACCCCATTCCAGCACTCGGAAAATCGTATAGTCGGGGTAGTCTTGGGCGACGAAGGTGTCCAATTCGATATCGTGGAATAGGAGACGAACGTGCCGGGGGACCATATTCCCCTCAGGATACCCCGAGGGGAATATGCGTCAATCAGTCACTTGATTGTCGTCCCGCGAAAATTTCCGCGACTATACAAAAGACGCGGAAATTATTCTCATCACCTAATTCTGCACTTCACATTTCAGGGCAGCGTCTTCCTGAAAGAGTTCGGCAAGATCATGCACGTCTTTTCCCAACTGGTTCCAAGAATGACCTGTTAGGGGTACCAAATGGGTCTTTGAGGTGCTCAAGCCCGTAAGAACCTCGAAAAGACGGCCCCTCTGAGCGGTTGCAACTCTGCCAACTACAAACCCTGATGGAAGCGCCAGGAGTTGGAACCGCCGCTTCATTTCTGTCGAAACGCTCGTCCAAGCACTGCCGAGGTCCATGAGTTGGGCGCAGATCTCGTCGATCTCGTGAAGAACTGAGTCGGGCTCAACAGAGTCTTCGACCTCTTGAGCGTCCAACTCTTGTACGCGCGATAAGAGTACGGTTCTCTGAGCCATGAACTCCCGATCGCTTACGAGCTGTTCCATCTTCATTCGAATCAGTTGCTGCTGTTGATCTGCGAGGCGTTTTCTTTCGAGTGCCTTCCTCTCGCGCAGTGCGCGGCTTTGTTCGTTCTGGGCGTCCGCTGCCTTTCCTAGAATCTGCTTCAGCCGGGAAAGGGCATAACGGCTCGGGCTCACAGAGGCCAGAAACGACAGAAATTCGGCGTGCACCGTCTGCTGCGGATAGTTTCCATAGCAGTCGCAATTCTTGCTGAAGCAGCGGTAGTACGGATAAATCTTTGAACGCCCACGGGAAAGTCCTCCCGTTAGATGATTCTCGCAATTGGCACAACGCACAAACACGCGCAACGGAAACTCAAATCGCACTGACCGATGGGGTACTGCCCGAGTACTTCCGCCAAGCAGTTGCTGAACCCTGGCGAATGTCGTGCGGCTGATCATCGGCATATGGCGACCGGTGGACTCTTCTCCGGACCAAGGATCGCGAATGATTCCCGCGTAAAACGGATCGACCAGCAGGTGGTCTAAAGACTGTTTCGAAAGGGGCCTTCCGGCGCGAGTCCGGACACCTTGATCTGTCATCCTACGAAGCAGGTCAACTTTCTTAAATTTGCCAGTTGCAAAGTCGTTCCATGCCCTCTGCAAAAGTCCGAACGTGGGCTGATCGGGTTCGTCAGGTTCGGTTTTCTTTTTCCCAACAGTTACAGATCGATATCCCAGGGGAGCCTTCCAAGGGAAGAGCCCCTCAGCCAACCTGCGCCGCATGCCCTGAACCGACCTGGCAGCCCGCACGTCGTTGTCGAACTGTGCAAAGCCGGCCAAAATTGTTTCAAGCAATTTTCCTTCGGGCTTGGAATCGATCGGTTCAGTTACCGAAATCACGCGGATTTTCTGTTTCAACAGGCTTGCCTTGATGCTGAAATGATCTCCGACATTACGGGCGAGCCGATCCACCTTCCAGACGAGCAGGCAGTCAGTGTTTTGCGACCGTTCGCGGCAGAACGCCAGCAATTGAAGCAGTTGCGTCCGGTCGGCGAATTTGGCCGATTCGCCTCGCTCTACGAAGACCTTCTGAATGATGATGTGGTTCCGGGCAGCGTATTCTCTACAGGCAAGTTCCTGTGATTCTAGACTTGTTCCATCCACTTGCTCCTTCGATGAGACGCGGCAGTAAATGACTGCATTCATTTGTTGATATGGAATTTGGTTAGTCGACCTTTACTCAAATCGTAGACGTTGGGTGCTCTTTGTCAATCTGTGCATCATCGGGTTTGAGGTTCTGCCGACGTCGGTAAAGGTACGCTTCGAGCAACCACTGTGCCAACTCCTCGAACTCCCGCTCCAATTCGGGATCGTTTTCATCGAGCGGGACGTCACCCTCAGGGGCGTTGGGGATGCGTTCGCTTGCCGCCATCAATGGGTCGTTCGCCATTTCCATGCAGGAATAAGTATCCGGGAGAGTTTCGCGAAGCGAAAGACGGGGAAATGTTTGCGTGGCGACAAAAAAACGGCCTTCGATATTTGAAAGCCGTATGGATCTTAATGCAAAAGAATAGCGTGGAACGCGAATATCTGGTGTCAGAGCATCCGAGGCGCTTCCGCGAGAAAGAACTGCTTTACCTTGTCCCAATCGAGCGTCACGAGCATGTGGGGCATCGGGTCTTTTTCCGCATCGGCGAAAAAGGTCAGGGACTTGAGGATGTGAATCATGCTGTAGTGGGTCTGCGCGTACTTCTGGCCGAAGAGCCGCAGGATTTCCTTGAGGCCGTAGCGCTCGGCGCAGACGTAAAGGTCAACGAAGTCGCGCTTGGTACCACGGCTCGCAATGGCGCTCACTTTCATGCAAGCGATGTCGCGCGGATCGGCGACGGCAACGTCGAGGAACGAATTGGTTGGGAATAGCACCGGGTAGGCATAGCCCAGAAAACTGACTTTCGTTTCCTGGATGGTGGCGTGAAGCGTGTATGGCGCCTTCGCAGCCAGCGCAAATCCGGTGAGTGCCTGGAGCTGTTGGAGAAGCGAATCTTCGTTGAAGTGATCCAGTGAAAAGAAATCCAGGTCGAGGGAAAGCCGGTGACCGAATTGGAGAGCCAGCGCCGTTCCACCTGCGAGATAGAAACGGTCGAGCACTTTCGTATCCCGGAGGGCAAAAAGCGTTGCTTCAGTTGAGGCGGGGATCACTTTACGATGCCACGCCCCGTGTTCGTGATTGGTCATGGCAGTGTCCTTTGGTGAGTAATGTGGTGGTCAGCGGCTGCCGTTGAGCGCCGCAACCTCGCGGGACGGAACCCGGTACACCAGCGCCCAGAAGTTGGCGGATTTCTCGGAGAGGCGGCGTTCGGTCGAGAGCACCCGGCGGATCTCGGTTTCGGAAAAGGTCTTCCGCAACCACTCAACGGCCGCCTCGTCGCCCAACTCCAAGACCCTGAAAATCGTGTAGTCGGGATAGGCCTCAGGCGAGAAGGTCTCGAGGTTCGTGTCCCAGAATAGTGTTTGTAAGTTGCTGGGAATCATACAGTTATCATTATATTCCTTTGGTGGCGAAAGTCAATCTTCCGTTGTCGTGGAGCAAAAATTCTCCTGCCTTGTGAGGGGCAATTTACCGAGTATCGTGATACTGGGCCGTTCGACGGGTGTTAGTCATTCGAGGAGCGAAGATGGCTGATACGCAACTTTTTCTCCTTCGGTTGCGGGTGGTTACCCCGTGCTCGGGAAGGACGAACGGCCCACCTTTCCTCGAGGAATATTCAGGGCTTCTGGGAAGGACGGTGGCAGCAGAAAGATGAAATTGGGAAGTTGCCAAATCAATCTACCAGCACCAAGTTGCCACCCTTTCTGATAAAAGTCATCGGCTCGCCCAGAGCGTCGCCGCTCAATATATACAAATCACCGCAATATCCTGGAGCCAAGGTAGGAGTGAATTTGAACTTCACCCCGTACGCCATGTCCGCAAACTGCTCGGGAGTCTCGTTGTCCTCAATTCCCCACGACTCCCGTACAACGGGCAACTGCATTATTTCTTTCCACTCTGCGATCGATATTTCTTGTGGCTTGTTCATATGATTTCTGTTTTGTTTTAACGGGTTCTACTTGCCGACAATCTAACACCATCCCGGATCGTCCCCCATGACCTCCCATGACATCAGGCCATTGGCAGTCCTACCGAAGGACAAGGATCTTCTGCGCTTCACTAGTCGGCTTAAGTATGCGCCCGCCGCGGAGAATGTCAAGGCTTGGGAGAAGCGCTCAGTGGGCTATCCAAAGCACCTCACAAGCAGTTGTCGTCCAATGCAAATCTCCCTGTCTTTCATTTCCTGGCCACTCGCGTAGGATGATTTCACGCTTCGACGAAAATTAAAGGTCGAATCGAAGCGCAGAGAAGCAACACCAGAACATCTCATCCCATCTTTTATGCGCGGCCCGTTAGCTTACATCGGCGGCAAGTGCGCAATTGCCAGCAAAATCATCGCCATTTTCCCGAAGCACACGACGTATGTGGAGCCCTTCGCCGGAGGAGCTCAGGTATTCTTCCGCAAAGAGCCATCCACGGTCGAAGTTTTGAACGACCTCGACGGCGAGATGGTGAATTTTTTCCGCGTCTGCCAACAGCACTATGAAGAGCTGATTCGGTATCTCCGCTTCATCCTCGTAAGCCGCGAATGGCATAACCTGCTCAAGGCGACCGACCCCGGCACATTAACGGACATTCAACGTGCGGCACGCCACTTGTACCTCCTTAAGAACAGCTATGCAGGGTTGATCCGCAACCTCAATTACAAGTGCAACGTGGTGCAGCCACCGGGACTCAACCCCGACAGCCTGCCGAAAATAATCGAAGAGACCCACAAGCGCCTGGCGCGGGTGCAACTTGAGAATCTGCCGTATGAACAAGTACTCAAGAAATTCGACCGTTCCGAAACGCTCTTCTACCTTGACCCGCCGTATTTCGGCCTGAAGCTTTACCGGCACAACCTCGTGACAGCGGACTTCGAATCGATGGCTAAGCGCCTGGGCAGCCTAAAAGCGAAATTCGTGCTGTCCCTCAACGACGTTCCCGAGGTGCGCAGGATCTTCAAACAGTTCAAGTTCCGCGAGATTGACCTGCATTACACAGCGCAAAAACTCGCAGGCCGCCGTTACCGTGAAGTTCTGATCACGAACTTCTAGACTCTGCAAGGAAATCGCTGTCAAATCTTTTCTTCGTCTTTGTTCCCGAGCGCAAACTGTTGAATTGTATAGATTCCGCTCGTTCCCATGTCGAATTTTGTTACCGATTCTGACGCGCCCTCCCAAATACTCACCTCGTGATTCAATTCCTCGAACATCTCGTAATTTCGTTCTGGAACCGCCTACAAGGGCGTCGTAAGCGCGGCGGGAAGGACTGCAACGGAATGACCGCGCTCGGGGCCCGCGTCACGGAAGAGCAAGTGACGAATCGCAAAGTCGGCATTAGCCAGACGCGGCGCACGATGCACGTGGCGTTGCTCGGAAAGACAGGCAGCGGGAAGAGTTCGTTGCTTAAGTTTCTCTGCCTCCAGGATATCGAGGCCGGACGCGGATTTCTATTCTTCGATCTGCATGGCGATGCTACGCCGTTTCTTTTGCAGGCAATTGCCGCTGAGGAATGGCGGCGGCAGGAACATCTGAGCGACCGGCTGATCGTCATCTCGCCGAGCGACCGTGATACGTCCGTTGGATTGAATCCGCTCGAAGATTCTGAATCCGATTTCGTCCGCATCGCGGAGTTTGCCGAAGTGCTCCGGCAGCGATGGGGCCTCGATCATTTCGGGGCGCGCACCGACGAGTTGCTCCGGAATGCGCTCTACGTGCTTTCCGCGAACGGCCTCACTTTACTTGAGTTGGGTCCATTGCTCACTGAACCCGGGTTCCGCGCAAAGTGCCTCAAGGTTATCCCAAATGCAGAGGTACGGCATTACTTCGAGGCCCGTTACGGGCAGGCCAGTCCGGCGATGCAGGCCGTTATGCGGGAGCCGATCCTTAATAAGACTTCAGCTTTTACCTCCGATCCGCGTTTCCGCCACATCGTCGGGCAACGGCAATCGACGTTCTCGATGAAAGAGGCGATGGATCAGGGTTACTGGGTCATTGCAAATCTCGAAAAGGGCAAGCTAGGCGGGCAAGCGCTCACTCTGGCGAGCCTGCTTTTCACCGTGGCCAAGAACACCTTGTTCACCCGCGAGCGCAAGTCGCTCTTCACCGTGTACTGCGACGAAATTCAGAACCTCATTGCGCAATCGAGCGACGTGGAGACGGTCTTATCCGAGGCCCGCAAGTTCGGGGTAGGCATTGTCTCGGCCAATCAGTTCCTCGACCAGTATCCGGCCCCGATGCGAGCAGCGATTCTCTCGGTCGGCACGCACGTGTTCTTCCAGCTTTCAAGCGCCGACGCGGCCACGGTCGCGCAGATGCTCGATGGCGGCAAGTCGCTCGGCGAACGGCTCAAGAATCTGCCGCAGCGCCACTTCGTTTTGAAGAGCGGCGCCGATCACTGGCTCGAAGGCGCAGTGCCCACGATAGAGAACTCAGGAAAAAGCTATACCGAGCTTCTCAATCGTTCTCGCGCAATGCATGCGCGTCCGCGTACCGAAATTGAGCGCGAGCTCGCAGAGCGCCACACAATGCTGACCAGGACAACCGATGAGGTACTCCATGACTGGGACTAAACCACGAAACGGAAGACGGCGCGGCCTCATCGTTCAAGTGCGGGACCTTGACGTTCTTCGCGAGCTGGCCATCATGCGGGTTGCCGACCGGGAGCAGTTGAAGATTGCCGCCGGGTTCAACTCTCTCACTCGCGTCAACACCCGGCTACTCGCTCTCACCCGCGCCGGGCTCCTGAGGAGATTCTTTCTCGGTTCCGGCGGCGGACGGAAAGCGCTTTATGCGCTGTCTCCGAAGGGCGCGCAAATGATCCAGGTTCCGTGCCGGGGGCCGCGCCGTCGACAGGATGAGATGCTAGTTGCTGACTTCTTCGTTCAGCATCAGCTCACCATCAATGCCCTCTATTGCACCCTGAAGTTCGGTGCTATTCCTGTCCCCGGAGTGAAGTTCGTCAACTGGCTGGCATTTCATGAGCCAATCATCGCCGGACTGAGCCTGATCCCGGATGGGTATGTCGAGTTCGCGACGCCCTTCGGCCTCGACGCTTCGTTTATTGAGGTTGACCTCGGCCATGAGTCGCTTGCGGTCTGGAAGGAAAAGGCCCGGCACTACGTCCAGCTTGCGCTCTCGGGAACCTACGAACGCCAGTTCAAGCAACCTCGCTTCCGGGTGCTCGTGCTCGCAAACTCCGAACGCCGCTTGCATTCGATCCGGGCAACCGTTGCGGCAGTCACCGAGAAAATCTTCTGGTTTGCCACGCTCGATGCAATCAAGGAAGAGAAATTCTTCGGCCCCGTGTGGCTGCGCCCCGTGGGCGATACCCATCAACCATTTTTTACGGAACCACGATGAAGTACTGCTACCAATGCGGAAAGATGACGGCGGGCGAACCGCTCTATTGCGGCACCTGCGGCCGGACCTACGACGTGAAACTTTGCCCGCGCCAGCACGTGAATCCGCGCGGCGCGGAGGTTTGCTCGCAGTGCGGCAGCAGGGAACTCTCGACGCCGCAACCCCGGATTCCGATGACCTGGCGGTTGCTTGCACTCCTCATCCGACTGGGGCTCGGTCTCCTGCTCTTTTACGCATCGCTCTCGCTCGCCATTGCTCTCGTTCGGTCGCCGCAGGTGCAGAGGGCACTGGTCGCATTCGGAATCCTCTTGGCTGTTCTCTGGTGGCTCTGGTCGAAGCTGCCCGATTGGTTTCAAGAGGCACTTCGATCTCTCTGGAGATCAAGGAGGCGGAACGATGACGACTGAATGGAACGGGGAAGAGGGACGCATGTCGAGTTTCGGGAAAGGCGAGAAGCCCTTGGATTCCGTGCGGTTTCCGCACGATCCCCTCGGGCAGAGCTACCCGCAGCATTACCCGCAGGCGGGCGACGCCCTGGGCGAGCCACTTTCGATCCGCCAGGTTGCTCGCGTAATCGGCTGCTCGGCCTGGACCGTGCGCCACCGGCATTTGCCGCAGGGGCTGCCGCACTTCCGTTCCGGCCCCTCAGGCAAGCTCGTGTTCTTTCACAAGCAAGTTGTGCGATGGATTCTTCAACAACAAAGGAAAGGAGGTATCTGACTCATGGCGCTCTTCAAACGCGGCAACGTCTGGTGGGCCTACGTCACCATGGACGGGGTCCGCCACCATAAATCTACCGGCACGTCCAACCGCCGCCAGGCCGAAACGATTGAGCGCCAGTTTCGCGACGAGTTGAACGACGCCCGTCACCGGCTGCCTCAACATCGCCCCGACATGACGTTCGGAGAACTTGCCGCGCGATTCATCGCGGACGGCATGGCGAAGCCGCATTCGCTCGACCGGCTAAGCCATCTCCTTCCGTTTTTCTCGGAGATTCCACTTCTCGACATCAACACATCCGCCATCCGGAAATACCGGCAGGAGCGCAACAAACAACGGACGCTCACCGCCGCCACCGTCAATCGCGATCTCTCCGTCCTGCGCCGTGTCCTTTATTGGGGCGTCGAGGAGGGATACCTTTCGGCAAACCCACTTGGACGGCTGCGCATGGAAAGGGAGCGCCGAACCAAACGCCCGGTCATGAGTATCCGCGAGGAGCGACTCCTCATCGCGGCCTCACCTGAGCACCTGAAGCGGATCATCCTCTGTGCTCTCCACACCGGAATGCGCCGGGGAGAGATCCTTTCCGAGCGATGGGAAGATATCGATTTCGACAATCGCATCCTCCATGTCAGTCACTCAAAAACCCCGGAAGGCGAAGCGCGCGAGATTCCGCTCACGAGCGCGCTCTACGGGATGCTTCTCAAAGACCGCAAACAGCGTGGCCCGGTGTTCACCTATGAGGGCGATCCGATCCGGATCATCAAGACCACATGGGCGTCGAGTCTGCGCCGGGCCAGCCTCCGGCACTTCCGGTTCCACGACCTGCGCCATACCGCAAATACGCGGATGATGCTCGCCGGAGTCCTCCAGGAAGTCCGCCGGGAAATAATCGGCCATTCCTCCCAGAGATCACGGGATGTCAATGATCGATACACCCAGATCGAGTTACCGGAGAAGCGCGAAGCGATCCGGAAGCTCGAAGTTTGGCTCGAAAGCCAGGAACTCTTGCTTCAGAGGGAGTTGGCTGTGCCGCTCGCTCTCCCTACACCTCAACCATTAACCGCAACCCCAGAGGACCTGAATCATGACGGAACCCAACCCCAACACCCAGCGGCCTGAGCTCGACGATGGGCTCCGCCGCCTCGTGCTCGCCCGCGCGAGCGCGATCAACGGCACGCTCCTCACTCGGCTCAGCACCGTTTCTGACGATCTCGACGCGGGACACCATCTGGCCGCAATCGGCGGCCTCGATGGCATCGAACGCGAGATCGCAACCATGCGTTCATTCCTGCTCTTGCTTTCGTAGCACGAGCCCGGCACTTTCACAACCAACCCATACGCACAAAGGAGGCGTTATGACACCGCAGAAACCATCACCGGCACCAGAAACTTCGGGCCGCAAACCATGGATCAAAAAGACCCCGGTTGAAGTGGTCCTCGAGCAGATCGGCAAGCAGGAAGAGAAAGTTGCCGAGATGCGCGAGGAACTGGCCCTCGAAGAGCGCGAGCTTGCAAAACTGCAACAGGCTCGCAAGGTGCTCGAAGCCACCTAGTCTTCCCCATCACAAGGAGTTTGCCACGCGCAAGCTCCTTTTTCTTACCTGACATTTCCCGCCAAGGAGGCATATATGAACAGTCCACAGATCGACACAGAAATCGCGGCAAAGCAACTGGGCGCGGAAGGCGTAGACAATCTCGTGACCAATGCCGAACGGATCTGCACCTACAAGCAGCAGCACATCGAACTCACGAACCAGGGGGCCATCGTCGGCCTCCAGGGGCAATATCAATTGCTGGCCACCGAGGAACGCCGCATCCTGGAGCTGCTTCAGATGGCTCCGCCTATCGGCGACCTGCGCCGTCTGCGCCGGAGGGCGATCTACTACTGGTCGATCAGCGCGATTCTGGTCGTCGCCGGATTCTTTGCGACCCTGCTCTCTTTCGCGCCTTTTCGGCTGGGCTGGCAAAGTTGGCTCTATTGCGGCGGCATCGCGGTCCTCACGCCGTTTCTCGTGGAACGGCTGCTTGAGAACCAGAGCATGGAAAAAGTGGTGAAGATGCTAACCGCGATCGCCGCGGCTGCCGCGCTTTGCAGCTTGATGCTGCTTGCCGTCATCCGGGGTGATCTCCTTGCGCATGAGATTCATGAGGACAATGCGCCTGCCGCCGTGATTGACGATTCGCAACCGCAGCCCGTGACTCAGGATACCTTCTACGATTCCACCCTCGTTCTGCTTCGGGTTGCTCTTTTGCTCTTGGCGTTCGCGACGGAACTCGGTGCCGGCCTCGTGCTTCGCGAAGCATGGCGCTCGACGCCGGATTCCTCAGAGGACTGGAGAAAACTCAGAAGCGAATTGCTAGGAACTCGTCAACGCATGATCGAGATCGCCTGCAAAGTGACCATGCTTCGCAATGAACCGGCCATTTACACCGCGCATTTCTGGCATGACTTCTATCGCGCCTTGCTTTCGAACGCCGTGCGGAGCGCCATGACGAAATTGCTCGTCGTCATCTTCGGAGTTTCTTTCCTTATCCCGAGACATGCTCAGGCCGATGACCGCCTCTCCGAGGTAGTCGCTATCGATCTTACCCAGTCGGTGGCGGTCCCCGATCCGGATGGTAAGAGCGAATTCCAAAAGAATGTCGAGGGCGTGACTCGTCTGCTCACCCAGGTTCCTGCTGGCGCTCGTATTACGGTCATCGGCATCACCGACCACAGCTTCGCCCAGCCGTACATCTTGCTCTCGGCCCGTATCCCGGAAGACGCCGGATATTTCGGCGAGCGATTGGCCGCCGCGCGGATCGAGCTGGTCCGCGCCTGGGCGCAGCGCAGCAATCATCTCTCAGCACATTTTGAGCGGACCGACATCTTGGGCGCACTGCAGTTGGCGAGCGGGGTCTTCGACCAACAGCCCGATGCCGGGACGAGGACCCTCGTCATCCTCTCCGACATGCGCCAGGACACACCAGACTTGGACCTGGAGGCACTGCAGATCGTGCCTCTCTTCCCGAGCGCGACCAAGCGGCTTGGGACACTCCCCGCGCTCCGCAATGTCCAGACCTACATCCTCGGGGCCGATGGTGCAGGCAGGTCTACCGCGTATTGGCAAAGCCTTCATGCGTTTTGGGGAGACTACTTCCGTAACACCGGAGCGATCCTGCGCAGCTACTCCGTACTGCGGGAATTGCCTGAAGTCACGCGAGAGACTCGTCGCTGATTTCTTATGCAGTGTGCTCAACGTGGAAATCTCCCTCGAAGATGCTTCCGTATACAGAGAGAGAGGAGTATCGCAAAGTGATCGAATTGAGCTTGATGCATGGTTGGACGGCGATTCTCGGGTCGCTCGCAATGATCGCACTCATTCTGACGGCGTGCGGAATCATGCTGAGTTTCGTGAAGCCTGCAGACGCCGCGAAGCATGTCGGAGCCGTCCTCGGTATTGTGATCGTTCTGGCTCTCGGCCCGGGCATTTTTGTGGGTGCTTGGTCCGCAATCCTCCTTTGGCAAAAGATCGCGCTGCTCGCGATTGCTTTTGTCATCTGGCAGTGGCGGCGACCGAGACGGCAGCAACGGAAAAACGGCAGAGAATAGACCTCAAATCAAAGCTAAGCAGAGAAGGCCCCGAAGGAAAAGGGCGACCTAGTTACGGCATTGCGCTCAAGTCTTTAGAGGGAATGGCCGTGCAAATGTTCGTATAGCAGGCTAAGCAGGGACGATAACGCGATGGATACAGAAAGGTGGGAGTGGAATGTCCGGGGATTGGTGGGCGAAGTTGCGTGTCATCTTCGAAAGCGCTACACTTGCCGGTCGCTGATGCAGAGAATCGAAGGTTAACATTTATGAGCGATCCGCTTTATTCCTTTGCGCGTTTTATCATTTTCGGTTCGTCATACTCTAAATCACTTCCAGGCCCCGTAGTGTCGTCCACTCGCTCTCCTACTTACTGGAATCGCATGCGCTTCAGATTCTCACTGCTTCTTTGGAGTCGCCAACGTTCCACGGAAGTTGCTGACGGCTTCACCCTGATGGAGTTGCTGATTGTGATCGCCATCATCCTCATTCCGATGTTGATGGCGATTCCCTCGGTCGGGGTAATGAAAAAGCACGCGAACGAGACTTCGGCGATCAACTCTCTTCGGACCATTACTACGGCCGAGGTGATGTATTCGGCATCGTTCCCCTCGAGTGGATTTGCGTGCTCATTGGCGACGCTTGGCGGAGATTCGTCCTTGGGACCGCCTTCGCCTCAGTCCGCTCACCTTATACAGGAAGACCTCGCCGCCGGGTACAAATCCGGCTACATCTTCAGCATCACGAATTGCACCAAGGTTACTATTGCAGGAACCGACCACATTACGGGGTATACCGTCACTGCTGTGCCCGCAGCAGTCGGTAAAACCGGTGATCGAGGCTTTTGCGGCGACGAGAACGGAGGCTCGCCTAAGTTTGACCCGTCAGGCGGCGCCAGCTGCACGTTCTTGCTGCAGTGAATTCCGGTGGCTCAACGCGGAGCATAGGCGAGACTCTGCGTTGAGATAACATTCATAACATCTGGCTGGCCTTGTCGCGCCGGAGTTATTGGCGTGCGAGGGATGGGTTTCAGAAATACTTAGGAAAACAATCGGGGACCAGGCATGGGGGTCTTCCAATTGACCAATCAACCAGGTGTTTCATCAGCGCAAGCGTTCAATGTCTCATTCCCAGCCAATTGTTTTTGGATTTCCGCTGATATTCCCCGTCCAGAAATTGCATGAGGCTGCGGTTGCATTCCGTTTCAAGAGGCCGGGATTCAGTTGGATGTCGTGGGACATTCCGTTGAAGTGAGAGCCGACTCTTTGGCATTAAGAGACCGGCCCCTTCACCGCTACAGCAACACGTGACCTGATACAAATTACCCGGCAGAGCCCAGTCACTTCTAATTCCGGCGGATTGAACACTGAGTGTTACCAAAGGATGATGGACTTAAGTAACTTGCGCTTCGGATGACTCCGCAGTACGTTTTCCGCGACCATCTAATACAGCCTGAAACCTCTCCAACGGGGCTTAGAGGGGCATGAAGATTCGCGCTCCGATGTACGTCCGGAGTCACAGAACTCCTCGGAGTTTCAAGATTGTAAGTTGTCGTTCTTGGTCCTAAGAGGCAGGCGAGACATCGCTGTAAGGCAGCCAGTTTAAACACACGCCGTCGTTGTCGTCTGCAGAACAGGAACTGCGCGATTTATGAATCGAGGAATCATGAAAATCTACGTGATAGTGCCGATCTTGATTGGCGCGATGAGCGTTTGGAGTTCTGCGAAGGCTCAACAACCTACCACTCCTGTCTCCGAGCTTACTGGAGCCCTGATCGGAATGGGTGGCGCAAGTATCCAAACGGTCACTTTATCTGGGAATGCTGAGACAATTGCCGGGTCGAGCAATGATTCTGGAACATTCACGGGCAATTGTGCGATCAATGGTTCAAGCCAGTTGAGCGTGCAGCTTTCGAGTAGCTCTCGGACAGAGAACAGACTGGTAACAAACAACTTTCCAAGCGGCAACTGGACGGACAGCAGTGGCGTCCAACACGCGATGGTTCTGCACAACCTCTACACGCCGGCGTCCTGGTTTTGTCCAGTGGTTGAGCTGTATCAGATAGCGTCGTCGAGCAGCGTGAATGTGGAATTCATCGGTAACGAGCCGAAAAATGGCATGACACTCGCGCATTTCACTGTGACATCCATCCCTTCCGTGAATAGTCCGCTGCCTGCACTTACCACACATCTGGCGCAAGTAGATCTCTACCTGAACCCGCAGACAATGTTGCCGATGGTGCTCGACTTTAATATTCACCCGGATAACAACGCACTTACGGATATCCCAACCGAAATCACGTTCAGCAACTATTCACAGGTGAGCGGGGTCTGGATTCCATTCTCTATTGAGCGGTACGTGAACTCCACCTTGACGCTTTCTTTGCAGGTTCAGTCCGCCACCCCGGTCGTCACTTCTACGAGCAACTAGCCTCCAGACAAGAATATGGAGATCGAACATGAGAGTTTCGCGTTTACTTGTCATCATCACGAGCCTGGCCCTTCTTTCTGTTCCCGCCGTGGGACAGGTGGCGACGGGAACATATCCGTTTGGTAGCTTCAATGGAAGCCCCGATTCGGTCAACCTTGGAAACCTCAATGCGAGTTGGGTAATTCCGGTCGTGAACAAGGCAGGTCGTGGGACAAACTTCGTCTACAACCTGAACTACAGCAGTTCGGTGTGGTATCCGGTCGGTTCAAGTGGAAGTCAAAGCTGGCAACCGGTTGCTAACTGGGGATGGCAGGGGCTCTCGTCAACGGGCATTTCGTATATCAGCTATGCACTTACGTCCTCGGGAGGCACATGCGGGTACCAAGGCAGTGGCAACTACCAGGAGTGGTCTTATAGCAACATTGTCTATTCAGACGGCAATGGTGTTTCGCACTATTTTGGCGCCACCGCTGGCGGAGTCTACATCCACTCGTCTACACCCACGGACTGCCCGGCGACAGGACCAGTTCCAGCGACGCAAACTGCGTACACAGCCATGGATGGGTCTGGCCTGACTGCCGAGGTCACAATAGGTACGCCTGGGATTTCGATTTACATCGTTACGAAGCAGGGTGCAACTGTTAACGCGCCATTAATGCAGAATTACGTCCCCCAGGGGGGAACCTACCTTTCGATTGATGGCGATGGGAACGAGATTTCTGGCAACAGTAACGACGTCTATACAGACACTCTGGGGCAGCAGGCACTCTCCGTCGTCGGTGCGGCTCCCAGCAACACAACGCTCAATTATACAAATCCAGTAGGCAGTACCGTGTCCTATACCGTGAGCTACAAACCCTACAACATAAAGACAAACTTCAATTGCCAAGGCATTACAGAATACACTGCGAGCGCCGTCAACCTCGTGGACAAGGTTGAGCTCCCGGATGGCAGATTTTATCAATTTGAATACGAAGCAACGCCTAACGAAAGCAACTACTATACCGGGCGGCCGGTGTCTGTCACCCTGCCTACCGGAGGTACGATTACCTACCAATACACCGGAGGTATCGGAACCCCCGCGGGCTCCGGGGGAGTCAACGGAATTGTTTGCGCCGACGGCAGCACTTCGGGGTTGACCCGGCAAACTCCGGACGGGACCTGGACGTACGCGAGAACTCCTTCGGGGGCACAGTGGACGACGAAGGTCACTGAGCCAAGTTACAACGGCACTGCCAATCAATTTGTGAGTAATTTCCTGACGAACGGAGCGGCTACCGACGCCAATTTCTACGAGATTGAGCGGCAGCTTTACGCCGGCTCTGCGTCCTCTGGAACCTTGCTGGAAACAATTCTCACTTGCTATGAAGCTGTTGATACCAACTGTTCCACAACGATTGGCGATAACGGCACCAACTTGCCCGGCTCAGCAACCTCACCAATCAATAGAATCAAGACAACGAATCAATGGCCCAATAGCTCGGGAATCTCAGCTGGCACCCTCGACTTATTCGACTCCTACGGGAACAATACGTCCCATGAGATTCACGATTATGCTTCGGGCGGTACGTATGGAAGTAACCCCCTGGAGAAGATAACTACGACGTACAGCACGACCTACGATTTGGATGGCGGCGAGTTGCCGAGCGAGGTTCAGGTCCTTGACGCAAGCTCAAGTGTAATTTCGGACACAAAGTACGGCTATTCCATGACGGTCGTTGCAACATCTGGAACGCCTCAGCAAGTAAAAGCGATTAGTGTTGGCAATCTCTCTTCGGTCCAGCGGCTGGTATCTGGCAGCACGTGGCAGACATCGTCCTACACGTACTTTGACACCGGCAACTTGGATGTTGCCACCGATGTTAATGGCGGCACCACGACCTACACATACGGAGCCTGTGGAAACTCGTTTCCAACCTCCGTTGTCAGCCAGACGGGCGGTATTGTAGTTTCATCCCTCACGACAGGTGCCACGTGGAATTGCGTTGGGGGTGTTCCACTGACTACCGTGGATGCGAACTCCAACACAACCACATATGCATATGGGAGCGATCCTTACTGGCGACCGGTGTCCGTGACCAACAATGCTACTGGTGCTGAAACCACATACAGCTACCCAACCACGTCGCCCGGCGGCACTTCTGAAGTGGCAATGAACTTTAATGGCTCCGCAAGCACCAACACGGCTGTCACCACATACGACACCTCGGGCCGCCCCCTGCTGCAGCAGACCCAGCAAAGCCCGAGCTCGAGCACATACGACACGATTGCGACTGCTTACGACTCCCTGGGGCGTGTGGCTACGCAAACCCTCCCGTATTCAGGGATCCTGGGAGACAACGTTCCGACAAATCCAGGCACCACCACGACTTACGATCCGCTGAATCGAGTAACCAAAATTGCCGACAGCGGAGGCGGGACGAAGACTTACGTCTACACTCAGAATGATGTCTTGGTAACGGTTGGTCCGCAGGTCACCTCGCCCAGCACCGAAAATCTCAAGGAGCGGAACTTGGAGTACAACGGAGCCGGCTGGCTCACGTCTGTCTGCGAAGTTGTCACTTCAACCTTGCCGGCGGGTGGCGCTTGCGGCCAGACAAGTTCCTATACCGGATACTTGACCCAATACACCTATGACGCCGGCCGCCTCAAGATAGTTCAGCAAAATGCCCAGTCCTCTGGCGTTCAGACGCGAACGGTTGCCTACGATGATCTGGGCAGAAAGACTTCTGAAACGATCCCAGAGTGGAGCAATGGCTCGGGGACCGCTGGCACCACGACCTACACCTACGATTCGGCCAGCGCTTGCACCGGCACCTCAACGGGCGACCTGATTGAGACCGTCGATAACATAGGGAATGCAACCTGCTTCACTTATGATCTGCTTCACAGGCCAACCTCATCCCAAGTCGTCTCCGGCAGTTATAAATCCGTTACGCCGCTGACGTACGCTGTTTACGACGCCGCCACCTATAGCGGCACATCTATGCAAAACGCAAAGGGACAGGTGGCCGAGGCATACACATGCAGCACGTCAGCCTGCTCATCGAAGCTTACTGACATCTTCTTTAGCGCGACACCGGTGACGACCGGAACGATGGCGGGCGGAGTCGAATCGCAAATATGGGAGGCAACCCCGCACTCCAGCAACTACTTCCTGACTCAGGATACGTTCTTCCCCAACGGATCGGTTGGCGCCATCTCAGCATCGCTGGGCGGCTCATCCATCGGCATCCCCAGCCTAACATTCGGCGTGGATGGCGAGGGGCGCCCGTACTCGGCAACCGACGGCACCCACAGTCTCAACCTAGTTACGGCGACAACATACAACTCCGCCAGTTCACCCTTGAGCATCACCTACGGAAACGCGAGCACCGGTTCCGCGAATGACGTAGACAGCTTCAGCTACGATCCCAACACCTACCGGCCCACCAACCTGACATACGCCATCAACCCAACTTCAAGCCCATACACTGTGACCACAGCGCTCACCTGGAACGCCAACTGGTCGCTGCAAAAGATGGTTTATACAGACGGTAGCCCTTCGCCGCTCAGCCAGACCTGCACCTACACGGCAGACGATCTGAGCCGCATCGCGTCCACCAATTGTGGAAGCACCACATGGCAGCAAAACTTCACTTACGACCCATTCGGCAACATCACAAAGACCCTGCCAGGCAGCGCTCCGGGTACCCCTTACCCGGCGGCCTATAGCGCCGTTACTAACCAGGTCTCGAGCGGCCCTACCCCGATGCCAACCTACGACAAGAACGGCAACCAGTTGACAAGCACCCCGGCCACGCTCACCTGGAATGCGCTCAACCAGCCCATCACGGTTAACTCAACCTCGGCTACTTACGACGCAATGGGGCGCATGGTCGAGAAGGGGGTCAGCGGAACCTACACTCAATTTGTCTACCGCCCCTCCGGCACAATGCTGGCAGTCTACAGCGGAAGTTTGACGAAGGGCACAATTCCGCTCCCCGGCGGCTCGACGGCGATCTACAATGCAAGTGGGTTGAGCTATATTCGCCACAAAGACTGGCTCGGATCGAGCCGTCTGGCCACCACTTGGGGGCATACCGTCTATTCGAAGGAAGCCTACGCTCCCTTCGGCGAGACCTACAATGAAGCGGGGACAACAATCGATCGCTCCTTTACCGGCCAGGACCAAAATGTTGTCACCGGATCGGGCGGTACGGGAGTCTACGACTATCTCTTCCGCAAATATGACCCGTCGGCGGGACGGTGGCTCAGCCCCGACCCGGCGGGGTGGACGGCAGTGGGCCTGCTCGATCCGCAATCGCTCAACCGGTATGCTTATGTTGAGAATCGGCCAATGAGCTCAATCGACCCAGATGGGTTGGCCTGTGTATACATCGACTCAGGTGGGAATGTCTCCGTGGATAATGATTCCGAGGCAGCGTGGACCTCGGGTCTCTGTGCGTTCTATGGCGGAAACTATGTTGACGGAAAAGTTGATCCCAACGCTATCGGTTCTGTTTATGGGCCGGGAGGTGGATTCTCGTCGGGCGACGGACCCACCGTAGACTTTACTTATGGTGGCAATAATGCGGTCTTTGGTGGGCAGATATACCAAGGGGACTTAAGTGATTCATCAGTATGGTTGAATTCGGCTTATCAGATAAGTGGTTACTGGGCTCTTGACACGTTATTCGTGCCAGTCGAAGGTATACCCGTGCCCATTGCCAGCGCTGGATTAACTTTGAATTTGACTTTCATACAGGAAACCAACACCTGGTGCGTTGGCCCGGCCGTAACGGTTGCGACGGGTACCGGCAAAACGTTTCAGGCGACAATGTTTCCGTCGTATAGCGCTCAGGCTTCGAAGGACGCGATGGGAGGATATGGCTGGACCTTCGGAGGCCAGCCCGTTCAACTGGCTGGCCTCTCGGTCGCCACGAATACAAGTGGCACCACAATGGGATACACAATTGCCACAGATGCCGGGGCTTCTGCGTCTTACGGGTATAATTTTTGTGCTGATTTTTAATGAGGATATTCGTGATTTCCGTTTTGATTCTTTTTGGGATTTTAGTGCTGATGATCTGCGCACTACTGGCCCCTTCTGTGGTCAACGATTTCATGCGATCTGGTATTCCAGTTGAAGTGAGACCAGGGCCACCGAAGTATCCTTTTTTTCCGGTAATCCTGATCTTCTTGCTAGGGATTGGCATTTTCTATGAGATAGGACATTATTGGCCCGAGAAGCAAAGCATACATTTCGATTCCATGCAGTACTATCTAAGTCGGCTTGGCGCCTTCATCTTGGCGGCGACAGGGGTTTTCGCATGCCTCTGGCCTTTCCAGTTTATGCGTACTTTTGTTCTACAACTTCGGCACGCTTCGGATAATGAGATTGACGCAAGTGGAAAAAGCAAAATCGTGTTCGTCGCAAGAGCGTTTGGCACTATTTTTCTTTTGGCGTCATCTTTCGTTGTACATCTCATTTTGAATGCAAAATAGCGTAAGCCAGAATCTGACCTCAACTGTTGGGGAGGTTTGGGTCGTTGACCCGCGGATGACTCCAATCTCAGGAGGGACTGTATCCCGTTAAGGGTGCCTCAGATCGCTTGCACTTGTCGACCGGGGATGGAACGAGGACGAATGCACCATCCTTCTGATCCAAATGAAATCGAGCCGAAGAGCATGTGTTTCATAAGCTTATCGAGGAAACGGGGTCTCGCCAATACTCGCGACGGCAGCGATAGACAAGGAACTTCGGAATGAGAAAGCTCTTGAGAGGCTATATCTATGGGGCATGCGCCCTCGGCCTTTGCGTCTTTGGAACAGCTCAGCAAGCACCGCCCGCCCGCCAGAATACAGTGGCTGAAACACTCGGCTATGGCGCAGACGCACGCCTCGTCGTGATCCAGGCTGAGGACCTTGGCATGGCCCACTCCATCGACAAGGCAAGCTTTGAGGCGTTGGAGAAAGGCTGGGTAACTTCAGCGGGAGTCCTCGTTCCCGGCCCTTGGTTTCCCGAGGTCTTGAGTTGGTCGCGCAGCCATCCCAATGCCGATTTGGGCATCAGGCTTGACCTCAACGCGGATTGGTCGAGCTACCGCTGGCGGCCAATATCTGGCTTGCAGAAAGAATCGGGGGTGACCGATCCGGGCGGATATCTGTCGAGCAGTTCGAACTATGTGGCCCAGCACGCAGTTCCATCGGAGGTGGAAGGTGAGTTGCGCGCGCAGATTGACATGGCCAAGCGCGCGGGAATCAAGATAACCCACCTCGACAACCACATGCGCACGATGCTGAGCACGCCTGCCTTGTTTCAGTCGTACTGGAAGATGGGCCAGGAGTACGGGCTACCCATTGTGCTGCCCAATCAGCAGGTCAAGCAGAGAGGCGTGGCCACGCAGAAGCCCGGCGTCCTCAACTTTGGCGGCGTGGATGTGGACCTCGCCAGCCTGCCGGTGGACCGCGAAATTGAGATCATGCCCGGACTCGCGAAGCAAGATTGGTTGAGCGCCTACGAAAAGACTCTTGATGCGCTGCCGCCTGGCGTTTATCTGTTGAGCGTGCACCTGGGATACAACGATGACGAGTTGCAGGCCATGACGTGGGATCATCCGAACTGGGGTGCGGAATGGCGACAGAACGACATGGACGTGGTGAGCAGCCCCGAATTCCAGAAATTCCTGAAGGACAAGGGATTTATTCTGGTGGGGTGGAGAGATCTGCAGAAGGCGATCCCGGCGCAGCATCCGTAATTCGATTAGGGGCAGCAAGCGTGAAGCCTAACTCAATAAAGTCGCAGGTCCGGGGAAGGGAACGGGGCCTAACGCTTGTCGAGTTGATCGTGACGATCACGATTCTTGGCATTCTCGCTTCTGCGGCTGCGCCCATCACCATCATGCTGGTGAAGCGGGATAGAGAACGCGAACTTCGCCGCGACCTTTGGGAGATGCGCGACGCCATTGACCGCTACAAGGACCTAGCTGATAGCGGAGCGGTCCAGATAAAGGTAGACAGCTATGGCTACCCTCCGGATCTGCAGACACTGGTAGACGGTATCGACATTCGAGAAAAGAAGGTGCGTTTTCTGCGGCGGATTCCCGTGGACCCTATGACCGGCAAGGCCGAGTGGGGTTTCCGATCCATGCAGGACGACCCAGATTCCGACTCTTATGGCGGCCAGAGCGTCTTCGATGTATATTCGAAGTCCCAAGGGACAGCGCTTGACGGCACCAAGTACTCGACCTGGTAACCGCATTACAACTGGAATTGCGGAGTCTCACTTCTTGAGGCCCAGGCTACGCAGAACAACATCGTCATCGCGCACTGTGCCATTCTCCTTGTAAACCACGCCGAACCCGCCTTGGTAGTCCCACATCGTCCAGCCAACATGGTTCTTCTCGAATGCGGTGCGGGCTGCGGTCAGCCAGCGCTCACGAGACTCCGGCGGCGAGAAGTTGCGATAAGCCCCGAACTCATCGCACATGAGCGGCACATTCCGCTCATGCGCCCAGTTGGCGGCGAATTCAATGTCGCTGGCGATTCGGTCGGCATCCCAATGATCTTCTTTGTACTGCAGGATTCTCCACTTCGCCTCCTGAGAATCGGCGTGTTCCATCGCCTCAGCGATACCTTTGTCTGTGGGCGGAAAAGGAAGTTGCTTGATGTCGAGCCAATAATCCAGTCCCCACGTTGCTCCCTGATGAGTGAAAACATGCGGCTCGTAATAGTGGAAATTGCAGATCAGGTTTGTGTCCGCCAGAGCAGGCAGTTTGATCATGTCCCAAAAGTCAGAATAGCCAGCCCCCTGCACGATGATGGTGGAGTTGGGCGCGTGGCGCCGTATTACTTCGATGGACTGCTGAAGAAGACCAAACCAACTGTTTATATCGGGCGAACTGATCTCATTCATAACCTCTAGGACGATCCGATCCTGGTCCATCGCTCCATAGTGATCAGCGATCTGCCCCCAAAGCCTGAGGTACTTGTCGGCCGATTGAGGATTTGAAAGCAAGAGGTGCGTGTATTGGGGGCTGGGGTGAAAATCGACAATCACATAAAGATCAACGGACAGTGCCTTCTGGATGACCTGGTCGAGGAATTGAATGCGCTCACAGCCGTTCCAATCGCCTTCGCATTCAAAGATGACCGGATCGATTGGGATACGCACATGATCGAAGCCGAGCTGATGAATGTGTTCGAGGTCTGCAGGCGTCGTGAATGCGCGCAGTTGTTGAAGCGAATAGTTACCGCTCTCTGAGAACCAGCCGCTGAGGGCCACGCCGCGCTGTAAATGCTGCCACCGCTTCCAGGCGGGAGAATTACTCTGAGCCTGTGCCTCACAGGCTACTGTCGCGATTAGGAAAATGACTAACAAGATCCGACGAGCCATAAAAGATCATCTCCTGAAGTTGATGACGATTGAATTTCAGCAATTGTGGACAGCAAGAGTATAGCGCAGACTAAAACGATGTGTCGGTCGTTGGTGATACCCGGGTGCTTTTGACAACCTGACTTGGCCCACTTGTGCTCATCTCATTTGGCCCACGCTTGGTTGATGATTCTCTGCTTGACAGCGGGTGAGCGTCGTTGCTGCCGGAGCGGAGACCTGCGCTGTCCGCAGGACAGCGCGTTCAGGTCGTAGCGGAGGCAGCAACGACGGTGTCGCCGCTTCGGCCCCCTTTCTTCTTGACCTGACCCCCTGGATTCGTCCATTTTCGAATACGATTTGGAAACGGGAAAAGTGGATGAGCAAGAGCCGATATGTGTAGCTCGATGAGCGCACCCGACGACATGCCCGTTCCAGGGCAACCGTTTCACGAAGCGGAGAGTGACCCGCTAGGAATAGTCTCAGCCTTGAGTTGTCGTTTCACTATTCGACGCCAGCCGCCTCATATTCGATATCTCGAAGTACAGATCGGACGTCCCAGTGGTCATGTGCCTGCAACTCCACAGAGCTTTTCTGAAACTGTCCGCATCGGTCACCCCGTCGAGTAGTACGAGAAGCTGGGGAATGCTCACAAACCAACAATTGAAGAAGGGCTGCGGGATCACTGCATCGCCTTGGTGGGCAAGATTATATTGGTCTCGAATCTCTTGAAGGGCGTCATTTATCGTCTTAAATTTCTTGTCGTACAAGGGGCACTCAACAGTTCATTCACATAGGTATCCGGAATGAACGTGATCGATTTCGATATGCGGCTGACTAAAGTATCTACATAACTCTCTGCCCATTGCCGGATCGGGTCTGAGCTGGCGTCGAGAGCTGTCGAAAAAGCTTCCCTCGCTGCCTCCTCCATTTGATTGGCGCTGGTCTCGACCTGATTGGCGGATGCCTCTTCGCTGGCTAGCCGGTTTGTCTCCTCTGAATAGGACTCTTTATGTGACTCTGCCGCCGGAACAGATGAAAGGGACATCTTTGGATTGGCGGGCAGCAGGGAGTTGGCATCTTTGGAAGCCGCATCGGTAGCAACAGCCTCCTCGATACCGGTATCCGCATTCCAGCCCGCCTCCGCCTGCCAATACTGGGGGAGATGCGAGGCGATTTGTTCCGCGAAGACCTGGCTCGCCTGGAAGAACTCAGCGAAATCATGCAAGTCGGAAGCCGGCAGTGTCAAAGCAACGGCTTTTACGGTAGCCGCAGCCAAGTATCGCCGCCCATTGGCCTGGAGAATTGCATTCGCCGATTGAAAACGTGCTGTAATGACCGAGTTTGCATCAGTCAAAGCGACTGCGGCCGCCACTGAGCTCGTAAAGGTACCCATACTGTGAGTGATTACAGATGTTCGGGCACGGCAAGCATCCTCTAAGTTCAGTGTGGCGGCGATCTGTTTCCCGGCCATCCAGTCATATAGTATTTCGAGAACATTTGTCAGGTCATCGGCGACCTTACGCGCTGTCGCGCGATCTGGAAGATAACCCAAGAGAGATCCCTTGGAAGGCCAGTCAAAAGAAATCAGTTCGCCCAGCCCGGCATCGCCGTCAAACAGAGTAGCGGCGATGGCCTCATATCGCTGGGTGCTTTCTACGAAATTGTTATTGTAACCGTGAACAAAAAGGCACAGATGTTTCTGATCGGCAGTTGAGGTATTTAGAACGGACGGAAACTTCGACGCAACCGCAACGAGGGCGTCCTGAAATTCCTTCACGGTCACCTGGGTCCACCCGGACCGCTTTGTTAAATCGATGCCCAGCTTTGTCGGATCTGCGGTCCAATATGTAACTGCGCCGAGTTCGGTGCCGAACCCATCATTGTTATCAAGATTGCGATCCGTAACGAGCCATCTCATGTATTTCTCCTTACCGAAACCGCCACCGACAAAGTGATCCCTCTGGTGCTCCTGCGCTCAATGAAGATGGGTATTCAAAAGCTGCGCAAGTCGGTGTCCGGCAAGACTTAATCGCGAGTCCATTGTCTTGACCGCCTTAGCTCGATAGGTCTTTCCAAGTGGACTGCCTGTGCTTCCTGCCGCATCATCAGTTACCGGAGGAGCGTAGGCTACCGTCTTCGCAAGTTCAAAGCCTTCGTTCGCCCAATTGTTAGGATCAGTTTCGTCGACCCCATCCGGAATCGGTTCTTGATCGAGTTGCTCGCCCAGGTCAATGGCTGCACTAAGATCGTTCCCAGGCCCTGGCAACTGGTCCCAATACGCATGTAATTCTGTTTTGCAGTTCGGCGTTCCGCAGATGAGCACGAGATTCCCTCCTTGATCTCCATTCGGATGGCCCAAAGTGAATCGCGTCGTGTCATGAAGGGGCTGGTGAACGTCCCCGACGAGATGCTCTAGCCATGCGAGGTCATAGGATTTCACGGCGTCGGCTTCATCGGTGCCAATCGCAGTAGTTAGTAACACAATTTCAGTCACCGCGTTTGGCGTGTACGGGGGACGAGTTGGCGTGCCATCGTTCGAGAAAGGCAGATCGATGAAATGCCAGTACTGGTGACGTCGATCGTCGTCGTACCCGACGTTCTGAGATGCCTCTGGTCCATCAGAGGGGATATCCACGCTGAACTTTCCATTGGGTCCAGCCCCTCCATCCTTGATGAATGTATGTCCTGGTTGGCAATCATAGGCCGCCCCATGAGGATTGTTTTTGATCTTGTCTGGCCATGTCGCAGCGAGCATGAAAATTGCGGTCGCTTTTTCTGACACTGGCAACTGCGCAACATCGGCCGACCATTCGTCGTAGCAAGGATTGAGTTTCACGAGCGCATCGACTCTAGTCCGAGTTCGGGCGTCCAAATGCTGGTACGCGATGTAGGCGACAACTTCATGGCCTTTAGGGCCCCATGCCCATGCTCGAAGACCGGTCAAGGCCAACGTACAAAGGAGAAACGCCGTGGATTTCATTTAATCAATCTCCTTATCACTCTTTTTTACTTCCATACCTTTGCGATGAATTGCGTATAGGGGTCTACCGCAACTTGCCTTAAGGTGGTGACAAAGCTGTCCACAGTCATGTTTAGTTTCGTCGCGATTTCTGCAAAGGCTGCCTTTACCTCTTGTTGGCGAAACTCGCACAATTCCTCAGAATTAGGACTAGCTTTGCCTTCGAATGCCTCTACGAGTGCCAGGGCCTCCTGCGACCCGCGAAGTGAATACTGAAATAGGCTTTGGGTCTTATCTTGAAAATAGACCCAGAGGAGCGCTTGGCTCATGCAGTCGAGCACGAAATTGAAGTCGAAGTTCGTCCGAATCGTCAAGTCGACTGGGTCGGCCCATGCGAGTGCTGCGATCGTACCAATCCCTTGATCTTCAAATGCTTCTGCGTTCGCTCTACTCACACTTTGCAATTGGCATAACTCAGGCCGCGCCTCAGAACCATCGTCGCCGAGGCTCAACTTTGAGGCGGCGATTCTTCGGCCAAGAGTGAATAGAGTCTGTGTCGGAAATGTACCCATGAAGAAAGCAATTGCATCACCGGCTACTGATGCAAAAACATGAGATACTGCAACCCCAAACGGTATTGAAAGAAGAATCCTAAAGCTCCAACCGTGGACATCTTTAGGACCAACATCGCGCCTCGCGATACTGCGCAGTTCGTCGTTTAGCACCCAAATAAACCCTCCGACCAAGGCAAAGAGAGCAGTTGGCTCGAGGGTGATTTGGTTTGAAGTTTCAAAAAAATGGGACTGGACGGAATAGTAGGTCAGAAGGACGCCCACTAGGCATAAGCCATAAAAGATGATGAGCGGCAGCACGAAGTGCCGCCGCCCGTACAGGAAGTTAAACTGTGCCCGAAAGCGTTCCGAAACGTCCTTTTGTTTGTTGGCTTGATAGGGAAACTGAGAATAGTACACTTCGAGCGCTGCAGGTCCCAAATAGGAAAGGAGCTTTTCTCTACGAATTTTCCAACCAGTAAACAGATATAAGAGCACAGGTAGGAGAAGGAGGGCTAGCTGTGCGCATGCCGCACCCCAAAGCAATTCTGTCAGAAGTTCGCGGCTCATAAAATGACCCCCTTCAACACCTGGTTCGTCTCAAGAGACAATAGCGGTGTTGTCACCTTGTCCAGTTTCTGTGGGATTCCTAGCAGCGATTCGAGAGCCGATCCAATTCGAGGCGTAAATGGTGCTTTTGAATATCGCTGGATGGATGCCTAACGGCGAATAACCCACAAAATCATGGTTTGGACAGTAGACCGGGGAAAAGCGCAAACAAAAGGGGTGGGGGATGTTTTGGAAACTCATGAATACTTTATCTAATGGGCTTCGAGATGTAAACACAAATCTCCATTGCCGGGAGAGATACTACAGCAATTCCCTAATTCACTCTGGATTTATGCTCGTCGCCGTGGCCGTGGTCCACAGTTGCGTGGCCTTTCTGCCATTTGGAGCTTCGAGCTACCAGATGCAAACCTGCAAGTACCCCAAGCAGTTCAACAGCTTAGGGATCATATCCGTGCGCGTCGGCTGGACCTCAACCTTCTCCAAAAGCGGGTAGCCGACCAAATTGGCGTTCACGAAATAACGATTACCCGCCGGGAAGGCAACGCAACCATCCCGGAAGTCCGCTATAACCGCCATTATTCAGTCCCTGGGTACGCAATCTCTGCCTGCGGCCAGTTCGCTCCCTGGATGCCTTAACTTCCTCGCGGAGCGGAAGGTGGCCACGAAGCTGGGGGCACTCCGGCGATCCTGATGGGATGGGAAGTAGGACGGCATCGGCCGACCGGCAAGAGCTTAGGTCTGATCGCGAGCGTCCTTCAATTGGGTTGAATTTATGGGCGATTCCGATTTTGCCTAGACCGGACATTCAGCTTAGCCTAAGAATCAGGGGCCGATCATTCGCGCAGCCCGAGCTAGCATATCTAAGGGAAAATCTTACTGAATCCGCTCACTATTGATGCCCCTCGCGACGAATCAAATCAGCAGCATTCAGCTGCGCGGACAATACCGACAGACGCTCTTCCAATCCTTCCATTGCTAATGCTGATTTTTTGAGACCTGCGAGCGCAAAGTCATATTCCTCGCGCTTTTCAGGGGACCGCAAAGCCAGAATTTGCTCATGAAGGACTTCGACGACAGATTCTATAGCTGTCGTAATTTCTTCAGCTCTAGACAGATTCTCGTTGAAGCACTTTTCTTCGATATTGGATTCACCAATACCATCTTCTCCAGGTGACCAACGGCTTCTCTTGGCCCCTCCCTCAACGGTGTTTTTCACGATGAAAATAGTTCTGAAACTTTAGTCGACTCTTTCCTGAAGTCTAGCTCATGGGTGCTCTATGTCAATCTTCCCGCCTCTTGTCCCATTTTTATGCCTGTCTTCCCCAAAATCAGATTAATCGGCAGGGAATCGTCGATGTGGAAAGAGAGCAACCCGAGCTGGCTAACTTCGTATCGGTTTGCGAGCGAATTGGGAGTTTATTGTTGCAACCGGGGTTCCCGGCGTTAGAATACGTTTCATCTAAAAGCGATCAGGATAGAGACTATGTTCGATACTGGTGTCTACGCCCACAAAGCACGCCTCTTTCGGCACATCGGGTGCGGAGATTTAGACGAAGATGTTGTCCACGAGCTCTTGCCCAACGGTGAGGGCCTCCACTACGAGAAAGCGCTCTGGGACTACAAGGCGGAGTTGCCGACATTGCCGTTTAACCGCAACCCCACAGAAATAGAAAAAGGAATTCATGCCGCAAAAATGGCCGGGATTGTGAAAGATGTCGTCGCATTTTATAACTCCTATGGTGGCTACATCGTGGTTGGAGTAGATGATCGGACGAGAATGGCCATCGGGTTTCAAGGTCATTTTTCGTTTGATGATCTTCAAAAGAAGTCTTTTGCTGCTACCGGGCATCACATTGATTGTCACTATTCGACGTGCAGTGTCGAGTTCCAAGGAGCCATTAAGACCGTTGGAGTGTTGCTTGTACCCCGCCGCCCATACGGTCTTCCGCCTGCACAATTTCGCCGAAATGCACCAAAGCACCCCACAAATGAGTCCATGGCTTACCGCGAAGGCGATATCTATGTACGAGTTGAAGATGAATGCCGTCCAGCTCGTACTGCTGAGGACTTTTCATTTCTGTGCGGTGATGCGCGCCGCGAAGTATCGATTGCCGAAGAGTTTCGCCGAGTAACAGTTCTTCTGAATAATTTGGGGCCAAAAGACCCAGGTTTCATCAAGTTTGTTGGACGGGAATCATATCTTCGTGAATTGTGGCGCTGGGTTTGCGAAGGCTTTACCCCAGTGAAATTGCTGACCGGGATTGGCGGTGTCGGAAAGACTACCTTGGCCAGAGAGTTTGCGGAGGACTTCATTCGAAATCCGCCAAATGGATTTGCGAAGCTAATCTGGCTAAGTGCAAAACGGCTGCTTTATACGGCGATTCAAGGAGAATTCCAAGCTACAACGCGAGTGGATTTCTCAGATACCGAGAGTCTACTAAAAGCGATTTTGGTGGAACTCGGTACTCCGAAGGAACTCATTGATCCAGAACAGACAATTTCAGAATTAGTTGAAGAATGCATTTCCGCACTTCAAATGTTTCCATCCCTGATGATAATTGATGACGTGGATAGTCTCGACCCAACCCAGCAGCAGGAACTATTTCAAACTATGATACATATTACGACCCGCACAGTTGGGCGCGGTTCGTCGCCCTCGGCGAGTCTCTTGACATCGCGACTTGACCTCGGCGCGGCACCGAGGCAACTACTTCACATTGCCGGCCTTGATGAGAAGGACTTTCTCGAATATTGCCAGGTAACTGCCGGGAGCCTAGGCATATCGTTTGCTCTCAAGCGGGATTCTCAGCTGCTCCGACGCTTCCACAAGACAACCGATGGGTCTCCGACCTTCGCGGCATCCATTTTGCGCCTCACTGCAAATGGGCAACCGCTGGACGTCGTGCTGAAAAGGGAATGGGAGGGTTCCGACGGTGAAACTGTGCGACGGTTTGCATTTGGCAGAGAGCTGGATCAACTCAGCGATTCGCAAATTCGGACGCTTTATGCGGCTTGTCTCCTTGGAGAGACATCATTCATTGAGCTGCAAGGCATACTCGACAGTAATGATCGGCTTCTAAACGACGATCTCGGTGCATTGAGGAAGTTCCACCTTGTTGCTCTAGGGGAAGATCTTCCCGGGGGAGCGAAGATCATTATTCCAAGTAGCCTAATTATGGTCGCGGACCTTATTGCCAAGCGAGTTGCGGATCCGCGAAGGCTCGCGCGATTGTGCGTCCGCGCGCAAAAAGGAACGACATACATGTCTCCAGAAATCGGCGAGGCGATTCGGCGGGTTGCTGCACTGTGGCGCGAAGGTAAGCCAGATGATGCTCTGCAATCTGCTGAGGTCGCCATCAAACGATTTCCGGACCACCCCGACCTTGAGTGTTTGCTTGGTCGCGCATATTTGCAGATCGAAACTCCAGATGCCGTTCGTGCGGAGGTTCATCTAAAGAAGGCGCATGCGTTGAAATGCGTTAGGCCTGAGCTTCAGGATTTGTGGATCAAAGCAAAGACGGTTCGGGAAGATTGGGTTGGACTGGCTGACGCTTCCATAATGTTCGAGGAGAGTGCAGCAACAATTATGGCGCGAACTTCAGCGTTCTTGGAGCTTGGAATGATTGCAGTTCGTGGCAGGAACATTGATCGGGCGCTTACGCAATGGCGGTCAGGGTTCAAGGAGGTGACGCATGCGCTAAGCAGTTGGAAACTTCGGGGGCGGGAACAAGAAGGGCGTAAGCTCCAACGTACGCTGATTGAAAATGTAGTTCGTGCAACTGATACCCTAACTCGTGGCAACAATGAGAAGCTACAGGTGTGGATGACCGGCATGGAGGCAGTCAATGTAGGTGTAACAGCCCCAGATATCATTGCGCTAACATGCAGTTCACTGGTCGTGTGGTGGAACGCAGTGGAGGAGCGGAGAAGATATGACAAACGTGCGTATGATGTATTGCAGGATCAAATCAAACGCTTGGGGAGGATCATTTCGAGGAATGCTTACGACAGGAGCCTTGAGGAGCAGTCCCTGCAACAATTGAAAGCAGCTCGAGACGAGCTTGCTGCGCGCTCTAAGCTGTATGGTGGGGACGAGGACGATCTTGATCAACAATGATCGTTATTTGCCAACAGTGAGAGAAATTGAAATCTGAAAACGACCAACTTGCAAGCTCACGAAGTGACGCAAACAGACACGGAACCGTGTCCCTGCTTTGCCGCTTGTGCTATTTTTTGGGTGCAGGTTCGGAGGAATTATGAGCAAGAACATCGCGTACTGTGCGGACGGCACCTGGGACACCTCCGCCAAACACACCAATGTGTACAAACTATCCAAAACGCTAATTCGCAACGCAGGCCAGATGGTCTTTTACGATGACGGTGTCGGCGCGGACGGCAATCCCATATCCAAATTGCTTGGCGGCGCTTTCGGCACGGGCTTGTGGAACAAAATCAAACAGGGATACGCTCAAATTGCAAACAGTTACGATCCCGGCGATCCCCTTTTCATTTTCGGCTTCAGCCGCGGCGCTTACACTGCGCGCAGCCTGGCTGGAATGATCGCTATCTGTGGTCTTCCCACCAAGAATTTTTCAGACAGCGTTGTCGAAACAGCCTTCAACGCCTATCGTGCTTTGACCAGCGATTTGCGCAAAGAACTGCTTGATAGCCTGAAAGACAGTGAAATGTTTGATGCCCAGATGACGATGGTCGGTGTTTGGGATACCGTCGGGTCTCTCGGCATCCCCGCCGCTGTTGGCCTGAACGATCCGATCCTTTACGGCTTCCTCGATACCGGCTTACATCCCGATATCCATAATGCTTACCAAGCCCTCGCTATCGACGAGAAAAGGAGCGAGTTTCCGCCTACATTGTGGACTTCCGAACGGGCTCCAGGTCAGACTCTTGAGCAGACATGGTTCACTGGGGTCCACAGCGACGTCGGTGGCGGGGAGCCTGACGATGTGAATGGAGCCACAGCTCTTTCTGACATCACGCTGGCTTGGATGCTGAGCAAGGCAAGCGCGTTGGGACTGCAGATCGATCCCGGGATACCGGCGAGCTATAAACTTCCATTGGACCCGAAATTATCGTTGGACACGCTCCATGGCTCATGGAACATCCTATGGGGATTCCCCAGGCATCGGATAATCGCTAGAAATGCTATTTTGGCCAATAGCGTACTCGTCCGCACTGAGCACGACTCTTCTTATCGCCCGGATAACCTTCAATTTGAGGCCGGAACACTTTCGGGGGAATACGGATCGACAATGGTTGTGGCTCCGCCAGCCGTCTGATGATGGCGGGCACACAACGCCTCCGTAAGTACAGAGATTGCTCCGAATGGGAGCGTTGCGAGGTCTCTGTTTGTTTCAAGTCCGCGAAGTAGCGTGGCAAACGGAGACGCCATCTTCGCAATTCCTGCCCTATGGCTGAGACGGTACGTTAATGGGGCGGTACGTTGGGTCTCCCTGCATTCGCTGCATCACCGAAGGATGCAGTTCAGCGTTAGGCGCAATATAGCGTGGCGAGGCCAACGGAATCTTCCATCGCCATCTCGGTGGGTTAAGGCGCATATCGTAGTGGCGTCTCGGGAAAACTTCAAGAACCCACCACCAACCCTTGAGAGAATGATGTATTGGGGCCAAGCAGTCGGGCTTCGCCATGGCCGTATCCGTCATCCCCAAAACCTCATTCTTCCTTTCTCGGTTAACGAGTAGACCCTGCGCCTCTGCCTCTTTAAGCATCCATTCCAGGGTTATCTTCGCGAGCCCGCTTTCTGGTTCTGGATATCCTCCTCCTACGTCGGAATGAACGCCGGCAAACCACAATTGCTGGATGTTCTGCGGATAATTCGGATCAATCGACCAAAGATTCTGACGAAACGCGCAGCGGCGCTCGTCGACAGAAACCGCGTGCCGGCCAATTTCGATATCGGGGTTCATTGCCGTGAATGGCAACGTGAGCGGGTTATACAACCATCCGACTGAGCTCACCGTGTCCCAGACGCCCACAAAATGGATCTTGCACGATCGAGAGAACGTAGCCTTAAACGCGGCGGCCAACTTGAAGTCGGCGTCCGAGCGATGTTTCTTCTTGAACATTTTCAAGATGTAACGGATCAGCGGCTCGTTTCCCTTTTGCACGAGACCATACATGTGGATCATTGCAGCGAGCGCTCGTGCGAGATAGGCTCCACGGCTGAATCCGAAAAGGAAAATTGCGTCGCCATCCTCGAACTTCTCCATCAGATAGCTGTAGCTGTCCTCCAGCGCATCGCTCAGCCCAAATCCGAATGCGAGGCCGAGGTTCTTGGTCCACCATTGTTGGAGCCCAGTAAGCGCGTTTCGAGAGCCCATGGTTCCGAGGCCTGGGTGATAGAAAGCAATTTGCGTTTGATCGGTGCAGTCCAGAACCGAATAGAGCTTGACGACGTTCGAATTACTCACGCCGAACTCGTTGCCGGTTCCGTCGATGCATAGGACAATGTTCTTTGCCATAGCAACCCTTCCCCACACGGCCCATCAGGACCCCCGCTGGGTGAAAATCCTGCAGGGCGCATTGTTGGCGCTGCGGCCTGCTCCATAGATTGGCGCTACTGACTCGGAGCCGTGTCCCCCTGTAGCAGCGCTGCTAAACTTGCGGAAAGAGTAGCGTCCTTGACGACATAAAAAAGCCCGCCACGCCCATTCTGGCTGCTCGCGCAATTACCCGAGAGGGCTCCCTGTTGGTTCATATCACCAAAGATGGAGAGATCTTTGGCACCCGATATAACAACGCCAACTTTGGCGTGGTTGAAATTCGTGCCCAATCCACCCTTGAGGCCGATAATCGTCCCATCCCATTCGCCCGTCGTAGCAATCTCCACCGCCCCTGGCTTGCTCAAGCTGTCGCTCCAACAGCCAATGGGGGAGTCCGCAGTCGTTGTAGGAATCGCGGGTTTGGCCCACCAAGTGGCAGCGCGGAGCGAAACACCTTCCAAAACAGCTGAAACCATTTGCCACGGCGGGACGTGAAGGGCGGATGGCTTCGAAATCACCTCCACGCCAGTCGATAAGGTTGCCGTGAGCACTGTGGTCTGGTTCGATTTGGCGCCAAGCTTGACCACTTCCGCTTGAATCTTCGCGGGGCCACCATTGTGAACGATCTGAGGATCGTTAGGGTCGGTGACCACGCTGGCATTCTCAAGTGCCTTCAGAAGCGTCAGCACGTCGTCTTCTGAAAGTCTCAGCGCGAAAAAATGCTGACTGACCTGAACGTCGTTGTCCTTAACACATCCGAGAGTGTTGCCGTCGCTCTCCCGGGGATTGTCCTTGCTCCCCGCGGCTGGCCACGAAGGCGTGGTCACTTGCATAACAAAGCCTCTACCGGAGGCATCCCAAGCAAGCAATCCCTTGGAATGACCCCATGGGCTGCCGCATTCCTTTGTGCAGCCAGTGATCGCAGGATCGTCGTAGAATTGATCGTTCCATATCACGTAGAACATTGAACCGTTGTAGACTTCGTCGAAGGTAGCCGCAACAGGATCGGAAAGGGAATCGCCCAGGCAATCACCACCCTTTTCCAGAGCATCGTGTTCGCTGCTGGCGTAAACAAACTGCTGGCTAAAAGATCTATAGCTCTGGACCGAACCTCCGAAGAGGCAACTGCGTTGCGCTGTAGAACAGCCTGGAAAAGTCGCAGCATTGAACTTAAATACAAACCACCAGTCGACTGCGTGGCCTTTTGCTAAGAGAGGGGTCAGTTGTGATGGTGGATTCGAAGGTTCTTGTCCGAAAGCGCTCTGAAGAGCAAAGATGCTCAGAACCAGAGTCAATTGGCACAAACTGTACCGAAGAGATTTTACAGAGCCCATGGCGAGCCCCCTGAGTTGAATACGTAATTGGGCGAAGTATAACACCATTGGATTCGACAGACTCAATTTGTTTTAGGCGGATGGCAAGACCTGCTATTGAGATTTCTGATACTGCTAATGCATGTAATTTGCCAGGGTCGCTTTCTCGCTCCCGCTGCATTTCTTTTTGCTACTTCGAATTCGAACTGTCAAATCCAAAACAGGCTTGTTATCCGAAAATAGTCAACACATTGTGACGCCTGGTCCGCACATGTCAGGAAACTTCAACTGCCCCAAAAAGCGGGTTGTCGATCAACTGTCATCCACGAAATGAAGATTGCCGACCAAATTGACGTTCAGGGACTGACGATTACCGGGCTGGGAAAGCAATGCAATCACCAAAGTCACTGAGCCCCTGTGATGCCAATCACTAAGTTGAAAACTAACCCAGCAATAGCCGAGCATCTTGAGTTCGCCATGAATGCGCGGTGTGCACCAGGTGCGATTCTCGGCAACCATGCGAAAAATAAGCTCCCGCAGTTCCCGACTCGTCGGTTTCCTTCTAACAACTGCGTGTTTGCAAGAAAGCCATTTCCAGTACAGTCTGAAACCCGTCCGATACCAGAGGACCACGGTTTCTGGTTGCACGATGACGAGCGCCCGCTCCTATCCAGACCATAATCGCCGGAGCCCAACCCAAAAGATCCGATCAGTTGCGGCGACGCGAGGCCGAGAATGTGTCCTCGTCAACGCGGTGAGTTGCTGGCGTAAGGCTAGGTTCTCAGGGGAAAGGTCGCGGCGGGATCGCATGAACCCAGGTGTCATCGCCGCGAGGAGCGTCAGCAGACGTAAGATAATCGTTTGTCACATCGAATCCGCGCGCCAGGCACGGCATTTGTAACTGCCTGATTCAGCGCAAGTTCAGAGATTTGGCGAGGCACAGGCCGTGTACACCCCCAGCGGCGTGCTCACCCGCACACAGTGTTTTCGCTTCTTGCGGCGCAGCGCCAGGCCCGCTTCGCGATAGATTCGGTGTACCCGTTTGTGGTTCACCTGCTCGCCTTCACGGCCCAGCAGCACGTGCAGACGACGATAGCCGAAACGCGGCTTCTCGCGAGCCAACGCGATCAGACGCTCACGCAAACTGTTGTCGTTCTGCCGCGGCTTATAGCGATAGCTCGATACCGGAACCAGCAGCAAGCGGCAGGCCCGGCGCTCGGTGAAGGCAAACTTCTCCCGGATGTGCTCGACAGATGCCTTCATCGCTGCGAGCTCCATCCGTTTTTTTCTATCACCGACTGCAGCGCTTCCTTGTCCAGGCTCAGATCGGCGACCAGCTTGCGCAATCGCGAGTTTTCATCCCGCAATCGCTTGGCTTCCTGCGCCTCGCTCACGTCCATGCCGCCGTACTTCGCCTTCCAGGCATAGATCGTGTGTGCGCTCACACCAACCTCGCGGCCCACATCCTCGGCCTTACGGCCGGCCTCCATCTGCTTGACAGCCGCGATCATCTGCGCTTCCGTGTGCTTGCTCCTTGACATCGTTCCGCACCTTCCTGAATACGAAAATCGTACTCGATTCTGTGCGGAAAACGGGGACCAGGCCAAACGACGTTAGAACCTTTTTCCGCGAAGAGCCGGACTTCGTGATCCCCATCTTGCCCGATCCGGAAGAAGAGCTTTCTCGCGTCGCTTGAGTATCTCCGCTTCACTCTATCGCAATTCACTCGCCATGAAAAGGTGGCGTAAATCTGCATTAGGCAAAGTTTTCACTGGTACCCGGACGGCGCTATTGGCTTCATCCATGGGGGAGTATGCAGCACGTTGTTTGCCACGATCGGAACCTTATGACCGCCGATTCTTTAGTGCAATGCCCGAATTGCCGATCCTTACATGTGCGCCCGTCTCGCGTGCAGCTATTACGGGATTTAAGCTTCCTGATCGCGATAATGCGCCCGGTACGATGCCGCGATTGTTCTAAACGGTTTTACTGCCGGCGTTGGGAAAAAGATTCGAGCCATAAAGGGAAGGAAATCCAAAGGCCATAGCCGGAGGACAAGCCTATGGATTTCAAATTAGGACACTACCGCTTGGCCCGAGAATTCTAGCGCCATCGACAATAAAACGGCCTTCAATGGATGAAGGCCGAATGGATTGCAATTTCCAGGAACTGAATTGGGCCCCGCATCTCTCTCGTCAAAGCAACCGTGGTGTTTCCAGGAGAAAGAACTGCTTCACGGTTTCCCAGTCGAGGGTCACGAGCATGTGGGGCATCGGATCTTTCTCGGCATCTTTGAAAAAGGTAAGCGACTTCAAGATGTGAATCATGCTGTAGTGGGTCTGCGCGTACTTCCGTTCGAAGAGCTTCAAGATTTCCTTGAGGCCGAAACGCTTGGCGGAGACGTAGAGGTCCACGAAATCGCGTTTGGTGCCGCGGCTTGCGATCGCGCTCACTTTCATGCAAGCGATATCGCGCGGATCGGCGACGGGAACATCGAGAAAACGGTTCGTTGGGAAAAGCACGGGGTAAGCATATCCCAGAAAGCTGACTTTCGTACTCTGGACAGTGGCGTGAAGCGTGTATGGAGCTTTCGTGACCAGTGCAAATCCGGCAAGCCCTTGGACGCACTGGAGGAGCGCCTCCTCGTTGAAGTGGTCCGTTGCAAAGAAGTCCAGATCCAGGGACAGTCGATGGCCGAACTGAAGAGCCAGTCCTGTTCCACCGGCCAAGTAAAAGTGCTCCAATAAGTGCGCGTTGTGGAGGGCGCCAAGGGTGTTTTCGGTTGAGGCGGGGATCACTTCGCTGTGCCACGCCTCATGTTCATGATTGGTCATGGCGGTGTCCTTTGGTGGGAGATGTTATGGTTAGCGGCTGCCGTTGAGCGCCGCAACCTCGCGGGACGGAACCCTGTATACGAGCGCCCAGAAGTTGGCGGATTTCTCGGAGGGGCGTCGTTCAGTCGAAAGCACACGGCGGATTTCCGACTCGGAAAAGGTCTCTCGAAGCCAGGCCACCGCCGCCACGTCGCCCAACTCGAGGACCCGGAAGATCGTGTAGTCGGGATAGGCCTCAGGCGTAAAGGTGTCAAGGTTCGTGTCCCAGAAAAGCGTCTGTAAGTTGCTGGGAATCATACAGTTATCAGTATAAACCGATGGCGAAATAAGTCAACTGTTCGTCTATGTACCTTTGCATTTTGCGCAGATTACGCAACCTATCTTTCGTTGGCATGGAGCGTACTATACCATCGGGTCGTTCGACGGGTGTCAGCCATGCGAGGAGCGAAGGTGGCTGATACGCAACTTTTTCTCTTTCGGTTGCGGGTGGTAACCCCGTGCTCGGGAAGGACGAGCGGCCCATCCTTCCTCGAAGGTATGTTCCCGAGATTGGCATCGGGCGCTTCCGGTTCCACACCGGATGATGAACCTGACCTCGATACCGGACGCATGTTCGCTTTGCTGCGCGCCCGCCCTATTGTCCAGGCGATCCCGAGAGACGTGCCATTCCCTCGATAATTTCCTTCTGCATTTCAATGATTTCGATTTCTCTTCGATTGATCTCCTGAAGACGGAGAAAATCTGCCTCATCCTCGCCATTCTTAGCGATAAGGGACCATTCTTCAGCGATCAGCTTTCCCATCTCAGTATCCAAGAGATCGTGCTGTTCAGCCAATGCCTGAAATCGCTGTTTTCTGACTTCTTGCCCGGCAGGTTCAAATGAGTTTTCGTGATTAGATTTCCTGGGTGATTCCGGCATGGAAGGTGAATAGTTAATTTATCTCCTCAGCATAGCGCTCAGACAGGCATTGTCAAGTATCTGTGCTGGCCGGTACTGGCTGAAAAGTGTATTGCAACGGCGGAAGGGAGATATGGAGCATACGGAATTGAAGAGCAATTCGAGCTCAGAACTAGTGAGATTTGTGGAGACCCATTCCGTAGCTGGATCAATTCAGGGTCGAGATCATATAGGACAGCAACGGCTTCCTGATCGCCGAAATGGTATCGCAGTAGGGAGAGACTGCAAGATCTACCGTCTAAAGTGCTCGTGATCCTCGATGTGAAGTGCAGCTTTCACAAGCTCGAATCGTGGGTGCGCGCAGCTCCGGCAGGGAGGAAATTTCTTGCCAGCGATGCATGTGACTTCGTGTTCGTAGGCGTGACGCGGATCATGAGTCACGCGATATATGCCAGAGGCGGGCACAAGATCGCCCGGTTTGTAGGAGATTGCCATGGTTCACCTTGCCATCAATGCTACTGCGGGCATTGATATTAGGCAACGGAACTCGCCCGCTGGCCAGGCATGGGCCAACTTGTCCTATCGGCGGAGCTTGCTTTCAATTTCGCGAATCTGCTCCTCAAGCTCTGCAATGAACCGGCGCTTTGCTGCGATCACGTCGTACTTGCGTTCCATGGATTCTCTCACGCTGCTTTCGAAGTCATCGGTTCGTGCATTTGCTACAAGGTCGCGGCAATGGTCGATCTCTTCTTCAATGCGTTCGATGGTTTCTTCCATCTGGCGGATCAGCTCCCTTTTCCGATCAATGAAACTACGCTGTCGCTGCAACCATTCATCATGCTTTTCCCCCTGCTTTTCGCTCGCACGAGCCCATGCTTTGTCTAGAAGTTCTCGTATGTCCGAAAACTGATCGCCGGTCATGATCGTTCCGTGCATGGCCTTTTGAATAGCCTGGACTCTCCCTTTGGCCCGCTTTGGGTCGTATGCGGCAATACCGATTGTGTCCTCGGCCTCACCGCGAAAATGGCTGAAGTTGTTCTCGCCTATCTCTTGGCGGCGCGATTGGAGCATCTCATTGGCTTCCTTCCACCGCTCCCAGCACGCGTCATGGTCTGTCTTGATCATTTTGCCGTCGTCCAAAGCAAAGAGCTGTGTGGTGGCGGTGAATCCTGACCAGCCAGTCTTCATCCACTCCAAGGCAGTCTTGAGCAGCTCGCCGGCTTTGGCAAGCTCCGACGCGGAACTCCCGCCTCTCGCCTGGAAATACGCCTCGCGGATCTTCGATTCAACAAGGCTCCGCTTATTGGCTGAAACCCCTTTCCTTTTCTCCCAATTCCTCTGATTCTCAGCCTGACGCTCCTTTGCTTCAGTGCAAACGCCTTCAAGTTGCGCCCAGAGCTTTCGTCGATCCTCAGCCAAGAGAGGCTTAAGCGACTTGAAAAGCTCGTTGATCTTTTTAACGTGGTCCCAGAAACTGCCCAAGCTTCCAGTTGTTTCGCGCAAACGAGACTGAAGGGCCTCGATTTCCTTCTCAATCCCTTCGGCATTTACTTTGGCATCCTGGCTTGCATCTGAGCCTTGCTGAGCCATCACATCTCTCCATCAGGATGATTTGCTGTGATGGCGGAATTCTATACCCTCATGTCGGATGTGCGGCGCGCGTCGAATTCTCTGTACTCATCCTCCTGAGCAGATTACGCAACCTTTCTTTCGTTGGTATGGAGCGTACTATACCATCGGGCCGTTCGACGGGTGTTAGCCACTGAGGAGCGAAGGTGGCTTTTGCACAACTCTTCGTAGAGTTGTGGTATACCACCCCGTGCTCGGAAAGGACGAGCGGCCCATCCTTCTTCGTGCCATCGCCGTCTGCGCTTTGGCTCATCTGCTGTGATTCATGTGGTGATTCCCGCTGAGTGGCACCGATGAACGCATTGCATTTCGCAAGGTTTTGCAATCTATCATTTCTTCGTCACTCGCGTAAGATGATTGCACGCTTCGATCCCTAAAGGTCGAATCGAAGCGCCCTTCTGCAACATCAGACAATCCAAAATCCCCCGGACATGATCGGACCGTTGCCCTACATCGGCGGCAAACGCACGATCGCGGATAAAATCATTGCCATCTTCCCGAAGCACACGACCTACGTTGAGCCATTTGCAGGCGGCGCACAGGTGTTCTTCCACAAACAGCCGTCGAAGGTCGAGGTGTTAAATGATCTTGACGGCGAGATGGTCAACTTTTTCCGCGTCTGCCAGCAGCATTACAAGGAGTTGATTCGCTATATGCGCTTCCTCATTGTGAGCCGTAGATGGCATGAGGTACCGATCTGCGCCAGTTCCAGGATGAGGCAGGGAAGAAGTTCGCCGTTTGGGTCGCCTCACTCGATAAGCACCAGTCGCGGACTGACATCCTTGGCGCACTCGACGCTGCCCGGCAGGAGTTCGCATTGCTTCCCGATGGGACCGACCGCAGGATCATCCTCGCGAGCGATTTCCTTGAAGACGACGGCGCCAACAGTTTCGTCTCGGCCGGCTCGCTCACGAGGCCGGCCCGTGCCCGGGAGCTCGCCGCACGTCTCTGCGAACGGCATGGCTTCATGCTCCAAGGTGTCTCGCTCTGTCTTGGTCGCCTTGAAAGCAGCGACTTCGCCCCGCTCTCGGCCGAGCGCAAGGAGGCGGTCAAAGCATTCTGGATGGCATACTTCGCCGCAGCCGAGAACCAGCCGAGATTCAATTTGATGGCACGGGGATTTTGGCCGACATAAATCGTGGCTGTTTCTCCGGGAAACGATAACGCCAATTCCGTGGAGAGAGGAGCGTTGCGCTATGAACGGGTCGAACTTCATGCAGGGTTGGGTGGTGCTTACAGGGTCGGTCGCAATGATCGCTCTCATTCTGACGGCCTTCGGGCTCATGCTGGGCATAGTAAGGCCTGCTGATGCCCTGAAGCGCATCGGAACTATCCTGGGCATCGTAATGGTGCTCTTGCTGATCCGAGGTATCATTGCGAACGCCTGGTCGGGCTTGTCGCTATGGCAACGTCTCGGAGTGACCATGATAGGGACAAGCGCTCTTCTGGTGCTCCAACCACGGCGGCAACCAAAGAACCGTCATTGAGGGAGATTCGGAGTGGATATTGACCCATCTCCAAAGTAAAGTTCGTTAGCAGCTAAGATGCAATGGCCGAAATTCCCCCTAGACGGCACACCTGATTTGTAGTAGGCCCTCCCAAAGCAGGAAACGCGTTTAAGTCGAAAAGTGTTACAGCGCACATTGCAGGCAATTCAAGTAACCTATCGATTTACTATCTAGTAAATAATGTCGGTCATGGTTATCCACACCTCTGCCGCTTTTCAATAAAAAATAGCGTTGATCCATGTAGAAAACAGGCTATACTCCCGGCGAATTAAGAATCACAGTTCCGCTCGTGTTGAACCACTCGCTCTTCCCTTGTGAGCTTCACTTTGATTGAGCGAGAGCATAGGCGTGCGCTTTCTCACACTTGTGAGCACACACCAGCTAGTTCACACGGCAAATATCGCGCGTGAAGCGCCCAACTATGGAACCCGGAGGGGACGATGAGCAGGTACGCGATTTTGACTTGGTGGACGTTGGCACTTATGGCCGTGGGTGCGTTGGCGCAGACGAATACGTTTCCAGCAAGTGGCAACGTTGGGATCGGGACGACGAGTCCAAACACTAATTTGCAAGTCAACGTAGATTCCGGGCAGGCAAATGACGATAAAGGCATCACTGTCACGGTCCCTGGTCATGTTTTTGGAGTCAAGGTATTATCCGATAGTAATGGCAATTATCGAGGTGCGCTTACTTGGACTGAAAGTACGGGCTGGGAACAGCAAGCGTTAACAATAGAGAACAACGGAAACGTCGGTATCGAAACGCCAGATCCAGTAACGACGTTTAACGTAGATGGAGATATTATGAGCTCCGGCTGGAATGGTTCCACCAATGGAAACTTTACTGCATCGGTTTACGGCGGTTCCTCCAGCGATGGGATATTCCTGGGTGATTATGGAACTCGTCATGCAGGCATCAAGTGGAATGGGGTTTCGCTGGACTTCCTAAATGCGTCTAATTGGGGACCTGATTCGGATATGTGGTCCGGATATGTTCCTCTGTTCACCATGAATTTCGGGACCGGCTACGTCGGCATCGGCACGACAACTCCTGGAGCCAAACTTGAGGTGAATGGAGGGCTTCGGTTCACCTCCGACCCAAGCGGTACTGTTCAAACGACTGCATGGACAGGCGTACTCTGCGGCGGCGATTACGCCGAAGCAGTCGATGCGCGAGGTGACCTGAAGCACTATGCGCCAGGCGACGTACTGGTTCTAGGGTCCGGCGACGATGGAGAAGTTGAGAAGTCGTCTGAGCCGTATTCCACCATGGTGACCGGCATCTTTGCCACCAAGCCCGGCGTGATCGGCCGCAGAGAAACGTTGTCGAAAAGCGCGCAGGAAATTCCCATGGCGATGGTCGGCATTGTTCCGACGAAGGTCAGTGCCGAGAACGGCCCAATTCACAGGGGCGATCTTCTGGTTTCGTCCTCCACACCTGGCTACGCCATGAAGGGAACCGACCGCAACCGGATGCTCGGCGCGGTGATCGGCAAGGCAATGGGGACGCTTGATTCTGGAACCGGCGTCGTTGAAGTTGTCGTGACGCTACAGTAACGCAAGGCACGTTATGGAGGGAAAGCGGGATCGCGATGAAGGTCTCTAACGTAGTCCTCGGTAGCACGATCAACAGTTCGGTGGCCTGCCCGCTAGCGCATCCGCAGTCGATTATGACTCGAAACTATCACTCTCCCGCAAAAGGTACAGCCATGACAAGTTCTACGGAAAAACAAATGAAGAAGCGAGTTCGACGGTGCATTAGAGCGTTGTGGCTGCTTTCATTGCTTCTGGGCGGATGGCTCCAATTTGCCTCGGCGCAAACTACGATGCCCGGCGCCTCAGTCACTGCGGAGACCGCGACTCCTATTCCGGGCGTCGGTCATGACTACATACACCTGCTCGCAGAAACCGTCGATCCTTCGAGCGGCGCCGTCAGCATTAGCATTACGTTTCCCGTTGCTGCATCGCGTGGCATAACGATGCCGCTTTCACTTAGCTACCATAGCAGCGGTGTATTTCAGGTTAGTGAACCGCACAGCCTGGGGCTTATCACTCACTGTCCGACTAATGCCGTCGATTACGCAATTCCGTTTGGGACTGGCTGTGGATGGCAATATGGCGTCCCCTCTTTAAGCTACTCAAACCAGGTAGTCACTCCTCTATCTGGGCCACCTGGTGGTTCGTGCTTAATAGACAACCACTATACATTCACCGAACCGCAGGGTACTGGTCACGATCTTTATGGGTTGGCCGAGACGTGGCAAACGAATGCCAATTCGATATGTCCGTCCCCGCTTGGCGGCCCCACGATACCTCCAGCGGAGTCTTGGCAGGATGATGAGGTCACTGCCGAGCTCCCACAGGCGGGCGCGGGAACTGGGGGTGCGGCGCCAGTTGGACTTACAGTGTCCGACTCCAAAGGTACTGTCTACTCCAATTTCACTCCGTTCGGTCCTAGCGAGACAGATTTTGATTACTTTGTACCGGAACAGATCGAGGATCGCAACGGGAATATTATCCGAGCTAGTCATTCATACAACAACACAAATAACCAATACAACGTTAGTTTGACTGACACGGCCGGGCGATCAGCTGCGACAGTAAGTGGCACCGGGTTAAGTAGCACAACCGATACGGTCACTAGTGGGGGAATTTCACTCGGTGTTGAGTGGAGCACAACCGCCGCATCCTATGCCTACGAATGGGCCCTGCCGCCGACACAAAACGCTAATGACATGTCTATTTCGATAGTGAATTCAAATGGATTTGGCTCTTATTGCCCTCAAAACGGCTTCTCGGTGTCTTCTGCACAGATTGATGTCGTGTCGGCGATCAATCTTCCGAACGGTCAACAATTCACTCTTTACTCCGGGAACAGCAACCCAACCGACTCCACAATACTCAACCCATACGGACTTCTGAACGAAATCGTCTATCCAAGCGGGGGATGGGTGAAGTACACATACATGCCAAACCCTACATATTCGCTTGGAGCGACGCTGGCGGCCTGGGAGCCCGTCAATGGAGGTGGTGAACAAGAGGAGGCCGGAGTCTGCTGGTATCAATACAATACCCCAGTTGTGGCGACCAGGAAGGTAAGCTACGACGGCGTGCATGTCGCATTGGAGCAAACATTTAATTATTCGACTACCTTCACCAGTGACTCTCAGTACTGGACCACAAAGTCAACAACTGTTACGACAACAGATGAATTAGCCAACACGACGCAATCGACCGTGTATACGTATCAACCCTATACGTTGCCAGTAGAAAAGTTTTCCGGGTCGCAATATGGCGTTCAGATTCCCTTGGAGAATACGACTTCGAAAAATGATTGGGGGAGTTCGTCGGCCCTTGTGACGACCACCAAATGGTGGAAAGATCAATTTTCTATGTTCGAAGTAGATACGACGGTAGGTTCGGTGACGTCGAAGACGAAGTACCCTGGCGGTTCCTATCTACCGACTGAGATTGACGAGTACGATTTTGGAGCAAGCACAGCCGCGAGAAAGACGCTGATTACTTACGGGACGTTTTCATCTCCCGGAACGATTCGCGATGAGCCCTGCCAGCAGGTCGTTGAAGACGGAAGTGGAAACTGGATCGCTGAGGCTGACAGTTACTACGATGGTGGGACCACACTGTGCGCGACAGTTTCCGCTGGCAATTCAACGACTGGGGTATCAAATCTCCCAACTGGCACGCACGACACGAACTTCAATGGCTCCTCGACCACTCCGCGCGGCAATTTAACGAGGCAAGTTCGTCTGCTATCGTCCGGAGGGGCCGGGCCGACTACGACGTACACCTATGACGATACCGGCCAAGTGTTGAAGATGACAGCACCTTGCGGTAATCAGTCGTGTACCGATATCTCTGGCTCAACCTTTGTCACGAATTATTCCTACGCAGATAGTTACACGATTTTGTCGGGCGGCGCGAACACGACGTATACTCCATCAGCCAATACCAACTCATTTCTAACTACAATCACTGATCCGCTTGGCTACACGCAGAATTTCACATACGACTACAACAACGGTCAATTAACCAGCGCCAAAGACCAAAACGGCAATACCACTGGCTTTGTCTATAACGACAGCTTGAACAGGCCGACTGAGACAACGTCGCCGGACGGCGGTATGGCCTGGAATCAATACAACGACTCGCCTCCTTCGCCCAGCGTTGTTTCCTGCAAATTGCTCAACACAACCGTGGGAAGCGGCACCTGTCCAATCTCTGGAGTGCCTTCGGGCAGCTGGGTATCAAACACTGCAACCATGGACGGCATGGGACACACGGTCGAATCACAACTTACCACCGATCCGGCTGGTACAGACACAGTGAAAACTACCTATGACGGTATGGGAAACGTAAGCTCAGTGACAAATCCATTTCGTGGTTCATCGCCTCCTGCCAGCACCACGATCACTTACTTATACGACGCGCTCAAAAGAACGACGAGGGAGACGGAGCAGGACGGCAGTTATCAACTGTGGTGTTATAACAATTCTGCTCCTGGTGCGGGGAACTGCACAGTTCATTTGGGGAACAACAGCAGCCAGACCGGGAGCGTGACGGGGACCTGGGCGGACTATACCGACGAGAACGGGAATCACTGGCAGAGAAGCTCAGATGCGTTTGGGCGGCTTACCGAGGTGATGGAGCCCAACGGAAGCTCTCAAACACCCTCAATGGAGACCGATTACCTTTACAGTCAATTGAACAACTTGCTTACGGTCACACAATGGGGTGGCGCATTCGGGTCGTCGGGTTCCAGAACGCGGTCGTTCTTGTACGACAGTCTGTCTCGCCTGGTGCAATCCTACAATCCAGAAAGCGGTTACGTTTGCTACGGTACGACCGGTGGAACAGCTCCGAACGGTAGTAATTGCACGAGCGGTTATGACGCGAACGGCAATGTCGGCTCAAAAACCGATGCCCGCGGCATTGTTACAAATTTCGCTTATAACGCCATCAATCAACTTCTCCAAAAAACATACCAAAATGACACTGGGGGCACTCCAATATCGTGCTATGAGTATGGGACTTCGACGAGCGGGAATACAGTCGAAAGATTGATCAATGAATGGACGCAGGCCGCGAATTCGACATGCAGCTCTGCGCCCACAGCGGGTTCCTATCTCAGCCTTAAGGCTTTCCAGGCTTACGATCAAATGGGCCGTGTGATGGGCGCAACCCAGCAGCACTGCGTCGGCTCAACTTGTTCGGCACCGTCAGCGTATTCGCTTATCATGGCGTACGACTCCCTCGGGAACCTCAAGACTCTTACAAACTCAGTCGGTGCAAATGGGTCGCCGCTCACACTCAGCAATTATTTCAATGGCGCGTCGCAGCCTTGCCTGACGACGAGCACTTGGGGGCAGACTTCAAGTCCGAGCGAGAATTTTCCAATGAACCTATTCCAGACAAACTCATCTACCACTACCGGCAGCACCGGTTACACAACATTCGGTGGCCTTCAGAACTGGTATCTGGGCTCGACTAGCTCGGGTGCCTCTTCCGGTTGCGGCAGCAACCCCACGTCACAAATGCCGGGTAACCTAATACAGACGTTCTCGCCGTCAAGGATGTGGTTGACGAGCTATTCGGCATTAGGGCAGGTTCCCTAGAAAGATGCCATTTGTATACTCACCGTCAAGTTATGAAGACATTTGTTGCAATAAGCAACCAAACTTGAAGAAAGGCGTACACCCGATGAATGCATGGCGCGGATTTCTCGGAGCGATAGGTTTGACGGCGGCCTGTGTCTCGGTGTTCGCGCAGACTCCGCCACCTTTGCTGGGCAGCATTGAGGCGCCTTACGCGCCGCTGCAAGGCTCGGCAACGATCGCCGGAACGACCTGGCCGGCGGGCGTTACAGCCTACGGCTCGGTAGGCACACCGCTTGTCATATACGGCTCGAATCTGGGTGGCGATGGCTTCGTGCAATTCATTAGCTACTACAAGAACTCGAGCGGCACCGAAGTAGCGGGAACACCCGTACCGGCCACGGTCACCCTCTGGACCTCGAACATGCTCATTCTCACCGTACCATCGGGAGCCTTGTCCGGCGAGGTTTTCGTGAAGGTCGAAGGCCAGACCAGCAATCCGCTTCCGTTCCTGGTCACGACCAACACCCCCTATAACACGGGCACCTGCCCCGCCGGACCATCGAGCACCCAGCTACAAATCACCTCCACCTCGCTGCCCGATGGCCAGGTCACCAAGGCCTATAACGCTTCGCTTTATTCCTCGGGTGGCACGGGCAACATCACTTGGTCAGTGGCCAGCGGAACGTTGCCCTCTGGCCTTGTGCTCAACCAGCCCAGTGGAAGCACGCCCGCCACAATCACCGGCACTCCTACAGCTTCTACCGGCACCAACCCTCCTGCACTCACTTTCAAGGCGGTTGACAGCGCCTCACCGCAGCACACTGACGAAGCTGAAATCACGCTTGCCGTCAACGCGTCGTCCATGAACCAGGGCACAGTCTATAGCTACAGCCTCTCCAACTATGACAGTGTCGGCAACGTGACGTCCTTCAATGATGCGACTTATCCTGGCAGCGGCCCCGGCATTATGGGCGCGTGGAGCATGTCCGCTTTTTCTGGTTCGGGCAATGGCTACGACTCCCTCTATCGGCTTTCTGCGGCTAAGGTCACCTGGCCTGACGGCACTGCGCAGTCTCTCTGCTGGGATTATGATGCGTTTGGCAATCGACTGCACCAGGAATTGGTTTCGGGCGCTTCGGGATTCACGAATGGGACGGGCAGTTCCTGTCAGGCTGCCTCCGGCGCTACACTTCTCTCGCTCGATGCGTCGCCAGTCAACGGCAACAACCAGATAAACGATGGCTTGCACCAGTACGATCCTTCCGGAGCCGGGAACCTGATTCAGGACGAGACGACTGGCAACACTTATCTCTACGACGCCGAGGGGCGCGTGTGCGCAGTCGAGAGCACGCCGGCGCCAGGATTCACTACTATGACCGGCTATCTCTACGACGCCGACGGCGATCGCGTCGCTAAAGGTACAATCTCCACCATGAGCTGCAATCCGGCTACCAACGGCTTCCAATTCGCCGAGGATTATGTGCTGGGGCCCAGCGGGGAAGAGCTGTCGATTCTCAACGGCTCAGGCACGTGGCAGCGGACGAACGTCTATGCGAGCGGCGGGTTAATCGGTACCTATGATCTGGTTTCGGGCCAGCCCGCGCTTCATTTTCACCTTGAGGACGCATTGGGCACGCGTCGCATGCAGGTTTCCGGCATGTTAGCCAACCTCGGATGCCCGGAGATGGACTTCCAGTCACTACCGTACGGCGATCAACTGGCCGAGTATCCTGATGTCTGCTACCCCGCCGACGATTCCACCCCGTTGCACTTCACCGGCAAAGAACGCGATACCGAATCAGGGAATGACTACTTCGGGGCTAGGTACTACGCAAGCTCAATGGGACGGTTCCTGTCTCCCGATCCGTTGGGTTCGTGGACGGCAGATGCAAGTGACCCGCAGAGTTGGAACTTCTACGCTTATGGACGCAACAATGCACTGATCAACGTCGATCCGGATGGGCTGGATTGCGTGTACTTCAATAATGCTGGAAACGCCGTCGAATCCATTGACCGGCAGGATTCGGCTCAGAATTCGGGGACGAGCCTAAGCCAACAGTCAAGCGACTGCGGTGCCGCCGGGGGCGATTGGATCAATGGTCGCGTCACGGGTGCGACCTACTTCTCCGACAGTGATACTTTTGGATTCACGAGCTACGATTCGTCTAACACCTACGTGACGTACGCAAATGCGCCTGGCACGGAAATGGGTGGAACGACCTGTTCAGGCAACTGCGATATTGCGAACGGCTATTCACAGACTCCGATTGACAATAGCTGGGGGGCGCAGCCGATTGCCCCAAGCGCCCAGCAGTTTATTCAAAATGTCAGTCAGCAAACCGCGCCCGTCAACAAGGCTTTCGATTGTGCCGGAGCTGCTGCCTTGGCGTGGTCTCCTATCCCTACCCCGGATGATGCAAGCGATGCCAGCGACGCTTTTTTAGATCAGGGAGTCGATGCAGGCAAAGAATTGTCAGAGGCTTACAAGAATAGAAGGGTGTTGAATGCATTTGGTTCCAAGATCAAAGTTGGAAAGGGCTTTCGCAAAGGCGCGAAATTTGCAGGCAAGGGTTTGAATGTGGCCGGGAAAGGACTGGCGGTCTACGGCTCGTACAAGAACATGCAGGAAGCTGGATGCTTCAGTGGCTGGAGTCACCCATGAGCGATCACGAAGAAATGGACGAGCAAGAAGAGAACACGCAAATGAATTGGGCTGTGGCGATCATGTTGGTTGCTGGGATACCGCTATATGTCCTTGTGTGGATGGGGCGTGAGTGGGCCCAGATCGCCCTGAAGGTCTACCTATGTACCGCTTGTGTTTTCATCACTCTGCTAGTTTTCCTGGAGAGGAAATCGCTCAAGAAGAAATGGCTCTGGATAGGCTTGATACCGGCGCTTCTCCTGCACGCAGCCCTGATGTACGGTCTGGTTTGCTTCAACGAGGCGTTTCCTGGGATCGACCGTGTTCCCAGAGCCACCTACGGCACGCTTGTTCCAATCGTGGCGTTGGAAACTGGAATCCTTTACGCCCTTCTGGAGCGGTTCAGGCCAAAGAAGCATAAGCGCGACTTGCCACTAAAAACCCACTAGAAACGACTTGTAGTTACGACAGTATATCTACGATGCAGGCATCCGCAGATGTGAGCGAAATGTGGTTTTCACGATCCTGTGGTTCGCCAAAATGCCATCCGCATGAAAATAGCTCGATTCTTAACAGTTAAACGAGGTCGGAGCCGACCGGAAGAGGCCATCGACGAAAGTGGAGAGGCGAGAAAAGGTGATGAGCGACAACGCGAATGGGCTGAACGGGCAAATGCGGACGCACTACTCTCGCTGATTCTGCGTTGGTCTTGACCGAGTTTCGGGTGAAATCACGCAGCGAGGTCGTAGCGATGATGCAAACCGCCAAGGCGCGGCATTGAGACAACGTCAGGCGGAAGCGTCGCCTGTTTTGCCGCTGCTCGGCCATCGGGAGTTTGCTTCGCCAACCCGAGATGTGTCCGGTCGTCGTGGTAGTAACGAACGTACTCGGTCATCAATCGCTTGAGATGATGTTCGTTGAGCACAATCACATGGTCCAGCAGATCACGGCGACAGGAGCCAACGAACCGCTCGGCCACGCCATTTTGCCAAGGGCTCTTGAAAGCGGTCCGCACAGACTTCAGTCCGATGGCCCCGATGGTTTCCCTGACCTCGGTATTGAAGATTGCGTCCCGGTCGTGGATTAAGTATTTCTGAGTCGTATCGTACGGAAATGCTTCGCGCAGTTGTTGAGAAACCCACGTGCTGCTTGGATGCCGAGTGACGTTGAAATGCAGCACACGGCGCCGGTCGTGGGAAATGATGAAGAAGCAGTAAAGAATGCCGAATGTGAGCGTGGGTACTGTGAAGAAATCCATCGCGGCGATGGCCTCGCGATGGCTGCGGAGAAACGCCGCCCATCGTTTGGCAGACTCCGGATTTCTTGGCGCTTTTCTCATCCAGCGGAGCACAGTTCGCTCGGAAATTTCGAAGCCCAACATCTTCAACTCACCGTGGATGCGCGGCGCTCCCCAGGTCGGGTTCTCACTGACCATGCGGAAGATCAGGTCGCGCAGTTCTCGGCTGACCGGCTTCCTTCCTCGACAAATCCGATGCCGCGAGAGCCACGTCCAGTACAACTTGAATCCGGCCCGATGCCAGCGAACGACAGTCTCCGGTTGGATGAGAACCAGCGCACGTTGCCATTCCGGCCAACACCGTCGCAAGATTACCCAGAACAACTTGTCGCCGGCAGAGAATCGCGGCTGCGGATGCTTGCGCTTGAAAACGCCGAGTTGTTGCCGAAGTGCCAAGTTTTCCAATAGCAGACTTCGACGGGAGCGGAGAGATCGAACAAAGAGGACGAACAAGAGCCTCAACGAGCGGGGCATGAAACCCTTGTATCAAATGTATCGTCGTCGCATGATGAATCAGCGATAGGCTTCGCGGCGGTGCTTGACGGCGGTGATGTAGAGGGTGTGACCGAGGTCGTGAAAGCGGACGCGGTAGTCTCCCACGCGCAGGCGGAACTCTGGAGGCTCGATGTCCTGAAGCCGCTTCACATCGCCCTCGCCCGCAGCGGCGAAGTGAGCAAGCGAGTGAAGAATGCGCAGAGCGGCGGGTTGGTCGATGGCGCGGAGTTGGGCCTTGGCCTGGTCTCTCCATGCGATGTTCTTGCGGCCCATGCTTACTGTTCGGAGTGGTGCGGTTCGGGGGTCAAAGGAGTGCGTCCCAAGCGCTCGAAATCCTCGGCGGTAATGCCGAATTCGGCCAGGACTTCCTCATGCGGGACGCCTTCGCCACGAGCGAGCGAGGCGCGGGCTTCGGCGATGTCGCGGGCCTCTTCTTCACTGACCGGCTCATCGTCAATCGGAGCGTTGGCCAGGGCAATGGAAACCGGATCGACCATGACTTCGAGCAGGCCGCGCACAGCGGAGATCTTTTCGTCCGGCAAGGCGTCGATTAGAAAATGTGCCTGCTGGCGTTCGGATTGGAGATTGGTTTCGGGCATTTTCGCTATTCCTGTCGCTACTGCCAGTGTAGTTAAAATTGTAGCTGTCAAAGCACCCAAGAGCCACAAAGATCAACATGGTTCGGGACACGCACGGTAAGGCTATCAATCAAAAGCAGTTATTTTTACTCAATTTCAATAGGGTTCAACAAATGGTCTGATCTGTTTTGGGAGCAGAGGGTCGGGGGTTCGAATCCCTCCGCCCCGACCAGCGTAAACTATTGATATTTCAAGCGATATTGACCATTTTGGGCAGGCATCTGCTTTTTGCCTCTACAGCACTGTAGTCGATTTTGCAGCATCTCGGTGCCTCCGAGGAAAATCTTCGGAATTACAACCGGATTTTCCACTTGTGTTTTGCGAAAACGCCCTCCGCGCGGAAACGAGGCAACGCATCTTAGCTGCGCATTTGCCAATCTGACTCCGACCGTATCGGATTGGGTTGGCATCTAACTGATGACTCTGGGCTTTTCGACCACTACTACGTTCTTGATGGAATTGGCGGGAGATTCAAGAGCTTGAGTGAATTGTTCGATTGGGAAACGGTGCGTAATAAGGCCGCGAACGGCATCGGGCCACTTTGAATAAAAGTCCGACAGGTCACTGACTGCCAATGTGAAAGCCTCTGCGCCAGCGTTTACTACGCCTAGTATCGCTTGATTCCGCAATACGAGGTTTGTGATCACGCGATTCGAATGAATAGCGTCAAGACTTTGATCTCGAGGCACACCGGTGAATACATAGATTCCATTGGGAGCCAGCCGATAAAGGAAATCAAGAGACACCCGGGCAGCGCCTAAAGCTTCGTAAACCATATCGATCGATCCAAGGATTGCAGCGGCAGCATCTACCGCGATTTCGTCGGCTGAAAAGTAGGTTGCACCGATTGCTTCGGCGATGCGAGCAGGCAGGGAACCTGGTGATCCCAGAGAATACACAAATGTTCGGTAGCCCGCAGAGATCAGCTTCATTGCGCCGAGAAGTCCCACTGGACCAGCGCCAATAACCAAGGCAGCGTTTCGGCGGCTCTGCCATGGCAATCTCGATTGGGTGCTACGAACAGCCAGCATCGCCTTTTCAGCTATGGTAAGCGGCTCCACGAGTACGCCGACTTCACGGAGATGACGCGGGACAGGACAAAGAAACCGGCGTTCCTCAACGACATATTCCGTCATGAAGCCGTGTAATCCGATGATCCCGTGTTCCAGATAATCCCCTGAGGAACAAAAGTCCTGATGGCCCGCGCAACACGCGTCGCATTGAGCGTGGTTGCATGGGAGCCGAACGCTGCCAACAACGAGATCTCCGATTGACAGGTCAGCAACAGCCGTACCGGTCTCAACGACCTCGGCAAGGCTCTCGTGCCCGAGGATGAAATAGTCCAGCCCCGCGGGGGGAGTGCCGTAAACAAAACGGCATAACTCACGATCGGTGCCGCAAATGCCTACCTCGAGAATGCGCAGTTTTACTTGTGAATCCGTTTGGATATGTGGTTCGGCGACATCGATGAGACGCACGGAACGAAGTTGTGGATATACCGCCACGGCTTTCACGATTCGACTCCCTCCCTCAACACTTGCAGCATATGCCGTTACCTTCAATCCATGCCGAATCTTACGCGGTGGCAGGCATGACATTTGAAGTCGGAGCGATATCCATCTTCAATTTGGCCTTCGTGAAAGGATGTGTGCCTCTCAAAGATCGGTTTGAAAGGCGAGCGAAGCCGACCGAGAAACAGTCCAGACTCAATCATCCATTGCGGCCCGTAATATTGTAGTGAATCTGTTGAGAATCCGGTAAGGCCGAATTCATGCTTAGGCTGGATGAGGGGCAGCCGCTTTCGCAATATTGGTTGATAGTTTTGTTTGAAGGAGCAGTACTGCTCTTGTTCAGCACACCACCCAGTCTCTAACATCCGATGTGTTACGACGTCAACGAGAATACGGCATGCATGCCGCAAACAGCTTGATGGCATTCGGTTGCTTAACCACTGGACGTCATCAAGAGCGATTGAGGGGTTAGTCATGGATCGACGGAAGTTCCTCGGTATTGCAGGAATGGGAACAATGCATAATCTCGGGCTATCAAGATTCTCCACTGCGCTCGGGGACGGCATTTCCCCAAGCCATGCTGAACCCTCGACAAAGGAATCAAAACCCTTCGGATCGGGGCATTTTGGCGAATGGATCACGGACCAGTTTGGATTGCCGGCTTATAAGTACACCTGTAATCAAATTTCCGACGAGAAAGCAGTAACGCCGGTTCATAAGGAGTGGCGATCACCTACCGACCATACTCACCAAGTGGGGAACGATCGCCTGGTGGCTGCGGTTTCAAACTACGGATATGTTCAGGTGCGCCAGGATGAGGGATCCCCAAAGTTTCTGAACGATTACTGTCCAGAAAAAGGGCTGTTTGGCGCCGGCATTGGCTTTCTTACCGATGGTGACGCAGTACTGAGCACATATTATTCAGCCAAGGCTGAGTCTTTTGAGAGAGTCTTCGGGGCGGGGTATTACAACAAGATAGTTAAAGGGCACCGGTACCAGGTTGAGCAAAACATCCTGGCACCTTTCGGCGACGATCCTGTTTTGATCTCCATGGTCACGGTCACAAACCACAGTGACATCGCAAAAGACCTGCGATGGATTGAGTACTGGGGTTGCCAAAACATCCAATTCTCTTATCGAAACTACATGCAGGCATCGATGCTCAATGACGTAGCCAAGGCTGCGGAGATGCGGCGGGAGTTCAGCGGACGTTTCGCACATCGATTCGAGCTCTTGCCGAACGGAGCAGGGCTAAAGGAAAGTCAGACCTTTCAAGGTCGAACCAAGGAAGATGAAGATTTGTGGCACAGGGTTGAAGAGATCCGGAAGGACCAAACGCGCGGCTACGCTAACAAGCTATCCGGCTTCGCTTCGGGCGCGGCGATGGAAGATCTTAATTCGCCCCAGACGTTTCTGGTTTCACTAGATGCTCCAATGGACGGCTACGCAACGGACGCTACGGGCCTTTTCGGTGACGGCGGCGCGGATCGCCCATCGGGGCTTGGCTCAAAACTAAACAACGATTTGAGTGCGACCGGTGCAACTAGCGCCATGATTCTCGAACGGAATCTCAGGCTCGATCCCAATGAGAGCCAGACGATGTGCTTTCTGTACGGATATCTCACCGAAGGATTCACGATCGAAAAACTAGTGGAGAAATACACCGCTGATCCGGCGAGTGCACTGGCACGTTCGTCGGCCGCTTGGAATACCGACGGGCTGCGCTTTTCGGTTCCTACCGAGCCCTGGGTCGACCGGGAAATCCGCTGGCATAATTACTACCTTCGCAGCAACGTTACATATGACAGCTTTTTCCGCGAGCACATTATTTCTCAATCGGGAATATATCAATACGTCTGGGGCTTCCAAGGCGCGGCACGCGATCCACTTCAACACACAATGCCGTTCATATTCACTCAACCTGAAATCGCAAAACAAGTTATCCGGTACACGTTGAAGGAAATGCTGCCCGATGGATCGATGCCATATGCCATTGTGGGGTGCGGTGTGCCGATGCCAGAAAAGTTCATGCCCAGCGATCAGGAGATGTGGCTGCTTTGGACGGCGGCCGAATATGTTCTTTCGACTCGTGACAAAAGTTTCCTTGATGAGAAGATCGATGATGATAAACGACGGTATTCAGGATCTGCAGGACTCACGATTCGCGAAATGCTAGCCCGCTCCTATGTGCACTTCACCAAGGTAATTGGAGTGGGACGGCACGGACTTATCCGCATGTTAACGGGAGACTATAACGACACGGTGGTAGATGGGAGGGTGGCGAAGGAATATATCGATGAGGCTTACACCCAGGGAGAAAGCGTACTGAACGCGGCCATGGCGACCTATGTTCTCGACTATTACGCGAGGATGCTTACTTATGTCGGCGACACAGCAAACGCCGCCCAAGCACGCGCTTATGCCGAGACTCAACGCAGGGCGCTCGGGGAAAACTGGTGCGGCCGATGGTTTCGTCGGGCGTGGCTCGGCCTCCACGAGGGCTGGACCGGCGAAAACAGGCTCTGGCTGGAGCCGCAACCATGGGCGATCATTGGTGGCGCAGCAACGCTCGAACAACGCCAAACCTTGGTGACCACCTTGAATGAGTTGGTACGCAGCCCTTCGCCTATAGGCGCGATGATGCTAAGCGCAAGCGAGAACGCGTCGGGAAGAAAGGCAGGGGTGCTCGATGATGGAGGAATCTCGCCAAGTGTCAATGGAACGTTGATTTGGGCATTGGCTTTGGTCGACGGCGCAGCTGCATGGGATGAATGGAAAAAGAATTGCTTGACCGCGCATGCGGAAAACTATCCAAATATCTGGTACGGAATTTGGAGTGGGCCGGATAGCTACAATTCAGTGATTTCAGAATACCCCGGTCAGACCGTGTTCACACCGCGCCTACCTGATGGCAGGAAATCGCCTGCGGACTGGGGGCTGAATTGGACCGATTTCCCGGTGATGAATATGCACGTTCACGCGTGGCCACTTTACGGCGCCGTCAAACTACTGGGAGTAGAATTCGACGAGCGAGGGCTCAGCTTCAAACCGCTTCTACCGTTAGCAGAGTACGAGTTCTCATCTCCTCTGCTCGGGCTCAAAAAGTCCGCGAGTGGATATTCGGGTTGGTACGCACCTGCAGAGGCTGGTCAATGGGAGATTGAAATTCGATTGCCCGAATCTGACTTGAAGCGTCTTGCGCGAATCGAGATTAATGGATCAACGAAGCTGCTCGATCATTCTGCAAAATCGATTCGTTTTACGGGCGCAAGCGGTCGCGGTGCCCCGCTGCGCTGGGAAGTGACCTGAAACCTGGGGACAGAGGGGAAACCCGGAATGGTTGCAGAAGCGGAGACATGGAACTGGTCGAGCGCCGCAGTCCACTGCGGAGCGGGAACGGCAGGCGGATGGCTGGCGATGGGAGAATGGAATGAGCGATGGAATGTTTCCAGTTGGAAGGCATTTCTGGCCGACGGAGCAACCGAGCCGGAGATGGCGGCTATAAGGCAGTCGACGCACACCGGGCGCCCGCTGGGGACCGAGGAATTTGTCAACGGGCTGGAAGAGGCGACAAAGCGAGCTTTGGCTCCCCGTAAAGGAGGCCGCCCAGCCAAGTTAACCACGGAAGAGCGGCAAGGTGAACTGTTTGACTAACGGCAGGAGTTTTTACATGGGGAACGTCCCGTCTGTCCCCAGGTTTTCCGCGCTAGTCTTTACCTCCCCTGCAGCTACGATGAAATGGGGAATGGGTGGCACGGTTACACCGGCAACTGGGTTATTATACTCCGCATTAGCGGGTGTATTTGTGAAGACGTATTTTGTAACGGTCCCAAGTTGGTTTGCCGGACTAAAAGCAACGGACGACCAATACAAAAAGGATATTGCTCAGTGCGGTGGTGGCTAGGAGGTGCATTCCGTGTCGAGAAGTTATAGCCGCAATCTCGCATTCGCAGTGGCCGTGGCTTTAGGCTCATTGGGAGGGCATTTCCTGGCACGTGTGGAATACTTCAAGGTGTTTCCAATTGTTTTCGTAGTCCTGTGGCCAGTTTTCGAATTTCGGGAGCCTATCTCGATGAGGCGGAAGCTAATGCAATTCGGTATGGTAGTGATTTTTGGAGCAGTTATGTTTGTCATAGCTTCATTTCTCTGGAGATAGATGGAACAAGTGCAATCCGGTTTTAAGCTGTTCCTCGCCAAATTGCTGTCCGGACGGAGAACGGCCACTTCTTTACCGTAAAGATTCGGCACAGAAGGGATGGAGATACAAATGTGAACGAGTTTCCGGCTTCGGAAGGAGCGGATTTGCGTAGTCAGCGCAGAAGGGATTAGGGGTGACAGTCCAAGGGGATGCACGAATCCTGCAGTCGTTCGGCAAGAACCGTGTTTTAGTTGAGGATGATTACGCGGCGATGCGATTCGATGGTGCAGGCCGCCCAATGATTTCGCTACTCTGAATTGGCCCACTTGTGCTCGTTTGATTTGGCCCACCTTCACTCACTGATCGGGTACCCTGTCGGCGGAGCCGACAGGGAGACCGATGGACAGGAGAACGAAGGTGGAGCTTTTTGAAGAGATCCGACGGGAGTACACGCATGGGACAGGGACGATTCAGGGCGTGTCGAAGAAGCTTGGAGTTCATCGGCGGATGGTGCGGCAGGCTCTGGCGTGCGCAACGCCGCCGGAGCGCAAGCAGCCGGTTCGGAGCTGCCCCAGTCTGGGGCCGGTGACGGACTTCATTGACGGGATACTGAGCGCCGACGAACGAGCGCCGAAGAAGCAGAGGCACACAGCGCGACGGATATGGCAGCGGATTCGCGAGGAGCGTCCGCAGGCCAGGGTAGGCGAGGCAACTGTGCGCAGATATGTGCAGCGGCGCAGGGGCGAGTTGGGTCATATGCGGCGGGAGACATTCGTTCCGCAGGTCTACGACTGGGGCATGGAAGCGCAGGTGGACTGGTACGAGGCTATGGCGGAGATGGGCGGCGAGATGCGCAAGGTGTGCCTAGCCAAATCTCCGTCCGACGGCGAAATGGCCTGCGCTTAACGGTTAAACGCGAGGCAAGGCCCTCAGGAAAGCTGGAGTTTGTGGAGATTTGAGAATCGTTGGCGCACGCGGAAGTGTCGTTAGGCGCATTGCTGTTGTGCCCCAGACGCGCCTGTCTTTAGGGTTTTCCCAAGGAATTGAGAACGCTCGGTCTCAGTGCTTCAAGCGGCCCGGTCGTACCGATGATGCAATCCGCCGAGCCTCGGCATAGAAACGACTTTGTTTCGCTGTTTTGTATCTCTGGCTGCTTCACGGCCCGCCGGAGTTTCTTTGTGCAAGCCGAGATGCGTGCGGTCCTCGTGGTAGTAGCGGACGTACTCACTCGTCAAGATAACCACGGAAGAGCGGCAAGGTGAACTGTTTGACTAACGGCAGGAGTTTTTACATGGGGAACGTCCCGTCTGTCCCCAGGTTTTCCGAAGTCCGAACCGCTGAGCACGAGCGGCGTGCCCGCCGGACCGTACGCAACCGAACCTGCGCCATATACGCCTCCGGCAACGTGGACCGTGCCCATGATGTTGGCGTACGGCGCTTCGACGCTGCCCAGCACCGGCGTCTGACCAACCACGGATGTTGCTGCCATTCCGGCGATCATCGCTCCCAGAATTACATGGCTTAGCTTCATCGTTCTTACGCTCTTTCGTGCTTGCGGCGGGCGGCGTCTAAGTGTTTTGGCAGGTGCAAAACTCACTACAGCCGAATTGCTGCTTTAGCGCTTGGGAATTCGCCCAGATCGTCTTGCGAAATGGACGGATTTAGGAGGTTAGGTCGGGAATAACAATGTCGACCATGCGAATGGAAACTGTTTTCTGGTCTATTTTATTGCCTCTTGCAATAAGCTATTAATTCTTTGAGTTTCGTACCCAACCCGACTCCGCTAAACTTCACTGTAAGCTCGCCTGAAAGTCCTCTTCCTCCTATAACTGCCTTACCATCTTCAAATCCATTGCTCATCTGAGCAAGAAACTGCATCCATGTGTCCGTTGCAATCTTGGTCTCTCTAGGATTCGTTTCAAAGGAACCTTCTGCCTGAAAGCCCGAGTCAAAATTCATCCCGTCAGTAAACAATAGACGCGTGGTGATTTCTCTTCTGCTATTTCCCTGCGTGACATTCAGTTGAATCGCGTCATTCTTCGTTGCATATTGTGAGAGATCGGGTCCCCTAAACTTATCGATCTCCGATTCCGGAATGTATTTTTCGATGTTCTCAACATAAACTCCGAAGAATGGATAGCCAGGCCCTCCAGCATGGCCATCATAACCAGAAAAGAAAACATACGCTTTCAGATGCTGCCCCTTATACACCGCTTCTGCAGGAATAGCTATTCCACGGAGCTTTGTCAGTGGCGCATTATTGAGCCCAAACATGGTGGTTTTGTGCCACCCACCCTGCGCAATAAGCAGAGGTGTTATTGCGAGAAGCGATAGAAACAATAGATGGCGACAACGACAATTAGTCATTCAGATTACTCCTTTTTCACTGGCAATGGTGTAATCACAATGCGGTAGTTGCTTGCATCGTTGTTGTAATTGATTCTTCCTCCAAACGGAATAAAGCTTTTGTCGACTTTTCCTCTTCCCGCATATTGATCCATCACCCACATACCCTTAGGAAACCCGGGGACAGACGGGATGTTCCCCCAAGTTTCCCCAGGAATCCCTTAGCCCCGACCATTGCCGAGTGTTTCACTTTGGCGCTCGCGCGCTGGTGGCGGGGTAGCCATGCAGTTGAGGTCCGATCAGGTTCGAGAACGCGTAGTTCTCATTCAGATCCCCGTCGATCGTCCAGAACATTGCGCCAATCAGCCGTGGATATCCGCCTGCTTTTCGCAGACGGTATTTCACGCCCTGCGGAGCCTTGCCGGTGATCAGGTACTGCATTGCCTGGTTGACCAGCTTTGGCGTCGATGTGCCGACAAGGAACCCGACCGCGACCTTATCTGCGGGCAATGGCGGAAAGAAATCTCCCCCGGGCCCGCCGACCGGAAACCCGCGCAGCAGTAATTCCGTCATTGCCGCATCGTAATTGGCCGTTCCCATCTGATAGATCTCCCCATCGAGTCCTTCGAGCGGCGGCGTGTTGTAGTCCTGCACATCGACAAATGAAACAATGTCGCGCACTCCCCATAGCAGCGGCAGATAGGTTCCGAACTGGCCCCCGTAGCCCGGATAGCCTGCGGGTATCTGCGTGCCTTCCGGCACCAGTGAGAGCATAAAAGCCGGCCCGAAGTGCTGCCGCAATTGCCTGAGCCCCGCAATCAGATTCACCACCGAGGCCGTCCTGGGATGCCGAAAGTCGGTGTCTCCCCGATCGAGAACCAAAGACGGCGACTCGAAGTCCAGATCGATTCCGTCAAACCCGTACTCCTCTACGATCTGTGTCACCGAGTTCACGAAATTGGGGATGCTCGCGGTTTGCGCCAGGGTGAAATACTCTCCGCCGCCGCCCAGCGAGATCAGCACTTTTTTCCGCTGGTTCTTCAGCCATGCGATGTCGTCCTTCATTTGCGCCAGATCCATCCCCGGCCGCACATGCATCTTCAAGGTGCCCTCCGGCGCCTGGTGATTCACGTCGGCAAACGCCACGATGATCACATCCCATTGCGGCGAAACGTCGCGCAGCCGCAGCACCGTTCCCCCTGGTCCGCTGCCGGTCCAATACCCAATCAGTTGGTGCCCGTTGCTGGCTGGTGTCGACGGAATGACGGCCGTCGCTGGTGGCGTGGGCTCACTCACCGATCCAGTAGCCGCAGGACGAGCCGCTGTGCAGGGAGTTGCCGGCGCCTGCAGCATCTGCACGTCGGGAAAACTGTATGGTCCGGCTCGACCCGTGTACCAACTCATCAGCGCCACATTTGCCACATGCCATGCCGCGCCGCGATCATGCATTACCCACGCGGGCCCGGCGGGCAGATTGCTGCGCTCGTTGGTATTCAGCGGATCTTCAAGCGTGTACCGGGTGGCCGGACTATCTCCGCCGCATCCGCGATGCTCGGCACCCTCTATGGCCGGCCATTGCCAGCGCGGAATCACGTTCTCTGTTGCAGGCAGCGGGTGCCCGGAGCCCAGATGAAACAGCGGGTCGTGCAGCGGATCGTTGACCCACTCCGCCAGTTGCTCAGTCAGCGGCTGCACGTCGCGTTCTTCAACCAGCGGCGGCACGGCTGAAAGAAAGGACGCCAGCACGAACGAGTTTCCCGTCGTCTCATCAACCCCGTGTGTTCCCCATGAGCAGCACACTGTTGCGTCGCCGTAGGTGTAATATGCGACGTTCCGAGTCACCGCAATCACCAGCTTGCCGTCCTGTCGCGGTATCTGCCGAAAGATTTCCTGCTGCACGTACTCCACGTCCACCATGCCCAGGCGAGTCCCGGTTCGTTTCGACGTGAGTACGTATCCATATCCTGGCGGAATGTCGACGGTTACCGGCCGCACCTGCGGCTGTGCCAGCAGCGTGTGCCAAGTGGCCGCCGTGCCAACCGTCGCGCGGAGAAGGGCGTCTGCGTACTGGGTCCTCTCCTGCGCTGCGAACGGCACCTTTGCAAATACCGGCGAACGCAGCACCCGGGGAACATCCGCAGCGGAATCGAGCGTCAGTGGCTTGCCAAGGGGTTGTCCCGCGTCAAACCGGAGACGCACCGGCACCAGCACCGTGGGAATGACGGTGGTGCCGTCCTGCGCCGGGTCACGCCCTGGCAGCGTTATCTGGCCGTGGCCCGTATCGTAGCGGAAGGCCGGGGCGGTCCCCTGTCCAAATCCCACTCCGCTTGCAAGCACGATGAAAAATACACTTAGAAAAGGCGCGATTCGCATCAAAAGGATCATAGCGCCCCGCCCCCTGGGCTGCGCGTAACTGCGTCCAGTTCGCTGAGCGGCTTACCGCAAGCGCGGGCAGAACCAACCGGTAAGGACTAAGCTGGTTTTGAGGCCAGATTACGAAGATGGAGCTGAAGTGAACCGAGGCACCACCACCATCTCCCCCGGACCGCGCATGCGCGCCGCGCTCATTCTGGCGATTCTCGCGGACATTGTGCAGATTGCCGTCTTCCCTCTCTTTGTCGAAGGAGCGGCGTCGCCGGCGGATGACATCCTGGACCTCTGCGTGGGCGGCGCTTTGACCTTTCTTCTAGGCTGGCACTGGGAGTTCATGCCATCGTTTCTCGGCAAGCTGGTACCGGGGGTAGATTTCGTTCCTTTATGGACGCTGGCCGTGGCCAACGTCTACAGGAAATCGAAGCAACTCACGGTCGCGATGGAAGGACAGGTGGACGAGCGCCGGGCCGGGAGCGGCCGAGGAAATGCGTGAATGGAAACGCCGCAAGCCCTTCCGCTAACCGCCGCGTTCCAAGTCGACTGCATCTGTTGAGCGAAGGTTATACCGATCAGGGAAAAGAAGATCCTTTCACGCCACAATCGGCCCATCTCTGGAGAGCAGTTTCCGGTCATTGGGCCGGGATCTTAGCATCCGGGGTCCAGGTAACTTCAAAGAGCGCGGCATCCGGTGACATGTGCAGCAGCTTCACACGCCACCCCATCGAGGCGAGATAGTTGGGAAGGTAATCGAGTGGTGCAGCCGTCACAAAGAAATGTTTGTGATCGGCCAATCCCTTATTCAGATCCACGATGTGCAGACTGGTACGGTGACGCAGCGCGCCCATCAGCAGCGCGTCTGTGTCGTAGTGCAGGTAACGCTGGTCAAGGCCGGCATCGAGAAGATAGAGGAGGCGCTGGCGAACCGCGGGCGACGCATAGTGAGATAGCTCAACAAAGGCATGCACATTGGGGATCACAATAGGATCCTGACTGCTGGGCAACTGAGCCAATTCGGCATTCGCTGCATTTCCATCTCTGAGTAGCGGCTCTGCCGAGAGGCGCGTCCACTCGTTGTTTATGGCCATCGCCAGGAAGAGAGCCAGAAAACCAGCGCCAACCATCGGAGCGCTATCCTCTATTGCGCAGATGAGCGCTACGAACATCACGGCGAGGGCCGGCGTGACCCAAATAACGTATCGGCTGACGAAAACGTGCGTCGTGTAGATTGACAGGATGGCGATCAATGGCGGCAAAAGGAAGAAAACACCCATTGCCGTCCACTCACGCAAGCGAAGTGACCGTCGCAGGTGATCTTTTAACGGGCCCTTTCCGGTTGTAAAAAACACGGCAATCCACAACAGGCAAAGGATCCAGTTCAGGTTGAACCAGAGGCTCGAATCGCCCAAACTGAAGTACACGTGTTTCCAGGTGGCAGCGGACCAATAGTGCTTCTGAAACTTTGCGGAGGCGGCGATCAGGGGATAATGCAGAAGCAACACCGCGGCAACTGGCGTCATAGATGCCAGTAGTTTCCAGTCCAGTTTTCTCGATGTTTTCCAGCGCGCGACTTCTACAACAATAAAAGGGACAAGGAAGAAAATGGCATAGTAATGAAGGGCGGTCATCAGCGCTACACAGAATGCAAACCCGGGAAGCGCCAGATATTTTCGCCGGCCTTCGATCGCCAGTTGCCAACAAAATAAAGCGCCGGCTGCGCATCCAAGAATGATGCCGTAGCCGCGGCCCTCGTTGGAGTAGGCCAGGCTCATGATGCAAGCGACCAGCGTGGCGGCCATCGCGTAGGAGGCCGGCATTCTGCGACGGCAGAAGGCCGGCAGACAGAGCAGCATACCGCAGAATCCGAGCGTCGCCGGCAAGCGGACCGCGAGCGCTTCGGTGGGGATCCAGGGCAAAATCGCATGGACCACGATCGAGTAAAGCGGCGGTGGCCCGTCGCAGCCTTCCCACGTTGCTTTCACAATCTCGGTAGCGCTGGCCTGCTGAGCCATGGTCAGGGTCAACAACTCGTCGGTCCACATCTTCATGCGCAGATCCACGGCAATAGAGCATGCGAAGAAGACGATCGTGAACGCTATTACGCAGGTGAAGAAATGCCGATCGAGCGCCCGCTCAATCTTGTTGCCAAAGTGATTGATGGCGGGTCCTGACGAGGCGAGATTTCGCTGGTTTCCATGATTCGACGCCTGATTGGTCTGTATCAATTAAGGCTCCGATCACCTGCAAAGGCTAACAAGGCGGAGTGTGGGCAAGGTCCCTCGTCCGCCGTGTGGGACGCGGGATTTCGCCTGCGGGCTCCGGCTGCGCTCACGCGCGCAAAACGGCACACATTCGATGGTACAATCTATAGGGAACACGGCGGCTATAGTTCAGCGGCAGAACGCCTGACTGTGGCTCAGGATGTCGTGGGTTCGATCCCCACTAGCCGCCCCAAACTATATCTCATTATATTAGTTAGATTTGGCAGATTCTCAACGTAAGGATGGGCCAATATGGGCCAAGCAGGGTATAATCCATGCCGTGCACCTCGCCCTCTACAGACGCCACCGCCAAGGCTGTAAAGGTGGCCATCCCCACAACTCCCGCACATCCGAATATGACGAGCGCAAGAAGGGCTGGAAACGGTGCGAGTGCCCTATCTTTGCCTCGGGAACGCTTCATAGGAATTTCAAGCGGCAGAATACCGGCCAGTGGGAGTTCGAAGCGGCGCGTGCAGTCGCAGCCTCTCTCGAGCGGAACGGATCGTGGAAGGGAACTGCCCCATTTTCGCCACCTGTCGAAGAACCTCAGGCCACCCGGATCACGCTTGAGAACGCGACTGACGCGTTCCTTGCAAAATCCAGGAACCGCAACATTGCGCCGAACACTCTCGCGAAATACCGGACTTTTACCAATCAGCTATTGGCCTATGGTGCGGATCGCGGCTGTGTCTATATCGATCAACTCACCGTCAACGATATGGATCGCTTCTATGCGAGCTGGAAAGATGGCATTCGGGCGAAGGCCAAGAAACTTGAACGGCTCAAGGCGTTTATAAAGTTCTGCGTTAAACGCGAATGGCTCGCCAAAGACATAACCGATGACCTCCAGGCACCCGAAGGTTCATCGGTCACGATTCCGAAATCCCCTTTTACTGATAAAGAGCTCGAAACCCTCTACGCTGCTTGCGACAAGATCGGACCACAGCTCAAGCAAGGACCCGGTTACCGCACTTGGGGAGGTGAGGACGTTAAGGACTTCATTTATCTATCCGTCTATACCGGCTTGAGAATCTCAGATGTGGCCACTTTCGATATCAATAAGCGCCTGAAAGGAAATGACGTTTTCCTGCGCATGCACAAGACGAAGCGGCCACTCTTCACGTGGATTCCGGATTGGCTGGTTGAGCGACTCCGTGCGCGGCAGAAGCTCCATGGAACGCTGATCTTCGCTGCGGGAGTTACTCAAAACGCAAAGCAGCTCTGCGATATTTGGCGGAACAAGCGACTCAATAAGATATTCGCCTTGGCCGGCCCGTGGGAGACTCCAGCCCATCCCCACAGATTTCGGCACACCTTCGTCAGGATCTTGCTTGAGAAAGGGGTGCCGATACCCGATGTAGCCGAACTTATTGGCGATACGGAGGAGATTCTACGGAAGCATTACGCCGCTTGGATTCCGGGACGGCAGGAGCGGCTCTCTAAGATTTTGCAGGAGGCGTTTGAAGGAAAGCCAAAAGCACGGATTGTATCCATTCGCTAACTCACATTTGAGAGTTGATCCTTCGAGCGAACGTTCATAAGGTTCTATTCTTTCAGGAAATCTCGTAGAAACCACCAATACATGCGGCGATTTAGGGTAGTGGATTGCATTTGCCGCGATTAACGCGACAATTTGTTATGTATCCTTCTGGCAACGGAATGCGGCACGCTATACGTTGTATGAGCCTTCTTGCGGCCGAGACGTATTTTGACCACTCCGGGTTCGTCAATCAGCATTTTTCGAATTGTCTCTCTTCCAAGTCCCCATAGTTCTGCTAACTCTCCTATCCTGTAATGCTTTTCCGCGAATCTAGCCTCTTCGAGGACACTCGGATCGTCGACAATCGATCGGAAGAGAAGCGTGCTTTGCATTGTGTTGCCGTTGATTGAGCCTTTGTCCATGATCGGGCCCTCCTCTGATGGTTCGTTATCGCAGGAAAAATTTCCCGCGCAGCGACGAACTAATAGTGCTGCGAGCGTGGAAATCTTGGGCCAAGATCGACTTTCTGTCAAATTGGCCCCGGTTTTTCATATTCGCGTTGTCTTCACTCCCGAAATCAGCTCTGCTACCGGCCTCGAGCCCGTTCGCATTTGACCGAGTTTTGAAATGCCCGCATGCTGACTCTGCGTTTGAGGAGGCCTGGGTGGGGCGCACAAGGCAGGTGGTGATCGCTTCATTGCTGACGATCTTAAGTGGGACGTTGACCGTGTATCGCGGCATTGTGATCTGGAGGGCATCATCGGCAGACATTTGGGAATGCGAGTTCTGGCTACTATTGGCGGCGCTGAGTACCACTTCGCTAGTAAACGTCTGGGTACAGGCAGTCCAGAATTTGGACGTTTCACTCTGTGGTCGCTGCGCTAGTTGTAAGCATGATGCGACACCAAATCCCTGGGAAGTGCGAGGGCAAAGCGATGTTTGACTCAATCAACGATCTCGCGGCCAAACTTGCGGCCACGGGCTACTTCATCGACCCGGTGATGACCCAGGTGGTCTTTCTCGCCGCCAAGCTGCAAAAACCGCTGCTGCTCGAAGGACCCGCAGGGTCGGGCAAAACGCAATTAGCCGTTTCTGTTGCCGCCGCGGCCCGCACACACATTGAGCGGCTGCAGTGTTACCGCGGTGTGACCGAGGACAAGGCAATCGGCCGCTTCGACGAGGGTCTGCAGCGTCTCTACA
>CAZGUD010000022.1:0-99576 GCA_964528915.1 uncultured Occallatibacter sp.
AGGACAGCACACCCGTGTCGCGCCGGGGCAGTCCCGATAGGGATCTATCGTTTATCAGGACCGATCCGGTTGCCGGTAATTCAATACCTGAAGGTCGGCCACATCCAGATTCTAGGTGAGCTCGAATACTCGTACCCCACATTCCGTTTATCAGGACTTGGAGGGCGCCCAACCGACATCGGCCTGATGGCAACTGAACATAGCGCTTCATAATCCCAAGCCGCACACGTATAGTTGACGCAAGCCGGCAGTTTCACTCCCCTGCGTCCTGATTCCTCCTGGCTTGTTGTCACCAAGACTTTGCAAGGAGGCGTGCTGGCCATGAGTCCTGAGCCACCCCCGGGGAATCCTGCAAACAACGATGCTGATACGGCGACCGCTGCTAAGCCTTCCGGGCCGGACTCTGGCCGCGTCATTGGTCCATATCACCTGCTCGAGCGGATTGGGGAAGGCGGCATGGGTGAGGTGTGGCTGGCCGAGCAGCGCAAGCCGGTGCGGCGTCGCGTGGCGCTCAAGCTCATCAAGGCCGGCATGGACACGCGCGAAGTGGTGTTGCGCTTCGAGTCGGAGCGGCAGGCTCTGGCGCTGATGGATCATCCTGCCATCGCCAAGGTCTTCGATGCGGGGTCAACGCCTGAAGGGCGGCCTTACTTTGTGATGGAGTACGTCGCGGGCATCCCTATCACTGCTTACTGCGACAAACATAAGCTGACCACCCGGCAGCGCATGGAGCTCTTCATCCAGGTTTGCGAAGGTGTGCAGCATGCGCATCAGAAGGCGATTATTCATCGCGACCTGAAGCCTTCGAACATACTGGTCAGCGATGTGGACGGCAAGCCGGTGCCGAGGATCATCGACTTTGGGTTAGCCAAGGCAACATCGCAGCGGCTAACCGACGGAATCATGTACACGCGCGTCGGCGCCATCCTGGGCACGCTCGAATACATGAGTCCCGAGCAGGCCGACTCAGGCGGCGAAGATATTGACACGCGCACCGATGTGTACTCGCTGGGGGTGGTTCTCTATCAGCTCCTGGTCGGCGCGCTTCCGCTTGAGTTGAAGCAGCTGGCCTATAGGGAGATGCTGCTCCGGTTGCGCGATAAGGAAGTCCCGAAGCCCAGCTTGCGCATCTCGACGCAGGGCGGCGACTCAGCCATCACAGCCCGGAATCGGGGCACCGATGCTCCTTCGTTGACCCGGCAGCTTCGCGGCGATCCTGATGCGGTTGTGCTGAAAGCGCTGGAGAAAGATCGTAAACGGCGCTATGGTTCGCCTTCCGAACTGGCCGCCGACCTAGGACGATACCTGCGCAATGAGCCGGTGTCAGCGCAGCCGCCCAGCGCAGTGTACCGCGCGCGGAAATACGTTCGCAGGCACCGGCTGGGAGTCGCGATGTCCGCTGCGGCGGTATTGCTGCTGGTTGGGTCTGCCGTCACAGAGGCAATCCAGTTGCGGCGCATCACCCAGGAGCGCGATCGCGCCACACGCGAGCGCGACCGGGCTGATCGCATCACGCAGTTCATGACCAGCATGTTCAAAGTGTCGGACCCCAGCGAATCGCGCGGCAATACTATTACCGCCCGCGAAATTTTGGACAAGTCCTCCACGGAAATCAAGACTAGTCTGACGAGCGACCCTGAGCTTCAGGCGCAGATGATGTACGTCATGGGAGAGGTATACGATAATCTCGGCCTTTATCCTCGCGCACAGCCGCTTCTGCAGCAAAGTTTGGAAATTCGCCAGCGTGTACTCGGGCCGGAGCGTCCAGAAACACTAGAGTCGATGAATTCCTTGGCGAACAATCTCTGGAGGGAAGGCCATTACCCCGAAGCGGAGAAGTTGCATCGGGAAACGCTCGACATTCGACGCCGTGTCCTTGGGCGCGAAGATCCGGATACACTCAATTCGATGAACAACCTGGCAATTGACCTGGCTGATGAAGGTCATTACGCCGAGTCGGAGAAGTTGAATCGGGAAACGCTCGAAATTAGCCGCCGTGTCTTTGGGCCGGAGCATCAGGAAACACTACAGTTGATGAACAACCTGGCAATTGTTCTGGGCCGCGAGGGCCGCTACGCCGAGACGGAGAAGTTGGATCGGGAAGAGCTCGACATTGAACGCCGTGTCCTCGGCCCAGAGCAGCCGGATACACTAAGTTCGATGAACAACTTGGCAAATGATCTGCGGAGCGAAGGTCACTACGCCGAAGCGGAGAAGTTGGATCGTGAGACGCTCGACATTCGCCGACGCGTTCTCGGGCCCGAACATCCTGTCACACTAGGTTCGATGAACAACTTGGCGTTCGATATGGAAGACGAGGGCCACTACGCCGATGCGGAGAAGTTGGATCGGGAAACGCTCGTCATTAAACGTCGTGTCCTCGGGCCCGAACATCCGGACACTGCTATTTCTACATATAACCTTGGTTGCTTTGTGGCCCACCAGGGCCGTCGCGATGAGGCGATAACTCTTTTAGAGCAGGCCGTGGAACATGGGCTACCCGGCTGGGTCATTTTGGGAATGGATAAAGACCCGGACCTGAAGTCCCTGCACGGCGACCCGCGATTTGAAGCATTAGTTGCCAAGACGCGCCCGTCCGTTGCAACGACGAAATGAGCTGGAGACTCCCTCCTGGAGAGGAATCGGATCAGTGTGTCTGCGGTCTACGCGGATGCGCCAATTGCCTGCAATCCTGAAGTGACCGTCAACGGTCGAGAACAGCTCAATGCGCTTAGTTGAGCATGGGCGCGGCAAGTTCTTCATGGTTCCGGTCGGATGGACGGCTATCCGGACATTACTGCTTCGGAACGGTCTCGAATAGCGTTTTCATCTGCAAAATCATAGCGCGACATGGATAATCTCCGCCTGCTTGTTATGGAGTTGTTTCCCATGTTATAGGCATCCCAGAGGGCAGACCGCCTTTCTGAGTCCAGAGAATTGACAGTGGCCGTCCTCTCATTTTCCAGCGAATTGACGAGACCTCCAACCGCCGCCTGGTACATAATGATGCCGTTTCCAAGGTTCATGTTGAGATCGGAAGTGAGCATCGAGTTTAGGGTTAGGACTGTTTGTTGGACCTGATCAGGCATGCTGCCTACTGCCATCTTCTCAGAGGCCGCTGCGATGCCCGTGCTGACGGGGTCTTGCGCTTTCGCAGTCGGGATGTACGATACCGACATAAGCAATGCGAATGATACGAGTGAAGAGAGTGCTATCTTACGAATATCCACGATGTTCCTTCGCAATCTCAAGAACGGGGTGGACGGATGACTGAGGCTTGCCGGAGGCGGATCGCCCGAAGTTGTACCTGGATAGAACCTTGACAACGGCCGCCTGGTTGTGGCGTGAATAAATGCAATGCCCGGCCGCGAGGAGATCTCAATCTCCATGCCTCGACCGATTGGTGAGAAGAATTGCCGGAGTGATTCTCTCGGCAGGAAAAGGTGAATGACGCAATGCACGCTCCTTTGCTTCTCTACACCGATCAGGACGGGCGGCACTCCGTCGATCTCAAGGCCTCTTCCATATCTATTGGCCGCGCCGCCGGCCAGAATATTGTGATTTGTGAACCATATGTCTCGCGTCAACATGCAATGATCGTCAACGAGGGCACCGCTTGGACCGTTGTGGACATGAACAGCACCCATGGCACGTACCTCAACGGATCACGCGTTCGGCGTGCCGAGCTTCAGCATGATGATGTTCTCCAATTTGGCTCGCTGGAAGGAACCACGCTCCAGTTTCACATGAATGTTGACGCTGGACCTGGGACAGGATCGGAAGAGAGATCGGTGAGCCACCTGCTCTCTTCGATGACGTCGCCTGACTCCTCGGGTCATATCAATCGCCCCGCTGGCCGCGAGTTTGAGCAGCTGAACTGGCTTCTCAGCGCCGCCCGCCAACTGAACGCGGGTGGCGCGATCAAAGAGATCTTGACCACGCTCTTGCAGTTGACGCTTCAACTCACCGGTGTTGAGCGCGGGTTTGTCTTCCTGGGTCAAAGCGGCGAGATGAAATTCGCGCTAGGGCTAAACGCGGACGGCCAAATTTTGGCTGATGACTCTGCTGTCTCTCGCCGGGCCATCCAGAGGGCGATCGAAAGCGAATCGAAGTTCTCGATCAGCGACACAATGTCGGATTCAGAAGTCTTGGACTGGTCCAGCGTAATGACCAACAAGATCCGCACCATCTATTGCATCCCGCTGCGTAAGCGCGATGCAAAGAACCAACAGACCGAACTGCTTGGACTTCTCTATCTCGACAGCCAGGTCAGTGCCGGAAATCTCAGCGAGGTTGATCACCGGGTTCTGGATACGATTGCCACTGAAGCCGCGACGCTCCTGCAAAACATACTGCTCGCAGAGGCGGAGTACAAGGCTCGCCAGGTGCGCGAGCAGCTTGCGATCGCCGCGACAATTCATAGCGGCCTAATGTCCATTACTCTGCCGGTGATTTCCTACGCTGAAATCCAGGCGAAGAGCATTCCCTGTCTTGAAATTGGAGGAGATTTCTACGAGGCCGTGGCGCTCGAAGATTGTGTATGCGTCGGCATCGCGGACGTATCGGGTAAGGGCGTCCCCGCGGCCATCGTGGCCGCTACGCTTCAGGGCATCCTCCATGCTCAATTGCTTTCAGGGCAAAGCCTGGCGGACGTAGCGGCACTGATTAATCGGTTTCTCTGCATGCGCAACGTTGGCAAGTTCGCAACCATGGTGCTGCTCAAGCTGTTTAAAGACGGAAATGTTGAATTCATCAATTGCGGACATATTATGCCGCTGCTTATTCGAAGCGCGGAGATTAAGCAGTTGGAAGAAGGGAATACAATCGTCGGTATATTCCCTGAAGCGACCTATGCTTCCGCGCACTGCAAGTTACAGCCTGGGGAGCGTTTGCTGCTCACAACGGATGGTTTGTCCGAGGCGGAGAATGGCAATGGGGAACGCTTTGGCGATAAGGGAGTGAACGCTATTGCTCACCATGACGATCTCGGTGAGATTCTGGCGTGTGTGGCAAGATTCCAGGCGCCCTATGCGGCGCAGGACGACTGCACTCTGGTAAGTATTCACTACAAAGGTTAGCTAGAAAAAGCAACGCGCTCGCCGTCCGAGCGTGAGTAGCTGAGGAACACGCCGTATCTAGTGGTTGACATAAGAGCTATTGTTGCAAAAGCGGCTCGAGCTGGTGTAGAGCCGCGGTCATGCTGGCGCTGTCGCCGTTCTGTACGGCGGTGAAGAGGGCGATCCAGGAGGAGCGGCCGGAGGCGAACCCGAATCACAACTTGAGCTGCGGTCGGATGACCGGCAAACCGGACAGGACCCGAAATTGGGGCAATTTCGGTTAGGCGACCATCCAGACACGACCCATTTCTGGACCCTATAGCGTTCCAGTGGACCAAACCGGCAGGGCTCGGACCTAGTACAACCGTAAATCAGGCGAATGAGCGCATTGGCAGCTAGCTTACTCAACGCAGGAACCTTTTGAGGGCTGCCAGAAGAATGGTATCAAGTATGGCAAATCAAAAACGCTCAGCGTTTTCGTATACTTCACGACTCGCCCATCAGCCGACCAAAGCAAGGCGTGTTTGCACGATGGATCGAACGAAAGTTTGGCGATGGGTCCGCTAAAGAACACGGTGCTCGTCGAGCCCAGCGCTCCTAGCTGCACTAAAGGTTTTCCATCAAGATCGAAGAGCATGATCTCCCCGGTGCTTTTCTCCAACTCGACGGCCGATCCCTGCAGAGTCCACTGAGCATCCTTTGCTTGGCCCCCTGCTGCCAGGTCAGCCACTTTATTCCCCTTGAAACTCCACAACTCTGCCTTTCCTTTTTCGCGCAGTACGACGAACCTGGTTCGATCGGGAGAGACCCAGCAGGAGCTAATTGCTGACATTTCAAAGCCCGTGAGAGGCGAGGGCTCGCTGTTGCTTCCATCCCAAATGCGACCCCCTTGCCCCGGAATGGACCACAGGAAATAGCCCGTCGTCCCAGACTTTGCCTGAGCGATGTCGCATTCGATCACACCTTGGTCTTTGGTGATCGGTTCTTCCTGCAGATCGGACGAGCGCAGTACGCGAACCTTTGCCGGTGCGCCCGTGAAATTATCCGAGGGTGTCATGGTAGAAACCATGATCTCCTTTCCGGCAGGGCCGAATTGGACAGAAAGGATCTCAAGCGGGCCAAAATTGAATTGGCGTTCCAATTGTTTCGCACCGGTATCCAGGTCCCACACAGTAACTTCAAATTTGTCCGTGTCATGCTCATTCGTTTCGACAGTAACAAGCGATCTCGACTCCTCGCTCACATCAGTGTCTACTTTGCCTGCGGGCACGAGTGGCTTTAGCAACGTTTCATGAGGGCGCCAAATCCAGGGCCTGCCCTTCGTAAACGTGGTGGTCACATTTCCGGCGACGACCAGCGATGCACCCTCTTGTGAATCGAAAACCGCGAAATCACATGCGTCTGAAACAAAATCTGAGCTCGCGCCTCTAGATTGAAGGTCGGTACTGCCCGTCAATTTGCCTTGCGGGACAGACCACAACCTGACTTGAGTAGAGCCGGGCGGACCTTTGCCCGAATCTTGTCCATTGTTCGGTGGCGATGTGTACATTACGCAATGGGAAGATCTGGAAAAGGCGACGTTGATGCCGTCCTTGAAAGACTGAGGAAATGGCGTCGTGGTAAGGTGCGTAAGGTCTGCGAAGTATGTCCGAGTTCCGTCCCGATAAAGCATTGAATCATTTTCAGGTGATATTGCCCATGCATCCGCTGTGAATTCAGACATGCGTTTTCCGTTCTTAATGTTCCAAACAGTGATCGTTGAACGCGTCTGTTGCCCCCACCTGATTGGCACCATCAATACGCGTCCAGAGTCCTTAAGAAAATAGCTGAAAAAGCTGCCCGCCCCAGGCGTATCCGAAAGTACGTTCATCTCCCATACAACGTGGCTCGACCTGAACCCCAAAAAGAATAAAACCGCGAGCACGCCAAGGGCGACACCGCGGGAAACCGACAAATGAAAAGAGCTCTTTCGCAAAACCCGGGTTGCTTCTTCCGTGTTCAGCAAATCGTGATTTGCGAAGCGTCGGACGAGTTTGAGCTGCCGGGAATTGAGCGTTGACGAATACCCAGCCTCTAGTTCGTAGATGTGGCGGCGGAGCAATTCGTCGGCCTTCTCGTGCTCCGACCTGTCGTGAGCCGTGATTTCATGAATTACCGACACCCAGTAGTCATGGATGAGGCTGATTTTCCCGTTGACGGCTACCGCCATCCGGGAGCGAACCAGATGGTCCAAAACGAGCTGCACGGCACGTTCCGTCGTTCCAGAGTCGTTCTGTTCCGGCGCGATTGCGTGGGCCAATTCGATCGCGGTTTTTGGCTGAGCCTTCGCTTGCCGTTCAAAATCGCACATCTGGCGCAAAATCAAACGGGCTAAATGTTGATCAATGCAGGTCTCCAGGGTGAGCGTCAGGTATGACTCAAGAATGCCCTTCGCGCCACCCAGCTCGTTGTAGTGCCGCAAGGTGAAATTTGCGGTCAGAGCGGTGCACACAATCTGCAATTCCGGCGGCCTGATCTGCGCTTCCTTGGTAAGGTCTGAGACGATCTTCGCAATCAACTCTTCGGTGAAGTCAAGGCCCTCCGCCCCGGCACACTCTGCAATAACCTCTTTGGCCTCATCTGGACTGAAATTATGCAAAACCAGGGTAGGGCTCACATCGATGCCCATGGTGGTTCCCAGATCGTACAGATCCAGAAAATAGTCTTTGCGGATAGCGCAGATAACCTTGCAGGGCTGATCGTCGCGAATGAGCTTGCCAAACAGCGCACCCAGTTTCTCGCGAGATTCACGGCCGGAAAACCGGATGAAGATCTCTTCAATTTGATCAATGATCAGAACGCGGTTTTTCGACTCCCACGCCTGCATCGCCGCAGCTCGAATCGTGCCGCACACTTCGTCGATTCCCCTGGCATCGCCGACCTCCGAGCGGGTTATGACGATTGGAGTAAAACCCTCGGTCTTGAGTAGCCGCACAGTCTCGCTCTGCAACAGAGAGGTCTTTCCGCAACCAACCTCTCCGCTGACCACGCCGAATCGAAAGCTCCGGTCCCTGATACTCGTCACCAGGCGGCGAGCTTGCCGCTTTCGATCGGTACCTGGCAGGCTGTCTGCCTCCGAATATGGGTCGAGACTTCGGAAGGCCGCGGTATGAGAGGTCCTTGCCCAGGTCTCAAGGCGCTTGCGTGCCTCCTCGGCTGCAATCCGCTTCTGCTGGAGCCTCAAAACGATGTAAAGCGCGATCAAGTCAAAGACGCCGGTTCCGATATTGGCCAATACGCTCGGATTCGATCGGGCCAGAACATGCCCGGACAGAAAGATCAGGTAACGGACGACCGGAGTCGCCACAACGATAAGGACCGCACCCAGAATGGCACGGGCATAAAGGCGGAATCGGCTCGGCGCGGTTTGGGCGGCGGGAGGAACATTGGTCGAAGACGACTTCGCGTCGTCCGCAGAGTCTACTTCGCCGGAAACTGCATTCTCAAAACTGGAAGCTGGTTTATGCGCCGCTACGGGAGGGTTGGGATTTCGCACGGAAGCAGGCGCTGGCTCGGCTCGGCCGAATTCCTCGTCACGCTTGAGCCGCTGCAGGTCGCTCCGAATCTCGGAGGCGTGCTGATAGCGCAGATCCCGGCTTTTCTCCAATGCCTTCCTGAGGATGTTTTCAAGTTCGAGAGGCACATCGGGATTCAGGCGTACTGGGGGAACCGGGACCTTATGAAGGATTGCTTCCAGTACTTCCGTCGGGGTTTTGCCTCGAAAGGGAAGAACGCCGGTCGTCATCTCGTACAGCAACGCTCCAAATGAAAAGAGGTCCGTGCGAACATCCAATTCGGTGCCGCGTGCTTGCTCCGGAGACATGTACGACACGGTGCCCATGAGCGCGCCGGGCATGGTGAGCTCGGTCGATGCCGACGTTCGATCGCCGCGGACCTTTGGATGAACCACCTTGGCCAGCCCGAAATCCAGGATCTTCACGTGTCCGCGGCTGGTGACAAAGATATTCGCCGGCTTGATGTCGCGATGCACGATTCCCGCCGCATGCGCCGCATCCAGCGCGTCGGCGATTTCGATCGAGAGCGAAAGCGCGGTTTCAAGATCCAGAGGTCCCGCGGCCATGCGCTGCCGCAGAGTCATCCCCTCGATGAATTCCATGGCGATGAAGACGCGGCCGTCCTGTTCGCCGATCTCGTAAATGGTGCAGATGTTGGGATGGTTCAGGACCGCCAGGGCGCGCGCTTCGCGCCGGAATCGCACCACACCTTCGGCATCGCCGGACTGGTCTTCGCGCAGCACCTTTACGGCTACGTCGCGGCTCAAGTCCGTATCCGTGGCGCGAAACACCGCTCCCATGCCGCCCGAACCCAGCGGCTCGATAATCACGTAACGACCCAGCCGTGTTCCCTTCGGCAAACCCTGGCTAGCCGCGTCATTGACCGCGTTATCGCCGGGCGCGAAGGCCGGTTCGGACATGGATCCTTTCCGCCGCTCGTTCTCCGCCAGCAGTTCCTCCACCATCTCGCGCAAGGCCGGATGTCCCTGGCACTTGCGATCCAGAAAGGCGGAGCGCTGCTCCGGCGGCAGATCGAGAGCTTTTCCAAATAACTGCTCCGCTGCCTTGATTTGATTTTCTGACGGGCTCGTTATGAGGAAGTTTTTGATGAAGCCCTTAAGAGGAATTCATAGTACCATGTGCGTGGTGGAAGAGTCGATGGAATCAGGTCCCGGCGAGGTCACCCAGATCCTCAAGGCCATGCAGGCCGGCGACCCCGGAGCCGCCGACCGCCTGCTTCCACTCGTCTACTCCGAGCTCCACCGGCTCGCCCAGGCGTTCATGCGCCGCGAGTGCCCCGACCACACGCTGCAGGCCACCGCGCTGATCAACGATGCCTATCTGCGCCTCGCCGGCGAGGACATTGACAGTCCCGCGACTCGGAGCCCGTACACAGTCGAGCATGTGCTCGCCGAGGCCGGGGATCAGGAGCTTAACAGGTGGCAGCGGCCGAAAAAGGTCCGCGGCGGGCTAAAAGAAGTGGTATGTAAATGAAGTTACGCGGAAACTACCCTGTTCTCGCTATACTAGGCCCCCCGTTTTAGCCCCAAACAGCGATTAAGTGGTAAATAACTCACTGTAGAACTTTGGAACATGCCGTTTCAGCCCCTTTTGACGACATTTTCCCGACCAGACTTTTAGAGGGGGCTCTGGAGCCCCCTATCGAAAGTAATCCAGGCCGATTACCCGTTGGGAAGAGCCGCGGCGGGACAGATGCAGCTGGGGGTAAACCAGTCATCCCCCTGACGTCGCTACATATATATATCCCTTGATCACAGCCCAGCCATGAATCAACCGGCAGAGGGAAATAGTGCTGAGCATGCTGCATGTCGTAGAGCTGCTCGGTGCAGAGTACGGCTGACTGGATACACGACATGAACAGAGAGTGGCTGGGCCGTGATGGGGCCACGCCGGAGGCGGGGTTCCGGGCCCTCCCCCGCGCGCGGGAAAATTATGTGCACGGCGCGGGGAGGCACCTAGTCAAATCGGTCATGTTGGCACTCTTTACCGTTCCCTCGATCGTGTCGACAGGAGCGTTGAAGTGGCGCTGAGCTACCTGTAGTGTTGACTCCTTGGTCTGACGGACCTGCTCTGCAATGCGGTCGTATTCAGCCTCGAGACCTGGGTTATCACGGCTCTGAGCACGGACTCGTGATGCGTACTTCTGGTACTCACGAGAGTAGGGAGCCACATCGCCGAGGATGCGCATTTTGGCGATGTCGGGGTAGTCTTCGGGCTTGAGCCCTTCGAGCTCTGGATGGAGTGCTTCGTAGCCTGTACCGGGCAGGCGGGCATATCCCTCGTCCACCTTGATGTAGGGATCACCCTTCTGGAAGTTGATCAGGTAGTCTTCACCAGGCATCCAGGAGGGCATGGTGTTGGGTATTTCATTTACCTGGGGTGTGTATCCTTCTGGCTGTATGAAGCGGCGGAGGGGTTCTGTGTAACCCATGAAGCCGTGTTCTATGTCCGGAGAAAGGCTATCGGCGACAACCACACATATCTCAGATATGTGTGTTATCCTTGAAGCCTGCCATGAGACGCGTCGCGATCTATTCGAGAGTTTCAACTTATGAACAGAACCCCCAGGCTCAGATACTTGATCTGCGCCAGATGGCTGCCCAGCGCGGCTTCGAGATCGTTGTCGAGTACACCGACCGGCTCAGCGGCACCAAGGCCAGGCGGCCCGGGCTGGACGAGTTAATGCGGGATGCCCGCCGCGGACGGTTCGACATCGTTTTGGTCTGGGCGTCGGACAGGATCGCCAGATCGGTGAAGCACTTTTTAGAAGTGCTTGACGAGCTGAGCCGGCTCAACATCGAGTACGTTTCGTTCCGGGAGAACATCGACACCGGCGGCCCGCTAGGCCGCGCCGTCGTAACCATCATCGGTGTTGTTGCTGAACTGGAGCGCAGCCTGATCGCCGAGCGTGTGAAGGCTGGCTTGAGGCGCGCCCGCCTGGAAGGCCGCCATATCGGTCGCCCGGCGCTTGCTCTCGACCGGGATGCCATCCTCCGTGATCACCGACTCGGTCAGAGCCTTGGCCAACTGGCCAGAACCTATTGCGCTTCCCGCGCCACCATCCACCGCGTGCTACAGCAGCACACCCCAACCCCTCAGGAGCAAGTTGCATGATCGAAACATCAGCAGAATTCCTGCCCTTATGGATGTTGATCGCCGCTGGCTTCGGCTTCTTCGCCGGCGAAGCTTGCGGCAACAACTTCCGTCACCGCAAGTATCTTGAACAGGCCAATGAGCATCTCCATGATCAGCTGGAGAAAACGATGGCCGAAACCCAGCCGATCCGACGCGCCCTCAAGGAGCAACGGGGCGTGATCAATGACATCCACAGCCGTCTCCTGGCTGTTTCAAAACTCCTCGAAAAGAGCCCCTGGTAAACCCAACAATATCAACGGCCGGATCACGTCAATCCGGCCGTTCCAAAACCTGTACCTTTTGGCAGCCTTGAAGCCGACTTGCAAGGTCCTCAACTGACACTCTACTGTTATTGACCACGACTTTCACAAAATTGGCACGGCTCTCTTCGGATTCACTATCGTGAGCCAGCTGTGCGAGCGTTCCGTCGCGAAGCTCGAAGATAAACGTAAATGAGAACCACAACATTGAGCGCCGCTCCAATGAAAAACCACAACACCGGTGAGCGTCCATTTCGGCTGGCAATCCACGCAGATACGCCACCGCAAAGAACCGCCGTGACGACGAAAATCTCATATCCGTTCATTCCATGGCTCCAATTCCTGGTTTTCGATATCAGTTGAGGGAATGAGGCTTTGCGAGGGTTGCCAGCTTCTTCAGCTTGAGTGCGTTCGCATTCGTGGGATCTAACGCAATCGCGCTATCCGCGCTCCAGATAGCCTCGTCGAATTCTCCCTGTTGAAAGTGTTGTTCACCCTCTTGTACGAGCCCCTGCGCCAGCTTGACTCCTGAACGCTGGTGAATGGTCCTACAGGTTTCATTATTCGGTTCGATCAACAAGGCATGGTCACAAGCCTCTCTCGCTGCCTTGTAATCGCCATTCTCAAATTGAGTTTGGCCTCTTGTTACTAAATTAGTTAGCTCCGCAGCTCGCCCCTCGGCGGCTTGCTTTTCCGACGCCGCCATTAAGTTCCGCTTTTCGTCATCCGCCTGAGTTTCCGCCGTATGTTCCTTTTGCTGACGCGCCTCCTCTTCCTTGTTGCGCAACTGTTGCACAATATCCGGAGTGACTGGCTGCAACTGCTGCCCGGTGTGCGGATCGCTCCCGGGCCGATCAAAGAACCTGTAGTCTCCGTTGGGGAGTATTGCGTACCAAACCCGCGCCTTTCCAGTCAGTGCGTCGTACCATTCGAATGTGTTTGCGTCGGCGATTGTTATCTCAGTCGGAGGGCGCAGATTCCCTTTCCCATTACGCAGTACTTTAATCTGGTTAATAGAGCAAGGGGCTAACTGCACTCCGTAGACGGGGTCCTTCCCTGGCCCATCTGATACGAAGATTCCTTCTGGTGTATCCCCACAGTACTTGTATGCATAAGCTTCGCGCGATGCCCAGTACATCGAAAGGAAGAAGAAACTAACATAAGAAATAATGATTAGACCGTACCTATTTCGATAAAAGGAGAGTGGTGCCCATCCGAGACTCAAGAGGCCAAGGATGTTGCGCGTAAACTTTGTTACGGCCCAGAAGAAAGGAATGGTAATAATGATCACCAAACCACGAACGAGGAATGGACTGAGGCCCGAGCGTGCAGAGATGTTGCTAACTACATAATTGATTGTTCCCGTAACGAATTGCGTTGCAAAAATCAGGCTTCCGATGAGCAGGAGCAACCCCACAAGAACCAACACACCCACCACTCGACTTGCGCCCCGCATTGTCGGTAGTTTGATCATCCCAACTTTCCTTTCGCCGAACCTTATGGGAATTACCCGGTTTAACGGTAGACCGCAATGGTTATTGCACTACCGGCTGCATCACCCATGTCTGGCCGCTGGCGTCGACAAGCTTGGTTCCATCGAATGTAACAGTGGTCTTAGTGTCAGTATCAAGAATATTCAGTTCAAGACTGTTGCCATTTTGAACGAAGGTTCCGTGGTAGTTCTGGCCGCCCTCTTGAAGGCTGAAAGTGCCATCAAGCTTTAGGTCAAACCGGTCTGAGGCTTGTTGCGCGTTGACAAACCGAACTGGAAGCCTCAACTGAATTGTCTGCGATGTAGGCGGAGATATGTGCTGGCCGGAAATAGGTGCGGATGGCTCGCTTTGAACTCCGACGGCCGTATCGATTTGCAATACCTCACCGATGTAGGCTTCAACGGAATTCAGATCGGAGGTTTCCATCTCTCCCTTTTGAAATTGGAATGCGACCGTTGCGCGATACGGTCTTTCCGCCGGGCCACCTGGAGCCGTTTGCAGTGAGAGCACAATCTCGCTGCCTTTTAGTTGAATTGAGTAGATGTTTACCCTTTCACCGACTTGGAGAACGCGGGAATACTGCTGGGTCGGGCCATAGTTGATCCGTTGTAAGGCCGAGGTGCCCACACGTCCTCCTTTCTTGTAAGTGTTGGGCCAAGCCATTCCCGGGGCTAACGGTGGCGATACAGGCAACGCGGTGATTCCATCCTTTATGATCGTCACCGGCACTCCGGGCCTAACAACCAGACCATTGTTTCCTATGCTCGCGACAGGTATTTGTTGCCGCAACTGTTGCTCCCAAGCCGGTCCTTGCGCATACGCTTTGAGCGAGCAGATCGTGATTATAAGAATCGAGAGGCACATAACTCTCGAACGAAACATGCTAAAACGCATTGATTGACTCCTTCGGAAATTCGCAACGGAATATGGTCAGTCCTAGTTGCCAGATTGCTTCACTTGAGATTCAGTTTGGTCTGCACGAGAATTCTGAGATGTGACTTGAGAGTCGACGTCTTGTGTGGGGCTGACGGTCCCTTCAACTACCACGCGTGGACTCGACGAGGGGCCAGCAGGCAATCCAGACGGATTACTTGTAAGCACCTTCAACCCTGCGTCCATTTGTTCCCGGAATTGATTGTGCATCTCTTGTAGCGTAGGGAGATCAAGCTGAAATGAAGCGTTTTCTGCACAGTCGCCTTGTTTGCTTGTAAGCACTTCAACCGAAACATTCCCGTTAACCGAGATTTCTGCAGAGGTTCGTCGAATCATGTCGCCCGGCGTCAATGTGCACGGATTTGCACCGGTTGTTACGTCAAGATTCGAGGAAACGATGAAGACGCTATCCTTGAGTGCCGGGGGAGGCTGCTCTCCGCCATCAGCCGGTTGACCTCCCGCCTGCGAAACTGGCTGATCGGCCTGGGTCTGTTCGTCGGCAAGCTGGCCTCTGACCTGGTCCGCGACCATCTGCTTGAGTTCGGGTGTCAGCGATGGTTGTTCACCGGATGCTTCAGGTGGAGGTGGTAGTGCCTGGCCTTCACTTGACGCCTGCAAGTTTTGATATCCGATTTGGAGATCCTGGGATACAACATAGTCCGTGAGCCAGAGGTCGGCAGAATTGTATGCCGGGTAGGGTGTAAAGTAGCCTCCGTAGTAGTTGAACCATGGCGCTGGAGTTGCTAACCCATACCAACGATAGGGCACTGGGGAACCCCAGGGACCCATCGCCCAGAAATAGAAATCGTGCGCGTACACTCTCTCGGGCACGTATTGGTAATACACCTGATCGTGATAATGATATTCACGGTAAACGTGTGCATAGGAACGCCCGCCATTGACATACGTTCGAGAGATATATCCTGGCCGAAGTGGCCGCTCGACAAAGCCCCGATGTGGACCATAAGATACGACCCGGTTTCCAGGGCGACCCGTGATAACCTGCCGCTCCCCGCGAGGGCTCCTCGTGATCACAGTTCTGCCCGCAATGCCGTTTGGAACCTCGATTCGACGAGGCACACCACGAGAATCAGTGGTGACCGTTCTTCCAGACCGAGGGTCGCTGTAGATTCTTCCACCGGATGGCAGATCCCTGACCTGCTCTCCCGAGCGCGGTTGATAGGTTTGATTCAGCTCTGGCTGCGACGGGCGTGACGCCGGTTGTAGAGCTGGCGGTCGGTTACCCGGTTGGACAGGATTCACTTGCTGTGGCCGAACCCCAGGCTGATTCGTAGGAGTTTGCTTCGGCTGCTGAGTTTGCGGAGTTGTCGGTTTTGTCGGCTGTTGCGCTGGTTTGGTGGCGGGTCTGGCTGGAGCACTGCTTGCAGTCGTTTTCTTCTGCTGCCCCAAAGCTGAGATTGGGCACAAGACGCAAGTGAGCATGACCGCGAAAGCGAGAGAAATCATTAAGAAGGCACGACGATAATCCGATGGATGCATGTCAGCTCTCCTTGAGCAAGCGCTTCATTTGTTCTTCGGGGCAGGTTCCGTATCCGAAGCAGAACGGACGGCAATCGAGGGGAGACAAACTTTATAGGCTTGCGTGCTTTGAATTGCGTGTGATGGCGGATACAGTCACGCTTCGTCGAAGGAATCATGCACGTCGGTCTGGGCTGGGGATGGCGGGGAGTCACGCTCGCACGGACTGTCAAGGATGTCCGAGAGCCAAATACTCCAAGGTATCGAGAGGATCCTGGACTAACCGGAGATTACGTCGAACGAAATTATTGGAACGCGCTTAGTTGGAGAACGCTGTATTTTAAGGTACAGGTTTTGAGACGGCCGGATTGAGGATTTCCGGTTGTTTGTTTTGTGCTGGTTGGCGGGGCGGTTTTCAGCAACCTTTTGAGACAGGCTGATTGCCGGACATTTCGGCCTGGATGATGCGGTGGATCGTGGCCCTGGAGGCGCAGTGAGTGTGAGCGATCTGTCCCAGGCTCTGTCCACGCCGGCGATCTCCGAGGATAGCCTCGCGATCGAGAGCGAGGGCCGGGCGACCGATGGGTCTGCCTTCGAGCCGGGCGCGCCGCATGCCGGCGCGGACCCGCTCGACGATCAACGATCTTTCCAACTCGCTGACCACGCCGATGATGGTCACTACAGCGCGGCCCAGCGGGCCGCCGGTGTCAAGTTGCTCGCGAAACGACAAAAACTCGACCCCAAGATGAATTAACTCGTCCAAAACCTCGAGAAAATGCTTCACACTCCTGGCAACTCTGTCGCATGACCAAACGAGAACGATGTCGAACCGGCCGCGGCGGGCGTCGGCCATCATGGCATCGAGACCTGGCCGGCGCGCCTTGACTCCACTAATTCGATCCGTATATTCCTGCACGATCTCGAAGCCGCGCTGGGCGGCCAACTGGCGAAGGTCGAGGAGTTGCGTGTCGAGGTTCTGGTCGATGGTGCTAACACGTACGTAAAGGGCGGAGCGTCTCATGGCAGGCTTCAAGGATAACACACATATCTGAGATATGTGTGATTACAGCCAGCCCTCTTTCCCCCGACATAGAACACGGCTTCATGGGTTACACAGAACCCCTCCGCCGCTTCATACAGCCAGAAGGATACACACCCCAGGTAAATGAAATACCCAACACCATGCCCTCCTGGATGCCTGGTGAAGACTACCTGATCAACTTCCAGAAGGGTGATCCCTACATCAAGGTGGACGAGGGATATGCCCGCCTGCCCGGTACAGGCTACGAAGCACTCCATCCAGAGCTCGAAGGGCTCAAGCCCGAAGACTACCCCGACATCGCCAAAATGCGCATCCTCGGCGATGTGGCTCCCTACTCTCGTGAGTACCAGAAGTATTCATCACGAGTCCATGCTCAGAGCCGTGATAATCCAGGTCTCGAGGCTGAATACGACCGCATTGCAGAACAGGTACGTCAGACCAAGGAGTCAACACTACAGGTAGCACAACGCCACTTCAACGCTCCTGTCGACACGATCGAGGGAACGGTAAAGAGTGCCAGCATGACCGATCAGACTAGGTGCCTCCCCGCGCCGTGCACATATTTTCCCGCGCGCGGGGGAGGGCCCCGGAACCCCGCCCCTGGCGCGGCCCGGTCCCATCGCAGCCCAGCCACTCTGTTCATGTCCGTGCGTCCAGTCAGCTGCACTCTGTGCCGAGTAGCTCTACGACATGCAGCATGCTCAGCACTATTCCCTATGCCGGTTGATTCATGGCTGGGCTGTGATCAAGGGATATATATATGTAGCGACGTCAGGGGGATGACTGGTTTACCCCCAGCTGCATCTGTCCCGCCGCGGCTCTTCCCAACGGGTAATCGGCCTGGATTACTTTCGATAGGGGGCTCCAGAGCCCCCTCTAAAAGTCTGGTCGGGAAAATGTCGTCAAAAGGGGCTGAAACGGCATGTTCCAAAGTTCTACAGTGAGTTATTTACCACTTAATCGCTATTTGGGGCCAAAACGGGGCCCCTAATATAGCGGGAACAGGGTAGTTTCCGCATATCTTCATTTACTGACCACTTCTTTGCGCACGCCGCGGCCCTTTTTCGGCCACCGCCACCCGTTCAGCTCCTGTCCCCCAGCCTCGTCGAGCACATGCTCGACGGTGTACAGGCTCGAATTCGCTGGTGGGTCACCCACATGGTCCCACCACTTGCTGAAGTGACGCTTCACTCTTTTTAGCTTGCCGAAAGGAAACGGTACAACTCCACCGCGCTTCAATGTCTTCGCCATCTCGGCGAAGATGAAGTTTACGATACGCACGGAATGACGGTACGACAGGCCGCGCTCACGTAACTTCTTAACCAGATACGCACGGCCCAGTTTCTGGGACTCCTTCTCCATCGGCAATGTCCTGAGGTGCTCTGCGAGCAATCGGCTTTTATGTAATCTTGTCGGCGTGCTTCTTGCGGATCCAGTCCTCTACGTCTTTGCGGACTTGCGCCGCTAGTTTGCCCGCGAGATCAGCCTCGCCCTGCGCCACAAGCCCGTAGTCGTCATAGGCGCCTGTATTTCGCTTTCGGCGTAAGGCATCGAGCCTGGGGATGAGCTTTCTTTCCAGATCGATCGAGAACTCCAGAGCCTCGATCGTGCGGTAGTGCTCGCCTCCGCCACGAACGACCCGGTACCCAGCAGCGCGCAATGCGGCTGTCGCGGAAGCGCGAATCGCATCGTATGCAAGACTCAGTTGGGCATCAGCGGACATCTCGCTAGCGACCGCTTTTTGATAGTCGTCGAGATGCCCATCCGCATTTGCGAGCAGGCGCTCGATTTCCTCTCGATCGGATTCCAGCTTCTCAAGCCATCGATTGCTGGCCCAGTTCTCTAAGGTCATTCTCATCTCCGATGAGGAAGAGCTTTTGCTCTGCGAGTACGGTCTTTAGAAAGTTCCCCCGCAGCTTGCTTTTGAATTCATTGATTGTATAAACAGTAGGATTGATCTCGCGGTTCAGCGTCTTTTGTGCGTCCGAGATTCGTTCGACCACATCCGCGAAGTGCACCCCACCCACAATCATCAAATCGACGTCGCTTTGCTGGCTTTCACGGGAACGTGCTACCGAGCCGTACACAAAAGCAACGTTGATCTTGCTTTCGAGAGGCTGGAGCGCCGCTCGGAGGACGTCGTGTATCCCGACTGTCTTAGCCACCAGGGTTCTCATCTCGGCAAAGACAGGGCTGGCCTCGTTGACGCTATAGAGGGTCTGGGTTCCCAGAGTCTTTTTTGTCACCAGACCGGCGTCCACCAACTGGCGCAACTCCCGCTGCACGGGCCCGAGTGCAATCCCTGTCACACGAGCAAGTTGCCTTAAATAGTAGGACTCGCCTACGTGGCCAAACAGGACAGCCAACACCGCACCGCGCGTGCGCCCAAACAGCGTGCTCGAAAGTGTGCTGGCCGTATCCATTCCGGGGTCAATCGTACCCGAAAAGGATACAGAACGCAATTGGGATGCTCCGCCAAGTTGAGACAGTTTCTTTTGTCGCACTTGCCATTTGCTGTTCTTGGTTAAGCCGAGAGGCCGATTCTGGTTGACCTTGATCTCGGCCGGTAAAGCGGAGACGGGCTCTGCTCGACCTCGTAGGGCTAATCGGCTCGTCGCCTATTCTTAGGCACCCCTCGCTCAGTTTCTTCATCCGCTTCAGTTTGCCGAAGGGAAACTCCGCCGCACTGCCGCGATGCAGATTCGCGAGGCCGACCTCGGCGATCCATCAGTGCGCTTGATCGTTCGCTCCTTGACGATCAATTGTAGCTACCAGCGAAGTCTCGTCTGATTCCCCGTTTTTTCCCTGGGGCCCGCTGAAGACGACGAAACGAACTAACTGGCCTCGGCGCAGGCGTGTCACGACAGAAAACGGTTCGCGTACAAGGTCATGCGTGCCTATGTGTCTCTTCCAAAGGGGGCGGCTCTCATCGCCGTCAATAAATATGGCCACGTCTACGCCATCTCCCGCATAGGCGTTGCTGTTCGCTCGCTGAAACGCTCCGCTGATCGAATAAGCACCGTCTGCATCAGCATGAAACACAAGCGCGGCGCCCCATTGAGAAGTAGCAAGGTCACCAGGCTGAAGCAAGATGCGGTGAGCTGCCCGGTCAAACAGAATCCACGGAAAGCCGCTTCCAGTCAGCTCGTATTTAGGTCCGAAACTCCTCTCAAAATTAATCGTCGCAGTCGTAGGCCCGACGCTATCCAGTTCGCGGATCTCTTGCCGGCCGAGCTGCCCATACTCGTTCCAGCCCCATGTCCATAGGGTGCCATCACTCTTTCGCGCCAAGCCGTGTTGACCGCCTGAGGCAATCGCCACGATACCCGAAAGCCCGTGCAATTGAACTGGCGTGAACCGATTCTCGAGGGTTCCATCTCCAAGAATGCCGTAAGAGTTTTGGCCCCAGGCCCAGACAGAACCGTCGCGTCGCAACGCGAATGTATGTTGAGCGCCAGCAGAGATCTCTACAACGTCATCCAATCCCTGGAGCTTCGCTGGTGTCCAGCGATCGGCTACTGAGCCATCACCAAGTTCGCCATAGGCGTTCTGTCCCCAGGTCCAAACCGTGCCATCATTCTTCAACGCCACAGCGTGATGAGAGCCAGCGGCCACTGACTTAACGCCGGATATGTCACTAACGAGAACTGGCATGGACAGGTCACTCTTGGCACCATTACCCGGGAGTTTTAACGCGTCACGCCCCCAGATCCAGACGTTCCCATCCTTCTTCAGGGCGAGGTTAATCGAATCGCCCGCAGATATAGCAGCGATATCTTCGAGCAGCGGAACTTGGGTGGGAAGTTTTTGCACGGTCGTATGTGAAACTGTGCCGCTACCCCAACTCCAAACAGTCCCGTCCTGTTTTAGTGCGACGCTCAGATTGTTATTGGCAGCGATCGCGCTCACTGTGCCTAAGTTACCCAGCTGGATAGGGGCCGATCGTGGGACAGTCGTTCCGTCTCCCAATTGACCGTATTCGTTATCTCCCCATGCCCAGACGCTGCCGTTCGACGCGAGTGCGAGGCAATGTGCATTACCGCACGCGACAGACCGGAAGGAAGTTGTCGAGTTCGAATGCACATGAGTGGGGTCCGGGTGTTTAGTGATCGAGAGCCTGCCCCTCAGATTCTCCCAGCCCCACGTCCATAGAGTTCCATCGCTCTTAATCGCCAGGCTTTGCCCCCAACCGCCCGCCATATTAACTACGTCTGTGATGCCCCGAATTTGGCTTGGCACATTGCGCATGGTGAAGAGCCCGGAATTGCGATTCGGATTGGATAGACGATCATCCATGTAGGCTTCGGTTCGAAGGTCCAACCGCTCAAAGTCCTGGTTCAATACAACATGCATCGGATTCAATGGCGCGGGCGCTACCAGTCCCGGTGCGGAATTGGATATCGCTGCCTTGTGGGTATGCAAAACCTTGTAAATAGGCCAGGCAAGCAGCAGAAGAAGCACAACCAAAGTGGCCGCCGCTTTCCAACGGTGCTTAAGAAGATAAGTCACCCAGGCACTGAACGGGTTTCCAATTGAGTTGGATTCGTTGTTAGTCAGTGTCGCGGCGTTCTGGTCTGGATCTCCTGGCAAATCCGTGTCCGCAAACATTCTCGGGATTTGGACGGCGACAATCGTTGAACGCGCCTCCAGCGGGATCGGCGCATCACTGCGGTCCCGTTGCGCCGCGCTCATACCTGATTCAAGCGCTTTGACAAACTCGATGCAGTTTAAGAATCGATCTTCACTTCTCTTTGCGAAAGCCCGTTCGAAAACCGCGTCGAGTGAGCCTGGCAGATGCGGGGCTGCGCAGGAAACGGATTTTGGATCCCCATCCACGATCTTTTGCATCAGATCGAATTCAGACTCGGCAAGAAAAGGCTTGGCGCCCGTGAGCATTTCGAAGGCTACGACAGCGAGAGAAAACTGATCGGAACGGCCATCGACATGCCGCCTGCGTATTTGTTCCGGGGACATGTAGCTCGGTGTACCTGCGGTGAGCGTGGTTCGTGTCGATGTCTCGCTGCTGGCAATCTTGGCGATGCCAAAGTCGGCAATTTTCACGATCGAGCCACGATGAAGCATGATGTTGGCTGGCTTTACGTCACGATGGACGACCCCAACTGAGTGCGAATAATCCAGAGCCGCCGCTGCCTGGCGCAGAATGTCGATGGCGCCGTCGGATTCAAGCCGTGAAGTTCGCATCCTGCGCTCCAGAGTCGGACCCTCGACCAGTTCCATCGCAATGAATGCCAGATCCTCATGCACGCCGGAATCATAGACTCGAACAATGTTGGGATGATCGAGCAAGGCAGCGGTACGGGCCTCCCGCAGCAGGCGGGTGCGAAGCCATCCCTGTTCCAGGGGCGTGCCGTAACCGACTAGTCGAATCGTCTTCAATGCAATGCGGCGCCCAAGAATGGGATCGTAGGCTTCATATACGATTCCCATACCGCCGTGGCCTAATTCCCGGCCCTCTTCGTACCGGCCAATCAGATTCGCTGGCTGCCTTTCCACTGCGGCGAAATCTGCTGGCTCCTCTGCGCTGTCATTCCAGTCCCGCGCCGGGTCAGCTGTGTCTCCTCGTCGCTCATACTCACGCACAAGCGAACTGACCTCATCCCACAGATCTTGATTCGAGCCGCAAGCGTTTGCTAGAAAATCGGGCCGGTTCGCTGGTTCCTCTCGCAACGCAGCCTCAAACAGCTTTACAACCCGCCGCGGCGTGTCCTCAGAGATCATGACTTTCGCCTCAGTTCGCGGCTCAGCCAGGTCTTGGCAAACTTCATGTCCCGCTTGACGGTCTCGACAGAGTGTTCAAGGATCGCGGCAATCTCTTCCTCGCTGTACCCTCCAAAAAACCGCAATTCGACCGTCTTCTCCTGCCTCGGGTACTCCCGCGCCAGCCGCTCCAAGGCTTCATCGATTGCCAGCAATTCAGCGGGCCGCTCCCTTGCCGTTTCCAGTGCGTTTCCAAAGGTCACGCGGTCTTCAATGACAGCCCGCTTCTGAGCGCTGCGCTTGCGGGCATGGTCCACAAGAATTCGGCGCATCTGTTGCGCGGCCACACCGAAGAAGTGGGAGCGATTCTGCCAATCGCAGTCCTGATTCCTCAGGCGCAAATACGTCTCGTGGACAAGAGCAGTTGGTTGCAGAGTATGGTCAGACCGCTCGCGGCGCATGTAGCCGGAGGCCCGCCGTTTCAGTTCGCCGTAGACAAGCGACAGCAACTCGGCTTCGGCTGCTGGATCGTTGCGAGCCGACGCGCGCAAAAGAACAGTGATCTCTCCGGGCGCAACCAATATTGCCGCCACTTCTGGGGGATGAGCGGAATTAGGGCCAGTTTAGCCGCAAGTGATAGAGGTTTCAACGAATTTACCGAAAAAACCGAGAAATAAAAAGGCTGCGTGACACTTTTTGACGCGGCGTTGCGCGTTTCTAACTATCAGATTCTTTATAGCCAGATCCGGTCATCGGTTTCCGTTTCCCTCCCAATGAGCTGAAAGGAGCTCTCCCGTGTCGCTTTCAGTTGTCAGCCCCTGCAAAAATCGTTTCATTCCAGGATCTTATCCTTTACAGGCCACTGAAGAGCGCCATGAACGGTCTGCTGTATCTACTGCCTGGAGTCTGGTGCTGCTATCGCTGTTGCTCTCGTTTGCTCTTCCTGCGGCGGCTCAGCGGCTGACTGGCGCCGCGCCGATGATTGGTGAGCCTGTTGGATCGATAGTGCTGACCAGCGCCAACACCGGCGCGCCTGCAGACCAGATGGTCCTTACGGAGATCGAGCCGCTACGACTCAGCCTCACGGCGGTTCCGGCTGAGCCTTTACAAGAGCCCGACCGCGTGGTCACGCCTGTAGATCCGCACAATGTTGTTGTGCTTCCCGGTCACGTGCCGACTTGGGCAAGACCAGAGAATGATGTCGGTCCCGTTCCCGATGATCTTGAACTGCCATTAATTCTGCTGCTGGCCCGCTCTCCGGAGCGGCAGAAGGCGTTCGAACAGTTCCTCAAGGAAAGAGATGACCCCTCGTCATCTAACCACCGCTGCGGGCTTACGCCTCTTGAGGTAGGCGAACAGTTTGGGGTCACCGAACACGACATCGCTGCCATCACCGCATGGCTAAGATCTCAAGGATTGGAAATAGAGAGAATCTCCAAAAGCCAAACCAGAATTGAGGTCAGAGGCCGTGCCGTCGCAGTAGCGAGGGCATTTGGCACGGAGATCCGCTCCTACCGTGTCAGCAGCGAAAGGCGCTTTTCGGTTTCGACCGAGCCTCTTATCCCAATCGCTATAGCTTCCGTAGTTCGTGGTGTTTCAGGCCTCTCATCTTCAAAGGTGCAGGTGGCGATTGGGACGGGCAATGCCATGGGCCAGGATGCATCGGGCGAAAATTCCTTGAGAACAAACTACCCAGGAACCATCGCGCCGGCAGATTTTGCGAGAATCTACGATATTGACAACGCCCAAGAGGGCAACTTTGCTGGCGGTAAGTCGGGAGCTGACGGCACAGGGCAAACGATTGCTATCGTTGGTGTTTCCGACGTACTGCAGAGCGACGTCGATGATTTCTTCAATACTTTTGGTCCGTCGCGGGCGACCCCGGATTCTCAACTGAGGCATATTCCTGTGCCATTTATCGACGGTGGATACGATCCGGGACCGCCGTATAGCAGTGGAGGCACACCTCCAGGGCAGCTTGAGGCGACTTTGGATGTGACGCGCGCCTTAAGCGTAGCGCCAGGTGCAAATATCGACCTTGTTTTCAGCGGTCTTTCGAATTCGTCACTGACCGTTGATGGATTCACGCTGACCCCGTCTGAAATCTTGGGCATTTACCCTCCTATCAACTATGTCGTGGAGTTTGACCCAAATCTGCCGAAGATCATGAGCATTAGCTTTCAGTTTTGCGAGGTGCCCGGGTTCGGACCGTCAGAGATGGAAGAGAGTTTATATGATGATTTGTTTAGCGAAGCAGAGGCGAATTATATTTCTGTCTTCGTGGCATCAGGCGACTCCGGCGCGAGTTGCAGCACCGATACCCCTATTCTCCTGATAAATGGTCTGTGCGCATCCAGCCACGTCACATGCGTGGGGGGCACCGAGTTCAACAGTATAAGCTTTCTTGACAATTGGAACTACGGTAACTCGTCGACAACCTCTCCGTCTACGAACGGCTACATCCAGGAGGGTGCCTGGAACGATTCACTAGAAGATAAGGGTGGCACAGGCGGCGGCGTAAGTCTTTTGATTCCCATGCCCCCTTGGCAGACTGGTCCCGGTGTGCCTACCAGCCTCGCAGGCCGATACATTCCTGATGTGTCCTTCAATGCCTCAGGCGCTCAATCCTACTATGTCTGCCTTCAATCTAACGGGGATGATTGTACGAATAAGATCACGCCCGTTTATGGTACCTCTGCAGCTGCCCCAAGCATGGCAGGCATTGCTGCGCTTTTAAATCAGTCGCAAATGGTTGCGCAAGGAAACCTAAATCCTTCGCTTTACGCTCTGGCCGCTAATCCCGGCAATGAGGTATTTCACGATGTTACAGTGGAAACTAGCGGGGTTCTCGCTGCGGACTGCACGCTTGCCAAACCAAGTATGTGCAACAACAGCATTCCCTGGCCTCTTAATCTAGACGTCTTACAGGGCTATCAGGTCGGGCCGGGATATGATCCCGTCACCGGCTGGGGTTCGATCGACGTCGCTAATCTGCTCGCGCAGTGGAACTCCCCCGTTCCCGTTCTGACCTGGCTATCTCAAACCAATATCACAGCAGGAAGCGACGGGTTTACGCTGACCGTCTGTGGAACGAATCTAGTGCCCGGCTCAATCCTGAAGTGGAACGGCACCCCGCTTACTCCCATTTCAGGCAGCTATCTATACGCCGGTCAGGATTGTCCGAATCAGCAACAGCAAGAGTTTCAAGTAACTATTTCCTTCAGCGATATCTCAAGCGAAGGGATTTTCCCGGTGTGGGTATTCAACCCTGCTCCGGGCGGTGGGTCGTCGAATGTTATCGACTTTACTGTGAACGCGTCACTGCCGGTTCCAATCACGCTAAACCCGTCGAGCGCAACCGTTGGCGGCAATGGCTTTTATATGTACGTAGACGGAACAAATCTTGTCCAGAACTCGACCGTCTATTGGAATAATGTAGCGCTCACAACAATTTGCAGCACGCCAGGAAGCTACGGTCAGTGTTCCGAACTTAGAGCATCAGTTTCCTCACAGGACATTTCGACTATTGTTCCCGTCTCGGTGACCGTGTCCAATCCACCACCATACGGCGGGATGTCGACCCAATCGCTCCCCTTCACCATCTCTGGCGTTTCACCGGCAATATTACAGGTCAGCACAACCACTCTGAATTTTGGCGGCACTGCTGGCCAGACAAGTCCTCTGCCGACTCAATCATTTGCGGTGACCAACAGTGGCACTGGCCCACTGAATTGGAAGGCAACCAAAGGTCAGCCCTGGCTGAGCCTAACCCCCGCCAGCGGCACGGCACCGGGGACGGTGTGGGTTACTGTGAACCCTTCCGGATATGGCGTAGGCAGTTACACCGATACGATTGTCTTAACTGCGAATGGAGCGCAGGGCTCGCCAACGAACATCAACGTGACCTTGACGATCTTAGGTTCAGCGGTTCTCACAGTGAGTTCCGTGAATCCGTCGAGTGGGGTGGCAATGACCATCTCTCCCACGGATATCAATGGCCACTCGAATGGAACAGCGCCCCTCACGCGCGCTTATACCTCGGGCACGACGGTTGTGGTGGTAGCACCTCAAATGGTTGACGGGTACGGTCTTGCATTTTGGAAAGGGTGCGACAGCTTTACGCAGAATATTTCCTGCACCGTTACGATGAACGGTAGTAAAACCGTGACCGCCTATTACGGGGATGATATCGACGTACAATCAGGAAATCCCAGCAGTGGCGTGAACATTGCAGTCAGCCCGCCAGACGTTGCAGGACAGACCAGCGGATCAACGGAGTTTTATCTCGTCTACACCAGTGGGACTCCCGTCACCCTGACCGCACCATCATCAGCCGGAGGAAACGCATTTTGGTATTGGTATGGTTGCGACCTTGCCGCGGGAAACGTCTGCAAGAAGAATGGTCCGGGAGGGGAGGTAAAAGCGTTCTTCACGCCGGGAATGGGCACCACGACCACTCTCACGCCCTCCACGAACAGCGTAACAGTCGGTACCGGGATTACCTTCAATATCTCAGTAACGGGACCAAACTCCGGAACAGCAAACCCTGGTCAAGTAAAGTTGTGTGATGCCAACGCGCCATACTGCGAGGACGAGGGATTATTGGGAATATCACAACTGACGGGAGGGAGCAACAGTCAGCAGACGCTGCGACTAGGCCCGGGAACTCATAACGTCAAAGCGGTGTTTCTGGGTACGCCTGAAGATACGACAAGCACATCAACCACCCAGACCATCACCGTCAGCGGGTCATTGAGCAGCACGACCGCGTTGGCATCAAGCGGGTCGCCTGGAAATTATGCTCTCACTGCGGCCATCACCGGCAGTGGTAGCGCGGCGCCTACAGGGACGGTCACATTCGAAGACTCCAGTAATGGAAATGCACCAGTAGGGTCCCCCGTCCCGCTAGTTGCTTCAACAGCCGTCACCGCATTTCCTGAGACGCCATTCCAGGCGGAGAACCTTCCCAATTCAGTGGTGATCGCAGATGTGAATGGAGACGGCGACCCGGACCTGGTCGTTGTCGACCAGTGCGGCAGTGATCCTACTTGCCAATCCGGCGGCACAGTGGCGGTGCTTCTGGGCAATGGGGATGGCACATTCCAGACACAGCAGGACTTTGCTACGGGCAATTATCCCAGTTCGGTGGCAGTTGGAGACTTTGACGCCAACGGCACGCTTGATCTGGTCGTGGCCAACGAGGGCAACAACACGGTGAGCGTGCTGCTGGGCAACGGGGATGGCACTTTTCAGACGCAGCAGGTCTTTCCAACAGGCACCTCACCCAGTTCGGTGGCCGTCGGGGACTTCAACGGCGATGGCAATCTGGATTTCGCCGTAACAAACCAGGGTGACAACACCGTGAGTGTGTTTCTGGGCAATGGAAAAGGCGGCTTCCTGACGCTGGGACCGTATCCAACGGGGAACCTTCCTACTTCAATTGCGGTTGGCGACTTCAAAGGAAACGGCAAGCTCGATCTGGCAGTCGCAAACAGCGGGGACAACACGGTGAGTGTATTGATAGGCAATGGGGACGGCTCGTTCCAACAACAGCAGCCCTTTCCGACAGGGGATGAGCCCGTTGCAGTGAAGGTGGCGGATGTAAATGCGGACGGCAACCCGGACATTGTTGTGGCGAACCAGTGCGGCAGCGACCCAACTTGCCAATCCGGTGGCACAGTCACGGTGCTTCTGGGCAATGGGACTGGCACATTTACACAAGCCGCAGATAGCCCATTTACCGTGGGTGCGTATCCCAGCTCAATAGCAGTTGGTGACTTCAATGGGGATGGCAAGTTGGACTTGGCAGTTGCGAACGCCTCTTCCAATCAGGTAAGCATCTTGCCGGGGAGTGGAGACGGGACATTCCAGACCCAGCAGACATTCGCGACGGGCACGAACCCAACTTCAATTGCAGCCGCTGACTTCCTCGGCGACGGCACGCTGGATCTGGCGGTGACGAACCAGAATGACAATACAGTGGGTGTGCTCCTACAGCAATGGTCGGTGCAGGCGAGTCCCACTAATGTGAGCCTTCCAATACAGGGCACTACGCATGCAGTTTTTGCTTCCTATAGTGGAGATAATTCGTACGCGGCCAGCACTTCAAGCTCGATCAGCTTAACGGGTAGCGCGGAGCCGACTTCGTTGTCTCTGACAGCCTTGCCTACATCGAGCACCTACGGTCAGAACGTCACCCTCACCGCAGCGTTGACTCCATATTCGACTGGCAGCACGACGACCCATGGTGAAACCGTTACCTTTCTCAACGGTACCAACGTGCTGGGAAGTGGGCTCCTGTCTGGAGGAGTAGCGTCCTTCACAACGTTGTCGCTACCAGCCGGAACAGATGATTTGTTTGCTGTATATACGCCTAGCGGATCGGATTTGACGTTTCAAGGAAGCAGTTCCCCCCTCTTGTACTATTCGGTGACCGGACTCACCCCGACGGTGACGGTGACGCCGTCGCCAACCAGCATCACGAACGCGCAGGGGTTGACAGTGACGGTTGCCGTCAGCGGCACTCCGACTCCCACCGGCACGGTGACACTGACCAGCGGCAGCTACACCTCAGCGGCAACGACTCTCGCTAGCGGCAGCGCCACAATCAGCGTTCCGGCCGGCTCCTTGGCGGTGGGCAAGGATACGCTCACGGCCAGCTACACGCCCGACTCGGCCAGTTCCTCGATTTACAACAGCGCCACGGGCGCATCTCCGCCGGTGACAGTGACCCAGGCGACGACCACGCCGACAGTGACGGTGACCCCGTCGCCAACCAGCATTACAACCACGGAGGGGTTGACAGTAACGGTTGTCGTCAGCGGAATTCCGACCCCCACCGGCTCGGTGGTACTGACCAGCGGCAGTTACACCTCAGCGGCAACGACTCTCGCTAGCGGCAGCGCCACAATCAGCGTTCCGGCCGGCTCCTTGGCGGTGGGCAAGGATACGCTCACGGCCAGCTACACGCCCGACTCGGCCAGTTCCTCGATTTACAACAGCGCCACGGGCGCATCTCCGCCGGTGACAGTGACCCAGGCGACGACCACGCCGACAGTGACGGTGAACCCGTTTTGGACGAGCATTACGACGGCAGAGGGGCTCAGTGTAGTAGCCACTGTTATCGGCGCTGGCGGTACGACACCTACTGGTTCGGTGGAGCTGACTGGAGGCGGCTACAGCAATACGCAGACTCTGAGCAACGGCAGCACAACGTTCACCATCGCAGCAGGGCAGTTGAGCACCGGCACGTTCACTTTCGCGGTCACCTACACGCCCGACTCCAACAGTTCCTCGACCTACAACTCTGCCGCGGGCACGTCCGTACTGGTGACGGTAACCAAAGCGGCGTCCACGACGCCTACTCCCGGAATCATCACGACTGTTACAGGCACGGGAACCGCAGGATATACGGGAGATAGTGGCCAGGCCATCGATGCGGAATTGAACGGCCCCCTAGCCCTGGCATTTGACAAAGCCGGTAACTACTACATTGCGGATCAAACCAACAACGTCATTCGCATGGTGACCATGGCCGGCATCATCAGCACGTTTGCTGGCGGAGCCACATCAACTACGCTGTGTTCCCAGCATACGGACTCTGTGGGAGACGGCTGTCCGGCCACAAGCGCCCAACTGAGTGCGCCCGAGGGGTTGGCCTTTGACGCCAGCGGCAATATGTACATTGCCGACCAAGACAACAACCGCATTCGTATGGTGACCCCGGCCGGCATCATCAGCACTTATGCCGGAGGGGGCACCGTATGTACCGAACATACTGACTCTGTGGGAGACGGCTGTCCGGCTACCCAGGCTACATTGTCCAGCCCCTCGAGTATGGCATTCGACGCCAGTGGCAACGCTTATATCGCCGACAAGGTTGACAACCTGGTTCGCTTAGTGACCCCCGCAGGCATGATCAACACGTTTGCTGGAGGGGATACTGTATGTACCCAGAAAACTGACTCCGTGGGAGACGGCTGTCCGGCTACCCAGGCGACCTTGTCATATCCCTTGGACGTAGCTTTCGACTCTGTGGGGAACCTCTACATTGCGGATAACCACAACGCTAGAATCCGCATGGTGACCCCCGCCGGCATCATCAGCACGTTTGCGGGGGAAGGCACAGCAACTACCGTTTGTTCCCAGAACACAGATAAGTTTGGGGACGGATGTCCGGCCACCAACGCAATACTGCTGTATCCCTCTGACCTGGCTTTTGACGACGCCGGCAATCTCTACATTGCAGATACCGGCGACCTCCGCGTTCGCATGGTGACCCCCGCGGGCATCATCAGCACGTATGCCGGAGGGGGAGTTGTATGTTCCCAGAATACTGACTCCTTGGGAGACGGTTGTCCGGCCACCGATGCCACACTTTACAACCCCGCCGGCGTGGCATTTGATACCGCCGGTGACCTCTACATTGCCGATTCCGGCAACAATCGCATCCGCATGGTGACGGCGACCCAGGCATTGATTACCCCAACGGTAACCATAACGTCAGGGTCTAACCCCATCACCATCGACCAATCACTCACGGTGAATGTAACGGTAAGCGGCGGGGGGACCAATCCTACGCCGACCGGAACGGTGACTTTGACCAGCGGCAGCTACACCTCTTCGGCGACTGCGCTCTTGTCGGGTGCTGCCAGCATCACCATCCCTGCCGGGTCACTGGCCCAGGGCACTGACACGTTGAGCGTGTCCTATACGCCTGACTCGAGCAGCTCGACGGTCTATGCCAGCGGAACCGGAACAACATCTGTGGTCGTTGATCAGTTGCAGACGCCAGCCATTACTGTTGCGCCCTCGGCCACGACCATCACAACGGGCCAGCCGTTATCGGTGACCGTAACGCTGGCCAACACCACCGGGTTTGGCACGCCGACCGGCTCAGTGACGCTGACCAGCGGCAGCTACGCATCGTCATCGACAACGCTGACCAGTGGAAGCGCCACGATCAACATTCCAGCGGGATCGCTGACTGCCGGCGCCGACACCCTCACGGCCACATACACGCCCGATTCGACCAGCTCGCCCATCTACAGCAGCAACACCGGCACGGCTGCTGTCACGGTGACCGCCCTGCCCGTACCTACCGTGGCTGTGACGACAGGCGCGTCGCCGATCACCACGGGCCAACCGCTGACGGTAACGGTCAAGGTGAATGCGACTGGAAGCAATCCCACTCCGACTGGCTCAGTAAAGCTCACCAGCGGCAGCTACACCTCTTCAGCGGCAACTCTCTCATCGGGCGCGGCAAGCATCACAGTCCCAGCCGGATCGCTGGCCCAGGGCGCCGACACGCTGACAGCGACTTATACGCCCGACAGGACCAGTTCCACCATCTACGCCAGCTCAACAGGAACGAACTCGGTTGTGGTGGATCCTTTGCAGACGCCAACGGTAACGGTGACGCCTGGATCCTCGAGCGTAAGCACGGGACAGCCGCTGACGGTGACTGTAACGGTGGCCGCAACGACCGGCTTCGGCACGCCCACCGGCTCAGTCAAGCTGACCAGCGGCACTTACACATCGTCGTCGGCAACGTTGACGGCGGGAAGCGCGACCATCAATGTTCCGGCGGGATCGCTGGCGAAGGGTTCCGACACTCTCACAGCAACCTACACGCCCGACTCGACCAGCTCGCCCATTTACAACAGCAACACGGGAACGAATGCGGTAACCGTGGCCTCCCTACCCGCACCGACTATAACAGTAGCTCCGGCCACTTCGCCGATCACCACCGCGGAATCGTTGCAGGTTAATGTAACGGTGAGCGGCGGGGGAACCAATCCCACACCGACAGGCTCAGTGAAGCTGACCGGCGGGAGCTATTCGTCTTCGTCAGTCACGCTCAGCAGCGGAAACGCGACGATCAACGTCGCTGCCGGATCGCTAGCGCAGGGTACCGACACCCTCACTGTTACCTATACGCCTGACTCGAGCAGCTCGACGGTCTATGCCAGCGGAACCGGAACAACATCTGTGGTCGTTGATCAGTTGCAGACGCCAGCCATTACTGTTGCGCCCTCGGCCACGACCATCACAACGGGCCAGCCGTTATCGGTGACCGTAACGCTGGCCAACACCACCGGGTTTGGCACGCCGACCGGCTCAGTGACGCTGACCAGCGGCAGCTACGCATCGTCATCGACAACGCTGACCAGTGGAAGCGCCACGATCAACATTCCAGCGGGATCGCTGACTGCCGGCGCCGACACCCTCACGGCCATATACACGCCCGATTCGACCAGCTCGCCCATCTATAACAGCAACACCGGCACCCACAGCGTGACGGTTGACCCGCTGCAAACGCCAACGGTGACCGTAACGCCCGCGTCCAGCAGCATTACGATAGCCCAGAGCGTGAATGTGACTTTGACGGTGGCTGCAACGACGGGCTTCGGCACGCCGACCGGATTGGTCACGCTGACCAGCGGCAGTTACAGTTCCGGCGCCGCTTCTCTGAGCGGCGGTACGGCGTCCATCACCGTTCCCGCGGGTTCGCTGGCGGTAGCCAGCGATACGTTGACGGCCACCTACACACCCGACTCGACCAGCTCGCTCATCTACAACAGCGCATCCGGCACTGGGTCGGTGACGGTGACGCCCGCGCTCAGCTTCTCGCTCTCGGCCTCGCCAACCAGCTTGACCATTTCCCAGGGAGCAACGGGAACAAGCACGATCACTATCAACCCCACCGGCGGATTCAGCGGAACAGTCGCGTTTACCGCATCCGGCCTGCCGACCGGAGTTACGGCGAGCTTCGCTGCCGGAACCGCACCGGATACTGAAGTGCTGACGCTCAACGTCGGCACATCGGCCGCAGTTACCACCACTCCTGTGACCGTGACCATCACTGGGACATCGGGGTCGATCACCGAGTCAACCACCGTTGCCCTCACCATTACCAATGAGCCCAGCTTTGGTCCCAGCCCCGGCACCGGCAGCGCGAGTATAACGGTCAATCCGGGAGCAACTACCGGGAATACCGCCACCATCAGCGTGGTAGGAACGTACGGATTCGCCGGCCCGGTCGGCCTTACGTGCACAGTAACCACAACAATGACCGGCGTGAACGACACCCCGACTTGCAGCCTGAGTCCGACCTCGGTAACCATCAGCGGCGCGGCAGCCTCAACGTCTACCCTGACGGTGAACACCACGGCGGCCACAAGCTCTGAGAACCAGATGCAGAAGCTCTTTTGGCCCACTACGGGCGGATCGGCGCTGGCGCTGTTGCTGTTCTTCATCACGCCAAGGCGGCGCCGTAGCTGGCTCGCCATGGTCGCGCTGCTGGTGCTGTTTGCCGCGGTAGGACTCAGTGCCTGCGGTGGTGGCGGCGGAGGCGGGGGTGGTGGAGGTGGAGGTGGCGGCGGTGGAGGCGGAAACTCCGGAACCACGGCCGGGACCTACACGATCACCGTGACGGGTTCTACCAATTCAGGAGCAGAGACCGCTACAATCACAACGGTCACGCTGACCGTGAATTAGCATCGCGCACAAAGCTGGCGGCCGCGCCTCCTAGAGACGCGGCCCCTTTAAGTCTAGTTTTCCCAGGCTTCCACGCAAAGGTGCACGACCGAAGCCATCCAGGATCTGCTGAGGCCGAGGGCGTTAGCGATCAGGCAGACGTGTTCCCAGGTGTCTGGAACCTGACCCGCTTCGATCTCCTCCCACTCGGGGACAGTTAAGCCGGCCAACGGTGCGATCTCTTCGATGGTGCGGCCGTCCGCCACGCGAGCCTTCCGGATCAGCTCTCCAAAGACTTGACCGGATACCTTGCGGCGCAGGGAATTGGCGTGGGGATCGCGGATGGATAGTGCCATTGAATCACTCATGTGTATTACTCCTTGTATGGCGGCCTGTATTTCAGGCCCGCCCGGATTACGTGCTGCAATGAGTGTTTGCCCATACCGGCCTCCAGCCAAAGCCACCACTAGTTTGGTGATCGAACTGACGATTTCTCATTCGATTGGTTGATGATGCTTACGAAGCCGTATGGGGGAAATGGTCAGGCTTGAGAAGATCAAAGCGAGACCACTCAGAGTGTTTCTGGACCATTGTTGGTTGTAGTCGAATAATTACTTGAGTATGTTCATAATCGAAAATAGCTACCCACCGAGAAGCTGGGCGCGCACCAATTCACGGTCGGCGCCATTTGAAGCGACTCTATAGTTTTTAAAATCATATACAAGCAGAACATATCCACAATAGACTTGCTTTAGTACGGCGCTATAAACTTGTTTACATGCTGCACGATTGACTCGTAACAGAAAGACATAATATACTTGTAAAAGAACAGCACAATAAACTTGTCGTGGTACGCAGTTAATCATGGCCACACCCAATGAAAAACTCGCCTCGTCCCTGACGATCCTTCGCGGCCTGCAGCAGGACGGGAGACGCGTCTTCCAATCGCGGGAACTCGGCCGAACGCATAGGGAGCGGCTGCTTGAAAACGGCTTCCTGCAGGAGGTCATGAAAGGCTGGCTGATCTCCTCGGGGCCAGGTGCCCGCGACGGCGACAGCACGCCTTGGTACGCCTCCTTCTGGGAGTTCTGCGCGCGCTATTGCGACGACCGCTTCGGGAAAGATTGGCATCTCTCGCCGGAGCAGTCACTCCTCCTTCACGCGGAGAACACTGTCATTCCCGCGCAGGTCATCGTCAATAGTCCCAAGGGCATGAACAACAAGATCGCGCTCCTGTTCAATACCTCCCTTTACGACCTCAAACAGCCACAAATGCCGCCGGCCGCAGATCTCACCATGCGCGACGGCCTTCGCCTTTTTGCCCCCGCGCAAGCGCTAATCCGTGTCCCGGAAGGATTCCTCGCCAGGAATCCGATCGAGACGCAGGTGGTGCTCGCCAGCCTCCGCGACGCCTCGGAACTGCTCCGCGGCCTGCTCGACGGCGGACACACTGTCGTGGCTGGGAGGCTGGCAGGCGCATTCCGACACATTGGCCAGACCGAAAACGCGGACGAGATCGTTGCCGCCATGAAAGCCGCCGGATACGACGTCCGCGAGAACAATCCATTCACGGGCCGAGCGCCGGTGGCACCGGTGGTGGCGACGGCACCGATCGTGGGGCGGATCACGGCCATGTGGGAAGCGATGCGCGCCACCGTGCTCGGCGCCTTCCCGCCCGCACCGGGATTGCCGCAGGACCGGGAAGCATTTCTGCGATTCGTCGACGACATTTACCGCGCCGACGCATACCACTCGCTCTCCATCGAGGGCTACACCGTTTCCGATGCCCTCATCGAACGAGTCCGGGCTGGCGACTGGGACCCGGTTCGTCATGACGACGATCGGCAAAGCCGCGACGCCCTGGCCGCCCGTGGCTACTGGCAGGCGTTCCAGCTTGTGAAGGAAAGTGTCGGTGAGATCATCGCCGGCTCCAATCCTGGCAACCTGGTCCGCACGGCGCACCGCGACTGGTACCGCGAGATGTTTCAGCCGTGCGTCGCCGCCGGCCTGATCAATCCGGGCGCCTTGGCGGGCTACCGGAACGACGCGGTTTATCTGAGAACGTCGCGCTATGTTCCCCCTCGGTGGGAGGCCGTGCGCGATGCTATGCCGGCCCTCTTCGACTTCCTGGAAAACGAACCCGAGCCAGGCGTCCGCGCCGTTCTCGGCCATTGGATGTTCGGCTATATCCACCCTTACCCCGACGGCAACGGGCGCATGGCCCGGTTTCTGATGAATGCGATGCTGGCGTCCGGTGGTTACCCCTGGACCATCGTCCGCGTCGAGGATCGCAACGCCTATCTTGCCGCGCTCGACCGTGCGAGCATCGACGCGGACATTCTCCCCTTTGCGACGCTAATAGCAGAGCGGGTCAAATGGTCCCTCGATCAGGCGCAAGGGAAACTGCACAATTAAGCAGGGCTGACGGCCTTCAGCTCAATACCAGTTTCCATACCAGATCTTCAGATGACCGTTTTGAGTGAGGGCGGACAAAACGCGGACAAATGCTCTCGATTCGACCATTCCATCGCTGACTATAAAGGCTTTATTCACTAGAGCCAGAGGTCTGCAAAACCTTTATGCGCCGGTTCGATCCCGGCCCGCGCCTCCATTTCTTCCCCGGCACCTTTGAAGCTGCCCCATCCCTTCGCTGCCAGTCAGTTTCGCCCGCTCGTAATGCCCGAAGCCTGCGACGCAATCACATCGTCCGAAAGCCGCTGCAAATTCGAGACGATGCCATCCCCGTCCGCAGTTCCCCAGGGTCCAGCCTGCTGAACCATGAAGATGAGAATGCGCCCTTTCGTCACATCAATTTCCATGGCGTTTTTGTAGGCTCCGCCATGTCCGAAACCGTTCGGCGAAATTGACCAGCCAAATCCATAGCTCGAATTGCCCAAACCGCCGTTTTCCTCCGAAGTCATCTCATGCAGCGACGTGTGGGAAATATAGCGTCTGCCGTTGAGCACACCGTCACTCAAAATCATCCTGCAAAAGATGGATACGTCTGCCGCCGTCGAGAACAATCCACCGGCAGGCATAGGGTAGCGGTGCTGCCGATCGTCGAGCGGGTACGTTAATTGATCGACGGGCTGTTCTGCCAGATCTTTGGTACTCGCATCGAGCCGATACGATTTCGCAAGACGGCCGATCTGCTCAGGAGTGGGCCAGAATGTGGTGTCCTTCATGCCGAGAGGCCAAAAGAGCCGCTCCTGCATGAACTGTTCGTAGGGCATTCCGCTGACGACTTCAATGATGCGCGCCGCGGTATTGATGCCTTCGTTCGAGTACGAATAGCTCGTTCCCGGCTGAAATATAAGAGGCTCGGCGGCGAAGCTCCTCACCGCATCTTTGAGGGGCAGAAGATCAAGCGCGCCGGGCTGTACGCCGGAGCGAAACGGCAGCCCGCTGGTGTGACTCAATATCTCCCGCACCAGGATTGGATGATCCGCGGGCACCAACTGCGGACTTGCCTTCGAATCTGTGGGCCCTTGTGCGCCTGCCGGTGATGCAGGATTAGCCACGCGGACCATTTGTCCCTTGAACTCCGGCAGATACTTCTCAACCGGGTCGTTGAGGTTGATCTTGCCTTCGTCGACCAGCATCATAAATGCTGTCACGGTCATCGGCTTCGAAGTGGATGCAATCCAGAACATTGCGTCCGCCGGCATCGGCGTCTTTAACGCAAGATCCAGGTAGCCGATGGGCTTGACATAGACGATGCGATCTTTCGTAGCGACGAGCGTGACCGCGCCCGCCACGGTGTGATTGTCCACCAGCGGTTGCAAATAGGCTGCGATGGCATCCGGCTTCACGGCAGTTGACGACAAAGGGACATTCTGTCCGAATGATAAACACTCACAACAGACCAAAAGTGCACAAATCGCAAAATAGCTTTTCAAGCGGCTTCCTTTCTCATTTTCGTTTAGCGCGGTTCAGATTTTGCGGCCGGGCACTCCTGTAAGAGCGGTCGCGCCCGTCTTCCCGAGTTCTCTCACCCAGTGGACTTATGCGCGCAATGAAACTGAAGTCGCTGGTAACACTTCAATCAGTGTAGCCCTCCCTTCGCTGCTCAGGAACGTGCATGACCTTTACCGAGGCAGCCGCACGAAACCAATACACAATCCTTCAGAAATGGAGATAATGGTTTCCGAAGTAGAATCCGGACGAGGTGAATGACTCGGGACGCCGAGGCTGCACGATGGGCAGAATGGCGGTAATACGATGCAACAAGAATGGGCTTTGAACACAAGAAGCGCCGCGCGTTTGTTGGTTTGTGCGGTTATAGCAGCCGGAGTGTTTCTGGTTTCGCGCGCGCATGGAGCTACTGCAGGTGCATCGAGTGCGCAGCCTGAACTGGGTCCCAATGTCCTGGTGTTCGATCCCTCGATGCCTCCGGCCGCAATGCAGGCAAAGATCGACAAGATATACCAGGCAGAACAGCACAGCGAGTTTGGGGCGGAGCGATATGCGCTTTTATTCCTGCCAGGCAAATACCAAGTCGATATTCCAATAGGCTTCTACACCGAAGTGGCGGGGCTGGGGGCTTCGCCGGATGCAGTTGAGATCGACGGTAATGTGCATTCAGATGCGAGCCTGCCTCGCGACAACGCCACCTGCACCTTCTGGCGAGCGCTCGAGGGATTATCGGTCATTCCAGCAGGCGGCACCATGCAATGGGCCGTTTCGCAGGCGGCGCCGTTCCGGCGAATGCACGTGCGCGGCGACTTGATACTTAACCAGAAGCATGGCTGGGCAAGCGGAGGATGGATTGCAGACAGCCTGATCGACGGGAAAGTCAATTCAGGAACACAGCAGCAATGGATCTCGCGCAACAGCGAATGGGGAAGCTGGACCGGCTCAAACTGGAACATGGTGTTTGTGGGCGTGAAGAATCTTCCCGCGGGAGACTGGCCAGATCCGCCGTACACCAAGGTGGAACGCACGCCGGTGGCTAAGGAGAAGCCATTCCTTATGGTCGATGCGCAAGGCCGTTGGTTTGTGCGCGTGCCGGCACTCGTAAAAGATAGCGAGGGAATTACCTGGCATTCGGGAGAGACGCCGGGGCGCTCGATCCCGTTGAGCAGGTTTTATATTGCGCATGCAGGTGCCGATACGGCCGCGAGCATCAACGCCGCGGTTGGTGCGGGGAAAGATGTGCTTTTGACGCCAGGGATATACGAACTCAACGAGCCGATTCGTATTACAAGGCCAGGCACGATCTTAATGGGACTGGGTTTTGCGACACTCAAGCCGGTAAGCGGCCAGGCAGCGATTGAGACCGCGGATGTAGATGGAATTGACATTGCAGGACTGCTGATGGATGCAGGGCCGGTTGAGTCGCCCGTGCTGGTGAAAATTGGTCCGGACAAGAGCAAGCGGCGGCACGAAGAGAATCCAATCTGCCTGCACGATGTGTTCTTCCGAGTGGGTGGCGCAGGCCTTGGCAAGGCTCAAGTGAATCTGCTCATTAACAGTTCAGACACGATTATTGACCACACCTGGATATGGCGCGCGGACCATGGCTCTGGCGTTGGATGGCAGAGCAACACCAGTGCCAATGGGCTGGTGGTGAACGGCGACCATGTGACCGCGTACGGATTGTTTGTGGAGCACCACCAGCAGTTCCAGGTGTTGTGGAATGGCGAGGACGGACGCACCTATTTCTACCAGTCGGAAATTCCATACGATCCGCCCAACCAGTCGAGCTACACCGGTGCAAAGGGCGTGAACGGCTGGGCTTCATACAAAGTGAGCGACAACGTAAAGCGGCATGAAGCCTGGGGCCTCGGCATTTACAGCGTCTTCCTCAAGCCCGATGTCGTATTGAGCCGGGCGATTGAAGTGCCGCAAACACGCGACGTGCGATTCCATCACATGATTACAGTGGCGCTCGGGAATTTAGGCGAGATATCGAACGTGATCGACGATGCAGGCGGCCCGACGCGAATCCGTCCGCGAGTGACGCCCAAGGTGGCGGAGTTTCCTTCAAACTGACGCGCGATAAGTTCCGAACGGCGCGAGCTGGTTCAGAGACACCGCGACCTCTCTGCCGCGTCAATTTATGAACGAGACGTCAGGCCCATTCAAGATTCACAACTGAATTCTGCGGCATGGCGAAGGCGTTCCCAAATGCTCCTGGTGCGGGCTCTGAGAAGGCAGCTTCGTTGAACCAGTTCTGCCAGCTCTTTCCGCCTTGCGGGGTAAGGCTGACGCCAGGCACCCGATTCGGATATTGGGTTCCTGCGTTCGTATAGAGCGATTCCGGGCAAGTTGGCTGGGATGGATTTCCGGCCAGCTAGAGGACCGTTCCAGCAATCTGCCAGCCGCCCAAGACCTCATCGGCAATCGGATTATTGTTAAGGAACAGCTTGCCTTTGTTTTTAATCTGGGAGCAGGTCAAGTTCCAACTCCGCTGCGACACGACTAACGCCTTCAATCACCCGAGCTTCGGCCCGCCATCCGGGGCGAGAGCCAATAGCGGCTTCGGTCTCAACGGCGGTAACCCCGGCCAGCCGTTCACCGGCGCTGCCAAAATCAGCAACACGACGGTCGGCGGACGCAGCGTGCAGTTGAGCGGGCGCATCAGCTTTTAACCTGAACTTACACTCAACCAAAGGAGACGGCGATTCGTCGCCGTCTCTTTTTCTTCGTGCCACGCTCTTTGTTTGTTGCGACTTCTATAATGAAACCCATGTTTCCGCGGTCGAGATTGATTGCCGCAGCTCTCGTGTCATTGGCGGCCTGCCTGTGCGGCGCACAAACACAGGTCGATCCAAAAGCCGAGCTTGCAACGCACCTCGGGAAAGCGCAGGGCTACCTCCAGCAAAAAAGGCCCGACCTCGCAATTCCCGAGCTGCAGGCCGCGGCACAACTCGCTCCTGGCGATGTTGAAGTACAAGGCAACCTCGGCGTGCTGCTCTTTTTTTCAGGCAAGCTGGCCGATGCCATTCCACACCTGCGCGTTGCCGTTGACAAACAGCCCGACCTCGCCAAGATTCAGGGAATCCTGGGAATCGCAGAGCTGCACACTGGAAATCTCGAAGACGGACGCAAAGATCTCGAAGCCGCGTTTCCTCGCATTGACGATCCGCGATTCAAGGTGCAGGCCGGGCTTGAGCTGGTCGGCGCCTACGTTCAATCCAGCGACCTTGAGGCCGCGGCAGGCATGCTTGCGCAGTTGAAAAAAGTTGCTCCCGATAATCCCGAGGTACTTTACGCCTCTTATCGAACCTATGCCGATCTCTCCGGCGAGTCGATGATCGCGCTCTCGCTGGCTGCGCCCGATTCTGCGCAGATGCATCAGCTACTGGCGCATGAAGAAACCAGGGAAGGAAACACCAATGGAGCCATCGCGCAATATCGCAGAGCGATCGAGGTTAACCCTCACCTGCCTGGCGTTCATTTTGAACTGGCCGAGTTGTTAAGCACCTCGCAGGATCCGGCCATCAAGAAGCAGGCTGAGCAGGAGTATCGCGCCGCGCTGGCAGACAATCCCCGCGACGAAAAAGCGGTGTGCGAACTTGCCGAAATAGCGATGGCCAAGGGCGACGAGAGTGACGCGTTAAAGAGGTTCACTACTGCGACCGAGTTACAACCAGACGACGCCAATGCGAAATTGGGGCTCGCCAAGTTACTGCTCGAAATGAATAAGTCTGACCAGGCACTGCCGCTGCTTGAAGCTTCAGTCCAGCTTGAGCCCACTAACGCTACCGCACACTACCGCCTGGCAACGTTATACAAAAAGCTGGGCCGAACCGAGGATGCAAAGCGCGAAGTTGAGTTATACCAGAAATACAAAGAGATGAAAGAGAAGCTCCGCGTCGTGTATAAGGATTTGTTGATACAGCCTGACGCCATTCGCTCAGATGAGAATCCTGAAAAGCAATGACCGCAAAAGACGCGGGGTAACAACGGAATGATGAGTCGCAGTCGAATCTTGGGAACACTACTCGCGATCCTGCTTCTGCATTTCATGAAACCGGCCCTGGGCCAAATGGGCACGCCAACTCCGTTGTCGCCTGAGGAACGAAAGAAGGCTGAAGCAGAGCGTGCAGCCACGGGCCCGCTTGAGAACTATCCTCAGTTGGTGGATATTACCAGCTCCACGGCAATCCGGTTCGATCATAAGTCGGATCCCGAAGCGCGCTTCATCGCTGAGTCAATGAGCGGTGGCGTTGCTCTGATTGATTATGACGGCGATGGCTGGCCGGATATCTACCTGACGAATGCGCAGAGCGTAGAAATGGCGCAGCATGGCATCAAGTCGCGCAGCGCGCTCTACCACAACAACCGTGACGGCACCTTTACCGATGTTACTGACAAAGCCGGGGTAGGCTATCCATGTTGGGCGATGGGCGTAGCAGTTGGTGACTATAACAATGACGGAAGACCCGACTTACTGGTGACCTGTCTGAATGGTGTAGTGCTCTATCGTAACAACGGGGATGGCACGTTCACCGATGTGACCAAACAGGCCGGCTTGGCCGGCGATACCGGATGGGCCACAGGCGCTGCATTTGGTGATTATGACAATGACGGATTTGCCGATCTCTTTGTCGCGCACTATGTCGACTTTCATCTCGACAATCTGCCTCTGTTCGGAACTACCAAAGCCTGCAAGTATCTCGGCTTGATAGTGCAGTGCGGCCCGCGAGGCCTGAAGGGAGTTACTGACAAGCTGTACCACAACAACGGCGATGGTACGTTTACCGAGGTATCGAAGCAGGCCGGCGTGGAAGACGCTGAGGGGCGCTATGGACTCACATCGATCTGGTCAGACTTCAACAACGATGGAAAGCTGGATCTGTTTGTAACCAATGACGGCGAAGCTAATTATCTCTACCAGGGAAACGGCGCGGGCAAGTTTGAAGATACTGCTTTGATGGCGGGCGTTGCGGCTAACGAAGATGGCGTTGAGCAGGCCAACATGGGCCTCGCCTTCGGCGACTATCTGCACAACGGCCGCATGTCGCTCGCCATTTCGCACTTCGATGTTGAGTACACCGCTCTCTATACCAACGACGGTGGAATGAACTTTACCGATAACTCAATCGCCTCGGGAATTGCACGAGGCACACAGGGATACGTGGGATGGGGCGACGCGTTCGTTGATTTCGCCAATAACGGCTGGCAAGATTTCTTCCAGGTAGATGGACACGTCTATCCCCAGGTGGATGAAGCACACGTGGCCACGCGATACCTTGAGCCGGCCGTTTTGCTATTGAATCAGCACGACGGAACGTTCAAGAATGTAAGCCGTCGCGTTGGATCTTCAATTCAAACACCACGAGTGAGCCGCGGCCTTGCCATTGGCGATCTCTTCAATGACGGACGCCTTGAAGCGGTGATCGAGAACCTCGTCGGCGAACCAACGATTCTGCGTCCCGAGCACGGCCCCGTCAATCACTGGGTCAGCTTTTCGCTTGAAGGAACCACCTGCAATCGTCTCGCCTTGAATGCCCACGTCAAACTAACTGCCGGGGACCTGGTCCAAACCAATGAAGTCATTAGTGGAGGCAGTTACTTGTCGCAAAGCGACCTGCGCCTGCACTTCGGGTTAGGGAGCCACGACTCCATTGACCGAGCCGAAGTAATGTGGCCCGACGGAAAGATAGAGACGCTGACTCATCTGGCGGCCGACAGGTTCTATATCGTGCGCGAAGGCCAAGGTATTGTCGAGACGCGATTGCCCGCACATTTGACGAGTCTGCCTTAGCGTATAGAAACATAGAGTACAAACTGTGATTCAAGCGGTGAGGGAGATTTGCCACAGCGACGGCCCAACAAATCGAGACGGATAGCGCGATTAGCTGCTCCCGCAGCTATGGTGATGCTGGCCGTCGTGGTTGCGCTCGTTGCTCACTGCGCCGCTGCCGCACAAGTCGCGGGCAGTGCCCCTTCGCAGGCGGTTTCGCAGCAGTTCCATCGCGCGCTTGAGGCCGCACAGCATGGCGACCCGCAGCAGGCGATGACCATGGTTCAGCAGATTCTCGATTCCGATCCCCGATACGCGCCCGCGCTCAAGCTCAAGGGCATGCTACTGCAGGATGCAGGCCGCTCGGCAGAAGCAGGAGCAACGTTTGAGGAGGGGCTTAAATATGCGCCGAACGACCCCGATCTACTGTTTGAGACCGGCGTTTACAAGCTTGCGACCGGCGACAAAGTGGATGCGCTGAAATTGCTGGAGCGTTGCGCAAAGCTTCAGCCTCGCGACGGAGACACGTTCTTCTATCTTGCGCAGGCTTACCACCTCAACGGCCGCGATGACGAGGCAATTCGCGCGATTGCGCGCAGCGCGCAACTTGAGCCGGATAGCGCACCGGTCTGGCAGAAGTATGGCGAACTGCAATGTACGGGCAGCGATTGCGCACAAGGGCTGAAGTTGCTTGAGAAGGCGCGGCGCATGGATGCGACACTTCCGCGCATCGACTACGACATCGGCTCCGCCGACTACAAGCTGATGGATCTAGCGGGAGCTGAAGAGAGCTTATCGCGCGCGGTTGCGGCTCACCCCGACGACGCAACTGCCCTCGACTTGCTTGCATCGACCGAGATTCGGCTCTCAAACTGGCAGGCCGCGAAAGAAGACTACACTCGTCTCGCCGCATATAAACCGAACGATCCTGATGTGCTGCTCTCGCTCGGCCACTGCGAGGTTGAGCTGAAAGACTCGACGACTGCAGTCAATACGCTTCAGCAGTTGCTTCGTATCGCTCCGGAGCGCTTTGTGGCGCATTTCTATCTATCCCGAGCTTACGCTGCGATGGGCGACACAGAAGCGGCACAGCATGAAGCGGCTCTGCATCAATTGATGATGTCGCAGGCAACATTTATCGGACTTAGCGGTGCGGAGGCGCGTGAAAGTAACATAGCAGCGCAAGCGCACCAATTGATTGCAGGTCACCGCAAAGACGAAGCGCGCCAGCTTTATCTCAACTATTTCAAGGGGACAACTGCCAGCGTCGCAGACTCATGGGTGTTTGTGGGCAAGCTTGAGCTTTACAAAGGCAATAGCTCAGAGGGAATCAATGATCTTCATCATGCGCTGGAGCTCGATCCGCGCGTGCACGGCGCACATACTTACGAAGGCATCTACGACCTGAAACTCGGCAGCCTTGACCGCGCAGAAGCGGAGTTCAAGGCCGAACTTGCCAACGATCCAAGCTACCAGTTGGCGATTGCAGAAATGGGAGAAGTGCGATACCACCAGCAGCAATGGCAGGATGCAGCCAACTATCTTGGCAAATCAAAAACAGTAACTCCCGAGCTGATCTACTTGTTGTGCGACGCTTACTTTCATTTGAATCGCCCGGCCGACGCCGATCTGAATGCCGAAACCGCAGCTGTGTACGGAAGACACGATCCGCACTTTATGCTTGGATTGGTCGATCTATTACGGCGCAACGGGCAAAGCCAACTCGCCGACCGATTAGTGGCCAGCACCACTCCCTGAAGCATCTGTGGCCGCTTCTTTCACAGTAAGAATCTGATCGGCTTTCACGTTGGTCAGCACTTGTTTGATGCCGCTCGGCCACGCAATCTCGATACGATCGATATTCGCCGCCGGGCCAAGCCCAAAGTGCACGCGCTTGTCGCTCGACGAGTTGTAACCCACCGCCGTTGTGACCTGATTATATTGCGAACCCGATGCGGTAGTGATTTTAACTCTGGCTCCCAGGCCGTCGCGGTTCGACTTGGTTCCAACCAGCGCGAGCAGAATCCAATGATTCGCATTCCTGCTCCGGTTCATCATGATCTCGGGTAAGCCGTTCATTACCGCAACCACGGCGTCGATTTTTCCATCATTGTTCAGGTCACCGAATGCCACGCCACGATGCGCGGCAGGAACCGTGAAACTCGCTCCGGCCTCTGCACTCAGGTCTTCGAATATCAGATTCCCGCGATTGCGGAAGATTCCGTCCTGGAGCGCATAAGGGCGGTGCGCCAGCTCCATCGAGTTATCGAGAATGTCGGAGTCCGATGTAAATAGGTCTTTCAAGCCGTCATTGTCAAAGTCGAAGATACCGGCGCCCCAGGCCGTCAAATGGCTCGCGTATCGTGTTAGTCCCGCCGCGCCGCTCACGTCCTCAAATTGGCCGTCACCTAGATTGTGATAGATAGGGAACCCCTCGCCAAACATCGCAGTCTCGAAGATATCGGGCCTGCCGTCGTTGTCGATATCGCGAAAGTCTGTCCCCATGCCCGCAACCGCGTTTCCAAATCCGTTGTAAGCAACACCTGCGAGGACCCCGACTTCTGTAAACGTTCCGTCTCCGTTGTTGTGCAGCAGATAGTTCTGAAACGTGTCGTTCGAGACAAAGATATCGGTAAACCCGTCGTTGTCGTAATCGGCAAACGATACCCCCATCCCTTTGCCGATGTATTGCGAGATGTGAGACTGTTCCGACACGTCGGTAAAGGTGCCGTCGCCGTTGTTGCGGTAGAGGATATTCGGTGTTCCGAGAAAGTCAACGGGAGAGCAGTAGGCCGGATGGCCCTGGTCTACACAGAGCGTCGCGGTCTTCAGGTTGTAACTCAGATAGTTGACAACAAATAAGTCGAGATGCCCGTCGTTGTTGTAGTCGATCCACCCAGCGGTCACAGACCATGCTTTGCCGACCTTCGGAATTATGCCTGTTACTCCGGCCTTCTCAGTAACATCGGTAAAGGTGCCGTCGCCGTTGTTATGAAACAGCTGGTTGCAGTTATAGCCCGCAACATAAAGGTCGACATACCCGTCATTGTCGTAATCGCCGGCCGCGACCCCCATTGAGTAGCACTTACCCTTCAGCCCCGCACTCTCGGTAACATCGGTAAATGTCCCGTCTCCATTGTTGCGATAAAGGCGATTCCAGTAAGCTGGATCGGACTTGTCGAACGACGGGAGTGCTGCTCCGTTGGTGAAGAAGATGTCGAGAAGGCCATCGTTGTTGTAATCGAACAAGGCCACGCCGCCGGTCATGGTTTCGATGGTGTAGCGTTGCGGGGTTACGCTGTTGCGCAAAACAAACTTGATCTTTGAGCCACTAATGGTGTTTTCAAACTCCATCGGCGCTGGCTGCGGCGAAGGCGTCGTACTCGCGGGCCTGCGCTGTCCGGCGCCAGACCTGGTATGCATCGGCGCAGCCACTTGTCCCATCGCGCCGCAAGAAAACGAAAGACCTGCAGCCAACGCGACAACCGCAATTGTCGAATTGAAGATTGAGCGCCACGCGCGGCGAAAGCCCGGGAAAACCCCGCACCGCTGCCGGGAATGCAAGCATGCACCATCGCCTCTCGGCACGCCATCTCGAGCTTGCTTGCCCATTGAAGAATCCAGGTGAAGAACTCCTGCAGTCGTAACTCGATTATAAAGTTTCACAAGTTGCGCAGACTGCGGATTTGTTCAGCCAAACGGCAATTTCAAAGCAGAGGTGTTGATTGCAGCAGGAGCAAACTCAGCAAAGGCGAGCGCCATAGTCATTCCGCGCGCGTGCAACGATTTGAAGGCTATAATTCGTTTGCGCTTCAGTACAGCCGCATGCCTGCCAACTTCACCTCTGCCACCGCAACTTCGCCGCGCCGCGCACTTTCCACAGCGATGCTGAGCGTGGGATTCGCTCTCACTGGTACAGGAACGGTGCTGCTTGGCGTACTCTTGCCCGTCTTTGCTGAAAAATGGGGCTTGCGGGACGACGGCGCGGGGCTGCTGCTTTTTCTCCAGTTCAGCGGCTCGTCGATGGGAGCAATCCTTTCCGGACTTAACCGTGTTCGTTCAATGGCAATTGGCTACGGGCTGATGGCGGCCAGTTCCCTTGACCTCATCTTTGCCCATTCACGCGCGCCATTCGCGGTGTTCTTCTTTTTCGGGCTCGGGATGGGGATGGCCATGACCTCAACCAGCCTGCTGTTCTCAGACAGATGGGGCGACGAGCGCGCGGCCAAGCTGGAGTGGCTCAATTTTGTGTGGTCGCTGGGTGCAACCACCTGCCCGCTGGTTGCGCTGCCTTTGGTCTTTCAGGAAGACACACACCTCGTGTTTCTGCTGATTCTTGTGCTCTCAATTGTGTTACTCGGGTGGGTGGCTGCGACTGAACGGCAAGATAAGCCGGCGATTGTGCTTGCTGCATCGGGCACTGCGCGCAGGCCCCTGGGCCTGGTCTTCATTCTGCTCGCCATCTGGGCAATGTGCGTGGTCGGCGTGGAGTCGGCGCTCAGTGGCTGGCTCACCACTTATTCGCACCGGACAGGCATGCCCACCCTGGCTGGTTCTGCACTCGCCACGTCAGTTTTCTGGCTGGGCGAAATGCTCAGCCGGCTGGCATTCTCAACGCCTTTGCTCAAGAAGATTGGCCGCCAAACGGTGCTGAAATGGGGAGTCTGGGGCGTGACGGCATCCGCATTCATCCTGATCGCAGTACCGCACCCGTGGATGATTGTTGCGGCTGCCGGCCTGGCCGGAATTTTTACCGGGCCGCTTTATCCTATACTGCTCTCCTTCCTCCTTGAGCGCTCGGCGCGGGGATGGTTCTTCGCAGTGGCAGGCGTGGGGTCAGCCGTCTTTCCGTGGTTCACCGGCCTCGTTTCAGCCCACCTCGGCTCTTTGCAATTAGGGCTTCTGGTTCCTTGCGCCGGGGGGCTTGCGATGTTTGTCCTGGGCGGACTGGTATTCAAGCCGTCGCCGACCGCCGCCCGATAACGTCGTACTCTCGGGTTAAGCAACACCTGCCAGCGGCCGCAGTGACCGCGGCGACACTCAGCTCCGCTGCATTTCTGCCCAGAACAGGAAAAGACAATCGAATGTTTTATGATGTTCACGGCAAACCACTTATCGGCGCGGAAGGGAACGACCCGTTCGCTTGCTCCCCGCATCTTTCTAAGTAATTCAAATAAAACTGGATATAGTGTATTTCGTCGTTGACAATCGCTCGGTTTTGAGGTTCTAATGCTCTTCTGAATGTTAAGGGACTTACGGAATCTTTTTAGATAAACGATTGTCTATTTCCGAATAACGGTCTCTCGCGTACCAAGTCAAACATGGGTTCAGGTTGAAAAATGGTAATGGTGCGAAAACTCGCTCCCCTGGTCCTGGTGGCAGGGGTCATCCTTGCCGGTTGCAGCGGTGGAACATCAGGAGGGTCAACCCCTCCTCCAACGGCAAGCACACCAACCTTCAGCCCGGCGCCCGGCACCTATACCTCGGCGCAAACTGTCAGCCTTGCAGATGCAACGCCCGGCGCGTCTGTTTACTACACCGTGGATGGCAGCACGCCCACCGCTTCATCGACGCTTTACTCGTCCACGTCACCGATCGCTGTCTCCACCACCACCACGATTCAAGCTATCGCCGTAGAATTAGGCTACACAAACAGCTCGGTGGCGTCGGGCACGTACACCATCAATCTTCCCGCTTCGGCCACGCCCACTTTCAGCCCCGCGCCCGGCTCATACAGTACCGCGCAGAGCGTCAGCATTTCAGATGCGACGCCCGGCGCGTCAATCTACTACACCACGAACGGAACCACCCCCACCACCTCATCCACGCTGTTCTCTTCGTCGAGCCCAATTGCCGTAACCACCACAACTACGATTGAGGCCATAGCGATTGCGTCCGGCTACTCCGAAAGCGCGGTCGCCACCGGCACATACACATTTCCGGTCTCAGGCTCATCGGTTTCGGTAGTCGAGAGCACTCACGACGAGACCATGCTTATGGCCCCGCAGCCGGGCACAAACTTTACCGCCAGCACCGGAGACGCAGGCACCAATGCTGTGGTTGTTGACGCGACCCAGCAGTACCAGACCATTGACGGATTCGGCGCCGCATTTACCGACTCTGCCGCCTACCTGCTGAATGAGGTCGCGCAACCAAGCCAACTCTCGACCGCCATGAGCAACCTGTTCACGCGCAACGGCACCGGCATTGGCCTGAGCTTCATGCGCAACCCCATGGGCGCCTCCGACATTGCCCGCTCGGTGTACTCATTCGACGATCAACCGGTCGGAACCACCGATCCAACGCTGGCCGGCTTCTCGATCCAGCACGATAAGACCGACATCATCCCCATCATCACTCAGGCCCAGACACTCAACCCGCAGTTGAAGATCATGGCCAATCCATGGAGCCCGCCGGGTTGGATGAAAGACCCCAGTTCAATGAGCTCCGTGTCGATGCTGGGCGGCACGCTGCTGATGACCAATGCGAACGAGACCGCCTTTGCCAATTACTTTGTGAAGTACATCCAGGCATACCAGGCCGCCGGAATCAACATCGATTACATCTCCCTGCAAAATGAGCCGCTCAACATTACCACTGCATATCCCAGCATGGGCATGAGCGATTCGACCCAGCTTGCCCTGCTTCAGGGTTATGTTTTGCCTGCGCTCGAATCGAATAACCTCTCCACAAAGGTCTTTGTCTACGACCACAACTGGGACACGCCTTCTTATCCCGAGTATGTATTGGGCAACCTGACCAGCACGCAACTTGCGCAGGTTGCCGGCACCGCATGGCACGGATATGGCGGAACGCCTGGGGCGCAGCAGACGGTTCAAAACATGTTTCCGACTCTCGGCACATGGATGACCGAACACTCCGGCGGGACGTGGATCAGCGACCAGTTCACATCCGATTTTCTTGAGATCACCCAGGTAATGCGCAATTCAGGCAAAGGCTACATCAAGTGGAGTCTTGCGCTCGACCAGAACCTGGGCCCGAACCTTACCCAGGATGCAGGCCTGGGCGGCTGCAATACATGCACGCCGATCGTAACCGTCAACAGCTCCACCGGCGATATTACTTACGACATTGAGTACTACACGCTTGGACACTACAGCAAATATGTTCTGCCGGGCGCGGTGCGCATTTACTCCAGCAACACACCGGCAATAGCCAGCGCTGCGTTTCTCAATCCCGACGGTTCAACGGCGTTAATCGCATACAACAGCACATCGTCGAGCCAGACCTTCAATGTGCAATGGGGCAGCGGACTCGGTTTTTCGTACACACTTCCGTCGCTTTCAGCGGCAACATTTACCTGGACTGGCTCTCAGAGCGGCGCGCCTATTACCTCGGCAACTGCGCAGATCCAAGGTTCGAGTTACTCAAACCAAAGCGGCCTTGAAACCGAGAATACCGGCGACACCACCGGCGAGTACGATCTTGGTTATCTCACCACCGGCTCCTGGGTCGTCTATAACAACGTCGATTTTGGAAGCTCCGGCTCAATCGGCACAGTCAACGTGCGCACCGCGAGCGCGGGCAACGGCGGCACGGCAACTTTCTATCTCGACAGCATAACGTCGACTCCAATCGCAACTGTATCGTTGCCGGTTACGGGTGGCTGGCAAACATGGCAAACAGTTAGCGGAACAGTAACTGGTGCTTCAGGCGTTCATAACTTGTACGTAGTGTTCACCGGGGGCGGGACGACGGATAGTATCTCAAACGTCAACTGGTTCCAATTCAATTAGCGGCGAGCCGGTTTGCGGTTCGGAGCCGAGTCCGCGATTAGTAAATCGCATTATTTAAAGGGGTTGCCAGATGCAATGGCGACAACGGTTGTGTACAATCATCTGAAAATCTGGTGGCTCAAAGGATTTCAGGGAATTCATGGAAGATTCCGAAAGGGATGAGAAAACGGATCAGAGGCCTGAGGCGAGGCCGCACCAGACTCCAAGTCTGAAGCAACTGGCCGAGCATCTCGGGCTCAATCCAGCCACGGTGTCAGTGGTGCTGAATGAGGTGCCCGGCAGGTCGATTCCCCAGGTCACTCGAGATCGCATCAAGGCAGCTGCCAAGGCGATGAACTACCAGCCCAATCTGCTGGCACGCTCATTGCGCAGCCGGCGCACGCTTACCATCGGAATCCTGGTTCCCGAACTGGGCGACGGCTACCACACCCAGGTGATGAGCGGCATCGGCGACCAGCTCATCAAAGCCGGCTACTTCTACTTCACGGCACATCACCGGCACAAGCCGAATCTTATTGAAGAGTACACGCGGATGTTGATTGGCCGCGGTGCGCAGGGTCTGATTGCAATCGACACGCTGCTCGAGCATCCGGTCAGCATTCCAGTGGTTGCGGTTGCGGGACACAAGCACATCGACGGAGTTACAAATGTTGTGCTCGATCACCATCGCGCCGCCGAGCTTGCTCTCAACCATCTTTATGGTCTCGGGCACCGCCAGATCGCATTCATGCACGGCCAGCCGTTCAGCTCCGACTCCGATGAGCGCTGGAAGGGCCTGGTTATCGTTGCCGAGCGGCTGGGCATTGAGATCAAGCCTGAGCTGGTGGTGAGCCTTGATCGCGATATGTCGTCGCCTGAGCTTGGCTATCCCGTGGTGCAGGAGTTGCTGGCGGCAAAGCAGCCATTTACGGCTATCGTGGCGTTCAACGATATTTCGGCCATCGGCGCCATTCGCGCGTTGAAGGATTTCAATATTCGGGTGCCTGAAGACGTCTCCGTGATCGGATTCGACGACATCAAGGCCGCGGCATTTACACTACCGCGACTGACTACCATCAACCAGCCGCTCGAAGAAATCGGCCGCATCGCTACGCAGAGCCTCTTGAACCGCATCCACAACACGGTTGCTCCGCGCGACGAGATCAAAGTAGACCCGGTGCTTGTGGTACGTGAATCAACTGGCCCGGTTGCCGGTTAGTACTACAGTTGCAGGTGGGCTTTGCGGAGGGAGCAGGGGGTTTTAACCCCCTGAAAATGAGATCAAGAGGCGCGGCCTTCAGGCCCGGAGTAGCGCGCCAAAAAGCCCAGTACAACCTTAGAATAAGGACGATTTCACAGTCACTTTGTTCCCACTTGGCCGGCCTGTCCGTTTAAAACTGCGGCGCAGGTATAATGGTGGGCCTGATGACGACTAATCCTATGCATGAAACCTGCGCTCAAAGCCGCAGGCCCGTATTCGCGGCGACGATGCTGATGATTGCGGTATGCGCGCTGGTGATGACGGCTCCCGCACTATGCCAGGCCAACCCTGATCAGTACCGTCAACCGGTGGCCCCAGCGCACCTGCCCGATGCTCTGATGTTTGCCGATGGAACGCGGATAGCCTCGCAGGCCCAATGGACCAGGCGAAGGAAGGAACTGCTCAAGCTGTTTACAGAGCAAATGTATGGGCGCATGCCCGAACGTCCGGCCCAGATGCGCTTCAACGTGTACAAAGTCGACCGGCACGCGTTGGGTGGCAAGGCTACACGCGAGCAGATTTCGATTCTGTTTCTTGGCAAAGAAGACGGTCCCCGCATGGACCTGCTGCTGTACGTGCCCAACTCGGTCAAGCGGCCGCCGGTCATTCTGGGATTCAATTTCTGGGGCAACGAAACCATCAACCCCGATCCGGGAATCCACATTTCAGATCGATGGCTGGAGTCAGTGAACAGCCCCTCGATGGACCTTTCGTGCGTGAAGAATAACCGCGCGACTGAGGGGTGCCGCGGCATCGACCAGGGCCGCTGGCCGGTGGAGAAGATTCTGGATGACGGCTATGCGCTGGCGACCGCGTATCGCGGCGATGTGGACCCCGACCGCAAAGACGGCTACGACCAGAGCATTCGCAGCGCCTGGCCGGAACTGTCCAAGGGAGGAGACAATTTTTCGACCATCGCGGCGTGGGCCTGGTCCATGAGCCGCGCGCTTGACTACCTCGAGCAAGATCCGCTGGTCGATGGCCGGCATGTTGTCGCCTTCGGATGGTCGCGGCTGGGCAAGGCAGCCATCTGGGCGGGAGCCACAGACCCGCGCTTTGCCGCGGTCATCAGCAATGAGTCCGGAGCAGGCGGGGCCAAACTGTTCCACGATGTGCATGGGGAAACCGTTCAGCAGCTCAATACGGTGTTCCCTTACTGGTTCTGCGGGAACTTCAAGCAGTACAACGGGCGCGATGCGGAATTGCCCTTTGACCAGAATGAGGTGCTTGCGCTTATCGCTCCGCGGCCGCTTTACATTGCCAGCGCCATCCTCGATGAAAACGCCAACCCGCAAGGCGAGTTCCTCGCGGCGCTGGAGGTGACGCCGGTTTATCGCTTCCTCGGCAGCGCCGGATTGCCCACCACCTCGTGGCCGGCGGTCGACCAGCCCGCACTGGGCCCCGTGAGCTACCACGTTCGCAGCGGCTCGCACAGCGTTACGGCTTTTGACTGGGAGCAGTATCTGCGTTTCTGCGACGCATATGTAAAGCCCAAAACGAGTTCCAGGTGATGCGGAGGGCGCACTCCCGATGCGCGGCTCAGAGCGTGATCTTTGAGGCTGCTTTGGCCTTTTGCACTCCAGTTAACGCTGCCCTTAAATCTATTCCTTTTCGCGGGTGATCCGGAACACAGATAAAAGCAACGATAAGGGCAGAAAGTTAAGATCACTGCCGGAAGAGTATTCCTGTCCCAAAACCGATGCAGCCAATGAACGGACCGTGGGAGCGGTTGCGGGCGGACCCTGCCTTGTGCCAATGCAGGCAAGACGCGCCATTTTTGAAGCGGAGCAATCGCCATGAGTGACCCGATTTACATTGACGCTATTAGCGGGCTCGATCCAGTTGCAATCTGTGTCCAACGCGAAGAGGCGGGGCAACACTACCGGCTCCCGACGATCAAGCGCCTCTTCGATGTTGCGCTCGCGCTGCCTTTATGCGCCATCTCACTTCCCCTGATGGTTGCGCTTGGCATTCTTGTGCGTCTCACATCGAGGGGCCCGGCCATTTACTGGTCGCTCCGCGTAGGCAGAGACGACCGAGTCTTCAGCATGCCCAAGCTTCGCAGCATGCGCGATGGCGCTCCGGAAGTCGCAACACATCTTCTCACCGGCGTGCAGCAGCATCTCACTCCCATCGGCGACTTCCTTCGCCGCACCAGCCTCGATGAGCTGCCCCAACTCTATAGCATTCTCGCTGGCGACCTGAGCTTTGCCGGCCCCCGGCCCGCGCTATTCAACCAAAATGATCTGATCGACCTTCGCAATTGCCTTGGCATTTACAGGCTCACGCCCGGCCTCACCGGATGGGCGCAGGTGAACGGCCGCGATGACCTCAGCGTGGAAGAGAAGGTGCGGTTTGACGCGGAGTATATGCGGCAGCAATCATTTGTCTTTGACCTTCGAATCCTGGCCATGACAGTCAGGAAGGTGCTACTGCGCGAGGGAATAAGCCACTAAAAGATTTCTCTTTAAGGTGTGAAGCGTGTGGGCGCCCCACCCTCGCCGCGTCTCTGTTTTTGCGGCCAGGGTGGAATCGCTCTACAGCAAAAGGAGAAATACTTTAAATGATGAAACAGACCAGGCGAATTGAGCTTTATCGGGTCGCCGCGTCCCATTCCTCGCCGCCGCGTTCGATCATTGCCGTGCGATCCTCCGCCAGAATCCATCGCTTCTGAATCAATCCATCCAGCGCCCGCGAATAGCGAGCGAGATAATCCTCGCGGCTCTTGTACCGCTCTGCGATTGAAGGCCGCGGATCGCCGCTGCGGATTCGATCTGCAGCCGTCCTGGCAAAAGGCAGGTACGATCCCTCGAACGGCAGGCGTTGATCGGGCGCCCCGATGGATGGGTCGCGAAGGTTCCAGCCTGTGTAAGCTGCAAGCGGAACCGCAACCTCAGGCAACCTGACGCCGTCACGCTCGTTTCCGTCGGCGTCCACCTGCGGCACCATCACGGGAAACGCTTTGCCAACATTCGGCGGCTGCAGGCTGAGAATCCCCTTCTGCCAATCGGGACCGAAGTCGATGCGATATGCCGCGTTGGCTTCGTGCGGCACATTCACCCCCGGAAGCGCCGGGAAAGCGTATTGCTTGAGAGATACGAGGGTTCCATCTGCAATGTGCGGATAGCTGCTCGCCGGCGGCTCAACACCGCTGCGAACCCACGCGTCCATATTGGCAATCATTGCCCGCCAGAAATACTTGATAGGCAGCGGCGACTCCGGATTCTGGCCCAGCATATCACCCGTGCCTTTGGCCGTCGGAAACGGCCCGGAAAAATGCTGCAGGCCGGTAAAGTGGTAAATGCGCACGTCCGGAGAAAGTTCCGCGTCGCGCTTGCCGTCGGCGCTGATGTGGATGAGCGCGGCCACGCGGCCCCAATACTCATACGAAGTGAGCGAGAAGAAAATCTTCGGCAACACGCCTTCGGCCTTTGCTTTGTCAAGCAGGCCGCTGGTTTCGCCGGTCAGCGCATCGTGCTCCGGCTCATCGGTGAATGGAAAGATGTCGGTGGGGAAAAAGATCGATGAAGTTGGCTGGGCATCGCGAGAGGGTTGCGCAAAGCGATAGTTGAAGCTGCCTCGCCCGGCGCCGGCCACATGTGCAAGAACACCGTCGAGCGCCATGCGGCCGTTCTCGTCAGCGTCGAATCCCTGGTAGAGAAAGTCGCGCAGAAAGCGGCCGTTCTGTGAGATGCCTTCGCCATAAACGCGCTCCACCGGAGCGATCGCATTTGGATTATGCTTGGCGTACGACGCAAAATCCCGAACAGCGGCAAACCCCGTGCCGGCAACAACCGGGTCGGCAACAACATAAACGTACTCGTAAATCTTTCCCGGCTGAAAGCCGCCATTGAGGTGAATGAATCGATCGCTGGCGACGAGCTTGCCGTCGACCGTGTGCGCGAACTGCCACTCGGCCCGCGGTATCACGCTGCGCGCGCCCTCGCGTGAGTCGCGCACGCTAAGCACGTTGCGTGGGTCGTCAGGAGCGGCCACCGGATACTCTGTGCCGCCGATAGTCGCGCCTGTGATATGACCGAGAGGAATCTCGGGCGTGACCTTGTACGGCATCATGTCGCCACGCAAAAGCCCGGTAATGGTTTTGCCATGGTCTTTGGCGATTGGCGCGAAAAGTTTAAGAGCATTCGCGCCCGCCGCATCCCACTGCCAGCCAAGCACCGCAATGGTGAAGCCCTGGCGCAGCAGCCATGCGTCGCCGGCATCGTGTTCCACATCCCAATCGCCGCCATCCACAATTCGAATAATGCCGCTGTGGCCCCGATTGGGAACCTCGAGAATCATTGAGCCGTTGCCCTTGTGGGCATCTTTCGGCCGGATAACAATAAAGTCCGCCGAGAACTCGACTTCGCCATCCTTGAGGTTTACCGCATTGGCAAGATCCACAATGGCCAGGTTGTACGGATTGGCGACTGGAAGCGCAAAGTAAGCGCGGCCAGTGATGCGCTCATAACTGCCCGCCGCTCCAAAGCTGCGACCATCGAGAACGTCAGCACGATTGAGAACTTCAACCCTGACAACTCGCGCATGCAGGGCAAGCGTGCTCACGATCAGCACTGCAAAAATTGCGCAATTGCGAATCCCTTTGGACATGCGGGCAGCATAGCACGGAAGGGTTTTACTCGAATCGGTTAAATACTTGTGATGCTCCAGCAGGTCAATTCACGGCCAGAATGTCTTAAGTTGCGCTACCGGCGCCGCCGGCCGCTTTGGGCATCATTTCCACTCATATTTCACGACCTGGTGCAGCGCTCCATCCTTCCAATAGGCGCTTACCTCTTCCGTTTGCATGGTTGCGAAAGTACGGCTCAGGCTGGCAACGTTGCGCGAGAAAAACGGCGGCGTCTGGCCGGAGCCGTCATCGTTTGCGCCTCCACCTGCACTCGCATTCGCGCCGTCCATCAGGTTGGTTGCGCGCGCAAAATTCGCCTTCTCGGCCTCGTGATTAAAGCCGCTGAGCATCACCATGGCCTGGCCCGGCGCCGGCCTCGCCTCGCTCGCCTTTTGCATTATGGCGCTCAGCATGCCCGTATCGTCACTGATGATGCAATACCGGCCATCGATCGCGAAGGCCAGCGGAGCGATGCCAGCAAGCCTGAAGTAGGGCTGTTTTTCTTGCCCCTGTTTCCACTCGATTCCGAGTGCGCCAGTCGTCAGATGCGGCGCCAGCGCATTTTCAATAGCCGTCTCTACGTCGCCAGCGTTCCATGGCTTCTGAGATTCGAGTACGATAGCCGAGCGGTATCCGACAAAGACGCCGCCCGCCTGGGTCACGCTTTTGTCTACCACCAGCATCGTGTCGGGCTGCACCGCATCAAGCATCCCGCGCAAGCCCGCGAGCTCCGCGCCCTTTGGCAAAGTCACTGCGGAAGGCGCGTCGATGCGCGTCTCGAGATCGTCTTCTGCACCAGCCTCCGCAGTAGCCCCGACTTCAGGGGGCGCTGCCGTGCGATCGCTGTAATCGCTGATTCCGCGCGATAGCAGCCGCGTATCGATGGTCTCAAGCACACGGTCCACCCTCGGCGCCGATTCTGCGCGATAGAATCCCGCGTCGTCGGGCACGAGTTGCTTTATCTGCTCAAGATTGCCCTGCTCAGCATTCGCGCTCTCCGGCGACTTGGGCAGCAGCACGCGCTCTTCATTGAATTGGCCGCGCGTTCGGTAAAGGTCGCTGATTGCGGTGCGATAATGGCTCATCTCGGTTATGTTCTGCTGAACCCAGTAACTGCGGAAGTACGGCGAAGGAACAAGCCGCGAAAGATCGAGCACCATGCGCAAGTCGCCGGGCTTCGACGACGCTTGCGTAACCTCCGCAAACCATCCGTCCTTGTTGAGTGCTTGCTGGTTCTGGTTCTGCATTAACGCCAGCGCACTTGCCAGCAGATCTTCACGCGTGGCCAGCAGCAGATAATCCCCCGAGGCGGCAAAGGCCACTGTGCGCGCTGTTCCGCTTTGGTCGCCGCTCTCCTGGCCGGCGCCGCCGGTACTCCGCACATAGAAGACCGCATCGCCCACTTTGCGAGTTTCAAAATCGTTTCGCGATTGCATCAGGCCGGTTTGCATCGCCTGTGCGTTGGGCATGTGCGTGATGTAAAGAAACTCGAGTTTGCCGATGTCGTAGAGTGCCAATGCGCTTTGCTTGCCCGCAATCTGATTAAGGAACGCCATGTCGGGCTGCTGCCCAGCGGCGCCGGCAAATTCGCCCTGCGCATCGCCAAGCCGTCCGAAGAGCCGCGAACGCGAGAAACCTTCGTAGTTGTCACTCTTAAGCCAAAGCTGCTTTTCAGGCGATGTATTCCAGTCGTGCAGCAAACCGGCAAAGTCGGGTGACTCAATATAGAGTTGTGCTCCCGACGGCATCCAGGCAGCCATTGACTTCGCCGGAGTCAACGCGGATTCGAGCGCCGCCCACGCAGCCAGCGCTGCCGCAACCACCGCGCAGGCAACCGCGATCTTCCTCGACTTGCCTCTCAGCGAAAGCCGCCGCGCGATCGTATCGAGCTTGGTCATTGCTGCGCTCCTTTGCTCTGACTTGTGGCCGCAACACGTGGTCGAACGACATTAGGCTGATCGAGCGACGCTTGTATCACGGGCCTGCGGCTCGCGTTCTGAGCGTCCAAGGCCATTCGCGCTTCAAGTTCGGCCTTATGGGATTCCAGACGTTTCGCATCAATCGATTCGCCGCCCAGCGAGATGGCAGTTGCAAGCCAGCTCACCGCGGAAGAAAGATTTCCATCGCGCTCGTATATCGCCGCCAACTCCCTTGCGACTTTGAATCGCTTGTCTGCCGGGATCTGCGTTAGCGCAGTTTCAGTGGCGGGCGACGCGCCCTCGTCGCCGCGGTTCTGCGCCCATTGCGGCACGGGATAGTTGTTTCCGGTGTTGTTCGCCAGCGGGTCGATTGCTGCAAGCGCCAGGGCATCATGGCCCAGCCCAAACTCCGTCTCAAACAGCATCAAACGCGCCTCATCGCTGGCGCCGCTGGCCAGTGCATCAAGCAGAATTGGTTCAGCATTAACAGCTGTGCGCGCCGCTGCAACTCGGGCCGCCAGGTAGTACGGCTGATTGGCCTGCTCCTTCGTGACCCTCGCGCCGGATGCGAGCAACATCAACTCTCCGCTCCCGGCATTTGCCGGATTGGCTGGGTCATTAAAGGCCGTCGCCGCTTCTACCCGGCTGGAGTAAGCAATTGAACTGTCCTGTAAAAGTTGAACGAGCATAGCCCGCGCATCGGCAACTCTCAGTTGGGCTTTCAGCTCCGCGCGCGCCAATCGCAGCTTGTATTCCGGTTCCCACGGCACGCCGTTTGTCAGCGGCGCCAGAAACTCGAGCGCCTCCGCGTTGTGTCCTGTGCGCTCAAGCAGCGACGCCGCCGAATCGAGACTGCTGTACAACTCCGCTGATAGCGCAAGTGAGTGCAATTGCTGCAGCGCATCCTCCATATCGCCATCGGCAATCTCGGCTTCAGCCAGCGCTAAATAATCGCCAGGAAGCGCGGCGCCCGATTCCTGATGGTTGCGCAATACATATTCAAGCAGCAGGCACGCCGATTTGCTGTCGTGCTGCGCAAGCAGAGTTTGCGCGACCGTATCGAAGATCTCAAGATCACCGCCGGATCCGTCATCTCCGCTCTCCTGACTCGATGCGTCCTGCTTCTTCTCATACGACGTGAGCCATTCGTTCAGCTTGCCCGAATGCGCAGCGATCTGAATTTCAATCGGCAGCAACTCATCGCTGTGCGCTGCTCGCGCTTCCGGCGTCATCGTGTCCAGCACATGCGCAGCCTGTGTGTACTTTTCGTCTCCCAGGTAATAGTCCATCTGGCGTATTTGTGCGTCAGCCAGGTAATTCGCGTGCTGCTCATCGGTCATCCCGTTCCGATGCTGCTCCGCGGTCAGCGGTCTTCGCGCCAACTCGACCTCTTTCTCAAGAATCAGCTCCAGTTGCGGTTGCGGAATCCATGACGCGAATCGAAGCTGCGAGACCACATCCGCAGGAGTGTGGGACGCCATCGCCAGATCGAGAACCCACTCAATGCCCCGCTTAGGATCGTCGAGCGATAAGAACGCAGCCTCAAGCAAACTGTCGGTCTGCCAGGAGCCGTTCTTGGCAATGTACGAGCGGACAACGGCATCCATCTGGGGCTTAAGCGTCAGCGCCAGCTTCTTCTCGCCAAGGTGCTTCGCGATACTTGAAAAATTCGTCCAGAAAGTTTCCGGAACTGCGCGCACATCCACTTGCCCGCGCAGGATTCCGAGCGCGGTCTTCCAGTCCTCGATAGCGCCGTTGCGGTTGCCGCTCGCCCACTCGATCTCAGCCATAGCATCGTAAATCCCGGCCGTGTGCGGAGAAAGTTGCAGGGCCTCGCGATACTCATTGAGCGCCTTCTCCCGCTCTCCCGCATCGGCGTAAGCCTGCGCCAGCGCCTCGTAGCTGGTCAGACTCGCGGGGTCGTCTTCAAGTCCTGATGCAATGTAATCTTCTTCGTCGCCGTGGCCCGCATAACCCCGATAGACCCCGTAACGCATTCCGTAATAGAACCAGGTATGCCCGGCCAACTGGCTTGTTGAATCAAACTTTTGCGTCACTCGTTCGCCGATCGTTTTATCGCCCAACGTGGCCGCAAATGCTGTGTTAATCGCATCCGACTTATCGCCGAAGTAGAGTCCCAGCAGCGCGGAGTTCGCGGATTTCCAAATCGCCGGGCGCACGCGCGCCGCAATCGCAGCAGTGCCGTGGGCCTCATCGGAGTTCGCAAGCAAATAGTTCGCTGCCGCATTACCAGCATCGCTTGAAGACGTGCCCGCAAGCGCCACCAGCCGGTCCGGCGCATGCTTCATCAGCAATTTGAAGTAATCGTCACGCAGCTCGTTCATGGCCTGCGACTCGGCGCCGATGCTCTCCATCACGGCCAGCGCACGCGTCTCATTTCCGCCTTGCAAGTACACGTTCGCGGCGCGCATCAGCATGTTTGTCTGGCGCGAGCCGTGCAGCGTGCCGGCATACGCCTCCAGCGTGCGCCCTAACTCGTCAAAGCGCAGCCGGCCGGTTTCGAGCGTAACTAACGGTTCAATCTGGCGTTCAGCAATCGCGCCTCCGCCCCGGATCAGTTCAGTGCGCCATTGTTCTTCCACATCGAGCAACCCTGCTTCGTGCGCCGCAGGCACCCAGGTTTCAGCCAACTGTTCCGGCGATGCATTCGCTCGTCCGCGCAAAAGAAATTGCGCGAAATCCACTTTTTCTTCCGGCGTGAAGTATTGACCGGCGCTGCTGCCCATCGCAATCACAGCCTCGCGGAAATTGTTTCGCGCCGCGAGGTGTCGATTCGCAACTGCGCGCGCACGCCACTGGGCATCAGTCACTGAGGCGAGTCCGCGCCTTTCCACCTGCTCGGCCATGACAGAGGGCGAAGTCTCCGATAGCGCTTCAGTTGCATCGCGAACTGCAACCAGCGTCTCGTAAGCCTGTTGCTGGCGTCGCATCCGAGTCTCAATACGCGCGTACAACGTCGCGCCCCAGGCATTGTCGGGCTGCAGCAAATTATCGCCTGCCACTTTTACACCCTGTTCGGCAAACTGTCGCGCCTGCTCGACGAGCCCCCACTCCTCAAGCTGTTTCGCTATCCTGAAATCGTCGACCGCGCGCTCCTGGTGCCCATCGCTCCAAATGGTCTTGAGCGCCTGCACCGCGAGATCGACCTTGCCCTGCCGCACCCTCACCTTGGCCTCATCCAGAATCCACTGCGGATCTTTGTAGGTAAGCACGTAGAGGCGCTCGTAGTCGGCGCAAGCATCGTCGTATCTCTGCAACTGCTCCTCAAGTTCCACGCGCTCCGTATAAAGATCGCTGCGATCTTTGCGGATCGCAATCGCCTTGTTATATGCGGCGATGGCCGCCGCGTCGTCATGGAAAGCCCGCTCCGCTCGCGCCAGGATAATGGCGAAGCGCGAGTCGTTGGGTGAATCGCTCACCGCCTTGTTGCCGAATGCCACAAGCTGCTGCTCGCGGTGGTAGCGTAGCGCGTACGCAGTGGTCTCGGCCTGCAGACCCTGATCCTCGGGATAGGCGCTGAGCAGAGCAATGTACTGATCCATCGCGCCCGCGTAATCCTTCAACCGGGTCAGCGCCGGAATCAGGCTGCGTTCAAGCTCACCCTTCTTCGCTTTACGTTCATCGCGACCCAGAGGCGAAGATTTGAGTTCGGCAATCCTGGCAAGATAAAAGTCGCGCAGGCCTGCATCGTCGCCGGCACGCGCAAAAGTCTGCGCCATTGCGGCAACGTATTGTGAGTCGAATGGCGAATTCGCGAGCAGCGGCGCAATCAGTTCGCGGGCCTGCGCCGTTTCGCCAATCTGGCTGACTTTATCTGCAGCTTCGATTGCAAACTGCGTGGCCAGAGGTGGCGCCGCCGCCTTCCCGGCCTCAATCAGCGTTGCCACTGCGCGCGGCCGCTGCCCGTCGCGCCAGTTGAAGTCTACTTCGGCTCGCACTACGCCCAGGATGCGCGGGTTCTGACGGTAGAGTTGGTCCACGATTTCCAGCGCCCGCGCAGGCTGCTTCTGCTGTTCGTGAGCGTTGGCCGACTCAAGCTCAAGCTGCATGCGATGCACCGGATCGCTGGCCAGAGCAATCTGCTTTTCAATCGCGCCATTGCTTTGCGCAGTCAACGCATGCGCGTCGGCAATCTGCCGGATCGCATCGAGCAGATCGGGCGAGTCGGCTTTTGCAATTGCTCCATCAAGCAATCCGGGCAACTCATCGCCACGATTTTGCGCCAGCAGCACATCCACGCGAAGATTGAGAGCTGCAAGTGAAGTTCCGTCGGCAGCCAGAGCCTGCATTGTCGCAGTGTCAACTGCGTCGCGCGTAGCGGGCCGTCCAGCCAAAGTCAGCAGCCGGTTGCTCGCATCGGACCCAGCGCTGCCGGTGAGAGCGGCCAGCGTATACTCGTGCACCGCCGCAGCCGGGTTGCCCATATTTTCATCAATCGCACCGGCCTCGTATCCGTAGAGCGCCGGTTGATGAAACTTCAGGCGCGCGCCGTCGATCTCCTTCAGCGCTTCGTCAAACCTGAAGTAGTCCCAGAAAACCGTGGCTGCCTGCAGGTACCCGTCAGGCGAACCGGGACGCGCTGCCGGCATCTGTCGCCAGAATGTTGCCGCTTCATTCATGCGGCCCCGATCGGCGTAGATGTCTCCGATGTGTGCCAGCCTATCTAGATCGCCGGGCGACGCGAGCAACAGGTTCTTCTCGATTGCAATCGCGCGATCGGTATTCTCTGGATCGAAGTATGCCAGGGACCGGAAAACATTCGAGGCCTGCTCGCCGATCTGCTGCTCTGCCGGATAGGCCGATGCAAGCTCACCAGCGAGCGGCGCGCTCTGCTCAAAGTGCGAAGACCAGATCGCCGCCTTCGCTAACTCGTTCAGCGCGGCGTAATCTCGTGCGCCCGCCGCATGCGCAGCGTCCTGTGCGTTTACTTCGCGTTGCAGTTGAGACATCTCAGTCTTCAGCTTGCCGGTGCTGCTCAACTCTTCAAAAAACTGTGACTCCAGATCAGGTGCTTCAAACCAGTATTGGCGCAGTAGCTCGGACCGCCTTTCCTGGTCGGGAGTCAGGCGATTGTCGTACGCGCTTAACAGATTCCGCACAAAAACCAGATCGTGCGGAAATCGCTGGTGCGCGTAGAGATTTACCTGCAAGTAATACTGCGGCGTGCTTTGATTCGCACGGGCAAAATACGTTTCGAGCTCCGTGCCCTGGAACGTGTCAACCACCTGGCGAGTCAGCGCGGCGAATTGCTCGTACCTCCGCTCGCGCAAATAAAATCTCGCCAGCTTGTCGTACCAGCTTTTGTCGGGGAACTTCTCCATCGCCCGCTTGTACACTTCCTCTTCCTGCTCGTCGAAGCGGTTCTGCTGAAGAAACTGCGCCAGCCGTTCGTAAATGCCAGGATCGTTTGGATCGCGGTCGACCTCGCGCCGCAAAACGGCCAGTGCCTGTGGCAACTGCTTGCGTGACGTGAGCCGTCCAAGATACCGCTCAAGCACCTGGGCGTATTCGCTCGCCGGTGACGGCGTAGCCTGCCCGGTTGCCGTAGCCGGAGCAGCCTGCAGTGCGCGCCCCTGCGACAAATCTTGAGGCGTTGAGGGCGCAGGCGCGTTCTCAGTATCATTCCCGGTTCCCGAAGCATCGGCATTTTCGTTTGCCGATTGCCCGGACTGAGACTCCATTGCAAGCGGTACGCTTTTCGCCGCAGCGGCCAGTTCAGCCAGCATCCGATCGTAGATGCCGAACTCATCCTGTGCGCGATTCTCGCGGGCATAGGCATCGGCCACTGCCATCGCCACGCCGTAGCGATCCGCGCCTGAGGGGAATTGCGCCAGATACGCCGAACCCTCGCGAATAACGGCGTCGCTCAATCCGTAATTAGCGTAGGTATTGATTAACTGCGCGTGCAGGCCAGCCCGCTCCGGCGCAGCGGGAAACTTTTGATCGAGAGTCGCGAGCAGCTCCGCCGCCTTGGCGCGATGAAAATATGGTTGCGCACGAACTTCCTCGTCGTGCGCCTCGCTCTCCGGGTTCGTCGAATTGAAGAACAGCGATAGAATGCCGTTGAAGTAGCCGGGCCCCGAGTCCATGGTGGCAATGTCGCGATACATTGCCAGGTTCCCGGCGCCAAACTGAATTGGCTGGCCGGGCGAAGTGAGCAGCAGCTCGATCATTCCGCTCAGCGCGATCTGCTGCGCGGGCTCTCCCCGCACGTTCCCTGCTGCGTTGTTCAGCGCGAAGTAGTAGCGCGCGGCTTCGGCCGGGTCCTGCGCGCGCAGCGAGAGTTGCGCTAACGTGTCGAGTTCCTCCGCACTCCACGCTGCGTGGCGGCTGTCTTTGCTTTGGCGATAGTCGGCCAGCGCCTGTCGCGCGATGTCGAGGCGGCCAGCTTGTTCATTGAGCCAGAAAACGCGCGCGGCTGCGTTGAGGTCATCAGGATTTTTCTCCAGCCGTTCTCGCGCATCTTTGAGGAACTGCCGATCGGTGTGGGTTTCCTTCAACAATTCTGTGTAGCTTGCAATCAGCTCATCGGGCCACAACGGTTGAAAGCCACGATCGTAAACCGCCAGAGCCTTCTCAACTGACCCGCTGCGGTATTCGAGCAGCGCCGTTGCCTTAATGGGAAATACCTCATCGGACGGGAAGGCCTGCTGATAAGCGGCGATCAGCTTGCGAGCTTCGTCAAATCGATTTGCGCCAACCAGGAAACTGAACTCGTCGCTGTACACCGAAGCAGTGCTGACATAGCGTCGAACCCACGCCTGATAGATGTCCGCGATTTCAGCATCGGTGAGCTCGGCATCGCCTCTCAACCCGAGAATGCGCTCAAAAGCCTTCCAGGAGCGCTGGCCGTGCACGTCGGTGTTCTGTTCGCTTGCGACCGCGGGCATTGCTGCCACTTCCGTCAGCACCGCAACTTCGTCGCGCCAGCGCAACCGGCGATGGTAATAGTCCGCCAACTCAAGTTTCGCGCCACCAGGGTCGCTGACGTGCGCTGCATACTGTTTCCAATCGGTCTCGGCTGCGGCAAAGTCCAGCGCTTGCTCATCGGCACGCGCGCGCAGCGCATACAGGTCCGCCTTTTGCGGCGACTGTTTCACCAGGTTGCTCAACTCGGCGCGCGCTTCGGCTGGCGGCCTCGGATACATCACCTTCACGCCCGCCGCATCCATCGCGCGAAACAGCGCATTCTCAATGTCGCTGCCGGCTACGGCGAATTGCATCCACTTGGGCAACTCTGCGCGGGCAGCCACCAGCAACGCACAGCATGCCAGCAAAGCCGATGAGGCAATGCACAACGTGGTGCACGGGAACGCAGGCGATCTACGGAAGCACTTCAATGGGCACCTCCTGGGTTCCAAGATTGTGCGCAATATCTTCGGCGGTCACCGTGAGTTTGTATTCGCCCGGCGGTAGCGAGGCCGGAAGGGTGAGCATGCCCGTGTTGGTTGCGGCCGCTTGATTCCAGTGCAGGCTCACCGGCGCGGCTCCGTCGATGTGTGCAATCAGATCGCGCGTGCTGGCTGAAGCGCTTGCCCTGATGTTGATTGCCTGGCCGCGGTGGAACTCGCCGCGATCCAGCGAAATCTTTACCGTGGGCGGTGTACTCGCGATCACAAATGTTTTCTCCTCGCGATACACATTGCCGCGTTTGTCGCGCAGGATCAGCCGCACGCTGTACGTACCGTCTTTCATGTCAACCGGTGCAAGAAAGCGCGTCTGCCACACGTCGCCGTCGCTCAAATGGCGCAGCGGCTTGGTGAGGCCGAAAGGAAAGAGCGCAATCACTGAAACGATGGAGGGGTCAGTGTGCACGCGCAGCACCGGATCGCCGGGCCTGATCACGCGCGGCCGTAACAGAGCCCTCGGAACCGCCAGGAACGAAGTGTACGGCGTAACGAATTTGTATTTGCGCGAGAGGCGAATAATCTCATTCACTGCTGCATCGGTTTCGCCGTTGCGCGCAATCTCTTCGAGCAGCGCATTCACACGCGCCTGCGCCCACAACCGAGGCAAGCCGGGGTGGTCAAGCTCTTCCGCGGGAAACGCAACGCGAGCTGTCGCGTCAAGCGGCGCTCCATCGCGATTCGCGCGCACTTCAAACGCAACTTTCTTTGCCGGTTGCAGATATTCGCCCACCCAGCTCGCCACAGACCCGGTATACACCGCGTCGTCAAGCGGATAAATCTCCTGCGCCGCAGTCGCTGGGGTCAGCGCCAGCCCGAGTTGCGAAACCGGGCTGCGCACAATCTTCGAAAGAAAAACATCGAGCTTGGCGTCAAGCGGCTCGGTCGAGAGCACGCTCACCATCACGCCATCGTTCTTCGCCAGCATGCGCATCAGCGTCAGGTCGGCATCGTCTCCCACGGCAAAAACTTCGGTCCGCGGGCGATTGGCGATCCGATTCCATTGCTGCGTGTAGGTTGCTGCGATTTTGCCATCCGTCAATGTTCCGCGGTCGGCATCGCCGTCGCTCAACAGAACAATGTAACTGTTGGGCTCAGTGCACTGCGCCAGCCCCGCCGCCAGCCCTTTACTTAAGTCGGTGCCGCCACGCAAACGGCTCTCGCGCACAAAATTTAGCGCGCCTTGCACCGACGCGGGATCGGCCGGCACAGCATGCGTTTGAAACACCGTCACGTCCTGGTTAAACAGCAGAACGTTGAAGTGGTCTTGCGGGCGCAGAATCAGCAGCAGCTTTTCAAGAGCGCCATAACTGCGTTCCAGCTTCTCCCACTGCATTGAGAGCGAATTATCGAAAAGCACAACCATGTTGCGAGGTGCGCCGTTGTCTGCCGGTGCACTTGTTTGCTGCGCCATGCGGCCCTCGCCGACAAGTACGCTGGCCTCAAAGAATCCTGGTTCGTTTTGCGATCTTTGCGGAGCGGTCTCATCGGGCTGCGGCGCGTCGGCTTTGGAGTTCCGATAGGTGAGCACTCTCAATTGATCGGAGTTCGAAGCATCCGTCTTCCAGCTCGCGGCAAGATCCTCGGTAAAGTTCACGTTGTCGCCTTCAAACGAGCCCCGCACCGTGCGCCCATCGTTCTGCGCGATCGTTAGCGGCAACGTTTTCGACAACACTTGAAAATCCTGAATCGCAAGCGGCGAGCTCAAAGTGAAATCGATCTTCAAATGGCCGGTCGACTGCTGCCGATAGGCGTCGGGCCTGAGCGGAAACGTAAACTGAGATTTAAAACTGTTGACCTCGATTTTCTGGCGGTATTCGAGTTCGAGCCGCTTGGTTCCGTAGGCGGGAATGGGCGCGATATGCGCCGAAAACAGCGACGACTGCCGCGCCGAATCCTCAGTGCGCTCGCCCATCTCCAAGAGTCCTGGGTCGAGTTGCTGCGCGCGCACGTCCTCATAAATCTCTCGCGCCTTTCGCCGCGTAAGAATGACTGCGGGAATACGAACTGAGCCGTCCCACACCGCAAAGTCTGAGACTGTGCTGCCCGTCGGCAGAGCAAAAACGTAGTTGCCCTCCTGCGGCATTCCGGTGTGATTCGAGAAGATCTCCCGCACAAAAATGCGTGCGTCACCATTCTCGATCGTGATGTCTACGTGCATCTCGTCGAGCGATAGAATCCGCGGGTCGGGCTGGGTGCCATTGCCGGGGATCAACACGCCCGCATCGGCGCATCCCACTCGCGTTGTCGCGCAAAGACCCACAGCCACCAGAACCGGAAGCAGACGCGCGCGCTTCAGTACTCCGCTGATCATTGCGCCAGCCTCCTTTCTGCAATGCGAACCAGGCCGTTGTCGGTGCCGATGTAGATTTCGCCATCACGCTCGGCCAGCGCGGTCACGTTCATCGACGGCAGCCCAGCGGTCCACTGGCGCCATCGGTCCGTGTCGCGGTCGTAGATGTAAAGGCCATCGCTCAACGTTCCCGCAAGCACGTGCGAAGGCGTCACAAGCATCGCGTTGGGGTTTACTTCCATGGGCCGCGTCGCGTGCTCGAAGGCCGCGAACTGCCCGTCGGAGCCGAGCTTCATCACGCCTGCCCCGTAGGTACCCACAAACCATTCATCGCCCACTGGAACAATGGCCGTAATCCAGTTGTGCTTGAGCGTGGAGTTCGTAACGGTGAAATTGCGCACCACATTCTTGTTCTGCAAAAGCGAGATGCCGCCGAGCGTTCCGGCCAGCACGCGATTCTGGCTCACGCCCAGCGCATAAACGTGGTTGTTAACCAGCCCCTCAAATGCATACAGGCTCTCGGCGCCATCTCGGCCCAGGAACGTAAGTCCCGCCGGAGTCGCAATAGCCAGGCCGTCGCCGTAATTCTCAACGTCTGTCACGTTTTCGGCAATCAGTCCTTCGTGCCGCCCAAGTACGCGGTCCAGCTTTCCGTGCTCGTCAAACAGCGCAAGTCCGTTGGCCGTGGCCACGTCGATGCGCGCGTTGCGGTCGTCGGCAAGAATGCGATTCACGCAGAAGATATGCTCATCTTCGCGATGCGTAACCTTTTCAACGTCGCCTCGGATAGTAGCGACATCAAGCCCGCGATCGAAGTAACCGATCCACAGTGCGCCATCCGGCCCGAATGCGAGTGCCGAGACATTGCTGTCGCTCAAGAGCGGCCGCGCTCCACTTATTACCGGGCGCCAGCGGTTATCATCGCCGCTTCTCTCGAGCAGCCCTTCATTCGACACTGCCAGCAGCTCATCCTGCGTGCTGAAAAATGCACTCGCCTCTGCGGCATTCTGTCGCTGCGCAGCCTCAGCATCTTCAGCACGGATGCGCCGGTCGGCCCTCGTATCCCCAAGCGCCCGGGCATCGAGTGGCACGAGCACAATTCCCTCGTCGGCTGTGCCCACAGTCAGTGCTCGATCGTCCACGGCCAGCGCATTGGCAAAATAGTTCTTTGCCAGCACCCGCTTCAACAGCCCGCTCTCAAACTCTGCCACGCCCAGCGGCGTGCCCGCGTAAACAGCCGGTCCGCGAACAGCGAGCGAGGTTACGTCGTCATCCGGCATTCCCTGCGCCGAAGCAAACACATCTGCTGTGCCGCCGTGAAAGTGAATCAGCCCGGAATCCTGCGTTCCTACCCAAAGGTCGCCGGCGTTGCCCGCAAGAGCTGTAACGCTGCGATCGGAAAGTTGCGCATGCAGGTAACTCAACTTGCCGTCCCCGTTGCCGCTCGCCCCTCCGCCGTAAACCAGCACCCCGAGCTTGCGTGTCCCCAGCAGCACGTCGCCCGTTGAGAGAGGGAGAATCGCAGTCATATCGCGGGCCGCGGCTCCGCGCGGAAGCACCTGCGTGAATCTGCTGCCGTCAAATCGCAACAGGCCTGCGCCATGAGTTGCAATCAGCAGTTCCGGTTGGGCGGCGCCGCGCGGCGTTCCCACCGCTAAAGCTGCCAATGGCGCTGCAGGCAACTCCAGGCCTGGGCGAAAGCTCCTCGCTGGGCTGCCATCGGCGTTGAACTCGAAAAGACCCGTCGGTCCGCCCACGTAAACGTGCCCCTTGTAAACCGCGCCGCTCGTCCACTTCGCAGGCGAGCTGATCCACTCAACCGCGACGTTTGTCACCGGGTTAAGCACACGCGATTCAAAGTCAACATGTTGGGCAGCGCTGGCTTCGGCTGCGGCGGAACGGAGCGAGTGCTGGAGTCGAATGTAGAAGGCAAATGACAGTCCAGCGGCGGCAACAACCATAGCCACCGTGAAAAGGGCCCAGACTCTCGCCTGCTTCTTGAATGGATTCCAGACTCGCATCCGTTCCTCCCTATCGCAAAGGCAGCGCCGTCCACGCTGCATCCGCGCACTTGGACAGGTGCATGAGAAGAACCATACTGCAAGTTATTCAAAACAATGTAATGTCTTTTTGAAAGCGTCGGTCTGGAACGTGTCAGGCGAAACACAGTGTGTCAAATGGAAGACAGCACGCGGCGCAAAAAAAGAAGGCCGCCTGCTCGCAGTGAGAGATACCTTCCATATCTCGCACTGCTTGCAAACGGCCAATTCAAAGAGAGGCAGTTTAGGAGGAATCCAGTTTTGAAATCTCGGTTCTGTTCCTGACTTTCGCAAGGCCGACCCCAGGCGAAAGTCAGGAACAAGTTCTAGCCGCGGGCGTAATTCTGGAGTGCCATGCGGCTGGGGATGGTGATGGTGCAGCCGTGCTGGGCAACCAGATGTTGGTTCTTGAAGATTGAGAGAGTGCGTGTAACCGTTTCGCGCGAGGCGCCGATGAATTCGCCAATCTGCTCGTGGGTGAGCGAAACCCGGCAGCGAGCGCCGGTCTCCCGTTGCGGAGCGGCATCTGTCTTTTGCTGCGGAGCTTCATCGCTCCAGCCCAGCAGCAGCCGGGCCAACCGCTCGGGCACCGAGGTTGAAAGGCCGACCATGCGCAGTTGTTCGCAGGCCAGGTTGAAGCTGCGGCTGATTTCGCGGGTCGCTGCTTCGTACACCTCGGGATGCCGCGCCATGAAGTGGAGAAATGCCTGCCGCGAGATGTGCGCGATCTTCGCCGGGTAAAGCGTGTCGGCTGTCATCTCGTAGGCGTTGCCCGAGAGAGTTGAGGAAAGCCCCAGCATTTCGCCGGCCTTGGCGATGCGCAGGCTCAGCCGGCGGCCATCGCTCGAGTTGATTGAAAGTTTTACTTCGCCCTCGACAACCACCATTACGCCGGAGTTTTCCTGTGTCTCGCTGAAGAGAACCTTGTTAGCCGGCTGCGAAATCGGAACCACGAGGTTATCGAAATCGGCCAGGGCTGCCGGGGAAAGTGCGCTGAAGAAGTCGCTCTTCATGTAAGGCTTCATGGATGCCACATTGCTCTTCTCGGTGTGCATTTTTTTACTCCGTGTCCAGGGGTTGCAGGGTCTCGCACGTGACCTCTCCGGCGAGATACTGCGTCCAGGGTGTGCTGGTCAGAATTGCGGCGTGCGTCTGAGAGTAGATCGCTCTCAAAGCCCGAATTCCGACCGCGTCGGCAAAAGTAGTATCGCGAAGATCAAGAGCCAGCTTGCGAGCAGCGAGAGTAGGTTTTGTCTCTGCCCACAGGCGGTCAAGTTCGGCCGCCCACGGTCCGGCAATTCTGCCTTCGAGCTTGATGACCATCTCTGTTGCGTTCTCTCGAACTGTGATTCGTAACGCCATGCCATGTATAAGGCAATGCGCGTGCCAAACTTTTTCGCCGCGACTGACGATTCCTGCAAAGCTATGAATTTAAGTGGGATAGTTTTATGGAAAATGTGATTTGGAACACACGAAACGAGACTGACGAGACGAAGTGACGAAGACGATATTTCGTCACGTGACGAGGTTTCGTCGCCTCCACCCGAATTGAAGCGCCTTCCAAACGAGAAGACCGAACCACCAGAACCAAGCAAGTATTGCAATTAACGCTGGCAGCCTCGCAACGACGTCAACGGCGGGAATTAACGCGAGACCGCCCGCCAGAACCGCACAGGCGGTAATGAAGGCCCCAGGGTCAGCCCACCATTTCCGGTTTCGCACAAGTGGAAATGCGCCCATGAGAAACCATTGCATGGTGATGAACAGACACAGGCCAGCATCGATCATGCGCTGCGTCTCCATCCACAAGGGCGTTGGCGACCAGGTCCTATTTCCGCGTAGTCTCCCCGCAAGAGACCAATGCGGGGGGCAATCATCCTCCCATCCGGCCAGCAATAACGACGGCATGTCGGCTCCCTGAACGACGACGACCTGCACAGGGTATTCGACCCACATCGCGCAGGGATCGAAGGAGACAGTTTCCTCGGCTTGCTCGGGGCTGGCCTGGTGATGCTCCGACGTTAGGTCCTCAGGCGGCTTGGGAGCATCTTCATTGGGGGGCCTCGCCATGATCTCTTCTTGCGTGAGCGCGTACTTACCGTCCCTGGCCTCCATCATCAAGATCATGGGTACGGCCACCGCCAGATTGATCCCAGCCAACACGAGCCCTCGCCGCCAATTCATGGCTGCAAGACTACCAAAAGCGATTGCCGAAGGGTGACCGTTGATCCGGAAACTAATCTGAAGTCTCCATGAATCCCCGCTTGGTCAGCTTCGGTGAAATGGCCTGAGTTTTCTAACGGCGAACTCAGGGGCTAAAGAGGCGAGGGAAAAAGTCGTACCAGCGCGAATTTCAATGGGTGCGAGAATGGCAGAGGCTAAAGCCCTGATCATTTAATGTGCTTTAGCGGCCCGGCTAAAGCCGTGCCCTTGTTACAGAACTGATCATATAGGGGCAACCGGCGCCGCCCCTACGGGAATGGCCAATTCAGGTTGGTCAGATTACCCCACGCTGAAGCGCGGGGCTAACATCCGTTGCGCCTACGGCGCGTTTGGCGCGACTGAAGTCGCGCCCGTGTTACAAGGGTCCTTTTCCTGAGCCTGATTGAGTTTTTCAGGAAACTGTGGGGCTGCGATACCTCTCACGATGGTCAGCGCTCCGAGCAATGTACGGGCGTGGACGCCCGTACGACAACCGGGCTGGAGCCCGGCGCTACTGAATGTAGTCGCCGCGCTCTATGCCCAGCTTTTTGATCTTCGAGTTCAGCGTGGTGCGTTTCAGGCCGAGTTTAGCCGCCGCGCCGGTTGGGCCGCCGATCATTCCTTTGGCCTCGCGCAGCGCGCGCAAAATGTGTTCGCGCTCGGCTGCCTGCAACGTCGGATTAGCATCGGACGTTGTCTCTTCCTCTTCGTCGCCGTCGACATCTTCAAGCTCAGCCAGGGGAACGTAGAGCGCCGATCCCCGCGACAGAATCACCGCGCGCTCAAGAAAATTCTCAAGCTCGCGGATGTTCCCCGGCCACTTCCACGCCACCAGCGCTTCCATCGCTTCGGGCGGAATGCTCGTGATCGTCTTGCCCATGCGGCGGCTGTGGCGTGCCACAAAGTGCCGCACCAGGATGGGAATGTCCCCAATGCGTTCCCTCAGCGGCGGCGCAAATACCGGGAAGACCTTGAGCCGGTAGAATAAATCGCTGCGAAATTGCTTTTCCGCCACCATCTTTGCCAGGTCGCGGTTAGTCGCTGCAATCAGTCGCACATCTACCTGGATGGGCCGGGTTCCTCCCAGCCGTTCAATCTCGCGCTCCTGCAGTGCGCGCAGCAATTTGGGCTGCAGGTCTAGCGGCATCTCGCCCACCTCGTCAAGGAACAGCGTTCCCTGGTGGGCCAGCTCAAGCCGCCCGATCTTGCGCGCGATTGCGCCCGTAAACGCGCCCTTCTCATGCCCGAACAGCTCGCTCTCAAGCAGGCCTGCAGGGATGGCCGCGCAGTTCAATTTGATAAATGTGCGCTCCGCGCGCGGGCTCAGGTTATGGATGGCGCGGGCCAGCAGCTCCTTGCCGGTTCCCGTCTCACCCTGGATCAGTACGGTTGCATTGGTGGGTGCCACGGTCTTGATCTCGCGAAGAACATTCCGCAGTCCCGCGCTCTCGCCCACAATGTCGTCAAAGTTGTGCTCCAGGTTGATTTCTTCTTTCAGGTACTCGCGTTCCTGGTTCAACCGGTCGCGCAGTTCGGCAATCTGTTTAAACGCCAGCGCGTTGTTCACGGCCATGGCCACGTGGCCGGCCACCTGTGCGAGCCGCTCAGCGTCAGCTTGAGTGAACGCATTTTCTTTGCGGCTGGCTGCGGCAATGGTGCCAAGCGTGCGCTCCCTATGGATGAGCGGCACCCACATCGCCGACTGCATTCCGGCGGAAGTCAGATGCGCTACCGACTCCGGCGCGAACGGCCAGCGGTCGAGCTTGTTCAATATAAGTGGTTGACGAGTTCGATAAGCGCGCCCCGCCGGCGATGCGTCGGGATCGACCACAATCTCCTGTGGGGATCCAACTTCTTCTCCATCGGTGGTGAGGTACTGAATCCGCAGCTTGCCGGTTGTTTCGTCATATAGACCCAGCGTGGCAAGGTCATGGGGAACAACCTGGTGAATGCTGACGGAAAACGCCGCAAGCAGCTTGCGAATGTCGACATTGGCCAGCAAAAGGCTGCTCAACTCGGCAATGACGCTCTCCTGCGCCTGCTTGGTCTCGGTCACATCGCGCGTCACTTTTGCGTAGCCGGTAACCGCTCCGGTTGAATCGCGGATCGCGGTCAGCACAATGTTGGCCCAGAATCGGGAGCCATCCTTGCGCACTCGCCAGCCCTCTTCCTCAACGCGGTTTAGCCGGGCGGCGCGGCGCAGCAGGTCTGCCGGGTGCCCCTTGTCGATGTCCTCCTGTGTTAGAAACCGCGAGAAGTGGAATCCGATCGCCTCTTCGGCCGTGTACCCCTTGATCCGCTCCGCGCCTGGGTTCCAGGTCATCACGTGGCCCTGGGCATCGAGCAGATAAATCGCGTACTCGGTTACGCCTTCGACAATTGAACGCAGGCGCGCGTCGTTTGCACGCAACTGCTCCTGCGCCTCGTGCTGTTCGGTTACGTCGCGAATAATGCTCAGCACCGCCAAGCCGTCCTCTGCGGCGATGGGCTTGAGCATGATGTCAACCGGGAACTCTGTGCCGTCTTTGCGCAGCCCCCAAAGATTCATGGCAGCGCCCATCTGCCGGGCGCGCGGATGCACTGAGTAATTCTCCCTGTGCTGAGGATGACGGCCGCGGAATCGTTGCGGTACCAGGATCTCGATCGGTTGTCCGATCAGCTCTTCCTTGCCGTATCCAAACAGCTCCGCGGCGCGGGGGTTGGCGTCGCGAATGATTCCTTGTCCGTCGGTAACGAGGATCCCATCCGGCGAAAACTCAAACAAGTGCTCGATGGTCGCTTGCGCAAACCTGCTTGGCCGGTTTTCAGTCGATTCGGGTGCATCCCGCCTGGGGAATTCAGAAGGGTGCATTGTCAAATTTGACCAGTTTCCTGGAACTCGTTTCCGTACATTAACCCTTTGACCTTAGATATTGCAACCACAGTAAAATTGTTTTTCCTTATATGATTAGTTAAGGGCGCCCTTCGATTCATTGCCGGGGATCAAACGCCGGCAAAAGAATCTCGGAAACAAATCGCTCACCCGGAAACTGCTCACCCGGAACTTCCCCTAATTGGATAAGAAACCAGATGATTCTCTCTCGATCTGTTGCTTTTGCGTGCCTGGCCGTTGCCTTTTCCCTCCAGGCCCAATCCAACCATCCCGTATCACCCATGACGCCCGACGTCCCAGCAAAATTCACCCCTCCGCGCAACGGGTACGACTTTGAAAAGCGCGTAGTCATGATCCCCATGCGCGACGGCGTCAAGCTCTACACGGTCATAGCCATCCCCAGGGGCGCGACCAAGGCGCCTATCGTGCTTACCCGCACTCCCTACAACGCCGCCGGTCGCATGAAAGTGATGGAGTCACCATACCTTGACGAGCAGGTTGTGGTGGGCGACGACGTCTGGGCTGAGGCCGGATTCATTCGCGTTTTTCAGGATGTGCGAGGCAAATACGGCTCTGAAGGCGACTATATTATGACGCCGCCGCCGACCGGCCCGCTCAACCCCAATGGCCCCAACGACACCACCGACGCGTGGGACACCATCGACTGGCTGGTCAAGAATGTTCCCGAGTGCAATGGCCGTGTGGGCATGATTGGTTCTTCCTATGAAGGATTTACCGTGGTGATGGCCCTCCTGAATCCTCACCCGGCGCTCAAGGTGGCCGCGCCTGAGAGCCCCATGATCGACGGCTGGATGGGCGACGACTGGTTCCACTACGGCGCTTTCCGCATGCCCAACCTCGATTACATTCTCGAGCAGACTTCGCAGCACGGCTCCGGCAATTCCATCCCCCGGCTGAACTACGACGACTACACAAACTACCTCCAAGCTGGATCGGCCGGCGACTTTGCCCGTTACGGCGGCCTCGATCAGCTAGCCTTCTGGCGCAAGATTGAGCAGCACCCCGCGTACGACGATTTCTGGCAGGGCCAGGCCCTAGATAAATTGATTGCCAAGGTGCCGCTCACTGTTCCTGTCCTCTGGGAGCAGGGTCTCTGGGATCAGGAGGACATGTGGGGCGGGAACCACTCCTATGCCGCCGAAGAACCAAAAGACACTAACAACGACATGAACTTCCTGGTCATGGGCCCGTGGTTTCACAGCCAGATCAATCGCAAAGGCTGGAACCTTGGCCCCTTACAGTGGAAGGGCGACACCGCGCGCCAGTATCGCGAAGAAGTTCTGCTGCCGTTCTTCATGCAATACCTGGTGCCCGGCGCGCCCAAGGCCGACACCCCGCCGGTTTGGGTCTACAACACCGGCCTTAATCACTGGGACCGCTTTAACCAGTGGCCGTTGAGCTGCGACTCCGGCTGCCCCGACAAATCGAAGCCGCTTTACCTGGAGGCTGGTGGCAAGCTCTCGTTTGACGCTCCAGCGGCCGGCGACGCCAAGTTCACCGAGTATGTGTCAGACCCCGCCAAGCCCGTGCCGTTTTCGCCGCGGCCCTACCCTGCGAACGACGGAGACGCATGGCGAACCTGGCTGGTTCACGATCAGCGCTTTGTCGACGGAAGGCCCGACGTACTCACCTTTGTCTCTGACACGCTCACCACGCCTGTTCACCTGGCTGGCCGGCCGATTGTGAACCTCTACGCCTCAACCAGCGGCAGCGACAGCGACTGGGTGGTGAAGGTCATCGACGTGTATCCCGGCTCCGACTCCTACGACGCCACGATGGGAGGCTACGAGCTGCCCATCGCCACCGACATCTTCCGCGGCCGCTATCGCACCAGCTTCGAGCATCCCCAGGCCATCACGCCCAACGAACCGTTGCTCTATAACTTCGGCCTGCCGCAGGTGAACCACGTCTTCAAGCCTGGGCATAAGATCATGGTGCAGGTACAGTCAACGCTATTCCCGCTTTACGACCGCAACCCGCAGACTTACGTCGACAACATATTCGACGCCAAGCCCGGCGACTACCAGAAAGCCACCCAGCGCGTGTGGCACACGACCGGCGATGCGTCGTTCATCAGCCTGCCGGTGGTGCCGGGGGACTAGCGTGAAGCCAACCTCGAATACGACCCTGTTCAGCCCCGGAAACGTCGCCTAAACGGGCTTATCTGCCCTTAAACGGCCCTTGAACGACCCTAAAACAGGCTTATTTGGCCTTATTTGCAGTTACCAATAAGTAAAGACGTGGTTCAACTTTTCGTTTATTTTCAATATGTTATGCCTCTTCGACAGCGCTCCGGGACCCTAAAAAGGGGGGAGGGGGTGGGGGGTATTTTTTGGGGGGTACGGACCGGGCGCATCTCCGACGAAACAGACCGGTCAAATGCCTGACAGATTGAAATCGACTGCTCAGTTTTCATCATGAGAGAAGGATGCGCCGATGATGCGAAATTACCTGCAAAGGCAAAAGGAGGGTGGAGAGGAACTGCGCGCTCCCGCAAGCCATGCATTTCAGAAGCCACGCGCGTCGCGTCTATCAATTAGTCTTTGAGCGTGGATCCCGCTTCCAATTCCGGCGATCTGAACATTCCTGTCGCGGATGAACAGGCATCCACCGTAGCGCTTCCTCTCTCTGTTGTTCCGGCGGCGCTGCTCGATGAGCTTTGGCAGAACGCCGAAGCTGAAATCCTTGGCCTCACCCAGCTCGAGTTCAGTCAGATTCTTGTCTCCGTGGGCGCAAAGACCAACCACGGCCTGCCCCCCGGTGCAACCGCTTCGCCCAGCCAAAAAGAGGCTTTCTTCCGCAGTCTCCGCCTGTCTGACCTGGCGCTCGCCCACGCCTGCGCCCTGGGGCGCGAGCCGGCATGGGAGCGGTTCCTGAGTCTCTATCGCGGCCCATTAGTTCGCGCGGCCCAGGGCATCACCGGTTCGGCGTCGCTGGGTGAAGAACTGGCCGATTCTCTCTACGCTGAGCTTTACGGCCTCCGCGAGGTTGAAGGCCAACGCAAATCTCCGTTGTCCTCATTCACCGGCCGAGGGTCGCTGCTGGGCTGGCTCCGCACCACACTTGCCCAGCGATTTACTGACCATCACCGCCGCACTTACCGCGAAGCCCCGCTCGACGACGTGGACGCGCCCACGGCTCCGTCCGCGTTGCCCATTCCGGTGGAAGCGAACGCGCTCACCTCTGCCGTAGCAAGCACGCTTGGCGAGCTCGACCCTGAAGACCGCTTTCTGCTGGCGGCGTATTATCTTGACCGGCAGACATTGCTGCAGATCGCGCGCACCATCAACGTGCACGAGGCCACCATCAGCCGCCGGCTCAAGCGCTTGTTAGAGGGCTTGCGAATTCGGCTGCTTAAGAACCTCTGCGCGGGGGGCATGAGCAAAGCAGCCGCTCAAGAAGCCCTCGGAACCGATCCGCGCGACTTGGAAATAAACCTGCGCGCTCTGTTGCAAACTTCGCAGACTGGAGCGTTCAAAATACAGGGGGCTGAAGGCTCCGCACAGGGAGCTGAGGGCTCCGGACAGGGAAACCAGAACTCCCAACCCACGGCAAACACAGCATGACGATCACGTTCAAACCCGGCAATCACCCCGACGCAGACCAGCTTAGCGCGTTCATTGAGCAGGCTTTGCCCGCGCATGAGCGCGACGGGGTACTGGCCCACCTGGCCGTGTGCCCTGACTGCCGCGCAGTGGTTGCGCTTGCGTTGCCTGAAGCGCCGGCCATGGTCGCCGCTCACGAGCCGCAGCGGTCATCAATCGGCAAGTCGTGGTTTTCGAATTGGATGGTCGTTCTGCCCGCTGCTGCAGCCGTTGCCGCGCTCGCACTCTTCGCCTTTTTCGTCCATCGTCAAGGGTCGTATCCGCAGCAGCAGGCGCAGATCACGCCTGCTCCGGCCCCAGCCGCCACTCCGCGGCAGCTCGAAGCGCGCTCGCCGGCGCAACCGAACGCTCCGTCTTCCGCGCCGAATGCAGAGATCGCAGGATCGGCCTCTCTACCCGCACCTATACGCCGGGCAAAAGCCGGGAGCGCCGCAATGGGCTCGGCTGGAGCCATTCAGTCGAAGGCAGTTCAGCCCGCCGGCAGCGCGTATACGTCCGGGCAAGACTTAGTTACTCAAAACGAGTCCGTTCAATCGGCGCCCGCGCAAAACGCATCCAATTCGTTCGCACCCGCGGGTAACAACGCTGTTGTCAATCAGAATCAATCGATGGATCAGGCCACCGTGCCGCGAAGCGTCTTCCACGGCGCGGTGATCAGCGGAGCACTTCAGTCGAATGACTCCTTACAGCAAGCGGACGCGAATACGCAGAACCGGCAGCAGCAAAAGCGCCTGCAGCAATCTCAGACCGTGCAGGTGCAAGCCGAGGCGCCGCCGCCGCTCGCAACAGAATCGGCCGAGCTAAGCACCGTGGTCGCCGGCAATGCTGGATCCAGCCTCAGCTTTGCGCAACAGCCGCTGCCGAGTGGGCTTCCACAACTCTCATCGGCCAAGCAGGGACCGATCGTGTTGGCAATCGACACGCGTCACGCGGTCTTTGTGAGCAGTGACTCGGGCCAGCACTGGAAGACGGTTCGGGCAGTCTGGAAGGGCCGCCCGGTATTGGTTGAAGCCGCAGCTCCGGTCGAGAGGGTGGTGCTGCCGACATCCGGAGCGAGCATGGGATTCTATGCGGGGATGCCGCAAGGCGAATTAGCAGACAAGAAAGCCGGTATAACCCTCACCGGTACAGTCACCGATCAGTCCGGTTCGGTAGTGCCGGGCGCGACCGTAACCGTCACCAACCCTCAGGCGAACCTCGCCCGCACCACCACTACCGACGCGAACGGACGCTATGTTGCCGCGGGCCTCGACCCGGGCAACTACGATCTGGATGCATCGGCACAGGGATTCATGAGCAATCGTTTGAGCAACGTTGCCGTTACCGCTTCAAAGCCAAATATCGCGAATTTCACTTTAAGAGTGGGAGCCGCGGCCGAATCAGTGACCGTTGAAGCTTCGCAGCCTTCAATCGAACTTGAGTCCGCGCCACGACTCAAGGCCGCAGCAAAACCCAAAGCCGCTCCAATAGAAAATGCAAAACAAGCTCCCGCGCCGCTCTTCGAGATTGTTACAGACAAGGGAGTTCATTGGACCAGCGCCGACGGTCTCACCTGGCAACCGAAATAGCGGGCTTCGGCGCTACTGCGCGCCTCCCACTGAAGCCTGTATCGATGCCGGCGGCGGAGCCGAAGGCGACGACGGCTGCAGCAGCCTGTATCCATCGCGCGTGCGGATGTGGTACTTCTGCATGTCTTTGCCCACCAGCTTCACCTGGATATTTCGCCAGCCGCGATTGTCGTTCGGCTGCGGATAGTAGGTGATCGTATAAAGGTGGCCCAGGTCTTCGCGGATTGAGTTGAACGCCTTATGCTCGTCTTGCCAGTTGCCCGCGAAATAAGCCTTGCCGCCGGTGGTTTTGCTCATGCGCGCAAAGGCCGCTGCCGATACCGGATCGCCCTGCGCCTGGCGCGTGCTGATGATGTAAATAATGGTTCCGGTCGACTCCGCAAGATCGGCCACATCTTCCGGAGGAACCGAGCTGGCATTATCGGGGCCGTTTGAAAACACAACAATCGCCTTGCGTCCTTTCAGTTGTGCTGCATCCTCAACCGTCATCAATAAGGAGTTGTAGAGCGCGGCATCGTCGCCAGCCACCGTACTGCGCACGCCAGTCTCAATGCGGTACCGGTCGCCGGTGAGTGTAGCAGCGCGCGAAAGATTCCTGCTGTAGGAGTAGAACGCCACCTTGGTGGCGTCATCCAGAGAGCGCACGAAATCGGTAATCGCATCCTGCGCAAACACGAAGCCGCGATACATATAGTTGCTGGTATCGAAAAGGATAAAAACGCTCGATCCCGCGATCTTCCCGAGCGCGGTCGTACTTGTGGCGATTACACTTTCAGCGTTCTTCGCGTCGGGCGGTGTCATGGCGGCACTCACGTTTGGCTGCAGATCTGCAGCTTCGCGAATCACCTGGTTGCCCTCTTCGAAGGTCGCGATCTTCTCAGGAATCTTGTCTTCGCTGATCGCGAAATCCTCAGGTTTCAGGCCCGAAACGTAATTCCCCGCGTGGTCGGTCACCGCTACGTTCAGTTGCACCAGCACCACGTTAACCTTGAGGTTCGATGCTTCGTTTTGCGCGGCAGGCCGCGGCTCCGCTCCCACCAACAAAAGTGCGCCAGTCAGAATTCCCAGGCAGGCGTTGATACCGGTTTTCGTTTTCATCCCGAGTCCTACTCCCGATTAACGTGTTCCGAGCCCTTTAAAACTCATGCCGGGCGCCAAGGCGAATACGAGTCTTAGCCGGCGTCTCTCGTCTCGATTGACCCCAGTCGCGGGATTAAAAAGAACCCCTCAGGGGCTAAAGCCCGCGATTTTTGAGGGTCCTCATCGGCACGACTAAAGTTGTGCCCTGGCACCTCGTGCTTTTCCACTTAGTACTTCGTAACTGCTCTACTGCCCTGAAATTGCGCCGACGGATGCTACCGCAATCTTGCCCTGCTCGAACTCCTCGCCTGTTTGCTTCATGGCGCGCAGGATCGCCGGCCAGTCGTCGACGTTTGTTGCAAAAATTCTCGTAACCATTTGCCGGGTCAACTCCGGCACAAGTAGATTGAGCGTCACAGGAGAATAACCCATATCGTCTGCGATGCGTGCCCAGTAAAGATTCGACGACTGCCAGGACTCGCCGAAAAGCCTGTTGGTGTAGCCGCCTGAAACCGGAAACACGCCGGTCTCAACCAGCGTGGGAGCGTCGCTCTGTTCCATCGCAGGATGAGGAACTCCGAAATCTGCCGAAATGCGTTCGGGATCGGCAGCCTGCGGATCTTTGCGCGCCAGTTCATCGAGCTCTTTGAGAGACTTTCCCCAACTGCCGGCTTCTGACGAATACTGTTTGCGGTAAGCCGCGGTCAGGTAGAAGCAGTCTGAGGGCGCGATCTCCTTCGCCCAATTCTGCGCCCCTCCCTGCTTACTGAGGGCGGATTCAATCCTCGCCAGCCGGCCGGCCGGCATATATCCCGCAAAAATGCCGGTCACTTCCTCACGCAATTTGGGATTCTCTCCCGCGGCATCAAGCAACTCCTCGCCCGCGTGCTGATAAAGCGCCGCCGCATGCAGTTCATCGCTGTTCACACTCCACCAGCGCGGCACCACCCCGCTGGCCAGCAATTGCGGAGCCGTCTCACGCCAAACCAGTGCCTGCACGTTGGCCGGCGCAATAAAGTCTTCTTCCACCTGCGCCAGCGCATAGGGCAAATCGGCAAGCGATCCCATCAGGTAAGCGCCGCCTCCCGCCGTTACGCCAATGCCCACCAGCTCTGGCGCACCCCAGATGCGCTGTACACCAAGCACTGAAAAGGTGGAGAAATCGTGCGAGCGGACAAAAAGCGGATTGTTATGCAGCACCTGCGCGCCGGGCGGCTCGTAGTACGCATAGTTCAGGCCCACCAGCGTATCGCGCAGGAACGGAGTTAGCTTGCCACGCGCCGCTTCAAGCTGCGCCTGGGCTCCGGGGGTGCTTATGACTGATTTGAGGTCGGTGCGCACCTGCAGCTCGGCGTGCCGGCTGGAGTAGATTGCCGGCGACCACGTGGCTTTTTCGCCGCTTGAAAAAATCGGCCGCGGCATCTCAAACTCGCGCAGGTTCCCGGCCAGCTCCAGCAGATTGTCGGCCGGCGCCTTTCCGTGAGCCATGGCGTTCAATCCGTCGAAAAGGCCGTACAAAGTATCCAGCGACACCAGTCGCTGGTCTTCCAGCACAGACCGCATTCTGCGCGCCAGCTCTTCGTGCACGCGTTGCCCTTGCGGCGTGGTCTGGGCCGGACCCGCAAGCAGGTCCACAATCTCATCCTGGGCGGAGTCGGCTTTTCCTCCCGCCGCCACAAGCACGGCGTTCAGTGAGCCGCGGGCTGCATCAAAGAGCTGCTGCGAGGTGCCGATTGTGGCGAATGGCGCGAGCGCACTCTGCCACGATTCCTTCAGCCTGGCTTTCTCAATCTGCCCTTGCCGGGCAAGGATCTCCCACACCCCGACATCAGCCTGAAACGCTCCCAGTGCATTGGAGCGATAGCTTGCGTTCGGCAGCTTGTCGATGCTGTCGGCGATATTGATGAATTGCTTGATTGATTGGTCGTCGAGCTGTGGGAATTCGACAAAGATCGAGTACCAGTTGCTGTATCGCGCAAATTTGTCGGCCAGCAGCCGCGCCGTCTCTTCTGAGATTCCCGGATCGGGCGCCCGCTTGCCATTGATCGCGCTCAACATCAGGTAGATCTGCAGTGGACCGGCGTCAGTCTCCACGCTCGAGAATGCGGCCAAATCTTCAAGCAGCCGGTCGGGATTGTCTACGACGCGCGCCCGTTTGGCCCAATCGTGGTGGTTGCTCGAGCCTGAGTCCCTGGCCAGTATCTCCCCCCACACAGTCCGGTCGCCGGGCACCTTTGGCTGTCCCTGCGCGTCCCACTCAACCCGCGTAAACAGCAGCAGCAGGTTCGAGTTTCTTGAAAAAACTCCTTCCGACGCGGAGCCGGAGATGGCAGAGGAGCGGTAGGCTGCATAGGTCTTCTTCAGCCGGTCTCCTTGCACCAGGTGCGCCTGCTGCTCCTGGTCGACGCGAGCAACTGCGTCGAAGTACGCGGCCAGCCAGCCGCGGTCCCTGGTCAAAAGGTTGAGTACAAACTCACCGGGCGCCTTGGGGCTTGCGCCCACCAACTCTTCCCACTGGTGATTTGCGCCTCCCGGTAAAACCACCTGGCCGGAGCGAATGCTCAACCGTGATCCGTAGAAATCAAGCACCGGCGCCACCGGTAGCAGTGTCTTCAATCCCGGCGAGGTTGCCAAGGCGAGCCTGGTTTCGGGGTCACAGTGCGCAAATGCGGTGTAGAGCCGGTCCATCTGCCCATCGTGCAGCAATACGTCCAGCAGATCGGTAGAGCCATTCTTTCCCGACGCGCTGGCTTCAGTCCATTGCTTCTGCGTCAGCAGCACCGGCACCTGCGTCACCGGGAATTCGAAGCTGAACGGTGTGTGCCGTGCCAGCGACTCTTCTAGTCTCGCCAGCGGGAATCCCGAATCCACGGTCAGAAACGCGCGCTCGGGATTCGACGTCACCAGAAACGCGCCACGCTGCCCGCAGGCATGCTCGAAACGATAGCCCAGCACCACAATCAGCTTTGACGCATCGGCGCAATCCGAAATATGGACGCTGCCGTCAGGGCCGGTCAAAGCGCGCACCGCACGTGCAAACTCCACGTAACGTGACAGTAAGACCATGTACTCGGTCTCGTGGTTTCCTTCGCGGCCCCAAAGCGTCAGGTTGCGGGCCAGCATCGGCAGCACATCTTCGGCGCTTACCTGTTGGCTGATGCCGGCCATGCGCAGAAACGAACGGAGCGGGCCGGGGATGACTGCAGTATCTTGCGCCTGGGCCGAAACGTCCGCCGGCAGGTCCGACGAGTAATTGCTGCCAGATACGCTTGATGGCAAGCCTGCAAAGGCAGGTAGCGAACCGAAACACACGATTCCCGATGCAAAGACAGCGAGAGAGCGAAGAGGAGTTCTCATTACATGCCCCTTCCGAACTGGTTGTACCCTGATTGAATTCGAGAGAAATCTATAGTGCGACTGCTAGGGTTTTATTCCCTGTTTTTGAGCTTTCCCTGTTGGCCGCGCCGGCCGTTCATCTTTCATCAGATGCAGTTTGCCTTAGATGCAGGTTGCCCTTAAAAAGCCGAAGTTCAGAATTCTGAGCAGCCACGACGAATATCGTGTCGAAAACAGGGCTGCCGACTCCAGTGAATGCCTGACTAACGGTCTGCAGGTTATGTCGCTGGATTGTGAATTCTGAGTTTTGAAGTTGCTATATGGGGATAAAGGGAATGAATGACTAAGTGAGCAGGATTATAACTCGGCTTTGCATATTCCTCGCAATAAGTAATTTGTAAATATATTGTTGATCCGCTTGGATGGGCCAATGTCTCTGCCTGAGATCTGCTTCAATCCCGCGCAGCTCGTGTGCCACCACATCGCCTTTTTGCCGGGGATCGTCGAGATTCCGCCCGGCAGCGCAAAGCAGAAGCAGGTCGCTCGCAACCCGGATGCGCAGCGGCGCCAACAGGTTCTTTTCGCGAACCGCTCACGGAGCGATCATGAATCAAGGGCCAATTTGGCTATAAGTTTTTGGCTCTAAATAATTTAAATCGGATCAGCCTGGCTTCACCCGCTTGACTGGCGCCTTCGATATCGCCTCATATCCCATAGCTCAAATGCTCGAGGACTGGGCCGAGTGTCAGTGCGGGTACGTAGCTCAAGGCTGTCACGATGATGAGGAACGCAGTAAGCAGAACCCCAAACGACAGAGAGTCGGTGCGAAGAGTCCCTCGGGATGGCGGCCGAATCCTCTGCTTCGCAACAAGGCCGGCAAAGCAGAGCGCGGGAACGGCCAGGCCAAAGCGCCCGACGATCATGGCAATCGCGGTCATGATGTTATAGAACGGCGTATTGGCGTTGAGACTGGCGAAGGCCTGGCCGTTATTGGCGAAGGAAGAAGCGAAACCGAAGAGGATCTCGGTAAGGCCGTGCGCGCCGGCGTTAGTAGTGAGCCCGGCCAGTCCGGCCTTCGTGGAAATGGCAATAGCAGTCAGAATCAGAATTGTGACTGGCCCCGTCAACGCGTAAAGGACAATCATCTTGTTCTCGACCGGTCCGATCTTCTTGCCCAGATACTCAGGTGTGCGGCCGATCATCAGCCCGGCAAGAAACACCGCGATGACCGCGGTCATGATCATTCCAAACAATCCTGTGCCCAGTCCTCCGAAGATAACCTCACCGAGGAGAAGGTTGACCAGCAGCATGAGGCCGCCGAGCGAGGTGAGGCTGTCGTCCGTCGCGTTTGTTGATCCGGTGGCGCCGTTGGAAGTTACTGCGCCGCCCAGCACGGAGCCTGCAATTCCAAAGCGCACTTCCTTTCCTTCCATATTGTCGCCGGCCTGAAACTGGCTTGGCCTCAAATCCGCGCCGTGAACGTATGGATTGCCCCGCCCTTCGCTGAAGTGCAAAGCAATCAGCCCGCCGGTGAACAGCAAGAGCATCACCCAGTACAGGAGCCAACCCTGTCGCAGATGCTGAACCATCCTGCCGAATGTGTTTGTCAACGCCGCCGGCAAAAGAACGATGGAAAGTAATTCAAGAAGGTTTGAGAGCGGCGTGGGATTCTCATATGGGTGGGCTCCGTTGGCGTTGAAGAAGCCTCCGCCATTGGTGCCCAGGTTTTTGATGACTTCAAGTGCGGCCACAGGTCCCTGGGGAATCACCTGCGTTCTACCTTCGAGTGAAGTTGCAACCACATAAGGATGAAAGTTCATTGGAACTCCCTGGCCGATCAGCAGCAACGATCCAATCAGCGCTCCGGGCAGAAGAATCCAAAGCAGGCCGCGGGTCATATCGACCCAGAAGTTACCCAGAGTTGCGCAGGATTCCCGTGCCAGCCCGCGGATAAAGGCAATGCCAACGGCCAGCCCCGCGGCTCCGGCAAGAAAGTTCTGCGCGCAGAGACCCACCATCTGGCTGAAATAGCTCATGGTGTTCTCGCCCGCGTAAGCCTGCCAGGTAGTAGTAGTTGAGAAGCTGATCGCCGTATTGAACGACAGGTCCGGTGTGAGCGGGGTGGTTTGGTATTGGGGGAAAAACCAGGGAAGGAAGTGCTGGAAACGAAGGATTGCGTAGAGAAAGACGGTGCCAATAAGGCCTGATACAAGGAAAGCAACTATGTACTGTGCCGCATTCATTTCGACCGCAGGGTCGATTCTCGCCAGGCGGTAGATCCATCGCTCGACTGGGACGCATAATCGGTCAAGCAATGTCCTTCGCCTCTCGAAGACCCGGTGCATATATCCGCCGAGAGGCCTAACGCATACTGTGACGATCACCAGGAACAGAAGGTATTGAGTTGCATTAAACGAATTCATTGTTACGCCGGCTTGAAGTTTTTCGCTGAAAAGCGCCGATGAACAGTGTTGCAGAAAACATGTAAGGGAATCGTATGAGATACATAAATAGAAAAGGCCTCCGAACTCATATCGGAAGCCATTCAGAATCTTGAGGTTTTTGGTTTTGGGGCTGGACTTGAGCCAGGAAAGAAAAAGAGCCGAACCAGTTTCTATTGGTTCGTGTGCTCTTTCAAGGGATTCTGAGAGGGACGCTTATCTATGTGTTTTTCGTCCATTCGCGATGGTTTTTTCCGCAGCCTCGCCAGCCGTCACGGTCCCACATTCAACGTCCTCAAACGCGCGTAGGCCGCGTAATCTCCCAAGGCCGCCGATCTCCGATACCAGCTCAGCGCTTGTGCTGCGGAGCGCGGTACGCCCTGGCCGTGCTCGTACATCCACGCCAATTCTTCGGCCGCATTCCTATTGTTCAGCGACATCTGGAAGTATTTTGCCGCCTCGGTGTCAGACCGCGTAGTGCCCAGACCACCGCGATAGGAGAAGCCGAGTGCGGATGCATTGGCAAGGTTGGGAGCGGATATGAGTTCAGGCCAGATGAGCATTTTGCTTGGAAAGTCCAGCGCCACTTTGAGGTCCCGAACCGCGGCTGCATAGTCGTGTAACTCAGCATCCCCCGCTGCAATATTGTTCGCAGCCATGGGATCTCCCCGCTTCAATGCTTTGGTCAGGTTGGGATCAATCACTCCTTTTGCCTTCGGCGGCCAGTCTGACAAATAGCCCAGAGAGTTTTGTGCCGGAGCGAAATAGGGCGCCGCCTGTGCAAGAAGGTTGATGCTTTCCTGCTTGTTCTTGTCCTGCACGTACAGCGCCAGCACCCATTGGCCGAATGGGTTTTTGGCAACTGCCGACCGCCTGATAAAGGTCTCGGCTAGCTGCTTATTCTGCGGGCCGCCTTCACCCATCCACAGGCTCAATCCGTAAGCAGCCTCCCCCAGCGCGCTTTTTTGGTCGGCACTCTTTCTAAAGCCCTCGCGGGCCGCAACGTGATTTGTGGCCGTCCCGCACCCCAGACCTTCCGCCAGGCCATACAGAAACTCGGCGTCGGCATTGCCCTGCTGGGCCGCGCCGGCGATGTCCTTGAATAGCTGCTGCTGCGCGCCAGCATCCAGATTCCCGTTGCGGCAAGCCACCAGCCTTTCCCCAAACGGTCGGAGTGCTGCAGGAAGCACATTCGGATCGAAGCGAATCCACGTCTTCGGCATGGCTTCCTGAATCTCCGGATTCGCAGCCATCAAGCGCGTCGTGAGATCGGTTAAATTCCAGGACTGCGCCGATAGCAACGCTGTTGTCCCAAAGATCGACCCTACCCTCGTTGTCGAGTTCACGTCGGCGCCACGGTCCAGCAGAAAATTCACCGCCGCCATGATCTCCTCCTGCCAATTGTCCTCGCTATAGATCAATTGCAGAGTGGCAATGAGTGGCGTCCGGCCAAAATTGTCTTGCGTGTTTAAGCCGGCGTGGTGATCCGCGAGAACCTTCATCATCTCGATATCGCAGTGCCCGGCCGCGACCATCAACGGTGTGATGCCATCCTGGTCCCTGGCGTCAACCGGAACTCCGGCCGCGAGCAACCGCCGCGCCATTCCCTCGAGGCCCGACTCGGCAGCAGCATGCAGCGCGCCTTGGCCGAAGTGGTCCGCAACGTTCGGGTTAGCGCCCTTGGCCAGCAAAATCGTCGCCACGTCCGCGTATCCGCCACGCAGGGCCAACTGCAGCGCGGTGCGGCCGTCCGCATCGGCGGCATTCACGTCTTCTCCATCTTCCAGGCTGTTCAGAACTTCCAGCAGCCGGCCGGCACCCGCGGCCCTTAAAAGCGGCGCCGGCTCATCCGTTTTCCCGAACCACGAGCGGATTCGCCCTAAGAAGCCGTGGCTCGACGCATGCGGATCGGTCAGCACTTCGCCCCCGGCCGCATCGTCCTCCCGGGCCAGCTCCCGTGCGCACACATCGCGCGCCTCAGCAGCTTGCGAACTGGTGGCTGAGGCCACGCTTGCGCTAAAAGTGAGCCGCTCACAGGCGCGCACCAGCCAACCTTGCGGCGTTGCAGGAAGCAGCCGGTCCAGGGAATTCAGGCGGCTGAATGCCAAGGCTCTTCCGTCGCCGCTAAACGCCACGTCGCCGGCTCCGGAGTGCTCCTGGAAATCGCTCAGGGCCTGCCCGGCGCGGTTCCACTCTCGTATCCTGCCCTTTGTGGATGCGGTAACCAGGTATTGTCCGTCAGGACTCAGCTTGACTGAGTACAACTCTTCACGCGTTTCTACTGGAAACTCCGAAGCGGCTACCGAACCGTCCAGCTTGAATGTGGTCAGACCGCCATCCTCGGTGGCTGCAACAATGCGATCGTTTCCGCGCGTGAAGCTCGCGGAAACAATACTCGACGTGGACGACATCGACCAGTTCCGAACCCACTGCGCGGTTCCGTTTTCCTGGTTGATCTGCCATAAAGCCAGATCGCCCTGCGCGGTTCCCACCAGCAGAAGCTTTCCATCCGAGGTCACGGCCAACGAGGTTACGGCGCAGGTCGCGTCGTCGTCTGTATCGGCACAGGGTTCGTGGCGAGTGGGCTTGCTTCCCGGCCATGGCGTTTGCGGAGACTTGTCCGGTGCGGCCCACAGGGTTACCTTTCCGCTCTTGCTGCCGGCGGCAATCCATTTGCCGCCGTAGGCGATCGACGTAACTCCATCGCCGTTTGCAAAGGCGCTCACCGGATCAATAAACCCGTTGCCCGTTGGTGACAGCAAATTGACCATTCCGTCGTCGCAACCCAAGGCGATGGTTCGTTCATCAGGAGCGACGGAAAATGCGGAATTTTTGCATTTGCCGGCGAAGTCCGTACTCCACCAAAGTCGGTGACGTAAGTCCGAGTCGTAAACCGAAACCAAGTTACTGTCATTCAGCGTCACCGCATAATCGCTGCCGGGCGAAATCTCAATTCGCTGGCCGTCGGGGAGACCATCCGACGCGGTGAGGCCGCTTAGCCGTGCCCGGAAGAGCTGACTATCGCCTGTCAGCAATTCGATCTCTCTGTTGTCGGACGATACCGCCAATCCCGCCACGCCGTGGGACGGGGCCGGGAATTCCGTCACCAGCTCGTGTTGCGATCCAGAACTGAATACGTCCACTTTGCCACTCGCCGAAACGGTCAGGAATGTGTGGGCCTTGGCCGCATGACGGATCTGCTCCACCGAGGCATTCTGAAACGCCATGTCGTGTCTCTGGTAGCTGATGACACTGGGCGGCATTGCATCGTCGTCAGTGAGCGCGCGGCCCAACACATACCCGCCTCGCGTTCCCACAAGAATGTTGCCATCCGCATCCAGGTCACAGGTCACGGCGGGGTCGAAGAGCTGGCTTTTCGGCGCGGAGTTGTTCTTACCTCCAATCGGATTCAGGCTGCCATCGGAAAACCCAACAACGAGACCTCCTGCGGGGGAGTAATACGCCAGTTTCACAGGCAAGCCCTGGCCCTGTTTTGCGATGGCCTCGAAGCCGGCATGCACGCGTAAGGGAGGGCGGAAAGCCACGTCCACTTTTGGGGTAATGCCCGGCCTTCCTGGAACCCGCGCCTGCATATAGTCCAGATGTGCGCGATTGGAGGTTCGTCTAAAATCCGTGCTGGCAAGGGCGGATCGAAGCGGCGGATTTGATGTATTGCTCCTACTGGGGGCTTGCGGCAAACTCTTACGCAATTTCCCGTCAACTACAGCCCACTCAACAAACTGCTTGTCATCGACTGTAACCGCCGACTTGCCGTTCGCATTCCAGCGAATAGCAAATATGTTGTCGGGGATGTCGTAATAATGACGATCGAGAGGAGCAGTCGTGTTGGTAATTCCCCACAGTTCCAGGTTGGTTTCATCGTCCGACAGAATGAAGTAGCGTCCACCTGGATCTGCCTCGATCGCCAGGGTAGTGGAGGAAGGGGCTTGCCGTGTAAACACCTTTTGAAGGGCGCCATCTGTTCCCCACTTGTTAATCGTGTTTTTGCCTGCGGTAAGCAGGGACCCGTCAGGCAAAAACGACATTGCAGTCACAGAGTCTTTGAATTCCTTGAGATTCTGATTCAGGGGGGACGATGCACTGCCTCCCAAAGAGTTCTGAGAACCTGCTGCATCGGCTCCGGGAGCGGAGCCAGTAGCGGCTCGTTGTTCCGGGCGGCCATGATTCGGTGCCTGGTGCGCGGCACTTGTACCAGAGAGACCGCTCTGGTGTGTCGACGGAGCAAGGGTGCGGAAGTTCGCCAAAAATACTCCATCCCCACCAATCGCCAACCACTGCGATCCCGGATTCGTACTCCAGGCAAGCGCTCTTACCACCTTTCCAACTTTCCCGGCATAGGCTGTTTTCGCGAAACTCGCTGCAGCGCGGGTATCGATGACATCGACATCGGCTCCATTGTTTACGATCGCCAAATGAGATCCGTCAGCCGATAGCGAAATCAAGCGACCTGAATCGGTACTGGTGCCGTACGAGCCGATCATTCGCGGCTGATCGCCATTTCTCCAAAAGAGCACGCTGGATCCGACCATGGCTGCAAAAGCCTGTCCGTCTCCACTTACCACCCACTGCCCAACCATTTGCGAATTGAACAGGGATAGCGTTTTACCCACTGGTTTCACGAGGCCGGCCTGCAACTGCCAGGCATAGAGTTCGCCCTTATCGGTGCGCTCAAGGAGCGCATTGTCCGCCGAAATCAGAATCTGTGCGACACCTCCCCTGTCCGGCCCAAGGTCGGTGCACTGTGGCGCCACGCCTTGAAGGTCGATTGCGCACAGTTGCTTTTGCGTCGCCGCAACGAGGGATTCGCCAACGGCATTGAAAGTCATGGCTGTCACCGGGTCTTGAAGCTCGCGTGGAGCAAACCCTGACTCGCCGGAAACCAGGTAGCCCTCAATCGTCTTGCCCGATGCTGCGGCAACCAGGTCGCCCTCAGGATTGAAAACGACTGTCACCGGCAAGGCGCGACTGCGTAGCGTCTTTTTCAGTAAAAGTCGGCCGCCGCGATCGTAAAGCTCCAATGTGCCATCCTCGGTAACAACCGCCGCAGTCCGCCCATCCCTGGAAATAGCACTTGCCAAGCTCTTGGTATTTGTAAGAGAGGCTGAGGTCAATGTCGTTCTGGACATTGCGTTGGAGAGCGCGACGTCAACTTCAGGGATATTCAAGCCGTGGCTGGCCGCATCGACGACGGCGATCAGGCCGTCTTCAGAAATCAAACCATTCTCCGAGTTCGAATTTTCGAGACCGCGCTGCGCCTGGGCAATCAGCTGACTTCGCGTCGTTCCCTCGTGGTGTCTCCATATGAATCCGATAGAGACGATTACGAGCATGAATGCAAGGGCCTCGGCCAGGACTGTGACTCTTTGGCGTGCATGGCGGTTCCGCGAAGCGATCACCGGATCCAGGAGCATGTCATGACTGAGCTCGTAAAACATTGAGCCCAGCCGTGGTTCCTCCCGGATCAGGCGCCGCTCGCAAAGCTCCGCCAGTCTCTTTGCCGGGATCTTGAACCGCGTCGCAATCTCCTGCTCTTCCAGGCTCAGGCGCCGGCCGTTGCGGCTCACTAACCCGGTTTCGCAAAGCCGCTCCAGCCTGCGCCGGCTGAAGTCGCGGCTGGCCTCATCCAGTTGACGCTCGTAGAACTGCTCGATCACCTTCTGCAGTCCCTTAACGCCGCCCAGATCCTCAAGGCTGATGGTGGGCACCGCACCGTTTGCTGATCCGCCCTCCGCTTCGCCTTCCAGCTTGCGCCGATCCTTAATCAGCTCTTCCACGCGGTGGCAGATTAGTTGCAGTTGAAAAGGCTCGATGCTGTCCCGTGCGGAACGGATCGAGGACGACGCCGATGCGGCCAGCAGATCCAGAATCGCGTCCACGGTATTTCCGGCAAACATGAACTGCGGCGTCTGCAGCTCGGCGTCGCGAACCGCCGCCGGCTCGAGAATGGCGTCACGCGCATTTTGCCGCGAAAGTGGATTTAGACGGTAACGGGTGCGCAGGATTCCCGGGATCGCCGGAACCAGCTCCTCCAGGTACGGAAGATAATCCTCCCGGATGCCCAGCACGATCTTCATCAACGGAGGTGTATCGGAAAGATTGGCGCCGTCGTCGCGCTTCTCGTCCGCCTGGGTAATTCCACGCCCCCGCAGCAGCGTGGCCAGCTCGTCAATAAACTTGCTCCGCGTATTGGCATCGTGCAGCGTAAACAGCTCTTCAAACTGGTCCAGGATCAGCACCGGGGTCAGCAGCGCGTCTTCCCGCCAGAACTCCGTAGTCTTGAAATAGAGCCACAGAGAACCCATATTGCCGGGCCGATGTTCCACCTGCTGGGCGCGCGCCGCCTCCGCGACACCTTCAAAAAAGCTTTCCAGCAGATCGCGCTTCTCGTCGTTGAGGCGCACCACCAGGGGCAAAAAATCCTGTTCGCGCAGGGGCTGCTTGATGCCCGCATTCAGCAGCGACGTCTTGCCCACGCCGGATTTGGCATAGAGCACAACCAGGCGCTCGGCGAGGATGGTGTCGAGGAGGTCCTTCTTCTCGCGCGATCTTCCGAAAAACAGCTTGCGGTCCAGCGCCGAATCGCCAAACGAATGGGCGCCCGGATAGCGAAGCCTGGGCTGCTCCGCAGTCAATCGCACCGCAGATGTGGTTAGCTCCAATGTCATGTGCGCCGCCGCCGCTGGTAGTCCCGCGAAATCAGCGAAACCAGTTCGCGAACGTCGGTCGGATCGTGCAGGCGCGTTGCCTGCAGGTCCTTGAGATCGTGCAAGGACTTGCTGTCGCCGATTTGAACCGGAATCAGGTAGCGGCTGGGCGCACGCACCTGCAACTGCCGCTCCTTGGCCAGCGCCAGCTCAGTGTTCACGTAGCTGAAGGTCTTATTCAGCATGGCCTGGCTCTGGAAAGAGAGAAAGTAATCGGAATGGCTGATCTCGGCGTGAATGACCTGGTTCCACGTGTCTCCGCCCGCCAGCCCGCCGTCCTTGTCCATCCAGGGATTCATCCCCGCCTTGCGCAGGCCGTCCGAGACTTTGGCCACAAATTCCTCATCTTCGCTGGCGTAGGAAAGAAATATCTTCGGAGGATCGCCGCCCGGAAATGCTGACGGGGCCGTTTCCTGCGGCTTGAATCCGCCCAGCAATTCGAAGCGCCGCCGCAGTTCCTGCGCAAAGCTGGAGACGTTCTCGTCGAAGATTTCCAGCTTGTGACCGCTCTTGTAAAAAAACACCATCTGGTCGCGAATAACAGGCGCGACGTCGTCAAACGCCTCCAGCGCAAATGAGCGGCTATCGGGGTTGGCCGCGCGCAGCACGTGCAATAGCACGCGCAGATACCAGTGCTTGATGCCGAAGCCGATGAACAGCATGCTGCGCGCGGGCTTTTGCAACTCGGCGGCAATGCTGGGCGGCAGTGGCGGGTTTTTTGAGACGATGGCGATCAGAAAGTCGATCAGGTCCTGCTCGGTCAGCACCATGTGCCCCTGCGAACCGGGCGCACCATGGAGTTGATAAATAAGCGGGCGCATCACCGTCCCGATGTCCAGATTGGCCGGCGTGCCGCCGCGAAAATCGTACGAATCGACAACCGGTTCCTTGTCCTGTGCCGTGAACGCCTTCTGCAGCACCGAGTCGTAAAGCGAGGTGATGACCAGGTAGAACGGCAGCGCTGCCAGATCGTTCAGGATGGCAAGATATTCCGCTTCGGGTTCATACTTGCGAACGAAGTCTTCAACCCGGACCTGCAAATCGTCGCGCGAAAACTTCTGCAGGTAGCGGAAGGCTACGCTGGGGAGCGAGCAAGTTTCATTCCAGGTCTCGCCCATGTCGGAAACCAGAAACTCGGCCAGCAGGCAATCCGGGCACGCGCTCGCCCTACCGCCTTCGGTCAGCCGGATATCCGGCCCGACAAAAAGGATGCAGTTTTGGCGTTGCAGACTTCTCACCAAGATGTCCCAGTCGTTGTCGCGCATGGGTTGTCCCGCAAGATTAGGCGAATTCTAACATGAAATCAGTGCATTTCCGGGGATTTGCTATCGGGCCAGTTTGAGCCTGTTTTGAGGGGACGACCGCGACGCGGACGCCGATTTCCACGCTGTCAGGGACAGGCTGCCTGAGTATCTGCGGGACTTTGTTCAGGTCGGATATGGGGCACACGCGTCTGTTCGGATAGCCGGAGAACTCGGAGCAATTCTTGACAAGGAATTATTTACCCGGGATTTTCCTAAGTTCTCTCCACACGCAGAAAAGGCCTCCGAACTCATATCGGAAGCCATTTAGAATCTTGAAGTTTTTGGTTGCGGGGGCTGGATTTGATCACAGGCCCCCATTTCATATCAAGGTTAGGCCACTTGGACGGATCCCTCGCAAAGAACACAGGATGATTTAGCTAGTTCTAAGAACCGAATTCGGCGAATAGACCATAAAAAGAACCAGCCATGTGATGGATGAACTAATCACGATCCGCTCGGCAATCTTGAAGGCGGATCAGTGTTCCTAAGACGAAAGATCACATCCACGACGGAAAAGGTGGCGCGCGGGAATCATGATCCGGCTGGGTAAGGCAAGCAGCAAGCGATCACTTGGGTGTCAGGTTGCTGGGTGCTACGTTTTTCAAGGCAGGGCCGGATGGGCCACAGGAGGTGCCCAATGTGCTCTGACCCCTGTTGCCCGCGCTAATAATCGACCCACCGCTGGTGCATTGAAGGGTAGTCCCATTCGTGAGGAAGTTGTTGTTGGACGCATTTATGGTCGTACCGCTTCCCGTCGCAATCAAACCAACGCCCGCGTTGTTGAAAAACGTGCTGTTATCCGCTGCCGAAGATCCAACCCCCACGTAGAAGGCTGCAGTCGTCGTTCCGGAGATGGTATCCCGTTCCAGCATGGCGTTAAAGAGGCTGGTGCCGTAGTAGGCCGAACTCTGGATATCCACACCATAGGCGCCGCTGGAAATCGTCGAATCGTCCATTTCAAGCGTGCCGGGGCTGTTCAGGATCTCGACCCCATACGAGGACACTCCCGAGATATTTACATGGTCCATGATCGTGGTCCCGCCATCCTCGTTTATGTAAATACCGGTGGCGCCGCCGTTAATGGTGGTGTTTTTTACAAGCAGAAACGAGTCGCCGGTGATGTTGACGATTCCGTCATAGGTAAAACCGGCGATGAGGCAGTTATCCACTACCAGGCTGCCGCCTCCCGGGTAATAGATGCCTTCCACGCCGGTGCCATCTCCGACGATTGTCAGACCACGCAGGACAACTGTCTCGTTGGTGGCAGACTCGTTTACCGCGACGGCCTGGCCGCTGCCTTCGTTGATGCTGGCCATTCCCTTTCCGTCGATGGTGATCGAGTTGGTGATGGACACTGACTCGAAGTTTCCTGCGGTCAACGCGTCCACCTCACCTCCGGCGGTAGTTTGGCCGATCGCATACTGAAAAGTGGCGCACGGTTTGGTTTGGGGGCACGTCCCGGTATCGGTTCCCGTTGCAGAAACAAATGTGTTAAGCGACGTCGCGTACGCCGGGATCGCGCATGCGATCAGGCCGGCAACCAGACATACCAACACCCGTTGTACTCGAAGTTCTCTCATGCCAACCTCCAGGGGATTTCGGGCGGTCTATCCGCATGCATGGTCCATCGAGGGATTGCAGGACCTCTGGACCGCGTAAGTTGGTCAAGACTATACCAATGGTGTAAGAGACTGGCAACAGATTACCCTCGCTGTCTCCAAAAAACTTGAGACAATCATCCGGCTGAGCCACTGACCTCTGTTCAGCTCTGGTTGGATCGGTGCCGATCCAGACACGACCCGGTAGAAGCGATCGAAGCTTCGAAGAGAAAGAAACGAAGAGGGGGCAGAAATTTCTAAAACGTTGGCTCCTTATGGGGCCGAAATCCGACTTGTGAACAGATTCAGAGGACCTTTAGGAATGTGTCTGTCAACTCCGAAACCTCACAACTACCGAAAACACGGACATTGCATGGAAAGTCTTCGAAAATGGAAAAGGGCCGCTTTTCGCGGCCCCATCCTAAATTCTGTTTTCTTAAGGTTTTTGGTTGCGGGGGCTGGATTTGAACCAGCGACCTTTGGGTTATGAGGAGAGCAATATCTAGCTAAATCAATGACTTACATGAATCGCTGACAGCTCTGAACAACCGTAAACTACATACCACTACAGCCTACTTGTCCCTGATCTGTCCTCGGCTCTGTGCCTGCTATAGCTTTGGTGTATCGCTCATAGGTAGTTCTACGTCGCCGACTGAAAACACGCTCCTTCCGATGTTCGATTCAAGAATCTTCTTGAGATCCAGAGCAACTTCTTCGTTCGGAGCCTTGAAATCGTAGGTGTGCTGATTGCCGTTCGCAATTCCGGTGAAGCAAACATTATCATCCAGAACGCTCACGACCTTTTCGATCATGGATTCTTCGCTCGACGGTACAGTGTACGAAGTTTTATACGAGCCGCCAGGTTGCGGAGGCCATCCTTCCAAATCACGAACTTTCATAATTTCCTTCCTCGGAAGCTACCAAGCTAATTACACTGCCAAGGAAGGGGCGATATCAACCCTTTTCGAGAATAGAAAACCATGAGCGCGGCGCATGTTTCAGAAACTACCCTTTATGTGACGCGGCGGTGGTGCGAAGCATGAACTCCGGTTGTAGAAACTTGCGTAACTCGTCGACCAAACGCTTTTCGGACCACTCCGCCTTGCCTGCTTTGTGCCGCTGCACCCAGCCCGGCGCTGCTCCATGGCGCTTCTTATACCAATTGAATAGCTCATCGTGTTTAATGAAGAACCAAGGTCGCCCGGGTATGTCGCCAGTCGGGTCAGGGAACAGCATCCACATGTCTTTCCCCCCGTAGAGCTTCCAGTGAACAAGAGGACGGGCTTTCATCTGAACCGAACGGAGTTCTCCCTCGGGTATGCGGATCACTAAGTCCTCACCGGATAGGTCGGCTTCTGGCCGATACACTCGATAACCGGCGCGAATAAGTATAGCGGTCACTTCCGCGCGATTTGCGGCTTCGATCGCATTGGTACTGGTCAGCTTGGAAACCGTCATGATACCTACGCGGTCTTTCATGGTTGGCATTTCTCCGTGATGTCTGGCTTGCTGCGCAACAGTATAGCACCGTACAAGAGCGCATCAAATTCCACCCTTTGTGGGACGTAAGATAGTCGCAACCCTCTGAGGTGAAGCCCTTGAAGTTCTGGAAAATGGTAAAAATGCGCCTTCTAAGGCGTCAGGCAGAACGCGGG
>CAZGUD010000023.1:0-99173 GCA_964528915.1 uncultured Occallatibacter sp.
AGATGTTTGTGCAGCAGGGCGCGCGCCAGTTTGAAATCTGGACCGGCAAGCCCGCGCCGGAGAGCGAAATGCTCCGCGTGGTTGAACTGGCGCTTCGCAAGCGGGTTTGATCGCTCCAGGCTATCTATAAATCGATTCATCCAATAATTCCCTGTCTTTTAACCAATCCCTGTCTGAATTAGCTTGACTTTACATGCAAATGACAACACGATTGAGGTACCGTTACCTTTCAGGAAAAGGTCTCCAGGAAAAATCGCCTGAGAAGTGTATCGGTGTCTTTCAGGGTTGAGAGTTCAAGAAAATCGGTACGCGGCTTCGATGCGCCGCTGACAGTCTCACTCTATCGTCTCTGCATAGTGTCTGCTTCCTGACTGAAATCTTAATTCTCTGGAAAAGGTGTGCCATGGTAGTTCAAATCCAGCGCAACGGTCGCAGTGTCACTGGTCTGCATATTGGCTCGGGCAATGTGCGGAGATATTTCCCGAAGGGCCAGTTGAGCGTCGATCTTGAGATCGGCCACTTGTTGATCTGCTGCAAACTGCAGCCGGATTTCTGGCTCAATGATCCCTGCATCTCCGATCCGCGGCTGAGCTTATGGCTCGAAACCAAGGAGCCGGAAGATACGATGCGGAAGGGGCGCACGCAGATGTCGCTCGTTCAGGGAGTGGGCGAGTCGTTCCGCCTCGAGTTCAGTGAGGAACACCGGCCCATGGGAATAGAACCACTCGAAGCAGCGTGAGACGCTTCATCAAGAAAAGAGACGGCTCAGGAGTCCAGCCTGCCCCTGAGCCGCTGACGCAATGTGATCGCGTCAAATAATCCTGCCGACTTTCAGGCATTGGCGTGTGCTCGGTGGACCGGATTGCGGAGAGCGCCCGCAGAAGCCCTGGCCTGTGCGGTCGAGGCATCCCATCCGGGTCATTGATCTCCGCAGGCTAGCCTTGGCCTTGAAGATTCTGGACTTCAGAGTCAGCACGCTTATTTTGAAGAAGCTCGCTGCTTCTTTCTGCGGAACCTCGCCGAACCGGCACATCGTAATTGCCCCACGGTAGTGTTCGCCAAGCTTGTCCACTTCAGCGAGCATGATGCGCTCCAACTCAGTTATTGCCAGCGAGTCTTCAGGGTTGCGAGCCGGATCTGACACATCGAGTCCCTGCGATTCATCGTCTTCGTTGCGGATGTGTTCGAGCGAGAGCACGATGTGGCCTCGATACCTGCGCAGCCAGTCGCGCGCGGTATTGCGCACAATCGACTGAATCCAGGTGGACATTTTGGCCTCCCCGCGGAACTGGGAGAGGTTGTGGTAGGCCCGCAGCAGCGACTCCTGCACAATGTCTTCGGCATCTTCGTGGAAAGGTGTGAGGCGGCGTGCCAGCCATACAAGGTTCGCCCGATTCTTCGCGACTGTGCCTTCGAAACTTGCGAGCTTGTCACTCCAGCACTCGCCCGCCGCGCCGGCTTGCGATGGCAGTACACTCTCCTCTGAAACTGTTGGGCATCGCAGTCTCATCGCGCCTCCTTTTGCCAATGGCAATGAAGGCGAGAGCCAACGAATTGGAAATGAGAAGACGAATCGCGAGGGGTTCGCGAAACACAAACGCAAAAACCATAATTGAAAGGATGCATGATCCATATCTCCGCGATGAGTGCGCATTTAATTGCGGTTGACTCTTCGCAGGCGGATTGCGGCGCCGATGCAGGCCTCTCCGCGCTGCGGCTGTCTCAGAGAGAGGAATAGGAAGGCGGGGGACGGGAGAGGAGATCGAATTCGATTGGAACTTGATACAGAGGCTGCTCAAAACACGAATTTGGGGCGAGCAGAACATTCAGAGCGACCGCGTGCAGCGAAGGCGGTTGTCCCGATAATTCCTGACTGCGATCGGTAGGTGCGCCGGCGCGCAAACCAGTTCCAACGCCACCCTGCTCTTTCACCCAGAGCTTGGCCACCTGGTTGACTGAGACATTCACGGGGTGACGATGGTAGAGCGATAACTTGTAGCCATATCCCCAAAGGGCAACGGCGAGCGCAAGACTAAAGATCGAGAAGGTAACTGGAGTGAGGAGCCTCGGCTTGTGCAGGCCCTGAACAGGCGAGCAGCAGACCCTCGAATTCTCGCAGGGCTGTGATGAGCCGGAAATCGCCGGGATGGGGTTCGGGGAAGTCAAACCGCCTCGCAAATGGCGTCCTGTCTACAGAATATACAACAAGTTGCAACGGGCTCGGATCACCATGCGGCCCGCGTCTCTTTCACAGCAACTTAGTTGCGCGTCTTTTTGCCGCGCTTCGCCTGCGCCTTCTTCGCTTCCTGACTCTTTTCGTGAACAATTGTGATCGGCGCCATGTCAGGCCCAATGCGTCTCACAAGCGTGTCAATCATCTCGTAATTAATGGTGCGCGGCGATGCCGGCCGCGTTACGCCCGTTGCGGGATCGGTAACGACGTTGGGCCCGCTGCTTAACTCAAAGCTGAAGGCCGGCGCGGGGCCGCGCGGAGTCTGCGCCGTGAACAGCTTGACCGGCAGGTATCCCTGTATGGGATGCAGCCGGAAGGCTGTTTCGTAGCGGTGGTGGGTCTTGCTCCAGGTAAAAACGCGTATCTGGTCGAAGTCGAACGGCAGGCCGGACTTGTCGGGCGCGAGCGCCGTTACGTACTCAGGCACCTGGTGGTCGGGAGTGTCGGCGCCGGGGTCTTCGACTTTTGTGAGCACATACGCGCCAACGTAACGCATGCCTTCAGCGAATTCGCCGATCGCATCGGGAACGTCCACGTCGAGCTGATTGCCATAGAGCCAGCCGGTGTGACCCTGCGCATCGCGAGCCAACCACCAGTCTTCCATGGGAGGAGGAGGCGGCGGCTCAGGCGCCGATGAGCCGGCCGCTGGCTTTTGCGGCTCGGCAAGATGCGCAAGCGGCGCAAATCCGGGCGACTGCACTTTCTTAACCGACGCCCGCTCCAGTAGCTGAACTTTGGTGTTGCCTAAAATCAGGTAGAAGTGATCGGTCTCTTTGCCGGGTTGCGCGTGCATGTAAAGGTCGTTGCGCAAGGTTGCGGTGGCCGCGACGGGAGAATCCTTGTGCTGTTCGGCCAATTGCGCAAAGCTATCGTAGATTTTTTCATTGATGACGGCGTGCTCCTCAATCCAGCCAATCTCGTTCTTCTCGGTTTTGACGTGGAGAAAGCGACGTCCGTGCTCAATCACTTCAAGGGGTTGCCCGTTCGTGACCTGGACCACGATGTTTGACACAGCCGCAACCCGATCGTGGAGAAACATTTGCCGTGCCGCTACATAGACCATTTCTTTCTTCGGCGGACGGAAACGGTTGCAGCCGGCGAGGCTCACCACCAGCGCCGCAAGACTGCACAAAACCGCTGAATGAAGAAGGCGCAGCCCGAATGAGCTAAGAGGGATGGAGAAGGTTTTTGACACGGCCAGTTGCAGACACTCTGAGCATAGCACCTTGCGAACCGGCGAAAGGTTGCAGCGGCGGGATCAGGGAGTTTGAGCGGCAACAGCCACGGCGCCGGTTGGATCGGTGCCGGTGGTCGAATTGATTGAATCGTCGAGTTTTCCGGCTGTCGTGGTGTCGAAGATGTACGCCTGAAGGTCGTGGCTGCCGCCCGAAGAGACGGCGAGGACGAAGTTGGAGAGGCTGTCTTCAGCCAAGCCCGCGGGTTCAATGCCGGTGGAGACCGTGCTGATGGACGAGAGCGAGTAAGTAGTGGTTGACCCGGATGTATTGGAAGCGATGTTGAAGCCCTGCAGAACGCCGTCGCTGGTCGTACCCTGGCCGCTGGCGACGTAGAGGTAGTTGCCCGCAGCCTCAGGCAGAATGGCCGCCGGCGCAAGGCCGCCAGCGGAATAGGGCGAGCCTGCGATCTCTGTCACCGTAGTGCCGCCCAACGAGCTGTAAGTGAAGGCGCGCACTCCGCCGGAGCTCGACGAGGCTTCGGTTTCACCGATGTAGAAGAGCCGGGGAGTTGTACCGGGATCAACGGCCACCGAAAGCGCCGAGGCGCCCGAAGTGACTGTGGCGATGGTGCTGCCGGTGCTCGCAAGAGGGTTGGCATTGCCTGAGGTGAAGGGGATAACCAGCGTGCCGCCCTCGCCAGCCGCCAATATGATGTACGCATCGTCGCCCGAGAGCACCATCTTCTCAACTGAGGCGTTGGCCACCGTGTAAGTCCGCTGTTGCTCGGTTGTGCTGTTCAGCGTGCCGCTCGACGTAATCGAGATTGCATTCATAATCACGCCGCCAGATGCGCCGGTCTCGGCATCCACCAGCCAGGTCCCCGTTGTATCCACAACGATGGCCGAGGCCAGATCGGTTGAAATCGCACTGCCGCTGTTGCCGATGGTGAGCGCGCCCGTTGAGGAGTCGATGTTGTAGAGGAAGATTCCGGCCACCGTGCTTACATACATGAATCCATTTCCGGGAGCTATGGCAATGGCATAGGGCGCCGCAGTCAGCGAGTAGGTGCCGATGGTTGTAAGGCTGCCCGAGGTTATGTTGTAAGCGACAATCTGTTTGGTGGTCTGGTTCAGGACGTAAAAGTCGCCGCTCGAAAGCGAGGTGCCGGTAGTCCCGCCGCCACCGCCGGAGGAACCGCCCGGAGCCTGCCAGAAATCGCCACAGCCATTCAAAAGGGGCGTCAGGACCAGCAAAAGAGATGGCAGGAGCCGCACCCAGGTTCCCTTCTTCATCGTCGCTCCTTGCTTGCCCCGCCTGGGGTCGGGAGTGGGTTGGAATTCACTCCGGAGATCAGCTTAAACGATAGTGCACCGGCACATGATTAGACGCAAAGGTGTAGCGGGGCGCTCAAGACTGCCGGCCTTGATGTGCGACGTTCCGCGCCAGCCACACGATGCGCGCCGCGGTCAGGTCTTCAATAGCCATCCCCACCGATTTGAACACGATACGCGCGCCGGCCGGGACCTGCGCTGCGCCGGAGAGGATCTGGCCAATCTCGGCGTGAACGCAGGCGCCGGAAAGGCGAACGTCGCCCGACTCGATTTCGACCGGGCCGCGCGCTTCGGCAATCACGATGCTTGAAAGCATGGTTTCGTCGTCGAGTTCGCGGAGGTGCGGTCCAATCGCGCCCACGGCGATGACCACCGCATCGCTCTTGAGCCAGCGGCCTTGAAGGATGGGCGCGGGCGATGAAGTCGCCACCAGAACGACGTCGGCCGCAGCGGCCTCTTCAATTGCGACGGCGCGGGCACCGGTTTCCCCGGCGAGAGCTTCCGCATTGGCAGGCGTGCGGCTCCAGATGCGGATGTCCTGAAGCGAGGGCCGAACCTGGCACAGAGCCGCAAGATGCGATCGCGCCTGCACGCCGCTGCCCAAAATGCCGAGGCTCGAAACGTTGAGCCGCGCCAGGGCGTCGAGAGCGACTGCTGAGACGGCTGCCGTGCGCATCTCGGTCACCAGGCGGCCATCCATGACGGCCAGCGGCTGGCCGGTGGCGCGGCTGAGTAGTTCGATGACCGCCATGTGCGTGGGCAAACCCACTTCGGCGTTGCCGGGATAGAAAGTAACAGTTTTGACCGCCATCACGTCCCCGGCGATCACCGGCATCACGGCGAACCAACCGTTGCTGTGGTCCTCGGCGTTGCCGGCACGCAGGACGGCCCGTGCGGGCTGCTCCACTTTGCCGGCTGAGTAGTCGATAAGCGCCCGGCGAATGGCAGGTATCAGCGCCTCGTAGGTAAGCACGGCGCGGACTTCGTGCTCGGGGATGTACATGGGTGAATACTAGCGGAGTCAGCGGAGCTATGCGGAATGAGCGGAGCCGGGCGGGATGAGCGGAGCCAGGCCATCTCTCACCGCGCGCCCAAAACTGTACCGCCGGTCTCCTGAGACTGCGGAAAAAACCCTGCTAAATGGCACGAAGTATCAGGGCACGACTGGTGTCAGGGCACGACTGGTAGGTCAGGGCTTCAGCCCTGACTGCCGATAACGCCGCTAAAAGGGGCGGGGGGTTAACCCCTGAGGCATGGCTGTACTCAGGGCCTCCCGGCCCTCAGAGCAACCGTTACTTGCCCAGCGCCGCGCGCAGCCGGGCGCCCTGCGCCGCAATGTCATCGACCGTGACCTGCACGCGGGAAAGAATGCCTTGTATCTCAGTCAGGTATCCGGGCAGCGCATCCCAGCAAGCCTTCACGGTTTCCTGCTGGTCAAGCATGGCCAGCGCAGCTCCTGCGGCGGATACTGCCAACCCCGCTTTGCGGTTCCCCGTAACCAGCAGCACGCCGCCTGCCACCAGCGTTCCCGCTGCCGTGTAGAGCAGCCAGTCTTCGCACGCGCCGCATGCGCTTTCGCTTGTGACCGGAACCAGTTCGGGGTCATTTACCGAATCTGTGAGCTGAACAACCGCCATCGTTTCTCCTTCCGTTTCCGCGCCCAACTCGCAAGCCGGCGCCGGGAACGGTCAATAGACTATCACTCAATCTCGCCTGGCTGCCGAAGCTTTTCAACCGCGCCTCAAACAGCTTTCATCGCCCCGAAGCCAACCGGCCCAAGCCGCCTGCAGCCATCGAGTCTCGGCCGCAGCCATCTAGTCTTAGTCCAGATCAAACTCGCGCAGCGGCTTCACATCGGGTGCGTCCTTGGCCTTGCGCAGAGCCTCGGCAAACTTCTTTTCCAGCAGATCGGCCTTGTTCTTCTCCGCGTCCACGCTCTGCCGGAAGATCGACTCCGCGCGCTCATCCCGCTCGCGCATCGCCTTCGCCGCAGTCTCCAGGTCCTCAAACATCCGCTTGCGCGGCGCCGAAACATGGCTCACCAGCAATCCCGTCTGCGCATCGATCTTCAGCATGGCCCCGCAGTCAGGGCAAGCAACCTCAAACGTCTTGTCTTTATTCTTTCCCATCGCCATTCAGCATTGTATGCGCTTCAAATGGGTTTTTCGAGAGCCGCGGCGCATGCCGCCAAATAACGGCGCAGCAGCCTCCCAAACCGAGGGTCTCTTGCGCTCAGGGTCAACTCCGGTCCATCATTGAGGTACAGTCATTGGATTCAGAAGCATCGTTATGCGTGGCAACTCTATGATTTTTGCGGCAAACGCTCCTTGCTGGCTGAAATCCCTTCGGAACGTCTTCTCCTGCAATCGGGCCCCGGTCTATATACAAAAAAGTGATGGCGTAAATGCCCCCTGTTCTCCACGACGCCTATCGATTCGATGAATTCGAATTGAGCCGGTCCCGGCGCACCCTGCTGCGCAATGGGCAGCAGGTATCGCTGCTGCCCAAAACTTTTGAGGTCCTTTGCTACCTGGTTGAGAATCCCGGCCGCGTGGTCTCAAAAGAAGAGCTGCTCAAGACGGCATGGCCCGAGTCGTTTGTCGAGGAAAATAACCTCACCCAGCACATCTCGCTGCTGCGCAAGGCGCTTGGCGACCGCTCGGGATTTATCGTCACCATCCCCGGACGCGGATACCAGTTCACCGCAGAAGTAGCCTCCGGCGACGCGCCGCCTAAGACCTCCGACGGCTCCGCCACGGCTGCCGCAGCAGACGCTCAGCCCGCAGACCGCGCCCCCTCTGCGCTTCGCCTCGCCGCTTACGGCGTTCCGCTCTGGGTCAAGGCCACTGCCGCTGCCGTTGTGCTGTCTGCCGCTGCTCTCACCGGCTACTGGGGCTACGCAACCTGGAAGCACCTGACCCACCCTCCGCAACTGCGCAAGGTCATCGTGGCTGACTTTCAGAATTCCACCGGCGACGCCACATTCGACCACACCCTCAAGCAGGCCCTCGAGATCGATCTTGAACAGTCCCCCTACATCGATGTGATGGGCGAGCACGAAGCGGCCAACTCGCTCCAGCTCATGGGTCGCGACAAAGGTTCTCCGATCACGCCCGAGGTGGCTCGCGAGCTATGCGAGCGCTCCAACCGCCAGGTCATGCTCACCGGATCCATCCTGCCGCTGGGGCGCGAATACCTGCTCACCGTTGAAGCCACCGATTGCAGCAACGGCAGCCAGATTGCCGGCGCAAAAGCCGAGGCCGGCGCCAAGGAAAGAGTGCTTGCCGCTCTCGACACCGTGGCCGACAAGGTGCGCCGCGGACTGGGCGAAACTCCCCGCTCAATGGAGAACTACCAGGTTCCCATCATGCAGGCCACCACGGCTTCGCTCGATGCGCTGCGCTCCTACTCGATCGGCCAGTCAATGGACGCGCAGGGCAAGAGCGAAACCGAAACCATTCCTTTCTATCAGCGCGCCGTTGAGCTCGACCCCAGCTTCGCCATGGCCTATGGCGCCATGGCCAACGAGTACTACAACCTGAGCGAGCCCTATCTTGCTTCTCAGTTCTACAAAAAAGCCTTCGATCTGAGCGGCCAGGTGAGCGCCCGGGAGAAGCTGATCCTCGAGGCCCACTACTACTCCGAGGGCGCGCAGGACATGGAACACGGCATCAACACCTATCGCCAGTGGACTGAAACTTACCCCAACGACTGGGTGCCGTGGATCGACCTCGCCAACGACTACACGCAGATCGGCCAGTATGGCCCGGCTATCGCCGCGGGCCAGCAGGCCCTCAAGCTCGATCCCAATCGCGCCATCAACTACAGCGTTCTCGCCCGCGCTCTCACGCGCGCCAATCGTTTCGACGAGGCCAGAGCCGTAGGCCAGCAGGCCATCCGCCGCGGCATCGACTCATCGGGCCTGCATGCCACGCTCTTCGAGATTGCCGCCATGAGTCACGACACGAAGGACCTGGCGGAGGAAACCCACTGGGCCGCCGCGCACAACACCGGCTGGTACGGATGGTACTTCCATTTTCTTGAAGGCGTAGCCGCCGAAGGCGCCGGCAAACACCATCTCGCCGAGCAGCTCTTCCATACATCGTGGGAGGCTGCCGAGCGGGAAAACCTTGAAGAGGCGGCCAGCGATATCCTCGTTTACCAGGCCGCGGTAGAAATGAGCCTTGGCATGCCGGCGGCTGCGCGCACCACGCTGGCAATCACCCGCAACACCGCCAAGGATTCACCCGATCTGGCCATCGTCGAGGCCCGGCTCGGCGATCTCACCGTGGCCAACAAGTTCATCGCGGCCCACGGGCCCGACACCCATCCCGGCACGCTCATAGCCAACGTCGATCTGCCTGAAGTGCGCGCCCGGCTTGCGCTGGCCCGTGGTAACGCGCTTGAGGCTATTGCCGCCCTCGAGCCCACCGTACCATTCGAGATGGCCAACTACACCGTGCCCAGCGAGCGCGCCGAAGCCTGGATGCTCGCCAATCGGCCCGATATGGCGGTCACCGAGTACCACAAAATTCTTTCCAACCAGGGTGTCGATTCGCTTTCGCCGCTCTATCCTCTCGCGCACCTTGGCATAGCGCGCGCCTACGCACGCCTGAACAAGATTCCCGAAAGCCGTGCGGAGTATGAACAATTCTTCGCAGCCTGGAAGGACGCCGACCAGGACCTGCCCATCCTGAAACAGGCCCACGCCGAGTACGAGAAGCTGCCCAAGGCTGCGGCGCCCGCGCAGACAGTAAAGTAAATCGGAATCCTCAAATGCTCCCTTCCAACAGGTCATCCTGAGTGTAGCTTGGCGCGTACTTCGCGCCAGTCGCAGTCGAAAGCCTGCCCTGAGCGGAGATCGCGTAGCGATCACAGCCGAAGGGGGACCTGCATTTGTACTTCGCGCGCCCCCTCTTGCTTGACACCCCCTCATCCCACCAACAAAGATGATTGCGCCGGTCTGCGCACGTCGTTCTGCAAACCATCCATCAGGAAGAATCCAATGAGCAAGCAACTCCGCTATCGATTCGTCGCATTCGCCGCCGTTGCCATCGCCTGCATCCTCGCCTACCACTCGAGGCAAGTCGTAGCCGCCGCACCCGCCGTGCTCGCCAACCAGATCATCTCAATGCCGCTCATGCTCGATCGTCTCGATCCCGCCGCCGATCGCATCGTCCCCGCGGTTCCAATCCTGCAGCGCGTGGCCACGGGCTTTACGTGGACTGAAGGACCGGTCTGGGTCGGCGACAGTCTCTACTTTGCCGATATCCCATCGAACAGCATTCGCAAATGGACCCCCGACAAAGGCATGAGTATCTGGTTGCAGCCAAGCGGGTACAAGGGCTCAGCGCCCTATGGCGGCCGCGAGTCCGGCACCAACGGCATGACGCTCGACGTAAAAGGCCGCCTCACTGTCGCCGGGCACGCCCAGCGCGACGTGCTGCGTTTCGAATCCTTCGATTCCACGCAGCCTGCAACTGTGCTCGTTGACTCCTTCCAGGGCAAGCGACTCAGCAGCCCCAACGACCTGGTCTACAGTTCCGACGGCTCGCTCTACTTCACCGATCCGCCTTATGGTCTGCCCACGCAAAGTGACCACGACCCGCTCAAGCAGCTCACCGTCAACGGCGTCTATCGCATTCCCAACGCGCTTAACCACAAGCCGGGCGCGCCTCCTGACAACGCATCGCTGCAACTTCTCATCACGGATTTGCCCCGTCCCAACGGCATCGCTTTCTCGCCCGGCGAGAAATATCTCTACGTGAATAACTCCGAGCCGAAAAAGATCTGGATGCGCTACACCGTCAATCCCGACGGCAGCATCAGGGATCCCAAGCTGCTCTACGACGCAACCAGCGACAAGCGCCAAGGAGCTCCTGACGGCATGAAGGTCGACGTTGAGGGCAACATCTATAGCGCCGGTCCCGGCGGAGTTTGGATCTTCTCGCCCGACGGCAAACCAATCGCCACGCTGGTTATTCCCGAGCGCGTCGGCAACCTGACCTTCGGCGGCGACGATCGCAAAACTTTGTATATTGCGGCCTCGACCAGCATCTACCGCGTGCGGCTCAACATTGCCGGTCTGCCGCTGGTGCAGCAAAAACAGCGGCGTTAGCGGGGTTAGCGAATCACAAACGCCCCGTGCCCCATCCTCCTGGGCGAAGCGCAGCGAAGTCGAAGGATCTGCTTCTTGAATTCATCTCGAAATGGGTGGAAGACCACCAACTTTACCCTCGCCCACCCAACAACCACTGCACCGGGATCAACGCTCGGTGAAGTTCTGCGCATAGGTATCGGGCGGCAATCCCAGGCTGTGGGCTCTGCGCGCCAAGGCATACGCCGCATCGCGCTCAAGCGCGCCGCCGATGGTGACAAGCCATGGCGCCCTACCGGTAGGCGAAAAGACCGCGGGCGAAAGAGCAGGGTACTCGTGCGCCAGCGACAAAGCTTTCTTCTGCGCCTGGTCCTGGCGATTGTAAGTAAACGCCACAACGCGCCACTCCACCCCGGATTGCGAGCCGGCAATCGTGGGGCGCGGAATACCGGAAGAATTTGCTGCATGCGATGGAGGTGCGGCGGGCGCACTGGTAGCAACTGGCTGCCTGGGGACCAGTTGCGGTGAAGCACCGGAACCATGTCCGAACCATAAGTGCAGAAAGAGCCCGCCGATAAACACCACTCCGAGAAGAAGCGCGACGGCCTTCGCCCAACTGCGCAATTCGTGCTCTGAAATCCCAAAGACAACCGGCAGTTCCATTGGCGCCGGCGTCTGCCGCGGAAGATCGGCGTCCGTTACGGAATTCGAAACGGGTGAAACGGGTCGCTCCAGCAGCACTTCGGGTTTAGCGGCCTGTTCGGGCGAGAACGTTTCCGCGGAAGAGTGGCCGTTGCTGCCTGAAGCGGCCGGCATCACGGGAAGCGCGGTCTTAGCCAGAGGCAGACCGGGCGGCGTAGTTCTCTGCGGTTTGGCTTTGGGAAGATCGCGCGCGCCCAGCGCTGCTTTAATCTCGGCGAGTCCCCAGCTCCCGTTCATGCCGTTGCTCACAATTTCATGAAACGGCGCCGGCAGGGGTGGCTGTAGATGAGCCGGCGCGTCAATGGGAGTGCCCAGCAGAACCTGCATGAGCACGGCCGCCAGAGCCTGCACATCGCGCCTGCGAGCCTCCATACCCGCTTCGCCTTCCGGGCTTTCGCGGATGCAGTCGCTGCGCAGCTTCACTTTGTCGCCTACCGCATAAATGTTCCGCGCCTCGACGTGCTCGTGCACGAATCCGTTGGCTTGCAGAGTTTCAAGAGCCGCAGCGACGCTGAGGCCGATCTGGGTAGCGTCGGCAGTGGAAAGGCGTCCCCTTTCCAGCACCTCGCCCAGGTTGGCCTCAACACGTTCAAACACTGCGTAAACGGCGGTGATCTTTTCGTCACCCTCGACGAGGAACTGGCCGAAACGATCGATGCGAAGAAAGTTGGGATGGCCCAGCGCCTGCACCCCGCGCCACCGCGCCAGTATCTCGTCCTCGTCGAAGTGGCACTCGATAATGCGAATCAAAACGGGCTCGCCGCTCGCATTGACGGTCGAGAAAAATGCGCTGCGCCCTTCGGTCTGCAGCAACTTTGTGAGGGCAAAGGCGCTATCGATAGTGGCGCCTTCAAATTCAGTCCACAGATACATGGCAATCCTGCTTTAATTGTTGAATTCGTTCCAAGGCAGGAAGTAAGTCAGACAGAAGACTATAAGGTGGTGCGAGTGAAACGTGTGCGCCCCGGCAGGGTCTATATATTGCGTCCATTATGAACGATCCGGCGCGGTAACGGGGTTACTCGGCGAGGTTCCTTTTGAAACTGCCCGGTCCCCATCCTTCCACAGGCGTTTTGCGCGAAAGGTCGGGAGACTGTCAATTCTTGCTCTCGCGGCCCCAACCACCGCCGCCCGGCGTCTCTATGCGCAGCACATCACCCTTCTTCAATTGCCGGCTGCACTTCCCCGGCAACTCCTCAGTCTCGCCGATTGCAGCCCGCGTTACAAACGCTCTCCCCGCCGCGCCATCCGCGCCGCCGGCTAATCCGTAAGGCCTGAAACGCCTGCGCTCGGCTAGCAGCGTCATCTCCGCGTCGGCCAGCATTTCAATCTCACGCACCAATCCATCGCCCCCGCGAAACTTGCCTTCGCCGCCCGAGCCGTAACGGTACGCATATTGCCGCGCGCGAAATGGGTACGCATACTCAAGCGCTTCAATCGGCGTGTTGAGCGAATTGGTCATGTTCGTCTGCACACCGCTGATTCCATCCAGCCCCGGCCGCGCGCCCATGCCTCCCGCAGCGGTTTCGTAGTAGGTGTACACATCGCCGGTGCAAGCATCCACACCGCCGATTGCCAGGTTGCTCATGGTTCCCGCACTGGCCGCGGGAACCCGCTCGGGCGCAGCCTTCGCCAGTGCACGCATCAGTACGTCCACAATGCGTTGCGAGGTTTCAACGTTCGCGCCCGCAACCGCAGCCGGCGGCACGGCGTCCACAATCGATCCCTTGGGCGTGTGCAGCTTCAGCGGTCGCAGAATGCCTTCGGCTGCCGGTGCGTCCTCGCCCAGCAAACAGCGCAGCACATAAAAGCAGGCGGAGAGAGTAATTGCGCGCACTGCGTTCACGCTGCCCGCAACCTGTGGCGAAGTGCCGGCAAAGTCAACGTCGATTGCGCCCGCTTGCGGGTCGGTCTTCAACCGCACGGTAATTTTCAGCGGCTCATCGCTCACGCCGTCTGAATCCATCCAATCTTCAGCCGTGAACTCGCCTTCCGGAAGCGCCCTCAGTTCGGCGCGCACCAGCCGCTCCGCATAATCCAGCAGGCCCTCCACCAGGAGATCGAGTTCGGCCATGCCGTACTTCGCCACCAGTTGCAACATGCGCTGTTCACCCGCGCGGCATGCGCCAATCTGCGCATCGAGATCGCCGCGGCGCTCTTCGGGCGTTCGCACGCTCGAGAGAATCGTCTCAAGCAGATTGCGATCGACCACGCCGCCACGCACAATCAGCGAGGGCGGAATACGAATCCCCTCTTCGTCGATGCTCGTCGCCGGTCCCATCGAGCCTGCGAACCGCCCGCCCACATCGGCATGATGGGCGCGATTGGCCACATAAAATGCCGGCTTGGCAACGCCCTCGACAAACACCGGCAGCACCATGGTGATGTCGGGCAGGTGCGTGCCGCCCGCATACGGATCGTTCAAAATCGCCACGTCGCCCGGCGCAAAATCGATGGCCGCAATTGCCGCCTGCACGCTCAACGGCATCGAGCCCAGGTGCACCGGCATGTGGTCGCCCATCGCAATCACGCGCGCCTGCCCATCAAAGATCGCGCACGAGTAATCGCGTCGCTCCTTGATGTTCGGAGATAGCGCAGTCCGCTTGAGCACCGCGCCCATCTCCTCGGCAATGGAGTGCGCGGCGCAGTGAAAGATTGAGAGGTCGACTGGGCCCGGAGTGTTCGCACTCATGCGTTCGCCTCCTCGCCCACGTCAATAACGATGTTCGCAAACGCATCGATGCGCGCCGTCGCACATGGCGGCACCAGAGTCGCCGACGTGTACTCGGTAATCATTGCGGGTCCTGCTATCGCATCGCCCGGCATAAGCTTTTCGCGTCGATAAAAGCGCGTCTTTCTCCATCCGCCTTCGAACCACACCTTGCGCTCCGCATAACACGCGCCAGCGCCATCGCCCGGAATTAGCTTGCGCTTCACCGGTTCATACGGTTCACCCGCCGCCGTTATGCGCAGGCGAAGATTCACAATCTCAACCGGCCGTGCTTCGTCGGCAAATCCGTAACGTTGCCGGTGCAAATCGTGGAAAGCCTCAATGGCCTTCGACGCGTGTCGTGAATCGAAGGCCACGTTCAATTCATATCCCTGCCGGCGATAACGCAGATCCAAGCTGCGCTGCATCTCGCCCTCAAGCCCCTCGGCCGCAAACTCCGCCGCGCCTTCGCGCTCCAGTTCGGTAAAAATCCTGTCGATATTTCCGATCTCCTCGCCCGGCAGCATCACCGTGCGCGAATAATCGCGCACCGTATCGGCAAGCAGAATCCCCACTGCCGAAAGGGCTCCCGGCATGGCAGGCGCCAGCACCCGCGGAATACGCAACGCCCGCGCCAGGGAATACGCGTGCAGCGGCCCTCCGCCGCCGAACGCCACTAGCGTAAAGTCGCGCGGATCGTGGCCGCGCTCGACGGAAATCACGCGGATTGCCTTCTCCATTTGCGTCTCAACCACACGAACGATGCCCGCCGCAAATTCTTCGGCTGTTGCCAGCGCGCCTTTTTGTTCAGAGAGAATCTGTTCCGCGCGCTCGCGATCGAGCTTTACGCCTCCGCCCAGAAAGCTCTCCGCATCAAGCCGGCCCAGCAACAGATTTGCGTCCGTCACTGTCGGCTGCGTCCCCCTTCCGAAGCAGATCGGCCCGGGATCGGCTCCCGCAGATTCGGGTCCCACACGCAGCATTCCGCCCGCGTCAAAACGAGCGATGGAACCGCCTCCCGCGCCCGCTGTGTGAATGTCGAGCATGGGAACGCCGATCGGCACGCCAGCCACCACGCTCTCGCGCGTGCGTTCCGCGCCTTCGGCTGCATCGCGCGCCAGAAAGACGTCGGTGGATGTGCCGCCCATATCGAAGCCGATGATGCTTTCGAACCCCGCCTGCGCTGCCATTCTGCACGCGCCCACCACGCCGCCCGCCGGCCCTGAAAGTACCGTGCGCACCGGTTCGCGCGCCGCCAGATGCGCGGGCACAATTCCGCCCGACGACTGCATCACGTCCACGCGGCCGCCGCCGGGCCTCCCGGCCACGCTCCGCTCCAGGGCCGACAAATAAGAGCCCACGCGCGGCGCAAGATAGGCATTCACCACCGTGGTGGATGCACGCTCGTATTCGCGAAACTCGGGCAGAATGCGATGCGAGGCCGATACCGGAAGCCCAATCGCACCCAGCGCTTCTTCCACGCGCTTCTCCGTTCGCGGGTTCGCAAACGAAAACAGCAGCGAAATCGCAACGGCCTGAGCATTGCTGGCTCGCACCGCCTCAATCAGCGTGTCTAGCTCCTCATCGCTAGGCTCGCGCAACGCATCACCCTCGGCGCTTACACGCTCCGGCACGCCAAACCGCAGATCCCGCGGAACCAGAGGCACTGGAATCGGCGCAAACCAGTCATAGAGTTTCGCGCGTGTCTGACGGCCAATCGCAATCGTGTCTTCAAATCCTTTGGTGGTGATAAACGCCACGCGCGCGCCTTTGCGCTCGAGCATGGTATTGGTTCCAACAGTTGTCCCGTGGCGCACCTCGGCACGCTCAGTGCCGGCAAGTTGCCGCACACCCTCTATCACCGCTCGCGAGGGATCGGCCGGAGTCGAAAACACCTTCACCACGCGCAACTCGCCGTCCGACAAACAAACGCAGTCAGTAAACGTGCCGCCGGTATCGATCGCGATGCGCAAAAAAATCCTGCTTTCTGTGGGCGAAACTCTCCGCTAATGCCGCGGACCGCCGTAAACTTCAATCTTAATCACCCGCTGTCCATCACCCCGGAGATCGTTTGCAGAACTACCTCACAGGTTGGCTGGCTGAATCGTCACCCGAGCAGCGCCGCGCGCTGGTAGCCGCGAGCCTGGGATGGATGCTCGACAGCATGGACGTGATGATTTATGCGCTGGTGCTCGGCCAGGTGCAGCACGAGCTCAATCTCACCACATCTCAAAGCGGCGCCATGATGTCGGCCACGTTGCTGGCTGCGGCCGCTGGCGGCCTCGCCTTTGGATGGTTCGCCGACCGCTTTGGCCGCGTGCGCGCGCTTTCGCTCAGCGTGCTCGGCTACTCCATCGCCACGGCGCTCTGCGGCTTCACACACACCGCATTTGAGCTCATGCTTTGCCGCATCTTTCTCGGGCTGGGCATGGGCGGCGAGTGGGCTTCGGGCGCAGCCCTGGTAGCTGAAACGTGGCCCGCGCGTCATCGCGGCAAGGCGCTCGCGCTGGTGCAAAGCTCGTGGGCAGTGGGCTACGCATTGGGTGCGGCGCTGGTGGCCGTGGTGATGCCGCACTTTGGCTGGCGTGCAGTCTTCTTCGCCGGCGTGCTGCCCGCGCTGGTTGCGCTCTGGGTGCAACGCCGTCTTCATGAGCCCACCGAATGGCGTGCGGCCCGCGCGGATAAAGTGCCCATCGCGCATCTGTTTCGCGGCGCGCTCGGCCGCAGCACCCTGGTGTGCGCCACCATGAACGCCGCCACGCTCTTCGCGTGGTGGGGACTCTTCACCTGGGCCCCGCGCTTTCTATCCATGCCCAAAGCCCAGGGCGGCCGCGGACTCAGCATCGTCGATACTTCGGCCTGGACCATCGTGATGCAGATCGGCACTTTTCTCGGCTACGTTTCTTTTGGATACATCGCCGACCGCTTCAGCCACAAGCGAACCTATATTGCGTATCTGGTTGCCGCCGCGCTGCTCGTGCCACTCTTCGCCTTCGTCAGCAATCCCTACGCGCTGCTAGTCATCGGCCCGCTGGTCGGTTTCTTCGGCACCGGCTACTTCTCGGGATTCAGCATCATCTCAAGCGAGCTGTTCCCCACATCGTTGCGCGCCAGCGCCATGGGATTCGTCTACAACATCGGCCGCATCGCCAGCGCCGCCGGCCCATACCTCATCGGCCGCGTCTCTGAGTCCATGGGAATCAGCTCCGCGCTCTCCATTACTTCCGGCGCGTTTCTGCTGGCGGCGCTGATCGCCACAGCGCTGCGATCGCCCGCAAGCGGCGCTTTGGAGAAAATCTGAAAAAGTTTCCGCGGGTTAGCTCAGAAACTCCGCAATCGCCGCCACCACCGTCTCCTGCTCATCCTTCCGTAACTCCGGAAACATAGGCAGCGCCAGCACTTCGTGCGCGGCGCGCTCCGCCTCGGGAAGATCCCCCTCGCTATATCCCAGGCACTTGAGCGCATCTTGCATGTGCAGCGGCACCGGATAGTAGATCTCCGATCCAATCTTGCGCCCCGCCAGGAATTCGCGCAGCGCGTCTCGCTTCGGCGTGCGAATGACGTACTGGTGCCAAATGCTTTTCGCACCCTCAATCTCGCGCGGTAAAACTACGCCGTGTACCGGGTAGGGTCCGCTCTCGGCAAGCCCGGTCTTGGCAAAAAGCTGGTGGTAGCGCGCAGCGACAGCGCGCCGAGCCTCGTTCCACCCTGCAACGTATTTCAGCTTGACCCCCAGCACCGCGCCCTGGAAGCCGTCCATGCGCGCGTTCCAGCCGATCTCGTCGTGGTAGTAGCGCCGGCGCATTCCGTGTGAGCGCAGCATCGTTGCCCGTTCGGCCAGTGCGTCGGAATTTGTCGTCACCATGCCGGCTTCGCCCGCTGCGCTCAGGTTCTTGGTGGCATAAAAGCTGAAGGCGGCAATATCGCCCAGCCCGCCGGCCTTTGTGCCCTTCCACTCCGCGCCCCAGGCCTGCGCGGCGTCTTCAACGAGGGTCAACCCGCGCTCCCGTCCAAAACCAGCAAAAGAATCCCAATTGCAGCATTGCCCGTAAAGATGCACCGGCAAAATCGCCTTGACCCCGGCGCCGGCCGTGGAGTCGAGAAGTTTTTCCACTTCCATGGCATCGAGGTTGAAGGTTACAGGATCGATATCGGCCAGCAGGGCCTTGGCGCCCACGCGGAGAATTGCGCTCACCGAGGCAAAAAAACTGAACGGCGTCGTAATTACAGTCTCGCCGGGGCCAATCCCGGCCGCAGCCAGCGCCAGCCAAAGGGCGTCAGTCCCAGACGCGCAGCCAATTCCGTGCGCCACTCCCAGTTGGGCCGCACCGTCACGTTCAAAGGCCGCCACGGCACCGCCCAGCGTAAACTGTTGCGTCTTCAGTATCTGCTCGATGGCCGCCAGTAACTCCTGGTGCAAGGGCTCGTATTGCCGCTTGAGATCAAGCATTGGAACCGACGTGGGAACGGACTGGGATGTGTCGGCGGGGGCAGAGGCGGCGGGACTGACGGCAGGTTGCACGCACTCATTTTAACAACCACTTCACCGGCCGGAGCGTGGCATGGCGCACACTTTCACCCCGCCCGAGCCCACCCCAGGCAACCCGCCTGATAACGGTAAATATCACATAAGGAAGGAGCGAATTCACAGGCGCAACCGTCTGTTTTTGTGCCAGTGGAGTTGAAATGGTTGGCGAACCCTTATATTGTTGTCACATTGCAGGGACTAGTGGCTCCGGGACTTCCGGTTCCATCCCTAGCGGAATTTCATTTTCACGAAAGAAACTTTTTGAAGTTAAAACCTTCAGGAAAGCAGGAGATCGGCACATGGAGAACAAGCCGGCACAAAACATTCAGGATACCTTTCTGAACACGGTGCGGAAGGACAAAACCCCTATCACCATATACCTGGTCAGCGGCGTAAAGCTGACGGGAAAGATCAGGTCCTTCGATAAGTATTCCGTGCTCCTCGAGAACAACAGCCAGGAACAACTTATCTTTAAACACGCAATCTCTACGGTAGTGAGTAACCGTAGCGTGATGCACACAGAGCATCGCCCAGCCGTCGGCGCGCCCGGTCTGGGACCCACGGCAGTACCGGCTCCGTCTGCACCCCAGACCGCGGAACAGCGATAAGCCGGGGGAGCAGCCTCGATTGCCAGGCGGGGATCAACAACCAGGCGCTGCCGCAAAACCAGCGGCAGCCTCCCGAAGCACTGAGCGAAGAAGCATGCCCTCTCAGCCGTCCGAAGTGGACCGCAGATCCTCCGGTGGCCGGCTTGAACGAGCGGTTTTGGTTGCAGTGGAATTCGGCCGCAGCAGAAATGCCGCGGCTGACTCTCGCCCTCCTGCGCCATCGCTGGTAAGAAACCCTGAGGACGCTTTCGAAGTCACCGGCGACCTTTCGCCGATGCCGTCGACCCCTCTGCGCTTGAGGCCGGTCTCGAGCTCACGCGCACCCATCGCGCCGGGAGCGGGTCTCGATGCTGAAGAGTCGCTCGCCGAATTCCGCGAGCTCGTATTAAGTGCCGGCGGTTGCGTCGCCGCTGAAGTCCAGCAGCGGCGGCCGCATCCCGACCCCGCAACTCTCATTGGCTCGGGCAAGGTGGAAGAGATCGCAGGCATCGCCGCATCGGTCGACGCCGACCTGGTCCTCTTCGATCACGACCTTTCGCCCACCCAGCTACGCAATCTCGAGCGGCTGCTGCCCTGCCGCGTCCTCGACCGCACCCAGCTTATCCTCGACATCTTTGCCCGCCACGCCCGCACCCGCGAAGGCCAGCTCCAGGTCGAGCTCGCCCAGCTCCAGTACATGCTCCCAAGACTGGCCGGACGCGGCAAATCAATGTCGCAACTGGGCGGCGGCATCGGCACCCGCGGACCCGGCGAAACCCAGCTCGAAACCGACCGGCGCAAGATTCAGCGCCGCATCGACCAGCTCAAAATCGATCTCGAAGCCGTACGAAGAGTGCGCAAACAACAGCGGCAAAGGCGCGAAGCAGTCCCCGTTCCCACGGTAGCCTTGGTGGGGTACACCAACGCCGGCAAAAGCACGCTATTCAACACGCTCACCGGGGCGCAGGTACTTTCGTCGTCGCGCATGTTCGCTACACTCGACCCCAAATTGCGAGCCATTGAGCTGCCCAGCCGCCGCAAGGTTCTGCTGTCTGACACGGTCGGCTTTATCCGCAACCTGCCGCACACGCTGGTCACCAGCTTCCGCGCCACGCTTGAAGAGGTAGGCCAGGCCGAGGTGCTGTTGCATATACGCGACGCTTCTTCGACGTATGGAGAAGAACAGAAGATGCAGGTCGAAAGAGTGCTTGGCGAACTCGAGGTGCTGTCGAAGCCGCGCATCGAGGTGCTGAACAAGATCGATCTGCTTGGCGAAGCGGAGCGTCAGGCGCTTGCCGGTCGCGGCGTCACCCATGGAGAAGTAGCAGTGTCCGCGCTCACCGGCGAAGGCTCCGATGCCCTGATCCGCGCCATCGACGAAGCTCTCAAATCCGATCCCATCGTCGAAGCCGAACTGCGTGTGCCGCAACACGAGGGCGCCGCGCTGGCTGCCATCGACGCGGGGATGATAGTGCATTTGCGCGAATACGAGGGCAATGTTGTCAAGCTTTCAGTCAGCGGGCCGGCATCGCTCATCGGACGTATGAGACGGTTTCGCACGCGCGGCGAATGAGGGCCGCAGCGTCTACTCCTTATGGGATCGCGGACTTCACCTTGCCCTCATTCATCGTGCTTTCTTCTATCCACAGGTATTCTGTTAAGTTCCATCTGCCGGGGCGCGACATGACGAGCCCATCGTGAGGCCACGAAGAGCCCCACAGGAGAAACTGATGAATTCGGCCGAAGACCCCGCGGTTCCCGCCATCACGAAACTCTCCTCGCGCGAGGTCTACCGCAACCACTGGATGCGGGTACGCGAAGACGAGATCCTGCGCTCCAACGGCGCTCATGGCATCTACGGGCTGGTTGAAAAAGATGACTCGGCCATCATTATTCCCATCGACAACGGCCGCATCTGGCTGGTGGAGCAGTTCCGCTACACCATCGGCGAGCGCGCACTGGAACTGCCCCAGGGCGGCTGGGAGATGGAGATCGATAGCCCCGAAGAGCTGGCCCGCGGCGAGTTGCGCGAAGAAATCGGCCTCGATGCCGCCGAGATGACCTGCCTGGGCATGATCTGGATCGCCTACGGCTTCACCCGGCAGAAACAGTATGTCTACCTCGCTGCCGGCCTCACCCCCGCCGAGGGCGATCGCGACGCCGAAGAACACGATCTGATTCCTCGCTCTTTCATGATTGAGGAGTTCGAGCAGATGATGCTCGACGGCACCATTCGCGATGGCTGCACACTGTCGGCCTGGGGCCTCTACCTGATGTGGAAGGCGCGCCAGCAGCGATAGCTCACATGTCAGAAAAAACATCTGCGCACAGCCGTGCTCGCCCCGGTCTCGGAATCAAGACCTGGGGCGCTTGGCTGCACATTCGCACGGAATGGGCGGGCGATTACTTTTCAGCTACTTCAGTGCCGGCCCGGCCTGGGGCATGTTGACCAGGTACCCCGTGATCACCACATTGAATGACATAAAACTCGGGGTAAAGCCTGCAAACGCCGGTGAAACGGACAACGTGTCGGCATAGACCGTTGTCTCAAAGTCCCCATAGTACTGCCCGGGAACCTGGGGATCCTCCAGGGGGGCAAAGTAGCGCAGGACCTGCGGTTGACTACCAATCGTTAAAGCGAGGATGCAAATCGGCTGGACGTCAGCGCCAGTCGTTTGCGCGGCTCCCGACAAACTCACGTTCTGGATAACCAGCCGTTTCCCTGTCGGGATGCTGACGGGGGTGAAATTAAAGTTGTTAATGTTGATTGGCACAGTGACTTCAAAGGCATTGGTGTAAATGTCGGAGTCGGTTTGTGCCAGCAGGTTCGCGGGTTGAACTGCCGCGAAAATACCGAGTAGAGTAATGGCTCCGGTGAGAACGATTCGATTAATCTTCATGCGAACCTCCGAAATTAGGGTGGGGGGCGTGCCAATTCGCTTCAAGCGCTAAGGGGAATAAGACTCCGGCTCAGGAATCGACAAGCTCATGGCTCTCAGGATTATCACAGGGCGATTGAACCTTATGACATAAAAATAAATGCAAAAACGTGAAATCCGTGCCGGTTGACTCGGCCCCTGAGAGGCCCGGTGATCCCGGTCTAGCCGCGGGGCAAATCCCATCTGAGCTCGCAGAATAAGCCGCTAGATAACGATCTTGTAAATATTCCCTCGATTATCCTGGGCCACGCCGTGAATCTCAGTCAACTGGCCGGGAACATCGCGGCGATACATCTCCACATCCAGCGTGGTCCCCTTTGACCCGGTAAGCGCACTGCGCACGTGCAGCCGGGCGCCCAGCACATTGGCCGTATAATAGCCGCCGCCATAGACCGCATCCCACACCTTCGGCCAGTTCACGCTCGATTGATCACCGGAATCGGTTGGCTTGCGGCTCACCATGCCCCATGCGCCACTGCACACTTCGCCGTTGCCCAGCGTAACGGTGATGTTGCCTGAGTTGAAGGCGCCGGTCATTTTAGCGGAGTAAATGGGAGGAGCGGTCTGGGCTGCCAGCGGACCCTGCACAGGATAAAGCCGGCCGATACGGTAGCAGCCTGTAAGAAGTGAAACAGCGCAAACAAGCAGTACAGCGCGTGTCTTCATAAAAGAGGCTCCCCTTGCCTCAATACCTTTTTGGACGCAGGGCCGGTCGCGAAAGTTATATCGCTCGAAGTTAGAACGAAAGGCCCCGCCTATGGCCGCTCTTCCACCGGGATCCACGGCGAAGGATACGCCGGCCCGATGTACTCGGCGCGCGGGCGGATCAGCCGGTTATCGTCGAGCTGTTCGATTACATGCGCGGCCCAGCCCGCGATGCGGCTTACCGCAAAGATCGGTGTGTACAGGTCGATGTCGATGCCCAGCGTTGCGTAGGTTGAGGCGGAGTAGAAATCCACGTTGGCGTTCAGCCGCTTGTCCTGGTTGATATAGAGCTCGATGGCGCGCGACATTTCGTACCATTTCGGCTGGCCGGAATCTTTGCCCAGTTGCTCGCTCATCTTGCGCAAGTGAGTGGCGCGCGGGTCTTCGGTCTTGTATACGCGATGCCCGAAGCCGGAGATTTTCTGCTTGGCAGCCAGCATGTTCTTCACGTAGTCCACCGGATCGGCGCCTTCCTTGTCGATCTTCAGCAGCAGGCGCATCACGCCTTCGTTGGCGCCACCGTGCAGCGGGCCCTTCAGCGCGCCGATGGCGCCCGTAATGGCTGAGTGAATGTCAGAGAGGGTGGCGGCGATGACGCGCGCGGCGAAAGTTGAGGCGTTCAGTTCGTGGTCGGCGTGAAGTACGAGCGCGACATCGAGGGTTTTGGTCGCGGTCTCTGAAGGCTTTTCCCCGTTCAGCATCCAAAGAAAATTGCCGGCGTGAGTGAGCGAGCGGTCAGGGGGAACAATTTCCTTGCCCTTGCGAATTCGATCGTATATCGCAACGATCATGGCAATCTGCGCGGTCAGGTTATACGCCTTGCGCACATTGGCATCGTGCGAGTTGTCCTTTTCGTCGGCATCATAAAAACTCAACGCCGACACTGAAGTTCGCAGCACCTCCATCGGCGTGGCCGAGGTGGGAAAACTGCGCAGCATGTCGATTACCCGCTGGTCGAGCACGCGTGCCAGGGCCAGTTGCGCGCTGAATTCGCGCAGCGCCAGTTCGTTGGGAAGGAATCCATTCCACAGCAGAAAAGTGGTTTCCTCGAAGGTCGAGTGCTCGGCCAGTTCGTGAATGTCGATGCCCCGGTAAGAAAGTACTCCCGCCTCTCCGTCAATCCAGCAGATTCCGGAGTTGGCTGCGACAATCCCTTCCAGGCCCCTTCCAGCTACAACGGTCGACATAACCCTCGGTTCTCCCTTTTCTTGCAATATGCATTCTGGCCAGTTACAGTTGGCCGGCGATCGCAAACTGTGATCGGCGACCCTTAAATCGACAGCTCAACTTCCACGCCGTCTCATCCGCGTCAGCCCATTGGATTCAGGTCCGCTGGATTCCAAAGAGTTGAGAGGTAACCGGCTCGCCTGGTTGCGAATCTCTTTAGAAACCAGGTAGCCTGGCAAGCCTCAAATCTGGCTTCACAACTCTGGAAACGGCGTAAGATCTGGCCTGGAACAAAAAATCACAGTAATGATGTTTATAACTGAGCGGTTCGCTGCTTGTCACGGAAGGAGGGCTGCATCCGTTTTTCCCGGCTTGCGCCCGTCGTTCCCTTACACACCCAAGGGTGTGGTCCGGTATTCTGTTTCTTCCCCGGCGAGGCACTCGATGCTGGTTCCGGAATCATTGCCCATTTCGGGTTCGGTTCCAGCCTCCCAGTATTTCGGGCCGCGTCCTGCTTGCGGGGAGAGTTGATATAAAGAACGGCGTCTAATCAGCAGGTTGACGCATACATCCCGGCACCGGCCCGCTTTACGCGCCGCGAGGGAATGAAAGGCATTCAATGAGCGAAATCGAAAATCCTCCCCGGACTTACTCGGGTGCGTTCCTGGCTGTTCTGGCCGCCTCGCTTTTGGCAGCACTCGGCGGCCTCATCTGGTGCTACGTCCTGGGTGGCCGTCTGACGACCCAGCAGCAGGAACTGACAGATGCCAAGCAGGAAAACGTAAAGCTGGCCGCTGAGCTTCGCGAAACCGATGCCCGTCTGCGCGTGGCCACTGACGAACTGGGCAAGTCACTCGGCCTCACGCAAAAGCAGCTCGACGAGCGCGCCTCTGCCATCATGCAACGTGAGCAGGCCGACAGCCAGCGCCTGCAGGCCGCCCAGCAGCAGACCTCCCAGCAGGTCAGCGCCGTGGCCAGCGACGTTTCAAGCGTCAAGACTGACGTGGGCGGCGTAAAAACCGATCTCACCCACACGCAGAGCGATCTGGCCACTGCGGTCAATCAGCTACAGTCCATCCGTGGAGATCTGAGTAACACGAACAGTGTTATCGCCCGCAATCACGACGAACTGGTAACGCTCGAGCACAAGGGCGACCGCAATTTCTACGAATTCAGCCTGACAAAAGGACAAAAGAAGCCGGTAGGCACGGTGAGCCTCGAACTCAAGAAAGTCGACACCAAGAAGAACACCTATACCCTGGTGGTCTACTCCGACGACAAGGCCGTGCAGAAGAAGGATCGTGGTCTTGACGAGCCGCTGCAGTTCTATAGCGGCAAAGACCCGATGCTGTTTGAGGTGGTGGTAAACGCCATCAATTCAAAGAACCAGATCACCGGCTATCTGTCCACGCCAAAGACCGCGCCGGTTCCGCCTACCGCTCCGCCTAACGGTCAATAACCGGCACTTTGGGAGTGAGCTTAAGCGATGGCTGGTACCTGAAGCTGAAGGTCAGGTCCAGCCCCTTGCGCGCGTCGAAATCCTGTTTTGTCATCTTGAAAGCAGAAACGATCGTACCCTCGACCGTCTGCCCAGGCTGGATCACAGTGTCGAGCGGCGAGAGCACCGGCCCGTGTGGAACCCCAGTGTCTGGGTACGCCACAAAAAACCGTTCGTAATCACCCTTGTTGGCGGCGTAATTCATCGTGATGTTGCCGTCTTGCCCGGTGAAATTGGTCAGCGCATTGATCAGGAACAACGGAACGTCGCTCTGGTTGTGCAGCCTCACCTGGCTGAAAACCCAGACCTGGTCAAAGCTCTCTTTCGCCATCGGCGCCCCATTCGCGTCGAAGCCCGAAGTGTCGGTGTGAATTGGGTGGGCCCAGATATTCAGAACCTCGCCTGTGGCCTTGGGCGGCTTTTCGCCGGAGTAAACATAGACGAAGGCTGCAATCGACAGCGCGATGGTTGAGATGATTATCGCTTTTCCCAGGTTGCTGGTGCCCTTGGTCAGCTCTTCACCCTTCGCGGCATCGTCCAGTTCGGTCACATCCTGCTGCAATAAACTCATGGCGCCAGCCCTTCCTCATCCGGTCCCTGGTTTCGCACTTTCGATCCGCCCCGGAAACCGTGCCTCAATCCGATCCTTAATGCAATCCGATCCCTGATGCGCCCTATCTTATCGCCAACCGCACTTCACGCACCATCAATTGTTTTGCACACCTGTGACTCCGGTCTGCATCTGGTAATTACTGCCGCTTTCGCAATCCGGACATGAAATTGCCCGCATCCCGCGTGTTCAGCACGTCCGCAGCGGTAAGCCACGCCCTCCGCAACTGCTTGACTCCGTAATCCATCTTTCCCAGGTTGCGCGCGTCATGCGAGTCAGACGACATCACGATCGTGCATCCCATTTCCTTTGCCAGGCGCAGGTCGCGGTCGTTAAGGTCCAGGCGCTCGGGAGCGGCGTTGTGCTCCATCGCCACACCCAGCTCTGCCGCGCGCTTGAGCACCGCGGCAATGTCGATGGCAAACGGTTCGCGCCGCAGCAGCAGCCTGCCCGTAGGATGGCCCAGAATCCTTACGTATGGATTCTCGATCGCCCTTATCACCCGCTCCGTCATCTCCTCCCGGCTCTGCTCAAAGCGCGTGTGCACGCTGGCGATCACGATGTCCATCTGCGCCAGCACCTCGTCGGGAAGGTCCAGCGCCCCGTCGGCCAGGATGTCGACCTCGATGCCCGTAAAGATGCGGATGCGCCCCTCCATCTCCCGATCCACTTCCTGAATCCTCTGGATTTGCTCGAGTGCCCGCTTTTCATCAAGCCCATTGGTCATCGCCAGGTTCTTGCTATGGTCGGTGATGGCGATGTACTCGTATCCAGCCGCAATCGCCGCTTCGGCCATCTCGCGTATCGAGTTCCTTCCATCGCTGGCCGTTGTGTGCATGTGCACGTCACCGCGGATTTCTGATTTCTCAACCACCCTCGGCAGTTCGTGCCGTGCCGCAATCTCCACCTCGCCCAGGTTCTCGCGCATCTCCGACGGCATCCAGTCCATGCCCAGGGCGGCGTAAATCTCCTCCTCGGTCGCCGCTGCCACCGGCGCGCCATCGTCAAGCCGCGCCAATGCCCATTCGCTCAACGTATAGCCCATCTTCAGCGCCCGCTGCCGCAGCGTCACGTTGTGCCCTTTCGACCCCGTGAAATACTGCAACGCCGCGCCGTAGCTGGCCGTCGGCAGCAGCCGCACGTCCACCTGCAATCCCTGCTCCAGGTTGAAGCTCACCTTGTTTTCGCCTTTGGCGATCATGCTGTGGATGCCAGGATAGGCCGCCACATACTCCACCGCAGCCGCGGTCTGTTCAGCGGAGCACCCAGGACCGGTGACCAGCAGATCGAGATCGCCAGCCGTTTCGCGCCCGCGCCGCAGCGAGCCGGCCGGCGTTACCCGATCGAATCCGGAAAACTTCATCAGGTAAGCAGCGATCTTCTTCGCTTCTTCGTCGGCCACGTCAATGCGGAACCGGCCAACCGATCGGCGGTAGTCCTCGATCCCTTTGCGCAGCTTTTCAAGCTGCTTCACTCCCATGCGCGGCAAATCCGCAAGCCGCCCTGTTTCGATCGCCTCAGCAAGCTGGTCGACGGTTCCAATCTGCGCCGCATCCCAGAACAGCGCGATGGTCTTCGGGCCCATTCCCGGAAGCTTCAGCAGTTCCAGAATTCCGGCGCCGTACTTCTTCAATAGCTCATCGCGGAGTTGAAGGCTGCCGGTTTCGACAATCTGCTGGATGTTCGCCGCCATGCTCTTGCCGATGCCCGGAATTTCAAGCAGCCGCGCTGTCTCCTTCGCGGCAACCACCAGGTCCATCGTCGTCTGCTCCGCGGCCTCGGCGGCGCGCCGGTAGCTGCGGATCCTAAAGCTGTCGGCCCCGTCGATCTCCATCAAGTCGGCCGTCTCGCTCAGCAGCCGGGCAATCACTCGATTATCCACAATGCTGGCGAGGCTGGCCGCGCGGTCGGTCGCAATTGCTTCGGTCGGGTTTGGTGCGCTCACTGGGAAAGCCTCCAGCCGCAGTATCGATCATCCGTGGCCCGGATGCCAGCGTTCCGGCTGATAACATCCCCGCCGGCGTCGCACTAACGACACCCGTGAGCCCAGGCGCACGCCGTCGAAGCTTTCATGACTCAGTGACTTAGTTGTGTGATTATTTGCCCGCTTTCGGGCACAGGTTAGCGCAATACCGCCGGGAGGCAGTCGTACGTTAACCTCCGAACGTCAGTCGCAACCTAGGCTGCGCTATGGGCGCTGTCTCTGAAGCGAACCACGGCATCCGCCTGCGGTCCCTTCTGGCCCTCTACGATATCGAACTCGACTTCATCGCCTTCCTTCAGCGTCTTGTATCCGTCCAGTTGAATCGCGGAATAGTGAACGAATACATCTGGCCCGTCTTCGCGTCCGATGAATCCGTAGCCCTTGGCGTTGTTAAACCACTTCACTTTACCTTTGTACTGAGCCACAAATTCCTGCCTTCCTGTGGGGATCTTTCGGGGATCGTTGTGGAGCGAGGGGGAGTTCCGCACCAATTTCCGATGATAGCTATGACGCCAAAATGTGGAGAAAGGTTGATTGCCTGTCACAAAACAAATCCCACAAAGTGAGACCCATGCATATAAGATTCCTATTTTTCAATCATATACACGGTAACCAACTTAAGTTTTTTGCGGTAACTTTTTTGGGAACGGAGTTTTCCCGCGTTCCGCCCGCGATCCTATTTCTTGCCCTTCTTCCGCTTGAGGCGGTCATAAAGCAACACGCTGCATAGCGTTTTGCCGTCGAGAATCGCTCCCTTTTCAATCATTTCAATCACTTCTGAAAGCTTCGCAAGCCTGAGCTCGATCTTCTCGTCCTCTTCCGGCGCAGCATCGCCCGCCTCAAGCCCTTCGGCCAGAAAAACCTTCATCGACTCGCCCAGAAAACCCGGGCTGGCGTAGTACTCCACCAGCGGTTTCCATTTCCTGGCCCGGTAGCCGGTCTCTTCGGCCAACTCCCGCTTGGCACCTTCCAGCGCATCCTCGCCGGGCTCCAGTTTCCCCGCCGGAAGTTCCCACAGGAACTGGTTGGCCGCGTGACGATACTGGCGCTCCATCACCACCCACGGATTCTTCTTGTTCTTCGAGCTGTCGATGGCCAGAATCACCACGCTGCCGTTATGGCGGATGACGTCGCGTTCGTTATTCACCCCGCCCGGCTCAATAATCTTGTCGTGCAGCACGCGGAAGAGCGGTCCGGTGTACACCACTTCAGAACTAATTACCGTGGCCCGCTCCGCAATCACGGGCGTTGCGTTCTTCTTGGTCTTCTTCTTTGGCTTGACCTTGGCCGCCTTTGACTTTTCTTTCTTCGCCATCGTTCCCTCGCAATTTTCCGGCGCATTTGCGCCCAACGCAAAGATGAGTATACGAAAAGGCGCTGCCCCTCCATTCTCTTGCCCCGGGAACTGAATCAAACCGGCTCCGCATGGCATCCTAAACAGAGCGTTAAACCGATCCACCTTTCGGACCATCTTTCCCGAGGGCAGGCCACAAGACAAGTGAGCACCGCAGACTGTTTTCCCGTGACCGTGACGCCCGGCATCAGCCGGCTGTATGCGGATTTTTGCGCCTCCGCGGTCCCGGCGTTCCTCCCGTTGGACGAAAACTGGTTCGCGCACCAGCCGCCCACTCCCGAGCACAGGCCCGAACTGGTTTCGCTGCTCGCAGCGCAGAACCCGTCGCCCTTCGCCGCTACCGCGCTTGAAGCCCTCAAAAACGGCGCAGGCACCGTCCTCACCGGCCAGCAGATCACGCTATTCGGCGGACCGCTCTTTACTCCCTTCAAAGCAGCCACTGCCCTGGCCCGCGCCCGCACTGCCACCGCCGCCGGTCAACCTCACGCCGCCATATTCTGGCTGGCCACCGAGGATCATGATTTTGCCGAGATCAATCACGTCACCTTCCCGGCGCGCCGCTCGCTTGAGAAGCTGGTTTATTCCTCGTCTCCGTCAACAGCGGTTCCCGTTGGGAAAGTGGTCATCGACGACTCCATTACCCCGCTCATCGATCGCGCCTGGGAACTGATTGGCTTCTCCGACGCCATGGAAGCCCTGGCCGCCGCCTACAAACCGGGCCGCACCTTCACCCAGGCCTTCGCCGATTTCTACGCGAAGATCTTTGCCGCGCAGGGACTGCTGATCGTCGACGCCTCGGGCCGCGAGTTCCATCGTCTTGGCGCACGGGTGCTGCGCGCCGGCATTGAATTGGCAGACGAGCTGCATGCTGCGCTCCTCGAACGCAACATCGCCCTTGAGGCCGCGGGCTATCACGCCCAGGTGAATGTGGCGCCCGACTCCAGCCTGCTTTTTCTCATTGACGAAGAAAGCGGCGCACGTTTGTCGCTCAAGCGCCAGCCAGCCACGGCTGCCGAGCCCGACGGCTTATGGCAGGCCGGCCGTCAGAAATATTCGACCCATGAGCTAGTGCAAATCCTCGACACGGCGCCCGAGCGCATCTCGCCCTCGGCACTGTTGCGGCCCGTGTTCCAGGACTTCATCTTCGGCAGCTCCGCCCAGGTTGGAGGACCCGCCGAAATTGCTTACCTGGCCCAGTCGGCGGTTCTGTTTGACCGCATCCTCGGCCGCCAGACGCCACCGCTTGCTCGCTTCTCAGCAACGTTAATCGAACCCGCGATTGGAGAATTGCTGCGGCGCCACGAGCTCAGCGTCGACAAGCTCTTCCACGAGGATGCCGGTTCGCTGGCTAAGCGGCTGGCGGCGCGCGCCATGCCCATTGAAACCAAAAAGAAACTTGCATCGGCCGGCAACACGCTCGACGCCGAACTCACGCCGCTGATTGACTGGATGCGCGCGCAGGACGAGGGCTTGGGCCGCTCCGCCGAAACCGCCGCCAGCAAGATGCGCTACCAGATGAATCGCCTGCGCAACCTGGCCGCCAACTTCGAGCTGCAGCGCGAAGGTTCCTTGGTGCGCCACGCCGCATCCATCATTCAGGCAATTGCGCCGGAAGGCTCGATTCAGGAGCGCGTCCACGGCGCGGCGTTTTATTTTGGCCGCTACGGCCTCGATCTGGCCGAGACGCTCGTCAATCACGCGGAGAATCCCTGTCCAGGCCATCGTGCGGTTTGGCTATAACGCATCGGTGATCGGTGAACAGCGGCGCCAGGCCAGGGCTCAAATGTCGACGAGCCGTATCTGTCACTCCAAAAAACTTCGAATCTTCTCTCAATTTACTTGTTTTGGACCCTTAACTGCGATATATGTGGGGGCATGAATCCTTCCAGCGACTTCCAAAAACTCCGCAAACGTGCGCTCGTGTCCGGCGCTTTCGCGGCCGCTCTTTCAACCGTAGCCGCGTCAACAATCGCCAGCGGCCACCAACTCTACGGTCTGGTCATCATTGCCGCACAAGGACTACTGATCGTACTCGCGGTTCTAAACCTCTTTTTGATGAAAGGCGCTGGCAAAGCCACCTAGAACCCCTTCTTCGCCTCTCCGCTGCACCGCCGTCCCCGCGCCGCCGTATAATCCTCGCGAACCATGCGAGGGCGTTCATGAAGCCTTTACTTCCGATATTCCTCTCCGCACTCATCGTCGCCGCACCCGCATTCGCCCAAACCGCTTCCTGCGCGTTGCCCGGCACTAACAACGACTTCCTAGGCATTCAGACAGTTCGCCTATGGCCCGGGCCCGCTCCGCAGGCCACTGGAACAACCTGCTTCGACATCCCCGCCATCACCATCTTCGCCCCGCGCCAGGGCGCCGCGAATGGCTCGGCCATCGTCATCTTTCCCGGTGGCGGCTACGGCATGCTGGCCGCCGATCTTGAGGGCCGCGAAGTGGCTGACTGGTTCACCGCCCGCGGTTTCACCGCTTTCATCGTCAGCTACCGGCTCACCTCTCACGGATACGTAATGCCGGTTCCGCTGCTCGACGCGCGTCGCGCCATCCAGACCGCCCGCGCCCGCGCCGCCGACTATCACATCTCGCCCAATCGGATCGTGATCATCGGCTTCTCTGCCGGAGGCCACCTTGCGGCGCTCGCGTCTACTGAACCGGTGTCCGGCGATCCTGAAGCCGAAGACGCCGTCGCACGATTCTCCAGCCGGCCGGATTATGTCGTTCTAGGCTACCCGTGGCTCGGTGCCATCGGGCCAGACATGACGCATCTGAATTACTGCAAACAATACAAACTAATGGACCAGTGCGCTCAACTGACGCAGGACTATTCGCCCGAACTGCACGTGACCAAAGACACGCCGCCGACCTTCATTTACCACACCTTTGACGACCAGACTGTGCCGGTAGAGCAGTCGCTGCGCTACTACGACGCGCTGGTGAAAGCGGGCGTCGATTCGGAGCTGCATGTGTTTGCCCATGGCGAGCACGGCTCAGGCCTAGGCAAAGGCGACCCGTCCCTCGGCCAGTGGCCAGTCCTGCTCGAAAACTGGCTGCGGGCAAAGGGCCTGCTGACGCCGGAAGGCTCAAAGCCGTAAAGGCAGCTCCTAGCAGCTAGCTTCTAGCTTTTAGCTTTTAGCTTTTAGCTTTTAGCTTTTTCAGGGAATAGCAGGCATTGGGGACCGAGCGGGGCTCCGGGTCCGGCTGGGTTGTGGCCGATTGACACGCGAAGAACTAGAAGCTAGAGGCTAGAAGCCAGAGGCTAGGAGCTAGAAGCCAGAGGCTAGGAGCTAGAGGCTAAAAACTAAGAAGCGGGCGTCCGGCTCGGGAGTGGAAGGTCTTCCGTGAGCCGGCTGCCCGCTGGACCCTGGACCGGGTCTAGGTGGTATGTTCAGTTTAGGCCCGTTTTGGGCAAAAGCAAGCCCTTTTTCACTTAATTTTCCCGGTCCGTGACAGCAGTCACAGTTCGCGGTACGAACGCCCTTCTCCGCGTTGACTTAGGGGTTTCACGCCTGATACAAAAAAGTGTTCACCTGTTAATTTTTCTTCACTTGAAAGCCGGAGCGAAACCCCCAAAAAACAATGCACGAAATACTTATACAAGTCGGGGCTCTTCTGGTCGGAGCCATACCCACGGCTGCGCTTTTTATCGTGCTGGTGGTGGCTTATCAGATTCTGATCCAGGGGCCGCTGACTCAAACCCTCGAAAAGCGCCACGCACTCACCGAGGGCGCCATTGAAGACGCCCGCAAGGCTATTGAGCTGGCCGAGACGCGCACCGCCGACTATGCCGAGAAGCTGCGTCTTGCGCGCGCCGATGTTTACAAGATCCGCGAGCAGCGCATCCGCCAGTGGAATGTCGAGCGTGAAACCGCCCTTGAGACCGCCCGCCAGGCAGCCTCAGGCCGCGTGGGCGCCGCCCGCTCTGACATTGACGCTGAAGCCGCCACCGCCCGTACCGCCATTGAGGCTTCGGCCGCCGATCTTGCCAGTCAAGCCGTTCGCGCCGTTCTGCCCGCCGTCGCCGGAGGCTCCAGGTGACAAATTTCACTAGGCTGCCCCGCCGCTGTTCGACGCTTTTGCCGTTGTTCCTTTTCGCCGCTGTGGCGGTGATGCTTCTGGCGGTCCCGCATCGCCTGCATGCGCAGGATTCCGCGCCCGCGGCTTCGTCTTCGGCCGACCAGGGCGGTCAAAACGCTGTGAACGAAGAAAAAAAGGAACTCGAATCGTTCACCCACGCACCTATGGTCGCCAAAATCGGCCACCTGTTTGGTCTCAGTGTGGATACGACGGCGAATATTTTTCTGCTGCTTAACTTCGCCATCATCTTCTTCGCCATTGTGATTCCGCTGGCAAAGATCCTGCCCCGCGTGCTGCACGGACGTAAGGAAACCTTGAGCCAGAACCTGCGTAGCGCCCGCGAAGCCACTGAAGACGCCAAGTCGCGTCTCAGCGCTGTCGAAGCCAAGCTGGCCGGCCTCGACGCGGAGATCGCCAGGTTCCGCGCCCAGGTTGAGCAGGACAGCCTCGAGGACGAAAAACGCATCAAGGCCTCACTGGCTGACGAAAGCGCTCGCATTGTGGCCGCGGCCGAACAGGAGATTGCTGCCGCCGCCGCGCAGGCCCGCCGCGGACTGCGCTCCTTTGCTGCCGATCTGGCCATTGCCCACGCCGAGAAGCAGTTGGTTCTTACTCCTGAAACCGATCGAGCTCTGATCGGCGAATTCATCAGCCAGGTGTCAACGAGCGGCCCCGGCAAAGGAGAAAAGAACTAGATGCCCGCCTTTGTTCCCCGCTACGCTACGGCCTTTCTTCAAGTGGTGACAGCCGCGAAACTCGACACGGACGCCATCGACCATCAGTTCAATGATTTTCTGGCCACCTGGGATGGCAGCGCGGAGCTGCGAACATTCTTTGCGAATCCAGCGATTCCGGCCGTGCAGAAGGTTGAGATTCTCGACAAGCTGAATGCGAAACTGAAGCTCCGCAAAGAGCTGCGCAACCTGATTGCAGTGCTTATCAACAACGACCGCATCGGGCATGTGGCCGAGGTCGCGGTATCGTATCGGCAGTTGCTGCAGGAGCAGCAAGGCATAAAGACGGCAGAGATTTTAACCGCGCGCGAACTCAGCGCCGATGAGCGCGCCGAACTGGTGACCGAGGTTTCCAAGCTCGCCGGCGCAAAAATCGATGCAAGTTTCAAGCTCGATCCCAAAATGATTGGCGGCGCGGTGGTTCGCATCGGTTCAACGGTCTACGACGGCAGCGTCCGTGGGCGGCTGGAGCGTTTGAAGGAAACATTGGTCAGCGGCTAGCTCCTGGCTTCTAGCTACTAGCTTATCCGCGCCAAACGACTATTTTGTGTTGCAGTAAACGGATTGAGCTAGAAGCTAGAGGCTAGAGGCTAGAAGCTAGCGAAGTCGACTGACAAGGAATTCAAGAATGGCTCAAATCAAGGCAGACGAAATTACCGAGCTCCTGCGGGAGCAGATTGCTAATTACGATTCGAAGGTGCAGGTCGACGAAGTCGGCACCATTACCTCGCTCGGCGACGGCATCGCACGCCTCCACGGCCTCGACAAAGTCATGGCCGGCGAGTTGCTCAGCTTCCCTCATGGCATCGCGGGACTCGCTCTTTCTCTTGAAGAAGACCAGGTGGGTTGCGTTATTCTCGGCGACTACACTGAGCTCAAGGAAGGCCAGGAGGTAAAGCGCACCGGCAAGATTCTTTCGGTTCCGGTGGGCCCGGGCCTCATTGGCCGCGTGGTAGACGCGTTGGGCAACCCGATTGACGACAAGGGCCCCATCGCTGCAGCCGAGACCCTTCCCGTTGAACGCCTGGCGCCCGGTATCATCGACCGCCAGCCGGTGCGCGAGCCCATGGCCACCGGTCTCAAAGCCATCGACGCCATGATCCCTATCGGCCGCGGCCAGCGCGAGCTGATCATCGGCGACCGCCAGACCGGCAAAACCGCCGTTCTGCTCGACACCATCATCAACAACGCCAAGAACGATCTCATTTGCATTTACTGCGCCATCGGACAGAAGCGCTCGTCCATCGCCCAGGTGGTGCAGACGCTCACTGAAGCCGGCGCCATGGGCCACACCATCATCGTGGCCGCCTCGGCCTCGGAACCCGCCCCAATGCTTTATCTCGCCCCTTACTCTGCCACCGCCATGGGCGAGTACTTCCGCGATAACGGCAAGCACGCGCTGGTGATGTACGACGATCTTTCAAAACATGCCATGGCCTACCGCGAAATCTCGCTGCTGCTGCGCCGTCCGCCCGGCCGCGAAGCATATCCCGGCGACGTCTTCTATCTCCACTCGCGCCTGCTTGAGCGCTCGTCGAAGATGAGCAACAAGCGCGGCGGCGGCTCGCTGACTGCATTGCCGGTGATTGAGACCCAGGCCGGCGACGTCTCGGCATACATTCCCACCAACGTTATTTCCATCACCGATGGTCAAATCTTCCTTGAGACCGATCTGTTCAACTCGGGCGTTCGCCCGGCCGTGAACGTGGGACTTTCGGTATCGCGCGTGGGATTCTCGGCGGCCATCAAGGCTGTCAAGCAGGTTGGTTCAACGCTCAAGCTCGACCTGGCGCAGTACCGCGAGCTGGCGGCCTTTGCACAATTCGGCTCCGACCTCGACCCGCTCACGCAGAAGCAGCTCAACCGCGGACAGCGCCTCACCGAGTTGCTCAAGCAGCCCCAGTTCCATCCGCTCACCTGGCAGCAGCAGGCCATTATTCTATTCGCCGGCACGCAAGGCTATCTCGACGATTTTCAGATCTCTGACATTCGCGCCTTTGAAGACGGCCTCTACAAGTACTTTGAGTCTGCGCAGACGGCGCTGATCGAAGACCTGACCAGCAAGAAGCAACTGGACGACGACATCCGCGGCCGCCTGCACGCGGCAATGAAAGAGTACTCGGCAAACTTCAAGGCGGAATTGGAAGCAGCTACGGCTGCGAAGTAAAGCAGCTCTTAGCCTCTAGCCTCTAGCTTCTAGCTAAAGACCGGAGGCTTAATGCTGATACAGAATTTGAAGATTGAACAGGAAAAGCTAGAAGCTAGGAGCTAGCAGCTAACAACAATGGCAAACGTACTCGATCTCCGGCGTCGCATCCGCAGCGTGAAAAACACGCGGCAGATCACCAAGGCCATGAAGATGGTTTCGGCGGCCAAGCTGCGCCGCGCCCAGGAGCGCGCGCTCTCCGCCCGCCCCTACGCCAAAATGATTGTCAGCGTGCTTGAGTCGCTCACCCGCCGCGTGAACATCTTCGACGAGAGCACCGGCGGCCTGGCTTCGCCGCTCTTTGTCACCCGGCCTGAAAAGCGCGTGCTGATCGTCGTGGTCAGCGGCGACAAGGGATTCGCGGGCGCATTCAACGCCAACATTCTCAAGACCGCTTATCAGTTCATCGCCGGCAACCCTGACAAGGAAATCGACGTGGAGGCGGTCGGCCGCAAGGCTCGCGACATGATGCGCCGCCGCTATCCTGTTGCCGAATACACCGAACAGACTGACGACCGCGGGGTTGTCCACCAGGTTCGCAACGCGCGCGAGGGAGCAGTCGAAGTAACCGGCGATCACGTAGGCATGCTCATCAAGCTCGAAACCCAGCGCGTGATGGACCTGGCCCGCAACATCATCGATCGATACGTGCACGAAGAAATTGACGCTGCCTACATCGTTTACAACGAGTTCAAATCGGTCATCCAGCAGCGGCTGGTGGTTGAAAAACTTCTGCCGCTCATCAAGATCGGCGCGCCGCAGATTGCCAGCGCCGAAGAACCAACGGCAGAGGAGAAAGAGCGCGCTGCCGAAGCGGCACTCTCGGCGGGCATCGAGATTGAGCAGGTAGATGAGCACGAAGCTGAAGAAGAAGCCAAGAAATTCGGCACCGCCAATGTTGACTACATTTACGAGCAGCCGCCCGAGGAACTCTTCGCCGCGCTGCTTCCGCAATACATTTTCGCCATGCTTTACCACGCCATGACGGAATCGGTGGCCGCAGAGCACGCGGCCCGCATGACGGCAATGGATTCGGCAACCAACAACGCCTCCGACATGATTGACTCGCTCACGCTGCACATGAACCGCGTGCGCCAGGCAGCCATCACCAAGGAGATTATTGAGATCGTGAGCGGCGCCGCGGCGCTGTAAAAGCAGCTTCTAGCTGCTAGCTTCTAGCCTCTAGCTTTTCGTGCCAGATCGCAAACTGGGAGAGATAGCGGAGTTGGGGTTGAGAAGGAAAAGCTAGAAGCTAGCAGCTAGAAGCTAGGAGCTGTAAGAACAATGGCAGAAAACATCGGCAAAGTAATTCAGGTCTCCGGCCCGGCCGTAGACGTTCAGTTTGAAGAAGCAACCATGCCGCCTATCTATCAGGCGCTGCGCGTCACCTCAGACGGCTTCACCGTCCCCACGCCCATCAACGTGATCCTCGAAGTGCAGCAGCACCTGGGCGAGGGCCGTGTGCGCACGGTTGCCATGGAAGCCACCGACGGCATGGTCCGCGGCATGAAGGCCACCGACCTGGGCGGCCCCATCCGCATGCCCGTGGGCAAGGAGACGCTGGGCCGCGTGCTCAACGTCATCGGCGAGCCGGTCGACAACCTCGGCCCCATCGGCGAAAAGACGCGCATGCCCATCCATCGCCCCGCGCCGCTCTTCGACGAGCAGTCCACCAGCGAAGAGATGTTCGAGACCGGCATCAAGGTCATCGATCTCATCCAGCCCTTCCTCAAGGGCGGCAAGATCGGCCTCTTCGGCGGCGCCGGCGTGGGCAAGACCGTCGTCATCATGGAGCTCATCAACAACGTGGCCAAGAATCACGGCGGCTACTCGGTGTTCGGCGGCGTGGGCGAACGCACCCGTGAAGGCAACGACCTGTGGCTTGAAATGTCCGAATCCGGCGTCATCAAGCCCGGCGATTTCGCCAACTCGAAGTGCGCGCTGGTCTATGGGCAGATGACTGAGCCGCCCGGAGCGCGCCTGCGCGTAGCGCTGAGCGCACTCACAGTCGCCGAGTACTTCCGCGACGTTGAAGGCTCTGACACGCTGCTTTTCATCGACAACATTTTCCGTTTTACGCAGGCCGGCTCTGAAGTTTCAACGCTGCTGGGCCGCATGCCCTCGGCCGTGGGCTACCAGCCCAACCTGGCCACTGAAATGGGCGAGCTGCAGGAGCGCATCACCTCCACGAGCAAAGGCTCGGTCACATCGGTGCAGGCCGTTTACGTGCCCGCCGACGACTTGACCGATCCCGCGCCGGCAACCACTTTCGCCCACCTCGACGCCACCACCGTGTTGAGTCGTCCGCTCTCTGAGCTCGGCATCTACCCGGCCGTCGATCCCCTCGCCTCCACCTCGCGCATTCTTACCGCGCGCGTGGTTGGGCAGGATCACTACGATGTGGCGCAGGGCGTGAAGCGTATTCTGCAGCGCTACAAGGATCTGCAGGACATCATCGCCATTCTGGGCATCGACGAACTTTCTGAAGATGACAAGCTGACGGTTGCTCGCGCCCGCAAGGTGCAGAAGTTTCTGTCGCAGCCCTTCCACGTTGCCGAGCAGTTCACCGGCATCGCCGGCAAGTACGTTAAGATTGCCGACACGGTGCGCAGCTTCAAGGAAATCATCGAAGGCAAGTACGACGACATTCCAGAGCAGGCTTTTTACATGCAGGGCAGCATTGAAGATGTGCTCGCCAAGGCCGAGGAGTTGAAGGCGACAGCGTAACGGCAGCTATCAACCATTAGCTTTCAGCTATCAGTCGGGCACGAACCGCTGAAAGCTGAGAGCTGAAAGCTTGCCAGCAAGGAAACCATGGCTGAAGAATCGAATCAACTTCGCGTTCGCCTCGTCACTCCCGAGCGCATTCTCTTTGAGAGCAGTGCGACGGCCGTCGAGCTGCCTTCGAAGAGCGGCTACTTCGAAGTGCTGTACGGGCACGCGCCGCTCATGGCCGAGCTCGGCGCGGGCGACGTCCGCATCCACACCGGCGCAGGCATCGAATCGTCGGCTCCCGATTCCACCCGCTACAACGTAAGCTGGGGATTCGTCGAAGTGCTTCCCGATCGCGTCACCATTCTCGCTTCAGACGCGCTCAAGCCCGAAGAGATAGACACCTCGCGCGCCAACCAGCAGCTCGACCGCGGCAATAAACTGTGGAACGAAGCCGGCGAAAGCGAAGACGCCTACAACGAAGCGCTCCGCGTCATCTCAGAAGCCGAAGCCAAGCTGGCATCGGCGGCGGAAAAATAACTGGCAATCAGCAATTCCGAGGCATCACTCGACGCCCTGCCCGCAACGGCAGGGCGCTTTCGTTTTGCTGCACGCATCAACGCATCACTGGGTGCCCCAGAGGCCGACCTGAGCTCGTCGAAGGGTCTCGAGTTTGAGACCTGGGATAGCAAAAATGCCAGGATGTCGGTAGTGGCTCAGCTTGAAGGGTACGGGCTTCAGCCCGTACATAAACCGAGCAAAATGTCTGCGGGCTTTAGCTCCCGAGGGATTGTTTTTTCAAACTGACCCACTGCCAGGATGTCGGTTTCATCGCTCAGAACCCGACGGGGCGCCCGCATCGGGCTTTTCTTCCACCGGCATCGCCTCTCCCACAATCCTCGATGTCACGTGCGTCTTTTCAAAATCCCGATTCTCCGCGCCAAAGATAATTTCGCGATTGAAGAAGAACAACACATGGATCTTGAACTCGGTGGAGAACGTGACCGGGAACCAGATACCATCGGGCTGCGGCGCGTAGGCAACGGTGAAGCCGAGGCCGGGAAAGTTTATTCCAAGAAAGGTGCGCACCGCGAACGGGATCTTGCGCGACATGCCGGTCGTAACCACCACCGGCTCAAAAGCGGTGGTGTCGATGTAGGCGTCGCCACTCCAGCCGAAGTCGTCCTGCTTCTTCGGGCGGAAGGTAATGTGATAGACATCGTGGTCATTCAGTCGCTCCCGCCCAGCCATGCGAAAAACATAGTCCGCCTGGTCCTTCGAGGTGAGCGGAAACAGATGCGCGCTGATTCCGTCCTTTGACTTGTCGTGAATCAGGTTCCAGCGCATGTTCTCTACAACGTCGCGATCCATCGTCTCGTCGCTGTTGGGATCGAAGGTGGGGTCTTTTTCGTTCTTCTTCCCCTTGTCCGCGGATTTGTCGCCTTGATTGTCCTTGCCTTGGTCCTTCCCGGCGTCCTTGGGCTTGTCCTCGTCGCGGGGCAGCAGTTTTGTGATGGTGACGTACTTGTGATTTTTCAAATACCTGCCATCGACATTGAGCAGTTGTTCCTCAGAGCCATCAGTCGTCGGCGTGATCCGGTAGTCGGTGATCTCCTCGCACTCGACCGCTTTACCGTGACGCGAGACCATTTTGGAGTGCTGCACATAGACGTAGTGTCCTCGCTCCGCTTCGGCCCGGTCCTGGTTGGCCGCGACTCGGGCCATAATGGACTCGGCGGAGGGAAGCGCTTCGGTGTGGCTTTGAGCTTCGGCGACGCACCAGGCACAGCAGCAAACCAGCATCGCACCAGCAAGAAAGCGGAAGACGAACATGGCTCACCTCAGACTTTGCGTACGACTCCCCAATTGCTCTCAACACTGATATCCGCAGCCAGGTTGCGCACGGAATGCAAAATGTGACAAAAATCTTGGCGGATCGGGATCCCACCGGGCGCCTCACTCTCGCCACGGTTTTAATTTGATCGCTACTAATTGACGGGGTTCAACTTCCACCAACCTTGCCAACACCGCTAACTCCGCTGCCTCCCTGTGATAGCATCGCCTTTCCCGCGAATGCGCGGCCCAAAAGGTTCTCCCGTGTCCCGTACCCGATTGCTTTTCGCCGGCGCCATCTTTCTCGCTTCGTTCCTGCTCTTCCTTGTAGAGCCGATGGCCGCCAAGCAATTGCTTCCCTTTCTGGGCGGCTCGGCCGCGGTCTGGATCACCTGTCTCGTCTTCTTTCAAACCGCCTTGCTCGTCGCCTATGCCTACGCGCACTGGCTCAGCCGCCGTCCGCGCGTGCTTCTGCATCTTGGCCTCCTCGTCGCGGCACTCGCGCTCGCCACCTACTGGACCCTCGGCGGCCTCGATCTCTCCAACGGATCTTCGCATCCAGTCACGACCATCTTCTTCGCTCTCTCGGTCTGGATCGGCCTTCCCTTTCTTGCGCTCGGCGCAACCAGCCCGCTGCTGCAGGTTTGGTGGTCGCAGGTTGAGGGCGAAGGCATTCCCTACAGGCTCTTCGCGCTCTCAAACCTCGCATCGCTGCTGGCGCTCGCCGCCTATCCCACGCTCATCGAGCCCAACTTCGCACTGCGCACCCAGCGCATCGCCTGGCTCTCGGGATTCGCGCTCTTCGTAATTCTCTCCGCTATCCTCGCGATCCGCACACGCAGAGCAGCGAGTTCAGAAATCGGCCCCAGTTCAACATCCAACAACGCGCCCGCCGCACCGTTAACCCACAAGCTGCTGTGGCTATTGCTGCCCATGGGGGCGTCGATGCAGCTCAGCGCCGTCACCAGCTACATCACCGCCAACATCGCGCCGATTCCTCTGCTCTGGATTATTCCCCTCGGCGTTTACCTCGTCACCATCATCCTGGCCTTCGAGTTCCCCCGCCTGCTGCCACGCGGAATCATCGTCCGCTTGCTCGTGGTAATGCTGGCCGGCCTGGCCTACATGCTCGCGCAAGTCGATGTCACAGTTTCCATGCGCATTGGCGTCGGATTTTTCCTCGCCGAACTCCTCTTCGCCGGCCTCTTCTGCCACGCTGAGGTCTACGCGCTGCGACCAGAACGGCCCTCCGAGTCCACGATCTTCTATCTGCTCTTTGCCGCCGGTGGCGCGCTTGGCTCGTTCATTGTCGGCATCTCCTTCCCGCTCTTCTTCTCGTTCAACTACGATCTCGCCATTACCTTCTTCATCACCGCATTGCTCGCCCTTGCCGCCACATGGCGCACCGGCTGGCAGCAGCGGCTGCTGTGGTCCGCGGCCACTATCTCAATGTTGGTGCTTACCATCTGGCTCAACATCGCATATCAGCGCGGAACCACCGTGGCCGTGCGCAACTTCTACGGCGCACTGCGCGTCAAGCAGAACTTCGGCTTTCCCGGCGCGGTGCTGCGTACCCTCACCAACGGCACCATCCAGCACGGCACGCAAATCTTCGGGACCGACGCGCAAAGAAAATCGCCCACCACGTACTACGCGCTCGACTCCGGGGTCGGGATCGCATTGCGCAACTGCTGCCAGAATCAGCCGCGCAACATCGGCGTCATCGGCCTCGGCGCGGGAACCATCGCGGCCTACGGACAGCCCGGCGACCGCATCCGCTTCTACGAAATCAACCCCGCCGTCGATCCCATCGCGCGCAACGTCTTCACCTACATCCGCGAGTCGGGCGCGCAGGTTTCCATTGTCGAGGGCGACGCGCGCACCTCGCTGGCCCACGAGGCTCCGCAGAACTTCAACGTGCTGGTCATCGATGCATTCTCTGGCGACGCCATTCCACTGCACCTTCTCACCAAAGAAGCGCTCACGCTCTATCGCCGCCATCTCGCGCCCGACGGCATACTCGCCTTCCACATTTCAAACCAGCACGTCGATCTGGAGCCGGCCATCGCCCTGCTCGCCCAATCCGCCGGCATGAAGGCGATGCGCGTCTCGAGCCTGGCCAACGACGATCGCGGCGAGTTCGCCGCCTACTGGGTGCTGGTCACCGGCAACGCTGACTTCTTTGCGCAGCCGCAGGTAGCCGCCGCGGCCAGACCTCCAATGCTCAAGCCCGGCCTGCGCCTCTGGACCGACGACTATTCAAGCCTGTTGCCGCTGCTGCGCTGGTAAGACGGGTTGCGCAGAACTTTTTCGTTGGTGCACTAAAAGGATTATTCCGTGACGGTCGAGCCGTAGTTCGCGGGCTGCGGAGCGGTACCGCGAATCTGCTCGATGAACAGCGGAACCTCTTTCTCGATCAGGTCCGCGCGCTCGACTTGAATGAAGTGCCCGCTCCGTTGCGCAATGATTCTGCGGCTCCGCGTCGACAGCTTTTTGAAGTCCTCATGCCATTGGTTGTACCGATTCGCGGCGTCAATCGCTGTCTTTGGAGGATCCGGTCCGGAGGTCCACCGGGCGAAGTCTTCAGAGAAAATCAGAATTGGAAGCGAACCATAGGGCCCGGTATGAGAGGCCTCCTCGCCGGATTGACCCATGCTGTTCTCCTCTGCCTCGCGTACCCGAACGTTGAGATGGAAGAACTGCTCCGCCTTATCCCGGCTCGCACCCATGAATGGTACGGGATACGATGACATGCGCAGCAGGCGCGGAATTCCAAGTATCATGGCAGTCCGATAAAGCATCCAGGGCAATTCATGGACACTTGTCTTTCTCAATTCATGCGTCTGGAACTGGGAGGGCGAGGAACTATCGACGAAGACGATGCCAGCAACATCGGCGGGATAGCGCGTGACGAATTCGCGCACGTAGAGCCCGCCAATCGAATGGCCCATCAAAACGATGGGACCGCTCACTTTAGCCTGAGCCAACAACTCATGCAGATTGTCAGCCACCTCGATCGCATCGTTCGGCCCGGGCTGCCGCTCGCTCCAGCCGTATCCCGCGCGGTCGTAGGAACAAACGCGAGTCGTCTTTGAAAGTTCCGGCTGCACTTCTTCCCAGGTACTCGCGTCGTTTCCCGCACCAGCCTCAAGAACGATCGTTGGCGACCCGGCCCCGGTGCAATCGATGTGCATCTTGTACCCATGGACGATGTAAAAGGCCCCTGCTGGCGGATGGGTTGCACGGTAATAGTAAAGCGAGATCGCGTTAAACGAGCTGCTTGCATCCGCTGCCGTCGCCAGAAAGATCGCAATCGACAGAAAGACGCGTTCGATAAGTCTCCGGCCCCCGCTGTAACTGCTCGCAGAGAGCGAACAAAAGCGGCGAACACACAGCCAAACCATCAAAACTCCAACGATGAGAATGATTGCCGGCACCACAACATAGTCGAGGTCCATAGTCTTTCCCAGATTCTCCGTTGGCAGCAGCGATCCCCACACAACCAACACGGCGAAATCCTAACACCGCTGCCGCGTGCGTGGGACCCGCTTCTAAGGATCGCGAAAACGAGACACTCAACCCGAACGGGAAATTGATCCCTGACCGCCGCTCACTTGCGCCAATCGTGTCCGGCCCGATAAAGTGTCTCCGATAAGGTCTGTGCGGGCGAACGCCGTCCGCCGGCTGGCTTCCGTCCTCCCATCCAGCATTTTTCAAAAGGATTCCAAAATGTCTTCCTTGCCCGTCCCCGTCGCTGCCAACCAGGACATCGACTCCACGCTGCGCGAATTGCGCGTCTTTCCGCCGCCGCCGGAGTTCGCCGCTGCGGCCCAAATCAAGAGTCTCGAGCAGTACGAGGCCATGTACAAGCAATCGATCGAAGACCCAGAGAAATTCTGGGCCGGAGTAGCCGGCGACCTGCACTGGTTCAAAAAGTGGGACAGGGTGCTCGAATGGAATCTGCCCTGGGCCAAATGGTTTGTGGGCGGCAAAATGAACCTGAGTTACAACTGCGTCGACCGCCATGCATTGGGTGAGCGCGCGCAAAAAACCGCCATCATCTGGGAGGGTGAGCCGGGCGAAATTCGCCGCCTTACCTACGCCGAGCTTCATGTTGAGGTACAGAAGTTCGCTAACGCACTCAAGTCTCTCGGCATCCAGAAGGGCGACCGCGTGGCTGTTTACATGGGCATGACGCCCGAGCTCGCCATTGCGCTGCTGGCCTGCGCACGCATCGGCGCAGTCCACTCCGTCATCTTCGGCGGATTCGCCGCCAACGCCATCGCCGACCGCGTCAATGACTCAGGCTGCATCGCGATTCTCACCCAGGACACGAGCTACCGCCGCGGTAACGAGATCCAGCTCAAGCGCACCGTGGACGAGGCCATGCCCGCCTGCCCCACGGTCAAGCATGTTGTGGTCTACAAACGCACCGGCTCACCGGTCAAGATGGTGGAAGGCCGCGATCACTGGTGGCACGACCTTATGGCCGCAGCCGCACCCGAGTGCCCGGCCGCGGAGCAGGACTCAGAGGATCCGCTCTACATCCTCTACACCTCCGGCTCAACCGGCAAGCCCAAGGGACTGCTGCACACCACCGGCGGCTACGCGGTGCAAACCTACATCACCTCCAAGTACGTCTTCGACCTGCGTGAAGACGACATCTACTGGTGCACCGCAGACGTTGGCTGGGTCACGGGCCACTCCTATGTGGTCTATGGGCCGCTGCAGAATGGCGCAACCGTGCTGATGTACGAGGGCGCGCCCAACTGGCCAGACTTCTCGCGCTTCTGGAAGATCGTCGACGACCACAAGGTGACCATCTTCTACACCGCGCCCACGGCCATCCGCGCGTTCATCAAGTGGGGCGATGAATTCGTCGACAAATACAAGCTCGACTCGCTTCGCCTTCTCGGTACCGTTGGTGAGCCCATTAATCCTGAAGCGTGGATGTGGTACCGCGAGAAGATCGGCCACAACCGCTGCCCCATCGTCGACACGTGGTGGCAAACTGAGACCGGCGCCATACTGATTGCTCCCATTCCGGGAGCAGTGCCTACCAAGCCCGGCTCGGCAACGCGGCCCTTTTTCGGCATCGAGCCTGCCGTGGTCACCAAGCCCGACGCCAATGGCCACTATGAGAATGTTCCGGCCGGCCACGGCGGCCTGCTGGTGCTCAAGCGCCCCTGGCCCTCGATGGCCCGCACCGTTTACGGCGATCCCGAACGCTTCACAAAAACTTACTGGAGCGATGTGCCCGGCTGCTACTTTACCGGCGACGGCGCGCGACAGGATGCGGACGGCTACTTCTGGCTGATGGGCCGCGTGGATGACGTGATCAACGTAAGCGGCCACCGGCTCGGAACCATGGAAGTGGAATCGGCCCTCGTCGCGCATCCCAAGGTTGCCGAGGCCGCGGTGGTCGGCCGGCCCGACGATCTGAAAGGCCAGGCCATCTCAGCGTTCGTCACGCTCGAGCACGGCAATCCGCCATCGGACGCGCTTAAGGACGAGCTCCGCAAATGGGTCGCGAAAGAGATTGGCTCGCTGGCGCGGCCCGACGATATCCGCTTTACCGAAGCTCTGCCCAAAACCCGCAGCGGCAAGATCATGCGCCGCCTGCTGCGCGAGCTGGCAACCCACGGCGAAGTAAAGGGCGATGTAACCACACTCGAAGACTTTACCGTGATCGCCAAGCTGCGCGAAGCGGAAGAAGGCTGACCGCGGAGTTAACTTCCCCCTCGGCTCGCATCAGTCGACCCAAGTGTAGTTGCTCAAAAATGGGCTACTCTCTTTAATATGCGCCGGCGTTGCTTTTGCCCCGCGTGGCCCACAGATACCACCCCAGCCACGCCGGAGCGGTCCACAGATAAAACGGCGAAGGCAACTGGATGGCTGCCACCACGCCAACCATGCCGCCGGCCACGATGAGTGCCAGCAGCACCCAGGCAACCACATTCTTGCCCGCCGCATACATGCCCGCCAGGATGGCCGGGAACAGCACTGCCTGGTCGGTGAAGAAGCTGTAAGGAGTGCACACGGCGCCCACCAGCAGCACCAGCAATCCCTCGCGCTCCCACTGCCAGCGGTCGCGCCGCGTGGCGTAGTACCAGGCCGCCCAGGCGCAGGCCAGCGCCTCGGGAACAAACTCGATCCAGTGCGCGCCGGGGTTGATGGCAAAACGCATGGCTACCGCAAGTGTGGGAATGAAGACATCGAGCACGCGCGTTGAGCGCATCATGTCAAAGTACTGCTGCCACGCCTGGGCATCGAGCAGGAGGGTGAGCCCGCAACTAACCGCAAGCGCCAGAACAAATCCGCCGATGACGGCAAAGCTGCGCCGCCTGAACGACCACAGAACCAGCACCACGAGGCACGGCAAAAACAGGTGCGGCTTAAGCGCGCAGCCCAGCAACGCCGCGCCGGCCAGCCACGACCTGGACTTGTGCAGCCACAAAAACAGCGCCACGCCGAGCAGGAAGAATATCCCCAACTGCCCGGCCATCAGGCACGCCAGTACGGGTGGAAACCCGAACACAAGAACATGCAGCAGGCTGTCGGGGCGCCCGTGCAACCTCCACAACACCCACATTGACAGGCCTGCACAACCCAGCAGCACCGCCAGCCACAGCAACAGGCCGGCTTTCACGCCCAGGTACCCCAGCGGCAGAGCGAACTCAAATGCCACCGGCGGGCTGAAAGTTACCTTGGGTGAGTTTTCCTGGAGCCCTCGCGATTTTTCAAGCCGATAGATTGCGTTGATGTCGTAAGGATTGGCGTGGTGCGCAAGCTGCTGCTCCGCCGCCCAGTACTGGATGTAGTCACGCCCGCAAGCGTTCTTGTCGTCGATTGTGAGCGCGTAAATGCCGAGGATGAAGCAGGCTCCAAAGGCGATAATCGCCGCCGCAGCAAGCCTGCGCCCCGGGCTGTCTTTCACCGAAGCGTTCTTGTTATCACCAGCCATCTCCGCTCCGGCATAAAACTCAGAAGTGGCAGGACAGCCCCACGGTAGCGCTCGAGTTCCACGTCCGGTGCGGCGAGTAGCCCAGTTGCGCTGTATTGCCGCGCAGCGAGAACGCTGCCCCAATCTTGTCGCCCTGGACGCGGATGGAGAAGCGGTCGCTCAGGCGGTAGTACATGCCGCCGCCGAATCCGCCTGCAAATGAGAGGTTGGGCGTCATTTGCTCTCCGCCCGTGTGCTCGGCGCCCATCATGCCATGAAGGAATCCGCCTATGCGGTCGTAGATGTCGGCGTGAAACTCAGGCCCCGCGAGGGCTTCGTAGACCGACGGGTCTCCGGGATTGGGGGCGTTATTGTTCACGCCGCCACCGCCGCTCCCGATGCTCAGGGCCGGCTTGTAGTAATTGCCCATCAACTGCAGGCCGAAGTACTTGCCCCAGTCCCGCATAACGCTCACGTCAACGCCCATCAATCCGTAGCGCGATTGGTTCACCTGGTTGATGCTGGTGTAACCCCAGCCGGCATACACCTCATACTTTAAAACCGCAGGCTGGTCGCTCGAGCCTTTGCTCTCAGGCGAACTCACCTGGCCTGCTGCCTGCAGTGGGAAAAAAAACCATGCCGGCGCGGTCGCCAGCGCCAGCTTGAAAGAATTCCGCAATATCGTACGCAACAACTTCTTCTTCAACGTCAGTGTCTCCTGGAACCACTGTCATCTCGCCGGCCCATCACATTCGCCGCGCAGGTAAATCCGTGTGCGGCGTGGCGCCGGCAATGACAATCAAAACGCAGATTGATCCTTCAATAGACTACCCTTTACCCCCCACTTCCACGAAGCGGGCGCGCACACCCTGACGCCCTCATCGGGCCTGGACCGGCACCGGTCCTGCCAGGTGCTGGGTCTTGTCTGACTTGTCTCTCACTGTGACGGCCATGCCTTGCGGAAGGTAGCGGGAAATTACCGCAGGATCGAACCAATCCATCCCCCAGGCATCCTCAATCGCGATCAGCGTGTAGTCTCCCGGCGCCACATTCAGCAGGGCAAAGCTGCCGTCGGAGTCCGTCTGATCGCGCCGGGCAAGCTCGGCAATCTCAGAGATGTCTTTGGGAACCAGTATCACCATGGCTCCCGCCAGGCCTTTGCCGTCTTTGCGCGCAAATCCTTCAAGGCGAATGTTGGTGGCGCTCACGGTCACCACCAGCGAGAGAGGCTTGTCGTCTATGCTAATGCGATTGCCGGCCTGCGCTTTGCCGCCGCGCAGCCCCACCGCCAGTACCGGCATTTGCGTCTGCTGGTCCATTATTTCAACCAGCCACGAACCCGCGGGGACATTGACGAACTTGAACGAGCCGCCGTTAATCTGCGCTGGCGCAACCGCAGACCCTGTTCCCTCCGCCGGCTGCAGCACCATCATTGCGCGATCCGCCAGGGGAACACCCGAAGCTGTCTGCACCACTCCCGAGACGGTTTGCGTGGGCACGCCTTCGGTCGGATCGATTTGCGCACTCGAAGTCGCATCTATCTCCGCCATCCGCGGAGGATCGCCCTGCATCAGCTCGTAGTGGCCGGGAGCAAGGCCTGAAAACTCGACCGTGCCCTGGCTCCTTTGCGGTTCAGAAGGCACGCCTTCAATCAGCTCAACCATGCCGCTCTGCAAGGCGTTGCTCTGCACCGTCGAACCAAAAATGGTTTCCTGCAGCATCGGCTGTTGAATCCCCCGTCCGCGCGGCGTTGCGACAGTCAGGCGCACTGCCTGGGTCGCATGCAGGCTTATGTCGGCCTCCTCGCGCCCGCCAGTCGCCAAAGTAAGGGTGCCCGCCGATCCCTCGTCGGTGGTGGAATCGAAATACGTGGTGGGGTACGCCACGTCGAGCGCTGCCTCTGCCTCAGTCTCCTGCGCTTGCGCTCCCGCCCGGTTCGGGCTGGCCGCATACCACGGCTTGGCCTTGACGGCGATCATATAGTCGCCGGGTTCGAGGCCTGAGAACTCGTATGCGCCCGTGTCGTCGGTTTGCACCGTTTGCACTTGTTCGATCTGCTCGCCGGGCACGTGGCGGTGCGGCTTTTCGTAAAGCATTACGCTCGCGCCCTCAACCGGATCGCCGCCATCACCGGTCACCACCCCGTAGATCACGCCCGCCGGCGAAAGCTTGAAGGCCAAGTGTTCCGTATCCTGGCCGGGGCCCGTCACAATCGCCGAGTTGTACTCCCAATGCTGGTTGTAAAACCCGGTAGAGTAGCCCCGCTTCGATGCCGTGAGCTGGTACTTCGCCGCGGAAAGCGAATCCATCGCAAACTGGCCGTCATCACCAGATTCAGTGGACGCTACCATCTGGCCGTCGGGAACCGTGAGCAGAGCCACCGCCGCGCCGCGCACGGGTTCGCCGGTGGTGGCATTCACCACCGTTCCTGAAACGCGAAAGCCCTGCCGTGCGGGTGCGCTGCGTGCGGTCGAGCCCGTCTGCGCGCATGCAGCAGTCAACGCGATGGCAGCAACAACCGCCGCAACACCCATCCGTCGACCAATCGCAAGTAGCATTCGTAGTCCCTATCCCCTAGTCCACTATTCCCTGGTCACTGGTCCCTAGTCCCTGTTCCCTAGTCACTGGTCCCTAGTCCCTGTTCCCTAGTCCCTGTTCCCTAGTCCCTGTTCCCTAGTCCCTATTGCCTAGTCCCCAGTCCCTGCTTTTAAGGCTCTTGCACCACCACATCGCCCGTTGCGCCCGCCGACAGTGTTACCGTCTGGCTCGGCAGTGCTGCCAGCGCCGCTGGATTCCTGTACTCGAACGACGCGTTCCCAGCCAGCGTATAAACGTGATAATTGCCGGGTGTCAGTCCGTTCAACGTCATTGATCCGCCGCTTGACGGCCGCAGCGTCACCGCCTGCGGATCGACCGTCGAATCGAAGTCGGGAACAGCGTACACCGTGTAGTACTTCTCTTCCCCCGGTTTCGTCCCTTCAATAGTTTCCGGCAGGCTCAAGGTAAGCTTCGCGCAATCCTCGCGAAGTGAGAGCTGCAGCGGCGCCTGAACCCCGGCCTGCCCGATCAGCAGCGGTTCCCGCGCCAGGTTGGCGCCTCCCGCGGTGAACGAGCCCTCGCAATAGCCACTCGGAGTGGGCACCGTGTGCACCCAGTAGGCGCCGGGAGCAACTGGTTGTCCCGTGAGTGGCCCCGGCAATTGGCCGGACGCGAGTTCGGTCACCATGCTTTCGTCGGGCATCTGATCGGGCGATAGAGCGGCCTGCGAGACGGTGACAACAAACTGGCCTGCTGAGCCGGGTTGTTCGCTGCCGCCGCTTCTCAGCACATTCAACTGTATCTGGATCGAAGGAGCCTCAGTGAGCGCTACGCGTAAATTGCTTACTGGCTGCCCCGCGACCTGTACGTCCGCTGATCCCTCCAACATTGGCGCGGGCTCGAGGCTCGGTGCGCCGTCGTTAGAGAAGCTCAATACTCGAGGCGATGTGGTGATTGCCAGCCTGTAGCTGCCGTCGGGCAGCGATGCCTGAATCATCTTCGTATTGGGATCGATGCGCGCGGGATACGGCAGCGCCCGGCCCGAGATGTCCATCACCTGCACAGTGTAGTCAAGATTGCGCCCGGCAAATACCTGCGGGGGAACCGCGGTTATGGTTACAGTTCGAAATGCTTCGTGTACCAGTGTCAGATTCGCCTGTACGGTTGCGCCCGGCTCTATGGTGATCTTCGCTGCGCCGGAGGGATCGCGCGCGTCGGGGTAGTAGACGGTCGCGAATCCCCATTGATGGGTTGCACCGCTGCGGCCCGCTGCGACGGGCAGATTCAAGTCCTCTGAATCGAGGGACGGCTCAGTGTAGAGTTCGTAAACGCCCGGAGGCAATCCGCCAAATCGAAACGCGCCGTCGCTGTGCGTCCGGGTGTTTCCCCACTGCGCCCAGCCCGCTCGCCCATTCAACAGCACGCGCCGGATCAGGTTCACCGCGATTGCTCCGGCCGCGTCGCCGTTCGACAGGTCTATTTGCCCGCGAATGGCGCCCGTGGGCGTGAGCACGAACTCCACATCCGGCATATCCGCGGCCAGCATTACGTTGTGCGATGCAGGCGCAACCGTGTCCATCACCTCCGTCGATTCGCCAGAGGTTGCATCCAAGTATCCCGGCTTTTCCAGTGAAACGATAACCGGACCAACGGGTAGGCTGGGGATCTCGAATTTTCCGTCCCCGTCAGTCAACGCGCCAGCCGATGCATCGCCTTCAACCGAAACCAGGGCACGCGGCAGCGGCTCGCCGCTGGCTGCATTGCGCACAATTCCATGAAGTGTGGCCAGTGCCGTCGTTGATTGCAACGGTCCCTGACCTGCGGCGTTCTGCTGGGTGTCGGCCCCTGGAAGTGGTTGCAGCGGTTCCTGCGCAAGGACCGCCGCTGCCAGCACGAATGCCGCCAGGACGCAAAGCCGCGGGACGTACATTTGCCCAAGGATGAATTGAGTTGCGCTCCCCAAGGTTCCGCCGCACTCCAAGACCGTTGCCTGAATCACTCACCATTCTGACGGCATGGGCCACGGTTAGGAAAGCAGGGAGGAGCGAAGACGGGGCAGATATAAGCAGCGAGCGGGCCGCCGAAGGAGTTCAAAACAAAAACTAGTCTCAGGTCGCTTTGTAACAAGTCCGCCACCGGTGTATCCGACCCGCCGGAGATGAAACTGTGCCCCATCCATCGAGCGCCTTTTGCTCGATGGGTGGGAGACCACAAAGGCCAACCATCGGCAAATTCCCGTCTTGTTTCTTTTTAGGGCGCGGCTTTACAGGCTGTTGAAAAACTCGCCGGGATGAGGTCTCGTATCAGGGCGCGAGTTTACTCGCGCCGATAAAGCTCCCAAAATCAGTCTGGGCTTCAGCCCCTGTTGCATCGACCGTTGCGAAATTGCTTCGTCCAACGATTTTTCCGCCGCCTGTTCAGCGCTTGGGGTCGGCCGGCGTGCCTTCGTGATCAAGATACCAGGGGATATTGATCACCACGATACGCCGATTGCCGCGCACCAGCAGGATGACTTTGAGCAGATCGGCGCGGCGATTGTGCAGCAACCCCTCCCACCAGTGATGCACCACCAGCTCCGGCACCAGCACGCACACCTTGCGCTTGCCGGTCTCCTGCTCCACCTTCAGCACAAAGTCAATCACCGGCTGCAGAATATAGCGGTAGGGCGACTTGAGCGTGAACAGCTTTGGTTCGCACCGGCCGCACGCTTTGAGCGGCTCAATAATCTTCTCGTCCCACTCCGTGCAAAACGGGTCAACGTCTTCCCCGATCTGCACATGCACGCAGCGCACATCCGACGTAATCGACAAAGCGAATGAAAGAGCTTTTTCGCTGATGCGGCTCCAGCGGTCCACCGGCATCACCACTACCGGCTCCTGCACATCCACCGGGATCATGGGCCGGTCAAGATCGATCTCGCGGGCAACGTGCTCGTAGTGCTTTTTCACCAACCGCATTACCGAGATCATCACCACGATCAGCAGAGCGGTGATCCACGCGCCTTCAGTGAACTTGGCCACCAGCACCACCAGCGTGGTAATGCCTGTAGCCACCGCGCCCAGCAGGTTAACCATCATGCGCATCGGAGCGTTGCCTTGCCGCTTCCAGTGCATCACCATGCCGGCCTGCGAAAGCGTAAAAGCCATGAAGGCGCCTATGGCGTACAGCGGAATCAATCGGTCGGTCACGCCCCCGAAAATGATCAGCAGCAGCGCCGTCAAAAACACCAGCACATATATGCCCCACGAAAAGAGCAGGCGGCGGCCACGCAGCAAGAAGACTCGCGGCATGAAGTCGTCGAGCGCAATGGCACGCGTCAGGCGCGGGAAATCGGCAAATGCGGTGTTGGCTGAGAGCGCCAGCACCAGCAGTACCGAAGCGATGGTGAGGTAATAGAACCAGCCGTGCCCCATTACCGCGCGCGTCAGCATCGAGAGCACGCTCTCGTACCCCGTGCCGTTAGGATCGGTAGCCGAAATGCCGTAGGCGCGGCAAAGCAGCGCGATGCCCAGCAGCATAATGGCCAGCAGCGCAATGATGATGGTCAGCGTGATCTTGGCGTTCTTGCGGGTCGGGTCACGGAACGCCATCACCCCGTTACTCACCGCTTCAACGCCGGTCATGGCGGTGCAGCCTGACGAAAAGACTTTGAGCAGCAGCCACCATCCGGCCATCGCCATAGTGGCAGAAGGGATGGCCGGCATCGGTGTCACCGGATGCGGATGCCCACCGCTGGCCAGCACTTGCCACCCACCCGCGCCAATCACAATCAGCAGCGTGATCGTGAACAGATAGGTGGGAATCATGAAAACAATGCCGGTGTCGTGCACGCCGCGCATGTTTACCAGCGTGAGAATCGCCAGGATGCCGAGACACAGCGCCAGCGTGTGTGGCTGCAGGCTGGGCGCCGCCGAGATAAGCGCGCCCACCCCCGCCGAGATACCCACTGCCGCGGTGAGCACGTAGTCAATCATCAGCGCCGCAGCAGCCAGCAGGCCGGGACCATGGCCCAGGTTCTCGCTGGCCACCGTGTATGAGCCGCCACCATGCGGGTACGCCTCGATGGTCTGTCGGTAGCTCATGTAGACCACCGCCAGCAGGCAGACGATGGCCGTACTGATGGGCACAATGTAGTGCACGCCCATCAGCCCGAGAGGAATAAGCAGCGTCAGCGCAGCCTCAGGTCCGTATGCCGCCGAACTCAACGCGTCGAGACCGAAGACCGGTATGCCCGCAATGGGGCCGATGTGTTCGGCACGCTCTTCGCTTGTAGCCAGCGGCCGGCCAAAGAGCAGATTTAAAACGCGAGTCGCAATCGCCATTCAGAAGGGTCCAGCGGCGCGGAAGTGAATGAAGGGAAGGCCGCTCGAAGCGATTGTCTCACAGCAAGTTATCAATCACGATCAAAGCCTGAATCGATGCCGGGGCCCTTTCGCTCGTTTGAAACAAGCCGATGCATCCTGGCTGCATGTCAGTGGGCATCTTCTACCCGCACCGGGAAGTTTTTACGTGGCAGTCAGAGCGGGCCCGATTCGCAAGTATAAGAAACACAATAGCTTCCGAAATCGACCGTTTGGAATCGAACGTGCTAAACAATCGGGCGGAGTAATCCCCAACCCTTGGAGGCTCACCATGTTCGAAGAATCGACCACCCCGGCCCAGTCGCCGGTTGCTTCACGAGTGATTCCCTATATCGCCGCGGTTTTGATCGGCGGGGCGGGCATTGGCTACGCCGTTCACGAGCACCACGGCGCGCAGGTGCTGGCGGCCAAAAACGCGCAGGTTACGGCACAACTGAATTCAACGCAAAGCGAGCTTGACTCAACCCACGGCCAGTTGACCAATCTTTCAGCCAAGGTGGACGCGCTGGTTGCCCGCGCTGAGCAACAGGCTGCGGCGGCCACTGCCCCTAACAAGCCCGTCGCGGCCCATCGCGCCTATGTCGTGGACTCGCGCCTCAAAAAGCTGCAGACTCAACTCGACGCGCAGGGCAAGGCCATCGACCAGACCCGCGCCGACCTTACCAATACTCAGGGCGATTTGAGTAATGCCCGCACTGAGCTGACCGGCTCGATTGCGAAAACTCACGACGAGCTCGTGTCCCTCGAGAAGCGGGGAGAGCGCAATTACTTTGAGTTCGACATCACCAAGTCAAAAGAGTTCAAGCACGAGGGTCCCATCGCCATTCGCCTGGGCAAAGCCAATTCGAAAAAGGGCTACGCCGACCTCATGCTGATTGTGGATGACCGCAACCTGCAGCAGAAACATGTGAATCTTTATCAACCGGCGATGTTCTACGAGCCCGACAGCCCACAACCCGTTGAAGTTGTGATCAACGACGTTTCGAAAGATCACATCCACGGATACGTGAGCGCGCCCAAGTACCGGCAGTCGGAGCTGGCATCGAACGATAACGGCACTCCCGGCACGGATTCCGGCATAGTCACGCCGGGCTCTGGCAACACACAGCCTGCACCACGGCAGAGGCTCCCTTTGCCCACTACTGATCCAGTCCCCAATCAACAGTAAATGGGCCACGCACAACTGGGGCCGAAGATGAGTCTTCGACCCCTTTCGTGTGCAAAATAATCCGGTTTGTTCAGGAAGAGGAAAAACCCGTCTACCGCACCTTGCCCGCCCCATTCTCAAGCACCACACGCGAAAGCACAGCCGTGTCCACCGTCGCAGGCAGGTGCGAGCAGAAACCGACGCCCACATAAAATGGCGCGTCGAGATGCAGCGTGATGGGCGCGCCGAACTGGTGCATGGGTTCGCCGGCCATGCTCACATAGAGCGTGAATTGGTCGCCGTGCTTTTCAATGCCGATGCGCCGGGCCGAAACGGTCACCAGTGAATCGGGCGATTCGCCGCCGGGCATTCCGCGCCCGCCAATTCGGTACTCCATATCTTTTACGCGCTCGCCTTTTTCCGGCCGCCGCGCCAGTTGGATCATCCCGGCTCCATGCAGCGCGACCAGCGCTTCTTTTGAATCGTCGTCGAGGCTTTGTCGGATGATGAGCACAGCCTTGCGATCGCCATAGCCCTTTGGATCGGGAAACGCGATGTCGGCTGCCAGCGAGACATCGCCGCTCATCTTCTTCCACAGGTAGCGGAACTCGTCGCGCATGTACCACACGTTGTAGCCGGCGGAGTTGATGGTGTACTTGCCGCTAGCGGCATCGTAGCTGGCGCTGCCCGGCAGAACCGCGCTGCCCACATCCGATTGCCCGTCGAAGATACCGATAGGTGTGTTGAATGTGGTGGTGGGGCGATGAAAGTCGGATGGCGGCGCTACCTGGGTGTGCGTGGCCGAGCCGGGTTGCGCCCATTCAGGAACGACTGGCTGCGATTGCCCCGCCGTGGATTGCGAAGATGAGGACGTTTGCGCCGCGATCGAACTGGCAAAAGTTGCCAATCCAACAGTGATAGCCACGAACGCGAGCTTTCGCAATTCCGGCGCACGCACTGCACTGATGCATTCCATAGCAGAGAACTTTAGCAGACGGGAAAGGCAGCGCGGACGGGTTGAAGTTCTTGCCTTCCCATGTCTCAAGAGCGAGACATGGGGCACCCAATTTCTTGCTTGAGTAAATTGGACTTGTTTAGGTTCGTACCCCTACGGCACTTCCACTTCGGCCATGATGGGCAGCGTGAAGTAGAAACGGCTCCCCTTGCCGACTTGGCTATCGGCCCAGATGCGGCCGCCGTGCTGCTCCACGATGCTGCGGCAGAGCGCCAGGCCCAGGCCGGTGCCGCCCAGGGCGCGCGTGTCAGAGCCGTCACCCTGCTGGAACCGATCGAAGATGCGCGCCAGCTTCTCTGGCGGCATGCCCACTCCTTCGTCTTCCACAATGAAGCAGGCCTCGCCCTTGCGCACAAAGCACAGTTCGGGCCGGCCCAGCGCGCTCATCCCTCCCAGTTGCGCCGAAAGCTGAATGGTAGATCCGGGCGACGAGAACTTGATGGCGTTGGTAATCAGCTCGTTAAACACCTGCAGAATCCGCACATCGTCGGCATACACCGGCGTGGCTGCGGCGCTCACCTTCAGAGTGATCTGCGCCAGGGTGGCGGAGTGCTCGGCGGCGGCGGCGGCACGGCGCAGCAGGTCATTGGCTTCAACCTGCTTGTGGTGCAGAACCAGCCGGCCTTTTTCGCCGCGATCGAAATCGAGAATGTTGTTCACCAGCCGCATCAGCCGCTCGCTGTTGCCGATGGCCATCTGGATCATCTGTTTCAGCTTTTCAGGCCGGCTGTCGAGCGAGCCTGAAGCGATCAGGCCCAGCGAAGCGCGCAACGCCGTTAGCGGCGTACGCAGTTCGTGACTGACCGTGGAGATGAATTCCTCCTTCATCCTTTCCAGGCGCCGCCGTTCGGTAACATCCTGGAAGGCGATCACCATGCCCGAGATGTGGCCTTCTTCAATGAGAGGATTGGCGGTGTATTCAACCGGAACCGCGGCTTCATCTTTACGCCAGAACACCTCACCGCGCATCCAGATGGACTCGGCGCGCCGAAGCGCCTGAAGAATGGGGCTGGCGGCTCTCGAATAGGGTGTCCCATCGGCATGGCTGTGCTGGATGACGTCATGCACGTCTTTGCCTCTGAGCTGGTCGGGGGTGTAGCTCAGCACTTCCGCGCCGGCATTGTTGATGAACGTGATCTTGCCTTCGAGATCGATGCCGAAGATGCCGTCGCCCGCCGACTCCAGAATCAGCTCGCGTTGCCGCGTAGCCAGGTGCAGCGCTTCTTCGGCGTGATGTTGCTCGGTCACGTCCATGCCATTGCACAGCACAAACGGCTCGCCGCCAGGAATGGCAATGCGCCGGGTGCGCACAGCAATGCGCCGCATCTCGCCGTCGCTGCGCCGGATGGCGAGCGCTCCCTGCCACTCATCTGAAGCCTCAAGGGCGCGGAGGCACTCCTGAAAAACCCCCGCCCCGGCCGAATCCATCAGCTCCGTAATCACCAGTTCCTTCAGCGTTTCCGCGTTGTAGCCCAGCGTGTCTGCGGTAAACTCGTTCACTGCGAACAGGTGGCCATCCATCGAACAGGCAAAGACGATGCCCAGGCTGTTCTCCACCATCTCGCGGTAGCGGTCTTCGCTGGCCAATAGGGCAGCCTCAATGGCGCGCCGGCCGGTTACATCCTGCCCGCTCACGATCAGGTATTGAATCTCGCCATTCGGGCCCTCCAGTGCTTTCACTGTCCAGCTAACGCGCCGCTTGCCGGCCCCGGCCCTTGAAGATGTGTTCTTGCGGGCTATGTCGCCCACCGTCTTCCACACGGTCTCATGCGGGCCTGAAGCCTGCCCGGCCGCGGCTTCGCGCAGCCTGGCTGCTGCCCAGCCGCGATCTTCGGTTTCAAGAAACTCCTCAACAAACGGCCGCCCCAAAGCCGCATCGGCGCTCACGCCGGTCAGTTGCGCGCAGGGCTCATTGATCCTCACCACGCGGCCGGCTGTGTCCAGCACCGTCACCAGCGCCGGAATGGAATCGAGCGTCGCCGACACCATGCAGCGCTCGATGGCCAGCGCCCGCTCGGTGCGCTGCCGCGCGCGCTGCGCATCCTCCTGCAGTTGAATGCGGCCGTAGAGTTCAAGGCGGGTATTCGCCTGGTGGCCGAGCACAACCAGGCGGTTGATGTGCTCCTGGGTAAAGCGATGGGGCGCTGTAGACAACACGGCTAGAGTGCCGATTACCTGCTGCGAACTCAAAATCAGCGGGACTCCCGCGTAGGAAAGGCAGTGGATGCCTGGCAGCAGCTCGATTCCTGTCCTCGGAAAACGACCGTCTTTGCCGGTGTGGGGAATCAACAGCGGGAGGCTGCTCTTCAGCGTCCATTGGCAGGCGCTCAGGTCTCGCGGCTGAGCCGCGGCATCAAAACCAAAGCGCGATCGGAACCTCAGAAGATCGTCGTCAAGCCAACCAATGTACGCAAAATCGGCTCCGCACAATTCCGCTGCGAGTTCCGTCAACTCGTCCAGAACAGGATCAGAGTCACGATCGGGCATACTTATCTCCGATCGCGACTTTCCCGCCTGGTCTTCACCCGGTTGCGAGTCCAGTAGTGCATGCATTGCCTAACACACCCGTTATGAGTATCAGTGTTTTCGAAGGGCTTTTCTCTGACACTAAAAGGGCAGAAGTATGCGGTTAGACATACAACTGAGGTAACCAGTTTTTGGGCTCCAAGGGGTTACGTTCGAGTTACGAACGAATTCCAGCCTCGCGGACGATAAGAAACGTATTCGCTTACGATTGGCGCAATTACCCGCCAATCTCTGCGCAGGATCGCAACTCGTTCTTAATGCTAGGTTTAGAGACCGTACCCTAATGTCCCGGCAGTTTGCAGCAATCTCCAGATTCCGGAGGGTCGTTGGCTCCGGCGTCCATCACAAACTTCCAGCTTCCATCAGCTTCCTTGCGCCAGATGGTCATATAACGCCCGCTTGTGAGTACCGGGTTGCCGTTTGCGTCCTTGCTTCGGCCCTCGTAATGGCCCCACGTGTAACCCATGTCGCCTGAGGGGCCCATCATCGCGTCGGTGGGCGTCCAGGTGAGCTGGTAATCCTTCGGCAACCAGTTGGCCGCTTTCTCAATTGCCACCCTGCCCACCACCGGAGCGGCCCCGTTGCCCAGCATCACTGCGTCGGGAGCGCACCATAACGCAAATGCCGCGCCGCCCTTGGCGGCCACATCCTTGGCAAACTGCGCTTCAAGGTTATAGAGCAGAATCTTGCCTGGATTCACCGTGGTATCGGTCAGAGGATTCGGCGCGGCTTGCGCTGAATTGCCTGAGGGGAACGCCAACTGCCCCCAGGCCGCCGGCTGCGCGGCTGCCAATGCCAAACCCGCTACTGCCGCCGACCCTACCGCCGCTAATATCACCCGCTTAAAAGCCACTTTCCTACCCCCCGCTAACCAGCACGCACATGCCAATCGTACAACTGCGGTGGGGTTCGCTGTTCCCACTGCCCTTCCACGCCTGCGGAATCGCAATACACAAATGTGTGAGTGCGCATCCAACCGCGTTATATTACCGTCAAACAGTGAGAGCAATTCCCCGGCCCTTTCCTCATACGTAACTTTTTCCCGAATTCAGAAGGACCCCGCGAATTCAGTGCCTGTTCTTCGCGGTAAGCAACTTTCATTGTCCGCGTATTCCGCGGGCCGCCTGAAAACCATCTTGCGGAGATGCCTGGATGAGGCTGAGGCCTTCAATCGCCCTGTTTGCGCTTTCGGTTTTCGCGGTCTGCGCCCCCGCCGAAACCATCAGCGGCACCATCCTCATCAAGAAGAGACTCACCAAGCGCAGCGTTACACCCGCTGTATCGGTATACCAGCGCGGGACTGAAGTGAAGCTCGGCGCCGACACTCCCGAGGATCCGCTGGTGTACGAACGCTCTCGCGTGGTGGTTTATCTTGAGGGTCCGGTTGCGGCGCCTGCTGCGCCAGCGCCCGATTTGCCGCCCCCGCAGATGGCCCAGCAGGATCGCCGCTTTTCTCCTGACCTGGTCGTGATTCCCGCTGGATTTTCTGTGAAATTCCCCAATATGGACCCCATCTTTCATAACGTGTTCTCGCTCTCAAAGGTCAAGAGCTTCGACCTCGGAAGTTATGACAAGGGCGATTCGCGGACCGTAGTGTTTCCCAAGCCCGGCATCGTTGAAGTGTTTTGCCACCTGCATCCGAACATGTCGGGAACGATCGTGGTTACGCCCAATCGCTTGTACGCCCGCCCTGACGCTGCCGGCCTGTACCACATTCCCGACGTGCCGCCAGGCCAGTACACGGTTGTGGCGTGGCACAAAACCGCGGGCTTTTTCAAGAAACAGATCACGATTGAAGCCGGCCACGACGCCACCCTGGATTTCTTCATTCCACTCGAGGAGAACGCGAAGTGATCGTGCCGCATAGCAGCGGATTCGTCCAGCAAGTTACGGTGTGCCCATGACCACACGCCTTCGGACCCGAGCCTTCCTCATCTGCTTCGTCCCTTTCGCGGCGCTGCTGGCGTTCGCGTTCTGGATGACCCAGGACCTGGTGCAGAACGCGGTCAGGGAGGGTCTGCGCCGTTCGCTCCGCCAGAATCAGGTCGCCATTGCCCGCCTTCACGCCAAGACCGAACTGGAGAGCAGCCGCTTTTTGAAAGTGGCGGGAGAAAATCCGGCGCTGAAGGCAGGTATGCAACTGCTGCTTCAGAATGCCGGCAACCCCGCGGCGCGAAGAACCGTGGAAGACCAGTTGCGCGAACTCGGCGAACACATGGGCTTCGACTTTCTCCTGGACTCAGGCCCAAATGGCAAACCACTGGCCGGCGTGTTGCGGCAGGACGGGCAACTTGCTCCCGTCGATATTTCGGAATTCAAGGCCGGTAACGCGGGGCTGCTTCAGTTGCGCGGCCGCACCATCCAGATTGCATCCGTCCCTGTCGACACTGAAGACGGCAATCTCGGCTCCCTGACTGTGGGCGAGCTTTTCAATTTCTCTGAGTTCACTTCTCCTGCCGTCATTGTTCATGGGGGCCAGGTTATTGAGTCGAATATCTCCGGCATCGCGGCCGCGGAGCTGAATGGCGATCTGGCTGCATGTTTCGGAAAGCAGGAATGCGATCTGCGACTGCACGGGGCAAATTGGATGTCGCTCCAGGTGGAGTCCTACGGCGGCGGGTACGATCTTTACATTCTGAGTAATGTCGATGAAGCCACGGCGCCCGTTCTGATGCTGTTGCATAATTTCTTTCTGATCCTGGTCCCGGTTTCCGTATTGCTTCTGTTGCTGTCGAGCATTTTCGCGTCGCGATCCATCGTCAAACCGATTGCCGCGGTTGTCGATCGCCTGCGCGATGCGGGGAGTACCGGCACGCTGCCCGAGTTCAAAGGCAAGCCCTCGTCGATTCTGGAAATCCGCGCACTCACCGGAAACTACAATCGCGCCGCAGTGGCAGTGCGCGAGGCTGGTGAGCGGCTTGAAGCCGCGTACCTCGAGTTCATCGGCTCACTGGCCAACGCGCTTGACGCCCGCGATCGCCATACCGCCGGCCATAGCTCGCGCGTCAGCCAGCTCTCCTGCGATCTTGCGGCCGCGCTGGCCCTGCCTCCCCAACAACTCGAGTGCATCCGCATCGGCGCACTGCTGCACGATATCGGCAAGATCGGCGTTGCCGATGCTGTTTTGCAAAAGCCCGGCTCGCTCACCCCGGACGAATTTGCCCAGGTCAAGCAGCATCCGGTTATCGGCAAGCGGATACTGGAGGGCGTGCGCGGCTTTGCGCCTTATCTGAACGCAGTGGAACTTCACCATGAAAACTGGGATGGCACCGGTTATCCAAAAGGCCTCGCAGGCGAAGCAATCCCCGTAGACGCCCGCATTGTTCACGTGGCCGATGCCTATGACGCCATGACTTCAGACCGCGCCTATAGGAAAGGCATGAGCCACGAGCACGCAATTTCCATTCTCGTCGAGTGTTCGGGAACGATGTTCGAACCGCGCGCGGTCGACGCTTTCGTCAGCATTCCCCGCTCCGTCATTACCAGGTACGCCAACCCGGCCACGCATCAGGATGCGCCGGGCGCACCCGCACAGGCGGTCGCAAAATGAGACACGCCCCGCTCCTTGCTCTTGCTGCGTGGCTGGCGTACGCAGGTGAGTGCTGCGCTACGCTCAATGCCCAGGAAGCATCTTCGGGATTCAATGTGCGAGCATCCCTGAGCGGCCTGGCAGCCACTTCCAACATCCTTGAAGAAGCGCCGCGCGATGGCCTGCCGGGAACGGCGGGTTTTCGCGGAGTCGTTTATCCATCCTGGAAGATCGACAACAACTGGTTCGCCACCGGCGCGCTGCAACTCTTCACGCGCCCCTACTTCTATTCCGATTTTTCGGCCCCGGGCTTTGGCGCCAAGGGAGACATTTTGCAGGCTAGTCTCAATTACTCCCGCGTCGCCGATAAAGGTTCCATCCTGCTGCGGGCGGGCGAGCTCTCGTCGGCCTTCGGATCGTTCCTGCTGCGCTACGACGACGCCGACAATCCCCTGGTCGACATTCCCAGCGAATACGGCTACTACTACTCGCAGGTCTCCACTTTTCCCGTCGCGGGCGCAGAGATTGACCTCACGCGGGGCAAATGGGACGGTCGCGCGCAGTTTGCCAATTCCTCACCTTCCAATCCGCGCAGCATTTTTGCGCATGACCAATACGCCAACTGGGCCGGCGGTATGGGCTATACCATCCACCAGGGACTCCGCATTGGAATCTCAGGCTATCGCGGACCTTATCTGGACAAACAATACGAGAGTTACTACTCCTGGTGGGTAAACCCGCGCAAGTGGCCGGCTCGCGCCCTCGGGCTCGACGCCGCATACGCCCGCAACCACTCCAGCGTTCAGGTTGAAGTGCAAAAGTTCGTCATGCCGAATTCAGTCGTGCCCACCTACGTGGAGTGGGACAGCTACGCCGAGTTCAAGCAAACGCTCAGCCCGCGCTGGTATGTGGCGATGCGCTCGCTGCTCACCAGAGGATCGGGGGATTACAGAGAACGGTCGCTTGAAACTGCTGCCGGGTTCCGGCCTGATCGCTTCCAGATTCTCAAAGTCGACTACGAGATCGTCAAAGACAACTCCGCCTCGCCTCATAACGAAAACACGCTGGCCATTCAACTGGTTACGACGCTAAACTGGTCGGCCGCGCGCAATTATTGATCCGGCCCATAAATACAAGCGCCGTGCCCCATCCATTTCGCAGGTTTTATCGCGAATGGGTGGGAGGCAAACACACTATTTAAGGGCCGGATCAATAGCTCAAACTGTAAGAGTTCTGATTCTCCGGCTCATACGCTGGATGCGCAGGGGTTGCTAACCATGCGCTTCACCGGGGTACCCTGGAGACGGCGCCTGATTCCCCGATCCAATTACCCTGTTTCAGCGTCCAATCGTGCGGGCCTCGAAAACCGACCGAGGGTATACTAAACACTGGGCTATTAGTCCCCAAACCCGGCTTTTTTTGAACGTCTTTCGCCGCAGGGATTTCGCAGTTCCCTGGATTCCCGGCTTAATTTCCCCGGGGGGAAAGGAACGATATGGGAACACTGCTGGAATCCATCCACTCTCCCGCCGACGTAAAAAAACTGAACCCTGCGCAGATGACGGCTCTTGCCGAAGAGATTCGCGAGCGGCTCATACAGTCGCTGGCAAAGACCGGCGGCCACCTCGGACCCAACCTCGGTGTCGTCGAACTGACTATCTCTCTCCACGCCGTCTTCAACACGCCTGATGACAAGATCCTTTTCGACGTGAGCCACCAGGCCTACGTGCACAAGCTGCTCACCGGCCGCTGCGACCGCTTCGATACCATCCGCCAACCCGGAGGCCTGAACGGCTTTATGCTGCGCACCGAGAGCGAGCACGATTGTTACGGCGCGGGCCACGCAGGCACCGCGCTCTCAGCCGCACTCGGCATGGCCGTGGCGCGCGACCTGGCCGGCGGCCACGAGCACGTGATTGGCGTTGCCGGCGATGCAGCATTCACCAACGGCATCACTTTTGAAGCGATGAACAACATCGCCGAGCAGACCAAGCGCATGATCGTGGTGCTCAACGACAACGAGTGGTCTATCGACCGCAATGTCGGCGCGGTTGCCCGCTACTTCCACCGTATTGTCACCAACGAGCACTACCAGCACTTGCACGACCGCGCCTCGCGACTCATCGAGCGCTTTGCAGGCAAGACCGCCATCAAGGTGGTGCGGCGCGCTGAAGAGGCTGCAAAGAGCATGCTGTGGCCCTCCATCCTGTTTGAGGAGTTCGGCCTTGAATACTTCGGACCCATCGACGGGCACAACCTTCCGCTGTTGATTGAGACCTTCAAATTTCTCAAGACCATCGACCATCCCGTGCTGCTGCATGTGCTCACCCAGAAGGGTCGCGGATTTCAACCCGCGCTCGACGGACAGAAAAAATTTCACGGCCTCGGTCCCTACGATCCCGAAACCGGCGACACTCCTCCCGGCGTACCCACCTATGCCGAGGTCTTCGCCAACACCCTCGCCGACCTTGCTAACAAAGATCCGCGCATTGTGGCCATTACCGCGGCCATGCCCAACGGCACCGGCCTCGATCTCTTTCGCCCCAAGCATCCAAAACGCTACTTCGACGTAGGCATCGCCGAAGAGCACGCGGTAGTCTTTGCCGGCGGCATGGCCACGCGCGGATTCCGCCCGGTGTGCGCCATCTATTCAACATTTCTTCAACGCGCATTCGACCCCATCGTGCACGATATCGCGCTGCAAAAGTTGCCCGTGCTCTTTTGCATGGACCGCGCCGGACTCAGCGGCGACGATGGACCCACGCATCATGGCCTCTTCGATATTGGCTATCTCCGCTCGGTGCCCGATATGGTGCTGATGTCGCCCAAAGATGAAGACGAACTTGCCGACATGATGAAGACGGCCCTGGAGATTCCAGGCCCATCGGCGATTCGCTATCCGCGCGGCGCAGTGGTCGGCGTGGCGCGCAAGCCGGAACCGCAGAGCATTCCGGTTGGTAAAGCAGAGATTATTTCTGACGGGTCCGATGTGGCGATTCTCGGGCTCGGCCCCATGAACGCAATGGCGCAGAAACTCGCCGCGATGCTTGAGAGCGACGGCTTCTCGGCCGCAGTCATTAATCCGCGATTCGTCAAGCCCATCGACCGCGAGATGCTGGCCCGCTACGCCTCGCGCGTGGGCGCCTTCGTTACCTTTGAAGATCACGTTCTGATGGGCGGGTTTGGATCGGCAGTCGTGGAAGCACTGGAGGACTTGGGCAGCAAGGTCCCGGTAGTCCGCATAGGCTGGCCCGACCAGTTCATCGAGCACGGCAAAGTCGATCTGCTTCGCGCCCGCTACGGCCTCACACCAGAGGCAGCATACAAGCAATTGCAGCCGCTGCTGGCGCCGAGGAGAAGGCCTACGCTGGTGGCCAGCTAGGTAGCTGTTAGCTTTCAGCTTTTGGCTCTTAGCTCCATAGGCGAAGCCTGTCATTCTGAGCGATTGGGGCCCCCAAACGTATCTCAGTTTGGGGGTGGTGAGTCGAAGGATCCGCGGTTGTCCTTCGCCCGCAGGCTCTGCGCCGCCCCTCTTCACCAAACCCAGCGTTACAATTCACAAATGCTGAATTCAAGGCGGTGAACGCGTGTTGACACGAAAACTTTTGACGCTCCTAGTGTCTCTGGTTGCAATACAGATCGCGGGCTTCTGCCAATCCCCGCCCGAAACAAAACCGTGCACTGCGAAACCCGACTGGTACACCCAGGTTCAAAAACCTGACACCGGATGGGACGTCACAATTGTTGACAGAGACCAAAAGATGGGAACATCGGCTCGCCGACCGTCGACCAATCCGGCGCTAGAGGGCACGCGCTGGACTGAATATGCTCTCCGCGGAAAGTACTTCGCGTTCACCGAAGTTGTGGTCGATTCCTGTTCGCGAAAGGTTACGCTCCGAACTGAGCACCTCTTGCTTGATCACGCGTACGGCGTTTCGCTCGATGACAGGACTTTCGCGCTCGTCCTCTCAGGTAATTGTGGCACGCTGGAAGGAGAAGTCTGGACAGCAGCGGGGTGCGACACGAGCATCACTATCATCGATACCACAGGATCCGGAAAATTCGACTTGCTCAAGTTTGGCCATTGGGCCCCCGATTCAATCCCCGCTTGGGTGACTCAATCGAGTAAGCCTGCGGACCAGAACCAGTAAACCATCCTGCTCAATCCGCAGCGGTAGCGCGCCGTACGCTGGAAGCCGGCAGCTTGCAGCGTTTCTGACCACTGATCACTGATCACTGACCACTGTTTCAATCGCCACCTCCACCGTCGCCGTATTCCCTGTCGCCGCGATCCCTACGAGGTTCGTCGCTACCCCCGGCAACGACGCCGGAGTGAAGCTCACACTACCATCGATGGCTGAAGTTGCGGTGGCCGATTGCGTTGCCAGCAGCACTCCCTGTGCGCAAACCGCATGCGGATTGCACGGCGGAGTCCACGCATAAAGCGACTGGTAGAACGAGACCGTTCCGTTGGCCATCGGGTTTCCGTCCATATCGAGAACGCGCAGCACCACCTGGCTCGGGGTGCCCGTGGCCGCGATGGTCTGGCTCGTGCCGCTTACCGCGACCAGCGTCGCATATTCCGGCCGCGCGCCAATCACCGAAAAAGTAGCGCAACTGCTCGTCCCGTTTACGCACGCGTTGATGGTGGCCAGTTGCCCTTCAGTGAGTGGCCCCACGGTCAGCGTCTGCGAGGCAATGCCGGACGTATTGGTGAGCACGGCGGCCGCCGGCGCCAAAATTCCGCTCGCGCTTGTCCACTGCACCGATTGCCCCGCCGCAGGCACGCCATTCGTGAGTGCGAGGGCCTCCACCGTCCAGGTCAACGTGGTTCCCGCCGCCAGCGAAAGCTTTGGCGTGAGCGAAGCCAGCACCGGCGGCGATCCCCCGGAGAATTGCGCTTCAAGGCTCGATCCGTTGGTCAGCGATGCGGTCACGATCGACAGCGTGCCGTCGACCGCAATCACATTCATCTGCGCGTGCCCGTCTCCCGATGCGGTAACCTTGCAAGTCGATTGCCCGCAGCCCAGCTCCGCTGTTCCGCTGGTCACGGTGTAGATAACTGTCACTCCTCCGGCAGGAGCGAGCGTGCTTCCAAGCGCCTGTACCGCGTACGGCGTTGGAACGCCGATGGGTACGGAGTTGAAGGGCCCACTCACCAGCGTCAATGCGTCACCGTTGCCTGAGTCATAGCTGATCCCGGCTGGAATGACTGCCGATGCGTAGAAGACCGGCGCATCGTCAACTTCAACATCTTGAGAGCCCGTTACGCCCGTCGCAGCCACCGGCGCAATGGCGGTGATCTCAGTCGGCGAGATGCTGGTGACCAGCGCGGCCTGCCCGCCCACCAGCACAGTATCAGCGAGCCTGAACCCCATGCCGTGAATCACCATCGGCCCGCCCGAGGCCGGCAGCCGCTCAGGTTCGACCGTGTCCGCGTAAAGCACCCAGCCGTTGTAACTATAGTCGGGCCGTCCGTCGCCACGCGTGTCGGCAATTCCAACGCGAACCACGTCGGCGCCCAGCGTACTCACCTGCAGCCACGTCTCTCCCACCGCGAGTCCGTTCAGCCCCGGAGCCCCGCCCACCGCCGCTGCACCTGCCGGATCGAATGCATCCCAGATTCCGATCGACGGCATGGCCTTTTGATTCGTGGGCGCACCGGTCTCATCGCCAGCCTGGGTCACAATGGTGAAACTGCGGTTGCCGCGCACCGGAAACGTAAACCAGTCGGTCTGCCCCACCTGGCTAAGCCGCCCGCACCACATCCCCGAAGCCGCCATCGGCCGCGGCGCAGCAATCGTGCCAATAGCGTCGTTGAATCCGGGCTCCGGCGTACCCACCGCCGTAATCGTCAATGTTTGCGCGCTGCCCGCCGCCATCCCGGTGAGAGCGACCCCGTTCAGCGTGCCTGACAGATCGACCTGGCCCTGTATGTAAGGGCCAACCGAGTCAGTGAGGATATAGAGCGGATCGATGGCTTCAAAAGTCAGCTCGTAAGTCGCCGAAGCCTCGCCCGGCGGCAGAGGAATGCCGCTCAAATCGAAGTATCCTTGCATCGCCGCATCGTTCGAGCCCCACATCGACAACGGATTGCCGTTGGCGTCGTCCCACCCCATCACCGCGTTGCCGTGGTTGCCGCTGAAATACGCGCCAGAAACAAAACTTACCGTGTACTCGTAGAGCGGGTTTCCACTTGCGTCGAGCGGCCGCGCCACCACGTTCACTCCCTGCATTCCGTAACCGCTCGCAAACTCAACCGTCCCCTGGATTGAAACCGTGTTCGCCGCTGTAATCTGCTTGCCGGCGAAGCTGGGAAGGTTGGCCGCGGTAATGGGATAGATGCGGTTCAGCGCAGCTATATCGTCGTAGCGCAATACGTTGGAGTCGGGAATGCAAACTCCGCCGCTGCCGCCGCAGTTTCCGCTCAAAGGCTGCATCACCGGCCAGGCCAGCTCGCCATACATGTCTTCGTCACCGCCCGCCCCCGGATTCACCTGCGAGTAATCTAGCCCGAGCACGCGGCCGAAAGCCCGCTCAATCTCGTAACTCATCATGGCCAGCATCGGAGGCGTAGTGGCGCACAGCCCGTTCAGCATGATGATGGCGTGCGCGATCGTTGCGTCGGTGTTCAGCTTATCCATCCACACATACACCCCGTTGTTCTGGCAGGTGTCGGGCGAACTGGTGGTCGCGCCGAAGATGCCGTCGATCACCGATCCATCCGCATCGTAAATGACGCCCAGCGGATAACCCGTGGCCGATGCTGTCACGTCTGCGGGAGCGGTAATCTGGCCAGTCGCATTCACGGCGATGTTCGATCCGTTCACGTCTTCGCTGAGCGAGCCCACGTCAGTCAGCGTCACGCCCGCTGTGGGAACCGCGCTCCACAACGCGGCCGCGGCGTCAACCATGGCCGTCGCCTGCTGGTTGGTAACAGTGCTCGAAAGCGCGCCCTGGTCGACGTAGTAGTTCACCTGGCCGCCCGGCCAGTGCACCGGCTGGCCAAGCACGGCGGGATTGAAGTAGCTGACCCCGGCAACGTACTTTGGTCCGCCGGCAAAGGCAGTCGAGGGCGCCAGCGCCAGCAGGGGCAAAGCAACAAAGCCAGTTACAACGCGTCGGGCCAATTGACACAGGTGCACCGGAATCCTCCGTACAGAGGATTTGGGGCAGCGGGGACTCCATCGGCATGAGTGGCAGATAAGAGAGCTTTGATCTTTAAGAAGATTCAGATGAGAGACTTTTAATATTGGCCGGCCAAAACAGCGAATCCCCAAACTCGCCGCCGCAACCTGACGCCGCTAACTCCGCCAACCCCGCTGCCTCTCTATAATTCCGGGTAGAAGTCGAAAAACGCGTCGAGGCTGCGCTTGAGCTGGGTCTCGATCTCCTCGCGCGAACCCTCGATCGTGTGCATGGTCACGTGGGCCTCGTGGCCGTTGGCCAGCTTCAGTTTCGCGTCCTCGATCGCCGTCACTTCCCCTTCGGGCAAGAGGCGCAGGCCATATATGAGAGTCAGATTCGCCATAACCACAATCTTAAACGGCGCCGTTTGCGGCCACCTTCGGGCTCTTCCCGCGCTGCCCCCCAGGCCCGGATCCGGTTATTAACTTAGGCGCGAGCAGCCACTTACACCCATCCCATTTATTCTCCTGTGTATGCACCAGCCGGAACACCAGGCCCGCCTGCCTCGCGGCTGGCTCCCGTTCATCGCCGCAGGCCTGGCCATGCGCATCCTCTTCATCGCCTTTCCCCGCCCCGGCGACGACGACACTCTGGACTATCTCCAGCTCGGCCATAACCTGCTGCATCAAGGCATCTACGGCGCAGGCACCGGCTCTGATATCTCCCCCTCCCTCTATCGTCTGCCCGCTTATCCAATCTTTCTCGCCTCGTTCGAGCAGCTTTTTTCTCGTTTTTGGCCGACGAATTGGATGAATGCAGTTTTCGTCGCGCAACTTTTCTTTGACATCGCAGCCGGCCTCCTGCTCGCGGCTTTTGCCCGCCGTCACCTTTCCGAGCGCGCCGGCCGGCTTGCGTTGGCGCTGGCCATGCTTTGCCCCTTCACCGCAGTTTATTCGGCCATCGCCATGCCCGAGTGCCTCACCGTCTTCGCAATCGCGCTCGGCGTCTACAGCGCGGGTCGCGCCCTCGCCGCTGAAGCCGCCGGCCAACGCGATCTGTCCGCATTGCTGCTGGCCGGATGCGCCTCGGCATTAGCCATGCTGCTCCGCCCCGATGGCGCACTCCTCTTCGTGTCGCTTGCCGGTGGCTTGTTCTACTACACATTTCGCAGCCGCAACCTCACGAGCGTCTCAAGCCACACTCTGCGCCGCAGCCTCACCGCATTGGCCTCCTTTTGCCTCGCCGCCCTGCTGCCGCTTTCAATTTGGACCGCACGCAATTGGGTCGAATTCCACGTCTTTCAACCCCTCGCGCCCCGCTACCTGAACGACCCCGGCGACCGCATCAACTCCGGTTTTTATCGCTGGACTCGTACCTGGGCCGTGGAGTACGTGACCACTGCCAATGTTTTGTGGGAAGCCGGCGAAGGACCAATCGATACCAACGACCTTGATCCGAGCGAGCTGAACCCAGGCGCATTCGACTCGCCCCAGCAGCGCGTTGAGACGCTGGAATTGATCGCCGAGTATAACCGGACCAATACCATCTCGCCGGAGCTCGACAGCCGCTTCGCATCTCTCGCCGCGGAGCGCATCCGCGCCCATCCCTTCCGCTATTACGTAACGTTTCCAGTGCTGCGCGTGGCCGACATGCTGTTGCGCCCGCGAACCCTGGAGTTTGATCTCGATGTCTTCTGGTGGCGATGGAGCGAGCACCACGACCAGACCGCATGGGCCATCCTGCTCGGCCTCATCAATCTCTTTTATGTGGCCGCCGCGGCCTGGGCGTTCGTGCGCCGCCGCGTGCCCTGGGCGTGGATGCTGGGCGGGTACCTGGTGCTTCGCTTTCTCATGCTCGGCACCATCGAACATCCCGAGCCGCGCTACACCGTTGAATGTTTTCCCATTTTCGTAATTGCCGCGGCCGCCGCGCTTACCGCTCGCCGAGAACCGCTCGGCTGAATCGGCTGCATGGTGATCCGCATCAAACCTATGGCCGAATGGGCCGCCTGTTGGCGAATGTGTCGCGATTTCCTCATGTTTGCCGCGGACGCCAAGGGGAACTGAGGCTCTAAAATCGACTCGAGACCACTCATGACTGAAATTCGCGAAACCGTAATTCTTGGCTCGGGATGCGCAGGGCTGACCGCTGCCATCTACACCGCGCGCGCCGGCCTCAATCCACTTGTGCTTGAGGGCCACGAACCTGGCGGCCAACTCTCCATCACTACGCTGGTCGAAAACTTTCCCGGCTGGCCTGAAGGCATCCAGGGTCCCGATCTCATCGACAACATGAAGAAACAGGCGCAGCGCTTTGGCGCGACATTTGAGATGGCGCATCTCAACTCGGTCGAGCTCGGCGCGCATCCCATCAAGCTGCACACCTCCATCGGCGAGATTCATACGCGCACGCTCATCGTCGCCTCAGGCGCAAGCGCTCGCTGGCTCGGAATTCCCAGCGAGCAGGCACTCATCGGTCACGGCGTCTCGAGCTGCGCCACCTGCGACGGCTTCTTCTTCCGCGGCAAAGAGATCGCGGTAGTCGGCGGCGGCGACTCGGCCATGGAAGAGGCGCTCTTCCTCACCCGCTTCGCCACCAAGGTAACGCTGCTGCACCGGCGCGAGCAGTTCCGCGCATCCAAGATCATGCTGGAGCGCGCCATTGCCCACCCCAACATCGAATTCCGCACTAACACCGCGGTCGAAGAAGTTCTCGGAGTCGATGAGAAGGAAGTCAAGGGCGTGAGGCTGCGCGATGTGAAGACCGGCGAAGTTTGCGACCTGGCCGTCAGCGGACTCTTTCTCGGCATCGGCCATGAGCCCAACGCCAAGTTCTTTGCCGGTCAGATGGATCTCGACGACGACGGCTACATCAAGACCGTCAACAACGTTTTCACCACCAATAAGGGTGAAATCGTTCCCGGTGTATTTGCATGCGGCGACGTGCAGGACCGCCGCTACCGCCAGGCAATTACCGCTGCCGGCTCAGGCTGCATGGCCGCACTCGAGGTCGAAAAGTATCTTGAAGAGCACGGCCACTGAGGCATTTAACGCCGGTCGTTAACCGCATGTACCGCTGGTCTCCAGTCCGGGTGTACCGCCAGTCTCTGGCCTAGTTGTACCGCCGGTCTCCTGACCGGCGGTAGTGCGGGTCTCCAGACCCGCACACCATTCGCAAGCTTCATTCACGAATGAGGTCACACCATGCCGCCAATCTTTCCCGGCCGCTACACAGCGCAGAGCAAAGAACCTTTCGTCGTCTTCCTCATCGGCATGAGGATCAACCGTCTGCTCGCGATACCAAGCTGGACGCGCGTTGCAGCAGCCATGCCGCCCATGATCGCCGAACTCAAACGCCAGCCCGAGCTGGGCTTGCTTCACGCCGAGTTCTTTCTCTACTGGCGCGGTGTAGCCACGGTGCAATACTGGCGCAGCTTTGAGCAGCTGCACGCCTATGCACACGCGAAAAATGCGGCGCACCTGCCCGCCTGGGCTGAATTCAATCGCCGCGTAGGCAACAACGGCGCAGTGGGAATCTGGCATGAAACTTACACGATTGAGCCGGGCCAGTACGAGGCGATCTACGTAAACATGCCGCGCTTCGGACTAACCGCAGCCGCAGAGCACGTCAAGATTTCGGGCCGGCTCGATAATGCGCGCAGCCGCATAGCTAAGCCAGGCTAGAAGCCAGGAGCTAGAAGCTAGCAGCTAGAAGCTGTTCTTAAAACTTGTGAAACATGAAGAACGCCGCACCCACCAGCAGCACTCCCGCGACAGCGTGATTCCAGCGCAGGTGCGAACCAAAATAAAACATGGCGAAGACGCCGAAGACCGTGAGCGTAATAATCTCCTGAATCACTTTAAGCTGCACCGGCGTGAAGCGGCCGTAGCCAATGCGATTAGCGGGAACCTGGAAACAGTACTCGAAAAACGCAATGCCCCAGCTCACCACAATCACCTTCCATAGCGGCTGACTTTCAAATTTCAAATGACCATACCAGGCAATGGTCATGAAGATGTTCGAGCAGATCAGAAGAACAATTGTCCACATGCCCCGGTTGGATGCTGCAACAATAGAAGACGTTGCTGAAATACTCACGACGAACCGCGTGAAGGCTGCCTCCCGTAGGGAGGCAAGGAATTTAGCCCAGGACGAAGTCCTGGATAGGCGCAAAATAAATCACTGCAGCCCCGTAGGGGCGGCGCGAATCATCCGGGCTTGAGCCCGATGACCCATCCGAGGAAGCATTTGAACCCGCTCGCCGAAAATCTCGCCAGGCTCGAAGACACCATCGCCGCCGCCTGCCGCGCCGCGGGCCGCCCGCGCAACGAAGTCGAACTGATGGCCGTCTCCAAGACCTTTCCCCCCGAAACCATCATCGAAGCCGCCGCACTGGGCCTCAGGCTCTTCGGCGAAAATCGCGTTCAGGAATGGGCCGCCAAATCCGCCGCACTCGGCCCAAAACGCCTGGGCACAGAGTGTCATCTCATTGGCCACCTGCAATCGAACAAAGCCGCGCGTGCCGTTGAGCTATTCGATGGCATTGACTCGCTCGACTCCCTGCGCCTGGCTGAGCGGCTCAACGATGCAGCCTCAAAACTCGGCAAACGCCTGCCAGTGTTGATCGAGGTCAAGCTCAGCTCTGAGGAGACCAAGGCGGGCATCGACCCCGAATCGCCCGACGCTGCCAGGCTGCTTGAGGCGCTGCCCCATCTCAGTTCGCTTGAGGCTCGCGGCCTGATGACCATTGCGCCGTGGGGCGCGCCCAATGAAGTAACCCGCGCCTGCTTCCGCAGTTTGCGCGCGTGGCGCGACCGCTGGGCGCAGGCTTATCAGGGACTCAATCTCGACGTCCTGTCCATGGGCATGAGCGGCGATTTTGCTCTTGCAATCGCAGAGGGCGCCACGCGCATCCGCGTCGGCACGGCACTCTTCGGCAAACGCCCCCGGCCAGCCATGCAAGATCCAGCCAGCGATCCGGAGCAGCCCTGATGCTGCGTCAATCCAAAGGCGGAGTCACGCTGGCGGTGCGCGCCCAGCCCGGCGCAAAGAAATCGGCAATCGTCGGCGTCTACGGCGAGGGCGCTTCAGCACAGCTGAAGATCGCCGTCAACGCGCCTCCGCTAGAAGGCCGCGCCAACGACGCGCTCGTTGCGTTCCTGGCCGAATTCTTCTCGCTGCCCAAGAGTGCAATCGAACTCGCAACCGGCAAATCCTCGCGCAGCAAGGTCTTTTTATTGCGCGGCATTTCATTAGCGCAGACCGAAGCCGCAATCAAAGCCGCGCTCGCTTGCTGACTTGCTACGCTATTTCTCCAGGCTTCTTGCCGCCCGGCGTCGAGAGCAGCTTCGCTCCCAGGTATCCGCAGAATTCGTAGCTCGCAGCCAGCACCAACGCAAGGAAGATGATCAAAACGAGGACGATCGCCAAAGGGGCTGGAGAGATCATGTCTTGGGCGAACTTTCCGGCCTGATACGTCAAAAACGCATCCTTGCCCAACCGATGCCACTTCTCCTGGTCCGCATGGATGAGCGTCGCGAACAGCGCGCCCAGCGCAGCCACAAACAAAAACTTGAAAACATAGGCTGATTTCATGCCAGAAGGATACCGCAATTTAATGCTTGGGTGGTGCGATACCGGGACAGAGAGTCAACGAGATCAACCCAAAAACCAGGCGGAGCAGTTTAACGCCCCGTCTGCCGCTGCAGCTCCGCCTCAAACGCCTGCTGCCGATCCGCTATATATGCCTTGTACCCGGCCGGATCGATGAACGCGTCGCGGTCGCCATTCTTGAACTTCGCGTACTTCTCTTTCAAATCGAAGTAACCTCCATGCGCGCCAAGAAAAATGTCGCAGGGCAGGCTCTGGAGAACCGTGAAGCCGTGCTTGTAATCGGCTGCAATCTGCGGATATGTTTTGTTCCCAACCAGCTTGTAGCCGGGATTCACATTCGGACTGCCGACAATGACGGCATGCAGCAACCGGCCACCCTCGCGCTCATCCATCGTCCATGTCGTCGTTCCCCGCGTGTGACCCGCCGTCAGATGCGCCGTAAGAACCACGCCGCCCAGGCTCACCGTATCGCCGTCGTGCAAAACGCGATCGACGTGCGCGCGCGCGAAATGCATCGTCGGGTCCGATCCATATCTAAAATCCGTCCGGCCGCCCGACTCGACGACGGAAACATCGGCGTCCATCACCTCGTACTTGGCGCCAGTTTCTTTCAAAACCTCGGCGCTACCTGCGCAGTGATCGTAATGCGCGTGACTGATGAGCAGAATCTTAATGTCGGTGAATTTGAAACCCAGCGCCACAACACTTTTGCGAATGAGCGGTGGAGACGATGCCAGGTTGCTGTTAATCAGAATCAGGCCCTTGGGCGTGACAACAAGATAAGACGCGAGATCAGCCGAGCCCACGTAATAGAGATTGCCGGCGATCTGAAATGGCGGGAACGGCCTCGTCCAATCGGGTGAAAGATCGGCTTTGATCGCGCCCGGAAATAATAAAATCGTCAACGCCAGGGCGACTGGCACAAGTTTTCTGAAACTCATTTCACCTCGGCTGCCATCAGGTTCTTCGCGGTTTCAATTGCGCGCTCAAGATGCACGCCGCGCGAACCCTTCACCAGCACCACATCGCCCGTACGCAGATTCCGCGCCAGCCAATGGCCCGCGGCATCGGCATCGTGCAGAAAAAGCGACGCAACGCCGCCGGCACAAGCCTCTTCGGCAATGAACTTCGCATTGCCCTGCACTCCAACCACCATGTCGAGCTCGGCCTGCGCCGCCGCACGGCCGCAAGCTGCGTGCAGAGCCGGCGAGTGTTCGCCAAGCTCCAGCATTTCTCCGGCAACCAGGATGCGCCGCATGGCCGGCCGCGCAGCCAGCGTTTGAATCATGGAGTGCAGCGCCTCGGGATTCGAATTGTAACTGTCATTCAAAATGGTTGCGCCGTTCATCTCCATCAACTGCCCGCGTTTGTCGCCGGCAGTAAGCTGGGTCAGCGCGCCCAGGGCCGCATCCATATCCACGCCCGCTTCAATCGCCACGGCAAGACCCGCGATCGCATTGGTGGCGTTGTGTGCGCCAAGCATCTGCAACGTGAAACCACCCTCGCGTTCCCCGGCGCGGAATCGCACGTGCAGGCCGTTCAGATCTTCTGCGGCTGAAATAATCTGGGGGTCGGCACACGGACCATAGCCGAAGTACACCGCACGGCCTGCGAAATCGCGGCCAAATTGCGATACATAAGGATCGCTGCAGTTCAGGAACGCCACTCCGCTCGACGGCAACGCGGCAACCAGCTCAAACTTGGCGCGCGCAATGCCCGCCTGCCCGTCTACAAACTTCTCAACGTGCGCATTGCCCACATTCGTCACCACGCCCCAATCGGGCGAAGCAATGCGGCACAGCGCAGCAATTTCGCCGGCGTGGTTCATGCCCATCTCAACCACCGCGATCTCATGTTCCGGCTCCAGGCGCAGCAACTGTAATGGCAGCCCGAAGGCGTTGTTCAAGTTGCCGCGCGACTTCAGCACGTTGAACTTTGCGCCCAGCGCGGCTCCCGTGGCTTCCTTGGTGGTGGTCTTGCCCGCCGATCCGGTAATGGCCACAACACGTTTGCCCCACTGCCTGCGCACATGCGCGGCCAGCAGTTGCAGCGCGGTCAGCGGATCCTCGGTAATCAATAGCGGTGAAGCGAGCGCACCATCGGGCAAGCCCGCCACGCGCGCACGCGAAACTACCGCGGCCAGTGCGCCGCGTTCCACCGCAGCAGATATGTAATCGTGCCCATCGAGACGTTCGCCTCGCACTGCAAAAAACACCTCGCCGGGCCCAATCGTGCGCGAGTCAATCGAGTAGCCTTCTACCATCAGTGCGCCGGCATTCGGCACGCTCGCCGGCGCCTCAAGCATGGCCCCTGCACCCATTGCGATTTCGGCAAGCGTGAGTTTCATTGCACCCCAACAATACGGCGAAGCTGGTTTTAATTCAATGGCCGATGTGGTTCACTCGGACTTGGCCCAACCGAGCTGGGCGAGCCCGCGCAGAGCCACTTCGGCATCGTCAAACGGAATTGTGCGATCGGCAAGAATCTGTTCCTTCTCATGCCCTTTCCCGGCCAACAGTACTACGTCGCCTGCCGCGGCCTTGGCCAGCGCAAGCCCGATTGCGGCTGCGCGGTCGGGCTCAATTACATATTTCACGCTGGTGGCAAGCAAAGCCGGCTCGATCTCGGCAAGTATCGCCAGCGGATCTTCCGAACGCGGATTGTCGCTGGTGGCCACTACAAAGTCACTGCTTTCGCCGGCAGCCTGCCCCATCTTGGGGCGCTTGGTGCGGTCGCGATCGCCGCCGCAGCCAAACACTGTAATCACGCGACCACCGGTGCTCCCGGTCATCTGGCGCGCCAACGCAATCAGGTTGCGCAGCGCATCGTCGGTATGCGCGTAGTCCACTATCACGGTAAACGGCTGGCCCGCGGAAACGGGTTGAAAGCGGCCCGGAACCGGGCGAAGGTTAGGAACCGATTCGACAAGCTGCTCAAAAGGAATTCCGCGCGCGTGGGCCGCGGTGAAGGCCGCAAGCAGGTTGAATATGTTCACTTCGCCGGCAAGATGCGATTCAACGCTCGCCGACCCAACCGGCGTTTCAAGCTGGATAGTCGCGCCCGACGGCGTGAGCGTGTAACTCGCCGCGCGCCAATCGCCTTTGCCGATGCCCCCAATTCCATATGTCCTCACCTCAGCGCCGGCTTTGCCAGCGGCGCGGGCAAGCTCTTCACCGTGCGGATCGCACGCATTGATCACTGCCACCCGCGGCGCGGTATAGCGCGTCCCGTCGAAAAGCAGCCGCTTGGCCGCAAAGTAATTCTCCATCGTCTGGTGGTAGTCAAGATGGTCGCGCGTGAGATTGGTAAAGACCGCAACGTCGAACTCGATCCCGGCCATGCGTCCCTGGTCGAGGGCGTGGCTTGAAACCTCGGTAACAAGTTCAGTTGCGCCCAGCGCTGCGCCCTCCGCCATCAGCTCATACAAATCGCGCGACTCCGGAGTAGTGTGGATTGACGCCCGCACCTCAGCCGCCACATGATATTCGATGGTGCCGATGAGCACGGTCTTGCGAGCAGCAAAGTTGAGCAGCGACTCGGCAAGGAATGCCGTCGTCGTTTTGCCATTGGTGCCGGTGATGCCGATGGCAGCGAGTTTGCGTTCAGGATGGCCGAAGAATGCCGCTGAAGCCTGCGCCAGCGCCCTCCGGCCGTGCTCGACCTCAAGAATCGGAAAGCCCGGCTGATAAACGGTGAGGTGGTCGAATGTCGGCGCGGAGTCAGTAATGACGCCCAGCGCGCCGGATTTGATCGCCTTCTCAACGTAGCGATTGCCGTCGGTTGTGCCGCCCTTCATGGCCACGAAGACCGCGCCGGCGCGCACGCGTCGAGAGTCGTATTCAATGCCAGTAATTGGCGCAGACGAGCTGCCCGCGGAACCCACAGCGGAGACTTCGGCGATGAGGTCGTTCCAAATCATTCTGTGCTGATTCTAGTTGGTTGGGATGAGATTGCGACTTGGCCTGAAACCGACGCTCAACCTGCGCAGCGCATTTTTACCGCGAGCACTTCACCACAATCTTCGTCCCCTCAGCCACCATGGTTCCCGCCACCGGCGCCTGTTCGCGCGCCGTACCGCTGCCCGCAATCTGAACGTCGAGCCCTGCCGTTTCGGCCTGCACAACAACATCGCGCATCGAGAGACCCACCAGCGAAGGTACTCGCAACTGCTTTGCCTCAGATATGGTCACGCTTTTCCCCATTGGCGGCGGAGTATTTTGCGCAAGCTGAGTAAGCGCCGGAGGAATGGCGGAGTTGTTTTGCGATCGCGCTGGCTGCACAGTTTTAGCAGATGCGTTGGCAGGCTTAGTCTGGTTTGTACTCAAGTTTTGCGCACCCGCATTCTGCGCAATCGTTTCGACCGGTTTCGCGTTCGCGCTCTGCGGGTCGTCGGCGGGCAGGTCGTTTGCCGCGTCGTAGAGAGCCTTGATATCTTCGTTCTGCGAGTCGGCCTCATCTTCCACGATCGGCTTTTGTTTGCTCGCCGGCTTGGCCGGGCGCAAATCGATATCGTGTTGCACTCCCAGGTACTCCAGCACCTGCTGCGCCACCTCGGCAAACACCGGGGCGGCTACATCCGCGCCGTAGTACTGGCCCTTGGGCGTGTCGATGATGACTGCCACCGCAATCACCGGATCGTTGATCGGCGCGAATCCAGCAAACGAACCGATGTGCATTGTCTTCGAATAGGTGTGCGTCTTCGGATCGATCTTCTGCGCAGTACCTGTCTTGCCGCCAGAGGAGTACCCGTTGAGTTGCGCCGCCTTGCCCGTGCCGAAGAGCACCACGCCCTCCATCATCTTGCGCATCTCGGCTGCCGTCATTGTCGAAATAACGCGGTGCGCGCCCGCCGGAAGCGGGTCCGGCATATCCTCGCCGGCCTTGAATGAATGCGCCACCACCTTCTCCGGCTGCGCAGCCACTTGCGGCGGGCCAGCGTCCTGGTTTGGATTTGTGGAGGCCGGCGCATCGGGCATCAGGATGTGCGGAGGCAGATAGACTCCGCCATTGGCAATCGTCGAAACCATGGTGACGAGTTGCACCGGCGTCACCGCGATTTCCTGGCCGATCGCGACAGAACCGATCGACGATGGCTGCCACCGCTTGACAGGACGAAGCAGGCCGCGCGTTTCGCCGGGCAGCTCAATCCCCGAGCGCGTGCCAAAACCGAACGCCCGAATGTACTGGTAAAACTGGTCTGAACCAACCTTCATTGCGAGCTTCACCGCGGCTACGTCGCTGGACTCTTCCAAAGCCTTATGAACGGGAATCACGCCGAAGTGTTCGCCTTGATTGTCGTGAATGGTGCGGCCAAAAATAGTGATCTTTCCGCCCTGGCAGTCGATCGGATCGTCGGGCGTTGCCACATGCTGGTCGAGCGCCGTGGAATACGTGACCAGCTTGAATGTCGAGCCCGGCTCATATACGTCGCTCACCGCGTGATCGCGCAGCAGCTCAGGCGTGGTGTGCCGAAACTGGTTGGGGTCGAAGGTTGGCCGAATGGCTAGCGCCAGAATCTGGCCGGTGTGCAAGTCCTGCACCACCACGGTGCCATTCAGCGCCTGCGTCTTCTGCATCGCGTGGTCGAGTGCGCGTTCGGCCATGAACTGGATGTTCGAGTCAATGGTCAGCACCAAGTTGCGGCCGGGCTCCGGCTCCTTCTCAGTTGAGCCAAGCACCTTCCGGCGCGCGTCCATGGCGGTGTACATCTCGCCCGGCGCGCCATGCAACTCGCCGTCAAACTTTTCTTCCAGGCCGCCGAGACCGTTATCGTCGACACCCACATAGCCAAGCACCTGCGCTGCAATCTCGTTGTCGGGGTAAAAGCGCTCGAACTCTTTCTGGAAATAAATGCCCTTCATATTGAGCGCACGCACCCGCGCCGCAACTTCAGGCGTCACGCGCCGCGCCACCCAGGCAAAATTCTTGCCCACGGCCAGGCGCTCGGCGATCTCTTTATCGGTGGTGCGATCGTCTTCAGCGTCGACGTGCGTGGCCGAGGAAAGAATCCGCGCCGCCTGCTGCTTGTCGTCCATCTCGCTGGGCACTGCGTAGATTGAGTCAACCAGCACGGTCATGGCCAGCTCATGACCCTCGCGGTCGTAGAGCACGCCGCGCCGCGGCGCCACCTCAAAGGTGCGCTGCTGCTGCTTGGCTGCCCGCTCAACGAATTCAGGATGGCGAACGATTTGCAGCCAGAAGAGCCGGGCGCCGATGCCGATTGCCCACAAAACAAAAAACAGGCAGACAAGCCAGAACCTGCCGCGCTTCAACGGTACGGCATTGGGCGTGGTGGCGCGGTTGCGAATGGCTCGTACGGCTGCCTGCATGGTACTCAGCTTTCAGCTATCAGCTCTCAGCTCCCAGCTATCAGCTTTCAGCTCCTTCGTTGCCGGCTTGGCGTTTCAGGTTTTGGGCGGAGTTAGTGTTTACGCGCTCCCAGAAATATCTTCCTGCTGCACAATCAAGCTGAGAGCTGAAAGCTAATAGCTGTTTTTCGTAACCTGCGCCAACGCAGGCGCGCCTGTCGTGACTTGGACGCTGGGATGCACAACCTGCCCAGGTTGCGGCGCCATCAGCCCAAGCTGCTGCGCAAGGCCGTCGATGCGGCCGGGCTGCGTGAGCTCGGCTTCAGTCAACTTGAGCTGGCGGTTCTCTTCGCGCAACTGCTCAAGCGTTTGCTTGTCGCTCTCAACGCGGTAGCTGTTTTCGATCGCGTAGAAGTGCTGCAGCCCATAGACCATTACCAGCGAGAACAGCACCGCAACCGCGGCGCAGAACACCTGCATCTGGCGCGCGCGCACCGGGTCCGGAGCTTTCACCAGACGCGAGTTGTCAAAGCTCTTGGCAAAATAGAACTCCGGAGTCCGCACGCGGCGGCGCCGCACCGGCTGCTGTGCCAACAGCTCCGCGTTGCGCTCGGCAACCCGCGCGTTCCATCCGCGCCCCGACTCCAAATATGCAACCGCTGCCGCCATACGTGCTCTCCTAATCCCTGCCCTAGTGCCTAGTCCCTGGTCCCTGTCTTTCCGCCACTCTCAACTTCGCGCTTCGCGAGCGCGGATTCCGTTCAATCTCTTCTTCGTCCGCCGTCACCGGCTTCTTGGTAACGATGTTCCAGATTCCTTCTCTTGCGCCGTCTCTCAAACTGTCTTTCGCGATGCGATCTTCAAGACTATGAAAACTTATGACTGCAAGCCTCGCTGAGGGCTTAAGCAACTTCGGTGCGGCCTCGAGCAGCTCTTTGATTTCTTCAAGCTCGCGATTGACGTAAATGCGCAGTGCCTGGAAGGTTCTTGTAGCCGGGTGAATATATTTCATTGGCGGGACGGCCGATGCTACAATCCGTGCAAGCTGCATGGTGGTAGCAATTGGCCGCCCTCGCACAATGGCTCTGGCGACTGTCCGCGACCTCCTTTCCTCACCGTATTCGTAAATGAGATTCGCTAGCTCACGCTCGTCCATCTCATTCACCACCTGTTCGGCAGTCGGCCCGGTGCGCGTATCCATGCGCATGTCCAGCGGCCCGTCCGCCTGAAAACTGAATCCCCTGCGCGCTTCGTCAAAGTGAAGGCTGCTTGCGCCAAAGTCCGCCAGCAATCCGTCCAGCGTGCCCGGCTCCACATGCCGTGCAATCGTGCTGAACGCCTCGCCGATCAGCCTCACCTCCGCCGCCTCGCTTCCCAACTCTGCCCTTACCCGCTCCAGCCGCGCCGTTGCCAGCTCCAGCGCCTCGGGGTCCCGGTCAAAGCCGATCAGCCTTCCCTTCGGGCCCAGCCGCCGCAAAATTCCTTCGGCGTGACCACCCAGGCCCAGCGTGCAGTCCGCATAGGTCCCATCGGGGCGAATGCGGAGAAAATCCATCGTCACTTCTAAAAGAACTGGCACATGCCTGGGTTTGCTGCCCGTCATGTGCACCCCCTTAGGGGTTCACCGGCAGCCGGCCATTCAGAATCGCTCCCACAGAACGCCGATCTTCCTGGGTGAGCGCATTCGCCGGCAGGCTCGCCTCAAATGCTGCCTGGTTATGCACCTCAAGGTGGTCGATCTTGCCAATCACCACCACCTCCGCATCGAGCTTGGCCGCCCCGCGCAATATCTGCGGAATCAGTACCCGGGCCTGGTTGTCCATTTCAGCCTGCTGCCCGTAGTAGCTCGTCATACTCAGGTACTTCTCCACCGCGTCGTTCATAATGCTGAACTCGGCCAGCTTCGCCTCAACCTTTTCCCACGCCGGCAGCGGCCAGATCTCAGCCTTAACCCCATCGCTCGAAGTGATGTAGAACTGGCTCACGCTCTGCGCATCCACAAGCTGCTTGAACGCAGCCGGAAGCTTGAGCCGCCCCTTCTCATCGACCTTCGCCGGATGGTTGCCGCGAAACATCTACTGCCTCTTCCTGCTTCTGCTTTCCTGTTCGCTCGCGGTACCGTCGCCCGGGGTATCCTTAAAAGAACTCGGCCCCGGCTGGTTAGCGAAAGTGGTTCACCCGCTCGACCTTGGGGCCCAAAAACCACAATTGAGGAACTGAAAACGCAGTACACTTCTGTTGAAAGCGGAGCCCGCAGTGGATTTTTGAGCGTTGGCCGATTGGCTACTCCTGGCCACTTTGCTCTACTTTCTTCCACTCACGCACGATAGTAGCGCTCTTCTGGCCCCGCGCAAAGGAAAAAAGCGGCTAATAGATGAGGAAAAACTCCACGCCAGGTGGGAAAATCCCCTAATAGACAACTCCTCCGACCCCACCACAAGATGTTGTGTTTACTGCTGAGGTTCAGCCTCTGGACACGGATTTCCACCTGTGATAGGAGAACAAAAGGCGAAAATCGACAAAAACAGGCGCCTGCCCCGCGCGAACCCAGTGATCCTGGGTGGAGTTTTCTGGAGGCGTTTGCTTCTTTCTCCGCCTGCTACGGCAGAAATTCGCTGCCTTTGAGCACTGTTTCAGATGCGAAGGGCGATTTTGAAGCCCAAGTGGAGAATTGTGGAGGGCTAGCCGTTGGCCGAGAGAGAACGGCCGATTACTTCTTCCGCGCCCGCGCCTTCGACTTAACCTTCTCGCCCACCAGCTTGAGCAGGTAGATAAATACAAGGACGTTAATGATCAGCAGGCCAGCGTGGAGCCACGTAAGGCGCCGGAAGATCTCGAATACTTCCCAGGGCAGGAACGACGCGGTGATGGCCAGGGTGAGGTACTCGCCCCAGGCCTTCTCAAGATAGAGGCCCAGGCCCTCGGCAATGCACAGCGCCGAATAGCCAAAGGCCGCGAAACCAATGCGCCGCAATAGCGGATCGTTGACCAGCGAAGCCCTCTCCAGGATGATGTTGATCAGCTTCGACTCGGGATTGAATCGCATATGGCGGGCGAATAGCTCGATCTCGTCGGCGATGTCTTTGTGCAACAGGCGATGAGCGCCCAGCCCGATGAGGATGAAGAGAGAAGCCTGCGCAAACTTGAGTACTGCAATCAGCACCAGCCAACGGTTGTGGTGCCTACCGGTGGCGACTGCTGCGGTTTTTGCGCGGGGAGAGGTTCTTGCCATAGTTGCGGAAATCGGCTGCTGACTCAAGAGTAAACGATCAGGCGATGAAAGCAGACTCAACAGCCCTCGAAGGCAGCGGCTTCAGCTTGAGGGGTACGGGCTTCAGCCCGTACATAAACCGAGCAATATATCTGCGGGCTTTAGCCCCTGAGGGATTGTTTTTTTCAAACTGATCCACTACCCCCCTCGACCGCTCTAAGAGATGTTGCGACCCCTGAACCCTGCTCCCTATTACCTGTTCCCTGTTCCCTGCTCTCTGTCGCTACTTCTTCAGCTTCAGCAGCGCGTCGCGATCAATCACGTTGCCATCCTCAATCAACGTTGAGATGCGCCGAGCATTCCAGATGCTGACCGTTGGGTCTCCGTCAACCACCAGCACGTCGGCGCGGCGGCCGGGCGCAACCTGTCCGAGTTCGGTCCAGCCGAATTGCTCGGCATAGTTATTGGTAGCCGCGGCCAGCGCCTCGCGCGACGAGAGCCCCAGCCGCACCAGCAGCTCAAGCTCGGTATGCAGTGAAATGCCCGGCATGGTCCCAAGAGCGTCGGCGCCGGAGCCGGCAAGGTAATGCGGAAAGGCGGCGAACATCGTCCCGTTGATGCGCCACAGCCGCATCGCCGCCTGGTCGGCTTTCTTCTGCAGATCGGTCTCATACCAGCGCTGGCCCGTAGCCGGCAAGTGCCTGGCCCACGTGGGGAGCGGATACGTCACCTCCCCGGTCGCCGGGTTGGTGGGTTGATACATCCGGTTCGGACTGAGCAATGCGGCAGCAGGCTCCTGCCACAGGTTGCGATGGCCAGGCAGCTCAACGTAGTAAAGGCTCAGGGTCGGCAAGAGCGCCGCGTGGTGCGCGGCCACAAAGTGCGCATATGCGCGCAGACGCGCATCGGTTGGGGGAATGCGCTCGGAGTAGTCAAATGCAGTCGCCGCCGAAGGACCGAAGGGGTCCTCGACCAGCGGCTTCTGCAATTCGTTTGGTATGGCACCCAGCTCGTAGTGGCCCATGTGGACCAGAGCGTCCACGCCTGCTTCGATTCCCACGCGGTAGGGCGTGGACACAAATTCGCCGTACGTTACAAGGTGAAGGTCGTGGGCGCGCGCAATGATCAATTGCGCGTTGGCCGCCGTCACATCGGCGCTCAGCAGCACCACGCGCGTGCCCAGGCGCGCTGTTTCCACCAATTGCCGCGCGGTGTCGTCGGGGTTCAGCTCCACCGGTCGCGTGCCTTCGCGCAGCTTCGCAATCCACTCCGGATTGTGCGCTAGAAGGCTCCAGTTGTCTGTCGTGCCTACTGAGTCGATCAGGTAAAGATGCGGGCCGCCGCTGGCCCCGGTGTCGATGAATCCGCGTTGATAGTCGGCGCGCGCAACCACCGTGGTCACGCCCATATACAGGTTGGCGTTGGCCTCGGCCTGCGAGTTCATGCCCGCAAACCCATCCACCAGGCCCGGAATAATGTACTTCCCTGTGCAGTCGATAACGCGCGCGCCCTTGGGAATCTGCAGGACGCCGGCCGGGCCCACATCGGTAATGCGCCCTTCGCGAATGATCACAACGGCATTGATAAGGTCGCGGGCCGAATCGCCCCAGCCAGTGACATCGACAACCGTGCCGCCGGCCAGAACCAGTGCCGGCGCCGGCACAGGTGCAGGCGATTGCGGCTGCGCGGACATCGACCGAATGGCCACGCAAAGAATACTCATCAGAACCAGAGAGAAAGTTTTCATCGATACGCAGGCTTGTGTGGATTGTCGCATACGCGAGAGGGCAGGCCATCCCATGCGGAATCGCATCTATTTCTCGTCATCCACATCGTAGTTGTCATCGGGTAATTCCACGCGAAGATTCTCTTTGGTCTCATCGCGAACTTTGCCGCCTGGAAGTGGATGCAGCTTGAACAGAACAAGGACATTGCGATCGGAGTCATCGAAAGCCGGCCACGTGGCAACCTGCTCGAGGGAGTAGTGCGTGTGCAGGTCTCCAAGCGTTCCCGGGTCAAGATCGTTCCACGACGCGTACCACCCCGGCTGGAACTCGCCGAGCCTGTCGGGGAGCGGTATGGTGCCGTAGTCGTCGCAGATGCCAGGTAGATGTGTGGCCAGCATAATTTGGTCGCCGCTGATCGAGAGCAGCAGCCGCTTACCATTAGGATGCTTGTCAATGTATTGCGTGAGGTGCGCCGCCGCATCCACAAACGTGTATTCGGGATGCGAGACGTAGGAAAGCATTTGTGCGGCGTTCGCCGCGGTTGCCACAAGCGAGACCGCAACCACCGTTACTGCCCCGCTGCGCAGCAACATGCGCGGCGTGCCCGCGGAGGCTGAAGCCTGCTCAAACAATGCTGCAGCGCCCTGCGCCACCAGGAAGAAGCAGAAAAAGGCTGTGAGCGTGAAATAGCGAGGCTGGGGATGGTTCTGGTATGTCATGAAAGCGATCGTCCCCGCGCTGGCAAGGATCGATGCGCCGAAGACTGGATCGAGGAACAATCGCCGCGCAAAGCCAGCCAGGCGCTCGGTTACGGCCCCGCGAGATGCTCGCCGAGCGGCGAGTGCGGAGATCAACGCCGCCAGAACCACAATGCCGGCTAATGGAAGCAGCACCTCGTCTGCCCACAATCCGGCGTGGAACGACCACCAGAATGCGACCAGCGGCCAGTAGAACTCGTGCGGCCGCGGATAGTTGTTGATGAAGAAAAGCAGTTTGTAATCGGCGAGGAATCCGCCGCTGGTGATGAGCGCCAGCCACAGACCGTAAACTGCGGCGGACGAAGCACCCGCAACCAGCAAACATTTAACAGCGAGCCTTCGGCAATCGCGCAGCGGCAAAACCATGGCCCACGCCAGCGCGGGGAGCAGAAACACTGCGTAGGTCTTGGTAAGCATCATCACCGCAAAGAGCAGTCCGACGGCAACTGCACCCCAAAGCGGTCTGCGCAGCCGGTGCAAACGCACTGCCAGGTTGAACGCGGCCAGAGTAAAGACGGTGAGGAATGGCTCAAGATTTGCCAGCCGGCTGAAGCAATAGAGGAACGGGCTGGTGACCACCAGGGTCAAGGCCAGCAACGCCGCCCAGCGCGAAACCGAAGTGCGCAGCAGCAGATAGCTGAGCAGCAGGTTAAGAAAAAATCCAGCGACAGCTAAACCGCGCGCAGCCTGCAGCGAAACTCCGGTAAAGAAAAACAGAATCCACTCGAGAAACGGCCAGACAGGAAGGGCGACGCCGGGGTTGAAGTCGTCTTTGAGATACCAGTGGCCCAGCAGCTGCGCACGGATGGCGGCGTTTGAATACCAACCCTCGTCGGTGTATTTCGCCCAATCGCCATACCACACCGTGTGATTGGGAAAATCGGCGCGCAGGTTCAGGCAGTGGAGAACCGCAAAGCTGACGATCGCCGCCAGCCATGCGGCATATAACAGGTTTTTCAGTCGTGGACCCAAGCACCAATCTCCGCAACGTCTAGCTGGGCAAGCCGGTCATAATTCGGGACGACAGTACCAGGCAGAAACAGAAAGCAGCAAGAAAGATTGCACTGAGTATAGAGCCTGAACGTTCGCACTCAAAGTTTACTTGTAACGCCGCCAGGGAGCTGTTGCGCCCTGAGGCTCTGCAGCAAGTTTTCCACTCTCAAGTTTTGCACCTGGGGGCCGATGAAAACGGTGTCGGCACGGAAAGCCCTCACCGGCCACGAACGTGTGGCGTGGATTGGGGCCAAAGGCGAGGCACGTTTGGATCGATGCAAAACGCCATTCAATTTCAGCCTCAGTCCTCCGGTTCAGGACTGACGTTTGTCGAGATAGAGCCGTCCCGCACCGGTGAAGTAGTGGGAGTGAGCGCCGCCTGGCGCAAGCTTCTCATGCAGGCTGAGATGGCGGCTCCGCACCTTCAGGTTGGCACTATCGAGGGCGAGCACGGATCGGGCAAGCAGACCCTGGCCCGTTACGTCTTCGGCCGGTCGCAGCTTGCCAATGGAGCATTCAGGCGGCGCGATGCGCGCGAATGGCTGGCCACGGACGCCAATCCTGCCGGACTCGCCGGGTTTACCTATCTTGATCGCGTTGACCTGCTGGCTCCGCCCGGGCAGGGATTGCTGCTCGGAGTCTTGAAGGCCCTCCAGGATCGCCCACCGGGCCAGGCAATCGTCATCACCTCGTCCGAGACATCGCTGCGGCAGATGGCCGGGCAAGGTCTTATCCTTCCCGACTTGGCCTTCCGCCTCACCGCCATCCGTTTCGGCATTCCACCCCTTCGCCAGCGGCGCGAAGATATCGCGCCTCTCGCCCAAGCCCTACTCGAACGGCTCTGCGAGCGCTACCAGCAACGCCCTGTCCTGCTCGGCCCCGGAACCCTGGCCCGCCTGCTGCAACATAACTGGCCGGGAAATGTGCGCGAACTGGCCAGCGTGCTTGAGACTGCTCTGCTCGAAGCGGTCAACGGCGTCATCAAGTCAACCGACCTTGCCATCCCGGATGGCTTGCTGGCACAACCCGCGCCCCAGCCCAATACGCAACTCGACAACCTCTCTCTCGATGCCGTCATTCGCCATCACGTGCAATACGTGCTCGACCTCAACCGCGGCAACAAGCTCCGCGCCGCCCAGCAGCTTTCCATCAGCCGGTCAACGCTCTATCGCATCCTGGCCAATGAAGGAGTTTTATCCGGATCAAAGAATGGCGCGGCGCCCGACGACAGCTTCGACGGAGGGAGCAGGGGTCTTTAGCCCCCTGAAACAGGCCCATAAAATGCGGGCAGTCAGGCCCGGCCATTTGTTTATCGCTTCCAGTGTCCTCGCTCTAGAATTCGCATCAAGAACAAGTTGTCATCCTGAGCGGGGATTGGCGCGGGTTTTGCGCCAATCGCAGTCGAAGGACCTGCCCTGAGAATTGCGCTAAAACCAGTAGCGTCGGTCTCCAGCCCAGTTGTACCGCCGGTCTCCTGACCGGCTGTAGTGCGGGCGTCCTCGCCCGCGCACGCTAGATGCGGGCCAGCATTTTCATCGTCTGTGGGTGTCGCAACGCGACATGTGTGACTGCATTTGTTTCTCAACGAACTTCGGATTCACCACAACAAATTCCTGCAAATCCCTCCCCTCATGTGAAGCAGATCACATAGCACCCGCCATCTCCGGCGTAAACTCCTTGGTTACACCTTCGCATTCATCCCAACTGAAGGCGCGTTGATGCCCGTCGAACAAAACTTGTGTCTACAAAGCTATGCGCGGGGCCCGGCCTGCCCTCTGCTTGAACTCACCATCGGCGGCCTGCTTACCCGCACCGCCGATCGTTTCCCTGACCGCCTCGCAGTAGCCAGCATGCACCAGGGCAAGCGCCTCACCTGGGGCGAACTTAGCGCTACGGCCGACCGCGTGGCTCGCGGCCTCTGGTCTCTCGGCATCCGCCGCGGCGATCGCGTTGGCATCTGGTCCACCAACTGCACTGAATGGATCATGTTGCACATGGGCGCGGCCCGCGCCGGAGCTTCGCTCGTAAATGTGAATCCCGCTTACCGCTCCCACGAGTTGCAGTTCACGCTCACCCGCTCGCGCATGAAAGTGCTCTTCCTGTGGCACAAAGACAAGCGCGCCGACTACCAGGAGATTCTGGGTCGCGCCCGGCACGGCCTCGACCTCGCGCTCGAGCACACCATCTACTTCGACTCACCCGAGTGGCCAGCGCTGCTCGATGCCGAAGGCCAATTACCCGATCACGTGGCCATCGATGACGTCGCCAACATCCAGTACACCAGCGGAACCACCGGCCTGCCCAAAGGCGTCATGCTGACCCACCACAACGTGGTAAATAACGGCCAGTTTCTTGCCCAGGGATTTCACTACTCCGAGCAGGACAAGATTGTTGTCCCGGTGCCGCTCTTCCACTGCTACGGATGCGTGATCGGCACCATGTCCGCTCTCAATTCGGGCGCGGCAATTGTGCTGCCCAACTGGACTTTCGATGCGCGCGCAACTTTACGGGCCGTCCATGAGGAGCGCGCTACCAGCGTCTACGGCGTCCCCGCAATGTATGTGGCCGAGTTTGGACTCGACGATTTCGCAAGCTATGACCTCACCAGCCTGCGCACCGGCATGATGAGCGGCGCGCCCTGTCCTGTAGAGCTCATGAAACGCGTGCTCGATGAAATGCACTGCCGCGAACTGGTCATCGCCTACGGGCAGACCGAGACTTCGCCGGTGGTCACCATGAGCGATGCCGGCGACTCCATCGAGATTCGCGTCAAGACTGTCGGCCGAGCCATGCCCCAGACCGAAATCAAGATTGCTTCACCACTGGTGCAGCCTGAAACGAGTTTTGTCACAAATAAAGCGTTGCCCCGCGGCGAACAGGGGGAAGTATGCGTGCGCGGATACGCGGTCATGAAAGGCTACGACGGCGATCCCGAAGGCACCGCGCTGGTGGTGCAGAAAGACGGCTGGCTGCGCACCGGGGACCTGGGAGTGATGCGCGAGGACGGATGCATCCACATCACAGGCCGCTCACGCGACGTCATCATCCGCGGCGGCGAGAATATTTATCCCCGCGAGGTCGAGGAGTTTCTCTACACCCATCCCAAAGTTGGCGAGGTGCAGGTGATTGGCATTCCCAACGCCCGGCTGGGCGAGATTGTAGTGGCATGGATCAGGCTGCGTCCCGGTCTGAAACCGGATATCGATGCAAACGAAGAAGAGATTAAAGAATTCTGCAAGGGTCAGATCGCGTACTACAAGATCCCCGAGCACATTCGCTTCGCAGACGAATTTCCAGCCACGCTCAGCGGCAAAATTCAGAAGTACAAGATGCGCGAGTTCGAAATCGAAGCGCGCGGCCTGCAGGACGTAGCGAAAACGGCGACAGCGTAGGGCGAGGCGACCAGGGAAGTCGACCGCCCCTTAATTATCGGCCCCCACACTTCGCGGGAGATCGCCGCGGCCGCGCCGACGTGGCCAGCCAGTTCATCCGAAATCTCAACAATCAATTCATGCCCGCTTCGCGTGCAAAACATCTGGTTCTTCATTCAATTACCCTCGCCGACCGCGCATCGACCGCCCGAACCTGCGCCACCGCCTCTGCCAGACTTGTAGCCACCGAAGCCGAAAGCGACTTCACCAGTCTCTGCATTCGAGCCTCGCTCGGGCGCTCATAACTCCACAACCCCGCAATCAGCGTTGGCGAACTCACTTCTTCCCCAATGCTCTTGGCCACCTTCCGTACATTCGCCTCCGCGAACGGAGGCACCGCTGAAATACAAACCACGTCGTCCGACTGGCACCCCACGCTCGCGATCAATTCTCCCGGCGAATCCGTTACGTGGAAAGGAATCGCCGGAAACCCCTGCTGCAACAGAAAATGCGCGCACATCGCCGAGGCAATCTCGTCGGCCGTAGTCCGCGCCGGTATGCAAAACACCCGCGTATGCCGCATTTCCCGCACCGCCGCGGCCGAAGCATCGGCCTCCGTCAACTCCAACACAAATTCGCTGATGGTCTGCACGATGAAATCCTCGCGCTTTGCATCCAACTGCCCGGTCTGCCGGTCTCGTTCCGCCAACGCCAGCGCCGGAATCACAATCCGGTCGAAAACCGACATCAGGGGCTCATTCTTACCCAGCGTTTCCAGCATATTCATCGCGTCGTGCTGGTCCAGCGCAAGTAGTCGTTGGTAGAAAATCACCGCGGGCGTCAGTACCGGTTCGTCGCCCAGAACCACATTCAGGAACTCGAACTGCTGCGAATGCTTCCCAAGCACGCTGAGACAAACCGTCAGCGGCGTCGAAAGCACCAACCCTACCGGACCCCAGATCACCGTCCAGAACACCGCTGATACCAGGAGCGCCACCGCCGAAAGTCCCGTGTTAACCCCGTACAGCATCGGCTCAACAATATTGGCGACAATGGTCTCCGTCACAACGAAAAGGCCAAGCACTGAAAGCGGAGTACGCCATCCATCGCTCTCCGCAACCGCCACCGCGAAAGGCAGCAGCGCCGCGACTACCGACCCGATGTAAGGCAGAAATCGAAGCATCATGCCCAACGCGCCCCAGAGCAGCGGGCTCGGCACCCCCAGCAGCCACAGGCCCAGCGCAATTACCGCGCCGAACCCCGCATTCACGGTGAACTGAAGCAGCACATAGCGGCTCACTCGCCGCCCCGCGTCGTCCATCGCTTTGGTGGTCGCCTGAAGATTCTGCTCGCCCAACAGACGCAGCAGCCGGTTGCGCAGATTCTCACGGTCGATCAGCATGAACAGCGTAAAAATCAGAACCAGGCCCGCTGTGCCCAGCGGCTTGAGCACACTGCCCGCATACTGGCGGATCGCCTGCAGCATGTTGTGCTCGGTTACGATCTCGACCTTCACCGGCGCCTGCACACCCGGCGGCTTTGAGTTGTTGATCTGGACGCCCAGATCTTCGAGTGTGGAGATGGCATCGTTGAGGCTATTCGAGTGGCCTTGCAGCGCCGCAATCTTACGCTGGATATTCTGCGCATCGTCGCGCAGCCGGGCGCCCACTTGCATCATCTGCCCCATCGCGAACCAGCCCACGATCGCCAGCACAGCGCCCGCCACGATCAGCACCAGTACCGCCGCCGCCGCGCGTGGGATCCGCCACCCTTCCAGCCGCTTGACTATGGGACTGAGAAGGAAAGCCAGCAAAAGCGCAAACGCCAACGGAATGAGAAGCTCTTGTGCGAAGTAGAGAATGGCGATGGCAACGATCAGGCCCAGCATCGGCACCAGCCTTGAGTTCCCGATCTGAATTCGTTCAGTCAACGACTGAATCTTACCAGCCCCGGGGCCGGTCAGAACTGCTGCCGATCCTTTTCTAGAAACAGGTCTGGATTTTCAGACCTGAGAATGCAACGACCTCAAGAGGCGCAGGCTGCGGAAAAACTAGCCTCAGGCCGCCTTGTAACAAGGGCCGGGTGCCCAGGTCTGGATTCTCAGACCTGGGAAAGCAAAGACCTCAAGAGGCGCAGGCCGCGGAAAAATTAGTCTCAGGCCGCCTTGTAACAAGGGCCAGGTGCCCCAGGTCTGGATTCTCAGACCTGGGAAAGCAAAAACCCCAAGAGGCGCAGGATGCGGAAAAAATAGTCTCAGGTCGCCTTGTAACAAGGGCACGGCTTCAGCCGGGCCGATAAAGCTCCCAAAATGAGCCTGGGCTTCAGCCCCAACTGCACCGACCGAATCTGCCCCTTCACCGGACGATAGAAACGCCCACGCTCGGCGTTCTTCCACTGCTCATCGGTCAACTCGGAAGCGGCGCTAAAGTCGATCTCGCTGTCGGGCCGCGCGGCGAGCCCCTTCAGATTGGCAATCTGCGCCTCAGTAAGGGGCGGAAGCGCCTCCGGCGTGTAGCTGACAATCTTCGACTTTCCAGGCTTGCTCTCCATGACTTACGTGTAAAAATAATTCTGCCACCACACAAGCAAGTTGCCACATACCCCTACGCAGCGCTCGCCACAGCCGCGTCCCGCGTGATTGCCACCACGGTCATATCGTCCTGCTGCCCGAATTCTTTCGCCGCCTTCACAATCGCGGCCACCGGCTGCAACGCAATCTCCCCGCTTCGTTCAAACCCAAACATCTCGCCCTGCGCATTCTGAGCCTCCACAATGCCATCGGAATAGAACGTGAGCCTGCTGCCTAAGGGAAGTTTGAAGTCGAAAGTTTCATACCGCGCACCCGATTTCACTCCCAACGGCAGCGCGCCGGGCAGCGGTACCTCCATGCCGTCGAAGTAGGGAGGCAGATGGCCGGCATTGGCGATCGCCACGTCTCCCTGCGGTCCAATGCGCGCCACCAGCGCCGTTGAAAACCCTCCGCCTGCGCGCCCCACCAGCCTCTCATTCAGATTCGCCAACAGCTCGGCGGGGTCGGAGGTGTACTCGGCCACGCCCCGGGTCGCGCCCACAAGCACTGAAACCAGCATCGCCGCGGGAAGGCCCTTGCCTGCAACATCGCCAATCACCACCAGCATGCCGCCGTCGCGCATGGGCAGTATCTGGTAAAAATCGCCGCCCACCTGTTGCGCCGGCTCATACATGCTTTCCACCTTGAAGCCCGGCACCGTTTCGCTGTGCTCCGGCAGAATCACTTGCTGCACTTCGCGCGCGGCCGCCATCTCCGCCTCCATGTGCGCCTGCTGCCGGCTCGTCCTAGTCGATCGCATAATCATGATCACGGTAAGCGAAATGATCGACAGGATCCCCGATACCTGGTTGAGCGAAACTGAAAAAGGCCCAATCGGGAACCGGTCGATCAGATAGATTCCGCGCAGTGCCACCTGCCTCCATACCGGGACCTCAAACAGCGAGTCCAGAATCAATTCCGCGTAGATGTATAGGCTGAAGAGAAGCACCGGAATCAACAGGATTCCCGCTTCCCGATTACCTCGCCGCCATTGGGTAGCCAGCACGATCGGCACCACCCCCGCAAACAGCGCGATGAAGGGCAGGTTCAGGTAAAGCTGGATGTGCAGCGGCGAAACGAAGATCAGCCCCTGGAAAGCTGACATCATATTCATCACGCCGGCAAACGCCAGAATGATCCTCCATCCCCAACTGCTCTTCTGGTTCACGAACGAGAAATAAACCGAAACCAGCACGTAGGGCATGAACAGCCTGAAGATGTCGGTAAAAACTTCCCACCCGACAGGAATGTTGTGCCAGGATGCGATAAACGGCTCAGGAAATTCGCAAAGGGCGATCAATCCCCAGGCAGCGACCCACTTGTACTCCACCACCAGCCGCTCGGCTTTTGAAAACATCAATGCCACAAGCCCAAGGCCGACCAGAAGCGCGCTCTCCAGCCACGTGAGCGCGTTCCCGCCCAGCACGGTAAGCCAGTTCACATTCTCGAGAGCTGATTCCTGGCCGATTTGGAGATTGGTGGGGTAAAACCCAGGATCCTGCCCGCCCATCCACTCCACCCTGGATATGTGAACGCGCAACGCAATCACGATGGAACCCGACGACAGCAGCCCATCCGGAATTCGTTTCAGAATCCTCGCATTCATAGTGTATGGCTTGAACGGGCTCACCTGCCCGCTTGCAATCAGCCGTTCCCCGTTTACATAAACCTCAAATGCGCGCGAAAGGTTCCACACGTCCAGCGCCAGGCCGGTGTGCCTGGGATCCTCTTTGACGTGCAGCCGGTACCAGACCACCGGCGGCGTGTCGTGCCCGAACACAGTTGTCAGCGAATTGTGGGGGTCGAACAGAGTCCAGTGTGAGTCGTCGAATCCGGGCTGCGCCCAAGCCGGATCGTCGCCTGCCTCAATCAACCAGGGCACGCCAGGACTGGCGGGCTCCAGCAAGGCTGTAGCGTCAAAATTCTGTGCCTGCAGCGCTGGCGTTGCAATCCCCAGGGCCGCAAGCACAAAAGTGGCAAGCGCAATCGCACACCGGGAATTGCGGAGACTGGAGCCTCGAGCCATAGGGCGGACAAACCTTTCGGGGCTAGGGTCTGTCATCTAATTCCCGGACTCGCCGTGCTGGGAATTAAATCACAGACCGTGAATCCACCCTACCATTCAAGCCGTTGCGGGTACCAGCACCACGACTCGAGGCGCTTTCAGATCCAAACCACAAATCTCCGATGCCCATCCATTTCGCGCCCTATGCGAAATGGGTGGGATGCCAACTCCGCCCGTCCCCGTAAACCAACCACGAAACCGGGTGCCCCATGTCTCGATTTTGAGACATGGGAAAGCAAGCTCATCCCGCCACGCCTCGCAAATCAATTACTGTTGAGGCGCAGCCGCCGGAGCTGGCGCCGCGTCCCCACGATTGGCTGTGAACTCTTGTGGAGGACGAGTCTGGCCGTCGGGCCCCGCCGGGAATGAGCGGGTGAACTTGATGGTGTCGCCCGCAATCGTTCCCTTATAGCTGATGGTGAACGAATTCCCGTTGAAGTTCATCACCTGGTCGAAGCTGATGTTGTCGCCATCAATCTTGCCGTTTGAGATATCCGTATCGCCGCGCGGCGTAGTAATGGTGCCGGTCAGCGTCGCGCCATCCGCTTTAAAGTTGAACGAAATGGCCTGTGGTCCGTTTCTTCCCTGCACCGTGGCAGACCATTTTCCATTGAAATCTGCTGCCAGCGCAGCCACAGAGCCCAGCGCCAGAAATGTGACGGCGAGCAAGAATTTACGCATCATTCGACTTGCCTCCTCGCGCGCCTCCTCTTCGCTCAAGCCTGCGGAGGTCGCGGTATCATCCGGTCCCGGCAACGATTGAAATCGACGACTGGGACCTCTCACATTGGGACGGGTGATCCCGCTAATTAGTTTAGGGCGCAAAGGCTCTCGGTAGAATATTCACGACGCCACTTGCGCGATTGGCTATTTCGCCACCTTGGACCGGTGGATGTGCTCGACCTGGCGGCCGTATCGCCCCAGCAACGCATTCCAGCGAACGATCGCGATATCCTGCAGCATGCGCATTCCGTCCTTCAGATAGCTCATGCGCGTACGCTCATCGTGGGCCCAGCTCACCGGCACTTCGTCGATGCGGAAACCGCGCTTCAGGCCGATAAACAATATCTCTGGATCGAACCCCCAGCGTTCGATCGTCTGAAGCTGAAAAACCGTCTGCGCAGCCTTGCGCGTAAAAGCCTTGAAGCCGCACTGCGTATCGGCGAAGTGCAGCCCCATGATCATGCGCGTCACCGCATTAAAGCAGCGGCCGAAAAACTGGCGGTAAAGCGGTTGGCGGTGGGTTTGCCTGTTGCGCTCAAGCCAGCGCGAGCCAATCGCAATGTCGGCGCCGTCGGCGATGGCGGCAAACAGCCCCTCAGCCTCTTCCATTGGCGCGGAAAGATCGGCGTCGGTGAACATCACCACCTCACCCAGCGCCTGCAGCATCCCGTTGCGCACACTGTAACCCTTGCCGCGGTTCCCCGGATTCTGCACCAGCCGTAACTCAGGAGCTTCGGCGGCAATCGCCCTCACTACCTCTGCTGTGTTATCCCGTGAGCCGTCATCCACCACAATGATCTCGGCGCTCCACTTGTGGGTGTGAATGCACTCCAGAACCGAGCGAAGCGTGGCAGGAATGCGTCCGCTCTCGTTGTAGGCGGGAATCACGATGCTATAGGCCGGATAAGGCATTCTTGAGGTCTCGCGGGTCCCCGGCAACGAAACGGCATCCGTTTCTGATCCCGGCCGCCGCATCTTTGATGGAATCGCCGATCTACAGTCTCACCGTCACTCCCGGGGCCCGGTGCCATTCGCTGAAGCTGTCGTCGCAGCAGCGGAATTACGGTACAAGGCGGGCTACCAGGGGCAGACTTCCGCCATCATACAGCATCGCCGGCTGGCGGGCGCCCCGGAATCTGCCGGGCTGGGGACGTCCAAATGGCTGATGCAAAAGAGCTAAATTCCACAAGGGGCTTGTATTTTCGTGCACCGAAGGGCAGAATCCGGTTATGCTGAGTGGGGAGGCGAATCATACATGACCAAAGCAGACCTGGTAGAGAAAGTAACTGCGTTGGGCGACCTCACGCGTCGCGACGGCGAAGTAATTGTTGAAACCATCTTCGGATCTGTCATTGGAGCCCTGCAGACCGGAGATAAGATCGAGATCCGCGGTTTTGGTTCATTCCGCATTCGCCAGCGCAATCCCCGCATTGGCCGCAACCCCAAAACCGGCGAGC
>CAZGUD010000024.1:0-90727 GCA_964528915.1 uncultured Occallatibacter sp.
TTATTATCTCCACCAATTGCTCGAAACATTTGGAATGACATAGTTCAAGACGGCTGGTGAGCACGTCAGGATGCAAATTTGTGTTGCCGGAACGGTTTCACCCTCAATCAAGGCTCCGGAACTTGCCTTGTAATACGCGATTGACTTCCCGAACGTTCCAGCGATGTACAAGGTCGGCTCCGGCGAAGGCCGCCTGAAACAGCGAAACAGAGTTAGAACAAGCGGTCAACAGAGGGTCAAGTGTCCGGTAAAAGTGTGAGTGAAAAAAGGGGCCAAGGCGTTACAGTGAAGCACCAGCCCCGGCGGTTAATCGGAAAGGTGAGTATATCCCAACGACAAAGCGGACGGCGGTGACCGCGCCGGTGGAGTACCCTGTTAGCCAGCGAAACGGATGGACCAAGTGACAAAACAATTGGCCGCGGAGGACGCCCCGGCGCCAGAGGACGATGCTCGGCCGCGGACGTTCAAGCTGACCCTGGCCTACGACGGAACCGGATTTCATGGCTGGCAGGTCCAGCCCGGATTGGCGACGATCCAGGGAGAGCTGCAGGCAGCGCTGGGCAGAGTAACCCGGGAGTCCCCTCTTCCTCAGGGCTCGGGAAGGACCGATACCGGGGTGCACGCGCTGGCCCAGGTAGCGAGCTTTCAACTGGCTGCTCCCATACCGCCTGAAAACCTGTTACGGGCACTCAACCGAACGCTTCCGCCGGCAATCAGGGTGATGGATTCTCAAGTCGTTCCCGCCAGTTTTCACGCGCGGCATTCGGCCGTATCAAAGTGCTACGAGTACCGGGTTTTTCGGGGTGAAGTCTGTCCGCCATGGGTGTATCCATATGTTTACAGCTACTCCAAGAGATTGGACTTTGACACTTTAGTTGTAGCCGCAGAGGTGTTTCTAGGGGAGCACGACTTTACGAGTTTTACGGCGGCAGACCCCGATCTGACGACACGGGAAGATAGTTCAGCCGAAGGAAACGACTCGACTGCAACCAACATCAGAACCGTGCTCTGCTCGGCATGGGAGAGACGAGAAAGCGACGCCGGCGAGCTGTGGATCTATCGGGTTCGCGGCAACGGATTCCTGCATCACATGGTGCGCAACCTTGTGGGTTCAATGATCGATGCGGGGCGTGGCTTCACGACGGTGGATCGCCTGAAGGAGATCCTGGAAGCGCGCTCGAGAAGCGAGGCGGGGCCCACGGCGCCGGCCTCGGGCCTCTTTCTAACTTCAGTGGAATACAGGGAGTAACTCACAGGACTAAATTTAGACCTTTAAAAGACTTTAATCAGGCTAAAATGAGCCTTAAGGGACCCAGGAATCTACCCTATGAGATTCTCGACTCAAATCAAGCCAATCAGCTACGTAAAAGCGAATGCCGCTGAGCTGCTGGAGCGGATAAGGAAAGAGCGCGAGCCAATTATCATCACCCAGAACGGCGAGGCGCGCGCAGTGCTCATGGACATTGAAAGCTATGAGGAGCAGCTTGAGACTCTGACTCTGTTGAAGGCGTACACGACAGAACAGCCGGACCCCAAAACGGGTGAAGCTTACTCGATCGATGAGGCGGTAGCAGAGCTGAGGCGCCGGCGCTCGGGACGGAGCCCGGGATTGGAAAAGTTCATCAAGTAACCTGAACAAGCCATCAGCCACTTGCCTCGGTCTTCGGATAATCTCTGTCGCCTGATCCCTGTTAATCTGAGACCACTCATGCCCCTGCTGACTCACAAATCAGCATTCACACGGGTGACGGCCCTGGCCGCTCGCCGGAGTGTGCATGCGGCCTTTTCGTGGCTGCACCTGAACCCCAAGCGGATTATGAATTGGCAGATCGAGCTGGTGAAGATTCCCGCCCCGCTGAACGGCGAACGGGCTCGGGGGGAGTGGATCGCGGGGAAGTTTGCCGACGCCGGGCTGAGCCGGATTGAGACCGACGCCGTGGGAAATGTTTTTGGGGTACTCGAAGCGGAGGATCTGCCCCCGGAGAGCACGGGACCGGTGGTAGTGGTTTCAGCACACCTCGACACAGTCTTCCCGCCAGATACCCGGCTTGAACCTGTGGTGGAGGGGGATCGGCTTTATGCTCCCGGCGCCTGCGACAACGGGGCAGGAGTGGCCGGGATGGTGGCCCTGGCCTTCGCCCTGGTCGAGGCGAAGACCTCCCTGCCCGTTCCCCTGGTGTTTGTCGGCAATGTGGGCGAGGAGGGCGAAGGCGACCTGAGAGGGATGCGTCACCTCTATCGAGAGAGCCCCCTGGCCGGCCGGATTGCCGCCCACATCGTGTTGGACGGGGCGGGGGTGGATTCTGCCGTAACCCAGGCCCTGGGCAGCCGGCGGTTCCACGTATCGGTGCGCGGGCCCGGCGGACATAGCTTTACCGATGCCGGCACACCCAACCCGATTGCAGCGCTGGCTACGGCGCTGGTGACTGTGGCAGAGACACATCTGCCAGAAGAACCAAGGACCACTCTCAACCTGGGAACCGTCCGCGGGGGAACGAGCGTGAACTCGATCCCCGAAAGCGCCGAGGCAACCATCGACTTCAGGTCGACCAACGTCGACGAGTTGGTGCGGCTGGAAGTGGCGCTGCACCGTGCCGTGGAGGACGCGGTCGACCGTTGGAATCTAAGAGCGAAAAGGGACGGGGCCGACGGGCGCGGCAGGCTGGATTTTGCGATCAGCAAAATCGGCGACCGGCCAGCGGCGAGACTCGCCGAAGACTCGGCGCTGCTTGAAACGCTGCGAGCAGTGGACCGGCATCTGGGATTGCACACCGAGCTGCGACTGGGTTCCACCGATGCGAATCTTCCCCTGTCGCGCGGAGTTCCATCCCTCTCAATCGGCGCCGGAGGCGATGGAGGGGGTGCGCATACGCTTGCCGAATGGTACTCAGCCAAAGATCGGGAGCTTGGGTTGCGGCGGGTATTATTGCTTCTACTGGCGATGGTTGAATGGACTCATGAACAATAGTTTCAATCATTTCTAGTATGCGTATACTATTGTTTACAGGTGAGCCTGGCATCAGAAAGTGCCTCTGAGGGTCAAAAGGCTTGCGCAGATCCGAACAGGAAACCGGCGAAAATATCCTTGAATCCATTGAAATCCAAAAACTCAAGCACGAGACCTGGGACACCATCTTCATCCCTGATTTGAAGGGCGTTTCGTGCCGGGACAGAAACGCAGCGATGCGGCCTCGCGTCTCTTTTCCAGCCGCCGACCCGTCTATAGGAGCAGAGAGTCAGGGCCCCGGGGGAATCCGCATCGCGGACGTGTCGTTCGCCGCTGTGAGAGCCTGGCAGAAATGGCGCCGGCGGAGCCTGCGCGAAACTTCAAGACAGACCCTATACTGGTAATTGCTGCATCCAACTGAGAATTAAGGTATCGGACGCCGGCCGCGAGGCGTGGCAAAGCAAAGAGGTCAGAGAGTTATATGAGATCGATTCTTGAACGGCTGAGGGCACGCCGTCTTACATCGGCGTTTGTTGTGCTCGCCACACTGACGGCGGCCATCGTAGCGGGTTCATTTGCGGCGCACGGAGTTCGCGGGCAAGAGCAACAGAATGCCAGCAGCGACGCCAGCCCCTTGAAGATTGTGAATTCATCGCTGCCGCCGAACCAGTTTGTACAGATTGCGAAAAAGGTCGCGCCGGCGGTGGTGAATATCAACACCCAGACCATGCCCAAGCAGAGCGACAACAGACTGCGCAAGTTCCACGGTCGCAGTATTCCCATGCCGGGCAACGGTGATGACAATAACGACGAGCAGGGACAGGCCCAGGGTGGTCAGGGTGACGACAACTTCCAGGACTTCTTCAACCGCTTCTTCGGCGGACAAGTTCCGGGTCAGGGCGACCAGGGCGACCAGGGCCAGGTGCAGGAATCGCTGGGGTCGGGGTTCATCGTCGACCCCAAAGGCTACATAATCACCAACGACCACGTGGTGGACAATGCCGACAAGATCTACGTAAAGCTCTCGACCGACCCCGATACGCAGGACCTGGGCCGGCCGGCGCGGGTAATCGGTGTGGACAAGGCCACCGACCTGGCAGTGATAAAGATCGACACCGACAAACCGCTGCCGACCGTGATCATGGGCAACAGCGACGAGTCACAGGTGGGCGACTGGGTTGAGGCCATCGGCAGCCCGTTTGCTCTCTCCCAGACGGTCACGGCCGGCATCATCTCCGCCAAGAACCGCACCATCGAGCCGGGCGCAAGCGGCCAGTTCCAGCACTTCATCCAGACTGACGCCGCCATCAATCCAGGTAATTCGGGTGGACCGCTGCTGGACATGAACGGCTCTGTCATCGGCGTGAATACGGCCATCTATACGCAGTCGGCCGGTTACCAGGGCATCGGTTTCGCCATGCCCTCGAATACAGTTGTGGCGGTTTACAACGACCTGATCAGCCCCAGCCACAAAGTAGTGCGGGGATCGATCGGAATCTCGTTCAACAACGGGCTGTCAAGCTCGGTTAATCGTGTGTACGGGTTCAAGAACGGAGTGCTGGTGCAGTTGGTGCAGCCGGGCGGACCTGCCGACAAAGCAGGATTGAAGCCGGGTGACATTATTACCAGCATCGACGGTCGGCCGGTGAAGGATGGCGACGATCTGGTGAACGACATCGCCAGCCGCAGGCCAGGTTCGACCACCCGCCTGGGATACCTGAGAGACGGCAAGCAGGCCGACACGACCGTGACCATCGGCGACCGCGACAAAGTGTTCGCAAACGGGGTCAATCCAGAGGCAGCTCCAAGTCCGGAGAATCCGGGTGGGGTGGGCGAGACCAAGCTTGGTCTGGTTGTTCGCGACATTTCGGCGGCGGTGGCCGCAAAAATCCACACACCTGGAGTGGAGATTGAGTCAGTGCGGACGGGTTCATTTGCCGATCTGCAGCAGCTTGAGCCTGGCCAGGTGATAACGCACGTGAACAAGCAGCCCACAGCGACCCGCGATCAGTTTGAAGCGATCGTAAGCAAGCTGAAGGTCGGCGACGACGTGGTGTTTGAGGTGGTCGACCCCAAGCATCCCGAGGCCGGAATCCTGTATCCGGGCGGCGTGTTGCAATAACGATTGGAACGGCGCCGGAGAACGGCTTTCCGGCGCCAATTCAACCAGAAAGAACTGATTTGCTGGGAATAATGCCACAAAATCGCATAAAACTTTATTTTCTTCTTGTAGGGCACCTTGGGTTTGGGTACACTGCACGGAACGTCCAGTAAACATATTCAACCCAGGGGTGATAAGGGACGTGTACACTTTTCGCTTTGTTTTGGCTTTATTAATTGGCGCGGGAACCCTCTCTGCTTCCGCGCATGCGTCGCGCGTCCACCGCTCTCCCACGAGCGGCCAGACGGCCCATCACTCGCGCACTGTTACCACCTCGAAGAAGTATCATCGCGCGCGCGGCCAGCAGGCTATCGAGCCCGAACGCGTGACGCAGATTCAGCAGGCACTGATTCGCGAGCACTATTTGAGCGGCGAGGCGACGGGCAAGTGGGATTCAACCACTGTAGCCGCAATGCAGAAGTACCAGTCTGACCAGGGATGGCAGACCAAGCTGATGCCGGACTCAAGGGCGCTCAAAAAGCTTGGTCTCGGCCCCGACTACTCAAACGCGCTGAACGCGAAGGACTCGAGCTTCAGCGATCCACCGCCGGTCAGCACGATTCCCGCACAGCAGGAATCAGGTTTTACCACGGCCTCAGGGGCACACCAGTAGTTTTAAGTTCGGTCTGAAACGCTAAGGGCTGCGCGAGTTGCGCAGCCCTTTTGCATCTTTAAACCTTCAGTCCCTGCCGGGTCCCCTCGGCAGCGGCTTCACGTTGGTCATGAACTGGTAGCGCGGCGTGGTGGTCGGCGTGCCCGTCGTAATGTCCTTGTCGAGGAAGATGATCTGGCCGGTCTTGTCGTAGCGCGGCCAGGCCGGCAGGCTTCCGCCGTTGGGGTCGCCGGTTTTCGCGAAGTTGGTCCAGTAAGTCATTACTTCGTCGCTCAGTTTGCGATCGTCGGGGCTGACGTTGAATCCCGGCCGAGTGTCGAGGGTGCCGAATACGTATTCGATGTCGTCGGAGTGAAACGCAAAAGTGCCCTCGTGGAATTTGCTGGGCGTTGCTGCGAGGTCGAAGCGATAGCGATAGACCGGCGCGTCGCCCGTCTTCACTTGAGCCTCAATCCACTGCCAGGTACTGAATGCTATGAACGAGTCGCTGCCGTAATCGATAGCCGAGCGCTGCGCCTCTGCGTCAGTGGTGCCGGGATAAACAGCCAGAAACTCGCCGGCGTGGTCGCCGTAGGTGGTAGTCGCGAAGACCTTCCATTTGTCGACTGTCATGCCGTTGGCAAGGTAGCTCATCTCGTCGTGGTTCCAGCCGGCCAGCGTTGGCACGTGGGCCTGGCGGCCGGCGGCGTAGGTGTCAGCAATCGGTTCCGTCAGGAAACGGCCATCGACGACGGTCCCGAAGCCCGGCACGCCATTCTTATGTGCGTCTTCGAGAACGGTCTGGGCAGGCAGAGCACGAAGTGCGGCGAGCGAAGTGGCTCCCAGTGAATCCGCCCACTTCTGTCCCCGTGCTTCAGACTCGGCAAGCGTACGCTGGCCTCTTCCACCCAGCGCGCCGCCGCTCTCCCCAATTGCCTTGGCGAAAAGTCCCTTCGCCGATGGAGCCGCCATGAGCGTGCTGACAGCAAATGAACCGGCGCTTTCGCCGAAGATGGTCACGTTGCCGGGATCGCCGCCAAACTTTTGAATATTGTCGCGAACCCACTGCAGCGCGGCCACCATGTCCATCATCCCGTAGTTCCCTGCTGCACCGTTGGCCTCTTTAGCCAAATCGGTCGTGGCCAGAAATCCGAAGACACCGAGCCGGTAGTTGATGGTGACCAGCACTACGCCCTTGAGAGGCAGAAAGTCGCCATTGTGGCGAGGCTCGTCGCCTGAACCGCCGCTGTAGCCGCCGCCGTGAATCCAGAACATGACGGGGAGTTTGCTGTTGCCCTTGGCCGTGGCCGGCACGTAGACGTTCAGGAAGAGACAGTCCTCGTTTTCGCCGGCATCCTGAAAGATCATGTCGTCAAAAACCTTGCCCTGCACGCAGTGTGCGCCGAATTTTGTCGCATCGCGCTCGCCCTTCCATTTTGCTACCGGCTGCGGGGCCTTCCAGCGCAGGTCGCCAACCGGCGGGGCGGCATAGGGCAGACCGAGGAAAGCCCGCACCTTGCCATCGTTGATGGTCTTGCCGTGGGCCTTGCCCTGGGCAGTTTTTACGGTGAGCGGATCGGCAGAAGCGGTTGCAGAAAATCCGAGCAGGAAGCAGAAAAAAGCAGCGATACAAACAGCCAGAAGTCTCAGGCGCATAAAAAAATCTCCCGCGCAACACGATAACAGGGTGAGGCGGGGTCGTGGGAGATTCACCGGGGAATCGTCAATTCGGGACGTTGCTCAATGCGTAATCCAGCACCGGATCTCTTCCCGCCTGAAAATCAGCCGCTGTGGTGGGAACGAAAATAGCAGGATCGATTCCCTGGTCTTCGATGATCTGCATCTCGGCGGTGTAATCGATCCAGGTGGATACGGTAAACCGCCACCCGTTTGACAAGTTGAATGTCTTGGGGTCCCCCGAATGCCCTCCGGATGTATCTCCCACGACCGTCACGTTGGGCAACTCCCGCATCTGAGTAATGAAGTCCTCATTGGAGCTGAAGCAGCCGCGACCGATCAACAAAAGGACTGACCCCTTGTACTGCCACGCACCGCGGGGAACCACCTGGCGCGCAGTCAACGGACCGAAATCGTCGTGCGCGGGCCCGTTGCGAAACTGAATGAACCCGGCCGTTCGCGTCTGATCGGCAAACCGGCCCGCGAATTGTCCAGCGGTCGAACTGTCGCCTCCGCCGTTCATTCGCACGTCGATGATGATCCCCTTGGCATTCTGGAACGGCTCAAGGGCGGCGTCCAAGTCGGCCGCCTCCGAACTCGATGAAGAAGCCCAGGACTCAACGGCGATATAAGGCGCGCCGCTGAGATAACCAGTCACGACCCAGGAATCAGATTGGCTGATGTGCGTCCCTTGCGCTTGCAGATACTGCTGCCAAACGCCCTCATTGAAATTCACAAAATCAGTATCCTTGAAGGTGGCGATGTAGTTGCCATTGGGATCGATAAGGTGCACATGAAGGTCGTGGAGGTTGGACAGCATCTGCACAAGGACTTGCACAAACTGGTCCTGCGATGTGGCCTGAATGGCTTTGGGGCGATAAGTGTTGCTCAGGCCTTGCCAATCAATGTTCTTGTAGACGAAGTACGAGTAGTTTGCATCGAAGGTCTGCCAAAGGAAATCGAACTGGTCGGCGTAAGACGAAGAGGCGGGATACTGGCTTGAAGAAGTGGACTGATTCGCGAGAGATGCGAGGCCACAGCCCGAACTGAACATCACCGCCAGGAGCAGGATAAGTGGGGATATTCGAGCAAGGATTGCACCGCCCCCAGGGAAACACCTGCATTGCCGCGCATCAAATGTAATGGAAGCCCGGCCGCTGCCTGGGTTCCCGCTTGTAAATTCTGTTGAATCGAGAGGATGAAAAACCGTCATCATTTTGCATTTACCTCAACTTCGGTCGAGGAATGTATGCTGGTGCGAAACCCTCACTTCAAACGTTCACAGTTTCTGAAGAGTCTGAGTCGGGATCTCCATTTAGAGGACAGATTCGCGGCAATTCTACGCCAGTTGGCGCAAATTGCAAGACCAACGAAGTTGGTTTCAAGGCACAAGTCATGCGATTCGCTGCCGTCTTTGACCAGAAACCGCGATGATGCGATTCAAAACAATGAAAGGTAAGAAACACCTCGTGGGAGCGGCGGTCGCGTTAATTGCGCTTTCTCTGATTCCGATTCCCTACCTCGCTGCTCCAGAGTGGCATGTAACCGTCGTCGACGAGTTTGGAGCGCCCATTAGCGGTATGACTGTACGGCTGTCCTGGAAGAATTACTCCACGGAGTCAGAGGGACACGAAGAGGACAGAGTCACGGATTCTGATGGAAGCGTCGCATTTCCTGCTCGTAAGGGTTGGGCTTCATCCCTTCAGCGTCTTTGGTTCAGTTCTCTCATGGCAACATCGCTCGCGCATGCAAGTTTCGGGCCGCACGCAACCGTGTTTGCGTTTGGCCAAGACCGCGAAGGGAGCGCTATCAACGGCGGCAAGATTACCGATTGGACTGGAAAACCGGTGGAGATGCGAAGTGAGATTATTGCACAGCCTCGCTGACTTGCTGACCTGCTGACTTGCTGGCTCGCTTCCTAAACCATCTCCGGCGCGAGCATCTCGTTGATGCTTTCGCGGCGGCGGATGAGGCGCGCATTTTTGCCCTTCACCAGCACCTCGGCGGCGCGTGGACGCGTGTTGTAGTTCGAGCTTTGCGACATTCCGTAGGCTCCCGCATCGAGCAACGCCACCAGGTCTCCGGGTTCGACCCGCGCGAGTTTGCGGTCGCGAGCAAAAAAGTCGCCCGACTCGCAGACCGGACCTACCACATCTACTACGCGAGCTCTCCCTGGCCTGCGCCGCACGGGAACAATCTCGTGCCATGCCTGGTAGAGGGCCGGACGGATGAGGTCGTTCATGGCCGCGTCGGTGATGACGAATGTCTTTTTGCCGTTGCGCTTGACGTAAAGCACGCGGGCCAGCAGCGCGCCGGCCTGAGCCACCATGAAGCGGCCGGGTTCGATGAGCAGGCGGCCGCTGAATCCTTTGAGCGCAGCGTCGAGGGTCGCGGCGTATTCGGCAACCTTGGCCTCGGCGTCAAAAGGGCCGTGATAGTCGATGCCGAGGCCGCCGCCGGCGTCGACGCAGGCGAGCTCGATGCCTTCGCGCTTGAGCCGGCTCACCAGCTTGCCTACGCGTTCAAGGGCTGCGCCGAAGGGCGCGGCGGAGCGAATCTGCGAGCCGATGTGTACGCTGACGCCGTAGGGCACAAGCCAGCTATCGTTGGCGGCTTGTTTGTAAATTACGAGAGCGCGGCGGATGTCGATGCCGAATTTGTGTTCGCGCAAACCGGTCGAAATATAGGGATGGGTCTCAGCGAAGACATCGGGATTGACACGCATCGCAAAGCGGGCGCGGATTCTTAGGCGGCGGGCGCGCGCGGATAAAAGCGCCAATTCGCCTTCGCTCTCAACATTGAACTGGAGGATGCGGGCCTTGAGCGCCAGATCGATCTCGGCCTGGGTTTTGCCGACGCCCGAAAAGACCACGCGCTCCGCCACCTTTGGCGCGGCAGCCAGCACGCGCTCCAGTTCGCCGCCTGAGACGATGTCGAACCCGGCGCCGCGCTCGGCCAGCAGCCGCAGAATGGCCAGCGTGGAGTTGGCCTTGACCGCGTAGCAGACGAGATGGTCGCGACCGGCCAGGGCGTTGTGGAACATTCCAAGCCGCTCGGCGATCTGGTCGGCCGAATAGACGTAAAGGGGAGTGCCGTAGCGGCGGGCGAGAGTTTCAAGCGAAACCGGGCCGCAGCTAAGCGGACCGCCCGGCTTGGCGTATTGAAACGGACGTGAAGTTAATTGTTGAGCCACAGTTTCAGTCCGAAGGGAAGAAAAATACTCTCTTGAGCGTACAGCATAAATGCCAATTGACAGGCACTCTGCGCACAGTTGGTAAACCGCGGGCCCGATACAATGACGGAATGGCCGTGTGCGAAATGGTTGACCTCGTCGGTGTGGGGCTGAACGCCACTGACACGCTGATACCGCTCGAAAGCTTTCCTGAGCGCGGGTCGAAAACCGAGTACGCAGGCGCGAGCATCATGCCCGGCGGGCAGGTGGCGACCACGGTAGTTGCCTGCCAGACATGGGGATTGCTCACCCGCTACGTGGGCAAGCTGGGCGATGACGATGCGTCGCGGCTGCACCAGGCGGCATTCGACAAAGCGGGAGTAGAAGCGCGGCTGATTCACGTGCCGGGGGGCGTAAGCCCGCAGTCGCTGATTATTGTGGACGCCGGCGGGGAACGCACGGTGCTTTGCCGCCGCGACGAGAAGCTGACGCTGCAGCCCGACGAGCTGGACCGCGAGTGGATTGTGAACGCGCGCGCGCTGCATGTGGACGGGCACGACACAGCCGCGGCTACGCAAGCGGCGGTCTGGGCGCGGCAGGCGGGCGTTCCGGTGGTGGCCGATCTGGATGAAACGTATCCTGGCGTTGAAGACCTTGTCGAGAACGTCGACTACCTGATTGCCAGCCGCGATTTTCCCTGCCGTCTGATGGACGAGCCCAATCTCGAACGAGCGTTGAAGCGCATGATGGAGCGTTACGGCTGCAAGCTGACCGGGGCAACGCTGGGACAGGATGGTGTGCTGGCGTGGGATGGCATGCGGCACCTGCATTGCGCGGCGTACCGCGTCCCGGTGGTTGATACGACGGGCGCGGGCGACATCTTCCACGCCGGGTTCATCTACGGGCTGCTTAAAGACTGGCCTCTCGATCGGCAGTTGGACTTTGCATGCGCCGCTGCGGCCGCCAACTGCATGGCCGCGGGTGCACGCGGGGGCATCAAGCCAGTTGCGGAGGTTGAGGAGATGATGGCGACCATCTCGCGTTACCAGACGGCTTTCGACAAGCTGTGAGCGAAGGTTCGGCGGCCGAAAGAATTAAAATTGAAGAGACGGAAGCGGGCTGCGATCATCTATTAGACAGCCGCTGCAATGCAACCAACTGTGCGACCATGGAGGATTTTTCAATGCCACTGTTTAAGACTTCGAATCCGGCTCTTGGCCAGGACACGTTCAAGCAATACGGGAGCGGCCAGTACGGCGGCCTGATCGACGCATCGGCGCGCATGACCCTGAACGGCACCATGAACAAGACCGCGATTCTGCTGCTGTGCGCCCTGGCTACTGCGGCGTGGACGTGGAAGAGTTTCATGGACACCCTCGACCCGAGCTCGGTGTACCTGCAGTTGATGGTGGGTATGTTCGGCGGCTTGATCTTTGCCTTCGTGACCATCTTCAAAAAGGAGTGGTCGCCAGTGACCGCGCCCATCTATGCGCTGCTTGAGGGCATGGCGCTGGGCGGCCTCTCGGCGATCATGAATCACTACTATCCGGGGATCGCATTCCAGGCGGTGAGCCTCACCTTCGGCACTCTGTTCGTGATGCTGTTCCTCTACCGCTCGGGGATCATCAAAGTTACTGACAAGTTCCGCATCGGCATTATCGCGGCGACCGGCGGCATCTGCCTTTTCTACTTCGCGTCGATGCTGCTGGGAATGTTCCACATCAACTTCTTCGGTTCGGTGTGGGGATCGGGATGGGTGGGAATCGGCTTCAGCCTGTTTGTGGTGGCCATTGCGGCGCTGAACCTGGTGCTCGACTTCGACTTTATCGAGCAGGGAGTAACCGCTGGCGCGCCCAAATACATGGAGTGGTACGGCGGCTTCGGCATCATGGTGACGCTGGTGTGGCTTTACATTGAAATGCTGCGGCTGCTTTCGAAGGTGCGGAGCAGGAATTAAGGCACTAGGGACTAGGCAATAGGCACTAGGGCCTTGGGCCTACGGCCTGAGGGATTTTCACCCGCCCGGATGCAAGTCCTTTTCGTGGCTTACAGCGTCTCCATCGCCACGCTTCAGGCTACTGAAGACGATTGTCGAAACAATGGTCAACCCGCCGAGCGCTACCAGCGCCTTGTGGATTCCGTAGATCATCTCGGCCGGACTGGCCTGGCCATGCGCGGGAACAAAAAACGCTGTCGCTAATCCCGCGGTCGCCACGCCAAAGCTGATCGACATCTGTTGCATGGTGCTGGCGATGGAACTGGCCGCGCTGGATTCCTGATCTGAAGTGTCTGAATAGACCAGCGTATTCATGCTGGTGTACTGCAACGACGTGAAGGCCCCATAAAAGAATGCCTGCAACACAATGATCCACACCGGAGTGTGGAGGCCGATGGTGGCGAAAAGCAGAAGCAGCAGGCCGATGATGACGGTGTTGGAGATGAGCACCCAGCGATAGCCGATGGTTGAGAGAATGCGCGGCATGACAAATTTCATGCACATGGCGGCCAGGGCCTGCGGCATGATGAGCAGGCCTGATTGCACCGGAGTGAAACCGAGACCGACCTGATAGAGCAAGGGGAGGAGAAACGGCACTCCACCGATACCCAGCCGGGTAAAGAAACTTCCGTTGACCGACGCGCGAAAGGTACGAATCTTGAAGAGCCCGAGTTGGAGCAACGGGAACGCAAGAGATTTCGCATGCAGCCAGTAACCGGCCAGCAGTGCCAGAGAAAGCACCAGTAATCCCGCGATCTCACGCACGCTGAGGGTGTGCTCCCCGAAGACTTCAAGCACGTAGGACAAGAGGGCGATGCCGGAGCCGAAGAGGATCAATCCAACTGTATCGAGCGGGTGTGTCACTTCACGGTAATCTGGCAGATGAATGTAGACCAGTATCAGGCCGATCAGGCCGATGGGAATGTTGAGAAAGAAGATCACGCGCCAATGGAGATAGCCGACAATCAGGCCGCCCGCGATTGGTCCCAGCATGGGAGCAATCAGGGCCGGTATCGAAACGAAGCTCATGGTGCGGAGCAGATCGGATTTGGCAAACGTGCGCACCAGGGTGAGCCGGCCTACGGGCACCATCATGGAGCCACCGCAGCCCTGCAGCACGCGGCAGGCAACCAGCACATGAATGTTGCTCGAGATGCCGCATAACAACGATCCCAGGGTAAAGAGTCCGATTGCAGCGGCGAAGACGCGCCGGGTTCCGAATCGGTCCGCCATCCAACCGCTGATTGGGATGAACACCGCGAGGCTCAACGTATAGCTGGCCAGCACGGCTTTCATGCTGAGCGGGACAACGTGCAGCGCTTCAGAAATCGCGGGCACAGCCGTATTGAGGATGGTGGTATCCAGCGACTCCATGAAAAACGCAACCGCGACAAGCCACGGCAGCAGCTTCTTGCTGGCGGCGGAGGGAACTGCTGAAGCCGCTAACGCATTTGGGGGACCGGTGAGAGCCATGGAAAAGATCACGAACCTTTTGAGACTTTAGATGCTGGGAGAGACGACTGCAGATCAGAGCCGCGGGTCGGGAGACCCGCGCTACAGCCGGTCAGGAGAGCGGCGGCACAAACGGACTACACGAATTGCTGACTTGCTTTTAAACGGATCCCTGCGGGGAGATGAGCATTAATGTCACAGAACCAGCGGTGGTGCGGCGATGCGGCACGCCGCGCGGGATGACGAGCATGTCGCCCTGGTTCAGGGTGATGCTGACGGCATTTTGCGACTCGGGCGCGTTCCATTCGCCCGGTTTGCTGCTGTGGGCGTTTTTTGGTGTTCCGCCCACTTCGATTACAGTCGATCCCGAGAGAATCTGAAAGACGTGATCGCGGCTTTCGTGCCACTCAAATTCCTTTGCCGCCTTGTTTTTTTCAACTGTCAATGCAACGGTGAAAGTTTTGTCGTCGACGATGGTGTTGTTGCCGGGGTTGGCGTCAAGATTCTGGATGGCATCGTGCAGGCCTGTTGCGGTGAAGGATTGCACTCCGCCTGGCGGCGATGGAGGTGGGGTGGGTTGTGCCGATGCGCTGGATGCGTTCAAGGTCTCGCTTGCGATTGAAAGGCCGGCAACAGTGGCAGCCGAAGCTCTGACCAGGAACCATCGGCGGTCCTGTTCGCGTTCTCCTCGTTTACGTTCATTGATGAATTTAGATCCACTCATCCCTGTCCTCCACGCCAAACTAATACTACAGTCGGGCTCCCTGCCACTCGTTGCGATCCGGGCCTGAAGGTCCCCAAATATACCGCCGCTTTTCAGGAGCCTCACTCCGGAATCGCCTATTGGTCGCGGCGAGATTAACCGGCGCGTGGTTCGTGGCTTTGTCCCCCCTCACAATCCGTTTCCGAGGTGCAGTCCAAGTCGCCATGCGGGTGATTCAGGTCACATTCAAGCCGCGTTTTCGACTGATAAATATAGACCATCGCGCCGATGTTAATAGAAACGGCCCGCAAGTAAGTTGGGAGCGCTTGAGAGGCCCGTAAGCGAAAGACTCCCGGAGGTTAAGGCGATGGGTTTCTGGCGAGCGATCTTGTTTCAATCCACTGTTTGCAACCCGGACGGATTTGGTCGTATACTTAATTACGACCAAACAGGTCGGGTTTTCGGACGTCCGTCCCCGAGGCGGCAAATGGGAGCCAGGAAGGCAAAAGTGCTTAGCGAATTGAGCGTCGGTGAAAGTGCTGTCCTGGTAGCTCTCGATTTGCCTGAATCTGTGCAGAACCACCTGATGCACATGGGATTTGTGCCCGACGCCGAAGTGACGGCGGTGCGTCGCGCTCCAGCCGGCGACCCCACGGTTTACTCGATTGACGGGCTTGAGATTGCTTTGCGCCACGAGACTGCGGACGCGATAAGGATTCGCCCCGTGTCGAACAGAGAATCACAACCGGAAATCGCAGAAAGAATGGAGCTGGCTGAGGTTGCGAGATGAGCAGTTGTTGCGCGACCCCGGCCTTTGAGCCGCCCGCTGGACCAGTTGTGCCCGGCCAATTGCGCACGGTAGTTCTCATAGGCCCGCCTAACTCGGGCAAATCCACACTTTTCAATCGGCTCACAGGTTTGCGCCAGAAAGTGGCTAATTATCCAGGCGTTACCGTGGAACAGCGCATGGGGTTGATGGCCGGTGTGGGCCGCGACGACCTGACGCTGATCGACCTGCCTGGAATCTATTCCCTTACCCCCTACTCAGAAGACGCGCGCGTCGCGGTTGAAGTGCTGGCCGGAACGATGCACGGCACTCCCAAGCCGGACGCAGTTTTGCTGGTGCTTGACTCGCAGCACCTGACCCGCCAGTTGATGCTGGCTGCGCCGGTGCTGGCCACGGGCCTGCCCACGCTGGTGCTGCTGAACATGAGCGACCTGATGGAGCAGCGCGGCGGCAAGGTTGACCCGCTGCAACTGGCGCGGGAGCTGAACGCCCCGGTGGCGCAGATCAGCGCGGTGCATGGCACTGGCCTTAACGCAATTAATCTGTTTCTGAATCAGCCCGGCAACGGGACCGGCTCGCACCCGCCGCTGACTCTGCCGGTAATTGGCAACGCAGCCAGCGCGCACACGTGGGCCGCGCAGGTGAGCCGGCGGACCGGGTATCGCGCGCCGCTCTCGGTTGAGGGCACGCGTAAGATCGACAGCATTCTGTTGCATCGCATCTGGGGACCGCTCTTGTTTCTGGCAGTGGTAATCGGCGTCTTTGAGGTGGTCTTCTCCATTGGCCAGCCGCTCTCTGACGGTTTCGGAGACATCCTGGCGCGGATGGGGGATCTGGTCCGGCCATTCTTGCCGGCAGGATGGCTGCAATCGTTAGTTCTGGACGGCATTTGGAAGGGCATCTCGTCGGTGCTGGTGTTTCTGCCGCAGATCCTGCTGCTGTTCCTGTTTATCGGCGTGCTTGAGGATTCAGGCTACCTGGCCCGCGCGGCGCTGATTGCCGATCGCGTGATGCGAACCATCGGGCTCAACGGGAAAGCGTTCATCCCGCTGCTTTCGGCCTACGCCTGCGCGGTACCGGCCATCATGGCCACGCGCACCATTGAGAACAAGCGCGACCGCCTGGCCACAATCCTGGTGACGCCGTTCATGACCTGCTCGGCCCGGCTGCCGGTTTACCTGCTGCTGATTGCCGCGTTCATACCGAACATCGTTTATCTGCACGGGTTCCTGGGGCTGCGCACAGTCGTGATGCTGGGACTTTACGTGGCCGGCTTTGTGGCGGCGTTTACTACGGCGCGGCTGCTGAAGAGCTCGATTCTGAAATCGAGTGAAACTCCGTTCATCCTTGAGCTGCCGCAGTATCGCATGCCCACTGTGCAATCGCTGGTGCTGCGCGTGATCGATCGTGGCCGCATCTTTATGAAGAATGCGGGCACGGTGATTGTGGGCGTGACCATGGCGCTGTGGGTGCTGGCGCATTTGCCGGTAATCCACACGGCAACGGGCACGCTGGCTGCGCCGGAGCTGGCCAGCAGCGTGATCGGGCGGATCGGCCACTTTATCGAGCCGGTAATTGCGCCGCTCGGTTTCAACTGGAAGATCGGCATCGGCCTGGTGTCGAGCGTGCTGGCGCGCGAGGTAATGGTGAGCACGATGGGCACCCTGTATGGCGCCGACCCCAGCACCCAGGCATTGAACTTGCAGACGGCGCTGCACCACGATATGACGCTGGGCGGCGCGCTGGCGCTGATGATCTTCTTTGCCTTCGCCATGCAATGCACCTCGACCATGGCGGTAGTGAAGCGCGAGACCAATAGCTGGAAGTGGCCGATCGTTCAGTTCATTTATATGCTGGCGCTGGCCTACGGCGCGGCGTTCGTGGTTAATCATGTGACCATGGCGCTGCTGGGATAGAACCTCATCTCTCCCAGTCGCCGAAAACTGCAATGCGGTGACATTTCCAGATCCTTTTCATGACGCGTCCCCTCCCGCTGCGTCTATCCTCTCTAAGCGGCCTCTACATCTCCAGGGAGAACCATGACAACCGTTTACATCAATCGCATTGCAACGGCCACGCCCCCGCACGATGTGCACCAGGCGTTTATTTCATTTGCCGAAACGCTTGTGCCAGAGGGAACAGAGCGAAACCTGTATAAGCGCATGGTGCGCATGTCGCAAATTGAGCATCGGTATTCGTTTATCGAGCCCATAGCATCTGCCGACGGAAAGTGGAACGATGCCGAAGGCATCTACGTGCCCGGCAGCTTCCCTGGAACCGCGCGGCGCATGGAGGTATTTGAGCAATTTGCGCCGCAACTGGCGCGATGCGCACTGAAGAAGCTCGCCGTCAGCGAAGAGGAACGGCAGAGCATTACGCACGTGATCGTGACCTGTTGCACGGGGCTGTATGCGCCGGGCCTGGATTTTGATGTCGTCGACGCGCTTGAATTGAAGCAGCCGGTGGAGCGCACGATGATCGGATTCATGGGCTGTTACGCGGCCATCAATGCGCTCAAATCGGCGCGGCATATTGTGCGCAGTGAGCCGGATGCGTGCGTGCTGATTCTAAATCTCGAGTTGTGCACGTTGCACATGCAGGAGACGCCGGAGCTGGAACAGGTGCTGTCGTTCCTGCTGTTCGCCGATGGATGCGCGGCGTGTCTGGTGAGTGGACGGCCGGCGGGCCTCGCGATGGACAGCTTTCTTGCGCTCAGGTTGCCTGGGACCGCGTCCCTGATTACCTGGAAGATTCGCGAGATGGGCTTCGATATGCAGCTTTCGGGGCAGGTTCCCGGTGAAATTCGCCGTACGCTTGGCGAAGTTGGGAGCGAAATCACGCAGGGGCGCGATGTGAATGCGATCGAACTTTGGGCGGTGCATCCCGGCGGGCGCACGATTCTCGATGCGGTCGAGAAGGGTCTGGCTTTGGCGCCCGAATCGCTGGCCGCGTCGCGTCGCGTGCTGGCCAATTACGGCAACATGTCGTCGGCCTCGGTCATGTTTGTATTGCGCGAGCTGATGCAGCGCGCGACGCCCGGCCAGCAGGGTTGCGCGATCAGTTTTGGCCCGGGAGTGACGGCGGAGACAATGCTCTTTCATGCAGCATAACGTGCCCGACATGAGCCGTCGCGCGCAGCCTGCCGAGTTGCTCGAACTGATGGACGGGCCATGCAGCCGCGAGGAAATGCGCGCGTGCCTGCGCGACCTTGCACGCGCGAATGCCTGGCTTCACGGTAACCGTCCAACGATTAAGTGGCTCAGCACATTTCTCGACAAGCTTGCGATGACGCGCCAGCCGCTGCGGATTCTCGACGTTGGATGTGGCGATGGCGATGCGTTGCGCGGGATGGCGCGCTGGGCAAAGAGGAATCGAATTGAAGTGCGGCTGATTGGGTTGGACTTGAGCGTTGATGCGATCAGCATCGCCAAAGAGGCAACGCCGCCAGACTGCGAAATTGAGTTTGTTGCCACAAATGTTTTTGAATATGAGCCCCAGGCGCGGGTCGACGTGATCGTGTGCTCGCTCTTTACGCATCACTTGAACGACGAAGAGATTGTGCGGTTCATTGGTTGGATGGAAACGCATGCAAGGCTGGGGTGGTTTGTGAACGATCTCTCGCGCGCAGCCACTCCTTACCGGCTATTCAAGCTGCTGGCGAAGGCGGCTCGTTGGCACAAGTTTGTGCAGCACGATGGGCCTGTGTCGGTGGCGCGGGCGTTCAAGCCCGACGATTGGCGGCGGCTATGCGCGGCCGCGGGACTTACAGAGGGTGATTACTCAATCTTGAGTTACATTCCGGCGAGGCTCTGCGTGGCGAGAAGAAAGCGAGCTTGAGCGATGCGCAGCGGTTGGTTGATATGCGCTGGAAGAGGCGACGCTTCGCGCGTCAGAGTATCCGGAGCTTTCGCGGAGTGAGCCAAATCACATCAAGCATTTCTGCTTAGGGATATATTCCTGTTATGGACAATTGCGTAGGAATTCTAGCTGTGGAACGCGACGCCGAAGACGGTGTGATTGTGAAGTTCTCAGACGGGACGATAACTGGGTACGTTGCCGAGGAATTGTTAATACTGAGACCTTTCAGAGAATCAGTCACAGCTACTCGCGTAATTGGATCAAACTCCGGCAGTGCAGGGTCTGCAACGGCATAGGCAGCCAGCCCCGCTCCGGGTTTTTCCATTAAATTTTCCAGCAACTTGCAGAGCCTTGACCGGCTAGAACTGGTTGCACAAATAATCGAAGGCCGGCGGTGCAGCCTCCCTCAGGGGCTAAAGCCCCAGCGTTTATGGGCCTTGCGGCACGACTAAAGAGGCTGCAGAAAAACTCGTCAAATGAAACAATCCTCCAATGCCCTACGTAGCAGGGGCTAAAGCCCAGTCTCATTTTGGGAGCTTTATCGGCGCGAGTAAACTCGCGCCCTGATACAAGACCTCATCCCGGCGAGTTTCTCAGCAGCCTGTAAAGAAGTGCCCTGACGCAAAACTATTTATGCAACCATTTCTAGCACTTCCCATTCAAAACATCGGCCTGTTCAAAGGCTCCTACCGACGACAGCGAAATTCCCTCAGTGCGCATGGCAATGATCTCAGCGCGAGTTTCATCGGCCGCCGCGCGGCGATCCGGATAGATGCGAGGCTGACCGAAGCAAACATGCGCTGAGAACGCGCTTACACCCAGCACATTCCACAAATGGGGAAGAAAGCTGTTGTCTCCGAACCAGCAGAGTTCGCGTTCATCAATATTGCCGCCGGGAATGTAACGGATGGCTGCTGCCGTAATTGGCGCGCCGAGCTCGGTTGCCGGATGAATGAGCCGGCTGTGGAAGCGAAGCACCTCGCTGCCATCGGTGCTGGTCCCCTCAGGAAACAGGAGCACCGGAATTGAATACGCGAGGCGTTCGCTGATGATATCGGAGACAACGTTGGCGCTGGCCAGGCTTGAGCGATCGAGAAAGATTGTGCCGCCGACGCGCGCGGCCTTGCCAAAGAAGGGCCAGCGATTTACCTCCAGCTTGGAAACGAAACAGCAGGGCATGATTGCCGAGAAAATGCAGATGTCAAGATAGCTGAGGTGGTTGGCCACCACGAGGCCGTGGTCGGGGGGCTGGCCCTCAACGGTGAAGCGCACCCCCACGCTGGCCAGTATGCCGCGGCACGCCGACTGCAGCCAGAGCGCTCGGCGCTCAATCGTAAGCGGACGGCGCAGGCGCAGGAGCCAATAACGGACAACGCAAGTGAGGAGCGCGAATGCCAGCGCCACAGTGCGCCGGCAACGCCGCAACATCACAGGGTAAGGGGCGCCAGAAAGCGATTGCGCGCAGCCGGCGAGAGCATTTCAAGATCGAGCAGGGTAAGAAAATCAATGGTACGGAACTCGCGATCGAAGGCGGGCGGAGCGGCAATGCGCGCGCCGATGGCCAGGTAGGTCCTGAGCAGCTTGGGGACTTTTACCTGGGGAGCAGCCGGCGATGCGTGTCCGAGCGCCGAAGATTCCGGAGTTACCTTGCAGGCGAAGGTCTGTGCGCTTGCGGCCTGCGGCTCGTCGGGGCAGGCATAGGTGGCGGTTGGCATGGTCTCAAACTCAGCGCTGACTTTGAAATTCTGAAGCAGGCTGTACATCTGCCATCCTTCAGCGGGATCGACGGAGTTGAGCGAAGAGCAACCGAGCAAATAACGAAGCCCCATACCATGAGCATACTGCGAAATGCCTCGCCATAACAATGTGAGCACCTCAGGCGTGCGATGGGCGCGGTCGATAGCGGCGCGTCCAAGCTCAAGAATGCCGGCACGTAGAGGTTCGTAGGGCCCCAGTTCGAACTCCTGCGCGGAGTAGTAGCCCAGGTTGCGCGCGGCCGCTGCGCCCGATTGCATGCGGTAAGTGCCGACAATGCGGCCCGATTGCTTCTCTTCAACTACAAGGTGCTCGCAAACAGCGTCGAAGCGATCTGTGTCGAGGCCGGTTTCGTAAGAGCTTTCAAGCCCTTCGCCGAGTTCGACATTGAAGACGCGGAAACGCAGCCGGCATGCGGCTTCACGGTCTTCGCGAGTGCGGGCCATGTGCAGGCAATACGCACCTACCTCGGCGTGAATCTCAAATTCGGCTGGAATGTGAAGCGGAGATGAAGAAACTGCTGGAGGTAAGATTTGAGTGAGATCGGAGCGGCGCAGATCCAGATTTAACGTGCTTTCAAAATGAGGGCTGGAGATCATGCCAGCAGTATTGGGTGAAAGCGATGAAAGGACGGTCAACCGGCCGCGAATGCAGTGCAAATATTTTGCAGAGGATTGTTACGAAACTGTCATGAACGACGCCCACTTACACAGAGAAATGCGATTGCCACATCATTGACTTTCGCGCAAACTCACTTGGGACCAGAACTCCTGCGAAGTAAGAACCGGAGTCACTTCGAAGTCAACGAGGTCGTCCCACTGCTTAAGCCAGGGGCAAAGAGACTCAAGACCAGGCGCCTCCATGAGCTGAAAGCACCGTGCGCCGTCTGCTTCAATCCAGCTTGCAAGGTAGGTCACGTCATCAGGCAGCATTCGCCCCTCTTGCTCGAATCGTTCCCTGACGGGCTTGGCGCCCTGCTTGAAACGCTCAACCACCATAAACAGCATGAGTGAGAGTTTACGCCCGTCGCAGGCGCACAGGAAGGCGAAGAGGCAATCGACTCGCGCTGAAAGGGTGCTTGGCATGGAGGACGGCAAAAAACGAACGGCCGGAATCGCAACGCGGAATGTCCGCCGCGTGGCCCCGGCCGTTCGAGGAGGCCCACCATGCTTTCTGTTTTTGTCTTGAGAACACTGTGACACAAACGGAGATAATTCCACGCAAACTCGAAAAGGATTTTTCGCAGCCGTCCCATTTCCGAATTGGGCGGTTTGACTCTTGGATCGCGGGAGAGAGCAAATCTGAAGACGGGAGGCCCGATACAGCCTGTGGAGACCGGCGTTAAGAAACGGCCGGCTCGTAGTTCAGGTTCGGCCCCAGCCAGCGCTCAACGTCAGCGATGCTCATCTGCTTGCGCGCGGCGTAGTCGGCGACCTGGTCGCGATCGATTTTGCCAACGGAGAAGTAGCGCGATTCGGGATGAGCGAAGTAGAGTCCGCTGACGCTCGAGCCGGGCCACATGGCGAACGACTCGGTAAGAGTAATTCCGGTGCGAGACTCAACGTCGAGCAGGCGCCAGAGCGTGCCCTTTTCAGTGTGATCGGGACACGCCGGGTAGCCGGCAGCAGGGCGAATGCCTCGGTACTTCTCGTGAATGATCTCGTCGATGGTGAGCTTCTCGCAGCGGCCGTAACCCCACTCCTCACGCACGCGCTTGTGCAGGCACTCGGCAAAAGCTTCGGCAAGCCGGTCGGCGAGAGCTTCAGCCATGATGGCGTTGTAGTCGTCGTGCTTTGCGCGGAAGCTGTCGCACAACTCTTTGAGCCCAACGCCGCTGGTGACTGCGAATGCGCCGATATAATCGCCTTGCGAGCGAGGACCATTTGGAGCAATGAAGTCGGCCAACGATCTGCATGGCTCGTTTGCGCCCTTGTCGAGCTGCTGGCGCAGGAAATGAAAACGGGTGAGAATTGTGGAGCGGGATTCGTCATTGTAGAGCTCGACGTCGTCGCCAATGGCGCTGGCGGGGAACAATCCGTAGACGCCGCGCGCGGTAATTAGATTCTTCTCAATGATGGTATCTAGCAGCGCGTTGGCTTCAGCAAAGAGCAGCCGCGCCTGTTCACCCTGTCGTGGGTCGTCGAGAATGCGCGGGTAAACGCCCTTCAGCTCCCAGGTGTGGAAGAACGGTGTCCAGTCAATAAACTCACGCAGAGTTGCAAGCGGGAAGTTGTCAAGCACGCGAACGCCGGTGAACGAGGGGGTGGGAATATCTTCGCTGCGCCACTCAATGGGAGTGCGGCGGGAGCGGGCAACTTCGAGAGACACGAGCGGCTGGCGCGGCGCGGCGAGGGTCTTGCGCAACGCTTCGTACTCGGCGCGATGCTGTGCGACAAATGCTGGCTTTAATTCCTCGCTGAGCAGGCTGGAAGTGACCGGCACGGCGCGGCTGGCGTCGAGCACGTGCACCACAGGCTCGGAGTAATGAGGAGCGATTTTGACGGCGGTGTGCGCGCGGCTGGTGGTTGCGCCTCCGATGAGCAACGGGAGTTTGAAAGCCTGCCGCTCCATCTCACGGGCAACGTGCACCATCTCATCGAGCGAAGGCGTAATCAGCCCGCTCAATCCAATCACGTCAGCGTTTTCACTGCGGGCGCGCTCGAGGATTTTGTCGGCGGGCACCATCACGCCCATGTCAATCACATCGTAGTTATTGCAGGCCAGCACCACTCCCACAATGTTCTTGCCTATATCGTGCACGTCGCCTTTGACCGTAGCGAGAATAATCTTGCCCTGTGCCCTCACTGTTTGACCAGCCGCGGCCATCAATGCCTTTTCCGCCTCCATGAAGGGCGTAAGGTAGGCGACGGCTTTCTTCATCACGCGTGCAGATTTGACCACCTGCGGCAAAAACATTTTGCCGGCGCCAAACAGATCGCCGACCACGCCCATGCCGTCCATGAGCGGGCCTTCAATAACGGAGAGTGGGCGGCCGAGTTTGGCGCGCGCTTCTTCAGTATCGGCTTCGATGTACAGGTCGATTCCCTTCACCAGCGCGTGCGACAGGCGTTCTTCTACCGGGGCGTTGCGCCACTCTTCGGTCTTCTGCTCCGCTTCAGAATCGTTCCCGCCCGCAGCCTTGAGTTTCTCGCCAAATTCGACCAGGCGCTCGGTTGAATCTGCGCGGCGATTCAGCAATACATCTTCGACCAGGTCGCGAAGTTCGGGATCGATCTCCTCGTATACTTCAAGCATGCCGGGATTCACGATGCCCATGTCCATGCCCGCGGCGATGGCATGATAAAGGAACGCGGAGTGCATGGCTTCGCGCACCTTGTTGTTGCCGCGAAAACTGAAAGAAATATTTGAAACGCCGCCCGAGACCTTGGCGTAAGGCAGGTTCTGCTTGATCCAGCGCGAGGCGCCGATAAAGTCGACCGCGTAGTTGTTGTGCTCTTCCATCCCCGTGGCAACAGTAAGAATGTTGGGGTCGAAGATGAGATCTTCAGGCCGGAAGCCTACCTGGTCAACGAGGATGCGATAGGCGCGCTCGCAGATGCGAATCCGTTCTGCATAGGTTGCGGCCTGGCCCTGCTCGTCAAAAGCCATCACCACAACCGCGGCGCCGTAGCGCAGAACGGTTCGTGCATTGGCTCGGAATTTGTCTTCACCCTCTTTGAGCGAGATGGAATTGACGATTCCCTTCCCTTGCAGGCACTTCAACCCGGCCTCGATCACCTCCCACTTTGAGGAGTCGATCATGAAGGGGATCTTGGCAACTTCAGGCTCGCTGGCCAGCATATGGAGAAAACGCGTCATGGCCGAGACGCCGTCGATCATGCCCTCGTCCATGCAAATGTCGATGACGTTGGCGCCATTTTCAACCTGCTGTCGCGCGATGGCTACGGCTTCTTCGAATTTGCCGTCCTTGATGAGCCTGGCGAATTTGGGTGAGCCGGCCACATTGGTGCGCTCGCCGATCATGATGAAGACGCCCTGCTGCTGCGTGAAGGGCTGCGAGCCGGAGAGGTGCAGGGGCTTGAAAGTTGTCGTGCTCATGCCGCCGTCTCAATCTCATCGGCGACGGGAATCTGGCGTGGAGGCAGCCCCTCAAGCGCTTTGGCGATGGCAGCGATGTGTTCGGGCGTGTTGCCGCAGCATCCGCCGGCTATGTTGATGAGGCCGGCGCGCGCGAACTCGCCGAGGTAGCGGGCCATGTCGGCAGGGCCGAGGTCGAACCCAGTTTCGGAAAGCGGATTGGGCAGGCCGGCATTCGGATAGCAGGAGACTGCGGCGTCGGCCTTGGCCGATAGCTCTTCAAGAAACGGATACATGAGGTCAGGGCCCAGGGAGCAGTTGAGCCCGACCGAGAACGGTTTAACGTGTTCGACGGCGTACCAGAAAGCCTCGATGGTTTGCGCCGAGATCATGGTTTCCCCTCCGCGGCCCACTGCGGCAGAGATCATGATGGGCAGCTTTTTGCCGCTCTCCGCGAACACCTCCTGAATGGCGACCAGCGCGGCCTTGGCGTTGAGCGAGTCGAAGATGGTTTCAACCAGCAGCAGGTCAACGTTGCCGGCAATGAGAGCGCGCGCCTGTTCGGCATAAGCGGTCTTCACCTGGTCGAACGTCACGACGCGAAAGCCGGGATCGTCTGCGTCAGGAGAGTTTGAAAGCGACACCGTGAGCGGCCCGAGGGCGCCCGCGACAAAGCGCTGGCGGCCAGTCTCATTGGCAACGCGGTCGGCCCACTCGCGGCACTGATTCGCCGATTGCTCGTTGATCTCCCACGCAAGAGCCTTCAGGCTCGGGTTATCAATGATTTTCTGGTAGAACTCGGGATCTTTGCGGCCCCCATGTTCACGCGGATCGTCGACAAAGAACTCGCTCTGCGCAATGCTGGTCGCCCCAAAGGTGTTGGTCTCGATGATGTCGGCGCCCGCGGTGAGGAAGCGATGATGAATGTCGCCCACCATGGCCGGCTGCGTGAGCGAAAAGAGATCGCCGTTGTTCAGCAGGTCTTTGGTCGAGTTCTTGAAACGCTCGCCGCGAATATCGCGCTCCTTCATTCCGTAGGTGCGCAGAGTGGTGCCCATCGCGCCGTCGATGATGGCGATGCGCGATTCGAGAATCCTCGAAAGAGGGTGGACGTTGTGGACATCGAGTAGGGGAGTCATAAGGGGTGTCCTTGCGGCCCAAGCGGCCTTATTTCAAGGATATCGGATTCGTCAACAGGCCGGGACGGATTCGCGGTGAATGCACGCTTGCGGGCACTGGACTGCCACAACCGTCAGTTGAACGGCATCCAGCAGTTTTGCCCGCGGCTGGGTTCTATTCTCGAAAACCGGCTCCGAAAGAGCGCCAGATACCGATGCAATTCAGCAGCGGCCCAATTGTGTATGTCATTCCCATTCAGATAGAATCCGACAGTCCCCGTGTAGTCTCCCATTCCCCTTCAACTCTCTCTCTCGCCCGCATGACGGAGGTCGCCTGGATGCTATCCACGATGTCTGATTTTCCGCTCACTATTGCTTCGATCCTTGAGCACGGTGTAAAGGTTCATGGCGAGAGCGAAATCGCCACCTGGACAGGAAACGGCCTCAACCGCATTGCCTTCCGCGCCTTTGGCGATCGCGTCTGCCAGCTCGCATGTGCGCTTCGCGAACTCGGCATTCGGCCCGGCGACCGCGTAGGCACCCTTTGCTGGAACACGCAGGAGCACCTCGAGGCGTACTACGCAGTATCGTCGATGGGTGCGGTGATTCACACGCTCAATCTCCGCCTCTTTCCCGATCAACTGGCGTACGTTATCAACCACGGAGGCTCACGCATCATCGTCGCCGATGCCTCGCTGGCGCCACAGCTATTGCATATCGTCGAGCAGCTACGTACGGTTGAGCGCATCATTGTGATCGGTGACGCGGGCGGCCTGCCCGATGATTTTCTACATTATGAGGATTTACTCGCCGCTCAGCCGCCGAACTTTGCCTGGCCCGTAATCGACGAGCGCTCCGCCGCGGCCATGTGCTACACCACCGGCACCACCGGCGATCCCAAAGGCGTTGTCTACAGCCACCGCTCGATCTACCTGCACGCCGTTAACGTGTGCGCCACATGGTGCATCGGCATCAACGTGAACGACCGCGGCCTGCTGATCGTACCCATGTTCCACGCCAACGGTTGGGGCATTCCATACGCAACGATGCTTGCCGGCTGCGACCTGCTCATGCCAGGACCGTATCTGCAGCCTGAGCCGCTGTGCCGGATGATCGGCGAATTCCGCCCCACCTTCGCAGCCGGTGTGCCCACAGTGCTCTCCGGCATGTTTCGACACGCCGAAGCCAACAACGTCGACCTCTCGTTTTTCCGCGTACTGCTCAGCGGTGGCGCTGCCTTGCCGCGCAGCCTCGCCGAGGGCTACCTTTCCCGCTTCAACCTGCACGTCATTCAAGGTTGGGGACTGACTGAGACCAGCCCCGTAGCTGCCGTCGCCCAGCCTCCGCGCAATTGCCCCGTCGACGAGCTAGTGGAGTGGACCACCAAGACCGGCCGCGTCATCCCCGGCGTTGAGCTCCGCCTCTGCGATGGCGAGACCGCGCTTCCATGGGATGGCAAATCCGTTGGCGAGATCGAAGTCCGCGGCCCATGGATCACTTCTTCTTACTACGGCGCCGAGTCCCCTGATCGCTTCCATGACGGCTGGCTGCGCACCGGCGATATGGGTGTCGTGGACGACTGCGGCTATATCCAGATCACCGACCGCGCTAAAGATGTAATCAAGTCGGGCGGCGAGTGGATTTCGTCGGTGGAACTCGAAAATGCAATCATCGATCACCCCGATGTGCTTGAGGCTGCGGTCATCGGCGTTCCCGACGAGAAATGGGGCGAGCGCCCGTTGGCCTGCGTCGTCGCGAAGGGCGGCAATGTCCTGAGCATTGCATCCCTGCGCTCGCATCTTGCCTCGCGCGTGGCCCGCTGGTGGATTCCCGAACGCTGGACTTTTATTGGCGAGGTGCCCAAGACCAGCGTGGGCAAATTCGATAAGAAAGTGCTGCGCGCGCAATATGCGGCCGGCAAGCTCGAAGAGATTTTCGATAACAGCGAACGCGACGCGACCGAGCCCGCTGCGTCGGATGCCCCATCCTAAACGCCGAGGGCGCCCCATCCTAAACGCGTCTTTTGCGTTTAGGGTGGGATAGCTGAATTTCTGCGCCAATCGGCCCACTAGCTGCATCCACTATCCTTAAGACAGATCATGCCGTTTACTACCCTTTTTGGAAGCCCGCAGGAACCCGAGAAACCTGAGCCGGACGAGCAAGGCGAGAAGAAGGGCGGCTTTTTCAGCCGCATGCGCCAGGCGGTCACGCGGACGCGCGAGTCGTTCTCAGCCAAGATCGCCGACCTGGCCGCGATGACGCGCATCGTGGACGACGCGGCGCTGGAAGAGCTGGAGACAGCGCTGCTCACCAGCGACATCGGTGTGCCGACGACCGCGGCGATTCTGGATGCGCTGCGCGATCGAGCGCGTCACGAAGCAATTGAGGGCGGGGCCGAACTGCGCAAACTGCTCAAAGAACAACTTGTGGCTATTCTTGAGGCTCCGCGGCGGCCGATTCCCTTACCCGATGCGCCACCCAAAGTTACATTTCTTGTCGGCGTGAACGGCACGGGCAAGACCACGAGCAGCGGAAAGCTGGCGGCATGGAGTCGCGCGCAGGGGCGCAGCGCATTGCTGTGCGCCGCCGATACGTTTCGCGCCGCGGCCATCGAGCAGCTTGAGATTTGGGCCTCGCGCTCGGGCGTGGAGATGATTAAAACGCGGCAGGGCGGCGATCCTTCGGCAGTGCTGTACGACGCTGTTGCAGCCGCCAAATCAAAAAAGATCGACGATCTATACGTTGACACGGCCGGACGACTGCACACCAAGAGCGGCCTGATGGACGAGCTCGACAAGATGCGCCGCATTGCCGCAAAACTCATTCCCGGCGCTCCGCATGAGGTGCTTCTGGTGATGGACGCGACTACCGGACAAAACGGCCTTGAACAGGCGCGGCAATTCACCGGCTTTGCGGGAGTGACGGGCATCGTGCTCACCAAGCTCGATGGAACAGCCAAGGGAGGCATTGCCGTGGCTATCGCGCGCGAGCTGGATTTGCCGGTGCGATTTGCGGGCGTGGGTGAAAAGATGGAAGACCTGCTCGAGTTCTCCGCGCCGGATTTTGTCGAGTCGCTGCTGGGGTAATAACTCCGCGCGACGAACTCGAGTTCGCACAGCGCGCCTGGGTGCCCCAGAGCCTGCCCTGAGCCTGTCGAAGGGTCTCGCTCTTGAGACCTGGGACAGCACGGACTTCGACACTTCATCGTTTGAAGCTTGACCACGTCCAAACAGTTATCCTGAAATGTGACTGAGAGCCCCGCACTTCCCCAGGTTCGCCCACGCCGCAAAGTAACTTTCGGCGCCGTTGTGAAGTGGTTTCTGATTGCAGTGGCGGGTTCGTGGCTGCTTGCCGCGCTCAGCCTCGTGGCGCTGCGCTTCATCGACCCGCCCACCGACGCAGTACACATGGAGCGCCGCGTGCAGGCACTGATTCACCACAAGCCTTATCGCAAGCGGTACACATTTATTCCCCTCCGCCAGATCTCGCCTGACCTGCAGCACGCCGTTATCGCCGCGGAGGACGGGCGCTTTTATCTGCACCACGGGTTCGACTGGCAAGCCATCCAGATTGCCGCGGAAGACGACATGAAGGGCGGACGCATTCGCGGCGGTTCCACCATCACGCAACAACTGGTAAAGAATCTGTTCTTCGGAACCGGTCGCTCGTTCCTGCGCAAGGGTGCGGAGTTCACGCTGGTGCCGGTGGCCGAATTCGTCCTCGGCAAGCAGCGCATTCTTGAGCTCTACCTCAACGTGGTTGAATGGGGCCCGGGCATTTATGGCGCGGATGAGGCGTGCCGCTATTACTTCAAAATCCCAGCCCGCAGTGTGGGTCGGGAGCAGTCGGCCGAATTGGCTGCGATTCTGCCACGGCCTCTCAAGCGCCGCCCCGAACGCATGACGCACTATAGCGGGCTCATCCTCGATCGCATGCATGAGATGGGCTGGTAGAGCCGCAGGAAAAGTCATTGCGCGACGTGAGGTTTCCCGAAACCTTCCCTCAGCGGCTAAAGCCGTTTTGATATTGCTGGACTTGCGGCACGGATGAATCCGTGCCCTTTCAAAACCGCGAAATATGCGAGTTTTCCCCCAGTCTGTAAATCCGTGCTCTTTCAAAGCGGCCGCATGTAAACTTGATTGTTCCCGTTCGTTAATTCGAGAGTCGGTACGATTAATCAGGGATGAGCGATCAGGCATGAGCGATCGGGAATGAACGGTCAGATATGAACGATCAGGCAACAAAAGATCTCTACTGGATGCGCCGCGCGCTGGAGCTAGCTCAGCGCGGCATCGGGCTATGCTCACCGAATCCTGTTGTCGGCTGCGTCATTCTCGACCGCGCGGGCCAGGTGGTGGGCGAAGGCTGGCACGAGTACGACCTGGTGGATCACGCCGAGGTGGTGGCGCTGCGCGAGGCGCGAGAACATGCGGGCGAGCGGATTAACGGGGGCACGGCGTATGTGACGCTCGAGCCCTGCAACCACCAGGGACGCACGCCTCCCTGCACCAATGCGTTTATCGAAGCCGGCCTCAAGCGCGTGGTTGCGGCCACCATCGATCCCAATCCCAACGTGGCCGGTCATGGAGCCGATGCGCTCAGAGCCGCGGGCATTGAGGTATCGCTGGGCATCCGCCAAACTGAGGCAAGGCGGCTCAACGAAGGCTTTGCTCGCTGGAGCCAGCATAAGCGGCCCTTTGTGCTGATGAAAGTGGCTATGTCGCTCGATGGGCGCATTGCGCCGCCGCCGGGGCACCAGGCCGGACCCGCTGCTCCTTATTGGATTACGAGCGAGCTCGCTCGCGCCGCTGTGCAGCCGCTGCGCTGGCAGGCCGATGCGGCCATGGTGGGCGTTGATACTGTGGTTGCCGATGATCCGTGGCTCACCGATCGCAGCGGATTGCGGCGGCGGCGGCCGCTGCTGCGCATCGTGCTTGATTCGGCACTGCGGATGCCGCTCGACGCAAAGATGGTGACCACGGCGCAGAACGATGTGCTGATCTTTACCGTGTCGGCAGACCAGGCCCGCATCGACGAATTGCGCAAGCGCGGCGTTCGCGTTGAGGTGCTGTCGGCCGATACGACGGGGGCCCCCGCCGACAGGTCTTCGTCGATGGGGTCGCAAGCTGGCCGCGTGCCACTGGGAAAAGTGCTGGACGTGCTGGGCGAAGAAGGCATCCTGACGCTGTTGACTGAGACCGGCACACGGTTGAACACCGCAATGCTATCGGGCGGTCTGGTCGATCGCATTCACCTCTTCGTTGCACCGCAGATCATGGGCTCCGACGCGGTGCCCGCATTTCGCGGCATGGCCCGCTTTGTGCACATGGAGGCCGTGGAGGTTGAGCGCTACGGCAACGATATGGGGCTGTGCTCGCTGCTCAAGGATCCGTGGCCGAAAGAAAGTAGTCAGTAATCAGTGGTCAGGTGATAGGGTCTGCTGAAGCCGACGCAGGTTGCATACAACTCCGACGCAAAAAAACGAGGACGCATCTCGGTGGATGCGCCCTCAAGTCGCCATTGGTTGGGGGAGCCTTTGAGGATGGGAGCCCTGGATTACTTGCCGAGACCGATCTCGGAATGGGCTTCCTGGTTCATTAACTTTTTGTCGAGCCGTGAAGTGGTGAGCGCCCCGTACTGAATTGCGCTGAGCGCGTGGCCCGCATTGGTGTCGTCAAACTTCAGCACCACGCGAGAATCCGTGGGAGCGCCATCGCCGGGATGAATGCCCCAGGTGAAGCTCTTGGTTGCACCGACCAGCTTGACTGCGTTGCCGGTGTTGTCGCGCTCAACGATGTAGTGGCCCGCCGGGCAGGTCTCGTTTCCGACGGTGAATGCGAAGGGCACGTTGAGAGTGGTGGCCGCCATCGCTGTCTTCACAGTGAGGGCTGCTGTCGCCAGTACGGCTGACGCCAGGACGAGGGAGCGAATCGTGATTTTCATGGGGTGGACCTCCTGACTGCAAACGACCTTAGACCTCCCCATAAAAGAAAGTCGTCAAGTTCCTATCCAGAATTCGTCAAGTTTCGTAGAGGTGCTCTTGACGGCAAATGTGCAGTATTGACAGGTGCGTCTCCGATCGACGGATCATTCGCCGGGCAGCATCTGAATCAATGCGATTTTAAAAATCAACCGCAGATCCTTCGCTCCGCTCAAGATGGCATTGCGATGTTGGGGGCGTGGATCAAGCCACAACGGAGATGCTAATGCCGCTTACACCCGTGCTTCGATTTGCGCGGCGCGGTCGTTGAGTTCCACGGCTTCAAAATGCGCGCTGCGATCGGCGGCATGCGTGGCGGCCGCGCGCAGAGCCTGGGCTGCTCGCTTCAACTCGCCGGCTGCCTCATAGTGCATGGCCATCTCGCGGGCAACATCCGCTTCGCGGCCTTTGAAGAGCTGGGCCAGCCGCTCGGCTATGCGCACATGCCGTTGCGCGCGCCGCGCAGCCGACTGCCTTTGATAAAGCACTTCGCGATAGACCTCGTGAGCAAAAACGTAAAAGGCCGAGCGCGCGCCTCCGGGCAGCTCATCTTCGCCGGCACGCTCCACAAAGTGAAGGTCGCGAGCCATGGCATCGCAGCGCTCCTCCACCTCGGCGGCCTCGCAATCCACCGCGGCGGCCACAGCCCACGCAGGGAACGCCACGTTGAGCAGGCTGCCGGCTTCAAGCAGCTCTTTTGCGTCGGGCGCGAGCCGTTCGATCTCCAGCTCCACCATCTCAGCCAATTTGCCGGGTACTTCGGAGTCGAGCGTGTTGAGCGGCGAACGGATCTCGTAATGAGCGGCGCCATTCTCTCCCGAGATCACCAGGATCTGCTGCGCGATGAGGTGCTCGACGATGGCGTTGGCGAACAGTGGATTACCTTCGGAGTGGTGGTGCACGAATTCGCTCAGCCCCGGCGGCAATGTAGATTGATGCAGCTCGCCCATGATGAGGCTGGCCATGGCCGACTTGGGGAATGGCTCGAGCGCAGCCTCGGTGCAAAGTTTGCGCACCAGCATGTCGTGCTTGAGGGCGCGCAGCGGATGGCCGGGCGCAATGCTGCGCGGCCGGAATGTGACAAGGACGAGAAGATGTGCCGGGGCGCGCCTGCGAGCCAGCGCTGCCAGCAGGTTCAGCGTGGCGGAATCGGACCAGTGGAGGTCTTCGAATACCAGAACCAGCGGCCTGTCACGGGAGATTTCTTCGAGAGCCGCGCAAAGTTCGCCGGGCATGCGGGCCTCGGGGGACTGCTGCACAGCGGAGGCTTCCGGGGTCTCAGGCTGCCTGCCGATGTGCGCCAGCCAGGCCGGTGCCATGCGCGCCAGTATGCGGCACAACTCCTCGGCGGCTCCTGAGGCGCACAAATGCCCCAGCGCTTCATTCACGGGGTAATACTCTTCCCTGGCGCCCACGCCGGGAACGCACTCGCCGCGTGCAACGACCGTCCCGGGGGGAAGCTGGCGGCAAAAGAAGTCGACGAGAGCGGTTTTGCCGATGCCCGCTTCGCCGGTGACGAAGACAACGCGGCGCTTGCCCTGATCGCCCTGGGCGATGCGGTCAAACTCTGCGCCGAGCAAGGCAAGCTCCCTGGTGCGATTCACGAATCCGGCGCTGCCGGCCAGAGGAGGGGGCGCTGCGGTACCCGACGACGCGGGCGCGGAGGCGGGGTCCTGCGATTCGGTGACCGAGGCAACAAATCGATAGCCGCGTTTGGGCAGCGTCTGGATGAAACGGGGATTTCCTGCTTCGTCGCCAAGCACTTTGCGCAGCTCGAGAACGTAGGTGCGCAGAACCTGCGGCTGTACAAATGTCTCAGGCCAGAGCTTGTCGAGGAGTTCGTCGTGGGTGATGAGGCGGCCGGGATTCTCTACCAGGAAGCTCAATATTGCGAACTGTTTGGGAGGCAAATCGATCTCTTCGCCGTCGTGCCACAGACAGCCGCTGGCCGAGTCGAGCCGGAAAGAATCAAATTGCTTCATCACATCCCGTAAGCGGGGAAGTTACCGCTCCTCTTCTCTTTTATCAGGTGCGTGCAGCTATCGGGTGAATGCAGCGTTCGAGAGTTGGACGTTGAACCAATTATTTAGTTGGTAGCGTTTTGTGTAAACATTGCGAGGATTTTTGATGACAGACGGTCACCGGCGAAGCTGGACCACGGGAAACAAAACCTCGGGTGCTGACCGGCGGATAACGAAACTATGGGTGCCCATGTCCCGCTTCCGAGACACGGGATACCTCGACTCTTAACCGGCCCCTCAACGACGCACGGCTCCCCGCCCCACTGATTCCCCGTGCCTTTGCCCTTGGCTTATGAGACAATCGTCCCGAAATATCCCTCTTTCCCACCCCGACTTAAGGAAGATCAAGATGCCGACAACAGCCCCTCAAAAAATGCTTACGTTGGATTTTGAACAAAAAGGCAGCGTCCACCTGGTGCACTGCCACGGGCGACTGGTATGGGGCGTTTGCGAAGTGCTCTACGATCGCGTCCATGTGCTCATACCGGGCAGCACGCGCATTGTGCTGGATTTGACCGATCTGACCTTTATCGACAGCTTGGGGCTCGGCACCCTGGTCCGACTCTACGTCTCGGCCAAGAAAGCGGGCAGTTGCGTGGAACTGATCAACTTTGGCAAGCAGATTCGGGAACTGCTGGGCCTCACCCATCTCCTGTCAGTTTTCGGCGACATGTGCGAGAAGGGCATCACCCCCAGGTTCTGACGCGAACTTCGGCGTCTGACACTGACTCGCTGACTTGCCGGCTCGCTGCCTCCGCAAAGTCTCATAGAATGTAGCCATGTTTACCGGAATCATTGAGCAGACGGGAACGCTGGTCAGCCTGATCGACCGCGGCGGCGTCCGCCGCATCACGGTTGAAGCTCCGGGAATTGCCGGCCGGATGCGCGAAGGCGATTCGCTGGCGGTTTCAGGCGTGTGTCTGACGGCGCTGGATGTCGATCCTAAGTATTTCCATGCCGACCTGGCGCAAGAGACGATTGACCGGACCTCGCTGGGCAATCTCAAAACGGGGGCAAAGGTGAATCTGGAGCTGCCGACCGCAGCGGGAAGCCCGCTGGGCGGGCATGTTGTACAGGGTCATGTGGATGGGGCCGGAGTGATGACAGCGCTCGACCCGGTCATTCCAGAATCGAGTCCTGAGTTTGACCGCCAGACCACCGACTGGACGCTAAAGGTGCGCGTACCCGAGAACGTTCGGCAGTGGATGGTGCACAAGGGTTCGGTCGCCGTCGAAGGCATCAGCCTGACAATCGCCGCATTCGATGGCGTTGAGATCACGATTGCGATTCTGCCGCTGACCTACTGGCGCACCAATCTCCACGCGCTCAATGTCGGCGATCCGGTAAATGTCGAGGCCGATGTGCTGGTGAAACTGGCCGCAATCCAGATGCAGGCAAAGAAGCCCGAGATGGACCTGACCGCGGAGTGGCTGGTGGCGAACGGGTACTAAAAGGCAGTCAATAGTCAATAGCCAGTAGCCAATAGGAAGACAGCCTGCTTCGACCGATGCTATTGGCTAACTACTACTGGCTATTGGCTACTCCCTATTGGCTACTCCCTACTGGCTATTGGCTGTTGTTTGTCACCCGGCAGAATTTCCGGCGGCGCGACCTCGACCCAGTGGGCAGGCCCTGATTCTGAGCGGCACTCGGCCCATAGCGCATAGATCTCGCGGCGGGGGACAAAGGCCGCATCAACCAGGACAGCCACTCCGGTGTCGGCGTTGGTATAGCGCTCGCGGCACCATTGGACGAAGGATTGGCCACGACGGCCCTTGCGCATCGTGAACCAATCGATAATCTCGTAAGGCGATTCCGAAGCAACGTTCTCCGGCGTCCACCAGAAGCGGACCGGCCCCTTGGGCGAGAACTTTTCTTCGATGCAGGTGCCGCCTGAGTCGCGCATCGAGCGGAGGAATTCCTGCCAGTTGATGAGCCGGCCGCGAGATTTGAGCAGAGCGCGGAACGAGCCTTCTCGGTGCTTCTGCAGCCAGCGCGGGACGAAGCTGAGCGGAATAGCGACCGCGGCCACCCCGACAACAACTGGGATGAGCGCGAGCTCAAGCAGAACATTCAGGCTGCTGCGGCGCTTTGTCGTCGTTTGGGGCTCGGCGGTCGGAGTCGGCATCGAGGGCTTCTCAATCCATTATGGCGTGGCAGTCAAGGGCGCGTGACGGTCAGATGATTACGATGGCGAGGCGATGCGCTTCAGCCCAATGCATGGATGCATGTTACGACAGGGGGCGGTGGCCGGATTCAGAGCGTGCCGGAACGAGTACTCACTTCCCGGGGCACCCAGCTTTGTGAGATCGCGTCTTCGGGTCCCCAGGTACGAGGGGTCTGGGCCACCCGGGGCTGTGGAAAGGCGCCGCCCGAACGCTGGGCAACCGCGGCGCGTCTATTGGGCTGAAGTTACTGATACCCTTAGGTTGAAGCACTTTGAGAACGGGCGGTGAACGCCGTTTCGACGGGGGTCGACCGCAGATTACTTATGGCAGAGTTCGTCATCAAGCTGGCCGATGAACGTGGCCGGGTGCAGGAACAGGTGCACACCGCCGCCTCAGCCGAGGAACTGCGCCTGCGGTTTGCTCACGCAGGCTATCACGTGTATTCGATCAAGGCGCGTGGAGGCCTGGGCAACCGCCGCCGGAAGGTGAAGCTTGAGCCGTTCCTCATATTCAACCAGCAGTTTCTGACTTTGATCCGGGCCGGCCTGCCCATTCTAAGTTCGCTTGAGATGCTGGGGAAAATCCAGAAGAACCCGAATTTTGCCGGGCAGCTCGATAACGTTTCAGCGCGGGTGAAGACGGGCGAAGCACTCTCATCCGCCTTCGACGCCCAGGGTGGATTCCCGGTCATGTACACCACCACGCTGCTGGCCGGCGAGCGCTCAGGCAATCTGCAGGAGGTTCTTGAGCGCTACGTTAGCTTTCAGCGGGTTTCGCTCACCCTTAGAAAAAAGCTGGTGGGCTCGCTGATTTACCCCGGCGTGCTGCTGGCCCTGGTGTGCGGGCTCATGACCTTCATGTTCACCGTCGTGGTGCCTCAGTTTGCCTCGCTCTACGACCAGATGGGTTCAAAGCTGCCGGCCATGACCATGGCGCTGCTGTCGTTCGGAAAGTGGATGCAGCACAACATTCTGTACCTGCTGCTGGGCCTGCTGGCAACTCTGACGGTTTTCTACCGGTTCTCAATTACTGAGCGCGGACGCGATTTTGTCGACGGATTCCGCGTGGGTATGCCGGTGTTTGGCAAGATCTGGTTAAAGTATCAGGTGGCGCTTTTCTCGCGCACATTATCAACGCTGCTCACCGGCGGATTGCCGCTGGTGCCGTCGCTCGAAACAGCGGCGCGGTCGATCTCGTCGCGCAAGGTATCAAAAGCAGTCACTTCGTCGGTAACCACGGTGCGCGAGGGCAAGAGCCTGGCCGAGTCGCTGGCCAAGACCGGAGTCTTTCCGCTGCTTGCCACCGACATGATCACCGTGGGAGAGCAAACGGGCGCGCTGCCGGCAATGCTGAACTCGGTGGCCGATTTTTTTGAGGAAGACGTGGCCACGGCGCTGGCTGCTGCGCTGGCTTTGATTGAGCCCGCGATTCTGATCGTCATGGGCGTAGTCGTAGTCTTTATTCTAATCTCGCTTTACCTGCCCATTTTCTCGCTGGGTCAGACCTCCGGAGGATAATCGATGGCCGACACAAATGTGATCACACTTCCGGTACCCCAGGCCATGGATGAGCGCAGCCAGGCTGAGACGCTGGCGCGACGCTATCATGCCGAATTTGTCGACCTGAAGAACTTCAAAATCCAGCACGACCTGCTGCGCACGGTGCCTGTGGAACTGATGTTCCGTTACAACTTTGTGCCCATTGAGCAGCAGGCTGACGCGCTGGTGATTGCGGTCAGCGATCCCTCGCGGCTGATGGTGCTGGACGAGATCGCCGGGCTGCTTGGGCAGCGGATTCTGGCCCGCGTGGCCACGCTCTCGCAGATCACCGATCTGCTGAAAAAGACTGAGCAGAGCCAGCGCGTTCTGGATGAAGCCAGCGAAGGCCTGACCTTCGACGTTTTGAACGGCGAAGAGAACGCCGACGAGAATATCTCGATTGAAAAGCTGACCAGCGAAGAAGACATCAGCCCTATCATCCGGCTGGTGGATACCACAATCTTCACCGCGCTGGAGCGGCGAGCATCCGATATTCACATTGAAACCAACGACGACTCGGTGATTGTGAAGTACCGCATTGACGGCGTGTTGCAGGCGGCCATGGCGCCGATCGCGCGCGAGCACCACTCCACCATTCTGAGCCGCATCAAGATTATGAGCGAGCTCGACATCGCCGAGCGCCGCGTGCCGCAGGACGGGCGCTTCCGCGTGCGCTACAAGGGCCGCCTCATCGACTTCCGCGTCTCCATCATGCCCACCGTGCATGGCGAAAACGCCGTCCTCCGCGTGCTCGACAAGGAGTCCATGTCGGAGAAGTTCAAGAAGCTCTCGCTCGACGTGGTGGGCTTCGCGGCCGACGACCTGGAGCGCTTCCGCCGCTACATCAAAGAGCCCTACGGCATGGTGCTGGTCACCGGGCCCACCGGCTCCGGCAAGACCACCACGCTCTACGCCGCGCTCAACGAGATCAAGTCCGAAGAGGACAAGATCATCACCATCGAAGACCCGGTCGAGTACCAGATTCGCGGCATCACGCAGATTCCAGTGAATGAGAAGAAGGGCCTGACTTTTGCGCGCGGCTTGCGGTCGATTCTGCGCCACGACCCCGACAAGATACTGGTGGGCGAGATCCGCGATCAGGAGACGGCGCAGATTGCCATCAACTCCGCGCTCACCGGCCACCTGGTGTTCACTACCGTGCACGCCAATAACGTGGTGGACGTGCTGGGACGTTTCTTGAACATGGGTGTTGAGGCGTACAACTTTGTTTCGGCGCTCAACTGCATTCTGGCGCAGCGGCTGGTGAGAACCATCTGCGATTACTGCGCGCGCGACGTGCATTACACCGATGAGGAACTGGTGACGAGCGGCCTCGATCCGGAAGAGTGGCGCAACTTCGGCTTCCGCGAAGGCGCGGGCTGCATGGAATGCGGCGGAACAGGATACCGGGGAAGAACCGCGATCCACGAGTTGCTGGATTTGACCGATCCGATTCGCGAAATCATTCTCGCCAAAAAGCCAACGTCGGAGATTCGCAGAGAAGCTCAAAGAGAAGGCATGACGTTTTTGCGCGAGTCGGCGATCGACCGCGTCCGCCGTGGGTTGACCACGCTGAAGGAGATCAACAAGGTGACGTTCATTGAGGCGTCGCGGTAAAGCAGGGACTGGGGACTAGGCACCAGGCACTAGGGACTGGGGACTGGACTAGGGACTGGACCAGGGACTAGGCACCAGAGACCAGGGAGCCGGGGAAAAGGGCGGTTCAATCGAGAGAGTTCAATCGAGAGATTTGAAAGGGCAGTGAACCAGTTGTGCCGAAGCAATGCCTTCCGTAGGGAGGCAAAGAATTTAGCCAGGACAAGTTCGCGTCAGCGAACGCGGTTCTGGGTAGGCAAACAAAAAGGACCGCCGCCCTGTAGGGGCGGCACGAAGCGTCGGGCAAGAGACATTACTGGTTCCGGAAAAATGCGCATTATGCTGCGGTTTTGAAAGGGCACGACTGGTAAGTCAGGGCTTTAGCCCTGACTGCCAAAAAAGGCCCATAAAATATGGGGGGCTTTAGCCCCTGCGGAGCAAGAGACAAGGGACAAATGAGCTCGATATTGAATGCGGCGAAGTTGAAGAGCGAGACGGGCGGGCGGCCGCCGGCAGCGGTGGAGATCTCGCCGGAGGGCGTGCTGGCCGCGGCTTTATCCGCAGCGGGCGGATCGCCGGTCTACGCCTTCGAAGCTTTGCCTGAGGGATTCGTTGTTCCGGGCATAGAAGAGCCGAACCTGCGCGCGCCTGAAGCTGTCGCCAACGCCATCCGCACTGCGCTGGAACAGGTTTCACCGCGGATACGGACCGTCACTCTGATTGTGCCCGACACGCTGGTGCGGGTGTTCATGCTCGACTTTGATACCCTGCCCACGAAGAGCGCCGAGGCGCTTCCCGTAATGCGATTCAGGCTGCGCAAGATGGTGCCTTTTGACGTGGAACAGGCGGGAGTGAGCTACCAGATACTGAGCCAGACCAAGGAGCAGTGCAAGGTGCTGGCCGCGATTATGCCGGGGCCGGTGCTGGCCGAATATGAAGCGGTGGTAAGGTCAGCAGGCTATGAACCCGGCGCAGTCCTGCCCTCGAGCCTGGCGGCGATTGAGACGGTGGATGCGATGGAGGCGGTGCTGGCGGCAAACTTGAGTTCGCGCGGCATCACCACGCTGATTGCGAATGGGCAGGAACTGCTGCTCTACCGGAACCTGGAGTTGCCCGAAGAGGCCGGCGAGCGAGCGCGGGAGATTGAACGCACGATTGCCGTGGCCACTGCTTACTACGAAGACCGGCTGGGCGCGCCGCCGGCCAAACTCTATTACGCAGGCAATCGCCATGCCGCGGAGTTTGCCACATGGCTTGGCGAAACGGAGCTGCCGGTTGTGGAACTGGCGCCGAAGCCGGAATCCGGCGCCATGTCCGCACTTGGAAATAGCAGCATTGCCGGGGTGACCGGCGCGCTGGTGGGGGCAACAGCGTGAGAATCACAGTGAATCTCGCCACACGGCCGTTTGTCGACGTGGGACCGGCCATGAAGCGGTTGCGCATCGGCATGATTGTGCTGGCCCTGTTTTCGCTGGCCGCGCTCGGAACTCTGCACCTGGTGCACAGCAAGGCCGAGGCAGCGCGGGCGCACGAGCACTCGCTCGACGGAGCGATTGCGAAGATCAATTCGGAGCGGCAGGGTTACGAGTCGATGATGGCCCAGCCGAAGAATGCGCAGTTCATGATGGAAGTGGACGAGCTGAACGAATTGTTCGAGGCCAAGGCATTCAGTTGGACGATGGCGATGGAAAGCCTCGAGATCGAGCTGCCGGGCAGCGTACAGGTAACGCAGATTGAGCCGCAGCGATCCAAGACCGGCCAGATTACGCTGCACCTGCGCGTGGTTGGGCCGCACAACCTGTCAGACGAACTGGTGAAGAACCTCGAGCACTCGAGGCGATTCCAGTCTCCGCGCATCGTGGGAGAGGAAGCGGAGTCAGCCAACACCCCGAACTCAAAAAACATGGAACCGGTGAGCGTGTCTAACCGTTTCAACTTCGATCTGCAGGCTGAATACGTTCCACCCACCGAAGAAGAGTTGGCGTCCGAGAAAAGGAAAATGAAGGCTGCGGAAGCCGAGAGAATAACCGAGGCTCCCGCGCTGATTGCCGCGCCTCAGCCGGCAATGCCAGCGCGGGTCGCGCCACCTGGGCGGAGGCCGGCACAAACTCAGCCGCGCGGTGCGTATCCGGGCGTGGGCTCACCGCCCCCTCCTGATAAGCAGGGCCAGCGCCCACCCTACACGGGAGGCCCGCAATGAGCGAACGCGTGTATACATGGCGTGAGCGGCTGACGTCGGCGCTGACCTGGCACTATGTTGGGTTCGCGTTGCTGCTGATCGTGGCGATCGGGCTGGCCGTGCGTGTGGGTCTGGACTGGGCGGCGATCGATTCTCACGCATCCGATGTGCTGGCGGAGAAGCAGGTTCAACTCCGGGCGCTGGACATCAAGACGGCTCCGCTGCGCGGGCTCGACAAGCGCGTGGATGCTTCGCGGGAACAGAAAACTCAGTTCATCGAGAAGCGCATCGCCTCGAATTACTCGTCGATCTCCGATCGCGTGCTGGCGCTGGGCGTCGCTTCGGGAGTGCGGCTGACGCGACTTGAATATTCGCCGCGCACGCCGGGAACCGACCTGACCGAGATACAGATGGATGCGGGAATTACCGGCCAGTATCCGCAGATCATGAAGTTCGTCAACAGCCTCGAGCGCGATCAGATCTTCTTTCTCATCCGCGCCATGTCGCTGACCGGGCAGCAGGGCGGCATGGTGAGCCTGCGCCTGCAGCTTTCAACGTGGCTGCGGCCTGAAGACGTGCCTCCCGCCCCGCCGATGGCTCCGGCATCGGGATTGGGAACCACGCCTGCTCAACAGCCAGCTGCCAGGGAGGGTGAATAGTCATGGCCCTCCAGATAGGAAACGCGAGCAAGGGGAAGATTGTGGTGGTCGGGGCACTGATTATTGTGGCCCTGGGCGGCGTGGCATATGAGGTGCACGACCAGTTTTCCACGTCGCCGCCTCCAACGGCGAGACCCGCGGCAACATCCACGGCATCTTCAGCAGCAACGGAGAACGCACGGCCCGCGAGGACGGCGCCAAGGCAGGGCGTGCAAGAACCGGCGGCGGCAGGCGACGAAGCAAAGAAGCTGAACAATCCGGGAATCGATCCGACGATTCACTTCGGCCTGCTGGCCCAGAGCGAGGAAATAGAATACGCGGGCACTGGAAGAAATATATTTTCTGCGGAGTCGGCGCCGCCTAGGATTGAGCCGCCCATCTCGCCGGCACGGCCGAACTCAGGCGCACCGACTGCAATAGCAGCCTCCGGGCCACCTCCTCCACCCAAGCCGCCGGCTATCGATTTGAAGTATTTCGGGTACACCGAGGGGAAAGATAAGTCGATGGTGGCGTTTTTTGTGCACGGCGACGATATTTTTATGGCAACGGCGGGGCAGATCGTCGATCACCGTTACAAGGTGGGAGTCATCAAGCCGACCAATGTTGAAGTCACCGACATGAGCTACAACAATACGCAAACGCTGAACCTGACAGGAGAATTAGGACACTGAGTCTGAAGCAGGCATCAATCCCGCTCCCGGAGGGAACGGCGCCCGGGAATCGACGAGCCCGTAGGGGCGACGCAACCATGGGCGATTTTCCAGAGAGCGAAGTTGCCCTTCAACGAGCATCAGATCCACCGGACTTCGTAACGCGCCAATCCATGAAAACTGTCGAGCACAATTCGGAGCGAGTTGAGATTGAGATGAATAACAGCGCTGGCTCTCCGCGCGGGCCGCGTCACAAGTCGTCAGAGGACGGGTTCACGCTGCTGACGGTTATTTTTCTGCTGACGATTATCACCATCTGGATGTCGGTCGCGGTGCCCAAAATGACTCGCGCCATCCAGCGGGATCGCGAAGTGGAAACCATGCACCGCGGCAAGCAGTACATCCGCGCGGTGCAGCTTTACTACCGAAAATTTCATGCCTATCCGCCGACGCTTGACGCGCTGGTGAAGACCAACGATATCCGGTTCCTCAGGAAGAAGTACATTGATCCGATGACCGGCAAGAATGACTGGAAACCACTCATGTTCGGGCAGAACAAGGCGCCGACGGTGATGGGGTTCTTCGGCCAGCCTCTGGCCACGAGCAGCTCGCTGGCCGGCATCGGTATGAGCGGCGGCAACGGGATCGCCGGCCTGAATAGTAGTAACTGCGCATCGAACGCGAGCGGAACGCTTGGCTCCATTTTCAACAGCCAGAACACCCAGAATTGTTCGGGAGCCACCGCGACCACGGGTCCGGGGCTGGGGACGAATGGCACTGACAGCTCAGGTAACACAACCGGCCCCAACGGGACTGACAGCTCAGGGAACACGACGGGCACAAACGGGACCGGATCAGGAACAGGCGCGACCGATGCCAACGGCAACCCGATCGCCGGAAGCGGGACCAACGGTACGGGTACCGGCCCTAACGGCTCCGGTTCCGGCACTAACGGTTTGACCAGCTCGGGGCCGACTGCGGGACAGACGTTTGGCGGCGCGGGAATCATCGGCGTAACCCCGGCCAGCCCCAAGGTGTCGCTGCTGATCTACAAAAAGAAGACTCACTACAACGAGTGGGAGTTTGACTACGACCCGGCGATGGAGACCATGATGCAGGGCGGAAACACCGGCATGATTGGAACATCGGCCAGCAGCATGACGAACCCGATCGGGAACTCCGGCTTCGGATCAAACAACAACACGTTCGGGGGCGGGCAGACGGGCAGCACGCCATTCAGCGCGAACCCGGGATCGCAAAATCCAACTTCGCCGACGTCGCCGACCAGCCCGCAACAATAGGCCGAACAACTGCAATCGCTTTGCGCGCCGCTGTCAGCCCCAAGGCCGCAATATATAATCCCACTCTATGCACAAAATCTTTGCCGCTGTGCTCCCGCTGCATAGACCGGCAACACGAACGCCTGCGCCGGATCTTTGAGGTGCAGTGAGTTGGAGGAGTATGTGCGCAGACGTTTTGAGCCGGAGCTTGCCGGCAGCCCCAGCAAGCGATGAACGAACATTGTCCCGGCCGTGGATTTATTATCTGCTCTTCTTTCTCTCCGGCTTCCCGGCCCTTCTGTACCAGATTGTGTGGCAGCGCGCGCTGTTTACGCTCTTTGGCGTGAACGTGGAGTCGGTCACCCTTGTCGTCACGGTGTTCATGCTGGGACTCGGGCTGGGCAGCCTGGCCGGCGGAGTGCTGTCGGCGCGGCCGGGGATCAGGCTACTCGCCGCATTCGGCGCCGTCGAATTGTGCATTGGCGTATTTGGCGCCGCTTCTCTCCAGATTTTTCACGGTGTCGCATCGTTCACAGCAGGTAAGTCGCTGTTGACTACCGGAACGGTGGCCTTCGCGCTGCTGCTGATTCCAACGCTTCTGATGGGCAGTACACTGCCTTTGCTGTCAGAGCATTTTGTGCGGCGAACCGGGAATGTAGGCGAGTCAGTGGGGTTGCTCTACTGCGTCAACACGCTGGGCTCGGGGCTTGCTTGCCTGCTGGCAGCGTTTTCCCTGATGCGCCTGCTGGGCGAATTGGGGACAGTGCGGCTGGCGGTTTGCTTTAACACCGCCGTGGGCGCAACTGCGCTCATGCTGCAGAGGGGACGGGCGGTTCCCGTGGCACGCAGTGAATCCTCAAAGGCGGGAGCGGAGCGGCAGCAAACCATTCCGTTGTGGGCGGGGATGGTTTTGGCGGGCGCCACCGGGTTTATTGCTCTGGCCTATGAGATTGTCTGGTACCGGCTTTATGCATGGGCCACTGGAACGACCGCACAGTGCTTTGCTGAGGTGTTGGCGTTCTACCTGTTTGGCATTGCCTACGGCTCGCAGGCGGTGCGGTCAGCGTGCCAGACGAAACTGGGAAACAACATTCGCCTCACCATGGCTGTGGGCGCCGAGGTGATTGTACTGGGCGGAATTGCCGCGTACCTGGTTGGTCCGGGACTGATGCTGTGGTTGAGTCATATTCCGGCGACGCCGTTTGCAGAAGTGTTTGTGGCGGCGGCACTGCTGGGGGCGGCGTTTCCACTGCTGGCCCACGCGGCCATCGATCCCACCCGGAATGTGGGTAAGAGCGTGAGCCTGCTGTATCTGAGCAACATCATCGGATCGACGCTGGGCAGTTTTCTCATTGGATTCGTGGTGATGGATCACTGGTCAACCCAGCTCACATCTGTTTATCTGCTGTGCATGGGGTTGGCCGTCGCGCTGGTCTTCGCAGCGTTTTCAGGCTGGAAGATGCGCAGAGCGGTGTTTGCGGCCGAGTGCGGAGTCTGCGTGTTGTTGGCGTTTGCCTCCCATCCCTTGTTCTCAGGCATGTATGAGCGGCTCATGTTCAAGGGGAATTATGCGCGAGCAATGAGGTTTTCAGCCCTGGTAGAAAACAGAAGCGGAGTGATTGCGGTTTACAACGGCATATACGGGCTCAATTACCCGACCGAGACGGTATTCGGGGGCGGAATGTACGATGGGCGCTTTAATACTGGACTGATTCGCGACTCCAACTACATGTACCGCCTATTCGCCGTGTTGGCGATGGCAAAGACGCCAAAGCATGTACTGATGATCGGACTCTCGTCGGGGTCATGGGCGGAGGTGATAGCGAACGATCCCAGAGTGCAGGATTTCACGATTGTCGAGATCAACCCCGGTTATCTGCCGCTGATCGCGGCGCACGCTGAAGTCGCAGGCCTTTTGCATAATCCCAAGGTAAATATAGTTATCGACGACGGGCGGCGCTGGCTTGTGGCCAACAAAGACAGGCATTTCGATCTGATTGTAATGAACACGAGCTACAACTGGCGCGCAAACAACACGAATCTGCTTTCAAGGGAATTTCTGCAACTGGCGCATCAGCACCTGAATCCTGACGGGATTTTCTTTTACAACACAACCTGGTCGCGCGCCGTCATTGCCACGGGGATTTCCGAATTCCGGGAAGCATTGCTCGTCTCAAGCTTTCTGGCGGTAAGCGACAGGCAGTTACGGCTCGAAAAGGAGAGTTGGCGGAATTTTCTGAGCAATTACCGAATAGAGGGCGCGCCGGAATTCGACCTGTCGGATCCGGCACAGGCCACCGCCCTCGATCGAGTGGTTCATCTGGCCGATGAGGATCAGCTGGACACGCCGCAAGGCTGTCTTCAGTCGAAATCAAGCCTGGCGGAGCGAACGCGGGGAGCACAGATCATTACCGACAACAACATGGGAACGGAGTGGAATCCGCCGGACTACGATGCTCTTCCGGCGATCTGGCTCTATTGACGCGGGAGAGAGCTGGAGCAGCCAGCGCAGGCCCGGGACCGGAGACTCCAACTCCGAAATTGCCGGCCATCCGCAGCAATAGAGCGAAGAGGCGCACACGCAGAAAAGCCTGCCCGACGAGGGCAGGCTTTTCTGCTTGATCGAAGACCGAAGCGAATTACACGCTGAACGAGGAGCCGCAGCCACAGGTCGACTTCACCTGGGGATTCTCGAACTTGAAGCCGGCGGCCTCAAGAGTTTCGACGTAATCAACAATGCAGCCGTTCAGGTACATCAGCGACGTGGCGTCGATGAAAACTTTGAGGTCGTCGAAACTGAAGACCTTGTCCATCATGCCGCTCTGATTCTCAAAGGCCATGGAGTACTGGAAGCCGGAGCAGCCTCCGCCAACCACGCCGATGCGCAGCCCGGCGGGAAGCGGGTCCTGCGTCGCCATAATCTCGCGCACCTTTGCGATAGCCTGGGGCGTCAGCGTGAGCGGCGCTTTTTTCGTGGTTTCCTGTTCGGTCGGCGTTGTGGTTACGGTAGCCATGGTCTCTCCCTTGGGTCGATCTGAATGCCGTTCCTTCAAGAGTATCTGTGCGTTGAGTCGCTATGCAAGCCCGAAGGTGGCATCCTTACCGCTATTTGATGCTTTCGCGCACTTCGGGGTCGCAGAATCGAGACCGGCCAAACGACTGGTATTGCGCTGCCAGACCAGTCGATTACGTGAAAATGAGCCAAAAAAGGCACTTTGAATGGGACAACGGTATCTAAACGGGGCTATGATGTTCAACCGGATGGCTCCCTGCCCTCGGGTCCGGGACGAAAAGACTATCGCGGACCCAGCGGCACTCGGGGCCTTCGCAAGGTTCCGGGAGGTGGGTTATGACGTTGGTTCCAGTCATGTGGACGGCCTGGGCGGCGTTCGTCGTGGTGACGGCCGCACTCTATATTTACCGGTCGAGCCTGACCCGCGATGAAGAAGATCAGATCTTTCTGGATGACTCCTTCGAACACGAGAAGATCCAGCAGGCCACGATCATCGCAAAAGTGCACAAAGTAGAACCGGTGCTGAAAGCGGCGCAGTTGCTGGTGGTGGCCATGTCCGCCGTGGTGCTCATTTACTACGTGCGCGACATCCTGATGCACCTGAACATCATCGGCTAGAACGACCCTCAAAAGGCCTTTGCCCGCCTGGAATGGCCTTTGGTCGTCTGGCGCCATCGTGTAGCCGAAGTATGTGTGAGCCCCGGGACTAGATAGGGCGACCGGGTCCCCGGTAAGTGTGCAGGCTCGCTGAAAATATCTATCGCCGAAACTGCCTATGGGGTGAGGACAAGTCCTGCGGTTCCGAATTGAACCGTAAGGCTGACCGGCCATCTATATGCGGCGGGCGCGTGGGACGCAAGCGGGCGCATGGGCCCGGCCGCCTGCTGCAGGTTAAAACGCAGGTTGAGCCCGCACGCCCAGCGGCCGCTATGTGTTGTGCAAAAACTCCCGGCTAACCAGTTATTTGAACTGGCTGACCATGTCGTGGACGTAGTAGGCGATCACGAAAAGCGTACCCAGGGCAAGCGCCCAGGTCGCTGTCATTTGAATCGGCTTGAACTTGTTGATCTTGCCTATGATGACAGCCTGCTCGGCCTTCAGGATGCCGGATGAATCCTGGAGAATCAGTTGATCGTCTTCGTCGCGGCTGAGGCTCGATGAATAAACTCTTGCAGCAACAAAAAGCAGTAGGACAACACCCCAGAGAGTCCACATAGTCAGAACGAATCCCATTCTCCACCTCGAAAAAGTATTTGGGCCCGGATACCGGCGGCTCCATGAGGAGAACCGTGGGCCGTAAGCAAAGGGGCCTTTCGCTTGATGATGATAGCGCCCGGGCAATGGCTTGAGAGGTGACGACAATCACGGGATAATCGCAGGGTTCCACATCGAGGGAAGCGGGGAGTGGCGGGCGTACCCCCGCCACAGTTTCACGGTCCAGCCCTGAAACTGTGGCACTTATCTTCCCATGAGAAATGCCTGTATGGGGAGCCGCCGCAACTATTCCACTTCCTGCTTGGCGCGATAGCCATCGCGGGCGATGATGTCGTATTTCAATGGCTTGTGTTTCTCATCCTGCATGCGCAGCGGCTGACCCTCATCGTCGACCAGTTTCACCTGCAGTTTGCGGAAGGTGCCATCCTGTTTGGGATTGGTTGGCCTGTAAATCAGTTCATACTTGGCGCGGATGTTGGAATTGATGTTGCGCACCATGTCAGGCAATTCGCCTTGGAAGACGGGCTTGAACCACTGCCCTCCGGTGGTCTGGGCAAAGGTCTTCATCTCATTGTCGGCTTGCAGAAAAGTCATGTCGCGCATGGCGCCGCCCATGCCGCGTCCGCTGCTCAACTCCTCCGCCAGGCCGTCAGTTGAAACGGCGTAAATCGTAATGTCGCGCGATTCCTTCACGCGCTTGTAGATTTTATCGAAGGTGAGCTTCGACAATGTGTCTATCCCGGTGGCGATAAGGATGATGTACTTCTGCCCCTGGATGCGGTCGAGGCGGTCCAGAGCATCGTAAAGCGCGTCGAAGACATTGGTCTCACTGAAGGTGGCCGGCGCATAGGATTCCTGGGCCAGTTCCTGGACAGCCTGCTGGATCTCGCGGTGGTCCTGGGTGAAGTCCACATCGATGTGAGTCTTGAGATCGAAGGTCTCCAGCGCAATGTAATCCTGGGGACGCAACTGCTCAGTGAAGTTCCAGGCGGCGTTGAGCATGTTTATTCTGAAGCCCCATCCGCGGGCGGCATATTCGCAGAGCAAAAGCGCAGTAATGGGCGCTTCGATGCGCTTGAAGCCTTCAACCTTCTGCTCCACGCCGTCTTCGTAAACGCGGAAGTTGGTTGGCTTGAGGCCGGGAACGAACTGGCCGGTCTTCTCCAGCAATACGCCCACATCGACCGTAACTTCAGGCACATCCACATGGAGGGTGACGTTTCCCATTCCCTCGGGATTCTTGACCTTGGGCTCCGGTGGCGCGGGGGCCGGCGGAGGCTCATCGGTTGGGGCCTTCTTGGGGATGGCGATTACGCCGTTGTCGGCTCCTGGACCTCCGGCATCGGGCGTGGCAGTCTGATCAGGCTGCTGCGCAGGCTGCTGCGCCGGCTGCTGCGCGGGCTGCTGCGCGGGCTGCTGCGCCGGTTGCTGCGCGGGCTGCTGCGCCGGTTGCTGCTGATTCTGTGAGGGGTCGGGGGTCTGGCTCAATGCGGGGCGCAGGGGAGTAAGCGCAAAAACAGCAAACCCCAGGAGCGGGAGATATCTGCGGATGAGAAGGGGTGCCGATGGGGATTGGCGTGCGTTTGTCATGACGACCTCAGTGTTGAGAAGAATAGACCTTTGAGCGGCCCGGTGTCAGCTTCGGGCGAATTCCCGTGCGGCTGAGGATAAGGCCGCCACTGTACTCTATAGACGTGGAAATCGTCGTTATGGAAACTCGGAGACGGGCCGGCAGCGAGCTGGGGGCATTTTGGATGAAATGGGCCGCGGCAACCCTGATTCTGTGTGCGATAACGTCGCCAACGCGGGTGCTGGGCGCAGCAGCAAAGAACGGCGCAGCAGCAAAGAACGGCGCAGCCGCAAGAGACATTGACGCACCACCTCCAAGCACCGGCGGGTTCTTCCCATTAAGCCAGGTGCACCGCGGTCTGATGGCGACGGCATGGACGGTGTTTGAAGGCACCAGGCCGGAGCCGATGCAGGTGGAGATTCTGGGCATCCTGCGCGGAGCCCGTGGGCCGGGTCAGGATCTGATTCTGGCGCGTTTGCATGGAGCCAAACCGGAATACACCGGAGTCGTTGAAGGGATGAGCGGCAGCCCGGTTTATGTGGGCGACAAACTGCTGGGATCGCTCTCGTACCGAATCGGGCAGTTCAGCAAGGAACCCATTGCGGGCATTACACCCATTGCGCAGATGCTTGAGGTCAAGGAGCTGCCCGCGCAGGGATCAGGGGTCAGGGATCAGGGGTCTGTTGACAGGGACCAAGGGAGCGAGGGAACAAGGGAACTAAAAGGCCCAGAACAGGCAGCGTTTTCCGAAGCCGGATTGCAGATGCAGCCAATGGAAACGCCGCTGGTGATGAGTGGATTCAACCCGGAGGCGATTGCGCTTTGGCGAAGCCATGTGCAATTACCGGGCCTCGAGACCGTAGCAGCGGGAGGGATGGGCGAGAGCAAGACCGGCGATGTGCCGGATAAGAACGCAGAGAATGCGCTCGAGCCTGGGTCGGCAATCAGCGCTCTGCTGGTGCGCGGCGATTTGGAGATTTCAGCCACCTGCACCGTGACCTACATCGACCCCAAACAACTGCTGGCGTGCGGCCATCCGGTTCTGCAGTCGGGGCCGGTTTCGCTGCCCATGACCACGGCAGAAGTGGTGACAACGCTGGCTTCCCCGCTGAATGCCTTCAAAATCATCAATACCGGCGCCGTGGTAGGCACCTTCACTGAGGATCGTGAGTCGGCGATCGGTGGAGTGCTGGGCCAAATGGCGCGCATGATTCCAATGCACGTTACGGTGGATGGCGCAGGGACTCCCGGCAAAGTGAATGTGGAGATTCTGGATCAGCCCGACCTGACGCCGCAGGCTATGGAAGTGGTGCTGTACGAGGCCCTGCTCGAGCGCAACGAAAGCACATCGGAAATGAGTTACCACGTGACGGGAACAATTGACCTCGACGAATTTCCGCCGGTCCCGGTCGATTCGTGGGCCTCGGGCGGTGAGGCAAGTTCGGCGCAGTTGCTGGTGGCGGCTGAGGCGGCCGCGCGCTTCAACGCCATTTACACCAATGGCGAACGGCGGGGCCTGGTGCGCTCGGTTGACCTGCACGTTGAGGCCATTCCACGCCGGCTTTCGGTGGCGCTGGCGTCGGCAAGGCTGGTTTCAAGCGACCTGGTGCACGCGGGCGACACCGTGGAAGTTGAAGCAACACTGCGTCCATGGCAGCAGGCGGAGCGGAACGTGAGAATCAAAATCAAGCTGCCCGAGCGGTTGGAGAGCGGCAACGTAAGGCTGCTGGTTTCAGACGCGGCAACGCTGGATCGGACACTGAATCAGCCCAAACTTGCTCCCCGGGCCGCTACCATGGAGAGCGTGCTGGAGCGTGCGCGGCGAACGCATTCGGCAGACCGCATTTATGTATCGATCCTGGCGCCGGAAACACAGGCGGGTTGGAACGGCGAAACGCTCGCGGCCGTGCCGCTTTCAATGGCAAATGCACTTGAGCCGGTGCGAAATTCAGAAGACATAAGCCTGAATGGAGAATCGGCGGAGGTGGCGGGCGATGCGCCGGCAGGGGGATTGTTAAGCGGGTTTCAAATTCTGAATGTGCATATCGACCCGGGGGGCGGGTTAAACTAGTAATGGCCGCGGACTTATACTTTACTTCAATTGAACCGGGTCACAGTTGAGTCCGCCCCTGCAATTTTATTGAAGTTCGAAGCGGAAATACAACCTGGGTGAAGAGCAACTGAGCGACCATCCCCTGGAATGAGAATCGGGCCCAGCCGGGGGAACAACGAGCGTGGATTGAGCGCATGCATATATGCCGTTTCAGGTAAACACGGCAATGCCTGCGAACAGATCCTGCCAGTAAGGACTCCAGACGAACATGGCTCAAATTCAAGGACTTGCAGCACATGCAGCGGGCGCAGAGCTTTTGCCGTATCACTACGACCCGGGCAAGCTGGGCGCGCAGGAAGTGGAGATTGCGATCACCCACTGCGGCATTTGCCACAGCGATCTGCACCTGATTTCCAACGACTGGGGAATCAGCCAGTATCCGTTTATTCCCGGGCACGAAATTGTGGGAACGGTTGCGGCGGTGGGCAGCGATGTAAAGTCGCTGGAAGCCGGCCAGCGCGTAGGGCTGGGATGGCAATCGAATTCCTGCGGCACCTGCGAGTGGTGCGTGAAGGGAATGGAAAACCTTTGTGCGGAGTCGGAGGCCACCTGCGTTCACCGCAACGGGGGTTATGCCGACCGTGTGCGGGCCAATGCGCGGTTCGTGTTTCCGATTCCCGATGCTTTGAAGAGTGAGAATGCTGCGCCGTTGTTGTGCGGCGGCATTACGGTCTACAACCCGCTGCGGACCCACGGCATTAACCCCACCTCGCGCGTTGGCGTGGTGGGCATCGGCGGGCTGGGGCACATCGCCATCCAGTTTGCGCGGGTGTTCGGCGCTGAAGTCACAGCGTTTTCGTCATCGGCCGGAAAAGAAGAAGAAGTGCGGGCGCTGGGCGCACACCACTTTGTGAATTCACGCGAATCAAAAGCGATGAAAGAAGTGGCCGGCAAGCTGGACTTTATTCTGACTACAGTGAATGCAGACCAGGACTGGGGCGTTTATCTGTCGGCGCTCAGGCCCTTGGGAACGTTATGCTTTGTAGGCGTTCCGCCATCGCCGGTTGCAGTGCAGGCATTTCCGCTCATCTCGGGGCTGCGGTCGATCAGTGGCAGCCCAATCGGCCCGCCGCACCGGATACGCGAAATGCTCGACGTTGCCGCGCGGCATGGCGTGAAAGCGACCACCGAACTCTTTCCGATGAACAAGGCCAATGAGGCCATTGAGAAGGTAAAGAAGAACAAGGTGCGGTATCGGGCGATCCTGGCTAATTAGTCCTGCGCGCAGCGCAAAAACGGCGTCCCTCGGGACGCCGTTTCATTTCTTGCTGATTGACGCTGTGAAGTTACTTGTGATGATTGGCGGCTTCGGCTGCGGCCTTGAGCTCCTTATTTGCCTGATCCAGCAGATCCTTGGCATGCGCCGCGTGACCCTGCATATCCCACTCGTTGTCTTGCTGAGCGGTGGTGATCTTCTCGTAAGCCTGCGCGGTAAGGCGCTGCGCGGCTGCCAGATTTGGGTGCCTTCCGCCCACGTTCTGCGCCGGCTGTCCTTGTGCAATCCATAGTCCGGTTGCGAACGTTCCGGCGGCGATCACGGAGCCCCAAAGCATTTTGCGTCGGTTCATAGGGAAATCCTCCGAAAGAAACCATACCGGGCCGGCCCAAATCCAGGCAATAACAATTTTGGGTTATCGAAAAGAAAAAATGGGAAGGGCATGTCTGCCCTTCCCGCATTTGTTTTTGGTATTGGGGAGCCGCGTTGCTATTTCGATATCTGGTCGAGCGCGAGGTTCAGTTCCAGCACATTTACTCTGGGTTCGCCCCAAAGGCCAAGCTGGCGTTGGGTGATGTGCTGGCCGATAAGCTCGCGGATTTTATCTTCGGAGACGCCGCGGGCTTTGGCCACGCGGGGCGCCTGGTAGTATGCGTTGTCGGGCGTGATGTCGGGGTCGAGTCCCGAGCCCGAAGTGGTGACCATGTCGATGGGCACCGGCTTGCCCGGATTCTGCTTCTGGAGAGCATCGATATCGCCCTGGATACGCTGAGCCAGCTTGGCATTCGATTGCGCCAGGTTTGTTCCGCTTGAGCTGGTGGCGTCGTAGCCGTTGCCGGCAGCCGAAGGCCGGGGATGGAAGTACTTGTCGGAGGTAAAGCTCTGCGCGATAAGCTCAGAGCCGATCACCTGGCCGTTGCGCAGAACCAGGCTTCCGTTGGCCTGGTGCGGAAACAACAACCCGGCAATGCCGGCCATCACCAGCGGATAGACGATGCCCAGCAGCACGGTGGTGACGAGCGTAAACAGAATCGCAGTCTTCCATACCGAATGCACGCTTGGCCCTCCCTGAATATTTGCGGGCTTATGTGCCGAATCTTCGTGAGCTGCCAATGTACTTGAACCGGAATGCACGATCGAATCTCCTCGATAAAACAGCCTTCAGCTCTCCGCTGTCGGCTTTCAGTTCCCTACGCCAGGTGCAATGCCACAAGACACATATCGATGGCCTTGATGCCGATGAACGGAATGACGATGCCGCCAACGCCGTAGACCAGCAGATTATTGCGCAGCAGCACGTCAGCGGCTTTGGGCTCGTACTTCACGCCTTTGAGCGCCAGCGGAATCAGCGCCACGATAATGATGGCGTTGAATATCACGGCCGACAGAATCGCCGACTCCGGCGAATGCAGATACATGATGTTGAGTGCCTTGAGCACTTCCAGACCAGGGAAGGCCATGAACATGGCCGGGATGATGGCGAAGTATTTGGCCACGTCGTTGGCGATCGAAAATGTTGTGAGCGCGCCACGGGTCATCAGCAACTGCTTGCCGATCTCGACGATCTCGATCAGCTTGGTGGGGTTCGAATCGAGGTCGACCATGTTGCCGGCCTCTTTTGCGGCTTGCGTGCCAGAATTCATAGCCACGCCCACATCGGCCTGCGCCAGCGCGGGGGCGTCGTTGGTACCATCGCCAGTCATAGCCACCAGTTTGCCCTTGCCCTGTTCGCGCTTAATCAGGTCCATCTTGTCTTTGGGCTTGGCTTCGGCCAGAAAATCGTCCACGCCGGCTTCGCGCGCAATCACCGCCGCGGTCAGCGGGTTGTCGCCGGTGATCATGATGGTGCGGATGCCCATGGCGCGCAGCCGCGCCAGCCGGTCTTTGAGACCGCCCTTGACGATATCTTTCAGATGAATCACGCCGAGTGCCGTCGAGTTCTCAGCCACTACCAGCGGTGTTCCGCCCATCCGCGCCACTTCTTCAACGTTTTCGCGCACTTTTTGCGGTAGTGATGAACCCTGCTCCTCGAGGAAGCGTGCAATGGCGTCCACCGAACCCTTGCGAATGCGCGTGCCGGGCAGATTCACGCCGCTCATGCGCGTCTGCGCGGTGAAGGGAACAAACTCGGTATGCGTGCCGGCGAGGTCGCGGCCGCGCAGGTTGTATTTTTCCTTGGCCAGCACCACAATCGAACGGCCCTCAGGTGTTTCGTCAGAGAGCGATGAAAGCTGTGCTGCGTTGGCGAGCCGCTCATGGCTCACATCGGGAGCCGGCAAGAACTCCGTCGCCTGGCGATTGCCCAGCGTGATGGTTCCCGTCTTGTCGAGCAGCAGCGTATTCACATCGCCCGCAGCTTCAACTGCGCGGCCGCTCATGGCCAATACGTTGTACTGCACCAGGCGGTCCATACCCGCAATACCAATCGCAGAAAGAAGGCCGCCAATGGTAGTGGGAATAAGGCACACCAGCAGCGACACCAGCACGAAAATGGTTTGCGGCGCCTTGGAGTAAATCGCAAAGGGTTGCAGCGTAACCACTGCCAGCAGGAAGATGATGGTCAATCCCGAGAGCAGAATGCTGAGCGCAATTTCATTCGGCGTCTTCTGGCGTGTTGCGCCCTCGACGAGCGCGATCATGCGATCGAGGAATGTTTCGCCGGGATTCGAAGTGATCTTCACTTTGATCCAGTCAGAGAGCACCTTGGTGCCGCCGGTGACGGCCGAACGGTCTCCGCCGGCCTCGCGAATCACGGGAGCCGACTCACCCGTAATTGCCGACTCGTCAACCGATGCCACGCCCTCAATCACTTCGCCGTCGCCCGCGATGTAATTTCCGGCGGATACGTAAATCACGTCGCCGGCCCGGAGCAATCCGCTGGCGACGTCCTCAAAGCCGCCGTCGACCTTGTATCGCTTGGCGATGGTTTCGCCCTTGGCCTTGCGAAGCGTGTCGGCCTGGGCCTTGCCGCGTCCCTCGGCCATAGCCTCGGCAAAGTTGGCAAAAACAACCGTGAACCACAACCAGAGCGTGATCTGCAGGTTGAAGCCGAACCCGGCGCGATGATGAACGGTGTTGTCGATGAGCAGCGCGGTGGTGAGCACGCTGCCCACCTCAACCACGAACATCACCGGGTTTTTCACCATGCCGCGTGGATCGAGCTTGCGCACCGAATCGATCAGCGCCTGGCCCATGATTTGCGTATTCCAAAGACTCGTTTTTTCAGCCATGTTTTCTTTGCTCTCAGCTTTCAGCCTTCAGCCGTCAGCGGGTTTGTGCAGAGTCGTTCAGTCCCTTAATCCCTCAGTCCCTAGAACAGCGTTCCCGACTTGAGCAGCAAGTGCTCCAGAATCGGCCCCAGGCTCAATGCGGGAAAGAAGGTAAGCGCGCCGACGATGAGCACCACGCCCACCAGCAGCACCGTGAAGAGCGAGGTGTTCACCGGGAAGGTTCCTGGTGAGGGCGGCACGCTCTTTTTCAATGCGAGGTTGCCTGCCAGCGCCAGCACGGGAATCATCATCAGGAAGCGGCCGATGAGCATGTCGAAACCCATCGCGATGTTCCACCACCAGTTCGGTCCCGACCAGTTCATCCCCAGCCCCGCGAAAGCAGACCCGTTATTACCTGCGCCGGAGGTAAAGGCGTAGAGGATCTCGGAGAATCCGTGCGGGCCGGGATTGTTGGTGGCCGAGACTCCGACCGGCAAAAGGACAAAAATCGCGGAGAACGTAAGAATAATTAGCGGGAAGATGAGCGCGTAGAGCATGGCCATCTTCACGTCAAAGGCTTCGATTTTTTTGCCCAGATACTCGGGCGTGCGTCCCACCATGAGTCCGGCGATAAAGACAGAGAGCACGACGAAGATCAGCATGCCGTAGAGTCCGGCGCCGACACCTCCGAAGACCACCTCGCCGAGCATGATGTTCGAAAGCGGAACCATGCCACCCAGCGGCGTGTAGCTGTCGTGCATGCTGTTGACGGCGCCACAACTGGCGTCGGTAGTGATGGTGGCAAACAAGGCCGAATCGGCGATGCCGAAGCGCACCTCTTTGCCTTCCATGTTGCCCGCGGGAGCCGTGGCGCTGCCGGTTTGCGCGGCGCCGTGAAGCACGTTGTACGGGTGCGATTCAGCCCAGTAGCAAACCGTGAAGCCCGCGGCGAAGAGCAGGAACATGGCTCCGAAGACAGCCCAGCCGTGGCCCGACGAGCCGGTCATGCGTCCCAGCGTGAAGGTGAGCCCCGCCGGGATAATGAAGATGGAAAGCATCTGCAGGAAATTCGAGAAAGGCGTGGGATTCTCGTAGGGATGGGCGCTGTTGGAGTTGAAGAAGCCGCCGCCATTGGTGCCCAGCATCTTGATGGCTTCCTGCGAAGCTACCGGACCCTGGCCGATGGTCTGCGTCTGCGAAGGCTGTTCGAGCGGATGGGCCTGGGTGTAAGGGTGCAGGTTTTGCGGCACGCCTGAGGCCACCAGCAGAAGAACGTAAACGAGACACGCGGGCGCCAGGACATAAAGCAGGCACCGGGTTGCGTCGACCCAGAAGTTGCCGATAGTGCTCGTAGTAGTGCGCTTGATGCCGCGGATGAAAGCGATGGCAACCACGATGCCGACAGCCGCCGACCAGAAGTTGTGCGTGGCCAGGCCAGCCATCTGGGTGAGATAGCTCATGGTGCTCTCTGGCGTGTAGAACTGCCAGTTTGTATTCGTTGTAAAGCTGGCGGCAGTGTTCCATGCCAGATCGTTTGCAACGTTGGCCAGGTGCTGAGGATTCCATGGCAGCCAGGCCTGTAGGCGCTCAAGCGCGTAGGTCAGCACCATGGTGACCGCCGAGAAACCTAGCACCGCGTAGGCGTACTGGCGCCAGTTCATCTCTTTCTCGTGGTTGACGCCGCAGGTTTTGTAAAGAAACCGCTCGATGGGCCTGAGCAGCGGATCGAGCCAGGTTCGCTCGCCTTCAAACACGCGCGCCAGGTAGATTCCCACCGGGGGCGTTGTGGCGAGCAGGACCAAAGAGAAAATGGCAAACTTCAACCAGCCATTGGCCGACATTTCAGAATTTCTCCGGGAACAGCAGGGTGAGAGTCAGGTAACCCAACAACAGGACGGAAATTACCAGAGCGGCAGCGGTCACAAAGTCAAAGTGCATGGGATTACCTCAACTTCTGGCAGGCCTTGACGTAGAGAAAGGCCACGCAAAAGAAAACGGCTGTGAAAAGCAGCATCAATGCATCTTGCATTCAAAAAACTCCGACGAGATCGCGAGGGCAGATTGCAGGCGGAAGGTTTGTTGACGCTTCGGCCTGCGATCGCCCAATAACACACCAGGTGCCAGGCACGCGCAGGGCTCGTTTTGCCACAAAACGACATGCCGAAATCGATTGTTGCTGAGCGCAGATTTGAGTCCCGAAAGGCTTTCCTAAAGAATTTATAAAGAGGCGGGCCGAGTCCGCACAAAGCCGTGGAAAACAAGGCTTTCCGGCGCAATTAAATCGGAGCTCGGCTGTCGGCAATCGACGCGCGGGGGCCTCTGATCGCGATTGGCGGACGGGGGTTATTCCTGGTTACTTGTCCAGCCTTCGGGAATGAAACGATAACCCACCCACGGCTCGGTTTGGATGTACTGGCGCCCGGTTTGGTTTTCGAGCTTTTTGCGGAGCTGCCCCACAAACACGCGCAGGTACTCAGGCTGGTGCGCCGATTGAGCACCCCACACAGCGGTCAGCAGGGCGCGATGCGTAATCACCTTGCCCGCATACCGTGCCAGATGCAGCAGCAGATCGAATTCCTTGGGGGTAAGATGAATCGGCTTGCCCTGCACCGTGATGCTGTGGGAGTTGGCGTCAACCACAAAATCGCCTGTCTCGATGGCCGATGTACCCCGCTCTGGAGCGCGGCGCAGATGTGCCCGCACGCGAGCCAGGAGTTCCTGGATATTGAATGGCTTGGTCACATAGTCGTCGGCGCCGGCGTCGAGGGCCTCAACTTTCGAGCGCTCGTGGTCGCGGACCGATAGCACCAGGATGGGTGTCTCGCCATTCAGGCGGATGGCCCGGCAAACCTCCACCCCGCTCATCACCGGCATCATCAGGTCGGTAATTACCAGGTCCGGCGGCCAATCGCGAAAGACCTGCAGGCCTTCTTCAGGATCGTTGGCTGTGCGTATGTCGTACCCCTGAGCCGACAGCGCGGCGCGCAGCACCCGCGTGATCTGCGGCTCGTCGTCAATTACCAGAATTCTCCCAGGCATGGCTTTCTTCTTTCATCCCGAAGATTACATCATCCGGGAGCACGCGTATGATTCCCGAGAGGAAGAAATGAAGATACCCGGCTTATTTGAAAGGGCTTTGAAGTGGGCCGGAGCCTCGGCACTTGCGCTTGCGGCTGCGGCTTTGCTGGTTTGGCTGCACGCCGATTCCACTACTGCCGGCATCGTCTTCCTGGTGCTGGTGGTGTTTGCGGCGACCCAGGCCGGCATGCGGCTCTCGTTCTACGTGGCCGCGCTTTGCGCCCTCTGTTTCGATTACTTCTTTCTGCCCCCGTTTCGGACGCTGTATCTGGCCGGCGCCGAGCAATGGGTGGCCATGGCCTGCTTCCTGGCAAGTTGCTTGATCGTGGGGCGCGTAGCAGAACGGGCCCGTCGCGAGAGCCGCGAAGCCGAGCAGCGCCAGGCCGATGTGGAGCGCCTCTACGCGCTGAGCCAGGAGATGATGCTGTGCGAAGATGCCGACCAGCTCATCCGCGAATTGCCGCGTTTCATCGATCGCGTGTTTTCGCTGAACGGGGTGATTCTTTACGTCTGCGACCAGGAGCAGTTTTACGCGTCGGTCGCGGAGATTCCGGCCAGCGTGCGGGCCTCAATGATGGCGACGGCCGTGGGTATGAACCCTACGCTCACCTCATTTGGCGGGTATGTCACCATGACGTTGAGCCTGGGACTGCGGGCGGTGGGCGCGCTGTCGTGGCAGCCAGATGCGTTGTCGCGCGAGGTTGCAACGGCCGTTAGTGCGCAGGTGGCGATTGCCGTGGCCCGGGCCGTAGCCACTGAGGCCACCGCGCGAATGGAGGCGGCGCGCGAGGGCGAGCGGCTGCGATCGGCGCTTATCGACTCACTTACTCATGAACTGCGCACTCCGCTCACCTCGATCCGAGCGGCCGCGACAACACTGCACGAAACCGGCGAAGCTCTCGACGCCGCTGGGCGACGGGACCTGGCGGCGATCATCGATGAAGAGGCCTCGCGGCTCAGCCTGCTGATAGGCGAAGCCGTGGAGATGGCAGAGATCGATGCCAAAGTGGTGCAGGTTCACTTAGAACCGCACCATCCGCGCGTCCTGCTCGACCAGGCGGTCGAGGGGCTGAGTAAAGCTCTCGCCTCGCATCGCATCAGTATCGCAAACGAGAGCCTGGGGGAACCCGGCCAGGAGAAGCCGGCGTGGTTCGATCCGCATTTGCTGGGCCGCGTGCTCAGTCACCTGCTTGAAAACGCCGCCGCATATTCACCGCCGGGCAGCCGCATTGGCCTCAGCTGCCGAAGAGTTGGCGATCGCCTCGAGTTCAGTGTGGAAGACAACGGCCCCGGAATCGATGCCGTCGATCTGCCGCTGATCTTCGAGAAGTTTTACCGCGGCAGGCGGGGAAGCAAATCACGCAAGGGATCGGGGATGGGCCTGGCGATCTCGCGCGCCATTCTTTCAGCGCACGGCGGCGGAATCGAGGTTACCAGCACGCCGGGAAACGGCGCGCTCTTCCGGTTCTGGGTTCCGTTGATTGAAAAAGAACCTGGCGGGAAGACGAAGTAGTCGAAAGCTGAAAGAGCCCGGGCCTACAAAGGTTCTTCGCTCCAGTCGCAAACGATCTCGCAGCGATTTTGCCGGCTCTCCATCGCCCACTCGAGAATGCGCAAGCCGCGCCATGCATCGATAGCCGCGACCGGAGCCGGTACTTTGCCCAGCAGCGCGTCGCGGATGCCCGCGTAGTAAAGCCGGTAGTCGCCGGGAATCGGCTCTATCGGTCTGGCCACCTCGCCGCCGTCGATTCCCACGTGCAGAACGCCCCAGTTCGCCGCCGGCTCCCGTCCCCATTTTCGATCGTCGATTCGCGTCAGCTTAGCCAGTGCTGCCTCCTGCGGATCGAGCCCATGCTTCCAGTAGTTGCCACTCGTACCGCGCAGGTGGAAGCGCAGCGATGGCGGAAGCGTAAGGCTGTTTGCCCCCAGTTTGACCATGAAATCGTGGTAACGCAGCCGAATCTCAAATGAGTCGTTGGCGGTGTTCGGGCTGCGCTCCGAGCGGACGTCGGCGCATACGGCAAGCGGCTTGCCGAAAAGCACCAGCGCCTGGTCTACGAGATGACTGCCCAGGTCGAGCAAAGCGCCTCCCCCGGCGGTTGGATCAACTTTCCAAAGGCGGTCTGTGGGCAGGTTCGGCCGCCAGCGGTCAAAACGCGATACATACTCGACCAGCCAGCCCAATGAACCTTCATGCAGAAGATTCTGAATCGTCTGGAAATCACTGTCCAACCGGCGGTTATGGAATGGCGCGAGGAGCAGGTCTTTCTCCTTCGCCAGCCGGATCAGTTCAGCAATTTGAGCCGTTGTGATCGCCACAGGTTTGTCGACAACCACGTTGCGGCCCGCGCTCAGAATTTGGCTTGTAACTTCAAAATGGCTGCCGTTGGGAGTGGCGACGACAAACAGATCGAGCGAAGCGTCAGCCAGCATTTCGTCGAGCGAACGGTAGGTCACGATGCCGGGATAGCGCTCGGCAACTTTGTTGGTTGTGCGCTCAAGAGCTGCGGCCAGCTCGAGGCCTTCGACTGAAGAGATCAGCGGAGCGTGGAAGACGCGCCCGGCAAGTCCGAATCCGATAAGACCGACGCGAATCATAGCCGCCTCGACCGCCGGCTCCTTCGCGTAGCCGGTTAACCTTCGAGTTTATATCGCGTCTCGGCCAGGCGGTAGAGTCGGCGCCATACCAGGCGGTTCATCGTCACCACCATCAGCGAAATCATGATGGTGGCCAGAAGGATGATGGGGAAGCGTCCGCTGTCGGTTGCGGAACTGATCTCGGAGCCGAGGCCGATGGTCTGGAGCGTGCTGTCTTTCAGATGGGAATACTCGGCGTACACCGAGGCGTTCCATGCGCCCCCCGAGGCAGTGACCATGCCGGTGATGAGATAGGGAAATATGCCGGGGAGGATAAGTTTGGTCCAGCGCTGCCAGCGCGTGAAGTGGTAAAGAGAGCTGACCTCGCGCAAGTCGGAGGGGATGGACATGGCGCCGGCAATGACGTTGAACAGGATGTACCATTGAGTGCCGAGCAGCATGAGCGCAATGGAACCAACGCCGAGCCCGCCGCCGATTTTCACCAGACCAATGAGAATGATGGGGAAAAATGCGGTTGCGGGAATGGAGGCCAGCACCTGGGCGGTGGGCTGAACGATGCGTGAGAGCCGTGGATTGAATCCGATGGCAACGCCGACGGGGACGGTCCACAAAGCGGAGATAAGCAGGGCGGAGTTGACGCGCAGGAAGGTGGCGGCGGCGCCTTCAAGAAGCAGCTTCATGTCGGGCCACGTAACCGTTCTGAGCATGACGATGGCCTGCAGTGCGCCCCATGCGATTACCGCCATTACCGCAGCCGCCAGCGTCCAGAGTGCAAAAGAAGGCTTGGTGTTTTTCTCTTCGTCGACAGGGTGGACGATGCGGCACTCCGTGGTGCGGGAGAGACGGCGATAAATGGGTTCCTCAACGCTGGTCCACAAGCGGCCGGGAAGAGAAACCAGCAGATTGGAACGGCGCAGCAGCGCGAGGATGGGCGAAGTGACACGATCGGCCGACTCGACCTGTTCGAATTTGAATTTGTCGCTCCACGCAATTAGTGGACGCCAGATGAGCTGGTCAGTAGCCACCACAATGAGAATCACGGTGCCGATGCCGAACATGAGCGCTTTGTAATCACCGGAGTTGGTGGCCACCTGCAGGTAGCTGCCAATGCCGGGAAGCTGATAGGTGTAATTGGCGAATGGGGAGATTTCGCAGGCGATCAGGGCGAACCATCCACCGGCGACGGAGACAATCGAGTTCCAGACCAGGCCGATGGTGGCGAAAGGCATCTCCAGTTGCCAGAACCGCTGCCAAGCTGAATAGCGGTAGATGCGCGAGGCTTCAGTCATCTCACGGGGAATGGATTTGAGCGATGAATAGAAGCTGAATGCGAGGTTCCACACTTGTCCGGTAAAAATGAGCAGAATGACAGCCATTTCAATGCCCAACTGATGGCCGGGAACCAGGGCCACCATGAAGAGGACGACCGGAGGCAGGAAACTGAGCACCGGGATGGACTGAAGGATGTCAAGGACCGCAACCATCCAGGGCTCGACACGCGGGTTGTAGGCCGCGATGTACCCGTAGGCGATGGCGAAGATCAAGCTGAGCAGGTAAGCCAGCCCGATGCGGATAATGGAGTAGAAAGCATAGACGGGAAGCGCGCCGATGGAGTGAGATATCTCGACAATAGGAGCCGGCTTGCTGAGCCAGTACTTTCCGGTGCTGACAATGGCGAAGAAAATGGCCAGGCCGCAGGCGGCCACACCCACGTCGATAACGAAGGGCGAAGTGCGGGCGGTGACCAGCGACCGCGCGAATGTCTGCTGGATATTCAATCGTCTTCCCCGGTGGGTGAAATCTCCTCATCCCGCGCATCGGGCAGCAAGAAGCGCCGCCGGGCTGCATCGAAGTCAAACAGCTCGGCATAGCGGCCCCATGCCACCGCCGTCTCCATCTGCCGCTGGCTCTCTTCCTCGCTGAACTGTTCTTCGAGCATGTCGAGGAAGAACTCCTCGGGAATGGTGTGATCGCTTTTGGATTGGAGGGCCCGCGTAATCTGTCTCAGCAGCAGCACGTTTCCCACTGCCGCGTCGCGGAAAAGCTCCTTTTGCCGCAGAATCTCTGAATTGGCAAACTCCGTTCCCGCAGGCGTGATCACGGCGTCGCCCTCTTCTACTTTCAGGAAACCGAGCAGCTGCGCCGCATCCACGATCGGCAGCAGGTCGTCAATCTCAAAGGCCAGGTCGTCGGCCAGCCGATAGATGTCGTCGCGGCCGCCCTTGTCGAGCAGCAACTCAAGCAAACCTGCCACGCCGCCCGGCCTTGAATGGGGCAGCATCTGGTAATGCATCTGGCGCTGGTCGCGCACTTTCTGGCCGGGATGCTGATGACCGGGCGCCTCGTCGGGCGATACGTCGGGCCGCGTGAGCACCTTGTAGATGTAGTCGACCAGTTGCGTGAACCCCTCTGATTTGCGGTCGCGAGGCTGCGGCAACTGCACCTTGAAGTCGGTGCGGATGTGGCCCGGATTGCGCCCCAGCACGATGATGCGATCAGCCAGCAGCACCGCCTCTTCAATGTTGTGCGTCACAATGAAGACCGCCTTGGTGGGCATGGTCTTGTTGGCCCAAAGCTCCAGAAGTTCGCTGCGCAGGTTCTCGGCCGTCAGCACATCGAGCGCCGAGAACGGCTCGTCCATAAACAGCACCTCGGGCTCAACCACCAGCGCGCGGGCAAAGCCAACGCGCTGCCGCATGCCACCCGAAAGCTCCTTGGGATACGCACCCTCGAAGCCGTCAAGACCGACCGTGTCCAGCATGCGCATGCTGCGTTCACGCCGCTCATCCGGAGGCACTCCGCGGGCCTGCAGCGGAGCCTCGACATTCTCAAGCACCGTAAGCCAGGGGAAGAGCGCAAAACTTTGGAAGACGATGGAGACGTTGATCTCAGCCTGCGAGATGGGTTTCTCGTGCCAGTAGACCTCGCCCGCCGAAGGCCTTGAGAGCCCGGTGAGCATCCGCAGCATGGTGGATTTGCCCGAACCCGAGGGCCCCAGCAGTGCCAGGATTTCGCCCGGAACGATGCTCAAATCCGTGGCTGAAATCACCTGGATCCGGTTCTCGCTCGGCTGCGCATAGTACTTCTCTATCTTTTCTGCGCGAATGATGGCTTCGGTGGCCGGAACCGGAACCGTGGCCGGGTTGGAGATTGCGGCTTCCTGCATCTATTTCTCTCCAATAGCTTTACGGCTGCTCAAAGTTGCTCGCAGCACGCCCAAAGAGCGCGAGGACCCGTGTGTCTGATGGCTGGCTTCGCCTGAAAGGCCCCCGCAACGAAGCCTGAAAACTGGGGCGTATAAATTGGGGATTGCCGCCCGGGTTATGGCTGCGAGTCGCAACCGTATTTCCCTGTCCGGCTCCGCCATCGTTCCATGACCCGGCTGGTCTTGGCAAGTCTAAGTCGACTTCGTTGATTTCAGATGAATTGAGTTGGAGGTGATGAACAAGAACTTCCTGCCCCGCATGATTAATTAAAAACTTCCTGCTCCGGACAGGGTCAACAAGAACTTGAGAAGCACATCCCACTTAAGGTTATCATTCAGTTATCATCTGGATAGATGCTCGGAAAACGATGTGTGCCGGCTTAGGCCAAAGGGTTCTGGAGCGGAGAGTCGCGCGCACCGTCAAGTTCTCGCCTAATGAAAAAATATGACAGACACGAAGACGAAGCATAAAGTCCTTGTCGCCGACGACGAAAAAGTCATCGCCGACACCCTGGCCATGATCCTGAACCAGAGTGGCTTTGAAGCGCGCGCTGTTTACTCCGGGGAGAAGGCTCTTGAACTGGCTCCATCTTTTGAGCCAGACATGCTGATTTCCGACGTGATCATGGCCGACCTCAATGGCATTGATGCCGCCATTCGCATGCGAGAACTACGGCCGGGAATCAAGATCCTGCTCTTCTCAGGCCAGGCCGCTACCGCTGACCTGCTTGAGAAGGCTCGCGCCCAGGGCTACGAGTTTGAGATCCTCGCCAAGCCCGTCCATCCGCAAGACCTGCTGAGCCGTCTGCGGGGCTGAGACCGGGGGATCGCTGGTTTCGATGGTTTTTAATTTCTTCCCGCTCCGAGCCCGCGAAGGGGGCGTGAGAAGGTAGCCCCAGGCGCAAGCCTGGGGTAAGAATCGCGGTAGGATCTCAGCCCGAAAGGCGGGCGTAAGAAGCGCATCCCCTTCAATCCACTCCTTGCCCTAAGCATCCCCAACCGGCGAAATTAGATACACGATGGCGCAGGCATTCCGCTCGCAACGCGTGCTTACCTCCGAAGGCATTCGCCCGGCCACGGTTGTGGTTGACGGCGAACGGATTGCCTCTGTGCGTGCGTGGAGCGAAGTGCCTCCCGACGCCACATTGAATGACTACGGGGACCTGGTGGTAATGCCCGGCTTGGTGGACACGCACGTCCACATCAACGAGCCCGGCCGCACCGAGTGGGAAGGCTTTGAGACGGCCACGCAGGCAGCGGCCGCTGGTGGCGTCACCACTCTGGTGGATATGCCGCTCAACTGCGTTCCCGAGACCATCGACGCCGAGGCGCTCGAAGCAAAGCGCGCCGCCGCGAACGGCAAAGCATGGGTCGACTGGGCTGCGTGGGGTGGTGTGGTGCGCGGCAATGCCGATTCCCTTCCCGGCCTGGTAAGCGCGGGAGTGCCAGGGTTCAAGTGCTTCATGATCCACTCCGGCATTAATGGCTTCGCGTGGGTGGATGAATCCGACCTGCGCCTCGCGCTGGATAAACTGCGCGGAACTGGCTTGCCGCTGCTGGCGCATGCCGAGGTTGCGGGGCCGATCGAAGATGCTACGCAGAGGTTGAGCCCTGCTGAGATTGGCTGGCACAAGTATTCGACCTACCTGGCGTCACGGCCGCAATTGGCTGAGAGCGATGCGATAGCACTGCTCATCGAACTGGCCGAAGCACTTCAAACGCCCATTCACGTAGTGCATCTTTCCAGCGCCGGCGCCGCATTGATGCTGCTGGAATCGGCGCGCAAGCAGGGTCTTCCCATTACCGTTGAAACTTGCGCCCATTATCTATGCTTCGCTTCAGAAGAGATTCCCGATGGCGCGACGGAATACAAATGCGCGCCGCCCATCCGCAACGCCGAGAATCGCGAGCGGCTTTTGCAGGCGCTTGAAAGCGGCGCAATCGACATGATTACTACCGACCACTCTCCATGCCCGCCGGCCTTGAAGTGCCGCGACGAAGGCCGCTTCGACAAAGCCTGGGGTGGAATCGCGAGCCTCGGCTTGGCGCTGCCCGCCGTGTGGAACGTGATGCACGACCGCGGAGTAACACTCGAATCGATGGCAAAGTGGATGGCCTCGGCGCCCGCGCGATTAGCGGGGTTTGAAGGCCGCAAAGGTGCGCTCGCAGCCGGCGCAGACGCCGACATCGTAGTCTTTGACGACGCGGCCGAGTGGACGATTTCCGAATCCGACCTTCGCTTCCGCCACAAACTCTCGCCCTACGTTGGACTCAAGGCCCGCGGACGCGTGCGCGAAACCTGGCTGCGTGGCGAATTGATCTTCTCAGCCGATGCCTACTCAGGCGTACCGCGCGGCATAGAGCAGGTGCGGGCATGAGGGGCCGCGCTCAAAACGCAATCGCCGAATGCCTGAGGCTTGCCGAGTACACCGAGGAGCCAGGCCGCATCACGCGCCGCTTTCTCACCGAGCCCATGCACGCGGTTCACGACCGGCTGCGAAAGCGAATGACCGAACTTGGCATGAGCGTGACGGTTGACGCGGTTGGAAACATGCGCGGATTGTGGGAGCCGGAGGGAGCCAGCAGAAAACGCCTCATCATTGCCTCTCACGTTGACACGGTGCCCCATGCGGGCGCCTATGACGGCGTGCTGGGGGTTTGTCTCGGACTGGAACTGGTCCAAAACGCAAAAGAGCGTAAGCACCCGCTGGCGATTGAAGTTATCGCATTCAGCGAAGAGGAAGGCGTGCGCTTCGGGGTGCCGTTTATCGGCAGCCGCGCAGTTGCCAGTCGCTTTGATCCGGCACTGCTGGCACTTAAAGACGCTGACGGCATCACCCTCGAATCCGCAATTCGCAATTACGGCCTGGACCCCGCGAGGATCGCTGACGCCGCGCTCGACCAAAACACTGCCGCCATGCTTGAGATTCACATTGAGCAGGGTCCCGTTCTCGAAGCAGAGGGCCTAAGCGTTGCTGCCGTCACCGATATTGTGGGCCAGACGCGCATGAGTCTCCGGTTCGCCGGCCACGCCAATCACGCCGGCACCACGCCCATGCATCTTCGCCACGATGCACTGGCCGGCGCAGCCGAGTGGATTGCCGCCGTCGAACGGATTGCCCGGGATACCGAAGGCCTGATTGCCACCGTGGGCAAAATTGAAATTGAACCTAACGCTGCCAATGTTGTCCCCGGCGTGGCCGCCGTCAGCCTTGATCTGCGCTATTCCAGCGACCCTGCGCGTGCCGCAGCTCTTGAAACACTGCTCGCGCGTGCCGGCGAAATCGCCGATCGCCGGGGCCTTGCTCTCGAATCGAAACGCTTGATGGATCAGCCCGCCGTTCCCATGGACGAGCGGCTGACGGCCTTCCTCGTCGAAGCCATGGAGGCGCTGGACCTGCCGCCCAAAAGCATGCCCAGCGGCGCGGGCCACGACGCTATGGTGATGGCCGCGAAGGTGCCGGCTGCGATGCTCTTTCTGCGCAGCCCCGGTGGCATCAGCCATCATCCCGACGAAGCAGTGCGCGAAATAGACGTTGAGAACGCGCTGCGCGTGGCCGCTAGTTTTCTTGAGCGGCTATAGCGATTGCGAAGTTACCATTTACCGGAACGAATGGGGTATATTGGTTCGCATCCAAAGGGTAAAATAAAAATTCAGGTTAAAAATAGGCGAGATCCGTCATAATATTCGGAGCCTCCCAGTGTGACTGGATAGTTAGAGCAAAGACCATGTTGAATTGGCCTTTTCCTGCCCTTTGCACCCATGCGCCCAGGATTGCCGGGCTAGCGTTGATCTGCCTTGCACTCACAAGCTGCGGCGGAAAAGCACCACTCCAGATTACCTGGGCAACGCCCGCGCCCATCACCTTCGGTACTCCGTTGAGTGCGGCGCAATTGGATGCGACTTCAAATGAAGCGGGAACGTTCTCATACGACCCGCCTCTGGGCACTGTACTTCCCCCTGGGCTCCAGCGGCTTTCAGTCACCTTCACGCCATCTACCGGAACTGGCGCCACAAGCAGCACGGTGACTTGGAGCGTCATGCTGACCGTCAACCAGGTTACGCCCACCATTACCTGGGCCCCGCCATCGCCCATCACCTACGGAACGACGCTGAGCGCAACCCAGCTCGACGCGACCGCTTCGGTGCCGGGCACGTTCGCCTATGATCCCGCGCCGGCAACCGTGCTCACAGCCGGAATCCATCAGCTTTCTGTCACCTTCACGCCAACCAACAGCGTGGACTACGCAGTTTCCTCGGCGGCCGTTTCGATCACCGTCAACCAGGCCACGCCCACCATTGCCTGGACACCGCCAGCGCCCATCACCTATGGAACGGCGCTGAGCGCCACCCAGCTTGACTCAATCGCTTCAGTTCCCGGAACGTTCGTCTACAATCCCGCGCTGGCAACCGTGCTCACAGCCGGAGTCCACCAGCTTTCCGTGACCTTCACGCCAACCGACAGCGTTGACTACACGGGCAACACGGCCGCCATTTCGATCACCGTCAACCAGGCCTCGCCCACCATTTCGTGGATCGCGCCCGCCGCCATCACTTATGGAACGGCGCTGGGCGCTGCCCAGCTCAGCGCCACGGCTTCCACTGCCGGTACATTCACCTACACTCCGGCGGCCGGAACCGTGCTCACCACCGGAACCCAGCAGCTTTCCGTCACCTTCACGCCAACTGACAGTGTGGACTACACAAGCGCCTCGGCCACGGCCTCAATCACCATCACCCCGGCGACGCCGCAGATCACCTGGGTGCCGGCCTTTCCCATCGCGGTGGGTGTAGGTCTGACTTCAGGGCAACTGAACGCAACGGTCTCAGTGCCGGGCATCGCGACGGAACCGGCGGGCAGTTTCATCTACTCGCCGCCCGCCGGGACCATCTTTAATTCGGTCGGACCGCAGACCCTGACAGTTACCTTTACCCCCACAGACTCGGCAGACCTCACGCCGGCTCAGACCAGCATCTCCGCGAACGTGTCCTCTTTCGGCATAGTGGCCTGGGGCGATTCGTTGACCTACGGGAATGAGGGCAGTTTCGATGTGGGAAATTACCCCAGCGAGCTCGAGCCCATGCTTGTTCTGCCTGTCGTGAACGAGGGCAACAGGGGAGATACCTCCACGCAAATCGGTGTGCGCGAGGGGGGTATTCCGACTTATGCCACCGTCGAGGGCGGGGTCATTCCAGCCTCGGGCGGCGTGACAGTTACCTTCCCCCAAGGCTACGAGCCGTGCACGGTGAAAGGACCGGCCGGAGGGACCGCCGGCACCATCCTGGGAGTCCATGGGGTGGTCACGTATGACTCCACTTCCAGGAGTTACACATTCACACCCAGCACAGCAGGGGTCGAAGTCAGCGCGCCGGGGAGTCCACAGTTTGTCGTCGACACTCCCTATGCCAGTTACCTTCCCGTCTTTTGGGAGGGCCGGAACGATTACAACGTGGAACCGTGGATTGTGTCTGACCTTGCCGCCCAGGTTGCCACCGTTCCCCCCGGGCAGAACTACCTGGTCCTTTCTCTCTTCACAGCCAACAGGGATATCGAATGGCCCGGCGGACCCAGTTACCAGTTCACGGTCGACGATAACGCCGCACTGGCGAAGATCTATGGGACGCACTATCTGGATATCTGGACGCCGCTGTTGAACAGTTACGATCCGACACAAGCTACAGACGTCACTGATTACAGCCGGAATGAAGTGCCGACTTCGCTACACGCCGTCGGTTTTTATACAAGCCTCGGAAACTCCATTGGCCCGGCAGATACCAACATCACTGTCACATCACCCAACATCCAATGGGTCGTCGGCACGTTCCTGGTCATCGATACCGGGGCAAATGCCGAAGGTGTTCTGGTCACGGGCGTGAATGGAAGCACGCTGACCGTACAGCGAAACTTCAGCGGGAACAATACCTCGCACGCCGCCGGCACGGTGATCGCAGGTGTCGATATTCTGCACTTGAACGCCCGAGGCTACCAGATCGTCGCCAACCTCGTGGCGCAATATCTATATCCGTATCAGGTGCCGTAGCGGGCGACGGGACCGAGTTCGGCTGCAAAAACGCCGTTACTCACTGAAAAGGCGCACTTATTCTGGAGTCGCTCCCTGCCGCCAGCCTAAAGTAAAATCGTTGCACGCTGGTTGCACTACGTCCCATGTTCGAGGTCGCAATTGCCCCGTCCCCACCTGCATCATCTTGGCGCAACACGCAGCAGCCTCAAGCCTGACCATCTGCTGCAAACGCCTGACACATTCATCCGCACCCCCCTGCCTGGCGCTGACAAGGTGGACTTCATTATCCATGCCGCGCCGCAGTTAGGCGCAGCGTTTTCGCAGATGACCGCCGAGTTCGCCGCCGGCGGTTCCCTCGGTCCCACCCCCGCTCAGCGCTTCATCTACGTCCTCGAAGGCAAGCTGAAGCTGAAGGCGGGCAGCAAAACGCCCACACTTTCCGCTGGCGCTTTCGCTTACCTGCCGCAGGGTTCGGAGCACATAGTCACCTCAACCTCAAAAGCCCGGGCCGCAATCATTGAGAAGACTTACCAGCCCCAGCCCGGCGCGAAAGAACCGCAGATCGTCGTGGGTGAAGAATCGAAAGTCGCGGCCGTGCCGCTGATGGGCGATGAAGGACTGCGCGTTCGTTCGCTCATGCCCGACGGCCCCCCCTACGATTTCGCCGTGAACACCATGACCTACGATCCCGGCGCCGCCCTCAGCATGATTGAGATTCACGTGATGGAGCACGGCCTGCTGATGCTCGAGGGCGGCGGCATCTACCGGCTAGGCGACGCCTGGTATCCAGTCGAGGCGGGCGATTTCATCTGGATGGCTCCCTATTGCCCGCAGTGGTTTGGCGCAATCGGCAAAAAACCGGCAAAGTATCTGATTTACAAAGACTGGCGCCGACACCCGCTGCGAACGGTGAGCATATGAGCACTCCTCGTCCCAGCCTCAGTATTGACCGCCTCATCGGTGAGTTGCAGGCGCTTGCAAAAATCTCTGAAGCCACGCCGCCGGTGGTCACGCGCGTCGTGTTCAGCGAAGCCGACATGCGCGCCCGCGCATACGTTCGCGAACTATGCGAGGACGCGGGCCTCAGCATCTCAAACGACGCGGTGGGCAACACTTTTGCCCGTTGGATAGGCACGGAGCCCGGCCTCGCGCCCATCAGCACTGGCTCTCACATCGACGCCATTCCCAACGCCGGCCTCTACGACGGCTGCGTGGGCGTGCTGGGCGGCCTCGAGGCCATTCGTGTCCTGCAGCAGCTCGGCTTCAAACCGCGACGATCCGTCGAACTGGTGATCTTCACCGCGGAAGAGCCAACGCGCTTCGGCATCGGCTGCCTGGGCAGCCGCATGATGGCTAACGTCCTCATGCCGGCACAGGCTCGCGCCTTGCGCGACAAAGACGGCCGCGGACTGGAGGAGTTACGCGCGCAGGCCGGATTAACAGGGGTGCTCGAATCGGTCGCGGTTGCGCCCGGACGCTTCCACAAATTTCTAGAGCTGCACATCGAACAGGGTCCCTATCTGGAAGAGGAAGGACTCGACGTTGGCCTGGTTACGCACATTGCCGCACCCGCCAGCCAGCGCATTGTGATTGAAGGTGAAGGCGGCCACGCCGGCGGCAAGCTGATGCCCGGCCGCAAGGATGCACTCGCTGCCGCAGCCGAGCTGGTCCTGGCACTTGAAGCCGCAGCCAAATCCACCGGAGCCATCGACACCGTGGGAACTGTAGGAGTCTGCGAGGTTTTTCCCGGCGCGGTCAACAGCATTCCCTCGCGCGTGACCATTACTACAGATGTACGCGACATTGACCGTGCTCGCCGCGACGGGGTGCTCGATGCACTGCGCAAAGCCGCTGACAAGGTCGCCAAACGGCGCGGAGTGAAGATCGCAACCGAGCTCATTAATGCTGACCCGCCCACCACTTGCGACCCTGAGATTCTCGACGCCCTCGAAGAATCGGCCGTAGCATCGGGCAAGAAATTCAAGCGCATGGTCGCCCGTGCCTATCACGACTCGTCGTTCGTCTCCTGCTTTGCGCCCACCGCGATGTTGTTCATTCCCTGCCGCGGCGGAGTGAGCCATCGCCCCGACGAATACGCGTCGCCTGAATGGATCGGCGGCGGCGTGCACGTTCTTTCGCGCACACTGGCGACGCTGGCATCGTAACTGTCTCTATGAATCTTGTGCGCGTCGTTGTATCCTATGCCACAACCCGCGAGTGATTGATACTTATATTTATTCCCGCGGCCACTAGAGCTTCCCCAGCCATGAGCACGACTGCGAAAACCCGCATCGTTGGCGCCCCCGTTCCCCGCAAGGAGGGCATCGACAAGCTTGTGGGCCGCGCTGTGTATGTTGACGACATTGAGCGCGACGGGATGTGGTACGGAACCACCGTGCGCAGTACCATTCCCCGCGGCCGCATTACAGCGATTACCTACGACCCGCGCATCGACTGGACCGAGTTCGCCATTGTGACCGCTGCCGATGTCCCCGGCAATAACCACATTCAGCTCATCGTTGCCGATCAACCGTGCCTGGCCGACGGCACAGTAAACCACTGCGACGAGCCGATCGTTCTTCTTGCCCACCCCCACAAGAACAAGCTGCGCGAAGGCGCCACCGCCGTGCGCATTGAATACGAACCTCTGCCCGCCGTGCTCAGCATTGAAGAAAGCGAGCGCCAGGACCTGATCGTCTGGGGCGAAGACAATGTCTTCAAGTCGTTCCTGCTTGAGAAAGGCAACGTCGACGAAGTTTGGGCGCATGCGGCGTACATCGTCGAGGGCGAGTACCGCACCGGCGCGCAAGAGCACCTCTACATCGAAAACAACGGCATGATCGCAGAATGGAGCGCAACCGGCGGGCTCACCGTGTGGGGCTCATTGCAATGCCCATACTATGTGCACAAAACGCTGAAAGCGGTTTTCGACCTGCCTGATGAAAAAGTGCGCGTGATTCAGACCGAGACTGGCGGCGCATTCGGAGGCAAAGAGGATTACCCTTCAACACTCGCTTCGCATGCGGGCCTGCTGGCGATGAAGAGCGGCCATACGGTCAAGATGGTCTACGACCGCATGGAGGATTTGGCAGCGACCACCAAGCGGCATCCGTCACGCGTCCGCCATCGCACCGCGCTCGATAAAGATGGCAAGCTGCTGGCGATGGAAATCGATCTGGCCACCGACGGCGGAGCTTATTCAACCCTTTCCGCCACCGTTCTATCGCGCGCCACGCTGCACTCCTGCGGTCCTTATGTATGCCCCAACATCCGCGTGCGCTCGCGTGCCTGGGCCACGAATATGGTTCCCTATGGCGCATTCCGCGGCTTCGGCGCGCCCCAGGCTATCTTCGCCACCGAGCGTCATATGGATGAGATCGCCGCGCAGATCGGCATCGATCCCGTCGAACTGCGGCGCAGAAACTTTCTGCACCAGGGCGACCGGAATGCCACGGAACAGTTGATGCGCGAGCCGGTAATTCTCGATCGGCTACTCGATCGCGCGCTCGCCGAGAGCGACTACTACGCCAAACGTGAGCGCTTCGCGCGCGAGAATGCCACCAGCCCGGTCAAGCGCGGTCTGGGCCTCGCCACCTTCTATCACGGCTCCGGTTTCACGGGCTCGGGTGAGCTTTATCTCAATTCGCTCGCCGGCGTCGAAGTCACCGCTGATAACAAAGTACGCGTGATGGTTTCGAACACTGAATTCGGTCAGGGCACCAACACCATCCTCACGCAGATTGCCGCGGAAGCCCTTGGTCTTGCTTTCGGCGACGTCACCATGGCCCCACCCGATACCGCCGTCATCCCCAACAGCGGCCCCACCGTTGCTTCACGCACGTCGATGGTTGTGGGCCGGCTGATTGAGCGGGCGAGCCTGCAACTTCTCGAGATGCTGCGCAGCGGCGCGGGCCTTGGCGCGCATGCTTCACGCGAGGAGTTCTTCGCGGCCTGCGATCGCTATCGCGCAACGCAAGGCGAGGTGAAATCGCTTTGCCATTATGAGGCTCCGCCGGGCATCTACTGGGACGACAAGACCTATCACGGCGAAGCGTACGGCGCTTACGCGTGGGCCATTTATCTCGCGCAGGTTGCAGTCGATACGCGCGATTACTCGGCCGAGGTTGAAGACTTCTGGACGGTGCAGGAAGTTGGCCGCGTGCTTCATCCCGTGATGGCCAAAGGGCAAATCGAAGGCGGCGTGGCGCAGGGCATTGGCTACGCGCTCTACGAAAAAGTTGTCTGTCAGAACGGCCATATGGCCAACAACCAGATGACCAACTACATTATGCCTACCGCTGCCGACGTTCCGCCGATTCACGTGATCTTTGAGGAAATACCTTTCCTGCACGGCGGCTATGGCGCCAAGGGTATTGGCGAACTGCCGCACGACGGCCCTGCGCCCGCAATTCTGAATGCGATTCGCGACGCTACCGGCGTCAGCTTCAACGCCATTCCGCTGCTGCCTGAAGATGTTTTTGCCGTGCTGGCCGCGCGCGAGCTCGCTGAGGAGCCGGCAATCAAATGAGCGAGTGCCGATCCTCCATCACAATGCGGGTGAACGGCGAGAGTTGCACCGTGATCGTCGCGCCCATGAAGCGCCTGCTCGATGTGTTGCGCGAAGATCTGCGCCTGACCGGCGCCAAGGAAGGTTGCGGTGAAGGCGAGTGCGGCTCTTGCTCGGTGCGCATGGATGGCGAACTTGTGAACAGTTGCCTGATTCCCGTTTTGCAGGCCGACGGCGCCGACATTCAAACCGTCGAGGGCCTGGCATCCAACGGAACTCTTCATCCGCTGCAGGAGTGTTTCCTGGCTTGCGGCGGAGCGCAATGCGGCATCTGCACGCCGGGCATGCTGATGGCTGCGGCGCAGTTGATCGAGCGCAATCCGCACCCATCCATTGCCGAGATTCGCGAAGGGCTGGCCGGCAACCTCTGCCGCTGTACGGGCTTCATGCGGATTTTCGAGTCGGTGCTTGCCGCCGCAACGCAGGTTCAGAATCCTGAAGAAGACAAGGCCGACCATGCGCGGTGATTGCGAAGCGCATGATCTCATCGCACCCGGCAGTCTGTCCGCTGTGCTTGAGTTGCTGGCCGCCGAACCGGGCGTGTGGACTCCGATTGCCGGTGGCACTGAGATCATGGTGGCCCACGCCGCGGGACGACTCAATATTCCAAAACTCGTCAGCCTGTGGGGCATCGGCGAATTGCGCTTCATCAAAGTGACTGCGGATAGCGCCGCCATCGGCGCGGGCGCAACCTTCGTCGATATCCGCAGGCAAGCAGGGCTATGCGAATCGTGGCCTCTTTTGGCGCGCGCGGCAAGCTGGATCGGCTCGATCGCCAACCAGAGCCGCGCCACACTCGGCGGCAATCTTGTCAATGGATCGCCCGCCGCCGACTCCTCACCCACGCTGCTGGTTTACGACGCGGAGATTGAGATGATCTCCGTGCGCGGCCGCCGCAGAATCCCCTATTGCGAATTCCATACCGGCTACAAGCGCAACGTGCTGGCCAGCGATGAACTGGTCTTCGCGCTGCACCTGCCACGGCGTTTTTCACATCACAGACAATACCTGCGCAAGGTTGGAACGCGTCGCGCCATGGCCATCTCGAAGGTCGCCCTCGCGGGTACAGCACTCGTCGATAACGGAATCGTCAGCGAGATTCGCCTGGGCGCGGCCAGCCTCGCGGCCTTCCCCGCTCGCCTTTACAAGACTGAAGAGTCCATCCTCGGCAAGCCGGCCACGCCAGAGACGATTGCCTCCGCGCGTGCAGCACTCCTGGCCGAGGCCGCGCCCATCGACGACATCCGTTCCACTGCCGAGTACCGCAAGCGGGTTGGCGCAAACCTCGTGGAAGAATTTCTATTGGAACTGAGCCAGGAGGATGCGAAACCATGAATGCCAGACTGGCCGCTTGGAATGCCGCGGATGAGGCTGCCGCATTTGACGCCATGATCGCCTGCTGCGGCTCGCGACGGTGGGCAACGGTAATGGTTTCGGAACGCCCCATTGAAAGCCCTGAAAAACTCAGTGCAACGGCCGACCGAATCTGGTCCACAATGGAAGTGCCGGATTGGATGGAGGCTTTTCTGTGCCATCCGCGCATTGGTGAGCGCACGGCCGCGCATGCCACGGCAAAATCAAAACAGTGGTCAAGGCAAGAGCAGTCGTCATCGGCTGCGGCTGACGCCGGCGTACTTGAGCTACTGGCAAAAGGCAACGCAGATTACGAGGAGCGCTTCGGTTTCACGTATATTGTTTGCGCGACGGCAAAAAACGCCGAAGAGATGCTGGCGATCCTGCAACGGCGAATTTCGAACGATCGCGAAAGCGAACTCCGCGAAGCCGCCGAACAACAGCGGCAGATCACGCAAATTCGTTTAAGAAAGTGGCTGGAAGAATGAGCGCAATAACGACACATGTTCTCGACACGGTAATAGGCAAGCCAGGCGCAGGCATTAATGTGCGGCTCGACATGATGCAGGGCGGCGGTTGGATTGAGGCAATGATTGGCCATGAGCCTCATGAGCGGGTGCTGGATTCACCGGGCGGATGGGTTGAAGTGGCCGCCGCAACGACCGATAACGATGGGCGTTGCCGCGACCTTGCCTTAAATGCAGAGCCGGGCCTTTACCGGCTCACTTTCGACACTGGCGCTTACCTTCTGCGCTGCGGACGTGCGAGTATTTATCCAGAGATTTCAATCACCTTTCGATGCGACGGCGAGGGCCACTATCACCTGCCTCTGCTGTTGAGCGATAACAGCTACACAACCTACAGGGGAAGCTAATGGCCAAACTGGGTGAAAATCGCTACGGCAAAGCGAGAGTGCGCTTGTCGCGCATCATGCGGTTTGACGATCGCCATGTGTTCAATGAGTGGACGGTGCGCGTGCTGCTGGAAGGGGATTTTGAGTCCAGCTATACGCAAGCTGACAACAGCAAAGTATTGCCAACCGACACCATGAAGAATACCGTCTACTACGTTGCCCGCGGCTCCAAAGCAGCGACGATCGAAGCATTCGCAATGGAACTCGGCGACTACCTGCTCAACAACAATCCTCAAGTTTCAGGCGTACTCGTCGAAGTGGAGGAGAAATCGTGGGAGCGCATGGTGGTGAATGGCGCACCGGAAGCGACCACCTTCAAACTTGGCGCACCGGAATTAAACACAGTTCGCGCCGTGCGTGATCGCGATCACGACGCGTGGTCGGTACGATCGGGCGTGGATGGACTCACTATCCTCAAGACGACCAAGTCGGCGTTCACCGGCTACATCAAAGACAAGCTCACTACTCTCAAGCCCGCAACCGACCGCATCTTCGGAACTGCGGCCACCATTATGTGGGACTATTCAGAGCCCGCGCCTGATTTCGCCGCCGTCCGCGCGCGCATTATCGCCGCGTTGCTCAAGACCTTTGCGGACCATCAGAGCTTAAGTGTGCAGCACACGCTCTTCGATATGGGCAAAGCCGCTCTGGACGCTACTCCGGAGATCGCGCGGATTCATCTCACCATGCCCAACCTGCATCATTTGCTTGCGGATCTGAGCCCCTTCGGGCAAGATAATCCAAACCATATCTTTGTTCCAATTGACGAGCCGCACGGCTACATCGAGGCAACCGTCGAGCGATAGCCGGCAGCTTTTGAAAGGCAATTCTGCATTGAGCGAGACGAGCAGCAAAGTCGAGGTGTACACAAACCAGGATGCCGGCGAAAAGTTCAATCTGCACGCCGGCGCACTTGGCCCGGTTGAGACTCTCGCGCAATCGGTATCCGCAATTGCACCCTCCACCTCTCCTTCCCTCACCATTCCGCTGGTGTTCGCGCTCGCTGGCGGCGCAACCTGGCTCGTCTACCTGCTCGCCACCATTGCCATCTTCATGATCGGCATCTGCGTCAGCCGTTTCGCGCGGCTGTCGGCATCGCCCGGCTCGCTCTACACCTACACGGCCAACACGCTGCCGCCGGTCTTTGGAGCGGCCGCTGCATGGGCACTGCTGCTGGCATATATCGCCACGGGTGGCTCGGTGGCCGGCGGCGCGCTCTACTACTCGAGCGTGCTTGGCCAGCAATTGATTCAGTGGGCGCCTCCAGCGCTTCCCACGCTCGCAGTGGTCTGCCTGATCGCCGGAATTATCGCCTGGCGCGACGTAAAACTCTCGGCCGAAACCATGCTGTGGATTGAGGCCGTCTCCGTCAGCCTCATCGGTATCGTCCTGGTGGCGCTGCCCATCAAGCTCGGCTTTCACTTCGATCCCGACCAGTTCCAGCTCAAATCGATACATTTCTCCGGTCTTGGTCCCGCGCTGGTGCTGTCGATCTTCAGCTTCTGCGGATTTGAGAGCGCAACCACCCTGGGCGGCGAAGCGCGCGAACCGCTCAGAACAATTCCCCGCGCGGTATTGCAATGCGCGCTGCTGTCAGGCGTTTTCTTCATGCTTTGCTCGTACGCGGAGGTTATGGGTTTCCGCGGCGAGGCCAACGAACTCAGCAGTTCGACGAGTCCCCTGCATCTGCTCGCCAACAAGGCGGGCATCTCGCTGCTCGGCACGGCCGTCGACTTTGGCGCCGCTGTTAGCATGTTTGCCTGCGTTTTAGCCTGCACCACCGCAGCGGCGCGGGTGCTGATGCGCATGGCTCGCGGAGGCCTGTTGCCACGCGCGCTTGAACGCACCGGAAGCAAGCACCGAACCCCCGGCCTCGCGATTGTGCTCTCCGCAACCCTTATCCTGCTGCCTGCTGTGATTATGAGCCTGCGCGGCTTTGCGGGCTCTGACATGTACGACCTGCTCGGCTCGCTTTCGGTCTTCGGCTTCCTCACCGCATACGGCCTGGTTGCCCTCGCGCTTCCCTTTGCGCGTCGCGCCGTGGGCCAGCATTCGCATCTGCTTGCCGCGTTCAGCATCGTTACCGTAATCATCATCCTTCTCATCGGTGTCTTCGATCTCAAGTCGGCAGCCGACCCGCTCCACGCGCGCATCCCCTACATCTATCTCGTCTACATCGCGCTGGGCCTCGCCTGGTACGCGTTCAGCCGTAAAAAGTCCGCACCAGCCGAAGCGTGATTGCTTAAGCCTCGCTCTCGCGCTGCTGCAGGATCAGAAACACAATCCCCACCACAACAAAATCCCTGGCTGCAGCCGTCTGCCCATTCCACGCCGGCGATTGCCACATCAGGAACCACTCACCGCCCACGGCCAAAAATGCCACCAGCCACATCAGAAGCGAAAGTGCAAGCCCTGCTAACGAGACCGTCTTGGCTTGATCGAACTCGCGCGACGAGCCCGGCAGCGCCCGCAGCAGCCGAACAGCACCCCACCACAACAAAAGACACGTCGCAATCTCCCACGCAATGATCGTCACGTAAAAGAGCGTATGAATCGCCGGAGAGTGGATCGCCCGCCACATGCCCTGGTTGCCGGGGAAGGTTGAATCCATCGTCAGAGTGTGGCGGACGAATTGATAGTTTGAGTCGTAGTCGGTCAGGTTATTGAAAACCAAGAGCGTATAGAAAAACGCAACCGATGCGACCAGTGCAATCTTTGCCCAACGCAAAATCACCCTTCGCTCCCTGGATCAGCCGGCTCCTCAACGTTCTGCCGGCCCCACCGCCTGGCCCATGCTACTTGGGCGTGGCTTCGGGCTCAAAGAGATTTCCGGCTTCGCTGCGCCCCTCGAAACGCAAAATGAACAAGCCCTTGTGACCAAGGATGTGGAAAACCCGGTCGGATATTGCCCGTCGCCGGAATTTCCACCGAACTTTGCACAGGCACACATTAAATTCTTATAAGAAATTTATGTAAGAACCATTACCCTTAACCTACCCCGTAGTGCGAGCAGGATTAGGCCGTTTAACGAGCGCAGCTCGTAGCGGTATCACTTTTCCGGTTTTCTTTTGCACGACCCTGATTTCGTTACACTCTGCTTTCCAACACCTTAATGAAGTCCTGACTGAAGCTGTGCAGGAATCACTCCACTCCAAGGTTCGGTTTACTTTGAGGCATCCGATGCGAAAACTCCATACTCTGGTTCCCAGCCTGCTGGTCTCTCTCGCGGCAATGGCGCTTTGTTTCAGTTCCGTCTCAGCACAGCAAACCCTCGGGGGAATCACCGGTGAAGTGACCGATTCCTCAGGAGCAGTAATTCCAAACGCCACCGTGACGGTGACGGACGAGCACACTTCGCTCACCCGGACCACCGTCACAAATGGCACTGGCAGCTACACGTTCGTGAACCTGCCCATCGGGCTCTACACGATTACTTACACGGCGGCCAATTACGAGGTGCAGAAAACGCCGCACATTACGGTGCAGGCCGATCGCACGGCCACGTTGAATGCGACCTTGAAGGTGGGCCAGACCACAACCACCATCGAAGTGGAAGGCGCACCGCTGATGAACGCCGTCGACACCACCAACGGCTACGTGATGGAGACCACCCAGATCGCCGCAACGCCACTGCCGACGGGCAGTTTCACCGGCCTCGCGATTGAGTCCACCGGCGTCGACGCCGAACTCTCGGGCGGCACCGGCGCCAACTCCGGCCTGGGCAACGCGCCCATCTGGGCCAACGGCCAGCGCGATACATCCAACAGCTTCCTGCTCAACGGCGTTGACGCAACCAACCTGTTCAACGGCAAGAGCACCAGCCAGGTTGACTCCTCGCGCGTCATCAACTCCACCGGCGTTCAGACACAGGTGGGCGGCGGCGGCGGCGTCATCATGTCCGTGGCCTCGATTTATCTCTCCATTGGCAACGCCATCCCTACTCCCGCCCCTGAGACGCTGCAGGAAGTCCGGGTGAATGCCTCGATGTACGACGCCGACCAGGGTTCAACTTCCGGCGCACACATCGACATGAGCACCAAGTCGGGGACCAACGACATTCATGGCAACGTCTACGCGCACCGCGGCACCAACTGGATTAACGCCGCTCCGTTTTTCTTCAACCAGGATCCCGACGTTCCCGTCAGCGATAAAACTCCTCAGTTACACCGCTACAGTCTGGGCGGAACATTCGGCGGTCCGCTCATCAAAGACAAGCTCTTCGGCTTTGTTGCCTACCAGCACCTTCATGTCTCCGACCAGGAACTTGGCGATGGCTTTCTCACTGTCCCCATCGGCTTGAACGACAGCAATCGTGACCCAGGCGATCTGGCCAGCCTCACCAATACCTGGTTTGGCACCAGTCTCACCGGAGCCAATATCGATCCGCTGGCACTTATGCTGTTCAACTCGCCTGCGCTGCCCGGTGAACCCGGCAAGTGGCTCATCCCCAACGATGCCCGCAACGGCGCCATCCCGACTGCTGCCCGTATTGACAACGCATTCATCCCGGGTACCGGCTACTTCGTCTCCGATCAGGCCGTGGCCGACCTCGACTACATCGCCAGCGCCAGAGACACGCTGGCGCTCAAGTACTACTACCAGCACGACCCCACAATTGCGCCCTACTCCTACTCAAGCGTGCCCGGCTTCACCCAGCATCTCGACTCCGGCGCGCAGGAGTTTTCAATCAACAACGCCTTCATTCTCAAGTCGAACCTGAGCACCACTGAAACCATCGGCGTTCTGCGCGAAAAGAACTGGTCAGACAATTCGCAGGCATTCGGGCCGTCGTCGATTCCCGGCGGCAGCTACGGCACCGGTTCCATCAACGTCTTCGGGTCGAATTACTTTCCCGGCATTTCGATCGTAAACATCCTTGGCAGCGCTCAGCCCACCGGCATCAGCCCCGTATTCCTCAACATCGGGCCCAATGCCGAGTCGCAATCGGCCAATACCGGCATGTTCCAGAACCGCCTTTCGCCTTCGGGCAATGCCATCTGGATCCTCGGCAAGCACACGCTGAACTTCGGCGCCAGCTATTCCTACACGCAGCTCAATACCATCGACAAGCGCACCGGAACCGGCACAGTCACGTCAGACGATTTCAGCCAATTCGCCCAGGGTTACGACTTGCCGGGAAGCTCAGCTACCGAGTTCTACGTGACTTCGTTTCTGCAAGGCAACGCCAGCCGCTACTATCGCGCCAACCAGCTTGGCCTGTACATCACCGACAAGTTCCAGGTGACACCCACGCTCGCCCTCAATGTGGGTCTCCGCTACGACTGGGATGGCGGCCTTACTGAGAAATACGGCCGCATTTTCAACTTCGATGCCGGCACCAACCCGCAAGCATGCACCACTTCATCGAACGATCCCAACGCATACTCCTATTGCGCCACCAGCGACACCATTCTCAATCCCGGCCTGATTATCGCCGGCAACAACGCGAACGGATCGAAGGGCGTAAGCAACACCACGCTGACCGGCCGCCAGTGGGGTATTGCTCCTCGATTTGGAGCAGCTTGGCAGCCCGCGATGTTTCACAGCAAGCTGGTTGTCCGCTCCGGCGCCGGCTTCTACTACGATCGCGGCGAGCTGTTCACTTACTTCTCGCCCGGATACGCCATCGGCACTGTTACCGGCGGCCCCTTCGGCGTCAACGCGCAGTTGCCTTTTGTGAACGCCTCAACCTGCCCGTCGGCAACGTTGTTCTACTACGAGGGCTACCTGCCCACCTGCGGCGGCGGCGGTGGTGGACCAGCATCGGCAGGTAACCTCGAGAATCCCTACGGCACCTCTCTCGAATATGCCGCGCCATCCAACCCCAAGGCCTCTGACCTGGGCAACTACCTTCCCAACGCCTGCAGCATTGTGAACACGGGATACTCCGGCGTCCCGGGCCTCTGCCCGAACACACCGGGCACCGAGATTATCAATAACGGCCAGCCCATCTCTCTGGGCGTTTACGACCGCGCCAACAAGCTGCCCTACACCATCAACTACACGCTCGACCTGCAGTGGCAGCCGCGTAACGATATCGCCGTCGAAGTTGGCTACGTGGGCAACGTGGGTCGCCACCAGGTCATTCCGGTGCCCTTTAACCAGCCCACCATCGCCTCGCCATCCACCCAGGTCCTTTCCGGAGGCGGATGCCCGCAAGCCTACACCTACGGCTACAACGTCAACGACTTTGGTCCGCTCCCAGCCAGTGCGCCTTCCTGCTTCGGCGCTTCGCCCTTCTACCTGGCCACCTACGAAGGCGGCAACGTCGACCTTCGCGTGCCATATATCGGCTACGCGGCTGAGTCCATCGACTACAGGGCCGCGGGCATTGACGATTACAACGCGCTCCAGGCGCATGTTGAAAAGCGCATGAGTCACGACTTCCAGGTGGGCGTTTCGTACACCTATTCCCATGCTATTGACGAGCAGAGCGGCCTGGGGCTTTTCTACTGGGGCAACAACCCGCTCAACCTGCGCACCGGTTACGGTTCATCCGACTTCGACCGCAAGCACGTGCTGAACTTCAACTACATCTTCCAACTGCCTAACCTGAAAACCTCAAGCACGCTGGCCGGCAAACTGATGGATGGCTGGTCGCTGGTTGGACTCACTGTGCTGCAGAGCGGTCAACCCTACAGCGTGATCGACTTCTCGGGCGCTATCGGGAGCATTTACTATTCCACCTCCGACGGAATCACCAACCCGGTGGTCCCACTGGCGGCTGGTTGCACTGCCAAGAAAGCCACCACCGGCGCCTCAGGCGCATGGGTGCTTGGCGGTGGGAAGCCTGCTCTATACGCTCCCTGCTTTACGCTTCCGATTCTGCCTGAAGGCGGCCTCAATGGCGCCATCCCGCCTGACGATCCTTACGAGACTACCTTCAGCAGCGGTCAGAGAAACATTTTCCGCCAGGCATTCCAGAAACGCGCTGACGCTTCGCTGGTTAAGGTCACCAGCTTCGACAAGGAGAAGTACAACCTGAAGTACACCTTCGACGTCTACAACCTGACCAACACCACCAGCTTCGACATTCCCGGCAACCAGGTTTCGCAGAACGCCGGATATAACAACTTCGCGCCGGCTGATCCAGGCGACGCTAACCCCCTGCCAACCGGTTGCGGCACACAAAATCCTCAGCCAGGAGCTGGAGGCATCTACAGTTGCCCCGGCGGCTTGGGAATCGTGCAGCACATCATCGGCAGCCCGCGCCAGATTCAGATGTCGCTGCACTTCGACTTCTGAGTTGGGATTTCCAGATAACAAGCAGGGCGTCCGGGATTCGGACGCCCTTTCATTTTTCCCATTTCTGGAACTCGCCGAGCTGCACGCAACAGCGGCCCGCCAACAACGCCTGATCCGACGCTTACAATCTTGGTATGGCCGCCGGCTCCGGCACTATTCGCGATCTTCGCGCAGCACTTGCGGGCGGCATGCTGAAACCCTCTCAACTGGTTGCCGAAGCTCTCCTGCACTCCAATCGGAACGCCAGCCATAACACTTATCTCTGGCAGGACTCGGTCTGGACCATGGCCGAGGCGGCGGCCGCCGAGTCGATGACTACCCGCGTGAGCTCTGCCGGCGAAGGCGGTCTCTTTCGCGATTCGCGTTCTCCGCTGTGGGGCCTGCCCATCTCTGTTAAGGATTGTTTCGACCTGGCCGGCGCGCCCACCAGTTGCGGAACGAAGTTCTATCGCGACCTGCATGGCCCGGCGAAACGCGATTCATGGCTGGTTGAGCAGCTTCGCTCAGCGGGCGCGGTCATTACCGGCAAAACACATTTGCATCCGCTGGCCTATGGCATCACCGGCGAGAATCCCGACTTCGGCGACTGCGTTCAGCCCGGACATCCATCAGGCCTTACCGGAGGCTCGTCGAGCGGCGCCTGCGCCAGCGTACTTGAGGGCTCGGCCGTCGCTGCCATCGGCACAGATACAGGTGGCTCCATACGCGTGCCCGCTGCGCTCTGCGGGCTCGCCGGCTATCGCGCCTCGCTTGGCCGTGGCGACTGGCGCGGCGGCTTTCATCTCGCTGAATCCTTCGACACCATGGGCTGGCTCTTTCGCGATCTGCGCGACGCGCCCCTGCTCGCATTCCCCTTCGCGCCTGCAAACGCGCCACCATTGAATCCATTCGCCCGCTTCGCCTATGTTACTGACACCTTCCTCACAGATTGCGAGCCTGAAGTCGTCGACAGCTTTCACGCGGCCATTCGCGAGCTTGAATCGCTCGGTCTCGCGGGCCGCGAGATCGAACCCGAATGGTGGCGCGAATCGTTGGAGATTTACGCGCCCATCCAGGCGTATGAGGCGGCGCGTCTGCATTCCGGCAATTTCCAGCACATCCGGGCCGGCATCCGCGAGCGATTGGAATGGGGCGCGAGCATCAGCCCAGTCGAAATTGCGGCGCTGCAACGCCGCCGCGCCGAATTCTGCGCCCGCAGGGACGAGCTCTTCGCCACTCACGAACTCATCCTGCTGCCCTGCTCGCCGGTCGTGCAGCTTACCGCCGGCGCCGATCACAGCCAGACCCGCATGCGCCTGCTGCGCTACACCACGCCGTTCAGCCTCTGCGGCGTCCCGGCCATCGTAATTCCCTGCGCGCATGGCGGCATGCAGCTTGCAGCTCCGCCAGGCGCAGACGAGTCGCTGCTTGAACTCGCAGCGCAAATCGGCGAGCAGCGAGCCGCGAACACGGATCGGGATTCGTGAGAAGTGCGTATCGAGCCCTGGTCCCTGTTCCCTAGTTCCCTAGTCCCTGGTCCCCGGCCCCTGCTCCCTATTCTTCTCCAATGTCCTCGTTCCACACGTCGGGACGAGCGGCGATGAATGCTTCCATCAGCTCGCGGCATTCATGGCTGTCGAGGTCGATCACGTTCACGCCATTCTGGCGCAGCCAATCTACTCCACCTGAAAAGGTACGGCTCTCACCCACCACTACCGTGCCGATCCGGAATTGCCTCACCAGCCCGCTGCAGTACCAGCAGGGAGCAAGCGTCGTCACCATCACCAGGTTGCGATAACTCCTCTGCCGTCCGGCGCGCCTGAAGGCATCGGTCTCGCCGTGAATACTGGGGTCGCCCTGCTGCACGCGGCGGTTGCGTCCCCGGCTCAGCAACGTGCCGTCAAGCGTAAACAGCGCCGCGCCCACCGGCACCCCGCCTTCTTCAAACCCCAGGCGCGCTTCCTCCAGCGCCACAGCAAGCATGCGTCGGTAAGGCTCAAGATCGATCAAAGATTCGCCTCGTTAGTTTTGTAACAAGCTTACGGCCTTAGCCGGCCCGACAGAGATTTCAAAAAGCCTTATTGATTACTGCGCAAATAATGTCCGGTAAGCGAGCCGTAGGCGCAGTGGTTGTTAGCCCCGCGCTTCAGCGTGGGGAAAGGGATAGCCCAATTTCATTGCGGAGTCCCGTAGGGACGGCGCAAGGATCTTTCTTTTGCAGCGACCAATAGCCGGGCCAATAGACCTTCATAAAAATGGGGCTTTACAGGCTACGGAAAACTCAACTCGAAAATGCTTTGTATCAGGGCACGACTTCAGTCGTGCCGATAAAGCCCACAAAATGAGTTCGGGGCTTTAGCCCCTGAGGGAATCTTACCTCCAAGCAGCTGAGCTTGCGGGGAGACTGCTGGCATGATTTGACGCACAGCGCAGTTTCACGGTTGGCTGCAGGGGGGGGGTCGACGATCTCCCCATTCAAGTGATTGCGGGTTGGATGAGTCCGAAGATGCTTAAGCGTTATTCGCACTTCAGAGCGCGCAAATCGCCATACGCGATGTATTGGTGGGCAGTGAGGGACTCGAACCCCCGACTTCCTGCTTGTAAGGCAGGCGCTCTAACCAGCTGAGCTAACCGCCCTCGCCGTTTCGGCGCGGCTTGGCCGCCAACTCTCATTCTATCAGCGAAGTTCATGCATCACCACGCGTCTAGGCGCCCGGCCTATTCCCTATCCCCTGGTCCCTGTTCCTTGTTCTTTTCCGTCTCTTGCATTTAATTTCACCTGCTTGGCGCATACTCCTTTCATGAACAATCCGAATTCCCGCGCAAACGCCGGCACGACACAATGCACTCACCGGTGCGAGCCAGCGCCTTAAGCCCTTCAACTTCTATGTTTTGCCGCTAACTCGCATGAAATCAGATACGCCACCGGAAATTCGTGCGCCAACCCACTGAAAATAGGATATTTCCACCTCGAATAGACCGGGGGATGGGGCTGAAGAATGGAGGTACCGGCGGGTCGCATCCCACCCGCTTGATACACTCACCCGGTGAGCCGCCTGATTGTGAATGCCGACGACTTTGGCCTGACCTCGGGCGTGAACCGCGCCATTGCCGAGCTGCACGCAGCCGGCGCTGTCACCAGCGCCACGCTCATGGCGCGCGCCTCGGCCGTCGACCAAGCCATTGATATCGCGCTCTCCAGACCCACGCTTGGCGTCGGCTGCCACATCGTGCTGGTCGACGGCACTCCAGTCCTCCCGCCCGACCGCATTGCTTCGCTCACCGATCCCCGCACCGGCCAATTCCGGCCCTCGCTCTCGGCATTCGTGCCGCGACTGCTCACCGGTCACATCGACCCCTCTGAAATCGAAGCTGAAGCGGCGGCGCAGATCGCGGTGCTGCAAGACCGCGGCGTCGATCTTACCCACATCGACACGCACAAGCACACGCACATGTTCCCTGCCGTGCTTCGTGCAGTGCTGCGCGCGGCCCATGCCGCAGGCATCAACAAAATCCGCAACCCGTTTGAGCCGGCGTGGGCCTCCCGTGCAACGGCCCGCGCATCGCTCACCCGCGTAGCCGAAATCACCGTGCTGCGCCGTCTGCGGCCGGTATGCATGCGCATCGTCGAAGAAGCTGGGTTCAGCACCACCGACGGCACCATCGCCATGGCAGCGACCGGAGTTTTGGATGAGGCGACGCTATCCGCACTTCTCGACCGGCTGCTGCCGGGCACATGGGAGCTGGTCACGCATCCCGGATACAACGACGCCGACCTCGATCGCGTCCGGACCAGGCTCCGGGCTTCGCGCGATAAGGAACGCGAGGCGCTGGCCGCTCTGCGCCGGTGCTCTCATGTGGATCTGATATCGTTCAGAGCACTCCAGGAAACATCGAGCATTTAGCCCAGGCGGCGCCAACCGAATGAATCCTGGGACAAGGCGGACGGGCGCGAATTCAGTTTTGCAGCCAGCCCATTTCCTGAACCATGTGCCCGGCTGCGACGTCGCCGCTCTTGGGCAAACGCAAATTAGCGCAGGTGCCAGGGTTCAGAGATCAGGGAACAGAAATATGGAATCGAAAAATCGCACTTGACATCTGCAGAAAATCCACTACCATTTGGTTGTGGATCAATTGGGCACGACATTTGCGGCTTTGTCTGATCCAACCCGGCGGGCCATGATCGAACGGCTCAGCCATGGGCCTGCCTCTGTGCATGGATTGACGGAGCCGTTTGCACTCTCGCAGCAGATGATTTCAAAACATATTGCCTACCTGGTGCGGGCGCGGATTGTGATCAAGACGAAGCGTGGACGAGAGAGTGTGTGCACGCTTAGGCCGGAGGCGATAAAGACAGTCAGCGACTGGGCGATTAGCTATCGCCGATTCTGGGAAGAGAGCTTCGACAAGCTGGATGTGGTTGTGAATCAAATGAAAAAAACGGAGGTCAGAGATGACAAAAAACACGGTTAACGAGACAGAGCGGATGGTTGTCACAAGAGTTTTTGATGCCCCACGCGAGTTGGTTTGGAAGGCGTGGACAGACCCTAAATACGTGATGCAATGGTGGGGGCCGAAGGGCTTTACCGCTCCTGTTTGCAAGATGGATTTTCGAGTTGGGGGAAAGCTGCTCTGCTGCATGAAGGCGCCGGATGGGCAGGAGTTCTGGAATGCGACTGAATACTACGAGATTGTTCCGCCCGAGAAGATTGTTTCCCTGATGTACTTTGCTGACCCGGAGGGAAACAAGATTGACCCCGCGCAATTGGGAATAGAACATGAGGCAGTAGAGGGTGCGTACGACGTAACCCTCTTTGAGGATCTCGGAAACGGCCGGACGAAACTCACCTTCATTGGAAATGAACCCGCGGAGAGCGCAAAGAACAGCGGTCAGATGGAGGGCTGGAACCAGATACTCGATAAGATTGCTGATGTTCTTGCGGAGATGGTGCAGGCGAAATAAGAAGTTGATGTTCTTGATGGAAGTGGCCAGGTCTTCTGGTTTCGAAGACGCTCCAAATTCGATCGAGAATCACAACTGCTCGGCGGGTGCCCCGTGTATGACAGCATCTACCCTTGTCAATGACTTTTTCGACAGGAAG
>CAZGUD010000025.1:0-89650 GCA_964528915.1 uncultured Occallatibacter sp.
CTTTAGGTCGGTTTGTATCAGGGCGTGGCAATAGGTTGGTTTGTATCAGGGCATGGCTTTAGCCGTGCCGAAAGTGGCCCAGAATTGATTTGGGGCTTTAGCCCCTGAGGGATTCCAAGCTGGCTGGCGAAAAGGCCGATGAAGCACGTTTCGGCAATTCACAGCTGGATTTGCAATTGGAGGGAAGTAACGTGGCGGAGACGAATCAAGCAGCGGCGCAAGCCGAACCGGTAGAGGAGACTGAGGTCACGCCGGCGCCAAGACGCCGCAGAGGCTTTGTAATCGCGGTGGTGGTGCTGCTGGTGCTGCTGGGCCTGGAGCTGTGGTGGCGCTCCACCTACTCAGAAGACACTGACGATGCCCAGGTGAACGGCCATCTCATCCAGGTGAGCGCGCGCATCTCAGGGCAGGTGGTGAAGGTCGACGTGGAAGAGAACCAATTGGTGAAGAGGGGCGACGTGATCGCCGAGCTCGACCCCGGCGACTACCAGGTTGCGGTTGAGAACGCGCAGGCGGCTCTCGACAGCGCGCAGGCTTTTGCCCAGGCGGCCGGCGTGAATGTGCCACTCACCGAGGTCAACACGGGAAGCAATCTGACTTCTGCCAATGCCGATGTGAGCGGCGCGCACGCCTCGGTGCAGCAGGCCCAGAAGCAACAGGCCGCGGCCGATGCGCGCGTGGCCGAGGCCATTGCCAATAACAACAAGGCCCAGGCCGACCTGAAGCGCTACACGCCGCTGGTAGAGAAAGACGTGATCAGCAAGCAGCAATTCGACGCTGCGGTGGCCGCCGCGCAATCCACCGCCGCTGCTCTCGCCGATGCCGAAGCCAACGACGAGGCGGCGCGTGACGGCATCCGCGTGGCAACCGAGCGCGAGAAGCAGTCCCAGGCCTCGCAGAAATACGCGCTCACCGGCCCGCAGCAGGTTGCGTTGCAGAGCGCGCGCTACAAGCAGGCGCAGGCGCAGGTGGAGCAGGCCAAGGCCCAGCTCGATCAGGCCAAACTTAACCGGAGTTACTGCACAATCGTCGCTCCCGAAGATGGAATCATTACCCGCAAGAGCGTTGAGATCAATCAGAACGTGTCGCCGGGACAGAACCTGCTTACGCTCGTTTCGCTTGAGGATCTTTGGATAACCGCCAACTTCAAGGAGACGCAGCTCAGGCACATGGTGGCCGGGCAAAAGGTTGTAGTCCACGTCGACTCGACCGGCAAGGACTACAGCGGCAAGGTGACGCAGATCGGCGGCGCAACCGGCTCAGTGCTTTCGCTCTTCCCACCCGAGAATGCAACCGGCAACTACGTGAAGGTGGTGCAGCGCGTGCCGGTGCGCATCGACTTCACTGACCTGGCCCACGAAGACCCGAACCACGAACTTCGCCCCGGGCTGTCAGTCGAGCCAAAGGTGAAGGTCAAGTAAATACAGTGGTCATTGGTCAGTGATCAGCCCCCGGCCCTGGGATCAAGGCTGGGGGCTTGATTTTTCTAAGGCCCGGTCACTTGAACGGTGGCATAGTTTGAAGCCTGCCGAGCGACTCGGAGGTTCGTCATTTGCTCTCACGCGGCCGGTTCGCTTCCTCCAACGCCTTTTCGAACTCTCGTGCCTCCCGAGCTTGCTTGCGTTGGTAGAGTCCGAACAGCGTCAGGCATAACCCAATCACTGCGAACGCTGCCGATCCGATCAGAAGTATAGGGTCGGCGATGCCGTTGCCCCATCCGCTGCTGTTGTCAACGTTAGCCTTCAGCATAAGAATCAATCCGGAGAAGAGGAACGAGGCCACGCCAAGGACAAGGAAAATTCTTTCGGTAACGACCATGCCCGAGAGTCTAGCATCGACTCGTGGCGCCGACGATTTAAAGTGGATAAAGCGCATCCATGAAAGATTCGATCTATGTTTCGAAGGAGAACTACCTCAAGGCCATTCTTGAGGCTGAGGCCGAAGGCCGCGAAGTGATTCCCGCGTTGCTTGCGCACTGGCTTGAGGTTTCGCCGCCGGCCGTTACTATGGCGCTCAAGCGGCTAAAGCGTGATGGCTTCGTCAATGTTGGCGAGGACGGCATTGTGCGCCTCACCGAAACGGGCCGCGAAACTGCCTACCACACGGCTCTGCGTCACCACCTCATTGAGCGCATGCTGAGCGAGGTCTTCGGCATGGAGTGGTACGAGATCCACGAAGAAGCCGAGCGGCTGGAGCACGCTGTTTCGCCGGCTTTTGAAGCCAAGCTGCGCGAGAAGCTGGGCGAAGGCGGCGCCTGTCCGCATGGCAACGCGGTTTTGCCAATACGGTCAGAGGAACGCAAGCGCCGCGGCGAAACGCCGCTGTCTGAGGCTCAAGAGGGCCGTTCGTATACTGTGGCCAGCCTGCAGGAACGCGACACCAAGCTGCTGCTGTTTTTACATCGCGCCGGCATCGGGCCGGGCGAGCGGGTCAAAGTCGTGAGCCAGAACTACGACCAGACTGTCTCCATCGAACTCAAGTCGGGCAATTCGATTCTCGGCCGGCCTGCGGCGGAAGCGGTCTGGCTCAAGGATCTGAGCTAGCTTTTGCGGGGTACCCCCCCTCCCCCCTGATTCTTAGTTAAGTATAAGTTTTTAATGCACTTACATCTGGTTTTTCTGTCATAACCGGCCGCAAAATTCTGCAAACAAAGGAGTTAGATCGTAAAAGATTCATAAATAAGGATTTATGGGCTCGCTTTGGGCGCCTCTTGTCGCGCGTCTCTGCTCTCGCCTTATTTCCACGCTTTGAATGTAGCGCAGAGAGGCGAAATTACCTGCAAAAATTCTGGACGGCTGAAAGCTCTGAACAGCGTGATTACCAACATGTAACTTCCGGATCGGCGACAAACCGTTCGCAACTTCATTGACCGCTGATGCCGCCTCTCTTTAGCATTGCCCTCGACTTTCTGAAATCTTCACAAGGAAACGAGTGTCTATGCGCAAATTCGTAATAACCATCATGCTTGCCCTGTTTGCAGCTTGCTGTTATTCGCAAGATGCCGCGTCGAAGTCTGACCAACAAGGTGTTTCCGAAATCGCTGCAAACAAAGCTGTTTTAGTCGACCTCGACACGCGCAAGAAGAACCTCGTTGCTCAGTCGGACGACATGAACTCAATAGAGAAATCGTTGAATGGCTTCGACTTCAATACCGCAGGGACAATAGTCGACCACGCACAGCAAGGAATGATGTACTTGGATGCGATTTATTGGTTCGTCGGAATATACGATAGAATGCAATGCGACGAAGACAAGAATCTCGCTAAGACTGTGCTTCAGAATCGCCTTGGTTTCTACGCACACTTGCTCGATATGGCCGTTGACCAAACGAATGGCAATCTAGGTCTAACCCGCGTACCTGCCGTGGCGCAGCAGGGGCAACGGATCAGAGACGAATTGCGGGCCGCCAAGAACAAGCTCGACGAAATCGCAGCATCCCTAAAGTGACTGGAAAGACATTCTATTGTTACCTGTTCTGAATCTCCGCAAACTGGCCTTCCAGCGCTGCAAACCAAAACACCCTGTCGAACCGAAACGAAATCCGCCAGTCCTCTATCCCATGCGGAATAGGCATACTTCGCGCCACCGTCACCCCTGTGTGAAGCAGAAGCCACACCTCCGCGCCATCGGGCAAGTTCGAGCGGTACGTCTCGACGAGGCTGTTTTTCGCGGTTATTCGGGCTTCAACTTGAGGCGGGATGTCAGCCACCGTGACGCCACCGACTTCGCCACTCCACCAATCGCCGGGATTTGACTCTGCCGCGATAACGACTGAATCGAAACCATCCGGCGCGTCCTTGCGCCTAAAAGCAGCTATCGGCATCGCACGATGAACATTCGTCAGGACGAACATTGCCAATGCGCAGGCCAGTTCATGCTTACTACGCTTTTTTCCCCTTGTCTTCGTGAAATACACACTCACATGAACCGGAATGGCATTCGGCACAGCGTAGTAGTCATTTTGGGCTATTTCGATGATTTCTCTATGAAACGATTCTTCCTCAACCGGAAGAATGCCAAAGTTGCTACTGGGGGGTCGCAGCACCTCGCTGAGCTCTATTCCCAAGGCGCCAGTCGCGGTCTGAAATCTGAAATCAGGGTTCTCGCCGGGAACCTCACCGGAAGGAATAGGTACACCCGCATTCCGGGCTTCCGCGAGGAACCACGATTCAATTCTCTTTTTGTCATTACTGCTGCTGGCCATTCGACCTAGTTTAGCGCTGCAATCGTCAAACCGGAATCATATCGCCAATATCTCGAACTGGTTGCTTCCCCTGGGGCTTGAGCAGCCCCAAGGAGCCAACTGGCGTATCCCCGCCAATCCGGAAGTTGACTTGCCGTAAACGTCAATGCATTTGCTGAACTGCCGAACCCGAACGGCCGGTAGGAGCCCGGCGACACATTAGACCGGCGCTACATATTTTTGATAATTTAATATAAACAAATTTATTAACTATGGTTAACAATCTGTGGCATACTGTCGTTGAGGGAGCACGGCGTTCTCTTTCCACTGACAAAGCCAATGTCCACCGAAGCCATCACCCGAACTGTTGCTACTGAACCTTCGCTGCCCGAGGTGCACTCGAGCGTGCAGGTATCGCACTCGCGGCTCTACTGGCGCCGCGTGCTCGGGTTCATGGGCCCCGGCTTCCTTATCTCGGTTGGATATATGGATCCCGGCAACTGGGCCACCGACATTGCCGGCGGATCGCGCTTCGGCTATACGCTGCTCTTCGTCGTCATGGCCTCGAACCTGATCGCCATCCTGCTGCAGAGCCTGTCGCTCAAGCTGGGCGTGGCCACGGAGCGCGACCTGGCCCAGCTATGCCGCGAGCGGTATGGCAAACGGACCAGCTTCGCGCTGTGGATTGGCGCCGAGATTGCGATTGCCGCCTGCGACCTGGCTGAGGTCATCGGTTCGGCCATTGCGCTGAATCTGCTGTTTCACATTCCGCTCTTCTACGGTGTGCTGATTACCAGTCTCGATGTGCTGCTGATCCTGCTGTTGCAGCGCTGGGGATTCCGCTACGTTGAATCGTTGGTGATCGCCCTCATCGGCACCATCATCGCCATGTTCGGCTTGCAGATGTTCTTCTCGCGGCCCGACTATCTGCCCGCTCTGCGCTGCCTGTTTATCCCGTCGGCTTCAATCGTCACCAACCCCGACATGCTGTACATCGCCATCGGCATTCTGGGCGCAACGGTGATGCCGCATAACCTCTACCTGCATTCGTCCATTGTGCAGAGCCGCAACTACAAGCGCACGCCTAAAGGCAAGCGCGAAGCCATTCACATGGCCAATGTGGATTCAGCGCTGGCGCTCACCATCGCGCTGTTTGTGAACGCAGCCATTCTCATTGTTGCCGCAGCAGTCTTTTATCGCAGCGGCCATTTTGAGGTTGCGGCCATTCAGGATGCTTTCAAGCTCTTGAGCCCGCTGGTGGGAGCGGCCAGCGCCAGCACCGTATTCGCCATCGCCCTGCTGGCCTCGGGACAAAACTCTTCCATTACCGGGACGCTCGCCGGCCAGGTGGTGATGGAAGGATTCATCAACCTGCGCGTGGCGCCATGGCTGCGCCGTCTCATCACTCGTTCGCTGGCTATTATCCCCACCATTATCGTGGTAGCCATCACCGGCGAGGCCGGCACTGAAAAGCTGCTCATTCTCAGCCAGGTGATTCTTTCGCTGCAACTGAGCTTTGCCGTGGTTCCACTGGTTCTTTTCACCGGCAATCGCGCGTTGATGGGCCAGTTCGTGAATGGACGCGGCCTGAAGATACTGGCCTGGTTTACGGCCGGGCTTATCGCCGTGCTGAATGCGTGGCTGCTCATACAAACTGCGCTAGGCCGCTGATTGTTCCCCGTCTTCCCCGCGGAGGTGATCGCAAATGCGAATCAACAAGTTCACGCAGGCGATTCCCTGTCTTTTGGCGTTAATCATTGCTAACTCAATTCATTTACCGGCGCAAAGCGGCACCAGTTGCGCCATCTCGGTTACTGTCGTTGATATCTCCGGCTCGGTAATCAATGAGGTGGAGGTAACTGCAATCGACGTTGCAACTCGCGCAACGCGTACGGCGCGAACCGATGAGAATGGGCGCGTACTTTTCTCTGAAGTAAATCCGGGCAGCTACGTAGTTGTAATGGACGCACGAGGGTTTACACGCCAAACTTCAGGCCCCTTTGCCGTTGAAGTCGGCCGTACCGTGGCGCTGAATTTCAGGCTTACGATCTCAGCCGCAACTCAAACTGTGGAGGTGACTGCGAATCAGGCCCTGTTGAGCCTCGACAATCCCAATACCACCACCACTATCGAGTCGAAGACCATCGCCAACCTGCCCAACGCCGGCTCAGACATAACCTTCATTGCCCAGTTCACCCCGGGCGCGCTGATGAACACCGCCGGATCCTCTAACGACAACAAGAGCCCCGGCGGCTATGGCAACGTCGAGTACAACGGCCTTCCCGCTACCTCGAACGGTTATATTCTCGACGGTTACGATTCCAACGATCCCTGGCTGGGTTTGAATATTGGCCTCTCGACAAATCTGGTCATCGGTCTCGATGCGCTTGCTGAGTCCACGGTCAACACCAATTCCTATTCCGTCGATCAGGGCCGTTACGGCGCATCGCAGGTGAACTACTTCACCAAATCCGGAACGAACCAATATCACGGCGACGTCTACGAGCTATGGGACGGCTCGCTCTTCAGCGCCGAAGATTACTTTCTCCATGCCAACGACACGCCGGGCAACATTACTCCCAAGCCCCGCTCCAATGTGAACCACTTCGGCTTCGCGGTGGGCGGGCCCGTCCGTAAGGACAAGCTGTTCTTCTTCACCGCCTATGAGGGCGTGCGCATTGCGCTTCCGATCGTGAGCCAGGCCGTGGTGCCATCGCCCGCCTACCAGCAGTATGTGCTCAGCCAACTCCCCGTCGGAGGGACGGATCCCATCACCGGAATTGTGTTCCCCGCTGAGCCTGCCGAGGTGCCGTTCTACCAGAAAATGTTCGCCCTTTATACCAACACTGCGGGAACCCCCATCCCAGTCAATACTTGCCCCCTCGCTAACGGCTTGGGCTGCGCTAACCGGCGCGAAGAGTCGCTCGAAAACAGCGACCACGAAAACCTGGTGGTGGTCAAGATCGACGAAACCGTCAACAGCGCCAACACCGTCTGGTACCGCTTTCAATCGGACACCGGCCTCCAGGCCGCATACACCGATCCCATCAACATCATCTTTAACTCTTACTCTCCACAGCCGCAGCGTACCTTGGTCGCCGGATTCACCCACATCTTCCGCCCCAATCTGGTCAACCAGTTCAATCCCGGCGCGAGCTGGTACGGCAGCATCTTTGCGCCCAACAACTTCTCCAAGGTTCTGCAGACTTTTCCAATCTTGCTCGCAGCGGGCAGCAATCAAGCCCCTTTTACCGCCATCGGCGGCGATGACAACATCTATCCTCAGGGCCGCAACGTTACGCAATGGCAGGTCAACGACAACCTGGACTGGATCCGCGGCAAGCAGGAATACCGCTTCGGCATGAATACGCGCCGCGTCGACGTGAGCGACTACGATCTGGGCGAGGGCAGCGTGCCCGTCGCCTTCTATAACGATCTTGCCGAGTTCACTTATGGGGCGGCCTACACAGAAAGCCAGACGTTCCCCATTTCGTTCAAAGAGAGAATCGCGCTGGGCAATCTGGATCTGTATGCAATGGACACCTGCAAGCCCACGCCGAAGGCCACGTTCAACATGGGAATAAGGGCGACTTGGAACACGGACCCGATGAATCAGCAACACCTCTTCGCGCGCCCCGCCGGATCGTTCCTCGATCTTTCACACAACGTGAATCAACCGCTCGATGAGGCGATTCAAACCAGGCTCCGGCCCCTGTTTCCATCAACCCCGCTCTTTGTCTGGCAGCCGCGCGTCTCCGTTGCCTACCAGATCGGACCCGCAACCGTGGTCCACCTCGGCTTCGGCGTCTTCAACGACATCATTCCCGCCCAGATCGCCGACCTTGCTGCCACCAATCCTCCCTATGCGCCCACCTTCGTTGGCGGCATCGGTGGCCAGGTGGGCGGCCTTGCTATTGCGCCCAACGTGGCCAACAGCGCTGCCGATGCGGTCGCGAGCGCCAACGCGCGATTCCAGTCACTCTTCAGCACCGGTGGGCCGCCTTGCACAGGCTTGGTCTCCGGATCGCCAACCTGTCCCTTCGCAGTCAGCCTCAATACCTTCCCCACCGGCACACTCAAGACGCCGTATTACTACCAGTACAACCTCGGTATCGAGCAAAAAATGGGTGTGGATGGGGCCATTCGTATTAGTTATGTCGGTACGCGTGGCCTCCATGAGCCGTTTCAGGTCGGCTTGAACGGCTACCAGACCGTCTGCCCCGGATGTTTTGCGCCTTACCCCTACGCGCGGCCTCTCGACCAGCGCTTCGGAAGCGTCAACGAATTCCGCACCGACGCCAGCAGTAATTACTCCGGCCTGCAGACCAGCCTCACAGAACAGCTTCACTCCCTCACGCTGAGCGCAAATTACACGCTCAGTCATTGCCTCGACGAAATCTCCAACGGCGGCTTGCTACCCTTTTCCACGCAGGGCATTCTCACCCCACTGCCCGGCGAACTAACCCGCCAATACAGCAACTGCGACTACGATGTGCGCCATAACCTCTCAGCCTACGGCATCTACCAGATCCCTTTTGCTTCCAGACATCTTCTGTTGCGCGCCCTGTTCCGCAACTGGTCGATCTCTGAAACGGCTTTTCTGCACTCCGGGCTGCCGTTCTCCGTCCTCAGCCAGCCTTACACTGCCAACGGCAATGGCGTCTTTCAAGCCAATGGACCGCAGCTTGCCAGCCGCGTTCCGGGCCAGCCGCTCTATCAGAAAACTCCAGTCGCGGGAGTCACAGTTGCCGGAACCAGGCAGTGGCTTAATCCCAATGCATTTGTCTCTGTAGTGGACCCCACCACGGGCGCCTGCACCGGCGGCGATACGCCCGCCCTCTGCCAGTTCGGCGACGCTGGCCGCAACAGCGTGCGTGGCCCGCACTTCACCGAGTCCGACATCTACATCACGCGCCGTTTTCACCTCTGGGAACAGACCTCTCTGCGCTTTGACGTGCAGATGTTCAATGCTTTCAACCATCCGAACTTTGCATTGCCAGGCAGCGTTGAAGCCGGCGTTCCCGGCGAGTACATTCCGCCTGCATTTGGAACCCTGCAAAGCGCCATCTCACCGCCGACGGGGCTCCTGGGCGTGGGGTTGGGAGGAGACAGTTCACCACGCATGGTTGCCTTTCAAGCGCGAATCGAATTCTGAGTTGCACCGGTGAAATCGCCTAATCAACATTGCTCGGATACCGCACCGTTGGCTTGCCACATTGAGTTCATCGTGTTTCAATGTCAGTCATTCAGTAGAATCAGCGTTTCCGGAGCGCGCAATTCCGGCATATCCCCAATTCAGCGGGGCTTCCCCATTTGCTGTTGGTTGTAAACGTAACGCCCGGAGGAGAATCGAAGGTAGTCTTTGATGGACGACTCGGACCTGAGAGAGAAAGAAGACAACGAGGCCGAAGAGCCTCGCGAAGAGAAACTGCGTTACGACACCGTGCCTTACGATGTGAGACACGAGGAAGATCTCTACGCCTACCGCGAAGCATTGACTGGCTTGGAGGCTCAGCAGCCTGAGGCGGTACTCGTCGATGGCCAGCCAGTTGCGCCGGTTGAAAAGAAAAAGCCGGTAACGCTGATTGTTTTAGCGACGATTGGCTGCCTCGTTCTGGCGACACTTGCGATCTGGAAACTGCAGCAGGGTCCACCGCCCCCGCCCTACGTCGATCTGGGCAACAGCAACGTTGCAAATTCCGGACTCAGCGGCGATTTTGTCGCGCGCTGGACAGACAAAGCCAACTACGTGTTTTATGTCAATCCACTTTCTGCAGACGACCTGGCGGGTTTTGCCGCGGTTGCAGCCAATCCGCCGCGTCAAATCGAGTTCACCATCCATTTGAAAGACGCTGCGGGAATCACCATCTGCGAAAAGGAGATCGTCTTTCCGTTCAAGGCGCCGGAGGGTGGAAGCGCAGTACCGACGCAAGGCCCCCCTGAGAGAACCATGGACGGTGACGTGATTAGCTACGACCACGGCGACCAGGGAGAAATTGTTCGCATTGAGATGAAGGGCCCGATGACCTGTTCTGAGAACTTCTACGAACACATCGCCGCCTGGAATTTTACAACCACTTATCCGGTGAGAGGCGATCAGGACGACTGGGTCAAGAATCTTGAGAAAGTTACGCACAAGCAGGTGGCTGCGAAGAAGGCAGCGCCAGGGCCTTTGTATCGCACGCTGCCGGCGCCCATCGACGGCGACGACGTGATTGTGGGCGACAACCCCTCGCGGGGAATAGTGGAAACGCGCGCCGGGCGGGAATTCTTTGTGGGACTGGGCGGACTGAGCACACGCGGCCAGGGCTGGGGATTTTTTCCCGCAGCCATCCACTTCCACTGCGATGTGAGGTCCAACTGCATACTCACCCGTGCAGGGGCTTCAGGCGCGGTGACGGCCCGTCTGATGAAATAGAAGCCATGCGGGTTCTATCAGCAGCCGAGATGCAGGCCTGCGACCGCGCTACCACGGAGCGCTTCGGAAAACCCTCGTTCGAACTCATGCGCAACGCGGCAGCGGCCGTGGCAGCCTTCGCACAGGATCAGTTTCCCCTTGCGCGGAGGATCGCCGTGCTTTGCGGGCGCGGCAATAATGGCGGCGACGGCATGGCGGCCGCGCGGCTTCTGCACCAGGCGGGGCTCGAGGTTGCGGTAGTTCTGCTGGGCGCCGCGGACGGCCTGAAGGGTGATGCAGCGGAGGCCTGGCGCGAGCTTGCGGCGGTTCCAGGAGTTTCAATACACGTTGTCGAAACTGCGGCCGATCTGGCGCAGCTCAACCCCGCACGCGATGCGGACCTGGTAATCGATGCGCTGCTGGGCACGGGATTCAAGCCACCGATCGAGGGATTGGCGCTCGATGCTCTCAAGTGGATCAAGAAAAGGCGCGGGCCAATTCTCGCGGTCGATCTACCGTCAGGCTGGCCGGCCGACGCAACCAGCGCAACCGTCGATGTGCCGGTTTTCCCCGCCGACGCGGTCATCACATTCACCGCTCCCAAGCCCGCGCACGTTTTTGGAGCGTTGACGCGCGCCTGGGACCAGCCGATTGTGGTGGCGTCCATCGGCTCGCCCGATGCGCTGTTGATTTCAGAGTTGGGGATCGATTGGAATGGTTCTTCAATCAACCTGGTGCAAGCGCCGCGCGCCCCCGCTGCCAACAAAGGCAGCTTCGGTCACGTCCTGGTAGTGGGCGGCACCTTTGGGCCGGCCGGCGGCAAGGCCGGCGCACCTGCCATGACATCGCTGGCAGCCATGCGCGTTGGAGCCGGGCTGGTGACGGCTGCGGTACCCGCGCCCGCAATGCCGGTGGTCTCTGCCATAGCCCCCGAGCTCATGACCTGGCAACTCGAAGCAACTTCCGCGGGCACCATCTCCGATGGCAACCTGGAGCCGGCGCGTCTTTCCGCGCTCATGGCAGGTAAAACTGTGCTGGCAGTGGGTCCGGGACTCGGCCAGAGTCCCGAAACAATCAAATTCACCGCGGGGCTGCTTTCATCCATTGAACTGCCCACCGTGCTTGACGCCGATGCTCTCAATATTCTGGCCGCAAAGCCCGTACTGCTGGCCAAGCTGGCGCGCAAAGGCAAACGCACGATGGTGCTCACGCCGCATCCGGGAGAAATGGCGCGGCTGGCCGGGACAACGATTGCTGAAATCCAGGCCAACCGCCTTGAAGCTGCCCGCAGCTTTGCCACAAGAATTGGCGTAACCGTTGTTCTTAAGGGCGCGCGGACCCTTATCGCTCATCCCGATGGGCGCGTGGCCGTTAATACCACCGGCAACCCCGGCATGGCCAAGGGCGGCAGCGGCGACCTGCTCACAGGAATGATTGCCGGACTCCTGGCGCAGTACCCGAATGACTCGGCTCGGGCAGTCGAGGCCGCGGTCTATCTGCACGGGCTTGCCGCCGACCTGGCTGTGAGTGTGCAAAATGAGCACACTTTGCTTGCGACAGATGCGCTCCAACATCTTTCACAGGCTTTTCGCTTTCAATCCCGCGGCACAAACGGGTATGTTTGGATACAGGGCGCGCAAACCAGAGGCGCCGCGCGAGGTTGAGCAATGACCAACGCCGCACCCACCGCCGAAGGCAAGACGTACGAGTTCACGACGAAGAGTGGTCCCGACACCATTGAAGTGGGGCGCAAGCTGGTGAAGATTCTCAAGCCGCCGCAACTGTTGCTGCTGCGTGGCGAACTGGGAACCGGCAAGACCACGCTGGTGAAGGGAATTGCGCAGGCGCTGGATGCGGCAGAGCCCGACGAGGTTACCAGCCCCACCTTCACGCTGATTCACGAGTACGACGGCACGCGTGAGGGCAAGCCAATCAAGCTCTTCCATCTGGATGTATACCGGCTCGAGGGCGAGCGCCAGCTTGAGACTCTCGGCCTTGAAGAACTGCTCACGCCCGATTCACTGGTACTGGTGGAGTGGGGCGACAAGTTCAAGAGCATCCGCAAGCGCGCCACCGGCGAAATTGTCATCACCGCTGAGGGCGGCGACGCGCGCAAGATCACGGTGACGCTGAAAGAATAGCGAGTCTGCAGACCGCCCCGCTCTCTTTCCCACACAACCCACGTCCATCGTTTAAGATTGCCCCATCCTTTTCTGGAGGCTCGCATGCCTGCGATCCCTAAAAACACTGCCAGATATCTCTTCGCGTTTATCGCTGCAGTTTTCGCGATAAGCACCGCTCTTGCTGCCCACGCATCGTCAGGCCCGCATATCTTTCAGCGGCCCGCCATCAGCAACGACATGATTGCCTTTGGCTACGCCGACGATTTGTGGGTGGTGCCGCGCGCCGGCGGCCGCGCCACACGCCTCACCACCGGGGTGGGCATTGAGACTGCGCCCATCTTCTCGCCAGACGGCAAGACCATCGCCTTCACCGGCGAGTACGACGGCAACATCGACGTGTTTACGATTCCTGTCACCGGCGGCATTCCCTTCCGCGTGACGTATCACCCGGCGGCCGATAACGCGGTGGACTGGAGCCCCGACGGCAAGGAGATTCTTTTCCGCTCGAATCGCAATGCTGCGAGCCGTTATACGCAGCTCTACACGGTACCCGCGCAGGGCGGCTTTGCCAAAGCGTTGCCGCTGCCGATGGCCTATCAAGGCCAGTTCTCGCCCGATGGCAACGAAATCGCATATTCTCCCCTCTCGCTTGCCTTCGGCTTTAATTACAACTCTTACGTTGCGTGGGGCAATTACCATGGCGGCACTGCCAGCACCATCTGGATTACCACGCTGCCCGGTCTTAACTCGATTGAAATTCCCCATGAAAAGGCATCGGACTTCGATCCGGTTTACGTGAATGGGAAGATATATTTTCTCTCCGGCCGCGATGGGCCAATCACGATCTTCAAGTACGATCCGGCCACCAAGGCCGTGACCAAGGCCTACAACAACAAGGGTCCCGACATCCACACTCTCGCCGGCGCGGACGGCACGCTCGTCTACGACCAGCTTGGCGAGATTCACACTTTTGACACCGCAACCGGCAAAGACAGCATTGTGCCCATCGATGTGGATGCCGACCTGCCCGAGGTGAGGCCGCGCATCCAGAGCGTTGGCGACGAAGTGCACGACGTGACGCTTTCTGCAACTGGCGTGCGCGTCGCGGTCGAGGCGCATGGAGAAATCCTGACCGTCGCCGTCAAGAAGGGACCGACGCGCGACATTACCAACACACCGGGCATCGAGGAGCGGACGCCGGCGTGGTCGCCCGATGGGCAATCGATCGCATATTTCTCTGACGAGTCGGGGTTGTACACGCTCGACGTTGCGCCGCAAACAGGAAATGCCGTTGCCGGCGCAGCGCCAGTGAAAAAATTCCCCATCTCGACCGATAGTTCGTATTACTTCAATCCCAAGTGGTCGCCCGATTCAAAACTCATCGTCTTCAACGACAACCGGAACAAGGTTTGGATGCTGGATACGACCACGGGCAAGGCGACGGTGGTCTGCGACCAGAACGAGTACGGCGGATTCTCAAACCAGGCGTTCGACTTCGCGTGGTCGCCCGATTCAAAGTGGCTCGCGTATGAGCGCTCGCTTGCCAACCACCTGCACGCCATGACGCTTTATTCGGTGGATAGCGGCAAATCGACTGAGATTACCGACCCCATGGCAGACGCCGACAACCCGGCCTTCGACCGCGACGGCAAGTATCTGTACTTCACCACCAGCACCAACGGCGGAGCCACCTCTGACGGGCTCGACATGACCAGCGATCTCTACATTGCGACCTCAAAGGTGTATGCGGCCGTGCTGCAGGCAGATGGTGCGTCACCGTTGGCGCCGGAGCTGGGTGACGAAAAACCGGCCGACAAGAAAGACGAGAAAAAGGACGATAAGAAAGACGACAAGAAAGACGCCGCAGCGGCCGGCGCAACCGACAAGAAGCCTGACGCAAAGGATTCGGGCGACGAAGGAAACAAGAAACCTGAAGCGCCCAAACCGGTCAAGATCGATCTTGACGGGATTCAGTCGCGCATTGTGGCCATGCCCATGCCGGATGGAATTTATCTTGCGCTGGACACCGGATTGAAGGGGTCGCTTTACTACTTGTACGCGCCGCCCTCACGCGATTTTGACGGGGCAGCCACGCTGAGCCGCTGGACGCCTGAAGAGCGCAAGACCGAAAAACTTGCCGATCGCGTCGGCAGCTTTGAGCTCTCAGCCGACGGCAACAAGATGTTGCTGGCCATGGCGCCGCCTCACAGCGACGACGGCGGGGGCGGTCCGCCGTCATGGGTCGTAGTTCCGGCAGATCAACCGGTGAAGCCGGGTGAAGGCGGCCTCAACTTCGGCGGGCTGAAGGTGCGCGTGGAACCCAAGGCGGAGTGGGCGCAGATGTATCGCGAAGTGTGGCGCATCGAGCGCGCATTTTTCTACAATCCGCACTTCAACGGCACCGACACCGAGGCGCAGGAAAAGAAATACGAACCGTACGTCGCTTCCATCGCGGCCCGTGCCGACCTCAACTACATCTTCCAGGAGATGCTGGGCGCATTTTCAGTGGGGCATCTGCGTGGATTCGGTGGCCACATTCCCTCGCCCGAACACGTTGCTGGCGGATTGCTCGGCGCCGATTACGAGGTGAAGAACGATCGCTACTGCTTTGCCAGGATCTATACCGGCGAAGACTTCAACCCGCAGATCAAAGCGCCTTTGGCACAGCCGGGGCTCAACGTGAAGGTGGGCGACTGCATTCTGGCCATCAACGGGGCCGACCTGACCGCTGAAACCGACATTCAACAGCCGCTCGAAGGCACCGCCGGGCAGGTGATCAGCCTGCGCATTGCCTCGGCCGACGGCAAAAGCCCGCGCGACATTTCGGTCGTTCCAGCGGGGAGCGAGTACGCGCTGCGCAACGTTGACTGGATCGAGAGCAATCGCCGCAAGGTTGACAAGCTTTCGAACGGCCAGCTTGCCTACGTGTACCTGCCCGATACCGGCGGCGGCGGATTCACCAATTTCAACCGTTATTACTTTGCCCAGACTGACAAAAAAGGAGCCATCATCGACGAGCGCTTCAACGGCGGCGGGCAGGTGGCCGACTACTTTATTGAAGTGATGAAGCGCCAGATTGAGAGCTACTGGTTGCCGCGCTACGGGCTCATTGAGCACACACCGAATGCCGCCATCTACGGACCCAAAGTGATGCTGGCCAACGAGCAGTCGGGCTCAGGCGGCGATGCGCTGCCGTGGCTCTTCAAGCAGGCCAAGCTGGGACCGCTGGTGGGCAAGCGCACCTGGGGCGGGCTGGTTGGCATCGGTGGAATTCCTCCGCTGATGGATGGCGGCCAGGTAACTTCGCCGAGCGTTGCATTCTTCTCGCCCAAGGGAGAGTGGGACGTTGAGAATCACGGCGTCGATCCCGACTACGAAGTGGAGCAGGATCCGAAGCTGGTAAGCGAAGGCCACGATCCGCAATTGGAGAAGGCGGTTTCGCTGGCGCTCGATGAGCTGAAGAAAAATCCGCCGCCGCCAACGCCCGAGCATCCGGCGTATCCCAACTATCACGGGGTGTATTAGAGAGCAGGGAGCAAGGGAGCGAGGGAACGAGGGAACAAGGTGAGGGCCTCGTTCCCTTGCTGCCTTATGGATGGGGGAGAATAGGGGAGAATAGGGGGACATGATACCTATTCCCAGAAATTCTAGCTGCTCAGGAAGACCGATGGTCGGGCCTCTTGCCAGCCCACCCTCCGTGGTCGCCGGATAGGATTTCAAAAGCTTAGGCCGTGCCGCCCGCCATTGTTGAGGGATTAGGTATCATGTCCCCCTATTTCCGAAGAGCGGCCTGCCGTAAACCGGTGTCGCTATAAATGTATGCCGTGGTTTCGCTCGTGCTCTTCCAGGTCCCCAAGTGGAGGCACCGGGTATTCATGTTCATGTTCAGAGGTTAAACTCGCTGCTCCTGGAACCCTGGTGCCCTGTCCGCCTTTTCGTGAATCGTTGGGCCCACGCCGCGAGCAAATAAGTCCCAGCAGCAGGAACACGGCGATGACGAAGAAGGCGCCCGTAATTGCTGTGTCCCGATTGCAAAGACCGTGCTGACTCCAGGTTGTTATAAATACACCCCCTATGCAGAGACACGCGAGAAGTGGCCCGTAATGCCTTCGTGAAATGTGCATCTTCATGAGAGTTCACCTTCAAAACCTGGGGACAGACGGGACGTTCCCCATGTAAAAACTCCCGCCGTTAGTCAAACAGTTCACCTTGCCGCTCTTCCGTGGTTAACTGCGGAATAAGGGGACATGATACATATTCACAGCAATTCTAGCTGTTCGGCGATAGGAGCTGAGGATATTGGATTGCGGCCTGGAGCGCGGCGTTCGATCTTGCGACGCCTCCGGGACCACCAACTGCTCTTACGATTCAATGGACCCGACGAATTCCCATTAAAGAAACCTGGGGACAGACGGGACGTTCCCTAGGCAGTCCACGCACACCGGGCGCCCGCTGGGAACCGAGGAATTTGTCAACGGGTTGGAAGAGGCAACAGAGCGGCCATTGGCCCCCCGTAAAGGAGGCCGCCCGGCAGAGTCAGCCAGGGAGGAGCGGCAAGGTGAATTGTTTGTTTAACAGCAGGAGTTTCAACATGGGCAACGTCCCGTCTGTCCCCAGGTTTCCGAAACGGTTAGCGAGAGGTTTTCTATGGCAAAGCCCAGAACCGGTCAGTTAGAAAACGCTCCGATTCCGGACAAAAACAGCTAGTCCCACGGCAAAAACAAGCTCGACTGGTAAAATGCTGACAATTCAGCGAATATGGCGGGATCGCATGTCTAGGATCGGTTTCTTCTTCATTCACTCCTCAAGAACTTCCGCGACTGTTTTTGTTGCTTTCTCAATGCTCGTTGCTGGATGCGGAGGAGGAGGAGCTAGCAGTACAGGCGGCGGAGGCGGAAGTACACCTTCAATCGTCCCTACGTTGACCGCGATCGCGCCGTCAACGGCAATGGTGGGGGCGTCCGCAATCACGATCGTCGCGTCTGGCTCGAACTTCACGGATGGTGTGACGATTCAATGGAATGGAACCGCATTGGCGACCACGTGTGTGGGAACAAATGTGACGATACAGGTAGCATGCACGAGTGCAACTGAATTGACGGCGAGTGTTCCGGCCAGCGATTTCGCTGCGGCGGGAAGCGCCAAGGTGACATTGTCCAATCCAAGTCCAGGAGGGGGAACTTCCAATTCCCTGAAATTTACGATTGCGGTTCCACCACCGGCGAAAACCTGGGCCAGAACCGTGGCAGGAATTACTGTTCCCTGGGACGAGGTTTGGGATCAGGTGCATGGCAAGCTCTATGTCTCAACGGCGACGCAAGATCCAGCTTACCCTAATATGCTGATTCCGATCGATCCAGTTGCCGGCACGGCAGGAACGGCGGTGACGGCCGGAAATGACCCTCATTTCCTCTCACTTTCTTCTGATTCTTCCTATTTGTGGGCGAGCCTAGATGGAGATCATGCAGTCCAGCGCTTCCTGCTGCCTGGACTCACAAAGGACGTTTCATTCCCGTTGCCACCTTTACCGGCTTATCAAACTAACGAGGTGTCGTCCTTGCAGGCCGCCCCGATAAACCCACACACTCTGGCGCTTGTGCAGGCGGGCGAGAATGGGGTGTACGTCTACGATGATGCAATACAGAGGCCGGCATCTATACCAAGTTGGGAGCCCGGCGGTGGCCCACTGATCGATTGGATTCAATGGGGGAAAGATGACTCCACTCTTTATGCAACGCAGACGACCATCGAGGGAGGGGGTGGAATTCTGCCTCTGCAAGTGAGTTCTTCAGGGGTTTCCTGGAATGGAAAGGGAGGAGGACTGACGGCAGCCCTCATTGATTACGACAGACAGAACGGATTGGCTTATTCGCGGGACGGCCAGTTTGGCGTTGGCGGGGTGTATGACCCGGTGCTGGATACGGAGGTCGGACAATTCGATGCGCCGGGACCCGACACAACCTGCGCAGCAGACTCCACCCTCAACCGGTACTACTGTGTGGTGGTCTACAGCGAAGGCGGCACCGATGTCTATGCGACCGAGCTTTGGGCCTTCGATCTGAACACCTATGCGCTCCTTGATCGGGTTTATCTCGGCACGCTACAAGGCGAATCAGGAGCAACGCAGCCCAATGCCATCATCACAGGAGCACCGCGGAAACTGGTTCGATGGGGCAACGCCGGCCTCGCGCTGATTACAACATCCGGGGCTGAATACGGAATACCTGTGTCCGAGTCTCCTTACGGGGCCGGTGGAGTGTTCTTGATTGACGGCGCGGCCGTGAATCCAAATGTTGCTCCTGATTTTGCATCGGGTTCCTCGCCGACTTCTTATGCATGGCTGAGTGCACTCAATCCACAAACCGCGACGGTAGGAAGCGGGGATGCAACCGTGACCGTCAACGGCACGGGCTTTTCGCCAGACAGCACAGCATGTTGGAACTGCAGCTTCTTGCAGTTCCAATTCCTGCCCACTTCTTACATCAACTCGACCCAACTGAGCGTCACGATTCCAGCCAGCCAGCTGGCAACGGCGGGGCCGCTGGCGATCAGTGTTTTCGATCAGAGCGCTAATCTCTTTTCGACGAATGCGCTGACTTTTACGGTTTCACCAGCACCCAGCAGCACGCAGGTGACGGGGCTCAATCTTGCCGGGCTTGCAATGGCGTGGGATGCGAACAGTCAATTGCTCTATGTCGGTACAGCCGATTACGACGGCAACTACCCGAACTCGATTGTTGCGGTTAATGGCGAGAGCGGCACAGTCGTGAAGTCGCAGCCAGTGAGCCCTGATCCCGATATCTTGAGCGATGGCGCGGGTGGACAGTTTCTTTATGCAACTTTTGCAACAACGACGAACATGACACAGTTTGCGCTGCCTGGCCTCAATCCGACGGTGACTTGGAAGCTGCAAGATCCGAAGTATGGCTATACCTGGGTGGCTGGCGACATGAAGGCAGCTCCGGTAAGCCCTCATACTACGGCGGTAACGCTCTTCAACTATGGCGGTTCTCCAAGGGCTGAAGGTGGGATCGCCATTTTTGACGATGGGGTCGAAAGGCCGGTTGGCCTGCCTGGCTGGACGCAAGGGCAAACCGTTCCGGCGATTTACGATGTTCTTGCATGGGGTGACACGGATTCGATTTTGGCTTCCGCGGAAAACGACAACAATTACGGACTTCAGCCTTTATACGCGCTGGATGTAAGTGCTTCCGGAGTTTCTTACGTTGGTCAGAATGCCTCGTTCAACAACGAATACAACGAGATTCACTCCGACTTCGGAACCGGACTGATCTACAGCGACGATGGTAACGTCGGCGATCCAACGACAGCGGCAATTGTAGGCACGTATAACGCCTCAGGACTGGTTGCACCCGACTCTTCGCTGAATCGCGTTTTTATCCTAGGACAGACCGCGGCCCAGGCCAACACAAACAGTTTCACCATACAGTCCTTTGACGAGAAGGCTTATACGCTAGTCTCTTCGATCACCCTCGACAATCTCGCTGGTTCTCCCATTCAGCTTGTGCGCTGGGGAACCTCAGGGTTGGCTGTATTGACAAGCGGCGGAGTTCCCGGCGTGTATGAAAACAGCAATGGGATGCTCTACCTCGTGAGTGACGCTACTTTCGTCAGTAATGCCCAATCGGCTGCTGCCAACAATGTTCGATTGGCTACACCATCGGAGGTCATCAAGCCGGAGTTGGTGCAGCAAAGGTGGAAACGGCTTTCTAAGAGGGAAATCCTGAACATGGCGCATCACAGAACAACTACTCAATAGGGCTGTTGTACCGCGAGTGCTGGCCTGACAGATGTAATCTGCACCAGCTCTACGCCAATCTGCCGCGGCGTAGGTCCTGCTGGAGTGGGAACATCCACCAATCGCGACAACAGGTTCTCATAAGCAGCGAGGCCATCTTCGACAGCGGCTTGTTCCGCCTCGCCCAGTGGAATCTCCTGTAGCAACCGCAAGAGGTGCTCTTTACCCTCCGGAAACCTGGGGACAGAAACCTGGGGACAAGAAACCTGGGGACAGAAACCTGGAAACCTGGGGACAGACGGGACGTTCCCCATGTAAAAACTCCTGCTGTTAGTCAAACAGTTCACCTTGCCGCTCTTCCGTGGTTAACTGCGGAATAAGGGGACATGATACATATTCACAGCAATTCTAGCTGTTCGGCGATAGGAGCTGAGGATATTGGATTGCGGCCTGGAGCGCGGCGTTCGATCTTGCGACGCCTCCCGGACCACCAACTGCTCTTACGATTCAATCGACCCGACGAATTCCCATTAAAGCTGAAGAACTTATTTTCCTTTTACGTTGCAGGCAATTACGCTGTCTCGGCGCACAATACCAACAGTAATCAAGCCTTCACAATGAACTCGATAAACTCCAATGCGGGCCGATTGTGCGCAAATAAGGGCCTAATCTGGCTGTTTTTGTGCCAAATAAACGCCGTTAAGGGCACTTAAGCGCACTTAAGCGCACATCAAATCTCGGTAACTGCTTTTGTGTGAATGACTTAACTCTTAAAAAAACAAATACCCCCCCACCCCCCCCCTCACAGTCCCAGTGAAACTGTGAAAAAGGAGTGGCTCGGGCGAGTGGAATTCCGCTCTAGAACCCCATGATGTTGTAGCCGCAATCCACGTAGATGGTTTCGCCCGTTACGGCGCTGGAGAGATCGCTGGCCAGGAATAGCGCCGCGCCGCCTACTTCAAGCTGATCCACGTTGCGCTTCAGCGGAGCGCGATCGGCCGCGGCCTTCAACATGTCGCCCAGCGCGCCGATGCCGCGTGCCGCCAGAGTCTTGATGGGCCCCGCAGAGATGGCGTTCACGCGAATGTTTTTTGGCCCGAGATTCCACGCGAGATAGCGCACCGCCGACTCGAGCGACGCCTTGGCCAGCGCCATCACGTTGTAGTGGGGCACAACTTTTTCGGCGGCAAAGTAGGTGAGCGTCATAATGCTGCCGCCCTCAGCCATCAGCGGCGCAGCGGCGCGGCTCACCGCGATGAGCGAGTAAACGCTCACTTCATGCGCAATGCGAAAACCCTCGCGGCTGGTGTTGATGAACTCGCCCTTCAGGTCCTCGGGGGGCGCATAGGCCACGGCGTGCACCAGGACCGAGAGCTTGCCGTACTTCTCTTTGAGCGCCGCAAACAGAGTTTCAATTTCGGCGTCGCTCGAGACGTCGCACTGGAAGCCCGAAGCGCCGGACAATTCACCGATCAGTTCTGCGGCCTCGGCCTTCATGCGCTCGTTCTGGTAACAGATGGCCAGAGTGGCGCCCGCCTGGTGAAGCTTCTGGGCGATGCCCCATGCGATGGAGCGCTTGTTGGCCAGCCCGAAGACCACAGCCGTTTTGCCCGACAAATCTATCATGTGTTTCAGGTTCCTCCGGAAATCTCATGCAAAAGGGGAAACGGCGGAGCTTAGCGGCCCGCTCGCCGTGTATTAGGATATCAGCCGCCCAGATCGAGCAGCTCAACCTTGCCCACTGGACGGCCAAGAAATCGCGAGCCGAGCCGTTCGAACTTCTCCACCGAGTCAGTCGCGAAACAGCGGATTTCAGTCTGTTCGGCCGCGGAGATATGCTGCGAAGCACGCCCGTTGAAGATCTGCGCGGCAACCTGCGCCGTGGCTTCGGCTGAGTCGATCACTTTCACACCCGGCCGCACCGCGCGCTCGATGAGCGTTCGCAGCAAAGGATAGTGCGTGCATCCCAGAACCAGCGTGTCGGGTTTGAGTCCGCGCGCCCAGGCCTCGGCGCGTAGTTCGTTCAGGTAGATGTCGATCACCTCTTCCGTTACCGGATGGTCGGTCCAACCTTCTTCAACCAATGGCACCAGCAACGGGCAAGCCTTCTCGAGAGTGCGCAAACCCTGCGCATGGCATGCGGCTGTGTATGCCTGGCTCTGCACCGTAGCGTCAGTGGCGATCACCAGTACGTCGTTGGTTTTGGAGGCATGGCGCGCGGCCATCGCGCCTGGTTCGATCACGCCCAGCACCGGTACCTGAACTGCTTCCTTAATGGCATCGAGCGCAAGCGCGCTGGCAGTGTTGCAGGCGATCACGAGATAATCCGCGCCCTGTTCGCGCACCAGGAACTGCGCGCTTTGCGCGGCGTAGCGCGCAATCGTCCTGCGCGACTTGGAACCGTAGGGCAGCCGCGCCGTATCGCCCACAAAAGCGAAGCGCGCCTGCGGCATCTTTTCAATGAGGGCGCGCAAAACAGTGAGCCCGCCAAAACCTGAGTCGAAGACGCCGATGGTGGGAGTGTTTGAATGTTGCGATTCGTTCACGGCGTTACTTCCTCTGAGGGAACGGCCTGCGAAGTGAGATAAGTCCGGGTCAGATCGGCGTGGCCGGCCAGCGTGTCGCGCTGCTGCCCGTCCACGAGAAACCGCACCGACGCAACGCGCGGCAGGTTTGCATGCAGCGTGGCACAGATTGAGAGCACGGTCAGCGTCTCAGTCTCGATGCCTGAAGGGTGGTTGGCCGCAAACGATCCCGACAAGTTCACTACGGCGAGTTCAGATCCGTTTTGCGCATTCTTGTTGCCCGCAGCTCCGGAACTGGAATCGCCGGCCGGTTCAGGCAGCAGAAATACCTGCTCGACCGATGCCGCGCCACCTGGAACCGGGTGCGCGGAATCTGCAGCCGCGTATAGATCGAGCAGCCTGCCCAGAATGGCACGCGCTCTTGCCCCGGGATTGGCTTCGAGCGACGGCAGCGGCAACGACAGAATTCGCGGTTGCAGCGCGCCATCGGCATCGCTTGCCACCATCAGGGTTGCAGACTCGGCCGGAGCTACCAGGGGCGCCTGCGTTGGCGCCGAGTTCTGCCCATCCAGCATGCGTTGGTGGGCACGGTCGAGCTGCCGCCACAGCAGCACCGTCATGATGACTGAAGCCGCCAGCAGGACAATAAAAAGCACGGTTTGATACCGGGGAATCACGGCTGCGAAGCTCCCGCGCCCGATGCCGGCGAGCGCCACTCAACTATGGCCGCGGCAATTGCTTCAGCCACGCGTGCCTGGTAGTCCGCATCGTTCAGGCTGTCAATGCCGGAGCGGCCTGAGCCAGACTGGCCCGACCCGTTGGCCGCGCCGCCTTCGGGGCTCAACTCAATCGCAACGGCCGGGCAAGCCATGCTATCGACTACCGGCAGCGAAGTGCGGCCCAGCGCCACGTTCAAACCGGCGTGCTGCAGAGCGGAATTCAATACCCCGGCAAAACTCAGGCTGCGATTGATCCAGGGCCCCTGCGCGGTTGACCAGGGCTGAAGTCTTGCCGGCTGAGAAGGAGCCAGAGATGAAGTGAACAGATGCACGCCAGTGCCGCTCAGAGACGCGTGCAGGCTGATACAGGCCTGTGCATTGGCGTGGTTGGCTAGCTCGTCTCGGCGCACGCGGTCGACATTCGTATCGCTGTCGCGGGTGGTCACCACCGCAATGCCGCGCGCCGCAAGCAGCGAGCGCAGGCGAGCGCTCAGCGCCAGCGTCGTATCCTTTTCCGCCCAGAATTGGCTTTGAGACCCGCTTGGGGTCCCGCTGTGGCCGCCGGTGTCGTCGCCGCCGTGAGCGGCATCGAGAACAACCGTGTAACGCGGAGCCTGCACTGGCGAGGCCTGCGCCAGCGCCACCATCGGCGTCGTCGCCAGCAGGATGAACGCAAACGCCCTCGATCTTCGTCCTTCGCCCTCCGCCATCGGCTCACTCCAGCGCATAGATCGCCAGGCCGCTGAGCAGCTTGGGATAAAAATCGGTTGATTTCTGGGGCATTACGTCTCCGGCAAAGGCAACCTCGCGTAGCTGCTCCATGGTCACAGGATTGGTGAGGAAGGCAATATCGGCCTCGCCGCGGCGCACCTGGTCAACGGCCTCGCCCGCATCGCGCAGGTAGCGGATGTTGGTTTGCTCGCGCACCTTTTCGGCGTCCAGCCCCAGCAGCCGGTCGAGAACGATCGAGTGCAGTTGGGTCAGGTCGAGCTGCTGCTGGCGGTCGGGCACACCTGCCAATGCAGCGGCAACTTTTTCCGGTTTCGGACGGAGCAAAAAATCTCCGCCGCGCGTCACTGCCACAAACGCTGTACCGCTCTGCGCCTTCAACGTCTCAATAAGGTTTGCAGCTTCAACTTCCGGCAGGGACTCAACGTTGAAAAACTCCTCTGCGGCTGCGCGAAACGCTCCTGGATCGAATCCCGTCAGGCTATGAACCACGCGATGCGTGGGCAAAATTACCAGACCGTCGGAATCCATGTTCACAAAGGTCATCATCACCGCAGCTTCGGGATAGGCCGGCTGGGGCAGATGGTTTGCCGTGTATTCCGATTTGGGTGTGCCGGCGGCCGCGTGTTCTTTTGAATAATTCAGAGCCGTCTCGTAGCGGTGATGGCCGTCGGCGATAATCAGCTTTTTGTCGGCCATGGCCGTAGCTAGCATATTGATGGCTGCCGGATCGCTGACCCGCCAAATCCGGTGCAGCACGCCGTACTCATCGGTTACTTCGGCGTCTGCCGGGCCGCTGCCGTCGTACAGAATTCCCTCAACCGTGCCGCCGGGGTCGCTGTAGAGCATAAAGATCTGCCCGAAGTGAGCGCGCGTGGCCTTCAGCAGGTTCAGCCGGTCGCTCTTGGGCTTTGAAAGCGTCTGCTCGTGGCGAAAAACCACTCCTTCGGCGTAATCGTGCAGCTTGCCAAGCGCGATAAATCCGCGCCGCTCCTTTACCTCGGCCGAACCAGGCACCTTGAATCTCTGCGCGTAGGCAAAGACGCAGGGTTCTTTTTCCTGGGTCAGAATGCCCTGCAGCCGCCAGGCCTTGAAGTCTCGCGCTGCCCGGGTGTAAACGCTCTCGCCCCGTTCGGCATCGAACAGTTCAGGCAGGCCCAAAATGATTCGAACCAGGTTGTAAGGACTGCGCTGATAGTACCCCTGCTGCATGGCAGGGGAGATCTTGTCGTACGGCTGGGTGACCACGTCATCCAGTCGAACCGCAGAAGGATTGTAGTGCCAGGCGCGAAAGGGATAAATGCGAGCCATGAGGAAGGTCGTGCTCCGCGTTGAAACGGTTGGAGTTCTGGGCCCGGGCACCTGCTCATCGAGCAAATTCAGAGTGCCGGGAGTTCAGCTTCGATTGTATCCCAGCGTTCGCTGCTACCCTCATTGCGCCGGCAACGTCACACAAGAATTACCTGTTCACCTTTGAGTTACGCAGGAGGTGTGCAAATCGTGCTACTATCGCCTCCATCCCAAGGGTGCAATTCGATGACCATCACTCCCCAGTTTCGTGAACGACATTTCGGGGGCGGTCAACTAAAAATGTTCCGCCGCCAGTCATGGTTAACCTTAATTATTGCGTCGACTTTCCTGATCCGCGCGCACGCGCAGGACGACCAGTTGAACAAGGTGCATGTACAGCCGCCCGGTTCCACGGCTGCCCAGGGAACCGAGCCCGCAGGAGCTGAGGCTGCACCCGAATCCGGCACCAAGTCTCTCAAAATCCACCCCGGCTCGTTCATCCGCATGGATGTGAACATGGTGCTGGTTCCGGTAACCATCACCGACCCCATGAACCGGCTGGTCACCGGCCTCGAAAAAGAGGATTTTCAGATTTACGAGAACAGCAACGAGCAGAAGATCGCGAGTTTTGCCTGCGAGGATGCGCCGGTGACTATCGGAATCATCTTCGACCTCTCGGGCTCCATGACTTCCAAGCTCATCCGCGCCAAGGATGCCATTCTGCAGTTCATCAAGACGGCCAACCCCCAGGACGAGTTTTTCGTGATCGGATTCAATGACCGGCCGGAACTGATCGAGGACTTTACCGGCTCGGTGGATGACATCCAGGCCCGCCTGGCGCTGGTACACGCCGGGCACCGCACGGCCCTGCTCGACGCCATTTATTACGGCGTTGAAAAAATGAGAGACGCGCACCATGAACGCAAGGCGCTGCTGGTGGTGTCTGACGGCGGCGACAACCGTTCCCGCTACACCGAAGGCGAGGTCCGCGCCGAAGTTCGCGAGTCAGACACCGAGATCTACTCGATCGGCATCTTTGACGCCTACGCGCCCACACCCGAGGAGCGCACCGGGCCGCAGTTACTTGAAGACCTGAGCGACTCGACCGGCGGACGCCTCTTCAAGGTTGACGACATTGACGAGATGAGCGACATTGCCGAGAAAATCTCAAATGAACTGCGCAACCAGTATGTGATTGGCTACAAGCCCAAGGACCTGGCCCACGACGGCAAGTGGCGGAAGGTGAAGGTAAGAGTCAATCCGCCTGCGGGACTGCCTCCGCTATCGGTTTACGCTCGATCGGGCTACTATGCGCCTCTTCAATAAGGCCGCGTGCGCGGCTAAATGTAGCTGGGCGGCAGTAACTATCTCCACCCTTTTACATGACCAGTATGTGATTCAATGTGTTCCCAAGCGACCTGACCCACGACGGTAAGTGGCGTAAAGTGAAGGTGAAGGTTAATCCTCCTAAGGAACTGTCACATCTATCGGTCTATGCACGATCCGGCTACTATGCGCCTTCGCAATAACATGATCCTGATGGTTCTGCTGGCCGGAAGCGCGCTCGCTGTGGCCGAGCAGCAACCCGCCACGCCGTCCCAGACCGCGCCGGGACAAACCACGCCCGCCCAAACCGCGCCTCTCACCGTGGACCGCGACCCCGTGCGCGCTCCCGAAGGCACGGTTACCGCGCCGGCCAGCGGTCCGGTAACCAAGCAGGGGACAGGATTCATTCTGCACACGGATGTTGAAGAAGTGGTGCTCAACGCTACCGTGCTCAACGGGTCGCAGATTGTGCAGGACCTGACTAAAGACAATTTCCAGGTCTTCGAAGACGGCGTCAAGCAGACGCTGCTCAGCTTTCAGCACACCGATCTGCCGGTTTCAATCGGCCTGGTCATCGACAACTCCGGCTCGATGTACCGCAAGCGCCCGTCGGTGAACAAGAGCGCGCTCGACCTGATCGAGGCTTCAAACCCCAACGACGAAGCCTTTGTGGTGAACTTCTCTGACGAAGCCTTCATCGACTGCGACTTTACCGCCGACATCAACAAGCTGCGCGACGGCCTGTCGCATATCGACTCCCGCGGCGGCACCGCGCTTTACGATGCGGTTGTAGCTTCAGCCGATCACCTGGTGGAAGAAGCCAAGCGCCCCAAGCAAGTGTTAGTGCTCATTACCGACGGCGACGACAATGCCTCTACGCTGAACCTCGAGCAGACAATTCACCGCGTGCAGGAGCTGTCCGGCCCGGTCATCTACACCATCGGCTTACTGTTCGGCGACGAAATGACCCGCTCCGAAGTACGCCATGCCCGGCGATCGCTTGAGCTGCTGTCGGGCGAGACCGGCGGCATGGCTTTCTTCCCCAAGTCAATTGACGAAGTGGATCAGATTGCGGCCGAGGTGGCGCGCGACATCCGAAGCCAGTACACCCTGGGCTACCACTCCACCAAGCCAACTTCGGTACCGGGCTTCCGCCGTATTGATGTCCAGGCCGTGGGAAGGGGCGGGGGCAAACTCACCGTCCGCACCCGCACCGGATACTTCCCGGTAGTGCCCAAACAGAAGCAGGCGGGCGAAGTGACGAGGCAATCGACGCAGTGATTGAAGAAGCCGAACGCCAGGAAAAACTCGCCACGATCAAGCGGCTGGTCGATATGGCCGAGAAGGCCTACGACCGCATGTACGAGGTCTACGATCAGCACGATATCAACGCTTGTTATCGCGATGCCAAGGATTACTACTACGACGCGATCGGTCTGTACCGCGAGCTGGGCTTGAGCGAAGAAGCCGAAAAGCTGCACGACCGCCTGTGGCACATCAAGCAGGTGTTCTTCGGCCAGTTTGCGAATTAGGCGTTTATGCTCACCTCCCGTTCCACTCCGCGCCGGCGCCCCGCGCTGTTCGCCGCTCATTTCTCACCTCCCGCATTTCGCTTAGCGCCGTTCACTGCCCGATGTTCCATCGCGCCCGCTCTCGCACGATAAGCTAGTAGCTGAAAGCTAGGAGCTGGCAGCTGGAACATGTCCGACTACAAATACTCGACCCTTGCCGTTCATGCAGGGCAGCATCCCGACCCGTTGACGGGCGCGGTGAATGTGCCCGTTTATCTCTCATCGACTTTTGAGCTCACCGGCATCGGCACCGACCGCGGCTGGGACTACTCGCGCGCCGGCAACCCCACGCGCGACCGGCTTGAGACCGCCGTAGCCGCGCTCGAAGGCGGAGTGAGCGGGCACATGTTCACCACCGGCATGGCCGCCATCTCCGCGCTCGTCACCATGCTGCGGGCGGGCGATCACGTGGTCTGCTCGCAGGACGTGTACGCAGGCACGGTTCGCCTCTTCGACCAGATTGTCTCCGGCTACGGCATCGAGATTGAGTACGTCGACACCAGCGACCTTACGGCCGTCGAAAAGGCGATGAAGCCGAATACCAAGCTGGTGCACATCGAGACACCTTCGAATCCCCTGATGGTGCTCACCGATATCGGCGCGGTAGCTAAGATAGCGCACGCGCACGGCGCCGAAGTCAGCGTCGACAACACGTTTCTGTCGCCGGTGCTGCAGAGCCCGCTCGCCCTGGGCGCAGACATCGTGATGCACTCCACCACCAAGTACCTCAACGGCCATTCCGACGGCCTGGGTGGCGCCATCATCGGCAGCAAGCCCGAGCACAAGGAGAAGTTTCTGCTCATCCAGAAGGCGGCCGGCGGCGTGATGTCGCCTTTCGAGTGCTTCCTGGTTCTGCGCGGCATCAAGACACTGCCTTTACGCGTCAAGCAGCACGAGGAGAACGGCCGCGCCGTTGCGGAGTTCCTCTCCACGCACCCCAAGATTCAGAAGCTGGCTTACCCGGGGCTCAAGACCCATCCGCAGCACGAACTCGCACTCAAGCAGCAAAAGGGCTTCGGCTCCATGATGAGCTTCGAACTCAATTCACGTGACGAGGCGGCGCGGTTCCTGGCGGCCATCAAGATCTTCCTCAACGCCGAGTCACTGGGCGGCGTGGAATCGCTGGCCTCGCACTCGGCAACCACCACGCACGGCTCGGTGAGTGAAGAGGTGCGCCGCAGGATGGGCATCAACGAAGGGCGCGTCCGTCTTTCCATCGGCATCGAGGACAAGGAAGATCTGATCGCCGACCTCGACCAGGCTCTGGCCGAAGTGTAGGTACTGGTTTGTAGCGCCGCTCTCCAGAGCGCCTGTAGCATCGCTCAGTAGCGCCGCTCTCCAGAGCGTCTGTAGCGCCGGTCTCCCGACCGGCTGTAGCGTGGGTCTCCCGACCCACGCTCATGCTACGCAGTCGCACGCACCAATGCATCACCACTGTCATCCTGAGGCGTAGCCGAAGGATCTTCAGTTGCTTCTTGCGATGCGGGTCAGGTCAAGAGTCCGAGTTTCCGGCGCGCCGGCTGTCCGGCAAATTCTTCCAGGATTGGCTAGAATCTCTCGGTATGAACCCGAGGGAGCTCTGGAGGCGAATCCATATTCTGTCCATGTGCTGCGCATTCCTGAGCACAGGGACAACGCATCTCTGCTTTGGGGCGGAGAAAACGAATGCGATTTCAAGAGACGAGGTTGACCGCTCTGTCATTGCAGCGCTGTCGCTCCCGCATAACGCCAAGCCGAAGGTCATTTCTCATGTCGATTTGACCGGTCCCTTTGCGACGGTAACTCAATGGACTTTCGTAGTAGTCCAGGAGAGCGGCCAGACCTTATCACAAATCGAGGAGGATCATGGACCGATCCACCTCTGTCTGGTGCAGGGGGGCATGCCGGATTGTTCTGAGCGTTTGTATCAACACGCCGATAGTGGGCAGCCATGGTTCGCGACGCCTTACCATCTCCTTGCCGGCAATGTCGTGTACTCCAATGGGAAAGAGTCCGATCCCTTGCTACTCGTAAAGGTGTGCGGGGCGGAAGGCCCAAACGGAAACTGCGGAATCGCAACAGCTTTTTACCGATATGACAGCCGGTCCGATCACTTTCTTCGTGTCTTCCTGAACCTCACAGGGCAATAAATACCTTGGCTAACCCAAGCCTATTTCTTGGGGCGCTTCGAGGAACCTTGGCTCCCAAGCGTTTTCATCATTTCAATAAGCGGGATAAATTTAACGCTGAAGTGGTCGCATAGGTCTGGAATTTTCGGCGCGTGGCATTCCGGGTGAGATACCTCACGCGTTACGACTGTCCCACCTTCGACAGCAGCCTGCGCGATTAGCCAAGGATCAGCCCCCTGCGAAAATCGATCTCTGTGCCGCTGGTAGAAATGAGGGTTTGCATAGACGTAGTCCGCTATTCTTGTAACAAATGCTTGGACTTCCTTGGTTGGTGGGACTCCAACTCCGGTGCCCTTGCGGAGTTTTAGCCATTTGGCTAGTTCATCTTCTCTCTCACGGCCCTCTGTAATCTCTCTAAAATTGCGCTTCGTGATCTTAATGATTCCCGATTCCATGTTGCGTTCAATCATCTCCCAGAATCCGAACTCAGCGTAGCCAATTGGAGCGATGTTGTCCTTGGCGTAAACGAGAACATCGGAATCTAGCCAATAACTCAAGCTGCGGCTTTTTCCCTTCTCAGAAAGCGCTCTACGGTTGAGATCGACACTCCGAAAAGTTGAGACGCTTCAGTGTAAGTGGTTTTTGAGGTGCGGACGCTGGAGGCAACTGTGTCAGAGAAAAGTACACTATTGCGGAGTTTAAAGGTTGACCAGAATTGGCCTTTTGATTTCCTTTTTTCTTCTGCGTTTTTCCGCTTCGCTTCGCTGGCCCGGAATCTCGAATATTCCTCATCCGCAGCAAGTTTGAAGTTTTCGTAATCTATTTTTTCAAGATCGTAGGCACGCCTAAGCGCAACGAGAGAACTAACCCAAAAGTGTTGGGTTAGTCGGTGGAGATTTTCCTTCGTAGTCCGTGACTTCTGCCACGAAACGTTAAAGGACTTTTCAGGAACCAGAAATTCTGCCGCCACTTGATTGCAGAACTGCTCGATCTGGCTAATTTCGGAATCCGACCTCTCTAGAAGGGTTGAGTCTGAGATCCCTGTTTCCCCTATCCAAAGGTGTGCCAGTTCATGCGCCAGCGTAAATATTTGGGCTGCGCGAAAGTCTGCGTCGTTGATGAAAACCACGGGCGCGAATGGATCACAAATTGCAAATCCCTGAAACTCGCCCACGCTTAATCTGTGCCGGGTGGAGTGGCCCATCACTCCGCTTTTCATTACAAGAATTCCAACACTTTCCACCCGCGTGATTAGTCGTCGAAGGTATTCTTCCCAATTGCGCGATTGTGACCGGAAATCCTGATTAATTCGCAGGACAGACCTCATATTGGCAGCAACATCTACCGCAGGATCGGTGCGCTTGAAGCGTCCGACGAAGCCCAGTTTTTGCCGCCCGTTTGCTTGTGCGTAATCGCGGAACCAATCCTGGCGTGAAAGAGCATCGTTGATGACGCTGATGAACTCGCGAGATGGTGCGTTGACCCGCTTTCCGCTTCGTGTACGGAGGTCGGGAATAGGAATCGTTTCTGCAGGGGGTGGTTCGCTCAGAAAAAGTACAAGGTACGGAATCTGAAGTTTGTGCGCCAAAAGTTCTGCCTGATTCTCAGTTGGGTAGCTATCGCCCCGTTCCCACGCTTTGATGTTGTCGGCAGGCATGACCGTGTTAGCGATCTGGTCTGCGTTCACTCCCAGCCGCTTTAAGCCCCACGTGATGATCTGTCGATTGATGTACGCGATATTCATATCGTCCATTTTTGTCAACTCCGCTTCGTGATACACTTCAAGCGGAGTCGTCGGCGCGGTCAAAATCCCGTTCCGCAACTTTATATGGCATCACACTCAAAAAGCGCTACTAAAATCTCGGGGCTGCCACCTCAAGACCTTTCGCGCTCTCCTGAGACGCCATTTTCAGAGGCACTTAAACGTCTCGTTTCTGTGCCCCATGCTGAGATTTACAAGCGTCTTGAACAATCTCCCAAAGAATCCGTTTCACGACATAAGCGATACAAGTACGTCCCCGCAGAGCGCCCCGCCAAGCCTTAGAACGGCAATCCTGAGCCGCCCTCCTTCCCGGTTAGCTCTTTCCATGTCAGCCGCTTTCCTGCGACATCCGTAAGCGCCAAGGCAAACCGGCCAGCATTGGTGATCCTCTCATCTTTGCGGCTGCGAAGGTTGAATCTGAATACCTGCTCGTGAATGTACTGCTGCAAGTGTATAGGCTCACACGACACGTAGGTGCCACCGAGTGTACGGCGCAGCAACGACCAAAAATTCTCAATCGAATTCGTGTGGGTGTGGCCATTCACGTATTCAACTGCGTGATTGATTACCTGATGGAGCGGGGCCGAACCAACGTATCCGCCCCACTCATCCGAGACCAGGGTGGCGCCCCTCGCCACGTTCGCGGCGATGAGTGGACGGATGGTTTGCTGGCTACGATCTACGGCGACATGCGCCCGAACTCTGCCGCCACGCTCGACCATTCCAATTACAACAGCCTTGCCTTTGGTGCCTCGCGTCTTTCCACCCAACTGCGCCCGTTTGGACTGATGCATGTTTGAGATTTTGCCGCCGACAAAGCACTCGTCAGCCTCTACGATCCCGCCTAGCTTGCCGCCATCGGGAAGCTGTAGGGCGATGCGAAGGCGGTGGAGCATGTGCCATGCGTGTTGCTGTGCGATTCCCAATTCGCGGCTAATCTCGTGGCTGGAAACCCCATTCTTGCAATTGCAAAGCATCCAAAGAGCAACCATCCACTTGTCGAGTCCGAGCGGGGAATCCTCGAAAACCGAATCAACCTTGACGCTGAATTGCTTACGGCAGGAATAACACTTCCAGCGCCTCTGAGCGGCAAGCCAGTAGTGTTTACGCTCGCCCTCAGCCGTCCCGCACTTGGGGCAAACAGGCTTACCATTCGGCCAACGCAGGGCAGCTACAGCGTCAATGCAGATTTGCTCATCGCTGTAGTACCGAATTGCTTCCATTAATGTCTTTGGAATGTAAATTGTATTGCAACCTTGACTAACCATAGCAAACTATCGTGGGTTAGCCAAGGTATTTGTTACCCCTCACAGGTCGAAACAACAATCAGGAAACGCGCTTTGTCGAGCGCGGTCCACTGCAAGGAAACGTGATCGTTGACTACCCGACCCAGGACGCGCCTTATACCTACTGGATCGAAGTCTACAATGCGGGGGAATCAAGTCAGTACGTCCAGATTCTCCGGTACCGTGGGCGAACGGGCTATGGGGACGGCAACCCGCTCGCTGTAGCCGACTCTGAAATGCCCGAGATTCTGCGTCGCCTCCGGGAATAGGGCAAGGGCCGCCCTCCTTGCCACTACAAATCTGGGACGGTGGGTGCGTCAACGGGATTGCCGCACCACGGCTCCTTCGATATATCTTCGCCAAATGAGCGGACGGCGTCAAATCAGGAGAAAACCATGTTTTTTCTTTTATTCACTCTTGCAGGTTATTTCCACCTTCCGGCGCATAATCTTCTCAGATCAAAAAACGCTGGTTCAGCCTCAGCCAGAATCGGCGCAAAAAAACCCTTCGTAACCGCCTTATTCTTGAAATATTTGCAGACAAGCTATTTGTTTTCAAATAGGTAGAGGAAAATTCCACCTGCAGGTGTATGAAAACAGAATATTCGACCCTCAAATAGAAGGGGGGATGGTACCCATTCGAGTCAATCGCCGTCCACTACCCACAGCCCACCGTTAACATGAATAAGTGACTTCCGCCGACCCATCCAGCGCACCCATGCACGGCAAACTCCTGCTGGCAGTGGACACCTGCGGTCCATCGGGCTCCGTCGCATTGGGACGGCTGGCGGGGCGCGACCTCGAAATGCTGGGCGAGACCGAGCTTCAGGGGCGCAACTACTCTGCGACGCTGGTGACTGCGGTTGCCGAACTGCTCACAGCTAATCGCGCAGCGGTAGGCGATCTTGGCGGCATGATTGTTGTGAACGGACCAGGAAGCTTTACCGGGGTGCGCGTGGGATTGAGCACGGTGAAAGGCCTGGCCGAAGCCGATCTGATTCCTGTCGTGGCCGTTTCGCGGCTCAAGGTGCTTTTGCGCAAGGCCTCAGTTACGGCGGCGGCGCTCGACGCGCATCGCGGCGAGATTTTTCTGCGCATCGAGCGCGCCGGCCGCGATGCGGAAGAACTGCTCGCCGGCCCCGAGGAACTCGCGTCGATTCAACCGGCGCCGGTTCGCATAGCCGTCTGCGACGATGGCGCTGCCGCGATGCTTGCGTCCGCCTGGCCTGAAACGCGCCAGGTGCGCGTTGCCGCGCCGCGCGCCTCAGACGCCATGAGGCTGGGTGAGGCGCTGCTTGTGGCCGGAGTGGCACAAGATCTGGCCCTGCTTGACGGCCACTACCTGCGCCGCTCCGATGCCGAAATCTTCGGCCCAGCCAACATGACCCAGTCGCCCGCCGCACGGCCCCACAAGCCATGAGTTCGCAACCGCCAATCAATATCGGGATCCGGCGCCTGACGGAATCGGACCTGCCCAGCGTTCTCAGAATCGCTGAAAGTGCGAGCGGAGCGCCGCACTGGTCCCGCCAGACCTTCATCGAGATGCTTTCAGGCGACTTCCTTTCCCGCCGCATCGCGCTGGTTGCCATTCTTGCCGGTTCAGGCGAGGTAATAGGCTTTGCCGTCGCCGGCCTTGTCCCGCCCGAAGCCGAGCTGGAGAACATCGCTGTCGCTCGGGAGGTTCAACGCCGGGGCATTGCCCGCCAGCTTCTCTCCGAGCTCGTCAGAGAGCTAAAAATCCCCAGGGAGCCCAGGCAGGCTGGCATCGGAACCCTCCACCTCGAGGTCCGCGCCTCAAATTCCGCAGCCATCGGCCTCTACAACTCTATTGGATTCACTGAAAGCGGCCACCGTCCGCGGTACTATTCCGATCCGGTTGAAGACGCGGTCCTCATGACTTTTAAGCTGAGCTGACGCTTCAGCGAATTCTTTTCATGCCCTTGAATCGATCTCGGCGACGTCTATTTCCAGCGCCGTCAAGTGATTCCGATCACGGTTGCGGACGGCCTCTCCCGATTTTGCACAGCCCGTTATTACTTTCTGTTCGTTTCCCTCTTGCAGAAACACATGCGACGGAGCTATATGTGAATGTTCTGCAAATAACGGGAGCGCCGGTTGGCAACAAGACCGGGACCGCAGCACGGAGGTGCTTGATGGACGAGATAAAGGACGCTACGCTGAGCGAAGAAATTGATCGCCTGCACGCCGAACATCGTCGCTACGCTCAGCGGTTGGAAGAATTGATTCAAAAGCCCTATCTCAGTGCAGATGAACAGCTTGAGGAAGTCCGTTTGAAAAAGCTCAAGCTGCACGCCAAGGACTTGATTTTTGCGCTTGAGCGCCGGTCCCTGGTCATAGCCTAGATTCGGTTGCGCGAGCCTCCCGGCTCGGCAAACGGGCAACGCGTGCGACCCACAGGCTGGGTGTCAGCGACTGTGTCTGCTGATATCACCCCTTGAACGGCCCTCGTTAATCCATCCTTGTGTCCCGTCCCTCCCTCGTGCCGCCTCCAGGTTCACCGTATAATCGTTGGGACAATGGTTCGTGATGGTTACATATACGGATTGAGCCTTTTTACGGTTGCAGCCGTTCTGGTGTGGCTTACCGGAAATTGGGCCTGGAGCCTTCCTCCGATTGTTCTCGCCATTTTCTTTCTGCAGTTCTTTCGCGACCCTGAACGTGCGATTCCTTCCGGCATCGGCCTGATTGTCTCGCCCGGCGATGGCAAGGTTACTGAAACCACGCTGATTGAAACCCCTGCAGGCGACCGCCAGCGTATCAGTATCTTTTTGAGCGTCTTCAACGTGCACGTGAACCGCGCGCCGATCGGCGGAGTTCTCAGCCGGGTTTCATACCAGAAGGGCAAATACCTGAACGCCATGAACCCCGACTCGGCCGACCAAAACGAGCAGAACGTTGTCACGGTGAAGGGGCATGGCAAGGACGAAGGCATCGAGGTTGTGTTCAAGCAGATAGCCGGATTGCTGGCGCGGCGCATCGTATTCAATTTCAAGGCCGGCGACCGAGTGGAACGCGGGCAGCGGGTTGGTCTTATCAAATTCGGCTCGCGGGTCGATGTCATCGTTCCCGCGGATGCCGTTCTGCGAGTGAAAGTGGGCGACAACGTCAAGGGCGGCGCCAGCGTGCTGGCCGAGATGCTGGACGCCGCAATGGCCGTGCCGGCGCGAGAATCTGACCGATCCGCCTCGGCCAGTGTCAATCCGTACGGTTCGGAGAACGAGGGCGCATGAATCACCTCGATCTGCAGGAGTCGCGACAGAGGGCCAAAGCCCGGCTGCGCCGCGGCATGTATCTGCTGCCATCGCTATTTACCGCCGGCAACATTGGCGCGGGCTACTTTTCGATCACGCAGACCATCGACGCCATCACCAATAAAGACGCAACTTCTCACCTGGACCTGGCGGCTATCGCCATCCTGTTTGCCATTCCGTTCGATTCGCTCGACGGCCGCATCGCGCGCATGACCAACACCGTGACCGACTTTGGCCGCGAGCTGGATTCAATGGCCGATGTCATCACCTTCGGCGTGGCGCCCAGCCTGCTGGCTTTTGTGTGGGGATTCCATTTTCTGCCCGATTCGCTCAACCCCACCCTTCACCAACATCTTCTGCAAGCCGGGGCCTTCGTCTGTTTCCTTTTCCTGCTTTGCGGTGCATCTCGTCTGGCGCGCTTCAACATCAGCCACGACGCCCAGCCGCGCAATCCCGGCCGGCCCGATCGAAAATACTTTGTGGGCATGCCCATCCCTGCCGCAGCGGGACTGGTGGCGGCCACGGTTCACTTCTTCAATGCCATACCTGTTGGTGAGTGGTGGGTCGCAATTCCCTGGCTTATCCTCGTGGGTCTTATCGGATTCCTGATGGTCAGCACCTGGCGATTCTGGTCAGGCAAGGAAATCAACCTCACGCGGCGTCATCCCTTCCAGCTTCTTCTGTTGCTGGCCATCATTCTCTACATCACGCTTCGATTTTCTCAGTGGGTTCTGTTTGTGGGAGCGCTGGCGTACATGTTTTCGGGCATCTGGGCTCGCGCGGCATATGGATGGTCTCGCCGCCGTCGACGACCCGGACCCGCAGCGACCCAACCCCCGGCCCCTGATTCGAAGCCGGAACCGTTGGGGCCAAGATTTACCGATTGATCTGAATGCTTCGGTGTTATCATCCGCCATCCGCTTTTTTACCGGCCGGCTGACTTGCTAATTTGCTGTTTTCCAAAGGACGCCCGTGTACAAGATTTCCATCGCTGGAGCCTCATCGCTGCTTGGCCGCGAACTCAAGGACGCGCTCAACGATTCGCCGTTGGCCGATGCCGACATCTCTCTGCTCGACCAGGAAGAGGCACAGGGACAGATCGACCAGGTGGGCGACGAGGTGACCTTTATTCACGCCCTGACCTCTGACGCGTTCGAGCGCGCCGACTTCACTTTTTTCTGCGGCAATGAAGACCTGACTCGCCGCCATTGGCGCCAGGCGCTGCGATCAGGTTCCACGGTTCTCGATCTCTCAGGCGTGCTCGACCAGGAAACCGGAGTGCTGGTTCGCGCTCCCTGGCTGGGAGCCGACAGTGCAACGGTCGATCTCTTTACCCCGGCCGTTGTCCCGGCGCACCCGGCCACTCTCGCGATCGGGCTGCTGATGGAACGCCTGCTGCAAGCGGCGCCGCTGCGCACCGCAGCAGTCACGGTTCTAGAGCCGGCCAGCGAGTTTGGCCGCGCCGCCATGGACGAACTCCACCAGCAGACCATCAACCTGCTCAGCTTCCAGACATTGCCCCGCGACTTTTACGATGCGCAGGCTGCCTATAACCTGCTCGGCGGCATGGGCGAGAGCTCAAAGGTGAATCTGGCCGTAGCCGAAGCGCGCATCCTCCGCCACTACCATGCGCTGTCGCAGGGCCGCTGGCCATCTCTCGCTATCCAGGTCATCCACGCGCCGGTGTTTCACGGCCATACTCTCTCGATTTTTGTTGAGTTGGAGCGGCCCGTGGAAGTTTCCACCCTTGAAGAGGCGCTCAGCGGCGAACGCGTTGACCTGGTGCTTGAAGACACCGATTCGCCCTCGAACCTTGCTGCGACCGGCCAAAACGATGTGCTAGTGCGGCTGCGTCCCGAGATTCCAGCGCGCGGAACCGCGGTAGCGCGGCTGTGGTTGTGGGCGGCGACCGACAATCTGCGCCTCAATGTGCAGAACGCCGTGGCCTGCGCTCTCGATCTGCGGCGGTTGAGGCCGCAAGGGCTGGTGCAGTAAGACTGGTTTTGGAAAGTAAGCCTATGATCTACCTTGGCTTGTTATTGCGATAGCGTCTTACTTGTTTCGTTGCGTCTTACTTGTGCTAAGATGTAAGCCATGGAGATTCTTGAGCAGAATGTCGCCAGAGTCAGCAGCAAGGGGCAGGTAGTAATTCCGGCTGCCATTCGCGAGCAGCTTGGCATCGAGCGTGGGACCGAGCTATCGTTTCGTGTCGAGGGCGGCAGCATCGTCGTGAATCCTAAAAGCCTGTCCGCCGAACTAGCGCGGATCAAATCGATGCGCGGCATCACGGCAGGGGGACCGTCGATGTGCGACTCTCTGATTGAAGACCGCAGACGCGAACGTGAGCGCGAGCTCAGGGAAGAGGGCTGGTAAGACAGATAGATGGCGGCTTACGTTTTGGATTCCTCGGCGATACTCCGATATATAGATGACGAACCAGGTGCCGATCGGGTTTGGGAGATTCTCGCCTTGTGTATCGACCATCGCGCTGAGATTTATATTTCCGCCATTCAATGGGGCGAGGTTGCGGGAAAACTTCGGGAGCGTCTTGGACCTGCGAGCGGAACCTCAGTGATCACGAATCTCTTGCCTAGCGATGCAGAAATCGTAGCGGCAACCGCCCCAAGGGCGATCCAGGCCGCAACTCTCAGAGTCGACCGGAGCTTAGCCTACGCCGACGGGTTTGCGATTGGCCTAGCGCTGGAATCAACCGACCGCGTGCTGGTTACTGCCGACTACGGATTCAAGGCGGTGGAAGATCTAGCTAAGATCGAATTTCTTTCGACAAAGTAGTTCAGGCGCAGGAGGCGAATCACCCTCCGCAACGCTCCCACATCTGCTCAATGTAGCTGTCTGTCATGCCGGCGATGTAGTCAGTAACCGTGCGCGCCAAGCCTTCGCTTGCGATCTGCGCCTGGTGATCGGCGGGCATCAATTCGGGTTCGGCCATAAGCCTGACGAAAAGTCCCGCCACCACTTCTGCCGCATGCGTATGCGCTTCGGCCTGGCTTGGCGAGTTGTAAAAGTTTTCGTAAAGAAACGTCTTGGCCGCGGCCCGCGCCTGTTCCATTTGCGAGCTCAATCCAGCTAGCCTCGACGGCGCACGGCGAATATCTGCAAGTGTGGTTGCACCCAGCCCAGCCACTCGCGAGCGCACCTCATGCAGCAAGTCCGTCACAAAAGAATTGAGCAGCCGGCGCAGAGCGTCGTAAACGGCCAGCCGTGGCGCCGCGCTGGGATAGCGAACCAGCGCAGCCTGGTGAAAATCGCTGAAGAGCGGCACTGCCGTGCGCACATCGTCAAGCGCAAGAATTCCCGAGTCGAGGCCGTCGTCGAGATCGGCCGTCAGGTACGCAATTTCATCGGCCAGATCGATGATCTGCGCTTCGAGCGGCGGATATTGATCGAGGAAGTATTCGGCCAGCTCAGGATGGTCGGCAGGCGAGTAATCGCGGGAGTGCTTGATGATTCCCTCGCGCACGGCCAGTGTTAAATTGAGCCCGCGAAATGCTGGATATCGCTCCTCAAACCAGGTGACTATGCGTAGCGCGTGCAAATTGTGGTCGAAGGAGAGCCCATGGGCCTTGAGCGCGGTGTCGAGCGCCTTTTCTCCCGCATGCCCATAAGGCGGATGGCCGATATCGTGCACCAGCGCCAGCGCCTCGGCCAACTCGGTATTCAGGCCCAGTGCTTTTGCCATGGTGCGCGAAATCTGCGTCACTTCGAGCGTGTGCGTCAGCCGGCTGCGGAAGTGGTCGCTCAGGTGGTTGTTGGCGGGATCGCCCGCCAGCCGCGTGAAGACCTGCGTTTTGCCCGCCAACCGCCGAAAGGCTCGCGCATGCAGAATTCGCGCCGCATCGCGCGCGAAAGGCGAGCGGTAGGCATGCGGCTGCTCCCTAAAGAGTCGACGCGTCAAGTCTGCGCCTTCATCGCCGCAAACGGCAATGCCCGGCGGCAGCGGAACCATGGATTCGGTTTCGGGGGATTCGGTATTGAGCGTCATCGGAATTATTTTTCGCGACGCGAATCGAGCGTTCGCGGTTCTCGTCTGGTTATACCGCAAAAGGGGACAGCGCAGCGCAATCCGGGCATCGGGGTGTTGGTGGTCACCGAGACTAATAGGCCGAGACCACTATAAACTCCTCTATGAACTGCGAGATGGACAATGGCATGCTCCGCGGAGTACCATCCGGCCGAATTTCGTGGCGGGCCCGCGCACATCGGGAACGGCCGATGCAGGCTGCAGCGAAGAATCTCGCCTGAATGGGAGGGAAAGATGAAACTCATCAAGGGAATGGCGTTATCGTTGGCGGCCCTTGCGGTCGTTTTGATTCCGGGCTGCGGAGCAAGACACTCGCCCAAGGAAGTGTTCTACCTGGTGGCGGCAAATATGTCCACCAACTACTGGCAGACTGCCGTGGCCGGATTCAAGAAAGCGGCGGCGGAATACGGTGTGACTGGCAGGGCGGTAGGGCCGGACAAATACGATCCGCAAGCTGAGCTTGCCGAACTGCAAAGCGCCGTTGCCGCCAAGCCGGCGGGCATTCTTATCTCGGTCTCCGATGCTGCCGTACTCACACCCGGGATCAACGCGGCGGTGGACGCAGGCATCCCCGTCATCACCATCGATTCTGACGCTGCCGCCAGCCAACGGCTGTACTTTATCGGCACCAACAATCTCGATGCCGGGCGCCTCGGCGGCCGCCGCGTGGTTGAGAAACTGGGCGGCAAGGGCAACGTGGTTTTCTTTACCATCACCGGCCAGCCCAACACTGAAGAGCGGCTGAAGGGCTTCAAAGATGCGTTTGCGTCCCGGCCGGGAATCAACATTGTTGAAGTGGTTGACATCAAGGGCGATACCGCCGTTGCCTTCGACAAAACTCAGCAGTACCTCGCCCAGACGGGGGCCAAGAAGATCGATGCATTCATCTGCCTTGAATCGGCCTCAGGTGAGGTGGTGTCTGAAGCGGTCAAGCGCAGTCACGATACCAGCCGCACGGTGATTGCATGGGATGTGAATCCGGATACGTTGCAGGGAATCAAGGATGGCGTGATTGACGCAACCATCGTGCAGAAGCCGTTCACGATGGGATATGCCGGGCTCAAGGCACTCGACGAGATTTTTCATAATCCGCCGGCGCAGCTCAGCAAGGATTACAGTTCAGACGCGTTCGCGCCCTACCCGGCGTTTATCGATACCGGAACGTCGCTGGTGGATAAGAGCAACGTGGACGTGTTCCTGACCGCGGCTGCTGCGCACGCAAAGTAGCGAATCTGACGCAAGTCCCAGGAGTGAATTGGCGCCTGGGCGCAGACACAAACGGCGGCCAATCCTGATTGGATTGGCCGCCGTTTGTTCGTTATAGAAACGCTGCGTACCTATTCCGGTTTGGGCTGCGGCTCGATGGTGTGATCTTCTTTGGCCAGACGGACACGCGCGCTTTCCAGTTTCTTTTGCACCCTGGTTACATCGCTTGTCTCGTAGTCAGCCGGCAACGCCTTGGCAAACCCATCCAGAGATAGGGTCCACTGCGCCGCGGCCAGCCTGACGCGCCCCGTCTTCTCATACAGGTCGCCGAGGTGCATGTGCACCGTGGGATCTGTCTGGTCGCGCTGCACCGCCTGGCGCAGGTTGTCTTCTGAGAGTTCGTAATCGCCCAGCTTGAAGTAAACCCATCCCAGCGAGTCAAGATAAGCGCCGTTGATGGGCTCAATATCCACGGCCTTCTTGATGTAAGTGAGCGCCTCGGGCAGGCGTACGCCCTTGTCGGCCAACATGTAGCCCAGGTAATTGAGCGTCATTGCGTTGTTGGGGTCCTGCTCCAGCGCCTGGCGGAAAAACCCTTCGGCCTGGTCCGACTTCTTCTGCCGGTCAGCCAGCTCGCCGCGCAAAAAGAGGAGATAGGTACGGTCCTCCTTCTTGGTGCACAGCGGATCAGCCTTGGCGAGTACCTCATCGGCATCTTTCCAGCGGCGCGCACGAACTTCGATCTGCGCGATGGCGAAATCCACCGTGCGGTCCTCGGCCGTGTTATTCAGCAGCTCGGTAGCCATCTTGATGGCATCGTCCGGTTTGCCCTGGTCGGCTATTTCCTGGGCCAGCATCAACTTGATGTCGCGATTTTTCGGATTCGCGGCAACCGCCTTCTGCGAAATCTCCACGGCCTTGTCAATGTTATGCGCCGCGCGCCATGCATCCACCTGCCCCTGGTAGCCGCTGACCGCGCTGTCGCCGCCCAGGTCGATCATCTTCTGGTAGGTCGCTATGGCCTGGTCAGTTTTGTTCTCTTCGAGATACACGCCCGCCAGTCGACTTAGAAAAATGCTGCGATTGTTCTTCTCTTCGTCGGTGTCGGCACCGTTGGCATGCCCGACCGATGACTGGTTAAGCATGCTCAGGTAAGCTTGCTCGGCGTCTTCAAACCTGCCCAGCACGTCGTACAGCAGGCCTTCGTTATAGCCCGCCTCAAGACTGGTCGAGTCAATTTTCAGCGCCTTTTGAATGGTGGCCAGCGCATCTTCGTATTTGCCCTGGTGACGCTGAATCTCAGAGATATGCACCAGCGCTTCGGGATTCTCGGGGTCGGCGGCTGCGAGTTGCTGGTACTGCTTCAGCGCCTCATCGTATTGCTCGTTGTTGAACAGGGCCTCGGCCAAAGCATCAATGGTGCGCAGGTCGCCGGGCTCCAGGTCTTCAGCGCGCTTATACGCGGCAATTGCGTCTTTGGGTTTCTTCAACTGCGCGTACGCCGCGCCCAGCGTGAACTCAATCTTGGGAGTGCGGTCATTCACCGGAACCGACTCGAGCACGGTGATGGCGTGCTGAACGTCGCCGCTCTCCGCATAGAGCCGCGCCAGGTTCAGTACCACGTCTTCTGAATCCGGCTCAATCGACCGCGCAATCTTGAACTGTTCTTCGGCCTTCTGCTGGTCGTGCTTCACGGTGTAGAGCTGCCCCAGCACCATGCGGTCTTCAACGCTGCGCGGCTGCAGCGAGACAATCTTTTCGAATTCGGCAATCGCCTGGTCGAGCACGTTGCCCGACGGCGAGGTGGAGGAAACGCCGTTCTCGTTTTCGCCCAGTTGGCGCAGATAAATGCGGCCCAGCATCTTGTGTGCATCAACGTTATCGGGCGATGTTTTAAGCAACGTGCGCTCGGTAACCTCGGCATCGTGCTCGTGACCCGGCGTGCGGAAATACAGGTCGGCAAGAGCGTTCAGCAACTGGGGCGACTCGGGATCGGCGTCGAGCGCCAGCTTGTACTCTTCAATGGCGCGCGTAATGTCGTCGGGGCGTCCCTCAGAAAGGGCATCGTCCTCGTAAGTGGCCGCCAACGCAACGTGATAGTAAGCCTGGGCGCGGCTCGGCTGCGGCGCAGGCGTCGACGAAGTCGAAGGCTTGGTATCGGCCATCGCGACCTGGGTGGTGGGCTTCTGCAAGGGCTGAAGCGGGGGCTCCTGGTTTGCTGGAGCGTTCTGGGCATGTGCAAGCGCGAGCGGCAGAACCACAAGAGTGGCTGCGACGGCGAACCGGGAAGTTGGAAAGTTCATTCTTAGTGTCATCATTCAGGGGATTCCGCGCTGTTTTCTGCTCCGTGGATGGTGCGCAAAGGTCTTCCGCAGAGCCAAAAGCTGCACAAGCGGCCGTCAATCTCGAAGCCGCCTGCTGTTAAAGACGATTTTACGCGCCATTTGTCGCGTTTGCTTGGCCCAAGGCGCGAAATTAGGTGAATCGCCGCTGCAAATTCGAAAGGTCACATCCAATTGGGATGCGCGCCGAATCGCTTTATCTATTCGCTTTCCGGCTACGGTCTATACCTGAGATGCGGATGAGCGACCCGAGATGCGAATTAGTGCCTGAAATGCCGAATCCCCGTCAACACCATCGCGATTCCCAGCTTGTCGGCCGCGGTTATCACATCCTGGTCCTTCACGGAGCCGCCCGGCTGAATCACCGCTGTTGCGCCGGCTGCGGCTACCGCTTCGAGCCCGTCGGGAAAGGGGAAGAACGCATCGGAAGCCGCTACGCATCCTTTAAGCGGCAGAACCGCCTTCTGGGCGCCGAACTTAGCCGCATCTACCCGGCTCATTTGGCCCGCACCCACACCCAGGGTCTGGCCGTCGCGCGCGTAAACAATCGCGTTTGACTTCACGTGCTTGCACACACGCCAGGCAAACAGCAGGCTGCGCAGTTCTTCGGCCGTGGGCGGCCGCCAAGTCACCACGTCAAGTTCGCCCTCAACCACGCGGCCAGTATCGGCATCCTGCAGCAGCAGCCCTCCCGACACATGTTTTACGACCGGCTTCGGCGGCGCAGTTATCACTTCCACCAGCCGCAAATTCTTTTTCGCCGCAAACCGTTCTTTTGCTTCGGGCGAGAAAGTCGGCGCAGCGATGGCCTCAACAAACAGTCTGGCAATCTCATCGGCCGCGGCCCCATCCACTTCGCGATTGATGCCGATGACGCCGCCGAACGCCGAAACCGGGTCGGCCTCGAGCGCTTTCCGGTAGGCCTCAAGCACGGTTGCGCCGGTTGCCGCGCCACAGGGGTTAGTGTGCTTGACGATGATCGCTGCCGGCTCGTCGAACTCCTGCGCCAGCTCCCAGCACGCATCCAGGTCGACAAGATTGTTGAAGCTCAGTTCCTTGCCCTGCAGTTGCTTTGCGCCGGCAATGCCCCGGCCGGAGCCATCGCTATAAAGAGCAGCTCTTTGATGCGGATTTTCGCCGTAGCGCAAAGACTGCGCGCGCGGCATGATGATCCGCAGCGTTACGGGGAAGGCCGCGGCGTCGATGGCCGCTGCCTGCTCGGGCTCGGGCGCGGGATCAAGTCGCTCGAGCGTACCTGCAATTGCGCCGTCGTATGCCGCCGTGGTTGCGAACGCCTGTTTCGCAAGCTTCCAGCGGGTCGCGCGCGTCAACGCACCACCGTTGGCCTTCATCTCTTCCACGAGTGCCGGATAATCCGTCACGCGAGTCACAATCGCCACGTCTTCAAAGTTCTTGGCCGCCGAGCGCACCATCGATGGGCCGCCGATGTCGATGTTCTCAATCAAGTGGCCAAAGGTCACTTCTGGCGTAGAAGCGGTTTTTTCGAACGCGTACAAGTTCACCACCACCATGTCGATGGGCTCAATTCCGTGCTCGGCCACCGCGGCCTCATGCTCCTTGTTGCCGCGGATATAGAGCAGTCCCCCATGCACGCGCGGATGAAGCGTCTTCACACGGCCGTCGAGCATCTCGGGGAAGCCGGTCAGGTCGCTGATGTCCTTGACCGAGAGCCCGGCCGCGCGCAGCGCCTTTGCCGTGCCGCCAGTCGAAATCAGCTCGATCCCAAAGCTCGCAAGCTCCCGCGCAAACTCCACCAGCCCGGTCTTGTCGGTCACGCTCAAGAGCGCGCGCCTCACCTGCTTTTTGCCGTCTTCAGAATGCAATGTATGACTCCTTTTTTGATCTAAGAATCAGGATAAGGCAGGGAAGAGGGGCAAGCTGTCAGCTTTCAGCCTTCAGCTTTCAGCCTTTCCGTGCGAGCGCAGAGATGGTTGAAGCACTTGACTACTATTCTTTCTGGAGCCGGCGAAGGCGCGGTCTGGCTGGGAGCTGGGAGCTGAAAGCTGAAAGCTAAGTTAACCAGGTAACCACCATTCTGGTGACTGAAAGCCGCACCAGTGCGAACTGTAAATGCATTAAAGTGAGACTATGGGCAGCAACTCCCCCGAATTCCTTCCCCCAGAGCCAGGTTCTGAAGGTGATGGCTCCGGTTGGGGAAATGTGCATGAGAGCGCGCCTGCTGTGGCTGCTCGTGCTGCGCCAGACGCGCCGCGCCGCCGCAAGCCCCTGTGGCTGGCCGCTCCCGCCACGCACATTTTGGTTGCCATCAACTGCGTGGTCTGGCTGGCCATGGTTGCCAAAGGCGTAAGCCCCATCAGCCCAACCGTCGATCAGCTCATTCACTGGGGCGCCAGCAGCGCCGACAAAATCCTCATCGACGGCGAGTGGTGGCGGATCGTCACCGCCATGTTTCTTCACGTGGGCATCCTGCATCTGGCCACCAACATGTGGTGCTTGTGGAACCTGGGGCTGTTGGCCGAGCCGCTGATGGGCTCCTGGGGGGTGTTCGCGGTTTACATCCTCACCGGCGCAGCGGGCAATTTGCTTTCGACCTGCGTTAACTGGCTGAAATACAGCGGATTCAATGTCTTCCCAGCCGGTGCGGGCGCCTCGGGCGCGGTCTTTGGCATCGCCGGCGCGCTAATTATCCTGCTCAAATCGAACCGGCTTCCAGTTCCGCCCAGCGAACTAAAGAAGCTGCGCCGCTCAGTCATCTACTTTGCCGCTATCAACCTGTTTATTGGCTTTTCAATCAGCTTTGCCACGGCAAGGTTCGGCGCGGGCCTCAGTATCGACAACAACGCTCACATAGGCGGCTGCGCCTGCGGCCTGTTGTTCGCCTGGCCGATGGTTCCGCGCCTGGGCTCGCCAAGGTCGTCGTTCAACCTGCGCCTGCGCCTAGCCGTGGGAATGATTGTGGGGCTGCTGGTGCTGTTCGGGTTCTACATCGCCCACATCCCGCCGCAGAACTAAGCAGAACTCGATAGTGCGCACTCATCGAGCACGAACCGGCCTGCTGCAAGCGGGTAAAACAGGTCTCCGGATTATCGGGTCGCTGTCGACGCGAACTTCTTGACCATCGCCAGCAGCAGTTTGCGGTCGCTTTCGTTCAGGTTGCTGGAGTAGCGCCTTATTTGCGTTAGAAAACGCAGTTCATCGTCTGACAGCTTCTGGGTGTTGAATTGCCGGCCCAGGGAGTCGTCGGCAAAGAACTGGGCGATGGGCAGATCGAGCGCCGATGCAATCTTCGAAAGCGTGTCGAGGGAGGGAATCGTGTGGCCGTTTTCTACTCGCGACAGGTAGCAACGCAGCAGGCCGGTTTTCTTTTCGATATCGCCCTGCGATAGGCCTTTTTGCAGACGGTAGGTGCGAATCGTCGTGCCGATTTTCATTGGGATGGCGGCCTTTCGACTGCCACTGAGTAACTTATCCGGTAGCAGTCATCAGATTATTAGCATAATAGTTAACATGCATAATCACGGCAACCTATCTTCCGATAGCTGTTTGATTCAAAAAACGATTCGATCTTTACGAATTTCTTATGGGTGCAGCGTCTGCGCGAAGAATCGGTCCACCCTGCCCAGCGCGTCGGCCGCATCGGCCGGCCGATAGCCGTTGGCATTGGTGGGATTCTCAAAGGCATGGCCCGCGTCGGGATAGATCTTGGCATCCACCGGCTTGCCCAGCGCTTGCATGGCGGTTTCAAATGCGTGAACTGAGTCAGGAGTTATGCCCCGATCCAGCCCGCCGAAGTTGCCGATTACGGCCGCGTGAATCGAGGCCAGAGCGGTTTTGTCGGTAGGCAGCGCGCCGTAATTTACGGCCACAGCCTTCAGGTTGGGCGCGGCCACTGCGAGCTGAATCGCGAACCCTCCACCCATGCACCATCCCACCGCCCCGATGCGGCGTTTATCCACGTCCTTGCGCTGGCTCAAAAAGTTCATCGCAGAAGTCAGATCCCTCACGCCCTGGTCCTGCGGAAGCCCGCGCATCAGTTCATGAGCCATATCGGCATCGGTGGCCACCTTGCCGCGGTAAAGATCCACAGCCAGGGTCACGTATCCCTCCGATGCGTAATGAGACGCCTCCTGCTTGATCCAGTCGGTCATCCCCCACCACTCGTGGATCAGGATGAGCGCCGGATGCGGTCCCGCTCCCTGTGGCAGGTAAAGCACTCCCTGGCCGGTAGCTTCGCCGCTGGGGAAGGTGACGGCCTTTTGCGTGCGGGCGGGAACAACGAGCAATGCAAGCAGCAAAGGAATTGCGCAGAGTATCGAACGGCGTGCTTTCATGGGGGACCTCGCTTGGACCGGAACGAACGGGGATTCAATTCATCGAGAGAAAAACTCGGGCGAATTCAGATATATCACTCGTAGTCGCTATCTTCCAGTCGTTCCCGTGATGGCTTTTGTGGTTCCGGCCAACCCGTGGCCGGACAATTGGTTTCAGTAAACCTTTGAGGCGGCTGAGCCGTCAGTCTGAATGCAGAGACTCAATGCATGCGAAAGGGATTGTGGCGGATGGTTTTCAAGCGCTCGGTAGCGGTGTGGGTTATCGCGATCGCTGCATTCCCTATTGCGTTGCTGGGCCAGTTGACCGCTGCGCAGGATCCCAAGCCGGCGCCGCCATCTGCGATTCCATCCGCGCCCGCTCCAACAATTGCTGATTCTGCTACCGGCGGACGGCTGCACGGTGTTGTCAAAAGCGGCAACATTCCTCTGCCCGGCGTCACGGTTACCGCGCAAAACACTCTTACCGGCAAGCGTTACTCCACCACCACCGACATTACTGGCGCGTGGTCGATGACGATTCCGCAAAACGGCCGGTTCGTGATTCGCACCGCATTCGCCGCATTTGCGCAAGGTTCGCAAGAGGCGCTGCTGAATGCCACCGGCCACGATCGAGTGGTGAATTTCGACTTGATGCTGGCCTCGCGGGCCGCCGCTCAGCAGGCCAGCGCGGCCGGGCAGAACGGCGAGCTGAGCGCAGCACAACAGGCCATAAGGCAATTAGCGGGGAACGCGCCAGAGAATCTAAGCCTCGCCAGCGCGCTCTCAGCCGGCACTGAAACCGGCGGCGGCACTGCGGGCACGAGCGGCGCGGAGTTGCCCACCGTTGCCGCCAACAGCGACTTCAGCGGCGAATCTGTCGCCATCAGCGGCCAGGCGGGCCAGGTGAGCCCGATGGCCGGCGTGAACGATCAGATGCGCGACCAGTTCCAGCAATACCAGATCCAAAACGGCGGCCAAGCGCCGGGCGCTGGTGGGCTCTTTGGAGGCGCCGGGGGCGGCGGATTTGGCGGCGGAGGGGTCGGAGGGGGCGGGTTTGGCGGTGGAGGTTTTGGGGGTGGAGGCTTTGGTGGTGGCGGCGGGCGCGGCAACTTCCGCGGCTTCAATCCTGCGCAGCCTCACGGCGCCATCTTCTGGAACGGCAGTAATTCGGCGCTCAATGCCGAGCCCTTTGCCTTGCGCGGACAAACGCAGGATCAGCCTGCCAACGGGACCAATCGGTTCGGCATCACGTTCATGAGCGAGCCTTACATTCCGCATCTCACCAAGCCCAGCGGAAAAGACAACGTCTTCTTTAATCTTTCCGGTTCGCGAAATTCAACGCCCGACGATTTTTATGCGACCGTGCCCACGCCGGAGGAAATTGCCGGCAATTTTTCCGCCGCCGGCATGGCGCCGATTTACGATCCCACCACGCTGCAGCAGTTCAGCTACAACGGCGCGCCCAACGTGATACCGCCCAGCCGCCTCACCGATGCGGCCAAGGCGCTGCTGGCCTATTATCCGCAGCCCAATCTTACCGGCGCCGACGTTGTGAATAACTACAACTACCACCGGCTTACCACCGCGCAATCCAACTCAACGCTGGCCGGCGTTCGCTACATGCGCAACCTGGGCGCCAATGCGGGACAGATGGGCGCCTTCCCTGGATTCGGCGGAGGACGGCGCGGAAACACAAGCCAAAATCAGGGCCTGCGCCAGAGCATCAGCTTCAATTACAACTGGAGCCACTCCGCCTCAGACAGTGTGAACGTGATTCCGATTCTGGGCGGCAAAAGCGCATCGGAGTCGAACTCGGTTCAGGCCGGATACACGGTCGGCTATCACAAGTTCACCAACATCTTCAACGCCAACTGGAACCGCTCCAACAGCCACTCGATCAACTTCTTTACCAACACTGATGACGATCCGGCGTCCGCGGCCGGCCTCACCATTCCCAACAATGTTCCGCTCAACTACGGCCTGCCGCAGATTAATCTCAGCAACCTGACCGGCCTGTCGGAGCAGGAACCGAGCTTCGCGATTTCGCAGACGATCTCGTTTTCTGAAGTGCTGAGCTGGATCCGCGGCAAGCATAACCTCCGCTTTGGCGGCGACTATCGCCGCGTGCATCGCGACTTTCTGGCCGGCTCGAACGCCACCGGCGACTTCACGTTTACGGGCCTATTCACTGAAGACTTTACCGATGCGAACGGAGTCCCGGAGCCGGTCTACGGCACCGGCTCAGCGCTGGCCGATCTTCTGCTCGGCTTGCCGCAGTCCACCAGCATCAATTCCACGCTGGTCAAGAGTTACCTTCGCGACAACGTCTTCGACGCGTTCGCCCTCGACGATTGGCGCATTCGTCCCTCTCTCACAATCAACTATGGCGTGCGCTGGGAGTTCTTCGCGCCTTACACGGAAAAATACAATCACCTGGCCGACGTGGACACCAATCCAGCCGGTGGATTTACGTATGAAGCAGCACAGCAGGCCGGAGGGCCGGGCGTTCCCGACGCGCTCGTCTATCCCTGGCGCAAGGCATTTGCTCCACGCACCGGCTTTGCGTGGCGGGTTCCCAAACTCAAGCAGATGGTGGTTCGCGCCGGCTTCGGCATGAACTACACCGTGGGCGAGTATGCCACCTTCGCCAATACCATGGCCCGCCAGCCCATTTTCGATGCCAGTGGAAACGCAATTGTGAACGAGCAGACCAACACCGAGGCCAGCGGCAACGCCGCCTCTTCAACCTGCGCGCGAACTGTGCCAGTCTCGTGCTTTACGCTGGCCAATGGATTCCCTGCGCCTGACACGGTGGGCAACTACGCGCTCGATCCCCACTACGGCCTGCCATATGTCGAGGTGTGGAATCTGGATATTCAGAAGACTCTGCCGATGCAAATCGTGCTGAACATGGGCTACAACGGCTCGCGTGCCAACCACCTCGACATCACCAGCGCGCCACGCGCTACGCCTTCCAGCCCCGGTACCGATTCCGCCAACCTGATCTTCGAATACGACCAGGCGCTGGCCTTCTACAAGATGAACGCTCTGACGGTGCGCGCCAACAAGCGGCTTCAGAAAGGTATCTCTCTCGGCGCGAATTACCAGTACTCGCACGCCATCGACAACGCCAGCTCGGTGAATGGCACCAACACCGCGGTAGTGCAGAACTGGCAGGATCTTGCCGCGCAGGAGGGTCACTCAAGTCTCGACGTCCGCCACCAGGTGAGTGGAACTTACCTGTATGAGCTGCCCTTTGGCCCCGACAAATCCTGGGTGACGACCGGCGCCGGCGCGCATATCCTCGAGGGCTTCTCCGTATCGGGTACTTTCAGCATTGCGACTGGCGCGTGGCTTACGCCCACCGTCACGCAGAATGACGAGAACGTTGAATGCGGCACCACCAACGGTCTGCGCGCCAGCCTGGTGCCGGGACAATCACCCACTGCAGGTGGAGGCGGCCTGAACCACTGGTTCAATTCCGCGGCCTACGCCTTGCCGGCTGTAAACTCCAGTTTCCCTTGCGCCGCCTTCGGCAACGCGCCGCGCAATTCAATTGAGGGACCGGGCACCGTAAGCAACAATATGTCGCTCTCAAAGACCATGCAGCTTGGCGACACGCGCAGCATGGAAATGCGCGCCACCATCAACAACGTCTTTAACACCGTGCAGTATTCGGGAGTGAATACAACCCTGGGAACGCCGCAATTCGGCCAGGTGACTTCAGTGGGCGCCATGCGATCGTTCCAGTTCATGGCGAGGTTCAGGTTTTAAAAGCGCAGCAGCGTGGCGCGCGCCGTAGGCGAAGAGGTTGTTAGCCCCGCGCTTCAGCGTGGGGAAGGAATCGCGTAATGCCTCTGCGGAGTCCCGTAGGGACGGCGCAAGGAAATTTCATTTACGGGGACCGATAGCCCCTGCGGGAAGTAAACGAACCAATAGAAAGCCGACACGATGCACCTGGCTCACAAACTCGTCGCAACGATCGTGGCCCTTGCGCTTCTGCTGCCGGCCGCCCAGCCGGTCTTTTCGCAAAACTCCACCAGCGCAGTTACCTCTACACCGCAGGGCGGCTATGTTCTCAAAGAGAATGCCGAACTCGTGCTCACCAACGTAGTGGCTCGCGACTCCAGGACCGGCGAAGTTGTGAAGGGCCTCAAGCAGAGCGACTTCAAGATCTACGAGAACGGCAAGGAACAGCAGATATCCACATTCGATTTTGAGAGCGTCGACATGGCCACTCCGCTGAACGAGGCCACGGTGAGCGGCCTCGCGGCTGGTCTGCCCACAAAGGGTCCCAAGGCAGTCGTTGTCGCCAAGCCGGAGGATCTCCGCAATCACCGGCTCATCGTGATGTTCTTCGATATCACTTCGATGCAGCCTGAGGATCTCGATCGCAGCGTAGAAGCGGCGCGCGACTTTCTTGAGAAGAAGCTGCAGGCGGCTGACCTGGTAGCGCTGGTTTCGCTCGGAGATACGCTCACCGTCGATCAGGACTTTACCGCCGACAAGAATGCGCTCATCAACGAGGTGGGAGCATATAACGGTACCGAAGGCCAGGGCTTTGCCGCGGGTGCAACCGCCAATTCCAACCAGGTTGAAGACACTACGGCATACACCCCCGACGAGAGCGAATACAACGACATCAACACTGACCGCGAGCTCTTTGCGCTGAAGGCCATTTCGCAGTCGCTGGCCAAGATCGACGAGCGCAAATCGCTGCTGTATTTCTCGGGCGGCATTCAGCGCGACGGCATTGAGAATGAAGCTTCGCTGCGCGCGGCCATCAACGCAGCAGTGCGCGCCAACCTGGCCATCTATAGCGTTGACACGCGCGGCCTGCAGGCGGTGTTGCCGGTAGGCGACGCGTCAACTGGCAGCCTGCGCGGCCAGGGCGGCTTCAACGGCAGCGCCATCCAGAACAACATGAACGCCAACGCCTCCACGCAGGAATTGATGTCGACCCTGAGCACCGACACCGGCGGGACGGCATTTTTCGACTCCAACGATTTTGCGCCCGCGTTTGCCAAGGTTCAGAGCGATACTTCGGCCTACTATGCCATCGGATTCCACTCCAGCAACCAGGCGCGTGACGGCAAATACCGCAAGCTGACCGTCAAGATCAACAAGCCGGGCATCAAGCTTGAGTACCGACCCGGCTACTACTCGCCCGCCGACTTCAAGCATTCAGGCCACGAAGACCGCGAGCAGGAACTTGTAGACCAGCTCGCCAGCGACCTGCCCGCCACCGACATTTCCGTTTACATGGACGCGATGTATTTCCGCCTCAACGAGAACCGTTTTTATGTTCCGGTTTCGCTGCTCATCCCCGGTGCTCAGATTCCGTTTGTGAAGGGCGGCGACAAAGACAAGGCCACGCTCGACGTAATCGGTGAGGTGATCGACGAAGTGAAGCGCCCTGTCGGCCACGTGCGCCAGACCGTCAAGCTCAACCTCGATCAGGCCGTGGGCGCGCGCCAGAAGAACATCCAGTACACCACCAGCTTCAACCTGCCACCGGGCAAGTACGACGTCAAGTTTGTGGTGCGCGAAAACCAGACCGGCCGCATGGGTTCATTTGAGGCCAGGATCACGCTGCCCGATATGAAGAAATCGCCGCTCAAGATGAGCTCGATCGTGCTGGCCTCAACGCGCGAGACCAGCAAAAGTGACGATCCGCTCGTCCGCAACGGCCAGCAGTACGTGCCGAATATTACCCACGTCTTCCGCCAGGACCAGCACATGTACCTGCTCTACGAGATTTACGATCCGGCGCACGAGAAGGCGGCAAACGGCGGCAAGGAAAACAAATCGGCGATCAATCTGCTCGGCAGCCTCGAACTCATCCAGGGCAGCACCAAGGTGTATGAGACGCCGATCGTGCAGGCAAAACAAATAAACGTTGAAGGCCGTGACGCCGTTGCTGTCGAGCTCGATGTGCCGCTCAATGGACTCAAGCCCGGCCAGTACCTGTGTCAGTTGAACGTGATCGACGATGCCGCCGGCAGCTTCGCCTTCCCGCGCTTCGCGGTGCTGGTGCGCGAACCCGCAGCCGTAACGCCCACCGCGCAACCCGCCACTGCGACGCCTGCTGCTCAGCCTTCAGGAGGCGCAGGGGACTGAGACGCGGGGCCCCATTCACCGTAGGGGCAATGCCTGCACCCCGACCCGCAGCAGTATCCACGCTTCAGGTGGTAGGCCGCGGTAAACACCATCAGGCCGTTCTCCATGTAGTAATCGTCGGGCGAGAGCGAATCGTCATCGAGCGGCGGCATGGGCGAATCGAGGGCCATAGGATTATTTTCTCTCGAATTGCTGTCTTGAGAAATAAGCGGCGAACGCTTTCGTTCCCAGAGTAAACTGCTGTACAAATGTCAGGCGTGCTCGAAGGTCTATTTGTTACTCGCACCGATAACGCTGGAGATGGAAACATCTGCGACGACTGGAATCACACTCTGCTTTGGCGTGACCTTGACCGTCTAATTGCAGAAGGCGCCGTAGAACATGTCGACTGGCCGCTCCCCGCGGATGGAGACTCCCGCGAAAGAAGATTCTTCCGGGATAATGGAACCGAGGAGATATACGTCTACGTTGGTGGTGGGGAACGGAACGCGCCCCAGTTTCGGAAACTGAGAGAGGGGGATACTTCAAGTCTAAAGGCCGGAACTCAATCGATACAATGAATTCATGACCCTATCCGCTGAAGACCGCGCCCGCAAAATCAAGATCATCCTTTTCGACGTTGACGGTGTGCTCACCGACGGCAGCATCTGGATTATTCCCGTACCCGTGACTGAGCCGGGCGGCACAGTTTCAAAGATGGTCGAGGCCAAGGGATTCAGCGCGCACGACGGCGCGGGCATCTCACTGGCGCGGCTGGGCGGCCTCAAGTGCGGCGTCATTACCAAGCGCATCAGCGAAACAGTGGCCATGCGCGCCCGCGACCTCAAGCTCGAGTTCGTCTACCAGGGCCAGGCCTTCAAGATGAAGCCCATCCGCGAGATTCAAGAGAAAGAGGGCGTAACCCTCGATGAGATCTGCTACGTAGGCGACGACGTGATCGATCTGCCCGTGATGCGCCAGTGCGGACTCGCTGTGGCCGTTGCCGATGCCCGCGATCGCGTAAGGGCCGAGGCGCACTACGTCACGCCCAGCCGCGGCGGCCGCGGCGCAGCACGCGACGCCATCGAGTACATTCTCGCCGCCAAAGGGGTGCTCCAGCATTGCATCGACGCCATGATCGACGAGAGCAATCCCATTCCGCCATCGATGGACATCGGCAAAGGCGGGGATATGAAATCATGACACCCCGCACCCAACTCGCGGTCGTTCTGCTCAGCGGTGGTCTCGACTCCGCCACCGTGCTGGCCGTTGCGCGCGCGCAGGGCTACGAGGCTTACGCGCTTTCGTTTTCCTACGGCCAGCGCCACGCATGGGAACTCGAAGCTGCCAAGCGCGTCGCCGCATCGCTGGGCGCGGCGCAACATCGCGTCGCCTCCATCGACCTGCGCGCCTTCGGCGGATCAGCCCTCACCGCCGACATCGACGTGCCCAAGGGCCGCGCGCCCGATGAAATGTCGCATGGCATTCCCATCACCTATGTGCCCGCGCGCAACACCATCTTTCTCTCCTTCGCGCTGGCGTGGGCTGAGGTGCTGGGCGCGAACGACGTCTTCATCGGCGTGAATGCGCTCGACTATTCCGGCTACCCTGACTGCCGTCCCGAATTCATTGAAGCGTACGAGAAGATGGCGAACCTCGCCACGAAAGCCGGTGTCGAGGGCCGCCTGCATCTGAGAATTCACACGCCGCTCATCGCCATGACCAAGGCCCAGATTATCGCCACGGGACTCGAGCTCGGCGTTGACTACGCGCTTACGAGTAGTTGTTACGATCCCGGACCCGACGGCGCTCCGTGCGGCGCTTGCGACTCGTGCCTGCTGCGGCAGAAGGGTTTCAGCGAAAATGGAATTGAGGATCCGCTGCGAAAAACAGCTACTAGCTCCTAGCTTCTAGCTTTGTATCGCTGGAGTCAGCAACATTGCGTTTCGCACGAAAGGGCTAGAAGCTAGGAACTAGAGGCTAGAAGCTGTATCTATGTATTCCGTCAAAGAAATCTTCTACACGATGCAAGGCGAAGGCGCGCAGACCGGCCGCGCCGCGGTCTTTTGCCGCTTTGCGGGGTGCAATCTCTGGTCGGGGCGCGAGGCCGATCGCGCTTCTGCCATCTGCAAATTTTGCGATACCGATTTCGCCGATACAAATGGACCTGGCGGTGGCAAGTTTGCTTCGGCGGATGCGCTCGCCGATGCGGTTGAATCTGCCTGGCAAGCCCGCAGAACCGGAAGAGCAACCGCAGATCCTTCGACTTTGCTGCGCTCCGCTCAGGATGACAAGTCGGCAGGAAAGAGGTTTGTCGTGTGCACCGGCGGCGAACCGCTGCTGCAACTCGATGAACCGCTCATCGACGCTCTGCATGAGCGGGAATTTGAAATTGCCGTCGAAACCAACGGAACGGTTGCCGCACCTGCGGGCCTGGACTGGATCTGCGTGAGCCCCAAGGCGGGCGCGCCGCTGGTTCAAACAACCGGCCACGAGTTGAAGCTGGTTTATCCGCAACCCGATGCCCAGCCAGAGCGATTCGAGGGCCTCAGCTTTCGCCACTTCTTTTTGCAGCCGATGGACGGACCGGCGCGCGAAGCCAATACCAGGCTCGCTCTTGAATACTGCCTTGCGCATCCACAATGGCGCATGAGTTTGCAGACGCACAAGCTGCTGGGAATACCGTAAGGGCAGGGAATAGGGAATAGGGAGTAACCAATAGCCTGTAGTGCCTGGTCGAATACTGCTTTTCTATTCTCTATTGGCTACTCCCTATTCCCTGCTCTCTGCGCTCCTCCGCTTCCGCCAGCCAGCCGCGCTTCAGCTTCTCCGCGGGGATGCTGGAAAGATACGGCTTCACGTCCAGCACCGGGGTGCCGTCGAGCATGTCCACGCCGCGAACCCGCAGAGTTACGCCGTCGCGGCCCAGCAGTTCGAGTACCGTGAGCGCTATCGGATTCGGCCGGCGCGGCGAGCGGGTAGCAAATACGCCGTGAGGGCGGCCTTCGTCTGCGGGCGGCGTGGCAACAAGATCGTAATCCGTCGCGCGATCGAAGACCCACAGCACATACAGGTGCGAGAATCCCTCGATGTCTTTCAGTCCCGGCTCAAACTCGCGCAGGAATTCGATGGCGCCCTCGGCGTGGTGTTCTGCGCCCAGGCCCTTGGGAATTTTAGAAGTCTCGTTAAATGGACTGCGTATATAGGCGATCGGCTGCGGAGTGAACATGGGTTCATGGTAACGCCGGGAGGCCGGGGCTAAAGCCACGAAGATTCTTGGCGTTCGATTCAGGGGTCTAAAGGCCCCTGCTCCCTCCATGTCTCAAGGCTGAAGGTGGCGCGAGCCGATTCGCACCGCTACAGGTTCCCTGTGTTCATCTCGTTGGCCAGATACTCTGACGCACGCATGGAGAGCGACAGAATCGTCATGGTCGGGTTCTGCCAGCCGCCGCTTGTGAAACTGGCACCATCCACCACGAACAGGTTCTTGTGGTCGTGGCTCTGGTTCCACTTGTTCAACACGCTCTTCTTCTTGTCGTCGCCCATGCGGCAGGTGCCGATTTCGTGAATGCTGTAGCCCGGCGGATTGGGCACCTCATTCTTCGAGAGCACCTCAAAGCCCGCGGTCTCGCACAGCTCCGAGGCCACTGCAACTGCGTCTTTGGCCATGTTGTACTCGTTGTCGGTGTACCTGGTATCGATGTGCAGCACGGGAATATCCCACGCATCCACTTTGTCCTTATCGATGCGCACGTGGTTCTCGTAGCGGCCCAGCACTTCGCCCATGATGGTCATCACAAAGCCGCTGCCATAGTACTCCTCAAGCTTTTTCTCTAGCTCGGCTCCGTAGGCGGCAAAGTTTCGCGCGCCCAACGGACCGGTCATGCTGGTGGTGTTGAACGCGTAGCCGCGCAGAAACTTATCGCTCTTTGTATCGATATTGCGGAATCGCGGCACAATCGCGCTCCCACCCATGATTTTTTCGCCTTTGCGATTGCGCGCCTCGGGCACCGAAGCCACAACGCCCGCACCGTAGATCTGGTCGGTGAGGTAGCGGCCCAGCACGCCGCTCGAATTGGCCAGGCCGGAGTTGAGCAGCAGCCGCGTGCTTTCAAGGGTGCCCGCGGCCAGCACCACCACGCGGGCCTTCACGCTCATCTCGCGGCGGGTGATGCGGTCAACAAAGTTGCAGCCATTGGGCAGGCCGGTGTTTTTGTCCACCGTAATTTCGCGTACAACTGCGTTGGCAATCGAGGTCAGATTGCCGGTCTGCTCGGCATCGGGCAGCAGCAGGTTGACTGAGCTGGCCAGTCCGTTGACTCCCAGCGCGCGACGCTGTTTGCATACGGGAATGTTGCGCGGCGTGGCGGCGTTAATAAAGCGCTGCATCGACGGGGTCCAGGGATCGTCGTCGAGGATGAACGCGCCATCGGGCATCTGCGGCGGCCCGTCGAGCGCGCCCGCCACGCGGAAGATCCGCTCCACGCGCGAGTAGTAAGGCGCAAGATCGGCGTGGCTGATCGGCCAGTCCTCGCCGAAGCCGTCATGCGATTTGCATTTGAACTCGTAGTCGCTGAGCCGGAACGATTGGCGCGACCAGAACAGCGATCGTCCACCGAACAGGCGCACGCGCACCCAACTGTAAGGTTGGCCGGTTTCAATAGTGTAGGGAACCTCCTGCTCGTCGACCCACACGTTGGCGTTGAACTCATTCGCCTGGGCGATGTGATCGACATGGCCCGGCGGCCTGAATCCCCGATAAGGCAGATCGCTTGCAGACAGCCTCTCGGCATCGCGGGTGATGTCGGCAACCGGTCCGGCATTCAGCATCAGGCAGCGGATGCCGGCCTCGGTGAGCATCTTTGCGGCCATCCCACCCGCATGGCCCGATCCGATAATCAGCACGTCGTGAATTTCATTTGTCATGTTCATCGCGAATAAACCGGCATCTTCTGCCCGTCTTTGGGAGCCGCCAGCACGTGGGGCGGCGTGTGCGCATACGCGGGATTCTGGCCGTAAACGTCCGGCTCGATGGGCAGCCAGTAGACGTCCGTCTGTGTGCTTGGCTCCGCACCAACCGAAGGTACATCGTTCCATGCCTTCGAGTTCACGGTGGCATTGCGAATGTCGTCGTGCGCAATGTTGATGAAGTCGGCATGCAGCTCGGTAGGCTCATGGTCACTCATCCACGTGCGCAACCACGGCTTGATCAGTTCGCCGGCCTGGTTATCGTCAAGCTGCGCAAACGCGGTTTTGTATTTGGCCTGCGCGCTCTCTTCGATCCAGTCGAGGCCGCCGGAGTAGATCTTCTTGCGCGGTTCGGCCGAGCTGCCGATCAGGAAGTCAAGGAACTTGGGCGTCTGCGCCTTCACCGCGCCGGGCTTGCCGTTCAGCGGCGGCAGAAGCACGTCGCTGAGGCGCGTGAGCGTGCGCATCTGCAGCGGAGTAAAAAAGGTGAGCTCAGTAGTGGCGACGTGGTCGGCCAACTCGGTGGCTGGTACAGGGGTGCGCGAGTTCAACCCCGTAAACCATGGCACCGGCGCGGGCGGAGGCAGTGTGGGATCGCTGACACGCTGCTGTTGCGAGATAGCCGCTTTTCCAGCAACAAAAAATGAAACGAGGGTGCGAACAAAATCACGTCGCTTCATGACCGCTCCTGAGAGATCGAATTTACGCTACACGGCCAGTGCGGGGTGCGTCTACAGTTGACTGTTGGAGCTGTTCATCGCGCGCCAACATCTAAACTTGAAAGACAATCGAGGCGGTCAAACTCGTACGTCGGAGGCAGCGAGCCAATGAATGCAGCGGTAGTAAGTGTTCTGGGCGAGGCACCAAAGTATCAATCCTTCCCCGATCCCGAGGTCAAGCAGGGCGAGGTTCTCATCAAGGTGCGCGCGGCGGGGCTGCACCAGGTGGTGAAGGCCATTGCCAGCGGGGCGCACTACTCGAGCGGCGGCGGGCTGCCGGCTGTTCCCGGCGTCGATGCCGTTGGCACGCTGCCCGATGGCCGGAGGGTTTACTTCGGGGGCGTGCGCAAGCCGTGGGGCACCATGGCTGAACTGGCCGCTGCTCCTGCCGCGTGGACGGTACCCGTGCCCGACGGACTCGACGATGTACATGCCGCGGCCATCGCGAATCCCGGCATGTCGGCGTGGGTATCGATGAAGGTGCGCGCTGAACTTGCGCCCGGCGAGACGGTGCTGATTCTGGGAGCGACCGGTGTGGCCGGCCACCTTGCGATTCAGACGGCCCGGATTCTGGGAGCGAAACGCGTAATCGCGGCCGGCCGGAACGTGGCTGCCCTTTCCGGTGCCGATGTGGACGCCGTGATCGGCCTTGCCGAGCCCGAGCAGGCAATCGCCGAAGCCCTGGCAAAAGAGGTCGCCAATGGCATCGACGTAGTGATCGATTACGTCTGGGGTCGTCCGGCCGAACTTACCCTCGAGGCCCTCGCCAAGGGATTCAAGGCCACCGCAACTCACGCGACGCGCTTCATTCAAGTGGGCTCCATGGCCGGCAGAAACATCGACCTGCCCGCTGAGGTGCTGCGCAGCGTCGATCTCACCCTCAAGGGCAGCGGCTTTGGCTCAGCCTCGCTCAAAACGATCTTCGCGGCAATTCCCACGCTGTTTGATCAGGCCGCGGCCGGCAAGCTCACCATTGCTGTGGACCCGGTGCCCTTGGCCGAGGTTGAATCCGCCTGGAACCGGGTGGAAAAGGGCCGCCGGATCGTGTTCACCATCTGAAAACCTGGTCCCGCCCCAGCCAAGCCTCGGCGGGTCACCAGGCCTTCGACTCGAAAACCCTTAAACGGAATTCCTCACATATGCCGCCAAATTCGCGGCCCCGTTCCAGACCAGTCAACCCCACCCGCTCAAAGGTCTCGTCCAACCCCCGGCTTTTCCGTCACTTGCGACCGCCGATCGTTTGCATTTTATCTGGGGAAATTCGTTACTCTTGAAAGCAGGTTGATTCAAACAGATTTCGTTTTTAGCGCCGCAACCTCGGGCCAGGTCGTTCAGGTGCAGCACAAGTCGTTTGGCTTCAGGATCTAGAGATCAAAAATCTTCAAAGGACAGCACTTAAGGTAGATCAGCACCGGCAACCCTCATTAATTCAGGAATTTGCTGAAGACCCCAGGGCGCCGGGGGGGGGGCGGGTCACGCTGCACCGGTCTGTCACAAGTTCACGTTAAGGTCTGAAGAACCCCTGAACTCAGCAATAGTCTGCCGATTAACCCAGTGACCGGGAACACTTTCGGGGGGTGCCGGTGTCTAAGAAGATAGAGCACGCGAGCAACGAAGTGGCCAAAACAGGCGGCTATCTCTCCCGCGAGCTCCGGATCAGCAACGATACCGCGTGGCCGAACCTGGCCATCCGGGGCGGTCGCAATCGACAAGGGGTTACGCAATAAAAAAGTGCGTCCCGGCCGATTTGCGGTAAGGTGGGAGACACTGAGACTCGCAGGCGGACCTCACCATGGGCAATATTGCCAGCGCGCTGACGCTTCAGACCGAAGAGACGGCTCTCGTTGAAGAATTGCGGGCCGGCTCAGAGGAAGCGTTTGCGTGGCTAATCGCGCGCTACCATCAGCCGATCTACTCCCTGCTGGCCCGCACTGTGCGGGATCGTGCCGACGCTGCGGACCTCACGCAGGAAGTCTTCATCAAGGTCTTCAGGGGCGTGGGCGGGTTCCACGGCGAGAGCTCATTGCGGACTTGGATTTATAGGATCGCGCTGCGTGAAGCCTCGAACCAGCGGCGCTGGTGGGCTCGGCACAAGCAGAATGAGATTGGGATTGAGCAGGAGATTTCCGAAAGCGAGTCGGGAACTCCTGTGCGGCTGAAGGAAATATTGGTCGACCCTGGCGAGTCGCCGTTTGATGCTGCCGTCCAGGTTGAGACCCGGGAGAGGGTGGAACGGGCGCTGGAGCAGGTTCCTGAGCCATACCGAACCACGCTGATCCTGCGTGATATTGAAGGGTTTGTCTACGAGGAAGTTGCCGAAATGCAGGGCGTGAATCTGGGAACGGTCAAGTCGCGGCTGGTGCGCGGGCGGGCTTTTTTGAAGACGCTCCTTATACAGCCGAAAACTGGTCAGCATTCCTCGGCCTTGACGGTTCTCGACGTGCCGGCTGCAGAGGAGGCGCGATGATCGAGTGCAGTTCAATTCAAGCTGGATTTAATGAATATCTTGACGGAAGGCTGAGCGGGCGCGAGATGCAGCAGATGGCCGCGCACCTTGAAGCCTGTGCCGATTGCGGACGCGAGTGGGAGTCGTTGCGCCGCGCGCAAGCTTCACTTGCGGCGCTGGGCCCGGTGCCGGAGCCTCCCGATCTTTTACTGCGTATTCGCGTTGCCGTGAGCCAGGAGCGCGCGCGCAATCGCCGCCGCCGGTTTGAAGGTCTTTCACTGGCGTGGAAGAACACTGTGGGACCGTTTCTGTTGCAGGCCTCGGCTGGCTTTGCCAGCGCGGTTTTACTGCTCGGCACCGTAATTGTGCTGGTGGGCATGTTCACGCAGCCTGAAGTGGCGCAGGCCACCAAGGATGAGCCTCTGGGCATGGCGACTGCGCCGCGGCTGCTTTATCTCTCCAGTGGAGACGGCAGCGACGACATCAACACCATCCCCGGACCGGTTGTGGTTGAGGCGTATGTGAATGACGCGGGCGAGGTTTACGACTATCGCATCGTGTCGGGCCCCAATGACGTTGCCACCCAATCGGAAGTGGAGAACCTGCTGGTAGGCAGCCGGTTTGAGCCCGCTCGCTTCTTCGGCCAGCCCGTCCGCGGCCTGGCGGTGCTGTCGTTTGCCGGCGTAAGCGTGAGGGGCTGAAAGCCCAGCTTCTAGCCACTAGCTCCTAGCCTTTTCGTGCAGACGTGAGGGTTCGTGGATGCGCATCTGCCTGCGTTCGATCATTGCAGCCTGCGGCAGCAGGATAAAGCTAAAGGCTAGAAGCTAGCAGCTAGAAGCTCGTCCCTCCCGTTTGACCCTGTACCTCCGTCTAACTAGACTTACGGCAGGGTTCGATACATGAAGTTCTTTCGATTTCGGTTGTCCGCTCTACTTTCGGCAGCGTTTTTCTGTGTTTGTTTCGGTTTAGCCGCGGCGCCGGCCGGCGCGCAGGCGCCAGGCAGCAACTCATCCTCCAACTCGTCTACCAGCCCGGCGCCAACCTCCGGGACTTCAACGTACGTGCAGGAGCGGACGCCCTCACTCGATCCGGCCGGCCCCACCATCTCGCTCATCAACTCGGAACAGGTGTTTGCCGTGTCCGCTGCGCTTAATGCCTGCGGCTACGACGAAGGCCTTGCCGACAGCCCCGATGTGCGCAAACGCGTGCGCGATGAAATTGATCAGGCCCTGGCCAAAAGCGAGCCGGCGCGCGCCGCCCGCGATGCCGTATGCCTCTACATTGCGCAGCACCGCATGACCGGCACGACGCGCGATGTTTCGCAGTACATCTCCCTGGCCCTCTACCTCACGCCTCCGCCTGAGCTTGAAACCACGGCGGACCTGACCGAGATGCCTCCCGATGCCACGCAGGTGGCAGAGTTTGTGCCGCTGCTGCGCACCTTTGCCGCGGCTACCGATCTGCATGGCATCTGGCTTACCGTGCGCCTGACCTACGACGAAGAGGCCGCCAAGATCCACGACGCGTTGTCGCAGATGATCGTGAGCACTAACCTTTATCTCAAGATGCCGGCCTCCACCTATTCCGGAAGCCGCTTCATCGTTATCGTCGAACCCATGCTGTCGCCGGGCATGGTGAATGCCCGCGTCTACGGCCTCGATTATGTTGTGGTTGTGTCGGCCGTAAAGGGAAGCGTCCGCATGAGCGATGTTCGCCACTCCTATCTGCACTACGTGATCGATCCATTGCTCTATGCGCGCTCCAATGCCATCGATCGCGAGCAGCCGATTTTGAAAGAGGTTCGGGACGCTCCGCTCGAATTCCGCTACCGCTCAGATGTAGTGCCGCTCACTATCGAGTGCCTGATCAAGGCCATCGAGGCGCGCACCATGGATACAGGAGTGGCCATCTACAAAATTCCCGGCAATGTCGATCGCTCCGAGCTGCCGCGTTACGAACATGAGCGCCAGATCACGCTCGACAAGGCTGAAGCGGTGCGCAAGGCGACGGTGCAGCACGACATGAATCAGGGCTTTGTGCTGACCCAGTATTTCTATGAGCAGTTATTCGCGTTCGAGAAGGATCCGGCCAGCCTGAAAGATACCATCGGCGAAATGGTGTACAGCATGGACGTGGATCAGCAGGTGCATCGCGCGCGTAACACCGTCTTCGATAGGGAAGCCGACCAGGATGTGCTGCAGCACAGTGCGCCGCATAAGCTCACCGGTCTCGATCTCGCCGAGGCCCGGCTCTCAAACGGCGATGTAAGCACGGCTAGTGAAATGGCGCGCAAGGTTCTGGCGCAACAAGGCGATACGGTCGATTCAGTGGCCGATGCCGCGCGGGCGCATTTCATCCTGGCGCGCGTCGATCTCTTGTCGGTGCGTCCCAACGAATCGGAAGACGACGCGGAGAAGACGGTCAACGATGCGATTGACCAGTTCAACAAGACGCTGGCCACCAGCAAGGATCAGCGTTTGCTCGCCTGGTCGCACATCTATCTGGGCCGGGTGCTCGATCTGGAGTGCAAGCGCGACCAGGCGGTTGCCGAATACAACGCTGCCCTGGCGGTGCGCGACGGGAAACTGGACACGCGCCTGTCTGCCGAGCGCGGCGTGAAGGCCGCGTACGTAGTTCAAGGGCACAAGTCTCAATGCCAGGACGAGGGTGACGAGAGCGGCGACAATTCCCCGGCCACCGACAATCCGCCTGCCGGCCAGGACAAGAACGCCAACGGCTCCGGAGCTTCGCCGGCGAGCACCCAGAAACCGCAATGAGGATTTGCCGGGCGGAACGGCAGGTCACTGTTGATTGAGGCGTACGTGGAAGCAGATCTGCATGAACTCGAAGCGGCGCTGGGGTACAGTTTTCGCAACCCCCGTCTGCTGCTGCGCGCGCTCACGCATCGCTCGCTTGCCAACCAGCTAGTCCAGGAAAACCGCACCGAAGAGGCGATCGAGGCCGGCGATAACGAGCGGCTTGAGTTTTTGGGCGACGCGGTGCTCAACCTGGTGGTTGCCGAAGCGCTGTTCGATGCCCATCCGGAATGGCGCGAGGGCGAGCTGACTCGGGTTCGCGCGCGGTTGGTCAGCCGGCAGCACATGGCGGGCGTGGCCGCGGTGGTGGAACTGGGCGCATATCTGCGCCTGAGCAAAGGTGAAGATCGCGGTGGCCTGCGCCGCAAGAGCACCGTGCTTTCGAATACCATGGAAGCAGTGATGGGAGCGCTTTTTCTGGATGGAGGTCTGGAGCCGGTACGGGACTTTGCCCGCAGCCGGGTGATGGGCGAGGCCGCCGAGCGGCTGGCCGCGGAACTGCGCTCGGGCGCGGCGCTGGGCAATTACAAGTCGGCCTTGCAGGAGCGCCTGCAGGCAGCGCGTGCCGGGGCTCCGGTTTATAACGTCACGCATGAGACCGGTCCCGGCCATCGCAAACGATTCATGGTCGAGGTCAGTCTAAAATCGCAGGCAAACGCACCCGGGGAGCCTCTGGCCAGGGGCCTGGGATCGACCAAGAAGATTGCTGAACAGGACGCCGCTCGCCGCGCGCTGGAGCAACTTACTGTTACAGCAGGCGCCGACCTCAGCCACGCCAACGCAGCCCGCAGCCCCGGCGCAGAACCTGACCGGGTTGAGAAGGAGCCCGCCGCGCAATGAGCAGCCCGGCCACCGATCAAGTTCCAAATGCAGTCCCCGCTCCAGGTGCCGCGCCCGGCGTTGCGGAGCCGGCTCTGCCCGTGATTCACGTCGGTAACTTCAAACGGATCCGCCTGCATCTGCCCACGCTGCCTGAGGCTTCGGCTTCACTGCTGCGCACCATCGTTGTAGCGCTCTTTGCACTTACTTTCGTTCTGCAGCCGATTCTCATTCCCAGCGAGAGCATGGAGCACACGCTGCTGGTTGGCGATTTTCTGCTCTTCAACAAGCAGGTGTACGCGCCAGCCGGCTCTCTCACTCACTGGCTCATGCCCTATAGGCGCGTCCAGCGCGGCGACATTATCGTCTTCCACCACCCCAAACCGCCGCTGCTGGTAAAGCGCGTGGTCGGCCTGCCCGGCGACCGTCTGCGCATTGAAGACGGCCAGGTTTACGTGAATGGCGCGCCGCTTGAGGAACCCTACGCAACATTCGAGCTGGCCCCTCCCGACAACTACCGCGATAACTTCCCCGCGAGCATCTACCCCGGTCCTCCAGTCGATCCCGATTGGTGGCGCGAGATGCAGCCGCTTACGCGAAACGGCGAACTGACGGTGCCCGCCGGCAAGTATTTTGTGATGGGCGATAACCGCAACCATAGCCTCGACTCGCGATATTGGGGATTTGTGACACGTGAGTCTGTCGTGGCCCGGCCGCTGGTAATTTACTTCTCCCTGACCCGGCCCTCAACCACCGACGTACAACCGCTCACTCAACAAGCTTCGGATGATAGACTCGGACACGAACGGGATCTCGCCGTGCGCCTTTATGGCTTTGCCCGCTGGAACCGCATCTTCCGCATTGTGCGCTGAGCAAATCGGGCGGCGTACCAACTGAAAATATTAAAAAGAGCGACAGGATGACGAAAAACAAAACCGTGGCCGGCAAAGAGCCGTCTGAGATCCGATCCGGGCCGGCACCAGCCGGGAAAGATGCGGCACCCGACAAAAAAGTTGAAGTTGAAGAAACGCCCTATGAGGCGGTGGCCAGCATCTGCAGCGTCCTGGTTGTGGGCCTGTTCATTCTCACGTTTCTTGCCCAGAATTTTGTCATCCCTTCCGGGTCGATGGAAAAGACCCTGCTGGTGGGCGACCATCTCGTAGTCGACCGCATTACAATTGCCCCGCCAACCAAGTGGATGCCGCTGGTGCATTATCGCGAACCGAAGCGCGGCGATGTGGTGGTCTTCATCAAGCCTTCTCCTGAGCCGCAGCCCGACGCCGAAGGCAAGCCCCAATACTTCTTCCTGGTCAAGCGCCTGGTCGGCGTTCCCGGCGACCACATCCACCTGAATGACGGCATTGTGACCATTAACGGCGTGGCCCAGGCGCAGCCCTTCGCGCAGCCAACCACGCAGGACAATTATTCGACCTTCCTCGACGAGTTTCCATCCATTGCGCCGGACCCCTCGACGGGCTCCACTGAAGCCTGGTCGCTCGACTTTCCCAATCATGTGAAAGACGGCGACTTGGTGGTTCCCGCGGACATGTTTTTCATGATGGGCGACAACCGGCACAACAGTCTTGACTCGCGCTACTGGGGATTTGTGCCGCGCGCCAACATCGTGGGCCGGCCACTTTTCAACTACTGGTCGTTTGACACCCCGGAAGACCAATATGACAAGACAGGCCTGGGCGATCGCCTGTCCTGGATGCTTCACGTAGTGACGCACTTCTTCAGCGACACGCGCTGGTCAAGGACATTGCACCTGATACGCTGACAACCCAGAGCCTGCATGAGCGATAAAAAGATGCGTTCCCTGAAGCCGGATTCCACTCCAGACAAAGTGGAAGAGACGCCTTTCGAGGCGGTGGCAAGCATCTGCTCGGTGCTGGTTGTCGGCCTCTTCATCCTCACATTTATCGCCCAGAACTTCGTCATCCCATCGGGTTCGATGGAGAAAACTCTTTTGGTGGGCGATCACCTGCTGGTTGATCGCATTACCGTGGCCCCGCCCGCGAGTTGGATGCCGCTTATCCATTACCGCGAACCAAAGCGCGGCGATGTGACCGTCTTCTACAAGCCGGCCCCTGAAGAGCAGCCTGACGCCGAGGGCCAGCCTCAGTACGACATCCTGGTCAAGCGCCTCATCGGCATGCCCGGCGACCACATCCGGCTCCACGACGGCATTGTCAGCATCAATGGCGTGGCGCAGGCGCTGCCCGAAGACGGTTCGAATGAGCCCGAAGACATTTTGGATCGTGATTTCCTCGACGAGTTTCCGTCGCTGCCGCCGGTTCCCGCACCCGGCAACTTCATAACCGAGACATGGGCAGCGGAGTTCTCAAGCCACGTTGTCAACGGCGAGCTCATTGTCCCGCCCGGAATGTATTTCATGATGGGCGACAACCGCCATAACAGCGCCGATTCGCGCTTCTGGGGATTTGTGCCGCGCGCCAACATCGTGGGCCGGCCGCTGTTCAATTATTGGTCGTTCGAAGCCACTGGCCACGATTTTGAGCAGACCGGCCTCGGCCATCGCCTGTCGTGGATGCTGCACGTGGCGACACATTTCATCAGCGACACGCGCTGGTCGCGGACCCTGCACGTGATCCATTGAGAAAAGCCTTCAGCTCTCAGCTATCAGCCATCAGCTTTGTCCTGCTGCTGCGAGCGATACGACCGCACCTGCAGCAACCAATTCCCGGCCTGTGTCCGGAAAAGCTGAGAGCTGAAAGCTGAGAGCTGAGAACTTTCGGCCTGCGGCCAACAGCTAGAATTAAATCAATGGATGAACATCAGCAAGGCCGGAAACGTTGGCGCAATAGGCTCATACCGGTTTTGATTCTGGTGGTGTTTCTTCTACTTCTGTTGGTTGTTCCGCCGCTGGTCAGCATCAGCCGTTACAAAAGCCAGATCACCCGCCTGATTGCAGAGTCGCTCGGCCGCCCGGTGCGGCTTTCTTCGGTCGAGCTGCGCATGTTCCCCTGGCCGGGATTCGAGATCAACAATCTGATCGTTGCCGAAGACCCCGCCTATGGAGCGGAACCGGTGCTCCATGCCAACACGGTGCGCGCCTCCATCCGCCTGCTTTCGCTGTGGCGTGGCCGGCTTGAAATTGGCACCATCAGCGTAGACGAAGCCAGCCTCAATATCGTCCGCAATGGGCCCGGCAAATGGAACCTGGATCCCCTCTTCCGCACCGCGGTGGCAAGGGCTGGGTCAACCCCCGGCGCCTCGGGTTCGCATCGCGCAGTTCCGCTGCCCTACCTCGAGGCAACGGACTCCCGCATCAATTTCAAAGAGGGCGCTGAGAAACTGCCCTTCTCGCTGGTCAACGCCGAGTTCGAGCTGTGGCAGGAGAGTCCCGGCGACTGGCGGGTTCGATTGCGCGGCCAGCCTGCACGCACCGATCTGAGCCTCTACCAGGAAGACACCGGGGTGGTGCGGCTCGAGGCCGCTACGCAGCACGCGCCCACGCTGGGACAGATGCCGGTACGGCTCGATCTGGACTGGCGCGACGCCCAGTTGGGCCAGCTCTCGCGGCTAGTCTTCGGTAATGATCCGGGCTGGCGCGGCGACCTCACCGGCAATCTGCATCTTGAAGGGACGGCAGACTCTGCCCATGTGATCACGCGCTTGCGGGCGCTGGGCGTGCACCGCGCCGAGTTTGCCCCCGCCGGGACGCTCGATTTCGACGCCAATTGCGATCTGGTTTACCATTACTCGCGCCGCAGCTTTGAGAAACTGGCCTGTAACTCTCCGCTTGGCGATGGCAGCATTCACATCACCGGTGATGAGTCCGTTGCAGAGGCTGCTCCGCGGCTGATTGCCGTACTCGACCATGTGCCTGTGGCTGCCGGCCTGGGCCTGTTGCGAACCGTGCGCAGCGGCCTTGCTCCCGATTTTCAGGCGGCCGGCACGGTAAGCGGAAGAATTGCGTATGACGCGACGGTCCCCGCGCCCGCCAAACCCGCCAGGACTCCGCGATCGATTCACGCGCGACCGGTTGAGGCGGCCGCAGGTCCGCTGACGGGGACCTTGTCGGTGGAAGGAATGTCGCTCAGCGGCGGCGGCCTCACACAGCCAATTCAAGCGCCCAAAATTGTCCTTGAGCCGGTTTTGCCCCAGTCTCCCGATCAGCGGTTGGCCCTTGCCGGCGCCACTGCCGTGCCTCTTGGCGGTGCTGCGCCAATGACGGTTAGCCTGAGCGTCACAGTCGCCGGCTACTCTGCCGAACTCCACGGCCAGGCATCGATGGGGCGGGCAAGGGAACTGGCTCGGGCTGCGGGTCTGGCGCAGGCTCCGGCGCTCGATGGTCTCGCCGGCGATCCGCTTCAGGTGGATCTGACCGCGGCTGGGCCGTGGCTGGTGCTCGAAGATATTCCGCCGGCGGCGAGGACGGGATCGGCGGAGGCCCAGCCCGCTCCGCCAGCGGCGAAGACTACCGCTCCGTCGGCCAAAGTTGGAATCGCACCGGCCCCAAAAGCTTCGAGTGCGGCCGCTGCTCCTACACCGGCCACTGACACGCTCTCCGGCACGGTGACGCTGCATAACGCCAACTGGCGCGCCGACTATCTCGCCAGCCACGTGCAGATCGCGCAGGCCACGCTGAATTTTTCTCGGGGTGAGGTTCGCTGGGATCCCGTAGTTTTCAGCTACGGCCCGCTGAAAGGCACGGCGACCCTTGCGCTCAAAACCATCTGCGCGCCCGGCGAAACCTGCCGCCCGCAATTCACCGTGGCGCTGGGCGCGCTGGATGCCGCCATTTTGCAGACCACCATTCTCGGTGTTCAGCAGAAGGGCACGCTGCTCTCATCGCTCATCGACCGTCTGCATCCCTCTTCGGCGCCGCCGTGGCCCGAGCTCGACGGCTCAATCAAAGCCGACTCGCTGGTGCTTGGCCCGGTTACGCTCAACCAGCTTGCTGCAGAGGTGCGCATTGTGCCCGCGGGCGCACAGATATCTTCCATCGCCGCCGGCTTGCTTGGCGGCCGGCTCGAAGCCTCAGGCTCGTTCACGCGCGCGACGTCAGACAATGACAAGCCCGCCTATTCGTTCGATGGCAAGCTTGAGAAGCTAAGCGCCGCGGAGGTTGGCCAGTTGCTGGGGCAACACTGGACGGGCGGAGCCTTTAATGCCAGCGGCAATGTTGACCTTGAGGGCTACACCGATAAGGATCTCGGCACCTCGGCCAAGGGCGCCGTGCACTTTGAATGGGTGCGCGGGGCGGTCAACGGCAAGGCTGCGACAGGCAAATCCCGCGCCGCAGTGCTGCCGGCGGTGCTCACACGCTTCGATCGCTGGACCGGCGATGCCGCAATTGCATCGGGAGCCGCGACGCTGGGTGAGAATCAAATCCTGCTCGGCTCGCACAAGGAGTCGGTTGCGGGATCGGTAACCTTCGGCGATCCGCCCACGGTTGCGCTGACTGAACCGAAGGCGAAAACTGAAGAGAAGCCCGCCCACTAAAATCAATTCATGGCTTCATCCCCTTCTTCTTCCCCCATTCTTGTTCGCTGCCAGGGAATCTTATTCGACATGGACGGGATTCTTATCTCGTCGCTGGGCTCCGTCGAGCGCAGTTGGACCAAATGGGCCGAGATGCGCGGCATCGACGTTGAAGAGGCTTTGAAAACTACCCACGGCCGCCGCGCCATTGAGACGGTAGCGCTGCTCAGGCCCGATCTGGACAGCGAGGTCGAGCTTAAGGTGATCGAAGACCTTGAAATCGCCGATAACGAAGGCCTGCGTGCATTGCCCGGCGTGTGTGATTTGCTGCGGTCATTGCCGGCGGATCGATGGACGGTGGTGACCAGCGCGACGGAAAAGCTGGCGCGGGCTCGGCTGGCCGATGGAGGCATTCCGGTTCCTGCCCGCCTGGTTACCGCGGACCACGTAACCCGCGGCAAACCCCATCCCGAGCCATTCGTTGCAGGTGCGGAGATGCTGGGATTCAGGCCGCAAGAGTGCGTGGTCTTTGAGGATTCGACTTCAGGCGTCATCGCCGGCCGCGCCGCGGGCTGCACCGTGATTGCCACCACGTTTTCGCACCCCGCGGAATCGCTCGAGGCCGCGCATTACCTGGTAGAAGATCTGGCGGGCGTTACAGCGGCGCAGGACGAGAGCGGGATTGTGTTGAGGTTGGTTCCGCTTGCGACCCAATGAAATAGCCAATAGCCAGCAGGGATCTCGGAGCCTGCTGCTATTGGCTACTGGCTACTTACTACTGGCTGTCTTATTCATTCGCCTCAATTTTCCGGCCGTGCAACTCCTGCACCGGCCGGGTATTCAGGCGGAAGAGGGCGGTGAACTGGCGTTGCTGGTCGCGGCTTACGTCGATGGGTTCTTCATACACAAACCACTGCACGCCTTCGCTGCAGGGCGGAGTGAGTTGAGAGCCCGTGTAGGTCCAATAGCCGGGATCGGCCGGAATGAAGCCGCCTGCATCGACCATGTCAGCGACCCTGGTGCTGGTGCCGGCACGCGTGGGCAAATGCGACCAGAGCGTAGCCATGGTGGCATTGGGATTGCCGCGGTCCTCGTTGAGCCGGATGCCTACAATCGCCAGTTTGCCGTCGGCGCTTTTGTGCACCAGGTCCACTTCCATATCGGTGAGCTTGCCGCGCACGGGATGCTCGCTGGGGTGGTGAAACTCATACTCCTGAAGCTCGTAGCGCACGCCGCCGGCCACCATGTAGCTGCCCTTGTCAACGTGCACCACGATGCCGCGGCCGGTGTTCTCAACCGTCACCGGCCCGGCGATGTAATGGAACTGAATGGGCTGCAGCGCCTTGTTGAGCCGCGCGCCGCGAATGTCGACGGGCGACTGCTCGTGGCCGTGGCTGCAGGCTGCGTAAGAGGGATCGAGCTTACCCCAGAGCAGCGGCCCGGTGTGGCCCTCGTAGTTCCAATTGGCGCCGTTCTGGGCGACGGCGAAGGCAGCAGATGCAAGGAAGAAAGCGGCAAACGTGATAGTGCGCATCGTTCTCTCCGGATCGGGGGCCGCTCTGCGGCGTCCCCGAAAGGATTCTATGACATGGACGCGGGCGGGGGCCAAAACGGAAGGTCAAAAGGCAGAAGGGGGAGATGCAGGGACATGAGTGCAGGCGCTCGAAGAAGTTCGCCGCGGCCCTCCGGGGCGCGCACCGTCTTTTCCGCGCATTCCCAGGGTTCCGTCCGCTGCGGCGTACTGCACCCTGGGCTAAGTTCGTGTCTTCCCTACGGGACGACCGCGGTTCACCGGCCGGACTAACCCCTAAACAAGCTATTGGATAGCCAAGGCCTCTTTGTCGGGAGAAAGAACCCACACCTGCGCCGCAAAACAACTTCGGCCCAGACATTGAATGCCTGGGCCGAAATTGTTTCCGTTATACGAACTGAATTACTTTGCCGCAGCCGCAATGCCCGCCTGCTCGGCCAGCGTAGTCGCCTTGTCGGTTGCTTCCCAGGTGAACTCGGGCTCGGTGCGGCCAAAGTGGCCGTAAGCCGCGGTCTTCTGGTAGATGGGCCGGCGCAGGTTCAAGCTCTCGATAATGCCCTTGGGATTGAGCGAGAAATTCTTGCGGACCAGTTCGGTGAGTTTCGATTCGCTCACCTTGCCGGTGCCGAAAGTATCAATGAGCACCGAGACCGGCTCGGCCACGCCGATGGCGTAGGCAAGCTGAACTTCAACCTTGGCTGCGAGCCCCGAGGCCACGATGTTCTTGGCGATATAGCGCGCCATGTAGGCTGCGCTGCGGTCCACCTTCGTCGGGTCTTTACCCGAAAATGCGCCGCCGCCGTGACGGCCCATGCCGCCGTAAGTGTCCACGATGATCTTGCGGCCGGTCAGGCCGGTGTCGCCCATAGGCCCGCCGATAACAAATCGGCCGGTGGGGTTGATGTGGTACTTGGTGTGCTCGTCGAGCCACGCGGCCGGCAGCACAGCCTGGATAACGTGCTTGAGAATGTCGGCGTGCAGTTCTTCGTTGGTCACGCTCTCAGAGTGCTGGCTGGAGATGACCACCGCGTCAATGCGCGCGGGCTTGCCGTCTTCGCCGTACTCCACCGTCACCTGGCTCTTGCCGTCGGGGCGCAGGTAGGGCAGCTTGCCGTTTTTGCGCACCTCGGTCAGACGGCGGGTGAGCTTGTGCGCCAGCGAGATGGGCGCGGGCATCAACTCCGGCGTCTCGTTAGTGGCGTAGCCGAACATCATGCCCTGGTCGCCTGCGCCGCCAGTGTCAACGCCCTGGGCAATGTCGCCCGACTGCCGGTTGATGGTTGAGACGACCGCGCAGGTGTTGGAGTCGAAGCCGTAAAGCGCGTTGTCGTAGCCGATGGACGCAACCACCCCGCGCACCAGGCTCTGGAAATCAACATATGCTTTGGTCGTGATTTCGCCGGCAATCACCACCAAGCCGGTGCAGGTAAGGGTCTCAGCCGCCACACGGCTGTACGGGTCCTGCTCCAGGCAGGCGTCGAGAATTGCGTCCGAAACCTGGTCGGCAATCTTGTCAGGATGGCCTTCGGTGACGGATTCAGAGGTGAACAAAAAACGGTCGCTCAACTTGAGTAAACTCCTTCCCAAAAGAGGGATGCGTGAGATCGATTGGCTGAGTGGATTGGAGTTGCGCTACCTGCCAATCCGCAAGATTGCAGCCTGCGGCCTCAACTGTAGTTGCCGCCATTCGGTCGCGCAGACATCGGTCTGCTCTCTATATAACTGGCGGGAAACGGTCGGTGCCTCTCTCTATGGTAATTGCGCCAGCCAGTCCGCGGCAAAACGAGATAGCGAACGGGGAAGATTGGGGGTTTAAAGGGCACAGGAGGGCTCTGAGCAGGGAGCGGGATTGCGCTCAATGACCGGCTTGCGTGGAGGCGTGATGGATTCTGGCCTGGATCGCGTGCCACGCCGAGGAGAAAACGTGTGAGGGCAGCAGCGTAGTCCACCAGCCGGCGCGCAGGCCGTAGTAGCGGACGATGAGGAAGCCGGCTGCCAACACCGCCAACACCAGGATCGTGGCGCCGGTCCAGCGCAGGCGTAACTCAACCGCATCGTGGCGCATAATGCGGGCTTTGCCCACATTGGTGGCAAAGGCGGTCCAGCCGCGCTCGTCTTCCACGGCCGCTCCGGCGGCGTCGCAGGCCCTGAGAAAGCGCTCGGTCCAGTCCTGTTCATCGAGTCCCAGTGCGTTGGCATATCCGCGCACAATGCCTTTGCTCAGAATTCCGCCCGGGAGCAAACGAAAACGCTCCTGCTCCAGCGCCAGAAGGTGGCGCTGGCTGATCTTGGTCTTCGCCGTAATCTCTTCAAGCGCAATGCCGCGGGATAACCGCTCCATGCGCAGGTCTTCGCCAAAACTCCCCATCAGCGACCAGGCACCAGCAGGAACTACAAGGAATTTCCAAGTTCACCATAAACCCCGCTTCGGTCTGAGTCAAAACAATCCCGGGCCGATGAACTTGCATATGCACCTTTGTAGGCGGGTCTTCACGCCGCAGGCGGGCTTCGCTCACCAACTGCGCTGGCCATCCGCGCCCGGCCCCGGCTGCTAACCTTGTAGTGGGCCTCGGCGCGCTTGGTGCCGGTCGGCCTACTTAAAGCATGAACAAGCTAATCTTCGCCAACCTGCTTCATCGTCCCGTTCGCTCCATCATCAGCGTGCTCGCCGTGGCCATTGAAGTGGTCATGATCCTGTCGATTGTGGGCATTTTCATGGGCATGCTCAACGATCAGAAGCAGCGCACCAACGGCATCGGCGCCGACATCATGGTGCTGCCCTCGAATGCCAGCATGTTCAACGGCGTGGGAGCGGTCTCGATGCCCATTGTCGACGTCAAGGCTTTGCTCAAGCTGCCGCACATTGTCGCGGCTTCGCCGGTCATCCAACACCTCAGCACCAACGGCAATGTCGAGATCCTCTACGGCATCGACTACGCGAGCTTCGACGCCCTCAAGCCTTTCTCCTTTGTTGAGGGCGGCAAGTTTCAGGGGCCGAACGACGTGATTGTCGATACCGTGCTGGCCGGCGACAAGCACCATGTTGGCGATACGCTCCAGATCATGAACCAGCCCTTCCGCATTTCCGGAATCGTAGAGCCCGGCAAGGGCGGCCGCAAGCTTATCCCGCTCGATACCATGCAGCAACTCATCGGCGCTCCCAACAAGGTGTCGCTCATCTACGTCAAGTGCGACAGCCCGGCAAGCGCCGACCTCGTCCTCAAAGAAATTCATTCCACCGAAGGCTTTGAGCAGAACACGCTCATGACCATCGACAGTTGGCTTAACGAGATGACGCCCAGCAAAATTCCTGGCTTCAACCTGGCGCTTGAAGTTATCACCAGCATCGCGGTTATCGTCGGCATCCTGGTGATATTTCAAACCATGTACACGGCCGTGCTGGAGCGCACCCGTGAGATCGGAATCCTGAAATCGATGGGCGCTTCAAAGACCACGATCGTTGCGGTGCTGTTGCGCGAGTGCTCGGTGCTTGCCGTCGCCGGTGTTATTCTCGGCATCATTCTCACCTACGTGGTGCGCGGCTCGCTGCTGCATTTCTTCCCTACCCAGCATTTTGAGATCACCGCCGGATGGCTCTTGCGCGGCACCCTCATTGCCTTTTCCAGCTCGCTCTTCGGCGCGGTTTACCCGGCGTGGATGGCAGCCCGCAAAGACCCCATCGACGCGCTGGCGTACGAATAGGGCAGGGACCAGGGACTAGGGACTAGGGAATAAGTCGGTGTCGCGCGCCTGCAGGTCGTCCCTTGTAAAATCGGCGCATGAAGCCCCTTTCCAGCATTCTGCTCGCCGCCCTCGCCTTCGCCGCGCCTGCGCTCCCGGCGCAAACTGCTCCGTCACCAGCCTGTCCACCCACGTCCAACCTTGACCAGCTCATTTCGGCCATCGACGACGCTGTCAGCGGCCCGGCCGACAAAGATCGCACCTGCTTTCGAGATGTTCTGCTGCCCGATGCCCGGCTGATTCCCGTTTCAAAGCAGCCCGACGGCACGATTGCTCCGCGCATTCTCACCGTGGACGGCTGGATCGACGCGGTACGCAAGCGCGGAAGCGGAGTTTTTTACGAGCGCCAGGTAAAGGTGAAGAGCGAAGTCTACGGCCCGGTCGCGCACTTGTGGAGCACCTATGAAGTGCGACCCACGCCCGACGGAAAAGCCGAGGTGCGCGGCATCAACAGCATCCAGGCAGTCTTCGACGGCCAGCGCTGGCGCGTAATTGAGATTACGTGGCACGCCGAGACTCCGGCCGACCCGGTACCGCCGCAATACCTTCCGTAGGCTCGCGTACCGCCGGTCTCAGGAGGTTGCGGAAAAACTCGTTTGCTCAGCCCAATTCCCGCAAACATCCCTCGGGGGCTAAAGCCCCGGACTCATTTTTGCGGCTTTATCGGCACGAGTAAACTCGTGCCCTGATACAAAACAACACGCCGAATGAGTTTTTCCGCAGCTTGCTCTGACCGGCTGTAGTGCGGGCGTCCCCGCCCGCACCAAAAACAAGTCGTCATCCTGAGCGGAGATTGGCGCGTGTTTTGCGCCCAATCGTAGTCGAAGGACCTGCATTTGTTTTTCAACGAATATTGGGTTCAGCACACCAGGCGGGCCCTGAGGAAAACCGGCCGAATTCTTCGCTTCCTCTTCGCCTGTCCGCCGCGCTATTCTGCAATGAGCACATGTCTCCCCGCTCACCCCATCCCGACTCCCGAACCGCCGCGCCTGGCGCCCGCCCGGATGTTGATCCGCTTGGTGTCTTTCATCCCGTCACCGCAGCGTGGTTTCGTGCGGTCTTTGACGCGCCCACCGCTCCGCAGCGGCTGGGATGGCCGGTAATTGCCCGGGGCGAAAGCGCGCTGATCACAGCGCCGACAGGAACCGGTAAGACCCTGACGGCGTTTTTGTGGTGCCTTGACCGCCTCATGCTGGGCCGTCAGCAATTGCCACAGAGCTTGTCAGAGCGAGAAGTGTCAGGGCACGACTTTAGTCGTGCCGAAAGCGGATCTATAAAACGAGGGGCTTTAGCCCCTGAGCGGGAGCCCGACCGCGGCTGTCGCATCGTTTACGTTTCGCCGCTCAAGGCGCTCGCCGTTGACGTTGAGCGCAATCTGCGCTCGCCGCTGGTGGGTATCGCAAACATGGCTCGCCGCATGGGCGTTGCGATTCACGAACCGGATATCAACGTGCGTACCGGCGACACTCCGCAACGCGAGCGTGCCCGCTTTGCGCGTCAGCCTGCCGATATTCTCATCACCACGCCCGAGTCGCTCTACCTGCTGCTCACCTCGCGCGCGGCCGGCGCGCTGCGCACGGTTGAAACGGTTATCGTGGACGAGATTCACGCGCTCGTACCCACCAAGCGCGGCGCGCACCTCGCTCTCTCCCTCGAACGGCTGCAGGCGCTGACTCCGCGAACCATCCAGCGCGTCGGTCTGTCGGCAACGCAAAGGCCGCTCGAAGAGGTTGCGCGGTTTCTCGGCGGAGTGGAAGTACAGGGAACGAGAGAACAAGGGAACGAGGGAACAAGAAGGCAGGGAGCAGGGAACAAGGATCATCGACCAGAAAAAGGTGAGTTGGAGAGTCGGCAAGTCAGCGAGTCAGCGTATGAGCTCCGTGCGCTGGGTGGGTCGGGCACCGAAAAACCTCCATTAGAAGAACCGCCATCACAGGAACCGCCATCAGCGGAACCGCCTCTAGAGGAACCCCCATCGAAAGAGCAGCCGTTAAAAGAACCGCCATTAGAGGAACCCCAAATAGAAGACCCCAAAAACGATGCGGAGGCTTTGGCCGCTGAAGATTCGTTGTTCAATGGTTCCCTTGATCCCTCGGTCCCTTGTTCCCTGCCGCCCCGCTATCGCCCCGTCACCATCGTCAACGCCGCGTCGCCCAAACAGCTGAAGCTGCGCATCGAGGTTCCGGTTGAAGATATGGCGCATCTGGGCGAGATGGAAGAGATCCCCAGCGGACCGGCGTCGCAAATGCCGCGCCGCGTTTCCATCTGGAATGCAATCCATCCGCGCCTGCTCGAAATAATTCGCGAGCGCAATTCGACCATCCTCTTCGTCAACAGCCGCCAGGTAGCCGAACGCCTGGCAGGCGCGCTCAACGAGCTTGCCGGTGAGCCCATCGCGCGCGCCCATCACGGCTCGCTGGCCGCGGCGCAACGATCGGTAATCGAGGAGCAGCTCAAGGCCGGCCAGATCAAGGCGCTCTGCGCAACTTCAACGCTCGAACTGGGCATCGACATGGGCGCGGTCGATCTGGTTATCCAGATTGAATCGCCACCTTCGGTCGCCAGCGGTATGCAACGCATTGGCCGCGCCGGCCATAGCGTCGATACAGTGAGTGAAGGCGTCATCTTTCCCAAGTACCGCGCCGACCTGGTGGCCTGCGCCGCCGTCACGCGTGCCATGCACGACGGCCAGATCGAATCCACTCGCTATCCGCGGAACCCGCTCGACGTGCTCGCACAACAGATCGTGGCGATAGTCGCGCACCCGCCGAAAACAGGGAACGAGGTAACAAGGGAACGAGGGAACAAGAAAGCAGGGAACAGGAAACAGGGAATAGGGAATAGAAAAAAGCAGGCCGACAACGTCGAGTCACTCGATCTCTTTGAATCAGAAACCGAACTGGGTGCCCCATGTCTCGATTTTGAGACATGGGAAAGCACAGACCCGACTAACTCCGCTAACCCCGCTCCTCCCGCTGTCCCCGTCGACTTTCTCTTCGACCTCGTGCGCCGCGCCGCGCCATTCGCTTCGCTCACGCGTTCCGCCTTCGAAGGCGTGCTCGATCTGCTCAGCGGGCGTTACCCCTCCGACGAATTTGCCGAGTTGCGTCCGCGCCTCACCTGGGACCGCATTCGCAACGTGGTCAGCGCGCGCGAAGGCGCGGCGAGACTCGCAATCCTCAATGCTGGAACCATTCCCGATCGCGGCCTCTACGGCGTCTTTCTGGCATTCACCGAGGGCAAGCCGGTGCGTGTGGGCGAGCTCGACGAAGAGATGGTCTTCGAGTCGCATCCCAATGAGACCTTCATTCTCGGCGCGTCGACGTGGCGCATCGTCGACATCACGCACGACCGCGTACTGGTGACGCCCGCTCCCGGCGAGCCCGGCAAAATGCCTTTCTGGAAGGGTGACGGCCCCGGCCGCCCGCTCGAGTTTGGCCGCCGTATTGGCGCCATGGTCCGCGAACTGCGCGCGTTGCCCAAGGCCGCTGCGCTCACGCGTCTTGTTGCGGAGCACGATCTCGACCCCGGCGCGGCAGAAAATCTGATGCAGTATCTCGCCGATCAGGAGGCCGCAACGGAACATGTGCCCGACGACCGCACCATTGTGATTGAGCGATGCCGCGACGAACTCGGCGACTGGCGCGTCTGCGTGCTGACACCGTTCGGCAGCCGAATTCACATTCCCTGGGCCATGGCAGTGGGTGCACGCATTCGCGCCATGGGCGGCCCTGAAGTTGAAACCCTCTGGGGCGACGACGGCTTTGTACTGCGCTTCCCCGATACCGATGAGCCGCCCGACTCCGACATGATCCTGGTCGAGTCTGCCGAGGCCATGCAGCTTGTGCTGCGTCAACTTGGGTCAACGGCTTTATTCGCCGGCCGTTTTCGCGAGGCTGCGGGGCGCGCGCTGCTGTTGCCACGCCGTCGCGCCGATCAGCGCTCGCCTCTGTGGCAGCTTCGCAAGCGCTCCTACGATCTGCTCAGTGTGGCATCGCGCTATCCATCGTTCCCGCTGCTGCTCGAAGCTTATCGCGAGTGTTTGCGCGACGTGTTCGATATGTCGGCGTTGGTCGAGATATTGAAAGAGGTGGAAGAGCGCAAACTCCGCGTGCACGTGGTGGAGACGCGCAAGCCTTCGCCGTTTGCCTCGTCGCTGTTGTTCAGCTATGTTGCTAACTTTCTCTACGACGGCGATGCGCCGCTGGCCGAGCGCCGCGCCCAGGCGCTCACCATCGATCAGGATCAGCTTCGCGAAATTCTGGGCGACGCCGACCTGCGCGAGCTGCTGGATGCCGACGCCATTGCCGAGGTGGAAGAGACTGCGCAGTGCCTGGCTGAGTCGCATCGTGCCCGCACCGCTGACGGCATTCACGATTTGTGTCTGCGCCTTGGCGATCTTTCGCGCACCGAATTGGAACGCCGCGTTGCCTCGCCGGATTTACTTGCCCACGTCGATCGTTTGATTCGCGCTCGCCGCCTGCTCGAACTCAATATTGCCGGCGAACGTCGCCTGATTGCTGCTGAAGATGCCGCCCGCTACCGCGATGCGCTGGGCATTCCGCTGCCACCTGGGCTGGCCGTTGCACTGCTTGAGCCGGTCGCGCATCCTGTGCTCGAACTGGTGCGCCGTTATGCAAGAACGCATGGGCCGTTCACGCTGCGCGAGGTATCAGATCGGTTCGCTCTTGACTCGCAGGCCGTAGAAAACACTTTGCGCCAGCTTGCAGCCGAGGGCCGCGTGCTTGAGGGCGGCTTTCGCCCCAACGGATTCCACCAGGAATGGTGCGATGCCGAGATTCTGCGCATCATTCGCCGCAAATCGCTGGCGCGGTTGCGCCGTGAGGTTGAGCCGGTGGAACAGCGCACGCTGGCGCGCTTCCTCACGCATTGGCAGGGACTGGTTGCGCCGCGGCGCGGTCCCAATCTCGACGCGCTTCTCGATGCTATTGAAAGCTTGCAAGGTGCGCCACTGCCGGCAACGCTGCTTGAGAGCGCCATTCTGCCGGCGCGGCTGCAGGGTCACACGCCCGATGGTCTTGACACGTTGATCGCTGCCGGCGAAGTTGCGTGGGCCGGCGTGGAACCCATTGGCGAACGCAATGGCCGAATAGCGCTTTACCTGGCTGACAAACTGCCGTTGCTCGCGCAACCGCGGCCGTTAGTCGATCCGCTTACCGAGCGCGAAGAAAAATTGCTTACGGTTTTGGCCTCAACCGGCGCCAGCTTTTTTGACCCGCTTCATCAGGCGATTGGAGGCGGCTATCCTGGCGAGACGATCGACGCGCTATGGAGCCTGGTGTGGCGTGGCCTTATCACCAACGACTCGCTCCATGCGCTGCGCGCCTACATCACACGGCCTGAGAGCGCACGAGCGCCGCGCCGCATGCATACAGGGAACGTCTTCCGCTCGCGCCGGACTACGCCGCCGAATGCGCAAGGTAGGTGGTCGTTGCTGCCGGTGCGGAGCGCGGGTGTAGCGCCGGACTCCAGTCCGGTTGTACTGTCGGCATCCACGCCGGCAGCGGAGTTGCGCGGGTCTGGAGACCCACGCGACAACCGGGCTGGAGCCCGGCGCTACACCCCCACCGAAGCCTCCCACGCCCTCGCCATGCAATTGCTGAGCCGCTACGGCGTTTTGTTGCGCGAATCGGTCATGGCCGAAAACGTTCCAGGCGGATTCAGCGCTGTCTACGGCGTGCTCAAAGCGCTCGAAGAGTCGGGGCGCATTCGCCGTGGCTACTTTGTCGCAGGGCTCGGCGCAACGCAATTCGCGCTGCCCGCGGCCGTCGATCTTTTGCGCCAATTGCGCACCGAACCGCCGGCCGAGAAGCCTGAATTTGTGCAACTCGCCGCAGCCGATCCGGCCAATCCCTACGGCGCCGCGCTGCGCTGGCCCGAGCTGCCGGCGATGGATGACGACTCAGAAACTGCTCCGCGCGTGCTTACCCGCGCTGCCAATGCTGAAGTGATTCTTCGCAACGGCGAACTTGTGGCGTGGATGCGCCGCGGCAATCCGCACGTGCTGGTTTTTCTTCCCGCTGAAGAGCCGGAGCGCTCGCAGACAGCCTCGGGCCTGGCGCACTTCATCAGCGCGCGCGGCCAGTTGCAATTGCGCAACGGCAGTCACCAGGGCGCGCTCATCACCACCATCAACGGCCAGCCGGTGGCCGCGCATCCCATGGCGCGATTCCTCATGGACGCGGGCTTCTTCTCCGGCCCACTGGGCATGCATCTGCGTCGCATCCCGGTACCGCTTTCGCACGGCCAGCAGTCCCGGCCCGAGGTGCAATAGCCGTGCCTGAAGGCGACACCATCTTTCGCACCGCGCGCACCCTGGGCCGCGCACTTGGCGGAAAAGCTATCACTGGCTTTCGCTCCACGTATCCCAATCTCACGCGCTATCACGACGACTCGCCGCTTACGGGCCAAACGGTCGAGCGAGTCGAGTCGCGCGGAAAGTGGCTGTTCATCCACTTTTCAGGCGGAGCCACTCTGGCCACGCACATGCTCATGAGCGGGAGCTGGCACATCTATCGGCACGGCGAGCGATGGCAGCAGCCTCGCTTCAATATGCGCATCGTGCTTGAGAACCAGGACTACATCGCGGTCGGATTCAAAGTGCCGGTGGCTGAAATGCACAGCGCCCAATCGCTGGCTCGCGATCGCCGCTTTCCCGCTGACAACATCGACGTGCTCAACCCTGAGTTCGATGCCGACGAAGCAGCCCTGCGCATCGCCGCACATCGCAATGAAGAGATCGGCGACATGCTGCTGCACCAGGAGGTGATCGCAGGCGTGGGCAATGTTTTCAAGTCTGAGGTCTGCTTCGTCACCGGGACCAATCCCTTTGCACGCGTGGCCGCGCTCTCGCTGGCACAGGTTCAATCGCTCATTGCCGCATCGGTGCGGTTGGTTTGCGCCAACGTGCTTGAGGATTCAGGCGACACCATTGTCACCTTCGGCGGCCGCCATCGCCGCACCACGCACTCGTCGAACGCCAGTGAAAGCCTGTGGGTTTACGGCCGCGCCGGCGAGCCCTGCCGCCGCTGCGATGAGGTCGTGCGCCGCCGCATCCAGGGAGCGGACGCACGCGTAACGTTCTGGTGCCCTCGCTGCCAGCCGATGCCCGACGACAGCGACGTGGATGGATAGCGAGATTCCTGTCCATGCGAGAGGGGCATTGTGGTCTCCCCCCATTTCGCAGACTAAATGGAAGAAGCAGATCCTTCGACTGCGCTCCGCTTCGCTTAGGAGGATGGGGCACAGAGTTTAGTGCAGCTTCAAGCAAAAACTAGTTCCCGCTCTTGCCCAGCCCGAATATCTTCTGGAAGATATTGCGCTTGTCGGGCGGATGGTCGCAGGTATCTGTTGGCGCGGTGCCATCGAGAAACGCTGCCGAATAGTCGTCGGGGCAGGCGGAGTCGGCCAGCAGGTTGGTGTTCCTGTCGAGCGAGATCATCTGCACACCCTGCGGCGGCGTGAACTCATTGGTGTCAGAGTACTGGGGCAACAGGACGGCCTGCTTCATGAACGAGGCCCAGATAGGCGCTGCCACCTGCGCACCCTGAACGCGGCCGCGGTTTTCCGGATCAAGCGGGGTGTAGTCGTCGTTGCCAATCCAGACCACGCAGATCAGGTTGCTGGTGAAACCGGCGAACCATGCGTCGTGGTCGGTGCCCGTTTTGCCCGCGGCTGGCGAGATAAAGCCCATATTTCGCACGCCGGCGCCAGTTCCGCAGTAATCTCGTCCGCCAATCTTGCAGCCGCCGGGCCCATTGCCTTGCAGAACAGCCTCCATCAAGGAGGTGGTGAGGAATGCGACGCGGGGGTCGAGCACCTGGCGCGACGTTGGCGTGTAGTCGGTGATCACGTCGCCCGTCGGAGTGCGAACGCTGCCCAGCATCCAGGGGTCGAGATGCACGCCGCCGTTGGCAAACACCGTGTAGGCCCCAGCCATATCGAGCGGCGTAGCGTCGTAGGAGCCGATGGCCATGGACGGCGTGCCCTGGGCGCTCTTCACTCCCGCCTCGCGCGCCAGCGCGGCCACGCGATCGAAACCGACCAGGCTCGCCAGGCCGATGGTTGCGTTGTTGTCCGATCGCATCAGCGCCAGGCGGGCAGTCATCTCGCCGTAAGACTCGCCCTGAAAATTACGCGGCGTGTATTCGTAGGGCGTTCCCTCGCCGTAGGTCTGCTGCGCGTCGCTAAGCAAAGTTACAGGCGAGAACAGCTTGGTCTGCCCGGGCAGCATTGTGCCCTCTACTGCGGTCTGGAACGCAGAGGCGTAGACAAACGGCTTGAAGATCGAACCCGTAGGCCGGTGCGCGACCGCGTGGTTAACCTGCGACGCGCCGTAGCTGCGGCCGCCCACTAAGGCCAGCACCTGGCCGGTGTGAGGGTTGAGCGCGATGAGCGCCACCTGCGGATATACGTATGGCTTGCCCAGCTTCTTGTCGCGGGCGCGGACCCTGTCCACCTGCTCGTCGACGATGTGGAGCGTGGAGTCTACCGCTTGCGTGGCAACGCGCTGCAATTCGGGATCGAGGGAAGTGTAGATCCTCAAGCCCTCGCGGTTGAAGTCGCGGTCGCCCAGCTTTTGCAATAGCTGGTCGTGAACCAGGTCAACAAAGTAGGGCGCCTCGCTGGCGTCCATGCTGCCCGGCACAAGGTGCAAAGGCTCGCGCTTCGCGTCTTCAGCCTGTTCCTTGGTGATGGCACCGGTCTCAACCATCGAATCGAGCACCAGGTTGCGGCGCTCGAAGGCGCGGTCCTGGTGGCGGAAGGGATTCAGACGGCTGGGGCTTTGAATCACGGCCGCAAGCAGCGCGCACTCGGGAAGCGTTAGCTGGCGCACATCCTTGTCGAAATAGTCCTGCGCGGCCTCGCCAAATCCATCAATCGAGAAACTGCCCCGCTGCCCGAGCGGCACCTCGTTGGCATACATCTGGAAAATCTGTTTCTTGGTGAAGCGATTCTCAAGCTGGAAGGTGATCACTACCTGCAGAAACTTGCGCTTGAAGGTGCGCTCCGGCGTGAGAAAGAACATCTTGGCCAGTTGCATGGTGAGCGTCGATCCGCCTTCCATGTAACGATGCTTCGGGCTCAGATCGTTCAGCACCGACCCCACCAGCCGGTAATAATCCACGCCATTGTGTTCAAAAAAGCGGCGGTCCTCGATGGCCACGACCGCGTTCACCAGGTTTTGCGGAATCTCGTCGTAGGTGATGAGGCGCCGCTTGGTTCGGTTCGCGTCCTCGCTGAGGCCGGTGATCAGCAATGGCTCCAGCTCATAGCTTGAGAGATCTTCACCCCTGTCGTCGGTGATGGATGCAACCACGCCGCCGCTCACGTGAATGGTGGCGCTATCTGGCGCGTGAAACGACTGCGGCCCGGGGTGTACGGTGATTGACTGCGCGCCCAGTTTGTAAGTGCCCAGCGGAGACTCGGGCGACGCGCCAACCTCTGTATATCCCGCCTCGCGCAATTCATTTGAAATCAAATTGACGCTCAGCTTTTGCTCGGGGCGCACCTCGCGCGGAGTCGCATAAATCTTTGCCGTATCTACAAACACGGGCTGTTGAAACCGCTGGTCGACGATGCTGCGGTATTGGAAATAGGTGATCTCGAAGATGCTGAATCCCACCAAAACAACCAGCGCGATTGCCGCCCCGCTAAAAATCAATAGCTTCTTGGCCAGCGAGTGCCGGCCCATGTTGCGCGCGATTTTAATTTTCAATGCCATCTGTAAAGCAGCTATTAGCTATTAGCTTTTAGCTGTTAGCTCCATCGCGCTGAGAAATGCGTTCGCGTTTCGGCGCCCATTCCGTTCGGATTTATGTTCCAATCCACTTGGTTGGCAGCCGCACCAACAAGCTAATAGCTAAAAGCTAATAGCTGTCCTTACGCCTCTCCCAGCAGCAATTCTTCCTGCACTTTTTCCTTTAGCAGCGCCGCAATTTCGCCCAGCGCCACGTCAACACTCGAGCTGGTTGCGCGCGTTACCAATTCCACCTGGCCGGCGGCAGCCTTCTTGCCCACGTTAATGCGGTACGGGATGCCTACCAGGTCAGCATCTTTGAATTTGACGCCGGCACGCTCGTCCCGGTCATCAAGCAGCACGTCGAGGCCCTCTTCTTCAAGCTCCTCGGCCAGCTTTTCTCCGGTCTCGCGCAGTGCCGCATCGCCCACATTCGTCACTGTAACCACCACGGTGAACGGCGCAATCGACGCGGGCAGCCAGAAGCCGTTCGCATCATTCGAGCTCTCGATTGCCGCCGTCAAAATTCGTTCAATGCCGATTCCGTAACAGCCCATGATCGGCTTCACTTCCTTGCCGTTCTCGTCGAGCACGGTTGCGCCCATCGATTCGGTGTACTTGTAGCCCAGTTTGAAGATGTGCCCTACCTCGACGGCCTTCCCCACCACCAGCTTGCCGCCGCAGGCGTCCTTCGGGCATGCCTCGCCTTCATTCACGCTGCGAATATCGGCCAGCAGTGTCCAGCCAAAGTCGCGGCCCGGAGTCACGTTGCGCAGGTGGTAGTCCTGCTTGTTGGCGCCGCACACCAGGTTCCTGCGGCCCTCGAGCGACTTGTCCACCACAACTGTCAATCCTTCGCCCAGGGCAGTCTTTTCTGGATTGAGCCCGACCGGGCCGAGATAACCGGCCGGCCCGTTCATGAATTGCGTCAGTTCTTCGGCCTGCATGGTGCGCAGTTCGGCTGCGCCAATGGCGCTCATCAGCTTGGTCTCATTCACCTGGTGATCGCCGCGCAGGAACGCCGCCACACCATGCCAGGTCCCTTTCACCGCGCCCTTCTTTGCATCGGCCGCGTGCTTTAGCGCCATGTACGCCACGCACTTGATATCGCTGGCCGGAGAAATGTTGAAGAACGCCGCTACATCGGCAATGGCAGCGCAGCCCGGCGTCTCCACCAGCTCCGGCATACCGTCTCCCGTAGACTCCATCTCCGTCACGGGCTCGAGCAACGAAGTCGCCTTCTCAAGGTTGGCCGCGTAACCGCACATCGGGCAGCTCGCAATCAGGTCTTCGCCCGCATCGGTGTACACCATGAACTCCTGCGACTGCGACCCGCCCATCGAGCCTGAATCGGCCTCCACGGCGACAAACTTCAACCCGCAACGCGCGAAGATGCGACGATAGACCCGGTCGTGCTGATTGAAGCTTCTGTCGAGTCCGGCCTCGTCGATGTCGAAGGAATAGGCGTCCTTCATCATGAACTGGCGCACGCGCAACAGCCCGCCCTTCGGCCTGGGCTCGTCGCGGAACTTGGTCTGAATCTGGTACCAGATCTGCGGCAACTGCTTGTAACTGCGCAGCTCATTGCGTGCAATCGAGGTCATCACCTCTTCGTGCGTCATGCCCAGGCACAGCTCCGCGCCCTTGCGGTCCTTCAGCCGGAACATGTTGTCGCCCATTACGGTCCAGCGGCCGCTTTCAACCCACAGGTCCTTGGGCAGTATTGCCGGCAGGAAGAACTCCTGCCCAATGGTGTCCATCTCTTCGCGCACGATGGCGATGATCTTGTTCAGCGATCGCTGACCGAGGGGGAGATAGTTGTAGATGCCGGCGCCGAGCTGCCGAATGTAGCCGGAGCGCAGCAGGAACTTGTGGCTGGCCACTTCGGCGTCAGTCGGGGCCTCGCGAAGGGTGGGAATAAATAATTTCGACCAACGATGCATAGAAAGAGTGCACAAACTTTCCCGTCCGCATAGATGCGCTGCTTCTGAAGGTCGCCTCGACAACACGCTTGTCATCCTGAGCACAGTCCGCGTCAGCGGACGCAGTCGAAGGATCTGCGGTTGCTTTTCAACGAACTTCAGAGTTGCCACACGTACAGACGCTAGAACAAATCACAGCAGGTTTTATTCTAAATGTTTGCGGGTCGCCTCTCTCTGACGGTGCGTGTCGCCGTCGTCGGGGACATTGGCGGCCGAATGAGAGCACGCCGCAGGAAGCGCATCTGGCGCCGACTGCTCCAGATGCCGATTCCGGGACTTGGAATAGCACGCCCCCCGCCAGCGGATTCTTTCTAGTCCCTAGCCCCTGGTCCCTAGTGTACTGTCTCTGAGATAAATTGAATAACAGTTGTAGTCCGCTTCATCGGA
>CAZGUD010000026.1:0-89443 GCA_964528915.1 uncultured Occallatibacter sp.
GCCTGACCTCGCGCGGCGCGCAGGGCGTCACTAATCTCAAGGCCACGCCCAAGGTGGGCAAAACAGCGTCGATTCTTCTGGTGAATGAAACCAGCGAGCTGATGGTCATCAGCCAATTTGGCAAAATCATCCGTTGCGATACCAAGACCATTCGCGCCGCCGGCCGCGCCACGCAAGGCGTGCGGTTGCTGAGCCTGGAGCCTGAAGACAAGGTTGCGGCCGCGGTGATCATTCCGCCGGAAGAATTGAACGGCAACGGCAATCACGAAGGCGAGCAGGGGACGCTGTTGCAGTAAGGCAGTAGTCAGTGATCCGTTGTCAGTTGTCGGGCGGGATCAGGTTTGGAGCACTGGAGACCGAAAGATGAGTCATCCGTGGATCCACGAAACGATCATGAATGGAGTGTTTTTTGCTCTCCCGGCGTTTGCACTCCTGGCCTGGGATGCCTTGCTTAAATGGGGTTCCGTCCCTCATCCAAAGGGCGTGCTGCACCCTGCATTCTGGACGGCGATATTCGTTTCGGGCCTGTTTATTTGTTCGATTCTGACTGCGTTTCTAACAACGCAAATTCAGACTGTTGCGTTTATGGTGGTTTGGCCTCTGCTCGGCATTCCGGCAGCCATTATCGGTTTTTTTGCTGCACTATTAACGACAAAGGGAGACCGATGGAAGCTGGCTTTTGCAAACCTGTTTCTGTTGATACTGGCATTTCGGTCAATCGTTGCGCTCAACTGACGACGCATGAACCTTTATGATCAGGATGAGCCGGTATAGGCCTTTACTCAGTCTTCCCTTTATTCGCCCTCTCCGACTCGCGGATCGCTTCCACATCCGCCAGATCGCGCAGTCTTCCCGACGCCAGCTTGTTTTGGATCAGGTGCTCTGCGGAAACGACGTGCACCGGCACGCCTTCAAGAGAAAGCTCAACGCGTTTCGGCCACGCTTCGTCAAAATCGACTCCGTCGATGCTCTGCAGAATGTCTGCGCGGGCCGGGGCATGGCCAAGTTGAAAGACGGAATTCGGGCTGTCGCGGAAATCTGCGGGCGTTAACCCTGCTAGAGGAGCTCCAAATTCAGCGAGAGCGCGAAAAACTGCCTCGCTGTTTTTGACTCCTGAGCGGATGAAGAGATCAATGTCTTTTGTGGAACGGGGTTCGGAATAAAAACCAACTGCCCACCCTCCAACCACCAGGTACTCAACCCCGTGTGCGTTGAACGCGAGTAAGAGTTGCTTCAGATCTTCGGGTAGGGTCATACTTGATCCCCTTGAAGGCATACGCCGTCGCAGTGGCTTCCCAAACAGCGAGGAATCGTTCCGCGGCAGGGCGGCTTCGCCAGTAGCGATATACTTCTGCCTTTTGCTCCTCGTGGCTCGCAAATTTGCGGATCGTTTTGTCCATCACTCGGAATCCTGCTCCAATCTCTATTTTACCGGCTTGCCGAGTTTCCAGCACGAGGATTCGCTCAATCGCGTCCCAACAAGTACACTTGAGCACGTCTGATCATGCATGAGAGGGCCACCACTTTATGCGCCTCCGTTCATTCATCGTCGTCTTCGCGCTCACTTTTGGCATCTCGCTTTCGATGGCTGAGAAAGACCCTTTCGGCAAAGCCAACATCGCTGATCCATCAGCCTCGTTCCTGAACGTGCAGGCCCGCCGTGCTGAACTGGCCCATGCCACGACGCCGCGCGTATTGGAGGCTCTTAGTTGGAAGCATGGCTGCGTCAACGCTGAGCAGCCCGCGCCGCCCACCGGCCGCATGATCATCCCGCACCACTACCTGAGCGGAAGCTACGGCCCCATCAATCCGCAGGAGAACATCGTCACAGCCCCGTATCGCAAACTGAATGCGACGGTGGCTGACGGCGCCAGTCGTTACGTGGCTACCGGCGATTCGGCTGAAGCTGTTTGCGTGGCCAACCTGCTGGCGCAATGGGCCGCGGCCAATGCCCTGCTCGATTACAGCTTCAGAGAAAGCAGCCAGGCCTGGTACCAGGTGGAGTGGTCGCTCAGTTCCATCTCGCTTGCGTGGTCGGTGGTGCAGACCGACCCTGCCATTCCGGCCGCGCAGCGCGCCACAATCCTGAAGTGGATGCACAAGGTGACGGAGTACATGTTCGATGAGGATCCGCGCCCTGGCGACACGGATCACGAGAACAACCACGCATATTGGCGCGCCCTCTGCGCTACATCGGTCGGCATTCTCACCAGCGACGAGAAGCTTTATCGCCGCGGCCTGGCGCAATACGTGCGCGCAATCGGGCAAATGAACCCTGACGGCTCGCTCCCACTCGAGATGGCGCGCCATGAGAACGCGCTTCACTATCAGAGCTTCGCGTTGGCGCCGCTGGTAATGATTGCCGAGCTTGCCGCGCGCCAGGGTGTCGACCTCTACAGTGTGCGCGTTAACGGCCACACCATCGCCGACGCGGTTGACTTCCTGGTGCGCGCTTCGGCCGACCTCAGCCTGGCAAAGAAATATGCGTCGGAGCCGCAGACCTTCTCGCTCTTCTCGGGTGAAAAACCGCCGGCCTGGATTGAATTCTGGGCAGCACGACATCCTGGCAAGCCGTGGAGCGATATCATCACGGCGCCGCTGGTCGATTCCACGATAGGCGGCAATGCGACTATTTACGCCGCGCCGGCAAGATGATCGCGGCCCGCGCCCGCTACCATAGAAGTGCAGGACCTGGGTAAGCGAGGCGAAACACCATGCCGGCGACCGGCGCCAAACCCGCAGGAGCAACTGACGAAGCCGGCGCGGCGCGCGCGGTGCAGCAGATGTTCGACTCCATCGCCCCGCGCTACGACCTGCTCAACCATGTGCTTTCGGCCAATGTTGACCGGCTCTGGTGGTGGCGTGCCGCGCGGCGCTTCAACTCCATCCTGGCGCGACCTGAAGCGCAAATCCTCGACATCTGCTGCGGCACCGGCGACATGACCATGGCCCTGCTGAAGCGCAGGCCGGGCAGTGCCGAGCCGATCTTCGCCGCGGATTTCTCGCGCAACATGCTGGCCCGCGGCGCAGCCAAATTCGGTCCGGGCCGCAAGGACCTTGCACCCGGCGCGCCCTTCGCCATTGCCCTTGAAGCCGACGCGCTCCATCTCCCACTTCGCGACCAGTCGCTCGATCTCATCGTGACTGCCTTCGGCTTCCGCAACCTGGCCAACTATCAGGCCGGCCTGGACGAATTCTTTCGCGTGCTGAAGCCCGGCGGACAATTGGGCATACTCGAGTTCAGTGAACCCGGCGGCCTCGTCGGCAAAGCCTACGCGGTGTACTTTCGTCGCGTCCTGCCTGCCATCGGCCGGATGATCTGCGGCAAGAATGGGCCCTACAATTACCTGCCCACCTCGGTCGGCAACTTTCCTCCGCCGCCACAGTTACTTGCAATGCTGCGCGATGCGGGCTACGCCGATGCAGCCTGGCAGCCCTACACTTTTGGCATCGCCGGGTTGTACACGGCCACGCGGCCAACTGTAAGCTAGAAGCGAAATGCCAACCGCCGCTTCGAGCACCCCCGAATCCGGCTCAACCATCACGCGCGCCGCGGCCCCAACTCCGCAGCCCGCATCCATAGCCGCGCTCTCTGCCCAGAAGCGCCGCGTCGCGCTCCTCAGCATGAGCGCCGCTGGCGCCATGACCATGTTCAAGGTAGGCGCGGGGGTGCTCTCGGGCTCGCTGGGCGTAATCTCCGACGCTGTGCACTCCGGCCTCGATCTCGTCGGCTCCGCGCTCACCTTTTTCTCAGTTAACGTGAGCGACAAGCCCGCCGACGAAGATCATCCCTACGGTCATGGCAAGATTGAGAATCTCTCCGCCTTTGCCGAGGCCACGCTCATGGGCATCTCTTGCGCGTGGATTGTGTGGGAGGCAGTGCAGCGCATCTTCGTTCAAGCGGTCGAGGTACGCCACTCGCTTTGGCCCGTTGCGGTGCTGCTTTCTTCGATAGGTGTGGACTACTGGCGCTCGCGCGAGCTGCGCGTGGTGGCCGAAAAAACCGGCTCTCCCGCACTCGCCACCGACGCCTTCCACTTCGCATCGGACATGTGGGCCACGCTGGCGGTGCTTGCCGGGCTTGGCGTCAACTGGTTTGGGACGCACTACGGCATCGCGTGGCTGCGCTACGCCGACCCCGTCGCCGCCATCGTCGTCTCCATCCTGATTTTGCGCATGACGCTGCGTCTCGGTCACGAAGCAGTGGCAGTTCTGGTCGACGAAGTCTCCACTGAAACGCGACAGCAATTGATCCGCGAAGTCGGACTCGTGCCCGGCGTGTTGGCCGTGGAGCAGGCGCGCCTTCGCCGCGCCGGCGCCAGACACTTTGCCGATCTTACGCTCGCCCTGCCGCGCCGCTTTACTTTCGAGCATACCGGCCAGGTAGTTCAGGAGGCCACATCTGCCGTGCAGCGCGTTCTGCCGCAGGCCGACGTGGTCATCCACACCGTGCCCCACAAGACCCGCGCCGAAAGCATCTTCGATAGCGTGCGCGCCGTGGCCGCGCGCAACAACGTCTCGGTACACGAACTAAGCATCCAAACGCACCAGGGCCGGTTGCGGGTTGAGCTGCACGTGGAGATTGAAGAGAACATGCGCCTGCGCGACGCGCACGAGTTTGTTTGCGTCCTTGAGGCCGAGATTCTGCGAGACGTGCCGGAGATCGATGCCGTGCTCACTCACATCGAAAGCGAGCCGGCCACAATCGAACAGCCGCAGGAGGTGGTGGTCGAAGACCGCCGTATCGAAATCGCGCTTCGCGCGGCTGCAGCCGCGTTCGCTGAGATTTCAGACGTCCACGACATCGTGGTGACTCACACCCGCGAGCACATCGCCCTCACCTGCCATTGCTCGCTGCCCGACGAGCTGCCCATGCACCGCGTCCACGAGATCATGACAACGCTCGAAGACCGTTTCAAGCTGGAGTGCCCTGAAGTGTACCGCGTCACCATCCACCCCGAACCGCTGACGGATAATACGCGATAGGACGCGACGGGATTATGGCTGATCGGAAGAAGTGGCGGGAGGTACTGGAGGGCGAGGTCGCGCTTTGGTCGGGGAAAACTCCGCAGCAGGTCATTGCTGACTTGCCGTCAACAAAGGCGTATCAGGTTAGAGTCGGCTCGGTTGAGTACCAGGTCGAAGTCGAATTACTTGAGAATACCGATAGCCATATTCACATAGCCTTGGGAGTCGATGATGGAACGTTGCCTTCCTCTATTTTTCCCGTCTCGGCTTCGTTCATCTTGAAGAAATGCGATAGGCCCTAATAGACTGTGGGACTCCAGCTTTCCTTCACCGCGAAACAACTTTCTTATCCAGCGCTTTCTGCACTACGAAGGACGACCGCGTGAGCCCCACCCCGCGAGCGCGGCGGTCGATCTCGGCGATCTGGCTTTCACGTGCTGTAATGTTAATCCGAACTGTTTTTTCCGGCCGCCTTACTTCAGTCAAAAACGCAACCGCGCCTTTCATTGCCGGATCGCCGCGCAAATCATCGAGAGTCGAGGGCTCGGGAATCTCTTCGCCATCTTCGCGCATGCCCTCGATGTGCAACGTGAGCGCCTCGACGGCCATGCGGCGCGCCTCTTCAAGGGTCGAACCCGCCGTGATGCAGCCCGGGAAATCAGGAAAGCTTACCCCGTAGTCGGAGTCCTTATCTTTGTGCAAATAGGCAATGAATTCCAGCCTTCCACCCCTAACGGAGTTTGATTCCCGCCCGCTTTTCAGTGCTCTTGAGCGCTCCAATCGGGACCTCCTTCCTGGGAGAGGGCACTGTCACCCGGCCCGCCTTCACCGGATGTTTGAACTGTTTGTGACTGCCAGCCTGTGCAACCTCAAACCAGCCGTCTGCGCGGAGCGTTTTGATAATCTCACGGCTGTCCATTACATGCACTCTTCCAAATCGAGAATACACATTTCGTATACACTAATCAACGAAGGGCAAACCACCGCTGCTCCGCATTCATGACCAGCCAGTCCATCAAGAACTTCTTCCAGGTCGCCTCGCTGCTGCTGTTGCTGGTGGCCGTGGGTCTGATGGCTGCTGTCATCACCATGCACTTTGCCATTCACGGCGCAGAGGTTCAGGTGCCGGCGCTCAAGGGCATGACCGTGGCCGACGCGCGCAGTGAGACATCCGGCCTGGGCCTCAATCTCGACGTCGACAACCGTTATTATTCCTCCGACGTTGCTGCGGGTCACATCCTCACACAGTCGCCGGATGCGGGCACGGTGGTCCGTCGTGAGTGGAATGTGCGCGTCTCAGAGAGCCTTGGACCGCAGAAAGTGGACGTGCCCGACGCCGTTGGCTCGGCCGAGCGCGTGGCCGATCTCGAGTTGCGCCGCGCCGGCCTTGAATTGGGCGTAACGGCTCGAATACCTTTCCCGGCTCTCGAAGGAACCGTGCTGGCGCAGGACCCGCCCGCACACGCGCAAGACATTGCGCAGCCCACCATTAACCTGCTTGTGGCGTTGCCCGGCGCCGACACGCCTGACGGCTACGTGATGCCCGACATGGTAGGCCGGCCTGCGATTGGAGCACAAGCCGACCTGACCCGGGCCGGCATAAAATCTGCCCCGCTCAAATTCGTCGATGTGAACGTGCCCGACGTCGGCAGCGGAAATTCACCGCCCGCAGTCCCAGTTCTGCCCGGGTCAGTGATTGCGCAGTCGCCCCCCGCGGGATCGCGCATCGACCAGGACACTACGGTCACGCTCACCGTGGCGAAGTGAAAAGACAGGGAACAAGGGAACGAGGGAACAAGGGCCTAAGTTGCCTGAGCAGCTGAGGTGACGGAGTAATCGCATGGGATTGCATGAAGACGTCGAACGCATTCTGCTACAGGAGCGTGAACTGCATTTGCCGCGGCTCGATGCTCGCGTTGCCTGGGATCTGGGTACGCGCATCAAAGCGATGAGCGAGGAACGCGGCAACACGATCGCTGTTGATGTGCGCCGCTTTGGGCAACCGCTGTTTTACTTTGCGTTCGAGGGGACCACGCCTGACAGCCCTGAGTGGGTTCGCAAAAAGAGCAACGTGGTCGCGCGCTTCCATCGAAGTTCCTACGGTTTCGGCCTTGGGCTCGCGCTCAAAAACACCACACTCCTCGAGCGCTACGGTCTTCCAGTTGCCGACTACGCGGCCCACGGCGGATCGTTCCCACTCAATGTTGAGTCAGCCGGAATCGTCGGCGCGGTCACAGTTACCGGCCTCGCCCAGCGCGAAGATCATGAGTTGGTCGTCGAAGCGCTCTGCGCCCTGCTTGGCCGCGATTACCAGTCGCTCAAGCTCGGGCCTGAATAACTCCAGCCTGCATATCTCACTCCCCAAAATCTGGAGTGCGAAGAGCCTCGTTTTGCGGCGCGCTCAATCCGTTCTTTCAATCAGTGCCACAAAGAATCCATCCGTGCCCAACGCGCCGGGAATCAGTCGAAGCGCTCCATCTGTCGAGATCCACTCCCGCAACCGGTCCGCGCCCTCCGCAGTCACAACTCCGGCGTCCCGCATCGCATCGACGCGCGCGGCGATCGGGACCCGACGAGGTCCACCCATCTCCGCGAGGATGCAATCAACCACCTGCTCGTTCTCTTCCGGTTCCATTGAGCAGGAGGAGTAGACGATGTGCCCGCCCTGCCGAACGGCTCGGATCGCCGCCCGCAAAATCGCTTTCTGCCGGTCGGCGTGGCGCGCCAGATCTTCAACGCGCAGTCGATGACGAATCTCCGGGTTGCGCCCCAGCGTCCCCGTCCCGCTGCACGGCACGTCAACCAGGGCCAGATCGTATCTCGCAGTCTCATTGAGCGCCGCCGCATCGGCGAGCCGACATTCAATGCGATCGCCAAATCCGGCCACTCGCTCTTTCAACGCAGTGAGCCGCTGCTCGCTCGACTCGCACGCAACGATTTGAGCTTCAGGATTGCGCTCCGCGAGGATCATCGTCTTGCCTCCCGGCGCCGCACAAGTATCGAGGATGCTTTCGACTTTTTGGACGGGACCCGTTGAAGCCGCAATCTCCGCAATCAACTGCGAGCCCTCGTCCTGAATTTTCACGCGTCCGCCGGTGAAGGCTTCAGTCGCGGTCACGTCGCCGGCCGTCACAATTCGCGCATCGGCAAGCAACCGGCCCGGCGCCAGCTCGATGCCCGCATCGATCAACTCGCGTTCCGCAACAGAATCAACGAACCGCACCGCAAGCTCCGGTTGTTGCTGCCCATGCCGGCAAATCGCGCGCGTGGCTTCGTCGCCGTAGAACGCCTTCCATCGATCCACCAGCCACGCGGGATGCGCCTGCTCGCAGTCCGCATCGGAAGGCTCAGGCCCGCTGCCGCTCTCTCGCGCCAGCTTGCGCAATACCGCGTTCACCATTCGCGCGGCAAAGCGATGACCCGCCTGCTTGGCCAGCTCAACACTCTCGCCTATTGCGGCGTGCGCTGGAATGCGATCGAGATGCAGCAATTGAAATGCGCCCAAACGCAGCGCGATCAGAACTTCGGCATCGAGCTTTGCGCCGGGCTTGCTCAGGAATTTCCTGATTTGCTGATCCAGTAGAACCTGCCAGCGCAACACACCGAGCACCAGCGTCGTGGCCAGGTTGCGGTCGGCCTGTTCGAGTGCGTTTACCGCCGGCCCGCGCAGCAAATCATCCGCGTGGACATTGCCGCGCTCCACGGCCAGCAGAATGTTGAATGCCGCTTCGCGTGCTCGAGTAATTCCAGCCACGGCTAACCTAACCGCGCGTCCGCGGTCAGCGGACTGCCGCGCAGAAACTCCGCCGCTGCCATGCGCTTCTTGCCCTCGAGTTGCACTTCAACTAACTCGAGCCAAGTGGCGTCAGCGCAAGCGGCGAACAAGTGTCCACCTGCAACGCAGATCGCTCCCGGCCGCGCTTCTGCTGCACCGCCCGGCGTCTCAAAAGTGAGCGCCATGCGATGCACAATCAGCTTTTTGTCATTGAGCGAAGTGAAGGCGCCCGGCCACGGCTGAAATCCGCGCCAGCGGTTATAAAGCTCGTGCGCCGCGCGCGCGGCAAAATCCATGCGGCCGTCTTCGCGGTCAAGCAGCGGAGCAAACGTAGCAAACTCATGATTCTGGGGTCGCGGTGTAATCGAACCTGCCGCAAGCCCTGCGAGCGTCTCAATTACCAGGGGCGCGCCGGCGTATGCCAGCGTCTCAAACAGGTCCACCGCCGTTGTATCAGGCCCAATTTCGTGGGTCTGCTGCATCAGGATCGGCCCGGTATCGAGTCCCTCTTCAAGCAGCATGGTGGTGTTGCCGGTGAACGCATCGCCCATGGCAACGGCCCACTGAATCGGCGCCGCGCCGCGATACTTCGGCAGCAGCGATGCATGCAGATTGATGCACCCGAGCGGCGGCAGCGCAAGCATCCATGGCGGAATGATGCGTCCGTATGCAACCACTACAATCGCGTCCGGCCGAATCGCCTCAAGCTGCGCGCGGAACTCCGCATTCGATTTGATTTTTTCAGGTTGCGTTATAGGAATGCCCGCGGCCATTGCGGCCTGCTTTACCGGCGTTGGATGAATCTCTGCAGCGCGGCCCACCGGGCGATCGGGTTGCGAAGCCACGAGTTCGAGGCGATGGCCAGCGGCGATCAGCGCCTCAAGCGTTGGCACGGCAAACTGCGGCGTCCCGCAAAACACCAGCTTCAAACCTGCCGCAGTGTTTGTCATTGATTTGTTACCACGATCCGTCGGCCTGCATCTTGCGAATCTTGCGCAGGTTCAGGTTACGCTTCAAGGGGCTCATTCTGAAGAGGAATAAAACGCCGTCGAGGTGATCGATCTCGTGCTGAAAGGCACGCGACAGTAACTCTTCGCCGTCCATCTCAAACCACTTTCCGTTCCCATCCTGCGCGCGAATGCGAACCTTGGCGGCGCGTTGTACTTTTTCGCGAATTTCAGGGAAGCTCAGGCAGCCTTCCTCCTGATACTGCTTGCCCTCGCTCACAATAATTTCGGGATTCACCAATACCAGCTTGTCCTTGGGTTCCTTGCCCATGCTGAGGTCAATCACCGTCACGCGCTTCGACACGCCCACCTGCGGCGCGGCCAGCCCGATGCCCTGCGCCTTGTACATAGTCTCGAACATGTCGGCCACCAGCTTATGCAGCTCGGCATTGAATTCGGTTACCGGTTCGCCGGGCTGCGAGAGCACAGGCTCGGGATACTTCACAATTTTCAAAATCATCGTCTAACTCTCGTTATCGTCTTTGGCGGGCTTGCGCACCCACCGACTTGCTGTCGTGACTTGCTAGAACCGTTTTATCTGTTCGATGTACTGGTCGAAGTTGCGCTTCATTTCCAGCACCGAATCGCCGCCAAACTTTTGCGCAGCCGCGCCTGCCAGCGTAATGGCCACCATGGCTTCGGCCGCCACGCCTCCCGCCGGGACCACGCAAATGTCGCTACGTTCATAACTTGCGCTGGTGGCCTCGCGGGTGTCAAAACGGACCGATTCAAGCGGCTTGCGCAGCGTCGAAATCGGTTTCAGATACCCGCGCACCACCACGTCTTCGCCGTTTGAAATGCCGCCCTCAATTCCGCCGGCGTTGTTGTGGGGCCGCGTAAAACGCGTGGGCCTTCCATGATCTTCGGCATCGTAGTGAATAGGGTCGTGCACCCTGGAACCAAATGACTCGGCCGCGACCACGCCGCGCCCGATCTCGACCGCCTTTACCGCCTGCAGGCTCATCACCGCCCACGCCAGCAATCCGTCCAGCCGCTCATCCCAGTTGGCGTAGGTGCCGAGACCCGTGGGCACGTTGTGCGCGACGACTTCAAAGATGCCGTTCACTGTATCGCCGGTGCGCGCTGCCTCTTCCACTTCTTCTTTCATCCGTGCCTCGGTATCCGGGTCCACGCATCCCAGCACCACCTCGTCTTTGGCGGCCAGGGCGGCAATCTCATCCCACCGAGCGGCGCGCTCCAGTTCCACGCGACCTACGCGGATTACGTGGCTGAGCACCTCGATGCCGAGCGTGCGCAGCATCAGTTTGGCCATGGCGCCCGCAGCCACGCGCGAAGTGCTCTCGCGTGCCGAGGCGCGTTCGAGCACGTAGCGCGCATCAGGAAAGTTAAACTTGAGCGCTCCCGCCAGGTCGGCATGGCCCGGCCGCGGCGAGACAACCGCCTGGTGCTTGTCAGGATCGCCCGCCTCAACCGGCAGCTTTTCTTCCCAGTTTTTCCAGTCGCGGTTCACAATCTCGATTGCGATGGGCGAACCGATGGTCTTGCCGTGTCGCACGCCCGACAGGATATGCACCTTGTCGGTCTCGATCTTCATGCGCCCGCCGCGCCCGTAACCCTGCTGCCGCCGCCACAACTCGCGGTTCACAAACTCCAGGTCGATGGGCACACCGGCCGGCAGCCCTGAAATCATCGCGATCAGTGCCTCGCCATGAGATTCGCCGGCGCTCGAGAAGCGGATCATATGTTACTGATTGTAAATGGTGCTCAAAGGGAGTAAGCGGTTCTTCCATCCTGGCCCGGTGCAGGCCGGGTTAATGGTTATCGATTCGCCATCAGGTCGTCGATGCGCTTCCGGCTCTCGGCTACCCCGGCATCCACGTTTACCATCTGGTAAAGCGCCTTGGCTTCTGCCCAGGATTGAAGCGAGCCGGCAAAATCTTTCAGATAGCCCTGCGTAAGCGCCAGTCCGCGAAGAGCATTAGCAAGCTGAAGAGGATACTCTCCGCTCTTCCTGAAGAACTCAATCGACTCGGAATAAAACGGGGCGGCATCGAGCGGCCGGCCTGTTTCGCGCAGGATATCGGCCAGGTGCCGCATATTATGTGCGGTTCGAAACGAGTCGCCGAGGGTCCCAAACATCTCGGCCGCCCGGCGATAGTCCGCCTCCGCAGATTGCTCATCGTGCAGGGCGCGCTCTACGTACGCCAGCTCCGAGTGCAGTTCCGCCTCCAGCCGCGGGTCATCGTCGCTGCAGCACTCTTTCAGCGCTTCTTTAAACAGGCTGCGTGCGTCTTCGAGGCGACGCTCCTGTCGCGCCTTGCGGCCCTGCTCAATCAGGTTTTTGGGCGCCCGCTGCTCCATATTCGAAAAGCCTAGCACGGAGTGGAATGTCCCGGCATTCAAAAAAATCAGGGCCGCCTTTTCGTAGTCGCCCGACCGACCCGGCGCCGGTGTATTCTGTTCGCGGGATCACCAGGCTGCTTGCTCCCCTGGCGGCAACTGATCACTGACCAATCTATGACCTACTTCCTCTTCAAATCCGAGCCCGCAGTCTATAGTTTCGACGACTTTCTCCGCGACAAAGAGACCGTGTGGGACGGCGTTACCAACCCCACCGCCGTCATGCACCTGCGTGGAATGAAGGCCGGAACCAAGTGGATCTTTTACCACACCGGCGACGAGCGCACTGCGGTGGGCACCGGCACGGTCATCAGCGTTGACCCCACCGATCCCAAGGTGCCGATCGTGCGCGTAAAGGCGGGCAAGCGGCTCAAGTCTCCCAAGACGCTCGACGCCATCAAGGCGGCGAAACTCTTTGCGGATTCGCCGCTGATTAAGATCGGCCGGCTCTCCGTTGTTCCTCTCACCGAGTCGCAGTGGGAGTGGTTCCTGAGTTAGGCAGTTTGCGCTTCCTCTTATATCCGGATATATTACCGGATAGAGGGTTTCGACCATGGGCAGCGCAGCGCAAACACGAGCCATTGAAAACTACCGCAAGCGCCTGAGCAAGCGGGGCATGGCCAGGTTTGAGGTCGTTGGCCTCAAAAGTGACCAAGAGCTGATTCGCAGCATCGCGCGACGCCTGGCAGACGATACTCCGGAGGCCGATGAGATGCGCGCCTCAATGCGTCAGACGATCACTGAGAAATCCAGCACGAAGGGTGGCATCCTGGCCTGGCTTCGTAGCTCGCCGCTGGTCGGAGCCGACCTTAACTTGAAGCGTCCCTTCACCACAGGACGTAAGATCGACCTGTGAATCGCTATCTTCTCGACAGCAACATTATTAGTGACGCCACTAAGCCCTTTCCCTCTCGATCACTTATCGCATGGTTGGCGGAACAGGCCAACGAGAATCTGTTCATTACGTCGATTACGATCGCCGAGATTTGGCGTGGCATTCTGGAGAAACCGGCGGGAAGAAAGCGCCGGATTTTAGAAAGCTGGTTTCGCGGCCCGCAGGGCCCGCAATCGCAGTTTGCCGGGCGAGTTCTTTCATTTGACGACAAGTCCGCGCTGATTTGGGGGCGATTGATGGCCGAAGGAACCGCGGCGGGCCACCCGCGAAGCGCCTTTGACATGCTCCTGGCCGCCATCGCCGAAGCCAACGATTGTGTTCTTGTTACCGGCAACGAAAAGCACTTCGCCGGCGTGAAGTTCATCAATCCGATGCGGTTGTAACGCCGGTAAAACGCAGCACCTACTCGTTCAACAACGGTCTTCCCCTCCCGCCTCACACCCCGAACTGCCTTAAGTGATGGTCGGTGTGCAGGTAGCCCCAGCGCATCCACTGCCACTCCGTCAACTCCAGAAACATTGGATGCGGCTTGAACTCAAACTCCCTCGGCTGACGTGTGAACTTCTCAACCACCGCCAGCAAAGTCTGGCGGTCTGCTTCAAAATCTCCGGGCGGGGTGCCACTAAATTGCTGGTCGATCTCTGGCCGCGTGGGAAATCCATGCGGCCACTGCGTGGGCAGGTAAAGCGCGCACCATTTGATCAATCCGCGGAAACGAAAGTCAGGATCTATTGGAACCGCCTTCTCGCCCATCGTGGCCAGGAAAGCATCATTCAGATGGCAAACCACCTGTCGCGCATTCATCTTGCCCCATCGCCGTTCGAGATCGGGCCGCAGCCGGCCAATGCGCCCCACAATGCCCTGCTTCAATTCAGGTTGGTCGAGGGTCTTCAACTCTCTCCTTGCTCAGCCATGCGGCAAAGTTATTTCATCAGCTCGACCGATACCACCTGACCGTCAACGCCGGGGCTTTGGCCTTTCACATATTGGACGCTCACCGTCTTACCATCGAAGTCGTAACAGGGATTGATGCTGCTGGGCACATTCACGTTAGCGGCCGCGCTGAGGTCGATTTTCCTGAAGTCGTTGTTGTAAAGGGCGATCTGCGAGCCGTTGGAGCCCTCCACGCGAAACTCGATCTCAGCCGGATAGTTGCACTTTACCCTGGTAATGACGCCGCCTGCGGTGAGGCGCGGTCCGTCGGCCGGCAAAGTTGGAAAACTGGGAACAATATCGACGACAGTCTGACTGGTTGAACTTTGCGCAGCCGGTTGCTCTTCCTGAACAGTGAAAACCTCGGCGCGCTGCTGCTGGTTTTGCTGGAGACGGTCCATTGCCGAATGGATCATGGCCGTCTGGGACCCGCTCTGCGCCACTTGGAGCGCGACCTTCAGCGCGTTGATTGCGTCGTTCGTGCGCCCCATCTGCTCAAGTACATTTGAAGCATTGATGCGAAAAGGAATGTTGTCGGGCTCGAGTTGGATGGCCTGAAGGTTAAGCATGTGCGCTTCGTCAAGATGGTCGCGCTGACTGGCCAGCAACGACGCCAGGCGGTCATAGGAAACTGCAAAATTGGGGTTCAGGCGAATTGACGCTCGATAATCTGCCTCTGCCTCGTCGTTGTCAGAACCCATCGCGAAATTGGCGCAATAGAAATAGATCAGGAAGTTGTGTGAGCCCAACTTGATGGCTTCGCGATACCACTTTAACGCCTCATCCGAGTGACCGGCACGGCTGGCAAGAAAGCCCATGGTTTCGTGGGCCTGCACGTTGTTGGGATCATCCTTCAACACCGATTCGTCTAATGCGCGGGCATCGTCGGTGCGCCGGTCGTACGCCATCAGGTCAGCCTGCGCCGCTTCAGCGTCGGCCGGCGACAGGGTCCGCACCTTGAAGTTCGATTCGTCAATCGGCGCAGCCGCACTTGAAAGCGCAAGAGCCATGTACCGCCCGTGGTCGATATAGGCCCGCAGCGCAGTCTCAAGCTGCTTGAGGTCGCCAAAGCACTGCTGCGCAGCAACTACCGGATCGGCGCCGTTGCCCACGAGGTGCGCGTACCTGCTGATGGTGGCATTATGTGTTGTGTGGTCGTTCATCATCAGATAGTGAGTCAACGCCCACGACTCCGCATAAAACACCGACCCCTTCTGCTCTTCGTGGTAATACGGCGAGTCATTGTCCACTTTGAAGAGCACTGGCAGCGGGATGAGGGTGTTCTGGCGAAGGTAGAGAACATCGTCCCCGCTGGCCTCGCCTACTACCACGTCTTTATCTCTGAACTCAGTATTCTGCATGAACTCTGCCATGCCTTCATTGAGCCAGAGGGGGAGCCGCAGGTGTCCCGCGGCAATCTGCTGATGCGTGTATTCGTGATAGACGGCAGAATAGGGATGCTCCACATTCAAGCCGAGGCGAAGCAGAATATAGTTCTTGTCCTGGCTACGCATGAACAGACCAGCCAGTTGCAACTGGTTTTTGCCCAACCTGTCGGAAGGCAGCAGCCCCTCAAAGGTCTTGCCGTTTTTCACTGCCAGCACGTTGATGGGAATTGCGTTGTCAGTGTTCAGGTTGGGAAAGAACTTTCCGAAGACCCAACGCATCCGTTCCAACTGATCGAGAGTGTGCCGGCCTTCCTTCTCATTCGCGTCGGTGATCAAGCTGAAGTGGTCGCTTGTAACTTGCGTCCACTGCTCGGACGCGGACGCGGCCGGACTGCGCAAGAACAGTCCAAGGGTCGCTAGAATGCAGATTTTTCGCACCATTTAAGTTGCAGGGATTTTACCTCAGTCTCCCGCGCGCTCCGACCTCGATTTGCGACAACCTATTTAAACCTCACACCTGGAGGCGGTTGCATAAATACCCGAAAGCACTTTTTTCGGCACGACTAGAGTCGTGCCCTTTTACAAAACCATTCATGCAACCGGCCCTGGTCCCTACGCACTGCCTTTCAGCCAACCCCTGGTGTTCAATAACTGACGGTTGTCGAGCGACCACACCTTGCCGGTCAGTTCGTCTGCCGCCCGGCCTTCGCGGGCGCACTTCTCAAACTCGCTTTTCATGGCCTGCATTTTGGCATCCAGGTCGTCAACGAAACTGAGCGCCAGTGCTTCAGGAATCATGGGCAGTTTGGGCGAGCCGAATTCAAGTTTGCCATGGTGCGAAAGAATCATGTGCACCACCAGTGCACGCAGCCGCTCTGGGAAACCGGGCAGGGCGGCGATGGTTTTCTCCACCAGGTCGACCCCCATCTGGATGTGTCCTAGCAAAATACCTTCTACGCTGTAGTCGAAGCCAACGTCCCAGGTGAGTTCGCGGATCTTTCCAATGTCGTGCAGAATCACGCCGGTGAGCAGCAGGTCGCGGTCGAGCATGTCGTAATGCGCAGCCACGCGCTCAGCCAGTCCCAGCAGGCTGATGACGTGTTCCAGGAGCCCGCCCAGCCACGCATGATGAAGCTGGCGCGCTGCCGGCGCCTCGCGATAGGCCTGGGCTACGCCTGAGTCGGCCAGCATTGTCTTCAGCAGCCGCTTGAGGTCGGGATTGGCGAAGCCATCGATGGTCGCCTCGAGCTGTGCCCACATCTGGCCCACATCATGGGTGGTTGCCGGCAGCAGATCAGTCTTGTCCACTTCGTGAGGCGCGGCCAGCCTGAGCTGTTCGACCTTTGTCTGAGTGCGTTCTTCAAATCGCGTCGCGGTGCCGCGCACCTTTACGATGTCGCCCCGGTTAAAGTCCTTCGCGATGCGCGGGTCGGCAGGGTCCCATATGCGCGCTTCAATCTGCCCGGTCTTGTCGCCCAGGATCAGGCTCAGATATGGCTTGTTGGTTTTGGTTGAGCGCTGCTGTTTCGACAGCACAAGAAAGAAACCGTCGAAGATTCTGCCTTCGTCAAATGCGGTCAGATCGGCAATGTAGATGTCTTTCATTCTGCCGAGAAGATTAACGCAACCGGCTCAGGTTGCCAAAGACGCCTCGGGCCCGGGATTGAAATCCCGAGCCCGAAGTCGTGCTGACGCGCTGACTTGCGATTACTGGGGCTGAGTTTGTTGCGGCTGCTGGATCTGCGGCTGCGGTGCTTCAGTCTGAGTGGCAGGAGCTGGCGCACCGGGCACCGGCGGTACGGGCGTCGGCTGCGGAGGCGGAGTGGTGTTCTGCTCCTTCTTCTTCTCAGACATGCGCGTTTTTTCGGTGGTGGTGGTCGCTGTCTTCCTATTCTTCTTTTTCGTCGGCGTTGTATTTCCGCCCAGTCCCAGGGGAGCCGACTGCGTCTCCTGATCGGCCACTTCGCCAGCATTCGGCGGCGCTGGAGCCATATCGTCGGTCCGCGATCCGGACTTCTGCTTCTTCTTTCCGTGCTCAGTGCGAGCCTTATCGCTGAAGCGTGCCTTCACCGTCGGGCGCGTGGGCTCCAGCGGATTGGCAGGCTGCGGCGTGTTGTCGGCAGTCTCGGGCAGCGCACCGGCATTCTCGGTAGTTGCGCCATTAGCCGCGGTCGGCAGCGTCTCGCGCGGAGCCTGGCCAAGGCGGATCTTCTCCCTCTTGCCCGGCTTCTGGCTTGAAGCATCGCCTTTCTTTTTAAATTTGGACTTCTTGCCCCTGGTTGCGGTGGCAGGCGTGGCAGTTGTTGAGCCCGCAGAAGCTGAAGCCGGGGGAACATTCGCAGCGGTGGTCGTTCCTTCCGCTGGAGTTGCCCCTGGTGAAGCCGCAGCGGATGGAGCGACAGCCATGGGAGCTTCAGTTGAAGAAGCCGCTGCCGGCTCAGGCGGAGCCGAAGCCTGGCCGCCTTTTTGCCTGAAGTTGTGCGTGCTCTCGCGGAAACGAGTCCGCTCAACCTTGGACTTTTTCTTGGGCGCGGGCGGCACGTAGGCGCTGAAGGTGATGCTGGGGTGCAGCTCAGCCGGGGTGGCATCGGTATCGGTATAACCGGGCTTGATAAAGATTGCCGCTTCGTCGCGCATCTTGGTCAGATACGCGTGAATTGCCGGCTCCATCCTCTCCATGTAGAGAGCCTCTTCAACCTGCTCCTGCACGTCTTTATAGGGCGCGGGACCGCCGGCCGTATGCTGCACAACCTTGAGGATGATGTAGCCCTGCTTGGTGAGGATTGGCTCGGTATACTCGCCGGTCTTGAGGGGGAAGGTCTTGTCTTCGAGCACGCTGCCAAGCTGGCCCCGCTTGTACAAGCCCAGGTCACCGCCGGCGCTGGCTGTTGGCCCGTCGCTGAAGCTGCGCGCCAACTGCGTGAAATCGCCGCCTGAGTGCAACCGGGCCTCAATATCGTCGGCCTTGGCCTTGGCCGCCTGTACTTTAGCTGGATCGCCGGCATCGGCTGAAACCAGAATCTCGCTCAAGCGTTCGCTTTCGGGCTGGGCAAACTCGTGCTTATGCAGGTCGTAATAACGCTGCGCCTCGCCTGGCGTGAAAGTGATATGCGCGCCAACTTCCTGGCGCATCACCTGCTGGGTAATGATCTGATTGCGGATGTTCTGCTTAAAATCCTCAAACGAGATACCCTGCTCCTTGGCAGCCTTCTCCAGATCTTCCATGGAATCCAGGTTGTACTGCTTGCGGATCTCGTCGAGCTTTTTCACCAGCTCGGTATCGGCCGTCATCCCCAGTTCCTTGCCCTTCGACAGCCAAAGCTGCTGGTCGATCAGGTTGCGCAACAGGTCCTTGTGGGCCTCGGATATCTGCTGCATCGTGTCGCCGCGCTGCCGCATCTCCTGGTCCATATCGCTCAGGGCGCGGTCGTAATCGCTCTGGGTGATGATCTGGTTGTTGATCCGGGCAACAATGTCTTCGACCACCGTGCCGCCATAAGGGCTGGCCGGCTCGTTCTGCTGGGTCTGGGCCGGGAGCCAACCCGTGAGCAGCACCGTGGAGAACACGAACGCCGCGGGAGTGCGAAGGAATCTGAAGGTCATATTTTGAGTACTCAGCAGGCAGAAGTGGAAACTGCCTGATGCATAGACGTCATTGTAAATGGCGGGGCAGCACAAACGCGATTTAATGCCCCTTTTCCGGGTTAAGGCCCACTCATTTGACCCTTTTGGCTACCCCAAAAGCCGCCCAATACGTCAAACAAGGCGGTGCTATACTTGAGCTGTCGACGGCCTTGCGCGGTTTCCTGAGGTGGTCTTCCAAATTTCCGTTACCTTGCCGGGACCACGGCAAGGTTAATTTTTTCTCTGGCCATGCGCTTGTTCGGCGCCGGGCTGAACGGAAAGCCGGGTAACCCAGCGAGCCGGGAGCTCAAATGCGCCTGCCGTCCGGAGGTTGGAATTGCGTATGAGTCCTCGCGCGCGCCGCGCCCTTTTCACAGTCGTTCTCTTCTTCGCAGTGTGTGCGGTTGTGGGCACGCTTTTACAGCGCCGCGTGGGCGCCCAGTCTGCGGAAGACGAGAGCCAGCTACGCGACAGCCTGAAGTCCTTCACCAACGTCTACGCCCTGGTTGAGCAGAACTACGCCGAGCCCATCACCGGCGACCGCGCCGATGACGTTATCTACGATGGCGCCATCCCCGGGATGCTCCAGACGCTGGATCCCCATTCGCACTTCTACGATCCCAAGGCCTACGCCAAGCTGCGTGAAGATCAGCGCGGCCACTACTACGGCGTCGGCATGGTCATCCAGCAGCAGCGCGATGAAAAGGGCGGACACGACAAGGTTTACGTGATCACCCCCTACGAAAACACGCCGTCGTTCCGCGCCGGCATTCACCCGGGCGACATTATCGTCGCGGTTGACGGCAAGAGCACCGATAGCTGGACAAGCGACCAGGTAGCCAAGGCACTCAAGGGCCCCAAGGGCACCCACGTGCAGGTCACCATGGACCGCTACGGCCAGCCCAAGGCGCTGGTATTCGACCTGGTGCGCGACGAGATTCCCCACCCCTCCGTCGACCTCGCCTATGAGATCCGCCCCGGCGTGGGCTACATCCATCTCACCCAGTTCCAGGAAACAACCGGCCAGGAGATGGAAGACGCCATCAATGGGTTCGGCAATCTGAAGGGGCTTGTGCTCGATCTGCGCGGTAACCCCGGCGGCTTGTTGAGCCAGGCTGTGGACGTGTGCGACCATCTGCTGTCCAAGGGCCAGACCATTGTTTCGCAGCGCGGCCGCGCCTATCCTGACCAGAACTACACGGCAACGCACGGCAACGGTGGAAAGACGTTCCCCATCGTAGTGCTGGTGAACCGCGATACCGCATCGGCAGCCGAAATTGTTTCCGGCGCGCTGCAGGATCACGACCGCGCGCTGATCGTGGGCGAGACCACTTTCGGCAAGGGGCTGGTGCAGACGGTTTACAACCTCAGTGAGAACAGTGGGCTGGCGCTCACCACCTATCACTACTACACACCATCAGGCCGGCTCATCCAGCGCAACTACGCAGGCGTCTCGCTCTACGACTATTACAATCACGCGGGCGCAGCGCCTACCGATACAAGCAGCCGCGAAGTGAAGCTTACCGATTCTGGCCGCACCGTTTACGGCGGCGGCGGCATCACGCCCGATGACAAGATCGAGAGTCCGGAGCCCAACAGCTTCCAAAAGGAACTGCTGATCGACAATGTCTTCTTCAAGTTCGCGCCGGTCTATCTGTCCGATCACACCGTGGACAAGAACTTCCAGGTTGACGACGCGGTGCTGGCCGATTTCAAGCGGTTCCTTACCAGTAAGAACATCGAGTGGAACGACAACGACATCAACGGCGTCCAGGACTGGCTCAAGACTTACATCAAGGAAAAGATCGTCACCATCCAGTTCGGACAGCTACAGGGCCTGCGCGCCTTGGCCGACTGGGACCCGATGATCCAGAAGGCAATTACTTATCTGCCGCAGGCAGAAGCCCTCGAAACCAACGCCCACAAGGTTGAAGCTGCAAAGGCCGAGGCGCGGACGAACCCAACCCCCAGCACCGCTGCCACAACGCCGCAATAAGCAGGCCAGGCGTCTATGCCTGACAATCAGAGGCACCGAAAAACGGCCATCCCAACCGGGATGGTCGTTTTAGTTTGTAGCTAATTGCTGCTGGCAAATGGTTGGCACTCCCTCATGCCTGGTCCCCAGCAGGTTGCGGAAAAACTCATCGAGCCCAGGTCAGCGCCTGAAAACTTGCTTCAGGGGTTAAAGCCCTGACTCATTTTATGGACCTTGCCGGCGTCAGGGCTAAAGCCCTGACCTACCAGTCGTGCCCAGATACAAAACCTTATCTTGATACAAGACCTTACCCCGCTGAGTATTTCCGCAGCCTGCATGTGCCTGACTTTTCACCCCACGCTCGGCAGCCCGGCCAACGCCATCGCAATCTCTTCGGCCGGGTATTCGTAATTCTCCAGCTTCCCCGCCTGGTACGCGATGTATGACTGCATGTCGAAGTGTCCGTGCCCGCTCAGGTTGAAGAGAATCGTGCGCTTGGTGCCTTCCTGCCTGGCAATCATCGCCTGGCGAATGGTCTCGGCCACCGCATGATTCGACTCCGGCGCCGGCACAATGCCCTCGGCGCGCGCAAATTGAACGCCCGCGGCAAACGCATCGAGTTGCTGCACGGTCACCGCCTCAGCCAATCCCAGGTCGACCACGTGCGAAACCAGCGGCGCCATGCCGTGATAGCGCAAACCTCCAGCATGAATCCCCGGCGGCACAAACGTAGAACCCAGCGTGTGCATCTTCACCAGCGGCGTCAGGTGGCCGGTGTCGCCAAAATCGTAAGTGAACTTGCCCTTGGTCATGCTGGGGCAAGCCGCAGGCTCAACGGCAATCACTCGAGCCTGGCTGCGACCTTTCAGCTTGAGTCCGATGAACGGCATGGCCAGCCCCGCAAAGTTCGAGCCTCCTCCCGTGCAGCCAATAATCACGTCAGGATCTTCCCCGGCTAATGCCATCTGCTCGATCGCTTCCTGCCCAATCACCGTCTGGTGCAGCAGCACGTGATTTAACACGCTGCCCAGTGCGTACTTGGTCTGCCCATCCTTCGCCGCCACCTCGACAGCCTCTGAGATGGCAATGCCCAGCGAACCGGGCGAGTCAGGATGCTGGGCCAGGATAGCGCGCCCCGATTCGGTTTCGTTGCTCGGGCTCGCCGTCACGCTTGCTCCAAAAACTTCCATCAGCGCGCGCCGGTAGGGCTTCTGGTCGTAACTCACGCGCACCATGTACACCTTGCACTCGAGCCCGAAGAACGCGCACGCCATCGCCAGCGCCGAACCCCACTGCCCCGCGCCCGTCTCCGTTGAGAGCCGCCTGGTGCCGTCCTGCTTGTTGTAGTAGGCCTGCGCAACAGCGGTGTTCAGCTTGTGCGAGCCGGCCGGGCTCTGCCCCTCGTACTTGTAGTAAATGTGCGCGGGTGTATCCAGCGCCTTCTCAAGCCGCCGCGCGCGCAACAGCGGCGAAGGCCGCCACTGCGCGTAAATCTGCCTTACCTCTTCGGGAATCTCGATCTCCGGCTCCGCGCTCACTTCCTGCATGATCAGGCTCATCGGAAACAGCGGGGCAAGATCGTCGGGGCCCAGCGGCTTGAGCGTCCCCGGATGCAGCGGCGGCGCAAGCGGCTTGGGCAGTTCAGGCAAAATGTTGTACCACGTGCGTGGAATGCGGCTTTGCGGCAGATTGTACTGGATGGTTTCCATGGCCGCAATTGTACAGGCAGATCAATATTGCTCGCCATGCGCGAGGCCACACGCGACTCGACCGCGCTTGTTGATCAATTACTCGCACTCACGGCTCATCGTTGTAGATATGTACCTCGATCTTGCCGCCCTCCGCCAGCCTGGCACGGAACATTCCGGGCGTGTTGAAGCTCCACGCCATCTGCCCATCAGGCGCAACGGCAATCACGCCGCCATCGCCGTGAATCGGCTTCAGCCGCGTCTGGATCACCTCATCCGCCGCCTGCTGCAGCCGCATGCCTTTGTACTGCACCAGCGCGCACACCTCGCGCGCCACCGTGTAGCGGATGAAGTACTCACCAACTCCGGTGCCTGAAACCGCGCACGACTGATTCGAGGCATACGTGCCCGCGCCGATGATCGGCGAGTCGCCTACGCGCCCTGGCGCTTTGCCCTGAAGTCCACCTGTTGAAGTGCCCGCAGCCACATTACCCTGCCGGTCAACCGCAACCACTCCCACCGTGCCGTAGCGATGCGTGTCAGCCGACTCCTCGATCTGCGCAACGGGAATCATAGTTCCCTCCGCCGGCGCGCCCTCAGGCCGCGGCGGAATCGGCTTGCCTTCCTTGGTAAGCTCCTTCACCAGCGACTGCCAGCGGCTCTCGGTGAAGAAGTAGCTGGCAGGAGCCTGCTCCATCCCTGCCTGCAAGCTGTACGCATCGGCTCCCGGACCCACCATCAACACATACGGCGTCTTCTCCATCACCGAGCGCGCCAGGCTGATGGGGTACCGCGTGTGCGTCACGCTGGCAACCGCACCTGCATGCATCGTCGCTCCATCCATGATTGCGGCGTCCAATTCTGTTTTGCCCGCAGAGGTAAACACCGCTCCACGCGCCGAGTTAAAGTGCGGATCGTCTTCGAGCACCTTGATTGCCGCCTCAACCGCATCCAGCGACGAGCCGCCTCGGTCGAGCACCGCCGCGCCCGTCTCAATGACCTTGGTGAGCGCCGCACGGTACGCCGCATCGCCTTTATCGCCCAGCGTCGCACGATCGATATCGCCCGCTCCGCCATGCACCACGATCGCCCAGTGGCGCGGTTGTTGCGCGCCCGCGGCTGCAACCATCATCAGCCCTCCCAGAACCAATCCGCCCATTGCCCTCATCGCAAGCTCCCTCCCTGTCGACAAAAAGTCCGCAGCCAACATGCTACAGCGTCGGCACGCGATTTGAGCGAATCGGCTGCGCCCGCCGGCATTAAGATGGAGCCTGACCACCCAGGAGGAGGTACCGGGGAGTGAAACTAAACATCGTCACGCTGGTTGTCGTCATACTCGCGCTGATCCTCTTCGGAAGCTATGCCATAAACCTTGCCTGGACTCCCTTGCGCATCGTCGGCATCGCCATCGCGCTGCCGGCCTTCATCCTGTTCTCGATCGCGCGCGTGCAGCTGGGCCGATCTTTCAGCATCGAGGCCAAGGCCACGGAACTTGTGACCACCGGCATCTATTCGCGCATCCGCAACCCGATCTACTTCTTCGGCGCGCTCATGATCTTCGGCATCATTATCTGGACCGGTGAGCCCGTGCTGCTTCTGATCTACGTCATCCTCATTCCCATGCAGATCGTCCGCGCCCGCAAAGAATCCCGGGTTCTCGAAGCTAAGTTCGGCGACGCCTATCTCGAATACAAAAAGAAAACGTGGTTCTGAATCGTTAATGGGGCATCTCTGATTCCTGATCCCTGATCCCTAATGCCTGTTCTAATCAGTTGTGGAGGGGACGAAGTTGTCGAAGCAATCGCAGAAACCCGCTTACGATCCATTCGGCGGTCGGAAACGCACCAGTCACGAACGGATGTCGGGACTTCCCTGGGATGCCTCGTACCAGAATGGCCCCGCGCCCTGGGATATTGGCCAGGCGCAGCCGGCGATAGCGCGCCTGGCGTCCTCCGGTGGTTTTGCTGGAACGGTGCTCGATGCCGGCTGCGGAACCGGCGAGAACTCTCTTCTTGTCGCCTCGCTTGGATTGACGGTTCTTGGCGTTGATGTGGCGGAGACGGCGCTGAGCATGGCTCGAGAGAAAGCCCGCCAACGTGGAATCGAAGCTGAGTTCACCATCGCCGACGCGCTGCACCTTGATCGGTTGGGGCGCATGTTTGACACGGTGCTGGACTGCGCATTGTTCCATACCTTTAACGCAGATGAGCGCCCGGAATACGTTGCAAGCCTGGCGTCAGTAACCAGGCGCGATGCAACCCTGTATGTGTTGTGCTTCAGTGACGAAGGTCCCGATATTGGCCCGCACCCCATCACTGAAGAAGCGCTTAGAGCAGCATTCGGCCCCGGCAGCGGATGGAATATCGCCGACCTCTCATCGGATCGGCTTCAGACAAGGTTCCACCATGCCGCGTCAGCTTGGTTCGCAACGGTCAAACGGATATAGGTTGATCTATATTTCAGCTACACTGACGACCTTAACGGGACCAAACCCTCCCGCAATGCAATTACAAATCTCGTCGGAGAATTCATCCAGCAGGGCAAGCCCGCTGGAATCGAAATCATTTTCGGCCACAAGCCGCAAAAGAGCGCCATCCCAAGTGCAGCTGACGTTCTGATGCCATGTTCTTTCCTTGAACGAACTGGTGATGTCTTCTGCCGCCTGCGGCCCCAGGTGCGACGGAAGCCCGTTGCAAGTGAGTTCAACTCTGAACATCGCGACCTCCCGCATAGCTACATATTCGCATCTGGAAGTCTTGCGATTCAGCGATTTTCAGCTACTATCGCATTCAATGACGAAACCTCGGCGGCTCTTCGCTTCGCTTCTGCTCCTCGTGTCTCTCTCGGCCACCGCCGCGGCAAAGCCGCGCCCCATCCCCGTCAAGGTCGTTGTAGTGGCCATGTTTGAAGTGGGCGAGGACACAGGCGATCAACCGGGAGAATTGCAGTATTGGGTTGAGCGCAACCATCTCGATCGCGTGTACCCCATGCCGGCTGCTTACCACGCGGTGCGCATGAACGCGTCAGGCGAGATGGCAGTGCTCACCGGCCAGGGAACCGCGCATGCGGCAGCTACCATCATGGCCGTCGGTCTCGATCCCCGCTTCGACTTCAGCCACGCCTATTGGATTGTGGCAGGCATTGCCGGCGGATCGCCTGACCGCATCTCGCTCGGGTCAGCCGCATGGGCTCGCTACGTAGTCGATGGCGACCTCGCCTACGAGATCGACGCCCGCGAGATTCCGCCCGATTGGTCCACGGGTTACATTCCCCTGCGCAAGAAGCAGCCCTTCGAATCACCCGCCGAACCGCTTCCCGGCCAGGTCTATGTGCTCAACGCATCGCTCGTGCAGTGGGCCTTCAACCTCACGCGCAACATCAACCTCGGCGACAGCGACAATATCAAGCAGATCCGCAGTAACTTCGATGGCGCCTTCGCCCAGCGCCCGCCCTTCGTCACGATCGGCGACGAGCTCTCATCCTCAACTTACTGGCACGGCCAGCTCTTTGATGCATGGGCTGCGCAGTGGGTGCCCTACTTTACCGGCGGCAAGGGAGTCTTCGCCACCACTGCAATGGAGGATACCGGAACGCTGCAGTCGCTCGAATTCCTGGCTCACACCGGCCGCGTCGACTTCAACCGCGTGCTGGTTCTGCGCACCGTGAGCAACTACGACCGCCAGCCTCGCGGCATGAGCGCAGCAGATAGCCTGGCCAGGCAGCGCATCGGAGCTTACGCAGCTTATCTGCCCTCACTCGAAGCGGCTTACTCCGTGGGCCACACCGTGGTGAACGAGCTGCTCACTCACTGGCCCCAATACCTTAACTCGGTTCCCTCCGCCGCGCTGACGAGCCTTCCCTAGTCCCCGCTGCCTACAACCTGCATTGCTTCCATCCACGCCCTCGTCCCCTGATGCCTGCACGATTCCGCCGCGATCTCCGCGGCCTCGCTCAGCGCTTCAACAAACCCGTGCCCGAGAGACGCGAAGTAACAGTAAGCCCCGTGCAGCACGTCGCCCGCGCCAGTGGTATCGGCCACTTCAACCTGCGGCACGCGCAGCGTGCCTTGCGACATCCCCGACACAAACTCGATCGGCTCGCCCCCATGTGTAATAGCAATGTTGGCAACGCCGCGGGCTCGCAGATACTCCACAACCTGCTGGCCGCCCTTCGATCCCGGCGGCAGAAAATCGGCCGAGCAGATGGCCGTGGTCACACTCTTCAGCAATTCACCGCATCCGTCCTTCCAGCTTCCGCCGTCGAACACAACCGATTTTCCCAGCGAGCGGGCTGCAGCAGCCCATGCCTGGCAGGCCTGCATGTGATGCCCGTCCACCATCACCATTCGCGCCCTGTCAAGCACATGGTGGTCAACCACTGCTTCAGGCGTGGGCACGCGGATCGCGTTGGCTGAAACTACATTCCGCTGCCCCTTGCTATCCACCGTCACCGACGAGATTGCCGGAACGCCTGCAAACTCCGCATTCAAATCCACCAGATGGATTCCGTAACGCGCTGATTCCTCGCGCAGCAGCGCTGCCATTGGATGCTTGCCAACCGCCGTCACCAGCGCGGACTTGCCGCCCAGGTGCGCGCACGCTATGCACGCATTCGTCGCCGGTCCGCCCACAAACACGTCCTGGCTGCGCGCGGCTACTTTTTCGTTGGCTTTGGGAAACCTATCGACGCTGTAGATCACGTCGATCGTCGACAACCCGACAAAGATCACATCTGCCACTGCTTAAACCCCTTGTCGTGCTCGCGGCGTTTCAGGAAAGATTGCGCCAATTCAAACGTGAGGCGCTGCCGATATTTGTTGGATGCGGCCACTACGCCATTGCGGCTGCCGTGCCGTTCATTTCCTCTGCACCAGCCGCTATTCTACTGCGACGGCGAAGCGTAAGCACGTCGACCGCCGCAGTTGGCACGAATCCTCTTTCTTATTACGAATTCCTTATTCACGGTTCACAATTGCCGGTTTTCCATTCCCCCTTGGCGTCTATACCCTCGGCAGGTGAAAATGCTTGGGTTCAGCAAATCAGTATTTTCTCTTCGACCGCCCCATTTTCCAGCGGCCGAAATGCGAGAGGAAACCCCAATGCATTCTGTGTGGTTCGGCGAATTCATGGGCACACTGGTGCTCATCCTGCTTGGCAACGGCGTGAACGCCGGGGTTACGCTGCGAAAGTCTTACGCGGCCGACTCCGGCTGGATAGTAATTACCACGGGCTGGGCCCTCGCCGTGCTCTGCGGAGTTCTGGTCGCGCAAGCCTTTGGCAGTCCCGGCGCAAACATCAACCCTGCCATTACCCTCGCCGTTGCCGTCTCAACGGGAAATTACGGCTTCGTCCTCAGCATGTGGTCGGCGCAGTTGCTCGGCGCCATCGGCGGCGCTTCGCTTGTGGCTCTGCATTACGGACCTCACTGGCGGCTCACGACCGACCCCGCTGCCAAGCTCGGCGTCTTCGCAACCAATGCAGCCGTGCGCAGCCCGCTTTTCAACATCTGCAGCGAGATTATCGGCACCGCTGTTCTGGTCATCGTTGCCAGCGCCATCCTCTCCAAAGGCGTCTCCATCAACGGACCTGCAGGCGGCATGGGTCCGTGGCTCGTCGGCAGCCTGGTGTGGGGTATCGGTCTGTCGCTGGGCGGAACCACAGGCTATGCCATCAACCCCGCGCGCGATCTCGGCCCGCGCATCGCGCACTGGATCCTGCCCATTCCTGGCAAAGGCAGTTCCAACTGGAGCTATGCGCCGATCCCCATCATCGGCGATTTAATTGGGGGAGCTCTCGCAGGCCTGCTGGTGCATTATGCGCATCTATAACTTCTAAGAAAGCACGGGACCGCCCGCCGACTTGCTGACTCGCCGACTTGCTCAGGCGCTCGCCGCACTACTCCAGGCTCGACGCCACCACCGCAAGCGCCGCTATCGCCGCGGTCTCAGCACGCAGTATCCGCGGACCGAGCGAGACAGCCTTCCATCCATTCGCATCAAACAGCGCTTCTTCGTTCGGCGCCCATCCGCCCTCGGGCCCAATCGCAATTTCGAACACAGGCTGTTCATTGCCTGCCGCTCGAATCGCTTCATCCAGCGCATTGCGCAACGTTGTCGTCCGCTCCTGCTCAGCCAGCACAATGCGCGTCGCGCTCGACTCCGCGCTTACCCGCGCCGCCAGTTCAACGGGATCGTAAACGATCGGCACATCGGAGCGCCGTGCCTGCTTCGCCGACTCATGCGCAATGCGCCGCCACCGCTCTGCGCGCTTCGCCGCCGCCTGCGCCAGGTGTTTCTCAGTCCTGCGCGCAATTACCGGCGCAATACCCGCCACACCGAGTTCTGTTGCCTTCTCAATGGCCCACTCCAAGTGATCGAACTTGTAGATCGCGGTCACCAGCGTAACCGGCAGCGCGGGATCGGCTTCAAGCTCGGCCAGCAGGTTAAATCGCACCTCACTCTCGTCGCCGGCCAGCTTCACGGCGGCCACTTCGGCATGGAAGACATGCCCGCCGGCAATCACTTCAGTCTGCATTCCCGCCTGTGCGCGCAATACGCGGGCCATGTGCTCGGCCTGCGCTCCCACCATGGTTGCGGTGGCTTCATCCCAATGTTCGGCAATCCATCTGCGCCGCGTCATTCCTGTCGTTCCTCGCTCTGATGGCAGTGTATATCTTCGCGCAAAAACACTAAGGGGGATGCTTTATGCATCCCCCTTAGTGTTGCCTTTTTGGTTGGTGGTCCGCTACTACTTCTTCTTCGCGGCCTTCTTTGCCGCCTTCTTCGCGGGTGCCTTCTTGGCTGCCTTCTTGGCTGCTTTCTTGGTTGCCATTTGCCTATTCTCCCTTTTCGATGGGTTGCATCGATGTCTGCAATGAATACATTGCAGTTGATGAATGTATAGAATTGCGCGGCATCGATGTCAAGAAAAAAACGACTTAAGAGTGGAAAAATCGTCAACAATTTTTTCCGGCCTCTCAAGCCGTTCCATTCCGATTCGCTAAACTCATGCATCATTCACGTCGGCGATCGCAACTTTTTCCGATCCCCAAGAGCGCTCTTTCGCAAAATCGCCGGGCGCTTCATCATCGCGTCGCTTCACAAAATCATCGCGATGCTCTTATCAATCATTGAAGGCGATATACGTGAAAGCCGCATGAACACTGCTTATTTCAGCACTCGATAATATTGAGCGCGAGTCCAGCCAGACTTGTCTCTTTGTAGCGCGACTGCATATCGAGCCCGGTCAGGTACATGGTTCTGATCACCTGGTCGAGTGAAACTTTGTGCCCTTCACTCTCGTTCATGGCCATGCGAGTGGCATGAACCGCCTTGGCCGCTCCCATCGCGTTGCGCTCGATGCAGGGGATCTGCACCAGCCCCCCGATGGGGTCGCAGGTCATGCCCAGGTTATGCTCCATCGCAATCTCGGCGGCATGCTCAATCTGTCCGTTGGTGCCACCGAGAGCGGCCACCAGACCGCCTGCTGCCATGGAACACGCGACGCCAACTTCGCCCTGGCATCCTACCTCCGCGCCGCTGATTGACGCATTCTCCTTATAGAGAATCCCGATTGCCGCCGACGCCAGAAAGAAGCGCAGAATGCCCTCGCGGTCTGCGCCTTCAATGAAATGTTCGTAGTATTGCGCGACCGCGGGCACCACTCCCGCCGCTCCATTGGTCGGCGCTGTCACCACGCGGCCTCCGGCTGCATTCTCTTCGTTCACGGCCATCGCATACACCGTGACCCAGTCAAGCGGCGCCAGCGGATCGCTCTTCCTGCCCGCTGCTTCTTTCTCGCGGAGGCGCGCCGCGAGCCCGTACGCCCTTCGCCGCACATTCAGCCCGCCCGGCAAGATTCCTTGAGTCGCCATGCCGCGCTCGATGCACTGCTTCATCGTGTTCCAGATGCGATCGACGCCTGCGCTTACCTGCTCGGCTGGCGCAGCTTCTTCGCCGTCACCGGCAAGCGCGCGCTCATTCGCCATCATCAGCTGGGCAATCGTCAATCCGTTGGCGTCGGCGGTCGCCAGCAATTCGGCTGCGCTGTGGAACGGATACGGAACCTGGCTTCCGGCCTGCGCCGCGGCCTGCCCATCTGTCCCATCCTCCACAATGAATCCGCCGCCTACTGAAAAAAACGTGCGCTGGTCCGCGACTGCGCCGGCGGCATCGAACGCCGTGAACCTCAATCCATTGGGATGCTGCGTCTTCGCTCCAGGCGGATACATGATGTCGCGGTGAAAGAGCAGGTCGCGCGCTTCATCAAAGCCGAGCTCGCGCTTGCCGGCCAGCTTCATCCTGCCCTCTTGCCGTATTGCTGCTACGGTTGCCTCAATCGCCGCTGGATCGATGGAAGCCGGCTCATTGCCCGCCAGCCCCAGCAACACTGCTCGATCCGTCGCGTGCCCGAGCCCGGTGAGCGCCAGCGACCCATACAGGTCCACCTGAACCCGCGCCCCGCGCTCCACAGTGGTACGCGCAACAAGTTCCAGCGCAAACCGGCAGGCCGCGCGCATGGGGCCCATCGTATGCGAGCTCGATGGTCCCACGCCGATTTTGTAAAGTTCGAATAAACTCGCAGTCACGCATCAGATTGTAGCGTGAATTGGGAAGTAATCATCTCGCCGGATGGTTATTTAGTACAGGACGTCGCGCGCTCCCTCGTAAATTGACTGAGCGTCCCGGCTTCGCGCCGTTGAATGAGGTCGTCGAGATATGGCTCACGATCCTTTTGGTTCCCCTTCAGAAGCAGGTCATACACGCGCAACGCGCCTTCCACACCGGCCTGGTATTCAGCAAGCTCGTCATTCTTCTTGTCGGGATTCTCAAGCACAAAGGCGGCCTGCCCCATGAATTCGCCGCCGAAGATCGTCGCGCCATCCTTCTTGTCTCCCTTAGGCAGATTGTCGAGGATCGTGCAGACATGCACCGTCAAGTCGGGGACGTCCGCAAAGAACTTCAGAACCTGGCCGAATTCATCCTTCGCATTTGGGCCAAGAGGATTGGCTTGCCAGTCGTGAATTAATCCAAGAATCTGCTGGCGCTCTTCCGGTGTCGAAGGCCCGCGATCGGCGCCTTGCAAGGGTACGGACGCAGCCAGAAACGCACATCCCAAAAGGGTAACGGTCATCGTACGAAAGTTCATCGTTGGAATCCTCGCCAGTGAATCTAACACTCGACCCTCCCAGTTGCAATTCGACTGAGTCAGCCCGAGTCCTATTCCCTATTCCCTATTCCCTGTTCCCTTGTTCCCTGTTCAGCCATCACTGACTACTCACCACTTGCTTCTGGTACACTCGCTCCGAATTCAAACATGCTCTTCAAGGCTCACAGCGCTGCGGTCTATGGCATTGATGCCAACCTAATCGAAGTCGAAGTCGACTATAGTGGCGCTGTTACCAACGAGGACCACTTTCACACAGTCGGCCTGCCCGATGCCGCCGTGCGTGAAAGCCGCGACCGCGTTCGCGCCGCAATCAAAAACTCCGGTTACCTGATTCCGCCCACGTTCATCACCATCAACCTTGCGCCCGCCGATCTCAAAAAGGAAGGCTCGGGTTTCGATCTGCCTATCGCTATCGGAATTCTCGGCGCCTACGGCGCATTGCGCGTCAGCGATTTGAGCAACTACCTCTTCGTGGGCGAACTGGGTCTCGACGGCAGTTTGCGCCCCATCCCCGGGGTTTTGCCTATGGCCGTGATGGCGCGCGAGAAGAACATCTCCAATCTCGTTCTTCCCGTGGCCAACGCCGCTGAGGCCGCAGTCGTCGATGGCGTGAATGTTTATCCTGTTACATCGCTGCTCGACGTGCTCGAACTTCTCAACTCATCCGTGGTCGGTCACATTCAGCGCGAGCCCTTCCATGTGTCCACTGAAAAACTTCTCGGCGAGCTGGAGCACTTCAATGTCGACTTCAGCGATGTGCGCGGCCAGCAAACCGCCAAGCGCGCGCTTGAAGTGGCCGCGGCCGGCAGCCACAACATTCTCATGATCGGGCCGCCGGGTTCAGGCAAAACCATGCTGGCCAAGCGCCTGCCTTCGATTCTTGCGCCGCTCACTTTCGAAGAGGCGCTCGAGACCACCAAGATTCACTCGGTCGCCGGCGTGCTCGATCCCGGCTCCGGCCTGGTTACGCAACGCCCATTCCGCTCGCCGCACCACACCATTTCTGACGCCGGCCTCATCGGCGGCGGAATTATTCCGCGCCCCGGCGAAGTCTCGCTCGCGCACAACGGCCTCCTCTTCCTCGACGAGCTGCCGGAGTTTCCCCGCAACGTGCTAGAAGTGTTGCGCCAGCCGCTCGAGGATCACACGGTCACCATCGCTCGCGCCTCCATGACGCTCAGCTTTCCGGCGCGGTTCATGCTCGCCGCGGCCATGAACCCCTGCCCCTGCGGCTTCTTCAACGACAAATCGCGCGAGTGCATGTGCACGCCGCCCATGATCCAGCGGTACGTGGCTAAGATCTCCGGGCCGCTGCTCGACCGCATCGACATCCACATCGAAGTGCCGGCGGTTCAATACAAGGAGCTCCGCGGCGGCGCGGCAGCCGAGGGATCGGTCCAAATTCGCAGCCGCGTCATGGCCGCCCGCGAACGTCAGCAGCAACGCTTCGCCAAAGCCAAGGAAAAGATTTATTCGAATGCCCAGATGACCACCCGTCAGATTCGCGTCCATTGCGAGCTGGGCGCCGACGCCGAACGCCTGCTCGAACGCGCCATGCAGCAGCAGGGCCTCACCGCCCGCGCTCACGACCGCATCCTGAAGGTTGCGCGGACGATTGCGGACCTGGAAGGCGCTGAGCACCTGACCGTCCCCCACTTGGCCGAGGCCATCCAATATAGGACGCTGGACCGAAGTTATTGGAGTTGACCCCGATTATTGGGCCTGATCTGCCCCAGGGCTGTGGATTTCTTTCGAACCACGACCGGCAAGGTCACGCCGAGACCTTGAATGCTGCCCGGGAGTTAACTTCTTTTGTTCCAGTTCAAGTCGCTTGCCGGGCGAGTGGGCCGTCACGGGCCGCCTGGCGTTGCCAGACAGCCTTCTGCGCCACCCTTGTATCGACAGTAACGTATGTTTTTACAACAACTTAAACTATTGACTGGTAATCTACCCCGATTGGATTCCTCTTCGTGTATCACCAAAAAAAATGTTGACCCTTACCACTTCTCGTTATAAAGTCAATTTAGCCATTCCATAGAGGGCAGGCTGTGCTTGTGCGATTTTGCGCGCCCCTCAGCCAATTCCTGCATCCAATTTGAGCGAGGGCTCAGAAGTCGATGTCCCGGTGCGTTTGAGCCGCCGGAATCGGGAATCCAGGGCGCATATACTTCCACATTTGATACATCTTGTCTTCAGTGGGGATAGTTACGTTTCACAAAGTGCAACTGTGCTGCAAGTTTTTGAACTACGGTCGCACGAACTGCGTCTAAAGATTGGCAGCATTTTGTTTCTTGGGAACCACAGGCTTCGCTTTGTGTTCCCGGCTGCACCGGCGGCACCAAGTAGTACTGTCCGGGCAGGCGTTTTTAAAAAGGAGAATTGGCATATGCGTTCTGATTTAGTTTTTGGGGCACTTTCACATGTGTCCAACCGGTACCAGCTTTGCCAGCTGGCGAGCAAGGCTACTCGTAAGCTTCATAAGCCCAACACCCGGCTGCAGGACACCACGAATGAGGTTCTGGGCCGCTTTCATAGCACGAATCCCGGGTCGATAGGACCTCAGGTAGCCCAGGTTTCACAGCATCTGGAAAGGCGTCGCGCAGCGTAGCGGCGCCTCTCTGACAGGCCCAAGAAACTCGGTTCATAGTTTTCTGTTGTTGATCGTTTCTCTTCCCTGGCGTCTCGCTTCTCCAAACGAACCCGGGCGACTTTCGGTTTGCAAGACCCGGCAGGTTGCCTGGCCAGTTGCCCGTTCGCATACCTGGAGCAGTTTCTCCCTCCCGTATTTCCTCACAGCCATCCCGCCTTTATTGCAGGTGAACTAAACAATGACAATCGCAGAACTCAAAGAAAAAAACATTACCGAACTAAGCCGGATCGCGCGCACCCTTGAGATCCCCGGCACCAGCGGTCTTCGTAAGCAGGATCTTATCTTCAAGATCCTGCAGGCGCAGAGCGAAAAAGAAGGCCACATCTTCGCCGAAGGTGTCCTCGAGATTCTTCCCGACGGCTACGGCTTTCTCCGCTCGCCCGACTACAACTATCTGCCCGGGCCGGACGACATCTACGTGTCTCCTTCTCAGATCCGCAAGTTCGACCTCAAAACCGGCGACTCGATCAGCGGCAACGTCCGCCCTCCGCACGAGGGCGAGAAGTATTTTGCGCTGGTCAAGATCGAGGCCATCAACTTCGAGTCGCCCGAGGAGACCCGCAACAAGATCCTCTTTGACAACCTCACGCCACTCTATCCGCAGGAGCGCATCAAGATGGAGACCGTGCGCGAGGCGGTAAGCGGCCGCGTCATGGATCTGTTGACGCCGGTCGGCAAGGGCCAGCGCGGCCTGATCGTGGCCCCGCCCCGCACCGGCAAAACCATGCTGCTGCAGTCCATCGCCAACTCCGTTACTTCGAACCACCCTGAAGTGGTGCTTATCGTTTTGCTTATCGACGAGCGCCCCGAGGAAGTGACCGACATGCAGCGCTCGGTGAAGGGTGAAGTCATCAGCTCCACCTTCGACGAGCCGGCCGCGCGCCACGTGCAGGTGGCCGAAATGGTGATCGAGAAGGCCAAGCGCCTGGTGGAGCACAAGCGCGACGTGGTTATCCTGCTCGATTCAATTACGCGCCTGGCTCGCGCCTACAACACCATCGTTCCGCCGTCGGGCAAGGTGCTCTCAGGCGGCGTCGACTCCAACGCACTGCAGCGGCCCAAGCGCTTTTTCGGCGCGGCCCGCAACATTGAAGAAGGCGGTTCGCTGACCATCATCGCCACCGCTCTTGTCGATACCGGCTCCCGCATGGACGAAGTCATCTTCGAAGAGTTCAAGGGCACCGGCAACATGGAAATCATCCTTGACCGCAAGCTGGTGGACAAGCGCGTATTCCCGGCCATCGACATTCAGCGCTCCGGCACGCGTAAGGAAGAGCTGCTCATCCCCAAGGAAGATCTGCAGCGCATCTTCGTGTTGCGCCGCGTGCTCAACCCGCTCTCTCCGGTTGAAGCCATGGAGCTGCTGATTACGCGTCTGGAGAAAACTCGTAACAATGCAGAATTTCTCACTAACATGAATCAGCTTTAATCCGAAGACGTTTAAGCTCTGGGGTCTAGGTGGTCTAGCAACACCAGAGAAGCAGAGGCCGGGTTCGCCCCGGCCTTTGACTGCTGACAAAGTACCAGGAAAGGCTCTCGTTGTCCGCGGGAGCCTTTCGCATTTTGGTTTCATGCAGAAGTAACTTGAAGTGCATCGGCATTAGCTGAAATTGGTATCGATCCAGGCGCTGGTGCCTGAGAGTCACTTATTGCGTAAGGTCGACCAGGAAGTGAAATTGAGTTTGATCGCTACGCCAGGTTGCCCTTATGGTTTCCCCAGGCGCAGGGTTGTCTCAATCTGCTCCAGCGTTTTCCCTTTTGTTTCAGGCAGCCGCAGAAAGAGAAACAGCAGTCCGGCCCAACAGATCGCCGCATAGGTCCAGAAGGTGCCTGCGGCGCCGAGCGCTGAGTTCAATAATGGAAACGTGTAAGTAAGCACGAAGCACGCCGTCCATAGAGCTGTAACATTGATTGACATTGCGGCGCTCCGGATGCGGTTGGGGAATATCTCGGCAATTACTACCCAGGTTACCGGGGCCAGTGACATGGCATAACATGCGATGGCCGCAAGAACCAGCAGCAGCATCGGTTTGCCCTGCATGTGCAAGCGGTACAGCGCGCCAAGAACGGTATAGATAACTGCCAGGCCTGAGACGCCGGTGAGCAGCAGCACGCGCCGGCCGTAGCGATCGATGCAGGCCAGAGCGATGAGCGTGAACACAACATTCACGGCGCCCGTAATTACGATGTTGAACAAAATGTCAGAGACCTGGTATCCGGCTGCAGAGAAGATCTCTTGCGCATAGTTGAAAATGACATTAATGCCGCACCACTGTTGCAGAACCGCTAGCACTACACCCAACAAAAGAACTCTGGCGGTGCCCGAGGAAAATAGCTGGCGCAGAACGGGGTCCGGCCGCGCCTGGTTCGCGGTCTGGAAATCCTCCAACACTCGTTGCGCATATACGCGGCCGCCAAGGCGTTCCAGTACTTGAAGAGCGCGTTGATGGCGGCCTGTCGAGGCCAGCCAGCGCGGGCTTTCAGGTATCGGGAGTGTGGCTGCCAGAAAGAGAATCGAGGGAACCGCGGTGACCGCAAACATCCAGCGCCATCCCCACTGGCCATTCCATGACATTAGAATCTGCTGCGCATCGGCACCTAATGGTACTGGCCTTGCGATCAGCCAGTTCACCATTTGGGCCAGTAGGATTCCAAATACGATGGCCAGTTGGTTTAGGGAAACAAGCCGCCCCCGCAGATGTGCTGGAGATATTTCCGCGATGTACATGGGGGAGATACCGGAAGCCAGGCCGATGGCGCACCCGCCAAACATTCTCCACAGAACGAAGGCGTCGAAGTGCGCGGCAAGCCCCGTCCCGACCGACGAAATGGTAAAGATGAGAGCAGCCAGGGTTAGCAGACGTTTTCTACCGAAGCGGCTGCTCAGGCCACCTGACGAAACAGCGCCGATAAGGCAGCCAATCAGCGCGCAGCTCATCGCCCATCCTTGTATCGGCGGCGAATCGAGATGAAAGTAACGTTCGTAGAATGGCTTGGCCCCTCCAATAACCACCCAGTCATAACCAAAGAGCAAGCCGCCCAGCGCACCTGCTGAAGCTGCCATCCAGATGTACAAGCGGCGAAACGAGCCTACGCTCTCGGCATTTTCTCGAATATCGTGAACGCTTGGAATCATGAGCCGGCTCGCGCCTGAAGAGTAATCGGCGCCAATTTCAAATCCATTTTGATCCAACCCAGCATATCAGCCGCGGAGAGGTGACTCGGATCGAGTGACATCACCATCTCTAATTGGGCGGTGGCGCGCTCCCGATCGCCCAGGCCATGAGCGGCGAGGGCGGATAGGAACAGCGACTCAATGCGATTTCGTTTTTGCAGGTCGTCGTCAAAGAGAAGCAGATCAGGCAAGGAAGTGGCGAAGTAATCAATCTTCGGCTCCGCCTGCATTTGTTCTTCGGCATGCTTCGCCATTCTTAACAAAAGCGCGTTCGCAGCCCGAGCGTTTCCCAGTGCCTCCAAGGCGAGCGCCTGAAAATAGGAGTGAATTCCCAATGCCGGCATCGGCGCAGCGGCTGCACTCCAATAGGTCCGGGCAAGGTCGCTATTGCCTGATTGCCGGGCTGCCAATCCGGAAAAGTAATCAAGGTCGCGCTCCTGGGTAAGCAGATGCTTGCCTTCTCCCAAGTTGGTTGGATAATGACGCGCACTATCAAAATGGCGCAGCGCTTTTTCAGCCTCTCCGGCCGCAAGCGCTGCTCTTCCAAGAGCGCGATGGGCGTAGACGTACTGCCCCGACACCAGCCCCTCCCCACCTTCCCAGGGACTGAAACGGCGCGCATGCAGACATTCCAAAGCCGCTTGCCATTGGCCAGTGCGATTCAGCAGCGTGATGTATTCCACCGTCAAATCGTCCCTGCGGGTTACAAGCGTCTTGTGCTCATCGAGCCGGCGCAGCCGCTGTTCCGGAGAGGCCAGTCCCACCCTCTTCTCCAATTGATCCCACTCGTATAACACGCGAGCATCTTCGCGGTTGGCAGCGAAGGCGCGCTCATACATGCGCTCGGCCGCTTCCGGATCGTGCAGCACATTGAACTCCGCGATTCCCAGGTTCCTCCACGGAATCGAGAACGTGCCATCCAATTCGACTGACCGGCGCCAGCGGACGATTGCATCCTGATAGCGCCGCTTGTCGTAGTACAAGTTACCCAGATAGTAGAGAGCTTTCGCGCTCGATGGGGTGCGCCGGACAACATCCTGGAGCACGATCATCTCTTCCAGTCGCGACGGGAAACAATATAGCGGCGAGGCCGCCTCGGCCTTGGCCGCGTATTGACTGCGTTCTTGTTCATCGCCTGCCTCGGCGGCAAGCCATGAAAGTGTGTACCAGAGCATCGGATGTTCCAAGTGAGCCTGGTTCGCGCATGCCTGCAGCAACGCGCGGGCGTCTTCACAGAGTCCGGCCCAGGCCAGATCGTATCCGACATCCAGAAGAGTTTGAACGTCACCCTGAAGCGCAAGAACAAATTCCTGAAGGTCTTTCTGGTTGCGGCTGAGCAGGAATTGCTCGGCCCTCGTTCGAAAATCCAGCCGGTCGAGGGCCATGGTTTCTCTGATAACATCCCGTGCCTCTGCAACGCGCTCCATGCGACGCAGCAACGAAGCCTTCAGAGCGCGGGCTTTCAGATTCGCCGTATTTGTAAGCAGGCTGTTCTCTACCTGCTCCAACGCAAGCGGCAGGTTGCCCACCCTGGTGCTGATCGACGCCAGCGCATAGTATCCTGCGCTCTTCCACGCATAGTTCCAAACCGATTTGTGAAAGCTGTCGTAAGCTTCTGAAGCTCTGCCCTGGTACATTTGCGCGAGGCCCAGGTTATAAAAGGCTTCGCCATCGTATGGGTTCGGATTGCGCAAGGTCAGCCGGCGAACGGCGCGGACAAAACAGTCTTCAGCCGCGGCGAACTCGCCCTTGCGCAGGTGAGCGAGGCCAAGCGCATTGTTCAACTGTGCATTCTCGGGATCTCGCCTCAGACCTTCCTGCCAATAAACTTCTGGCGATCGCGTGGCATGACGATACTGCTCGAGGTGCAGACCGGTGAGATAGAGTTCTTCAACACTTGTGATCTGTTCGGGCGGGAGCGGCTCAGTGGCCGGGGCAGGAAGCTCGCGGCCCTCAATGGCTTGCGGCTGATAGGCGATCAAATCACTGCCATCCGCATCCTTCACTGAGAGACGGTATTCCTCTGACCTCGGTTCCGGCGCTTGGATCTCTGTGACAAAGGGCTTTCCGGGCGCTAATCCAAGCTCCTTGTCGAACACAGATTGTCCAAGCCGCGTCAGCATCACGCGCACCCGGCGCTCCGAGGTTACGCAAACACCGATACGCACGCCCCGCCGGTCACATTCCAGGTTCACCGCCGCCTCTTTGTTGGCGTTCTTTGCGGGCCCGATGTTCTGGATCGGGTACCAGTACTGGCTAAACGACTTGCTCTCATAAGGCTGAAGCCATGAGAAATCCGGTTGATTGTCGGTATAAGCGCCGGCCATCAATTCTATATAGGGGCCGTCGTCGTCGGTCAGGTTGCGATCCCAGGCATGACCAAACTCCGCATTCCCCCAGGTCCACATCTTTTTCCCCGGCGCCACGTGGTGGTCCGACACATGGACCAGGCCTGCATTCCGGGCGTGATCGTAACCGCCGAAAAAGTCATAGCCGGATTGCGTGATCATGTACGACGTGGGAACTGGAATGTTCTTATACCAGGAGATATCTATACCCGGACTATAGTCGACGCCGTAGTACGAATTACGCGCGATCGGGAATGATGAAATGGCGCGCTTGGCATGGTCGGCAACGAATGTTACGTCGGGCGGAAAGAAGGCCTGGTATTGGTCGTGGACGCGCACCGCGACATTTGCCCACCAGAGAAATGTCTGCGGGAGAGGCGTGCGGTTGTACAGCCTTACCCTGGCCTCCAGGATCGCCTTGCCTGGCGAGAGGCAGATGCCCACCATTCCTTTCATTCGAAGCATGGGATCGTGTTCGCTCAGCCACACCGTCCAACTGCCATCGGGAGATTGCTCAGTCGCAGCGTGAACCGGCATGTAGGTAGACGGACGGTGGTGCTGCGGCCAGTTAAACTCCACGCCACCTGAAATCCAAGGTCCCAGAAGTCCCACCAGGGCCGGCTTGATGACGTTCTGCCGGTAGAGAAAATCGTATTGATTTGTCTTGTCGAGTCCGGCATGAATCCGTCCTCCAAGCTCGGGAAGAATCACGATCTGGATAAAGTCGTTTTCAAGAAAGATAGCTCGATAAGTCGCATCTGCCTTTTCCAGTGCGACCCGGTCGGTAATGGGATTGGGATAGACCTTGCCGCTACTTCCCTGATAGACCCGCTTTTCAAGAAACATCGGGTTGGGATCGGCATCCTGAACCGGGTATGTGGGAATAACCACTTGCTGTTCCCAGCATCGGACCGAGCCGGGTTTATGCATGTCGCTCATCGAACTTGAACCTCTAAGTATTTCAACCGCCTTTGCATCAAGCAGGTCAGCCAATTTGCGGGATGCGCGCGCCGGTATGTGACCGACCTAGGTTAGCGTACAGGTAAACCCGATCAGAAGCTATCAGGAATGGGAAACGACCGGACGATCTTCATCGCCAACTTTGTAACGATTCTCATCGCCCTCGATGGTGACTGCATTTGGCAACGGTCAGCAGGTGTTTCAAAACCGAAAAGAAATCGCCACGCAAGTCGCCGACAATGGATATGATGTTCCACATCAGCCGGAATGGTACTCGGATGACCGGATGTTGCAGAACCCATAGGAGGCCATTTGCTAGCTTTTCGTTGCTTTCGCATTCTCATTTCAGCCGTGATTGGACTGGCGATCCTCGGTCAGAGTAACCGCAGTCATGGGCAGGTTGCCCCTGGCGACGCGCCGCCTCCGCCGCCCCACGCCAAACAAATACGCCTGAAGCACGTGCTGGTGATCGCCGAAACCAAAGGATTTGAGCACGACTCAGTCTCAGCAGCGATGGCAGCTATTTACAACATGGGCAAGGAGAGCGGTCTGTGGGACACCACGATACGCACAGACACGGAACTGCTGACCAAAAAGGACCTGGGGAGAAACGCGAAGAATCTCAAATACTTTGACGTTCTCGTCTTTGCCAGCACGACAGGCGAACTGGATATGGATGCCGATCAAAAGCAGGACATGATTTCATTTATCAAAGAAGACGGGAAAGGCTTTGTTGGGATCCACGCCGCGCTCGATACAAATTACACCTGGCCGGAATACGGAGAGATGATCGGCGGCTGGTTCGACGAACATCCCTGGATGACCTTCAATGCGCCGATCGTCAACGAAGACCCGAGTTTCCCGGCGGTGCGCCATTTGCCCGGTGCGTTTGTGAAATACGACGAGATTTATCAGCCGAAGGCTTGGTCGCGCGACAAAGTAAATGTGCTGCTCAGCCTGGATCCGGGCAAACTCGATTATGACAACAACCCGCGCATCCACCGGACCGATCACGATTTTCCCGTCGCATGGAGCAAGCTCTACGGCCAGGGACGGGTCTTCTACTCGACGCTCGGTCACACAGAAGAGTCGTGGGACGATCCAGACATCAGAAAGATGTATTTCGAAGCAATCAAGTGGGCGCTCGGAATGACGGAAGGGAGCACAGCTTCTCACCCGCGGCCGGTTGCGTCCCCACAGGCCCGTTGAGCTTGACATCATGAACCTGTTTCGAGGCTTACGACCGTTGCGACGCGCTGGCGCCATGCGCGACATGCTGGCTGGGGTCGTGCTGTCTGCGATGGATATTCCGCAAGTCCTCGGCTACAGCAAGATCGCAGGCATGCCGGTAGTAACTGGTTTGTATTCGCTGCTGCTTCCGCTGGTGGCGTTTGCGGCTTTCGGCTCGTCGCGATATTTGGTGGTGGCTGCGGACTCGGCCACGGCGGCGATTTTTGCGGACGGGGCGTCAGGCATGGCGACGCCGGCTGGAGCGCGGTACATGGCCCTGGCGGGGATCGTGGCGCTATTGACGGCGCTGATCCTGCTGCTGGCTAGACTGCTCCGGCTGGGGTTTATAGCGGATTTTCTCTCCCGGACAGTGCTGGTCGGATTTCTTACCGGGGTGGGACTCCAGGTAGGAATCTCGGTTCTAAGCGAGATGCTGGGAGTGCCCGTGGAGTCGCGCAGGTCTGTGGTGGAGCTTTGGGAAGTGCTTCGCGGGTTGCCTCGGGCGCATTTGCCAACGGTTGCAGTGTCTGCCTCAGTGCTGTGCTTTGTGCTGGTGCTGCGGCGCTTTGCTCCGAAGCTGCCTGCAGCGCTGGTCGCCGTTGTGGCAGCAATTTCGGCCAGTGCGGTGCTGAATTTTGCGGGGTATGGAATTGCAACGATTGGGCCGGTCGTCGCCGGTTTGCCGCATCTGGGATGGGTGGGCTTTTACAGCCTCCGCGAGATGAATTGGAAGGAGATTCAACTGCTGCTTACGGTCTCAGCCTCGTGCGCCGTAATGATCCTTACGCAAAGCGCGGCGACATCGCGGATTTTCGCGGCAAAGCATTATCAGGAGGTCAACGAGAATATCGATCTGTTCGGGCTTTCGGCTGCGAATGCTGCGGCTGCGCTGAGCGGGGGGTTTGTGGTGAATGGCAGCCCCACTCAAACGGCGATGATGGAGGACGCCGGTGGGCAGAGCCAATTGGCGCAGGTCACCACAGCCGCAGTAGTGGGGCTGGTGCTGCTGTTTCTCACGAAGCCGCTCCAGTATCTTCCCACCTGCGTGCTGGGTGCCCTGGTGTTCATGGTTGCGCTTCGGCTGATTGACTTCAAGGGACTGCGGGACATCCGATTGGAGAGCCCGGGAGAGTACGCTCTTGCTGTGATGACGACGGCGGTGGTGCTGCTGGTAGGTGTCGAGCAGGGCATCGTGCTGGCCATGGTCGTGTCACTTCTTCGCGTAGTGCAGCATAGTTATCACCCGCATAGCGGCGTGCTGGTCGCAGATGGAACCGGGGCCTGGAAGCTGGTGCCGGTCGGGCCCAATGTGGTGACGGAGCCTGGGCTGGTGCTCTACAGGTTCGGAGCGGCGCTCTTTTATGCCAATGCCGGACGATTTCTTGAGGAGATTTCCTCCCTGGTGCAGCCTAAACCGTCGTCTGTGCGCTGGGTGGTTGTCGACGCGGAGGCCATGACTCATGTGGATTACACGGCTGCGCGGGTAGTAATGGCGCTTAAAAAGAATCTCACAGAGTCAGGAGTAGAGCTGGCGTTTGCGCGGGTACCCTGGGATATGCGGTCCGACCTGGATCGGCATCATCTGACGGAGGCGATAGGGACTACGCGAATCTTCAACAGGCTGCATGATGCCATCGCCGCATTCGAAGAGACTGCGAAGCCACAGTGAGGAAAGGTGCCGAGACGCTCGCATGCCGTGGCGATGGCCGGGAAGCAATCCTAAGCCGACGCCGGGATGAGGTCGGTGATTCCACGCGCCTTCAGGTAGTCCTCATCCTTGGAACGGCTTTCAAGAACGATGGCGGGCCTCCCTCCACGATCGATCTGATTCATGTAGGGCGTCGCATACTTCCAGTCCGGCGGCCATGACTTTGACGAAAGTCCTTTGTCGGGAATGACCAGCGCTGTCGTTCGTTTGATGGGCTCAGGCGGAGACCTCCTGAATTCAGCAGCCAGTTCCGCAAATTTCTTCCCCATGGGCTTTGGCTTGTTCTGCAGGTCGAGAAGCCCGAGACCGTATTCGTATCCATCAAAGCTCTTGATGGCCGGATCGATGTCGTGGGAACACCACCATGTAATTCCCCAGACCTTGCCTGTGGACATCAAATTGCGAACAGAATGTTCCATGAATTCCGGCTTATAGGACTCCGGCATTTCCTTGTTCCCTACCCCGGTCTCTTCAACCCACACGCGGCGGTTCAGGTCAGTGTGATACGCGTAGGCCAGCTCTACTTCGAACTCTGCGAGATGCAATGCCGCAGGATCGGAGTATTTATATCGGTCCAGCACCCCGTCAAAATAGATGTATGAATGCACAACGGAAGCATGGCCAGTGGTTGCAATCTGCTCCCTGCTGAATCCGAAGTCGTTGAACCAATGAGAATGGTCGACGCCGTTCACGTGAAACCTGTTTGGCGCGATCTCTTCACAATAGCCAAGCATCTCCGTCGCCCACGCGTCAGCAGCCGCCGTTGAAACGGGGTTGCCGTCGGGAGTTTGCAAAACCCCGAGTTCATTTCCGAGATCGAAACCGAGAAACCGTTTGTGGCTGCCCACGGTGTCAGTGATTCTGCTGAAAAGCAGTTTCTCCGCTTCGATCACGCGGGAATCGGTGAACATGTTTCCATGTTTCTTTTGCCATGGGTCGGCCAGAGGCGCGACAAACGGCGGCATGAAGCTAAGCCCGCTCATCCATCCATTCAGCACTGTGACTTCAACGTCGAGGCCTGCCGTATCGGCCGCATCCAGAAGTCGATGCAGGTTGGCCAGGGCCTGATCGCTGACACTGCTGATTCCGGGCTGGAAGAATGGCCAGAGGCATTGGATGCGGATATGGTCGAGACCAAGTTCCGCGACCCCAGACAGGTCGTCCAGGATCGCCTGCTGGTCCCAGTCGAGCCAGCAATACCACCAGCGCTTGCGCGGCACGTAATTTACGCCAAACCGGACGCCTGTGCTTCGCGTTGAAAGTGGAGTTGCCGCGTTGAGCGACGGAAATCGTGAAGCAAGCAGTGCGGCTGACCCAAGCAGCGAATTCTTTGCAAAGCTCCGTCGTGAGATCATCTTTTTCCATTCCTTCAGTACGGTTGATTACGTTAGGCCGGGCCGGACAACCGCGGCCGCATAAGGCGGCATTCTTCATGTGCCTGTGCCGCTATTCCGGATAAACCTCTCCTTGGCGCACGACGCGGATGCGGTGGTCTGTGAACACACCATCCGCCGTCGCTTGTCTAGGCATATGGCAGTGCGCGCAATCTCGTTTTCCCACTGGGCACGACTTTCCCGTCTGATCCGTACGCGGCGGGGTGCTCGCGCCCCCAGCATGGCAGGCCAGGCATTTCTCGTCGTAGGCAGCCGTGTCCTTCATCATCGGTGCGTGGGGGTCGTGACAGAATGTGCAACGGCTGCGCTGGTCCGTGGCATTCCAGCAGCGACTTCCCGCCAGCCGATATGCCTGCGGGATCGCCGTACGGGTGCCGCGGAATTTCCCTTCTTTCACCTCCTGAATGGAGTGGTGGCAGTCGCCGCAAAAATCAAGTTCCTCGGCGGGCCCCAAGTGGGCAGGATTAAAAATCAGATCCTTATGGGCGTTACCATTACGCATTGCCGCCGCATGCACCGCCCCTGGACCATGACAAGCTTCGCAACTCACGCCAGGATCGAATCGATTTATATCGAATTGATTGGCCGCCGCTGTTCCCGGGCTGTGACAGCGAAGGCACGAACGCATGGACTCATCCGTGATGGGCGTGCCAAAAGCCGATTCGAGAGAGACTGGCACAACTTTGTTGAATTCGCCGTCCAGGACCAGCTTCTTTTCAGAAGACGAATAATTGATAGCCGCCCGGTAAAACTTGCCTTGGTGCTGGAAGTAAAATACCTGTCCATTCGCCCCGATCGCGATGAAAAGGGGCTCTGCAATGCTGTCGTGACCATCGCTCACGGTGTAAAGGGCCTTTCCGCTATCGAGACGGATTGAATATGTATAGCCGCCGTGTTCGTAACTGGCCGCCGATCGATCGAGAAGAGCGGGCAATTCTGCTGGCCGGCAGCCAGAACGAGCCATCTCAGTAGTTGCCTGCTTATCGAAGATTGCGCGATGGCAAGCTGCACAAGTCTTGGGTCCCACATAGGCGTCAGGCGGCTGCATGGGGAGCGCGGGATGCCACTTGTCAACGGGATTCCCGTTATCCCCCGTATTCTGCGCACAGCTACGGCCGGCTGAAAATACCGTCAGCCCAACAACGAGCAGGACCAGGCAACCTGACTTTCCAAATTGAAATTGCATCGCATCTCCTCAAGTTTGTCTTCCGGCTCAATCAATCACAATCGCAATTTGCCATTACGAAATCGGTGGATGAAGGCTCTCGATATTGGTTCAAGTTCAGTAGCTCCATTCGTGGTTGTAGACGGGTGCAAGAATACGTGAAACCTCGCCGAGAATTGCTGCGTCGACAGGTTCCTCATGCCATTCGATATTGCGCTTAACAGATTCCGGATTGGCCGAGCTGAATAAGGTAGTTGGGATTTCAGGGTGCTGGCTGGAAAACTGCAATGCGAGCTTGCTGATGACCGTGCCGTGAGCCCGGCAAAAGTCGGCAGCCTGCTTGAATACGGCGCGCTCGGCAGCGGAAGCTGGATGCCAGTCTGCCGGCCCTCGATCCGTAAGCAGTCCGCTGGCAAAAGGCGAGCCGTTGATCAGACCGATGTTGCGGGCGCGCGCGGCGGGAAGAAGCTCGAGGAGTCGCGTGTCGTTCAAGCAGTAGTGGTTATGAACCAGTGCGGCATCCAGATCGCTTTCGCGAAAGATACGATGCCAAAGATCCATTGGATAGATACCGGCGCTGACAGCTCCGATCGCGCCTTCCCTTTTGAGTTTGTGCAGGCTGGTCAAGCCCTCTTCGAGTGCCCATTCAGTAAAGGCACGGCCTTGATATTCAAAGTCGTGCAAGTGAACGATGTCGAAATAACCGGCGCCCAGCCGATGTGAACTTTCCTGGAGCGATTGGCGGATCCGCTTCTCTGAATAATCGAGGACATCTTCGCCGTATTTACCGGGACTCGTATATTTGCCGACTTTGGTTGAAAGAAAGTACCGATTTCGCGGGATTCCCTTCAAGGCTTTCCCAAGAACCGTCTCGGCGCGTGTCCCGCCATAAGCTGGAGCTACGTCGAAGTAGTTCATACCCATATCGAGCGCGACGTGTACGGCGCGGATTGCGTCGCTTTCGTCGACTTCCCGAAAGACGCTGCCCAGTGCAGATGCCCCAAAACTGAGGCGCGACACCTTCAGTCCGGTTCTTCCAAGCACACGATATTCCATAGGCTTCCATTCCTAATGCAAGAGAAAATAAAGGACGCCCACTGTTGCCATCAGCGCGAGAGAAACGATGCGAGGGTCGCTCAGGGCAGTGACCGGTCCCTTTAGAAAAGCCAGCGGGTGATCCCAGCAGACTCTGGCCACCGTTGCCTTATCCATTGCCGGTGTAAGCAAACTGACTGCCACATAAATGGCCACGCAGATTGCGGCAAGTATGGGCCCAGCCAGCATGAAAGGCAATCCCAGGCCACGTGCGGGATCTGTGATAAACCCTCCGAACGTTGCCATGCTCTCTGGCGGAAGGAACAGCCTGCCAGTTGAAGGCATGTCGATGATGAAATACAAAACCCCTAATAGCGAGCCGGCATAAAGAGTGGCCATTGCTGCTTGTTTGGTGCCACGCTTCCACAGAACGCCAAGCACAAAAACCGTGGTCACCGCGGGCGCAAAGGTCATGGGGATCTTGTTGATCGCTTCAAAGATGGTGCCAAACTGATCGCCCTGGGTCGACCACAGCATGGCCAGCACCATGATTCCTCCGGTCGCGATTCGCCCGGTCCTCACCAGGCGCGCTTCGGAGGCATTCGGGCGCATTCGCTTCAAGACATCCATCGAGATGAGCGTGGCACAGCTATTGAGTGCGGCCGCCATGCAACTCATCAAGGCTGCCGCGAGACTGGCCGCGATCAATCCGCGCAGGCCCACGGGTACCAGGTACTTGATAAGAGTGGGCAGCATTGCGTTGTAATCCGGGTGCATCGTCCCGGCAACATTCGGCAGATTAATCGCGCCCCTGCGCCAAAGCACATACCCAATGATGCCGGGGAAAACCATGAGAAACACGGGGGTGATTTTGAGGAACCCGGCAAATAATGCGCCGTTCTGCCCGTCCTTCAAGGTATGTGCTCCCAGAACGCGCTGCACATGGGTCTGGTCGGCGCACCAGTACCAGATGCCAAGAATCGGATAGCCCAGCAAAACCGCCAGCCATGAGAACTCGCTCAGATGCCCGCTTGAATCGATTATGGGTTGAAGCATATGCAACTGGCCGGGTGCAACGGAGTTCCTGAAGGCGTGAACACTGTCGACACCGGCGCCCGGAAGCGCCCGCAATCCAAGCACTGTGACCAGGATGGCGCCAGCCAGCAACAGCACTACCTGAATATTCTCGGTCATAACCACAGCTTTGAGTCCACCCAAAGCCGCATAGGTGACTGTAAACAGCGAAAGCACAACGATGGTTGCGATCATGGGCACGCCGAGGAAGCTCTCGAACACCTTGGCCGCCGCAAAAAGACTGATGCCAATATGAATGAGAAGAGCGCCGAGAATGCCGATGACGGCGAGGAAGGTTCGAGCTTGGGGGCAATACCTGCGCTCCATGAACTCCGGCAGTGTCGAAACTCCGGAGTTAATGTAGAAGGGCGCAAAGATCAGCGCCAGCAAAATGAGCGTGAAGCATGCCATCCACTCGAAGTTGCCAATGACCAGGCCATCCTTGGCTCCCCCCGCTGCCAGGCCGACGAGATGGATGGTAGAAATGTTGGAAGTGAACACGGCGGCTCCGACCGTGAACCACCCGAGCGATTTGTTGGCGAGGAAGTATTGCTGTGTTGAAGACTTTTTTCTATATCCGACGCGGATTCCGAAGAGTGTAATGCCGACCAGGTAGATGGCGATCACAACGGCGTCGATGGCAGATATTTTCATTTGGCTCCGTGGTCACAAGTCGATTTGAACTTTGAACGTCTGAGACTTGCCCGCCGCATGCTCAAATGCCTTGGCTGATTGGTCAAGAGCGAAGACCTGGCTGACCAGCGGCTTCAAATCGACGCGACCGGCAGCGACCAACCGGATCGCCTCGTCGAACACATTGCCATATCGCATCGATCCGATAAAGTTGATCTCCCGGTTCATCAGCAGGTTTGCCGGCAGCGGTATATCCGCGGTGCCCAGCGTGCCGATTTGCACGACGGTACCGCCCGGGCGAACCAGATCGAATGAAGCGCGCAGCGCAAGCGGAGAGCCCGACGCCTCAAAGATCAGATCGAATCCATCGCCAGTCAGTTTCCTGACCTGGGCGGGAAAATCTCCCTGAGATGGATCGAGCGACAGATCCGCACCGAGCGCAACCGCTTTTTCGCGGCGGTAGGCAACGATGTCACTGATCGCGACAGGAACCGCGCCAAACGCGCGAACGGCAATCGCCACAAGTTGCCCGATCGTCCCCGCGCCCATCACCAGCACGGACCGACCGGAAACCACGCCTGCGCGCTTCACCGCGTGCAGCGCAACGGCAAAGGGCTCTATCATCGCGCCGATGGAATCGTCGATCTGGTTGGGCAGGGCATGGCACTGGTCGGCGCGCACCGCAACGAACTCGGCGAGTGCGCCGTTGGTGGGAGGCGTCGAACTGGCGCTGCCCAGCATGATTGTTTTGCGGCAAAGGTTGATCCTTCCAGCCTTGCAGTACTCACAGAAGCCACAGTTGCGGGCAGGGTTGACGGTTACGCGGTCGCCTGTCTTCACCGAGTCCACGCCATCTCCAACGGCCACCACATCGGCAGTGAATTCGTGACCCAGCACAAAGGGCCGGTCCGGCACAAAAGCGGCGCACCTTCCGTCTTCAAAGTAGTGCAAATCCGAGCCGCAAATGCCGACCCGTCGACTGCGCAGGGTCACCATGCCCGGAAGCAGCCCGGGACGATTTACTCGCTCAATCCGGATATCCCTGGCGGCGTGCAACACGGCGGCTGTCATTTCAGAGATCATTGGTACTCGGCCTCGATTCATGAGATTGGATCTTGTATATGCGGGCACAATTGCCGCCCAGAATTCCAGACTCGACTGGAGAAGGAAACTGCTGAACATAGTCCATTACGATTTGCATTGTGGACTCATAGTCTCCCGACAGCGTGCAGACAGGCCAATCGGATCCGATCATCAGCCGATCAGGAGAGAACGCCTCGAATACCGTGTCGAGGAATCTGCGAAAATCATCGTGCTTCCATTTCTTCCAGGTTGCCTCAGTGACCATGCCGGAGAGCTTGCAGAACACATTTGTAAAGCTTGCCAGATTGCGCAGGTCCCTATCCCAGGGAGACAGGATGCCGTCCGCAATGCGAGGCTTGGCGATGTGGTCCAGGACAAATGGCTGTTCCGGGAACGCCTGCACAAGCTGCGATGCGACGGGCAGATGTTTTGGAAAGAGCAGTAAATCGTAGGTGAGATCGAACTGGCTCAGCAGGGCAATGCCGCGCAGGAATTCGGGGCGCAGCATGAACCGATCGTCGGGTTCGTCGTGCAGAACATGACGCACGCCAACCAGCTTGGGATTTCTCGCAAATCGCTGTAACTGGAATTGCAAATCGGGTGAGCAAAGGTCCAGCCAACCGACCACTCCCTTGATGAACGTGTGCTCTGCGGCGAGTTGCAGCAACCAGAGCGTCTCATCGAGATTCTGTCGCGCCTGCACGGCAATGGAGCCGTCAAAGCCGGCAGCATTTATAAGCGGCAACAAGTCCACCGGCAGAAAATCGCGCTTCAGCAGCGCCATTTTCTCCGTCATCCAAACGTGCTCGGCAGGGTTGTAATGCCAAAAGTGCTGGTGCCCGTCAATTCGCATATCGTCCCGCGGGTTTCTCACTCAGGCCTTCGCCGTTTCCTGACCGAGCCGGGCCACCTTTTCTGCTGGTCTGCTTTCGGTCGCCTTAAGGACGATTCAGAGAAGCAGATGCGACCGCGGTTGAAGCCTTCGAGGGATGCGCGTGCAAAGGCCAATTCCGTGGGCAAGTGAATGATCGCTGGTCCTGTGTGTTACATCAAGTCTAAGCGCTCCAAAGGGCAACACACAGCGAAAAGACGTAATTGTATTGGATTTTCGCCAGTTGAAAGGGATTACGCACCTGGGGAAAGAATGGATGCAACCAGTCCGGGACCACAAGACCAACCAGAAACATAGAGCGCACCCGATGAATTCGCATGTGCGGGATTGGTCTATTCCCAATATGTTGTTGATCGCCTTCAGGTCAGATTCGGTAAAAGTTACCTCTGCTTCAACCAGCGAGAAGGTCTACACGTGGATCAATCCACGCTGCAAGGCTGTCATTACCGCTTGTGTTCGGTCGGCCGCCTTGAGGCGGGAAAGAATCACGCTGACATGGCACTTTACGGTTGCTTCGGAAATGCACAGGTCGGCAGCAATTTCCTTGTTCGACTTGCCCTTGGAAATCAATGTCAGAACTTCGCGTTCTCTTGCGCTAAGTTGTGTATCCGGAGTGCGTGTAGCCAAGGCCCGGGACATTGGAGGCGGCAGAAAGCGGCCTCCCCCGTGAACGCTTAGCACCGCATTCACCAGCATTTCCTGGGGCAGGCCCTTGACCAGGTATCCGCTGGCGCCCGCCTCCATCGCCTGATGAATATCTTCGTCTCCTTCGTAGGTCGTCAACACGATAAAACGGGCATTCGGATCCTTCAGGCGAATTTGCCGGATGGTCTCAACGCCGCTGATCCCGGGAAGGCGAAGGTCGATCAACGTGATATCCGGCTTGCATAGGGCGTACTTCTCGACTGCCTCTTCGCCACTGCCGGCCTGGCCTACCGAGATCATTTCTCGTGACGACGAAACCAGGGCTGCGATACCAATTCGCATAATCGGATGATCGTCGACGATGAATATCCTGATCCGTTTCACTAGAGCAAGGATTATAGTGCAGGCATCGCGGCACTGTCAGCGGGGTCACGAGGCTCGCGGGATGGTCGCAGAGACCGAGGTTCCACGGTGCGGCCTGCTCTCGATGGAAAGGGTTCCGCCCAGTCTCTGAACGCGTTCCATCATGCCCTGGAGACCGTAATGACCATTTTCAGGAAAATCGGCAACGAGTTCGAAACCCCGCCCGTCATCCTGAATGAGCAATTCGAGCGCCTGAGAAGAGAATTGGGCCTGTACCTCAATTGAACTCGGATGTCCGTGCAGGATGGCGTTGAAAAGCGCTTCGCGCGTCACCATAAGCAACTCGTGCGTCTGCTGCTGTTCTACCGGGAACGGTTCCCCGTCCGTCGAAAACTTTATGTTTACACTATATTCACTGCTGAGCCGATCGACCATTTGGCCGATGCATTCCACCAGATTGCTCTGTGAGTCGTCTCCGCGCCGAAGATCCCAGACCGCCATGCGAGCTTCATCCATAAGTGCGCGAATCTGAGTGTTGGCAAATTCCACGAAATGCGCCTTCGATTCACGATCGTCTGGATCGCAGCTCTGCACCGCTTCAAGCATCGCCGAGACGCCGGCGCAGCCCTGAATCAACGTATCGTGCATTTCGCGCGCCAGGCGCGACCGTTCCGCGAGAACTGCGGAGAATCTTCCACGTATTTGTTTCATCCTTATCTGATAGGCGATGACAGAAAAAATGGCGATAGATACCACGCAAAGAGCAATGAACCATGGGGTCATGTAGAAGTAGGGTGCTTTTACCAGAAGAACCGTCGCCCGCACAACGTATTCCGGATGGTCCATTTCCCATGCCTCAACGATGAATGTGTATGTGCCCGCCGGCAGGTTGGTGTAAGTCGCTGACCGGTGATTAGTGTCGGTGCGGGTCCAATCCTTGTCGAAGCCGGTCATGCGATAGCGGAATTGCAAATCGCTTTGCGAACTCAGCATCACCGGCTCGTACCCGATCTCCACGCGGGACTGTCGCGCAGACAACTTCAGGGGATCTACTTGCGGCACGAGTCGCCCATCCACGGTGACACTATCGATGCGAAGGTGGGACAAAACCGAAGGATTGAATGCTGCGGGGTGAATCCTCCATAACCCCTCACTGGTGGGAAGACACGGTTCCCCATCGCGCATCATGACTCCGGCCGGCTGTGTTCCCCCATAGAACCGGACAGGAGCTTCTCCGCTATTGGCACGATAGAAGCGCAGAGAAAGTGTCTGATCCGGATCCTGGGCCTGGGCGTCGAGCTGGCCGCGATCGAACAACATTACTCCCTGCGGGCCGCTCATCCAGAGATGACGGCTGCCGTCCTCGAGGATGGAAAAAATGCTGTCACTGGCAAGGCCATTGGCCGTCGTATAGTGAGTCAGTTGTCCATTGCGAAGGCTGTAGAGTCCGTGATTCCGGGTTCCGAACCAGAGGCCGCCATCGGAATCTTCTAGCTCCGACCACACTTTTTCGTCTTTCAATGCATCTGTAACGGCATCGTGGAGAGCTACACCGTTGCGCAGGCGGGTTACGCCCCGTTCGGTGCCCACCCAGAGGTCGCCGTTTCGATCTTCAAGCAATGCGCGCAGACTAGAGTGCGACAGCCCGTTCTCCATTGTGAAATTGTGAATGTTTTTGCCGTCCAGAATGTTTTTGCCGTCAAGGTGGCTCAGTCCGGAGTCAGTTGCAATCCACATGCTGCCGTCATGTGCTTCCATCATGGCGCGCACGAAGTTATTCACCAGCCCCTGGGTGGTGGTAATACGCGTCACGCCATTCGACGAGAGTCTGAAAATGCCGCTCCCATCGGTGCCGAGCCAAAGCGCGCCATCTCGAGCGCGCAATACATTACGCACATGCGCGGTGCCCATTTGTTGAAAGTGGACGGGTACGGCGCGGTCTCCAATGATGTGGACCAGTTGGTTTGAAGCCGCCCAGAGGCTTCCGTCAGTATCCAGCGACACTGTGCCAAAGTCAGAATCGGCGGCCTGAGGAAGAAGCAGCACATTGACCGGCGTGCGGCTAAGACGGATCATGCCGACCTGGGTTCCGATCCAAAGATTACCAGCGTCGTCGGTAAAGATCGCGAGCACGGTGTTGCTCACCAATGGAGATGGCGCTGTGAGCCGGGTGATTTTGACGGCGTGCGGCTGATACCGAATGCGAAAGATTCCCTGGCCGATGGTGCCGGCCCACAGTTCACCGGCCGCAACTTCCCGGAGTGTACGCACCGTTCCCCAGACACCGTCTACCTGGGCAAACTGCGAAGCTCCGGGTAGTAGCCGGTACAGACCCGAGACTGTTCCTGCCCAGATAGAACCATCCGCAGTTTCTGTGATCGACTTCAGGCGGTGCTGATTGTCTACCCCGCCCAGCGGATACGACTCCGGCTTTCCGTTCCGGATTGCGTATAACCGGGCTGCGCCGGCCCAGATGCTTCCGGTGTGATCTTCATAAAGACCATGGAAGGCGGTACCGAGCGGCATCTCCGGCACGACATCAGCCCGGGTTACTTTGTTTGCCTTCACGCGAAACAGGCCGTTGTCGGTTGCGACCCACATTGTTCCGCTTCGGTCTTCGAAGAGTGCGCGAATGAATCCATCGGTCAAACCGTCATCCGGCGTGTATGCCCTCAGGAACCCATCGTGCATCTCCAGAAGACCGCCACCATCGGTGCCAATCCACAAGTGGCCGTCACGACCCGCCAACAGGCAGAAGACGCTATTCTCTCGCATAAGCGGCGTATTCTCATGCGAGAACAGTGTGAAGTTGGCCCCATCGAACCGAAACAGCCCATCACTTGTCCCCACCCAGAGAAAGCCGTCGGGAGTCTGCGCAAAAGACTGCACCGTCTCTCCCGGTAACCCATTCTGGGCCTGCCAGGAGCGCACAGTAAAATTCCAGTCCCCAATCGAGGATTTCTTAGTTATCTCCTGGGCAGATGCCAACAAACCGGCAAGCGCCAGGGTTGCCACGGCGCACCTGCCTCGCCGCGACATTCCAGGGCCGAGAGTGTATCGCGCTATGTGTGTCATCGAGACCGCGAGCCGGATCGGGTTCATGGCGCAGCGCCTTTGCAAACTCACATCGTTCTCCGCCGGGAAGAATACACATCATAATTGCTCCTGCGGATGCATGCTCGCCTTGGCTCGACATGCTCGCAAGGAGCCGTCCCGGCTTACCGGAATTCTGCCTGCTTTCCGCTCCGCATCATGCTATGCGCTCCGCTGCGCGACTCGCGACTCAACTGGCATGGATCGAAACTCCAGCGCCGCGCTCTTCAGTCCGGGAGCGGATGCACTCACGGTTACGAGTCCGGCAGACCTCGTCATCCGGACCAGGGCAGTGGCGACTCCGGCCTCCGCGCGCACTGGGTTGGCGAATATTCGCTCATCCCCAATCAGCGTGGCTTCACCACTTACCGAAAAAGTCACCATGTCGTCCCCAAACGGATAAGTCATCTCTCTTGCATCGCAAACGTGGGCATAAACGCGAACCCAGTCTGCTCCATCTGCAACGGGATCGAGTCCGCAGTTGTCGAGCCGCAATCGAAGGCTCTGCGGGACGCCGGGAGAGCGAACCTGGTGTTCTGCGACCACCTTGCCACCGATCAATCCTTCCGCGAGCAACTCCCCGACCGGCTGCCAGGGCGCATCGGGCGAAGCTGGGTTGGCGAATAACATGCTCCGCGTGCCGCTGAAGTTTCCCACCTTGAAGGTGAAGGGCGGATGAGGGATCCGATATCCGGCATCGGGGGTTTGCGTTGCAATCGGTTTACCGTTTTCGGTCAGGCGTACCTGTTCGCAGTTGCTGAACACTACGACATCCAGGGGAGAATAGAACGTTGCGTAATTGGCAATGAAAATCATCGGCCCGCTGCCAGTACGCGCCGGTTGACGCTGTGGCGGACGCTGACTTTGAAACATGAAGTAATCGAATTTTGGAATCCGGAACAGGTCCAGTGGCGCCCCGAGAAAAGGTTGATGATGATATCCGCGAAATGCATCGATTCCCGCCCAAAGATCGGCGCCTGCGGGCATGCTTTCGGATTGGTAGATCCGATTCAGACTGCGCAAATGAGTTGAGGCCTGTACCAGCATCGGCACTTCGCCCCAGGATCTGGCGACGCGCACGCGGCCCTGTTGATCGCTCCAGTTATCAACCTGGTCACCCCACTCGCGTATCCACGAAGGCCTGGAGGCATCCTCAGGTGGGTGGCCGGCATAAGTGACATCCCATCCGTCGAAACCCGGCACCGGTTTACGAATTGGATCTCCTGCCGTGTAACATGCCGGCCCGGGGTACTCTTCGTGAACAATCCGGTAAAGCTCCGCCGCCAGCGAACTGTTGTTGGATTCATTCAGCGCGGCTTCCCAGATGACAACGGATGGATGATTGCGGTCACGCCGGACCATCTCGCGCGCATCCTGATAAACACGCTTCTTGAATACATCGTCCCCGACGAACTGCCAGCCGGGGTTGGAAACAATCGCCAGGATGCCCAACTCATCGCAGGCATTCATGAAACTTGGGTCCTGAGGATAGTGGCTGCGATACGATGTGAAGCCCGCCTCGCGCAGCTTGAATGCGTCGCGATAATGCGCGGAGTGCGGCAGCGCATAGCCCACATAAGGATGATCCTGATGCCGATTCGCACCGATGGAAAAAAAGGGCCGCCCGTTGATGAGCAGGCCAAGACTCTTTTCGAACTGAATGGAGCGGATGCCTACGCGCGTGTGCACGTCGTCGATCGCCTTGCCGTTCACCTCTACTGTCGAATAAAGCGAGTAGAGTTGAGGATCGTCGGGGTGCCAGAGACGGGGATCTCTAACTTTCATGGTCTGCGTCGCCAGCTTGCGGGAACCGGGCGGCAAAGCAACAGTGACCGAGTCCTTTGCAGCGAACTTCCCTTCTGGGCCGATCAATGACTGCACTACGTCGCAAACGCGGTTTTCATCCGATTCGTTCACCACCTCGGTCTGGATCCGCACGATGGCCTCGCCAGACGCGACGGAAGGGTAAGTCACAAACACGCCTCCGCCTGCAACCGTGTCTGCGAGGATTGGATCGGTGATGTGAAGAGGATGAATCACTTCGAGATCGACGCTCCGATAAAGTCCTCCGAAGTAGCAGAAGTCCAGTTCGCCCTGCGGTTTTCCCGGTGGGACCTCGGGATTGTCGGAGTTGTCCAGGCGCACGATCAGGTTATTGGGCTGGTCAAATCGTATGTCTTTTGAGATATCGATAGTGAAGGGCAGGTACCCGCCAAAGTGCGTGATTCGATGCACGCCATTAAGCCAAATGTCCGCAACTTGCATTGCGCCTTGGAACTTGAGGTAAACGACACGATCTTTCCATTCCGGCTGGGCGAGCAAATCCCGTTTGTACCAGCAGACACCGCGATAGTTGAGTCCGCCGCTCACATCTCTTGGCTCAAGTCTGACTGAGTGCGGTAAGGTAGCCGCCTCCCACTTTGCGTCAACGGGAGCGTCCATGTTATCCGCCCCCGCCAACTTTGAATCCGAGGACGATGCTTTGGATTCAGGCCGGAAGAACTGCCAGTTCTGATTCAAGTTCAACACGAGTCGCGCGGCGGGGACTCCAAATGAAGCAGCCTCAACCGCGCTGCCGTTATCTCCCTGGCCCGCTCCACCGGTGGTCTCGCTGTGAAGTACACCTGACAACACAATTCCTGAAGCGGAAAGAGCACCCGCCTCCAAAAAGTCCCTGCGTGATAATGGCATGTCTGTCCTTTTCGTTCTTACTTGTACAGCGGCATCGCGGGCGCACTGTGGCGCGGCTGATTCGGGCAAGGTCGCTCATTGTTTTCCCCGCGAAGAGGAGAGACCTGCATTTGAAGATTGACCAACACCGGATCGCCGTTCATTACGGTACGGCTTGTTTTCCTTGTAAAGCAGCAGGCGTGCGCGAATGGCGGCTGACTGAGATACATTTCCTCGAGCGGCCGCCAACTCAAGAGCCCGTTCCGCCGCATTTGTTGCCTTCGCGAATTGACCGTTCTCAGCGAACGCCGCTGCCAGCGTATCGAGGACATCGGGATCTTCGGCCGGAACAAGGCCTTGGGCATCTTCGGCGAGAGAGAGCGCCTGGGTCCCGTTACGCAGCGAGGCGTCTGGAGAGGTGGCCAGCAGCCACGCAGCGCCCAGAGTCGCACTCACGCGGCCCGGTTCGGCATCAAGCGCCCTTTGCCAATGTGTAAGCGCCTCAGCGCCCTGCCCCAAATCCTCATATGCGCTCGCCAGGGCCTCTTCGCACGCAGCGAAGTGCGGCCTGATTTCGATGGCGGTCTTCAGTTCCGGCAATGCCTGGTCCGCATGGCCCTGATCGAGCAGGAACCTGCCCAGAATGTAATGGGTCTCGACTGACAGCGGGTTGATACGCAGAGCATGATGAAGGTGCTCGAAGCCTTCTGCAGTTTCGCCATGAACGAAGAGGGCAACGCCCAGGCCATTTTGGACTTTGGCGTTCTCGGGCTCGATTGCTGCGGCCCGCTTCCAAATCGCCAAAGCCTTGTCTTTCTCGCCTTTCTCTTCGAGTTGGGTGGCCTCATCAATCAACTTGTAGAGTTCCACTGCGGGCACCTGGATATCCTCGATTCCGTCTCCCGCAATATTTACGAACTCGGGAAGGTTTACGGCGCGGTTGGATGCAGTGGAGTTATCGATCAGGATGGCAGGGCTCGAGTTACCGTCGTTATCGAGGTGCGTCAAGTACATCTGCGTGTAAGGCGAGCGGGCTTTCGATGAAAAAACCAGCCAGCGCCCATTAGGAGAAAAGCTATGCCATGAATTCATGAGCGAGGTATTGGCGCGGAGGCGTCGCGCCTCACCGCCCCCAAAGGGAACGATATAAAGCTGGCTGTCGGGGCGCATGAGCTGACCATTGCGGCACTCGACGAAGACAATCCATCGTCCATCCGGAGAAACCTTGGGAAAGTTATTGCTCATTCCGTTGTGCGATGCGCCGGCAATTGGCTCGGGAACGCCACCTCTGCCGTCGTTGAATGGAATCTGGTAAAGGTCGTACTGTATCTGGGTCTCGTTGGGATCGTTGGCGTGGAGTGCTTTCGGCTGACCGGACGGATAAGGGTCAACCGCTTCGGCCCGTGCAAACACAATGTATTTGCCATCCGGACTCCACACGCCGTCTGTCTGCACATAGCGCGGGTCATCGGCGCCGGGCAGCGGCTGGCGCTTTCCTGCCGCCCGGTCGTACCACTCCAGAATTCCTCGTGTCGGATAAAACACTTGCAGAAAACGATAATCCTTGAAGTTGGTTACGTAATAAGTGTTTGAGATATCCAGCGCAGATCCGGCAAAGGTGCTCACCACGTAGCGCCCGTCTGGAGACACCTGCGACATGAACCCCACACGAACCTTACCCGCCTGCCCGTCGGTATTCCATTGAACAATGTCCTTGTTCTGAATGGACATATGCCGAGCCACCGGGACGACTGCATAAAGGCCCTTGTCGTTGGCCGGGCCGTCTACATCGATACCTAACGTCTTGCCGTCGCGGGAGAAGGAATGGCAGTTGGCGCAGGTTGGCATATTCGTGAGCACGGTGCGGCTCTCTGGCAGGCGAATATCTCTCAGCCGCCAGCGAATGAGATGAATCGATTCGGGAGACAACGGTTGCACAGTACCGTTTGCGCCGGCACTCGGCATGAGAGGAACGTCGCGGTAAAAAATCGGAGCGTTCACTGGATCCGCCGAGGTGACCAGGGAGATGTGTGCTCGAGAAACCTCGCCATGCGCCTGGGAAGAACCGATGATAGTCACCGTGGCAGGCGACTCCTTTGAATGCGATTGAATGAGTTGCCAAACGGATGCGTCCGGGGTCCAAGTCCACGAGGCCGCCTGCTGCGGTGTCAACTTGGGCAATTCATTCGTGCTGCTGATGCATTCAGGATCGATGGCGCCAAAGTGCATCCGTTCGGCCTTGGGCTGAACATGGAGGGGAGCAGATTTGTCGGCGAAGACAATTTCGATTTGCCAGGAATCTGCTGCCGCGTCGCGCCAGATGAATGTGGGGGCCGTAATTCCGGGCGGAAAAATGGAACCATCCTGCGGATAGTCGATAGAAATGGGCCAAAGACCTGTCCTGGAATCGTCCAATGCAATAGCCTGTGCTCTTCCGAAAGCTCTGCTGTGAAAAGGAAGAACCCAGGAGCAGGCGAGAAGGACAGTCAGGATTGTTCCTCCAACCGCCAGCGGACGCCTCTGCAGAACCGATGACAATGACAGCGCCTTGAGCATTTGCTGGACCTCCGGGTCCACGCCCGACCTGTGACCCATGAAAGCATCATAGGTTTGCCGAGCCCGCCTTACGTCTACGGGTTAGGCATATAAGGAGAAACCAGAGGACCAAAAGACGGTTGCATCCTGACCCTGGAGATGCGCGCAGTATCCGAACTCGCTCTTGCAATGTAAGAAACGGGCCCGGGCAGCCTGATCGCCGCCCGAGCCCGTTGTTTGGTTAGAAGGTGACTTTCAGAGCCGCCTGGCCTACACGAGGGGTGTTTGAAGGGCCACCGAAGCCGGCGTTACCTCCGTTGATTGTAGCTGGGCCGCCACCCGAATCGCCCGGTTGGGAGTTTGGATTGCTCATTACGGGGTGGTTGGTAGCGTTGAAGAACTCGAAGCGAAGCTGCAAATTGTACCTTTCAAGGATCGACCAGTTCTTCATCAGCGACGTATCGATGTTGAAGGTCGGAGGGCCCTGGATCAGGTTGCGGCCGCTGTTGCCGAAGGTTCCATCGTGACGGGTGATAAACGCAGCGGGGTTGAAGTATTCCTGCGTCCAGTGGGCGCGGCCGCCTTGACGAACTTTGAGCGGCACTCCTGGAACACGGTCGGCGCGATCACCGGCGCAGGCCTCGATACAGCCGTCGCCTTTGTTCAGTTCGCCATAGGCGGAATTATCGTTGCCCGGGCTGACGCCGAACGGCGTGCCCGATTGCCAGGTAATGATAGGGCTCATCTCCCAGCCTGCGAGCGCTTCACGTACAAGCAGATTCTGCCCCCGCAACGCGGGACTGGTATAAATGAAGTCGCTGACCCAGGTAAAGGGGAGGTTCGCGTTGGAGATACCGCGGCTCCAGCTAAGGTTGCGGGGATTGTTCATCTCATCGCCATTGGAGAGGTTAGCGGCGCTGGCCACGTCAATCGACTTCTCCCAGGTAAAGCTGGTTTGCCCCTGGAGACCGTGAGACAGATGCCTCTGGACGTTGACCTGCAGTGAGTGATAGCTGGCGGTTGCCCCGCTGTCGTATTCCAGTAGGTCGGTGAAGTTGGGGGCGTAAGGTAAATATGGCGAGTTAAGGGTGCCATTGGTGAGGTTCGCCTGGGTTGGTAGCGCGCAGTTCGGGTTGTTGTAGTAAGTGCAGTAGGTGTAGCCGGAGAAGTTGTCATCCTGCACATAGCTTTCGTGATATGTCTGGCTTCCAACATAGGCGATGCGAACCGCTGTCACCGCGTCGATCTGTTGCTCTACTGAGACGTTCCACTCCTCGGTCATGGGCGCCTTGAATTGCCGGCTGAAGGATGCCCCTAAACTGACCGGGGTGGGAACCGGAGAGTTGAGCGGGGGTTTGTAGGTCGGAGTAGCCCAGGGAATCTCGCCGGGGCCGGAGCCGAATGGGGAGCCGTTGGGTGTGTTAAACGACGAGGTTTCCCATGGATTGTGGAAGTTCTCGTATCCGGTAATCGTTTGGCCGGTGTTCGGCGTGCAGGTTGCGCCACCGTCGCAAATCGGCGAATTTGACGGCGCACTCGGGGTGTAAGTCGGAGCAAAGGGCGCCAAATCGACGACGTGGTTGTAGTTAGAGTAAGCGACCGGAGCGGTGAACATGCCGAATGCCGCGTGGAATGAGGTCTTCGGCATGTTCTTGGGTTGAAAGGCCACGCCAATGCGGGGCTCAAAGAATTGCTTGTCGCCGGGGCGAAGGCCGGCTCCCTTCATATTGGTATCGCCGGGGTAGATTAGTCCCTGAGGCGCGGCGGGGAAAATGAAGCTCTGCTGTCCTGCCACGAATGCACCTCCGCGACCTCCGACAGAAGCTGGCGGCAGATCTGGATCCCAGCGCAAGCCAAGAGTCAGGGTCAGACCGGGCTTGAGGCGGAACTCATCGTTGACGTACGGGCCCACCTCATATCCCTGGATGTCGGCCAGTTCGCCATCTCCCTGCATGAAGCTGTCCATGTAACCCAGCAGCCAGTCAGACTCGCTGTTGCCGGTGTAACCGCTGCCGAAGCTGATGATGGCGTCCTGCGGATATTGGGTGGTTTCGACCGCCCGCTCATGCCGCAGATCGATGCCCGCCGAGATCGTATTACGGTGGAACGTGTTGATCAAGGTGTCGGAGATGCCCATGGTGCTACGGACTTCATTCGAAGGCTCGGTCCATCCACCCGTAGCGCCACCGAAGCCTGCGCCTTCCATATAGCAAGCCGGCTCGGTGACCGCGATGTAGCGCGACCAGCACATCGGTTTGCCGTTATTGTCAAGGAGTGCGGTCGCATTGTGGGCGCTCTGCTCGGTCCAGAAACCTGTAAACGTGTTGACCGTGGTAGGATTCACCGTCCAGGTGTGTTGAGCGAGCTCGTTGAAATACCACATCTTCAGGCCGAAGGTCTGATTCCACGTGTTCAGGTTCAATACGGAGAGGACGTTGCCCGGCGTGTCGCCGGCGGGCGCAGTGTACTTGTCGATGAACGAGCGCAACGTGAGGCGCTGGTTCTTGGTCAGATCGTAATCGCCTCTGCCCGTGTACTCGTCTTTGTGGGAGTTCTTTATGTTGGCCGAGGCGTAAAGCATATCTCCAGCCACGTTCTGGGCGCCGGAGGTCGGAGCCGCAGTACCTGAACCTGGAGCGGCGTGTCCCGGGAGTCCGTCGTTCGTAAACTGCACAGCCACCGGATCAAGCGCTGCGCCGCCGCCTATCAATTGGTTCGGAATACCGTTGACAACCTGGAAGGGTCCATTAAGCCAGCCGCACGTGGTCGTCTGTTGGGATGCGGGTACGTTATAACCCGTGCCGCAATTTGAGTTATGGGCCTGGGCGTAGTCGATGAGTCCGCTGAAGTCACCGTTCAACATCTGCACGGTGGGTGTTTGTGTCGAGTTATTTGACTGCCCGGGGCCGCCAACAATGACGGTTCCCTGGTAGTTGAAGAAGAAGAACAGCTTGTTCTTGATGGCCGGTCCACCGACGTAACCGCCGAACTGGTTCTGCCGATAGACATCCTGAATGTGGTTGCTCCAATTGGGAGCGTCGAAATCGCCGTTGCGCATGAACTCGAACAGGCCGCCGTGCCACTGGTTGGTGCCGTTCCTTGTGGCCTCGGAAACAACGCCGCCCGATGAGAAGCCGTAAACGGCGCTGAAGTTGCTGGAGATGAGGCGGAATTCCTGCGTGGCGTCGGAGTTGGGCGTAGGCGCGCTCGAGGCCAGGTAGTTGTCCATATTGGACACGCCGTCAAGCATGTAGTATGTGCTGCCAACGCGGCCGCCGTTGGAAGAGGCCACGGACTCATTCGGAAATGAGAAGCCGCTCTGCTGCCAGGCAATGCCGGCCCTGTTGCCATCTACTATGCCCGGCGACAGCAGCGCAAGGGCGGAGGGGTCGCGGCCGTTCAAGGGTAACTCAGAGACGGCTGTCTGATTCACCGTCATGCCGAGCTCTGCCGAAGTTGTGTCGATAAGTTCCGCGTTGGCGGTCACGTTGACCGTCTCGCCCGTACTCGCCACCTTCAACTGCACGTTCTGGGTTGCGTACAGATTGGCATCGATCACTATGCCCTTCTGCACATAGCCGGCAAAGGTCGCTGCTTTGACTGCAAGCGTGTAGCCACCAGGCGGCACCAGCGTAAAGACATATACTCCCTGGCCATCCGTAATCCCGCTTAGCACAAGGTTAGTGCCAACATTGGTGAGGGTAACAGCGGCATTTGGTATTGCCGCGCCCGATGAATCGGTGACCTGGCCGGTCAGGCTTCCGTTTGTGCCCTGACAAAGGACTGGCTTCCCCAGACTAACCAGGCCAATCAGGAGAACAAACAGTAATCCCCAATATTGCGTCGCCTTAATTCGTTGCATCGCTTCCTCCTGAAACTTGTGATACTCAAAAAATCGGGATTTCGAGACTTCGTCCTTCTTGTCCAGAAATCGTTTTCAAAACCGACTTTAACGTTGACTTTTAGAGACACTACCAACCCTCACACGGATTTTTCCCTGCTATCGGAAGATCGTATTTCGAGTCGACGCGAATACTACGCTTCTATTAAGAAGAATTGCAATCGGCCAAAAGTCGGATTCTGCAGCATTTTTCAAGTAGCTGATTCTAAGCTTCAATCGCCTTTAGAAACGCGGGTTCCGACGCAGGATGAAACAACCCGGCACATTCCTGACGAGAGATGGAGCGACGACTGCCGCATTTGATTTTGCATTTGAGATTTCCCGTGCGTACTAACTTGCCTGATGCGACGGCCGCCCTGAATGTGTACTAGAATGAGCGCGCGGGCAATAACGCTTGCGGAATCACATCGGTTCCTCGTTGTCACAAAAGAAAGTGCTTGCGGCTAGCTCATATCGAATGATCAAGCAAACCAAAATCCATCACATCGGTCCTCGGTTGATCTTCGGTGTCCTTCTCTGGTTTCTCGCGAATCCACTGGTCTTTGCCGCATGCACCGCACCGGATTCATTGAGCGCTCGCCTCAAAACCTCGCCCAGCAGCGAAGCATACGCCGCAATAGGCAACTGGTACGCCGACCACAAGCAATTTGATTGCGCCGCCAATGCGTTTGCATCGGCATTCCAGCTCAAGCCCAGTTCGGCATCTCTGGCCTATCTGTGGGGACTGAGCCTGTATTCCGCCGGTCAAGATGAGCCGGCCGTCACGCCTCTCAACCGGGCCAAGCAGCTTGATTCCAGCGACATCCGCCCTCACCTGGTTCTTGCCATGGTGATGGATCGAATGAAGAATACTGCGGCAGCCGAGGCTGAGTGGCGCGCCGCCCTCGCAATCGATCCGGATTCGGGGCCCGCGCTCGATGGTTTATCGCAGAACTTCATCGGCCAGAAGGATTACGCGGGCGTAATAGCCCTGCTCGACAAGCCGGGAACTACCCGCGTTCGCACATCGGTGCAGAGCCTCAACCTCGGCATGGCATATGTCGGCACCGCCCAGCTCGACTCCGCAATCGCGGTGCTTCGCGGGGGGTTGAACGACGATCCGGGCTCTCTTCCCATCGCCGATGAACTCTCCATGGTGCTCATGCTCAATGGCCGCGAGGATGAAGCGTTCACGGTATTCAAGCTGGCCCTCGACAAGCATCCCGACGACCAGGTTACCCAGATCCTCTACTTGCGTGCCATGGTTTCCAGCCATGCCGGCCAAGCTGCCGAATACGCGCACAAGTTGCTTGCCGCTTACCCAAATCAGTGGGAAGTGCTTTACCTGAATGCCATCCTGGAGTCGCAGGAAGCGGATTTCAAAACAGCGCGTGTCCATCTGGAGCACTCGATCGAAATCAATCCCGGCTATTTCCAATCTCAGGCTGAACTGGGCAGTATTCTGGCCAAGCTTGATGACCTTCCCGGCGCCAAACAGCATCTCGAGAAGGCGATTACCCTTGGCGACCCGGACCCGGAGGTCCAATACGATCTGGCCAAAGTGCTGCAGCGTCTTGGAGACACCGCTGCGGCGCAGGACAAGTTGCAGATCTATCAGCAGTTGAAGAAGGCGCGAGCCGATAAGGTGCAAGCCGCCGGCAAGGCCGAGGAAGGCGACCAGGCCATGAGCGCGGGCAATGCCGCCCAGGCCGCATCCCTCTACCGCGAATCGCTCGCATCCGATCCCGATGAGCCGCTCCTGCTTTACAAGCTCTCCCGGGCGCTGGACAAGATCAAGGATATTGAAGGCGAAAAGAAGGTGCTGGAGCAGGCTATTCAACTGAATCCCGATCTTGCAGAAGCGCAGAACCAGATGGGTTACCTTGCCGCCCACGAGGGGGACTTAGCGCTGGCAGAAGGCTATTTCCAGGCCGCAGTTCACGCTTCTCCTTCATACGAGGGCGCATGGATCAACCTGGCGGCCACTTTGGCGAGCGATGGCAAGTGGAAGGAAGCAAAAGAGGCTCTGGGTCACGCTCTCGAAATCGATCCGGACAATGCCGATGCACGCAGGCTCTCGCGGGCGCTCGCGAACGCCGACCCTGGTTCGTGACAGCGCAAAGTCATTACCCTGTTCCAATATGACTAATCCTTTTCGGCGGAAGACTGATCGAACGTGCTGGATTAGGGGGGGTCGTGCAGCACCGTGAGTGGTACTCTTCGAACCAATGCCTGTCTCGTCCAAATCATTGCGCGGCTGGTCCCGTCGGCGTCTTCTACAATCGGTGCCCGCGTTTCTTTCGACCGTCCTGCTTCGCCGTAAGGCAATAGGGCTCGCTCCCGGTAGCGCTAATCTGCCGCCCTTCTCGACATTCGTCGATGTGGCCCAGTCGGCCGGTCTCACCAAGGTAATGCCTTATGGCGAGGGTGCGACGGCCACCTACCTCACCGAGATCATGGGAGGAGGCTGCGCCTTTATTGACTACGACAACGACGGATGGATGGACGTCTTCATCCTCGGCGGGCGTCGCCTTGAAAGCATTCCACCCGGTGCAAGCAACCGGCTCTACCACAACAATCGCGACGGAACATTCACCGATGTCACTGAAAAGGCCGGACTCATCGATGCAGGCTGGGCAGTGGGTGTGTGCGTGGGCGATTACAACAACGATGGCTTCGAAGATCTCTTCCTCACCTATTTCGGACAGAACAGACTCTACCGCAACAATGGTAACGGCACATTCACTGACGTCACCGCCCAGGCCGGGCTTAGCAGCAAGACAACCCGCTTTGGCTCCGGCTGCACCTTCATCGATTACAACCTCGATGGCTGGCTCGATCTCTTCGTCTCCAACTACGCCGACGTCGATCTGTCTACCATGCCCACGCCTTCTCTTGACCGCCCTAACTGCAATTTCGAGGGAGTGCCCGTAAACTGTGGCCCCAGCGGGCTCCCATTTCCCAGGCACCTGCTTTACCGCAACAACGGCGACGGCACGTTTACCGACGTCTCCAAAGAGTCAGGCGTAGGCGCGTTGCGCGGCTCCTACGGCCTGACCGCGTGCGCCTTTGACGTGGACGAAGATGGCTGGCCCGACATCTTTGTAGCCTGCGACACCACTCCCAGCCTTTTGTTGATGAACAACCACGACGGAACCTTTCGCGACGAGGCACTATTGCGCGGCGTAGCAGTCTCAGACAACGGCATGGAGATGGCCGGCATGGGCGTAGCCATCGGCGATTATGAGTGCAATGGCCGCCTCGACATCGTGCGTACACATTACATGAATCAATCAACCGGCCTCTACCGCAACCAGGGTAAGGGAGAATTCGAAGATGTAACCGCGCAAGCCGGCCTCATCCATGAAAGACGCTTCGTCAGTTGGGGCGTGGGCTTGTTCGATCTCGACAACGACGGCTATCCGGATATATTCCTTGTCACCGGCCAGGTATATCCGGAGCTCGAACGGGTGAACCCAAAGTACCCGCGCCGCGGCCCGCGTATTCTGTTCCGCAACCTGGGCGATGGCACATTCCTTCAGATACCAGAAGCGAGCCAGCCGGCTCTCGATGCGCGCCACGTCAGCCGTGGATGCGCCTTTGGCGACTTCGACAACGACGGGGATCTCGACATTCTGATCATGAATCAGAATGAACCGCCGTCACTCCTGCGGAACGATGCGCCAGCGGGGAATCACTGGATCAAGGTCCGCCTATACGGGACAAAAAGCAATCGCAGCGCCTTAGGTTCCCGCGTCACCATTCGTAGCGGAGGCAAGACGCAGGTGCAGGAAGTCATGAGCCAGTCCAGCTATGTCTCCGCCAACGATCCGCGCGTTCACTTCGGACTCGGCTCCGCCACCACGGCCGACCTTGAAGTCCGATGGCCGCTGGGCGCTATTGAAGTCCACAGAAATGTACCTGTCGATATGCTCATCACCTTGAAGGAAGGCGCTCTATCTCTCAAGGCAGAGAAGCTCACTTCGGCCAAACAGCTTGTCGCCGGTCAGAAGACTTGAAGCTCAATTCTCTGCGAAAGCTTGAATCTGCAGCGCAGTGCCGGCGACTGACGGGGCATCTCCAGCCCCGGAACATCGAACCTTGCTTCCTCGTAATTAGCATTGGCGCAATTAATAATTGTGTCGCTGGAGCGTCATCCTCATGAAGAGTCAAGAAAGTGGATCCGTGAGCGCTGCTGCCGCAATCATTCCGGTAGGGGAACACATCGACCGCCTGACGCCACTGTTCGCGGAGCACTATCGGCGCGTGCTGATGTCGGCGTATCGCATTGCCGGGAATATGGCCGATGCGGAAGATGTTGCGCAAGGAGTTTTTCTGCGTCTCGGTTCGAGTGAAGCAGCAGCCATGGTGAATGCGGGAAGTTATCTGTACCGCGCGGCCATCAATGGCGCACTTGACCTGTTGCGGCGTCGCAAGGCTGCGGCCACTGAACCGCTGGAGTTCGCCGCCGCCGTAGCATCGACAGATCCGGGCGCGTCTCCTGAGACCACGATCTCGAGCCGTGAACTGCGACAGCATCTGCGCCAGGCAATCAGCGAGCTGGCCCCGCGCGCCGCGGAGATGTTTGCGCTGCGCTACCTTGAAGAGCTGGAGAACCGCGAGATCGCAAAGTTGATGGGCACGTCGTCAGCGGTTGTGGCCGTGACTCTGCACCAGGCGCGATCGAAGCTGAAGAAACGACTGACCGAATTACAACGGGGGACGCGATGAGACAGGAAGAAAAATCCATTCTGGATAGAGCTACGCACGCGCTACAGGCCGATGTGCCGGACTCCGAGGCCATTACCGCCTCTGCCGCAAAGGCTGCGCAGCGACTGGGCATTCAAATCAATCATGAAGTCTTCTCCGGAACGATTCGGAATTGCGACGACGTGCGTCAGCTTATGGATGCCTATCGCGCCGGCACTCTCCCTGAAGCTCGGGCGCTGCTGGTGCAGGCGCATCTGGGCGAGTGCGGCCTGTGCCTGCGGTATTTCCGCGAAGGTGGAGTAAAAACGGCAGTCGACTGGGCACGGCCTCGCGTTGGCGCCCGGAAGCCTGTCGCGTCCGCTTCGCAGAGGCATCCTCAAGCATGGGGGTGGGCACTTGCGCTTTCCTGCACGCTTATTGCCACCGCGACCTTTGTCTACAAGGCTTACTGGCAGGTACCTCCTGGGGTTCGCGCAGAGGTGCAGTCGATTGACGGTTCGGCCTACCTGATCTCAGGACCAGGAAATACGCGGCTCGCCCCCGGCGCAAAGCTTGTTGAGGGAGACCGGATGCGAACATCGGGCGATTCGCACGCCGTTCTGCGCCTCTCAGATGGTTCGATTGTGGAAGTGAATCAGCGCAGCACGCTGGACGTAAGCGCACGCGGACGGAACACTACCGTGGTCCTCGATGAGGGCGCGCTGATCGTCACGGCTGCGCACCGCACTTCAGGGCATTTGTATGTGAGAACTCCGGATTGCCGCGTGGCTGTTACCGGAACGCTATTCTCTATCAACTCCGGTATCAAGGGGTCGCGCGTTGCCGTGTTGCAGGGGTCGGTGGATGTGGCGCACGCCGGCATCCATGCGCTGCTGCATCCGGGCCAGCAAATGGCTACCAGCGACAATCTTGCTCCCGAGCCGCTCGATCAGGAGTTCGCGTGGAGCGCCGATCGCGAAAAGTACATTGGGCTTTTGGCGCAACTCGCTAATGTGGAGCATCTCATTGCGCAGATTCCGTTTCCGCAGTCGCGTTACAGCAGCGACCTTCTGCCGCGCATGCCTAACAATACTCTGCTCTATATCAGCATTCCGAATCTGGGCGACTACCTGAGCCAGGCGAACGCAATTTTCCAGGACCAATTGAGCCAAAGCCCCGAGTTGCAGCAGTGGTGGGCGCGCGGCCAGAAGAGTAACAGCCAGGACCTGAATTCGCTGGTGGAGAAGATTCATGACGTGAGCCAGTACCTGGGTGACGAGGTTGTCATTGTGGGAACCGGACAAGGAAGTCAACCCGGTATCGCCGTTCTCGCCCAGGTGCAGCGCAGCGGGTTGGATGACGAGCTGCGTCAGCAATTCTCCACCGCAACGGGCGGACTGGTTGTGCTGGATCAGACTTCGCTCGCCGGGGCAAGCACCACTTCCGCGGTCCATGGAGGCTATGCCCTGGTACGCGAACACGAGATAGTGTTTTCAAACAATATTTCGACCCTGAAGTATTTCGACGCGCAGTTGAATGCGGGCGCCAGCGGATTTGCCGCGGGCGGCTTTGGCAAGCAGATTGCCGCCGCCTACCAGCGCGGCGCCGGCATCATTCTTGCCGCCGACCTGCATGCCATGTTGCAAAACAAAATGAACAATGGGACGCAGACGTCGCACGGAGAACAAGCCCTCGAAAGCAGCGGCATGGGCGATCTGCAATACCTGATTGCCGAGCATCGCGAAACGAACGGCGTGCCGCAGAATCATCTAAACCTGCAGTTTTCAGGTACGCGGCAGCGGATGGCATCCTGGCTGGCCAGTCCTGCGCCCATTGGGTCGTTGGGTTTTGTGAGTCCCAACGCTGCCATTGTGGTGGCAACGCTCTCAAAGGATCCGGCTTCCATCGCTGACGACATCATGGAGATGGCTTCGCAGGCCAAAGGCTCCAACGCAAGTTGGAGCGAGCTTGATTCCAAACTCCAGATCAACGTGCGCGACGACCTGATCGCCAACCTGGGCGGCGACTTTCTGATTGCGCTCGATGGCCCGGTCCTTCCCACTCCGTCGTGGAAACTGGTTATTGAAGTCAACGATCCCGATCGGATGGAGAACACGCTCGAGCGAATCGTGCAGGCGGTGAACAGCCAGACGCAAGGAACCAATGCGCACACCATCGCCATCGTGCCGAGCACCGCCGCTTCGCAGCACTATTATGCGATTCAGGACGTTACCACCGGAAATGTTGTGGCGAATTATACGTTTGACGACGGCTTTATGATCGTCGCGTCACAGCGCGCCCTGCTGATGGACGCGCTGCAGATTCACGCCAGCGGGAACTCGCTCGGTCAGTCCGCGGAATTCCGCGCGCTGCTTCCACGCGATGAGAATGAGAATTATTCCGCAGTCGCATATCAGAACCTGAGCCCGGTGCTTACGCCGCTGCTCTCTCAATTCAACGGTGACTCGGCTAACGCAATCCGCAAGCTGGCCGCTGATTCGAGGCCGACCGTGGCTTGCGCGTGGGGCAAGGACAGCCGCATTGAGGCGGCCAGCGACAGTCGCCTCTTCGGATTCGATTTCCTCACGCTGGGCGCGATCCTCGATTCACGGAACAAGTCTGGGATTCACGGAACAAGTCTGCCGGCTCAGCCGTAGTTAAATAGTGTGGGAATGATCGAGCTTGATGGCCTTGAAGTGCGACTCGGCGGACGGACCGTCCTCGACGGCCTAACCGGCGAGTTGCGCGGCAACGCCATCGGGCTGCTTGGTCCTAACGGCGCCGGAAAATCCACACTCATTAATACGCTGCTGGGATTTCATGAGCCCGCCCGGGGCGCGGCTCGCGTCTTCGGGCTCGATACCCGCCGCGACCGCGCGCGCATTCGCCAGGGCATCGGCTACATGCCCGAAAACGATTCATTTATCGGCAACATGAGCGGGGTTCGCTTCGTCCGCTTTATGGCGGAGCTCGCCGGGCTGCCTCCGGGCGAAGCCCTGGAGCGCGCTCACGAAGCGCTGTTCTATGTCGGCCTGGGCGAGGTTCGCTACCGCAAGATCAGCACTTACTCGCTGGGCATGAAACAGCTCATCAAGCTGGCCCAGGCCCTGGCGCACGGTCCACGCCTCCTCATCCTCGACGAACCTACTAACGGCCTCGATCCCATGGCCCGCCAGCGCATGATCCAGACCATTCAGGAGATTCGCAAAGAGGGCAGCATCCGTTTGCTCATCTCTTCCCACTTGCTTCGCGATATCGATGAGACCTGCGATGAAGTATTGATCCTGAAACAGGGCCGCGTGGCGGCTTTGCGCAACATCGAAGAAGAGCGCCGGTCGAACCGCAATTTTATCGAGATGGAAACCGTGGGCTCGACTGCCGAATTTTGCGAGCGCCTGCGCGGACTGGGCTGCGAGTGCGCATCCTTCCCTGACGGGCGGGTCAAGCTCGTAATGCCCGATACCATCGATGTGCGCGACGTCTACGTCCTCGCGTCAGAAAACAAAATTGAGATTCGACGCATCAATCGCCGGCGCGATTCGCTTGAAGACATCTTTCTGCGCGCCATGGAGAGCGAGCCGGCAAGGGGGGACCTTGTCAGTATTTAAGCACGAGTATCGCGCCTACACCGGGCCTGTCACCTCGCTGCCGTCGCGCATCGTGGTGCTGGCCCGGTACGCACTTGCTGAGGCGTGGTCGTCCAAAATCACCGTGGCTCTGTTCATTGCGTCGATGATTCCCATCGTTGTCTACCTCATCATCATCTATCTCGCCAACAATCCCATTGCGCGGGCGCTCATTCTGCGCGGGAACTCGGGGGGCCTGGACATCAACGCATCTTTCTTCCTCAAGGTGCTCGCCTCTCAATGCTGGCTGGCGCTGGTGCTCACGGCGTGGATCGCACCCCGCCTGGTGTCGTTCGACCTTGCCGATAATGCCCTCCCCATCCTGCTCAGCCACCCCATCTCGCGGTTCGGATACGTGTTGGGAAAATTCATCGCGCTGTTCTCGTGTCTCTCCCTCGTCACCTGGGTCCCATCCCTGCTGCTCTTCGCTTACCAGGGATACACATCGCCGCAGCCATGGGTGAACGCCCATCTCCGCGTAGCGGTGGGGCTGTTTGCCGGGTGCACCCTCTGGATCGCGCTGCTCTCCATCCTCGGCCTGGCACTGTCGTCGTGGGTTAAATGGAGAATGGTGGCAACCGGCTGCATCTTCGCAGCAGTACTTATTCCAGCCGGCGTTGGGGGCGTGGTCAGCGCAATTCTGCGCACAAAGTGGGGCCTGCTGCTCAACCTGCCGGTCATGATGTCGCAACTCTGGCATCGATTGATGGGCGTACCGGATTCAATTCGATTCGGCAGGGATATTCCCAGTACTGCCATCGCGGCAATGCTGGCTTTGATCTGTTTCGTCTGCGTAGTCATGCTCAATGCGCGCATTCGCGCTCGCGAGGTGGTTAGAGGATGACTTCGATGAGCGATCGCATCGTTTTCGAAGATGTGTCGAAGTTCTACGGGGAAGTCCTGGGCGTCAATCGCGTGTCGCTCAGCATCCCTCCCGGAGTTACCACGCTGGTGGGCCCCAACGGCTCAGGCAAAACCACGCTGATGAACCTCATGACGGGCTTGGTGCAGCCCTCCAGTGGACACGTCTCGGTGCTCGGCATGACGCCCCGAGACGCCACGCGTTTCTTTCGCGAGGTGGGCTACTGCGCCCAGTTCGATTCCTTTCCGCGCGGCTTGACCGGCTGGGATTTTCTAATGGACAGCCTGTTACTGCACGGGATGAGCAAAGTGGATGCGACGCGGCTGGCTCGCGAAGCCATCGATCGCGTGCGGCTCGGAGACGCATCAAGCCGGCGCATCGCCGGTTACAGCAAAGGCATGCGCCAGAAGATCCGGCTTGCCCAGGCAATCGCGCACCACCCCCGGGTGCTGGTTCTCGATGAGCCGCTCAACGGGCTCGACCCCATGGCCCGCGCTGAATCGCTTGCGCTGTTTGAGGAGCTCAGCCGCCAGGGAATGCACCTGGTTATCTCCAGCCACATCCTCGACGAAGTGGACAGAATCTCAGACCGCGTGGTTCTCATTACCGGCGGTTACCTGGTGGCAGAGGGCAACATCCACCAGGTGCGCCAGGAAGTGCGCGACAAGCCCATGCAGGTGCTCATCCGCTGCGACCATCCTGAGTTGCTCGCTTCCCGGATGTTCTCTCTCAATCATTGTGTTGAAGCCAGGCTTCATGCGGATGGAAAGGGCGTTTTCCTTCGTACCGGCGATATCGACGAGTTCTATCGGCTGCTGAACTCAATTGCCATCGAGGGTTTAGTGAAGATTGATGCGGTCGCGCCTGCGGACGACGATACGCGCGCCATCTACCAGTACCTCATCGGTTCAGACGGGAGTGCCTCGTGATGACGAATAGGGCCGGCGCATTTGCAGAGTCTGTTCGTGAGCAGCCGTGGGCCTTGTGGTGGTTGCAAGGCCGGCGACTGGTGCGCATTGAGGTCCGTAGAAACCTGTTCTCCTGGAAGGCAAGCTGGATTTATTTCCTCGCTTTTGTACCTTCCGTTATCATCCTCATCCACCTGCTGATCGATCGGCATCCAGCATTTCAGCTCGCCGACGATACTAATATCCTGGCGGGCGTAGTGCAGTTCTATTACATTCGCCTCGGCGTGTTCTTCGGTTGCCTCGGAATCTTCTCGCGTCTTATTCGCGGAGAGATGGTCGAGCGCAGTCTGCACTTCTATCTTCTTGCGCCGGTGCGCCGCGAGGTGCTGCTGCTGGCCAAGTTTGTCGCCGGATCAATCAGTGCCATCCTCCTGTTCGGAACCGCGATCCTCGCCGACTTCGCCCTGATGTATGCCGCATACGGCGCAGCGGGGCAGGACTACATCTTCCATGGTCCGGGCCTCGGCCAGCTTGAGGCCTATCTTGCGATCGTCGTTCTCGCATGCTTTGGATATGGAGCCGTCTTCCTTCTACTGAGTATGATGTTTCGCAATCCCATGCCGGCCGCCATGCTGTTCCTGGGCTGGGAGGCCATCAATCCGGTCATGCCGTCTCTGCTGCAGAAGATCAGCGTTGCCTCTTATCTGCTTCATCTCATGCCGGTGAATGTCCCCGGCGACGGCATCTTTGCGCTGCTGACGGTGCAGACCGAACCAGTCCCTGCATGGGTAGCTGTGCTCGGCCTACTCATTTTCATTACTGTGGTGCTGGCTTACTCCTGCTTCAGAATTCGGCGCCTCGAGATTCGATACACAACCGACTGATCTCCAATTGAATCGCGGGTCCGAGAAGCTATCGATATTTTGGGAGTATTCTCCAGGCGGAGACTGCTCTCCAGTGTCCTTCAAATCTCAATACCCGGGAGTCCGCCCGGAGAACTGCGGAACTACCAGAATTCCTCTCTATCTTTCTGATTTTAATGACTCTATGGCGGAGGGAGAGGGATTCGAACCCCCGGTGCCCTTTCGAGCACAACGGTTTTCAAGACCGCCGGTTTCAACCGCTCACCCATCCCTCCGCGGGGTGGGAACTTCACCTGTTTCATCAGTTTACCGCAAGCTCACTTGATGTCGCTTTTTGCAGGAGTTGCACACTGGTTGCACACTCGCCTTAGAAGAAGTTCTCAGAAGAGGATACAGCCAAATTGAAATAATCAAACGGTGCAATATGCCTCCATCGACAAAAGGTGCGCCGTTCGGGAAATAAAGGGCGTGAATTGCGTTTTTCGGGAGTAATCTCAGGCGCAGCGCAGGCCTCCCGAGGCACTACCGGTCCCGGGGCGGAATCGAGGCGCTGATGTGCGAGTGTACCGCCTTCCTAGGAGCCTATTTCAGCGCGAAAACACCAGAAACTGGCTTCCCTTCTTCTATGAAGGTGCAAATCATGTGTGCGTCTACACGAGACAAGCCAATGTCCTCCAAGAACTCGTGCAATTTGCTAGGAGCTTGCTTGCGATCCTTGTCGGTTGTCGAAAAAGCCTGAGGTGCAATATTGCCCTCCCTCAAGACCGTGACATCTGTACCATCGATTTGGAAATCATAACGAACTTTGGGCCACGCGGTCGGTACCGCGGGCTGGGGAGGGTCGCCTTCGTCTATGGAGAAGCCCATCGGAATATTCCCGTACAGGTCGGCCGCCGTGTGAAGGCTCCCCAAGGCAAGTGGGTGCGCGCCCGGCTGCTGCGCCAGAACCGAGAGCAAATGCCGCTGAGGGTCTAAGTCGCGGATCGCGTAGTGGTGGGGGTGATTGCTGAAGACAATCATGCAGTACGGGTCTGCGCCCTTGTTGTTTTCCTTCGCCTCCTGCAAGAGAATCTGTATGGGCCGAGAAATCGAATTTCCCGCTTGTCGACCAAGCACCCTCTCAGCCCATTTGAATGGAAGGTTGACATCAATAAAAATGACGAGTGGATACTTGGGTCGCTTTGCTGCCGCGTCATTAATCAGACGCCCCAAACGAAAGTCGGGTTTCTCGTCCGCCGTGCCAGGCACTGCGAGCACTCCCCTTCGGTGCCTACTCTTTGCTTCTATTGAAAGAACCTGCCCCGTGGCTCTATGCCGTACCGTGAACTCCGCATGCCGAGAGCTCCTATCCTTTTCGTCTTCGTGTCGAACAGTGAAGCCGGCCCGGTAGCACGTAGCCTCGGCAAATAGCTCATGGCGCGCGCCCTGAAATAACTCGCGATTCTTCAGTCGCTGCAGCAGCGATTCGTCAAGGCCGCCGTTGTCGTCCACGATGTACAGGTCATATGCGAAACAATTGTATGCAGCCAGCGCTCCGCAGGGTAATGCTACGCGGCTGCCGTCCGGCTGCGCCGGCTGAGCGTTCACGTACTCCGCGGCTTGCATTCGCCAGGTGATTATAGGATGGCGGTCCACCTCCGGTTTGGTTGTCTCCGCCTTGCACCAGTCGACGCCAAGAACTTCTGGTACGTAGTCGCGCAGGAAGTCCGGAAAGAACCTCCACTTTCTTGAACGGTAGATTCTGTTGCGAACGGCGACGAGCCGTTCCCCTCCCCATTCCGTTGAAATCTGGGGCCTCACTTGCCCAAAACGGGCAACCCGCTCTCGCTCCTTGCGCTCCTTTTCTGCCAATAGCTGCAAAGCCCCCGCGCGCACCACCGGCGGCGGCTCTCCCCACGTAATGCCGTCTTTCGATGCCACGACCCGTTGCGCCGTCGACCCGAGTTTCAGTAGACAGCACTTCTTGTACTTTAAGCCGCTCCCGCAACTGCAAAGCGCATTGCGGCCCAACTTTCGCGGGCGCTTGTGCTTGCGCTCTTTCTTCTGATCGGACATTTGATCGGTGCTAGGTTCGCAGTAGGCTCAATCTTAAACTAGAAAACGGATACGGATTCGTGCCAATCGCATTGGGCTGTGCCGCGTTGGTTCGACATGAGCACAAGTGTGAACAACCGCATGATTATGTGTTCAGTGCAATGGGAATGCAGGACTGAAAGAGCGTCTGTTAGACGGCGAAGTGTAGCATAGTACTCACGTTTGAGTTATCACCGCATGATTCAACATACCGCCATCTCGCTGAGCTCCTATTTGGCCGCGGTGGCCAAGGTACGGAAGAGCTGGAAGGTCTCCAAACGGAACGAGCTTTGGTTCAGGGCCGAAGACGCCAGACACCGAAGGACTCGGCTACAGCCGGGCCTTTATCGTCCAAGGGAAAGCGGGCTCCGCAGATCCGCGAACACGCTGCTCAAATTGGAGAACGAGCTATATGAGGAGTTCCAGCGCTGCGCCTCTCAACTTTCGGACGCACGACTGACCAGCGACGACTGGGAGTGGGACTCTTACTTTTTAATGCAGCATTACGGGGTGCCGACCCGCTTGTTAGATTGGACCGACAGCGCTCTTATCGCCCTACACTTTGCCATCCGGGATAAGCAAGCTCCCTCCAAGGGCGGCGCGATCATTTATGTCCTCGATCCTTATTGGCTGCTCGACGAAATCGACGACGACGACGAGCTCGAGTGCGCAAAGGCGCGCTGGAAGAAATACGCAGGGAAAGACGCAAGCGTGGAAGAAAGAGACTGGGACCGTCTCTACCTTCCGGCAGACGAAGAGGACCTACAAGACAAACTCCTCGACACTCCTAAAATTCCGATCCTGTGGGACTCTCCTCATGTGACTCGCCGGATCGCCGCCCAGCGAAGCCGATTCATGATCTTTGGTACCGATCCATTGTGGCTCAGTAGTCGACTCGGAAGAAGAGGCTCCCACCTTGTTCCGATTGGCATTCCCGCAGCGTCAATCAGCCGGATCCGACAGCAGCTTCGCGATGCGGGGATTACTGAATCGGTCGTCTATCCGGACCTCGACGGCCTCGGCCGCGAACTGAAACAGAGGTGGGAAACACGTCGGTAAACAGCAGCGAGCGCCGCAAGCCGCAATTCGTCGACGAATAGGTCCTCGGAAGTCTTAGTGCATGTCGGCATGTCGACCGGAATCTCCCACCCGAGACCCGGGCTGGGGCGACCGAAAGGATTCCGGAGCCTACGGCGTTTACCGGGACTAACCAAATTGAGGACAGCATGCGATCGATTCTCAACACATTCAAATCGCTCACCCATCCCTCCGCGGGGTGGACTGCTCTTTCGATTGTACGGCTAAATCGGTGATTAACGGGAACCCCACAATCTAGAGTGGCGGCTCCTTGCCCGATGTCAAATCGCGAATGATCTCCACCTCGCGTTCGCGATATGGTTTTCCGTCGGGATAGAAAAGGTCGTGGAACCAGATAGTCGGCTGATCGGAAACATAGGGCCTTTTCCACGAATCCCACGGGTAAATTGTCTGGCTCTTGCCCGAGACGAAGCCCCAATTTATAGCTCCTACCCGGTACTTGTGCGCGATAGGGAGAATTGTGTCGATGGTGCTACCAGCGCTGCGAGCCATGTACTCGGTGCAAATCAGCGGCCTGTGAAACTGCTGCAACTCCGTCACGCGCTTCTCGAATTCTTCAGGCCAGCCGTAATTGTGAAAGCTGATCACGTCAGACTGTTCAATTTGGATTCGCGCCATCGGAGGCATGGCGTTGAGCGAGTTCCAGTCCCCATGCCAAATGCCGCTGGTGAGCGGCTGTGCGGGGTGCATGCTGCGCGCCCATGCGAAAACCTGCGGCACAAGATTCAGAACTATTTCGTTTTTGTTGCGCGGCTCGCCATTTGCGTAGGCGCTCTCGTCTCCGTTATCCGGCTCATTCCATATATCCCACGCCAAAATGCGCGAATCGGTGGCAAATGAACCCACCACACCCACCACGTAATCCTGGAGCTTGGGGTACTGCGCTGGATCGGCAAGCACCGCAGCGCCCGGCGCCTGCACCCATCCCGAGTTGTGCACTCCGGGAATGGGCGGATGCTGCGGGCCAAGCTTTGGAAATGGTTCCCAGCACGAATCGAAGAGGACAAAGATCGGCCGGATGTGATGACGAGCGGCAATCGCAAGAAAGATATCGATGCGCTTCTTAAAGCCTTCGGGGTCTTGTTCCCACAATAGATTGTGCAGGAACACGCGCATCGTGTTCATCCCGATTCCCTCGGCCCAGCCCAGCTCGCGATCGATGGTGGTTGGGTCAAAAGTATCGGCTTGCCACATTTCCAGCTCGTTGATAGCCGTCGAAGGCAGAAAGTCGGAACCGACCGGCCATGGCTGCCCCGCATACCATGAATTTGCCTGCGCCTCGGTCCATCGATCCTGAGCTTGTAAGAGAGGCATCGCCACGAGGAGCAGTGCTGTGAGTATCAAAATTCGCCAGCTTGTTGTCTTTACATTTTTCACGGTGAACCAAGTCCCTTTCATCACCCACTGATTCACGCGCTGCTTGACGCAGCCATTGTCCGCGCGCAATCATTCCCGCGTGTGGCATAGCTTTGACAACGGCGAAACCTTGGGCACTCACGGCTCCGAGGATGGGCTCATCATTCTCGATGAAGAACACCCACTTGGAGCGCGCATTACTCTCGAATCGGACGCGCGATCTGGCCGCGGGCCAAACTTGCCGCCGATTCCCTTCGCCATCACTTGCGGAATCTACGGTCTATTCTTTCACACGCGATTCTTGGCACGCGAGGCCGATGCCCGCGATGGGTTCGCTGAAATGGAGTTGGAACTTGCGCGCATCCTCGCGCTCGCAGCATCTGAGACTGCGAGCGAGGAGGAAACAAGGCGCGCCGTTTACGCCGCAATTTCAGCGTTTGTCGAGCGCTTTCCCACCTGACTGGGGCCCGCTCACTCTACTTCTTGCCCTCCAGCTCATCGGCCAGCGCGCCAGCGTTGTAAATCTTGCGCAGCGCCTCAATCATGCCGGCCGTGTGCACCGCTACCGCGCGGTTCTTTGTGCCGTCGTAAACAAAGTCGCCGGCCAGCGACTCGATGTCGCCGTCAAAGATCAGGCCCACAATCTGGCCTTGGCGATCGATCACCGGCGAACCCGAGTTGCCGCCGATAATATCGGCCGTGCACACAAAGTCGAGCGGTGTCGATAGATCCAGCTTGCTCAGCGCCGCAGCCTCTTTCCCGGTCAGGTTGAATGGCGGCTTGTTGCTGAAGCTGGCCGAGCGGTCAAACAGTCCGTAGTAGGTAGTGAACGGGGGAGCGACCGTTCCGTTGTAGGGATAGCCGTCAACCGTGCCGTAGCTCAACCGCAGCGTAAATGTCGCATCGGGATACGCATTCTTGCCGTACACTGCGAACCGCGCCTTCCCAAGTTTTTCCTCGGCCGGAACCAGCACGCTGCTTTCGCTGTCGCGGATGTGCTTGTAGTTGGCGCGCCATATGGGATCGAAACGCCGCGCCGCCACAATCATCGGATCGGTAGATGCGGCAACCGCTGCCTCTCCACCGTCGATCAGCTCCTTGCGCACCTTGGGATCGGCAAGCTTGGTTCCATCCACCATCGCATCCACAGTCTTGTTTACATCCGCGCCCTGCGTGATTGCCTGCACAAACTCGTCGCTCGCGCCAAGCTGTTCGACAGCCAGGTTCATGCTGGTCTTCATGAACATCTTTTCAACGTCGGTGTAGATCGGCGCCGGCGAAAGCAACTGGTAGCGCAGCGACTCAAGGCCCGCCTCGTGATACTGCGGCAGCCGCTCGCCGTCGGGCTTCTTCACCTCGGCCACGTATTGCACAAGCTCCAGCGCAAGCGAAAACAACTGGCTTCCCGTCCGCCTGAAGAGCTGGTTCTTGATCTCGGGTCTCACCTTTTCTTCTACGCCCGCGATCGTGTCCCAGGCGTCGCCATATTCGGCCTTCCATTGCGGGTTCGCATCCACCTTCGAACGCAGATCCTTCTCATCGTCCTGTTTCTTTTGCATCACAGACTTATCGAGCAATGCCTCATAGCGCCCCTGGTAAGCCTTCAGGCTGTTCTGCAGAAAGAAGATGGTGCTGCCCACTTCGCGTGCCTGGTTTGGTCCCTGGCCGGCAAAATTTTGCGCGGATGAAATGCGGGTCTGCAAATACGCAATCACCGCAGGTTCAACCGTATCGCGCTCAACCAATAGTTGCGCCATTGTGTCCAGGCGCTGCGTCGAGCCGGGATTGCCCGACACAAAAATCAGGTCGCCGGGCGCCGCCCCCTGGGTATTCCACTTCAGGTAGTTGTCAGCGTGGATCGGCTTTCCATTCTCGTATACCCGATACAGCGCCATGTCGATGTCGTAGCGCGGATAGGTAAAGTTGTCAGGATCGCCGCCAAAGAACGCCGCCTGCTGCTCCGGTGCAAATACCAGCCGCACGTCGGTGTAAGCCTTATATTGATACAGCCAGTATTCGCCACCGTTATAGAACGAGACAACATCCGAGCGCAGGCCCGAGGCCTTCTTGCTCTCTTCCTCGATGGCCGCAATCTCGGCATCCCTCTTTTTCAACGCCTCGGCTTTGTCTGAAATGCCTTTGCCCGCGTTCTGCACGCGCTCGGTCACGTCCTTCATGCCCACCAGCACGTTGATCTCGAGATCGGGCGACTTCAACTCCTGGTCCCCGGTGACCGCATAAAATCCATCGCGAATGTAGTCGTGCTCGGCCGTCGAGTTCTTCTGCAACTGCGCCCGGGCCACGTGGTGATTGGTCAGCAACAGTCCGTCGGGACTCACAAACGAGCCCGATCCGCCATCGTTAAGCCGCACGCTCGAGAGCCGCACATGATCGAGCCACTCCTGCGTGGCCTTAAAGCCGTACTTGGCTTCGAGCTGTTTCACCGGCAGGTTGTCGAACGTCCACATCCCCTCTTCAGCAGGGACAGCGATTGCGGCACTGAAAAGCAAAACTGCCGGCAACGTCAGCAGGCAGCGGGAGAGTCTTATTTGCATTGGAATCCTCACTCATGCGCGAGCGAGCTGGGAGGCACTACTGACCTCAGCCTGCGCGCAATGGATAAGCTTACCTCGTCATACGCTGGTACCGAAACCCGTTTCCAACCTGCGAACACGCCCGTTCGCCGCTTCTGCCCATCGCAGATCGTTCCCTTTCATCAATATCCTTCCCCACAAGGGCTTTAACGCACGAATAATCACAGGCTGGTACCGCGCTGTCCAATTTTGCACCAACACTAATGCAAATCAGCCGGTTTTTTGACCCTCCAAATTCATCCGCCCAGATTTCCTCCACCATTCTTCTGCCGCTGGCGATACGCTAAACGCAGGATTCGTGCTTTGTCTGCCCGCGCGAACGAGTTAAGCTAGCTGTAACACTCCACAACAAAGCCTCCTGCGCCCTCAAGCACCGGGGGTCTATCTAAGCGAGACCAACCCAATTACGAAGGAGACCCATGTCTACCGACTATCGCAATTTCCTTGCTCTTTCATACGAAGAGTTGGAGGAACTCAATCTGGCGGCCAAGGCTGATCGCGCCAGCCGCGTCGCTGCCGACGAAGTCCGTGACAAGCGCTTGAAATACCTCACCGACGAAAAGCGGATCAAAGCCGTCACCGTGCTGTTCTCTGACCTTGAAGGCCGTCTGCATCTGCTAGATTACGACAAGAAATTCCTGCTCGGCGCCTATGAGAACCTCACCTTCGATGGGTCGTCCATCCGCGGCTTTACCGCGCAGAAGGAAAGCGACCTGCGCCTGGGCATTGACTGGAGCGCCTTCTACTGGGTGCCCGCCGATGTGTTCGGAAACGGCAAGGTCCTGGTCTTCGGCAACGTCATCGACAAAGACGGCACCCAGTACTCGGGCGACATGCGCGGCGTACTGAAGAGCTACTCCGAGACGCTATTCAAAGACAAGAAGTACACGCTGAACGCAGCTACCGAGATTGAGGGTTTTCTCTTCGATGGTAAAGACGCCGAGCAGAACTACCATCTGACCGGAAAGTTCGAGTGCATCAATACCGGCGGCTACTATCACGTGCTGCCACTCGATCCCTTGCGCCAGTTCATTGACACTGCTGCCGAAGTGCAGCGTGCCATGGGCTTCCAGAACGAGAAGGACCACCCCGAGGTGGCGCCCAGCCAGTTCGAGATCAACTTTGGCTATGCCGAAGTAGTGGCCGCGGCCGATCAGATTCAGCTTTACAAGCTGCTCTGCCGCCAGATCGCGGCGAACATGAACTACACCGCGTGCTTCCTGCCCAAGCCGATTGTGGGCGTAAACGGCAGCGGCATGCACACCAACGTCTCGGTCTCAAAGGGCAAGACCAATCTGTTCTGGGATGAGAAGGGCAAAGAGAATCTTTCAAAGTTTGGATGGGACTTCCTGGATCGCATCCTGAGCCAGGCGCTCGATCTGTGCCTGATCTTTAATTCCAGCGTGAATGCGTACCGGCGGCTCGACCCGCACTTCGAAGCGCCCAACCAGATCCGGGCCTCGGCCGTCGACCGCGGCGCAATGATCCGCGTGCCCATCGGCAATCACCGCTCCATGCGCACCGAAGTTCGCGCCGTGGCTCCCGATGCCAACCCCTACCTCTCGCTCTACAGCATCTTCAAGACCGGCATTGACGGAACCATCGCCAAGCACAAGGATCTGCGCTCCGGCGGCCGTTACCTGCCCGACAATATCCAGACGGCCATCGACGACTTCAAGAATTCCAAGTGGATTGGCGAGATTCTCGGAGCCGACGTACAGGGCCGTTACGTCGACCTGAAGCAAGCCGCCGCCAACCGCTCTCCGCGCGAACTCGGAACCATCGTCAAAGGCTCCGAGGTGCAGTTCCATCACGCGGTCTACAACCAGTCGCTGTGGAATTTGTTCTAGAGCGAACTGCCCGGGTGTCCCACCCTCGCGACGTCTTTGTTTTTGTCGCCAGGGTGGGTTACCTAGTATGCCGGCCCCTCCCTACCCCATTTCCTGATGGTCCCTTTATACCCGGCGTGTTAGAAACAGAAGAACAGGGTACAGGCGGAGCTTGCGCAAAAACCGAGCCGGCAGATCATGACGGGCCAAATGAGCACCGCGTCCCGCGTTTTCTGTTTCTTCCGTCCTCACTTAGTTATAAGGATCGAAACACAGGGGCTCATGAGCACCGGCCATTCAGTGGAACTCGACACTCTTTTCGGTGACTACCCGCTCGACAAGGCATTCGACGAGATGCGCGAGGGCTCGGGCGATCTTCGGCCGCAGTACCGCGCCCTTGCCGAAACCCTTGCAAGTCTGCCGCCCGATGAGCTGCAGCGCCGCAAACAGTCGGCCGATCTCTCCTTCCTGACCCAGGGCATCACCTTCACTGTCTACGGCCGCGAAGAAGGCACTGAGCGCATCTTTCCCTACGACCTGCTGCCCCGCATCGTCACCGCCCAGGAATGGGATCGCATCGAGCGCGGACTCACCCAGCGCATCACCGCTCTCAATCTATTCCTGCGCGACGTCTACTCCGACGGCAAGATCCTTAACGACCGCGTTATTCCCCGCGAGCTGGTCTACAGTTGCAAGCACTATCGCCGGCCAATGCGCGGGCTGCAGGTGCCCCGCAACGTCTACATCGCCGTGGTCGGCACCGATCTTCTGCGCCTCAGCAACGGCGAGTTTGTGGTGCTCGAAGATAACCTGCGCGTGCCCTCCGGCGTCAGCTACATGCTTACCAATCGCCGCGTCATGAAGCGCACTTTTCCCGCTCTATTCCAGAGCTACGGCGTGCGCCCTATCGAGCACTACCCGCAGTTGCTGCTCTCAACGCTGCGCTCACTCGCTCCAGAAGGCCGTCCCGAGCCCAACATCGTTCTGCTTACGCCCGGCGTCTTCAACTCCGCCTACTTCGAGCACACTTATCTTGCCCGCCAGATGGGCATCGACCTGGTTGAAGGCCGCGACTTGGTTACCCATGACAACATCGTCTACATGCGCACCACCGACGGGCTCAAGCGCGTGGATGTCATCTATCGCCGCGTCGACGACGACTTCAGCGATCCCATCATCTTCCGCTCCGATTCTTCGCTTGGCTGCGCCGGACTCTTTAATGCTTATCGCGCGGGCAACGTCACCGTGGCCAACGCCTTCGGCACCGGACTGGCCGACGATAAGGCCATCTACGCCTACGTGCCGCGCATGATCCGCTATTACCTCAACGAAGATCCCATTCTGCCTAACGTTGAAACCTTCCTGCTGAGTGAAGAAATGGACCGCAGGCACGTGCTCGCCAATCTCGACAAACTGGTGGTGAAGGCCGTGGGCGAGAGCGGCGGCTATGGCATGCTGATCGGCCCCCACTCCACCGCCCGCCAGCGTGAGGAGTTCGCTCGCCAGATTGAGGCCAACCCGCGCAACTATATCGCCCAGCCCACGCTCGACTTTTCGCGCGCGCCCTGCCTTATCGGCGACCGTCTTGAGCCGCGCCACGTGGACCTGCGGCCGTACATTTTGTTTGGAGACAAAGTCAACATTGTTCCCGGCGGGCTGACCCGCGTTGCACTCGAGAAGGGGTCGCTGGTGGTCAACTCCTCGCAGGGAGGCGGCAGCAAAGACACATGGGTGCTGGGATAACAGCTTCAAGTCAACGTGTAAGGGAGGGCGCCAAGATGCTTTCGCGTGTTGCCGACAGCCTTTACTGGATGAGCCGCTACCTCGAGCGCGCCGAGAACACCGTGCGCCAGCTCGACGTCACATTGAGCCTCATGCTCGACACCGGCGAAGCCGACCTCGAAGCGCGTTGGCAGCGCATGATCGCCGCGCTCGGCAAACCGGTGGGCATGGACTGGAACGGCAGCATCGAGTCCATGGCGAAGAGACTGGTCTACGACAACCTCAGCCCGGCCTCAGTAATCTACTGCCTCAACGGCGCCCGCGAAAACGCCCGCCAGGTACGCGAAGAAATCTCCTCTGAAATGTGGCAGCGACTCAACCGTCTTTACCACCAGATGCATTCGTCGCCCGCTCAATCGCAGTTTTCCGCCAACACCAGCGACCAGCTCGCCGCCGTCATCGACGGCATCTATCTCTTCAAGGGCACCACAGATACTAGCATGATTCACGGCCAGGGTTGGCAGTTCATCCGTCTCGGCCGCTACCTTGAGCGAGCCTACTCAACGGCCACTCTGCTTGAGGTCTACCAGCCCGATCTCTTTGATGCCCCAAGCTCTGAGAGCGCCGGCCACCTCTATCTCGAGCTGGTCGGATTGTTGCGTTGTTGCACTTCATTTGAGGCTTATTGCCAGGTTTACACTGCCGATATATCTCCCGATCGCATCCTCGAATTCCTGCTGCTTAACCGAGACTTTCCCCACGCCATCCACTACTGCGTCGAAGGCACACTCCAAGCCATCGAAGGCATCCAGCAAACCGGCGGCCGCCGCGCACCCGAAGAACTCAAAGCCGGCATCGGTAAGCTCAGCGCCATGCTCCGCTACACATCCATCAACGAAATCATCTCCGGCGATACTGCCGGATTTCTTCACTCCATCCGCGGACAATGCCTGCGAATCCATGAACTCATGTACCGTTACTATGTGCAATATTCCATTCAATCCGCGCTGGCAGTGTAAGAAAGCTTTCAGCTATCAGCCTTCAGCTTGGTGCGTACTGAAATTATTTGGAAAGCAACGCGCGAATGTATGCATTTCGCCAGCTTGTAGCTGAAAGCTGAGAGCTAAAAAAGGTCTACTATGAATTTCTATTCCATCCGGCACCTCACGCGTTTCCGCTACTCGCACCCCATCAGCGAGAGCATCATGGAAACGCGTATGCACCCGCGCTCCGACTCGACCCAGCACTGTCTCACCTTCTCGCTGTCGGTCAGCCCGCGGTGCCGCGTCTTCAGCTATCGCGACCACCTCGGCAACAACGTGCAGCACTTCGACATTCCGGGCGAACACAATCAGCTCGTCATCGTTGCTGAATCCGTGGTTGAACAGCAACCGTTCCCCGATGTGCCCAGCTTTCTCGCGCCCGACGCCTGGAACGAGCTCGATGCTCTCATCGCTTCAGGCGACTACTGGGAAATGCTGTTACCCAGCACCTTCGCCGTTGAAACTCCGGCTGTTACTCTGCTGGCTTCGCAGATGGGCGTAACGCGCCGAGACGATCCGCTGATGCTGGTGCACGAGCTCAACCAGCGACTCTACGACTACTTTGAATATGTGCCTCGCCACACGCGCGTTGACTCGCCCATCGACGAGGCCATCGTCAGCGGCAAAGGCGTCTGCCAGGACTTTACACACACCATGCTCGCGCTTCTGCGGCAAGTGCGTATTCCTGCGCGCTACGTCTCCGGCTATCTTTATCGCAGCCGCGAAGACCACGACCGCTCAACCCCAGACGCAACCCACGCCTGGGTCGAAGCACTTTTCCCCCATCTCGGCTGGGTCGGCTTTGACCCCACCAATAACCTGGTTGCGCATCACCGTCACATTCGCACCGCCGTGGGCCGCGACTACGCCGATGTTCCTCCCACGCACGGTGTCTTCCGCGGCAAGACCGACAGCGAGCTCTTCGTCGCCGTCCAGGTCGATGCCAGCGACCACGCCCCGGCCCTCGATCGCAAGCTGCCCATCCCGGAGGACTGGAGCGTTCTGGTTGAGCGTGCGCAGCAGCCTCCAGCCTCGCCAATGCCCTTCATCGACATGCAGCAGATGCAGCAGCAACAGCAGCAATGATCCTTCGCGGCGAGTTGGACTCACCCCGAATGTATCGCTGGTCTCCTGTGGCTGCGAAAAAACTCGCCGGGATGCAGCCTTGTATCAGGGCACGAGTTCACTCGTGCCGTTAACGCTCCCAAAATGAATCTGGGCTTCAGCACCCGCAGCGCCTCGAGTTGCGAAATTGCCTCGTTCAATGAGTTTTTCCGCAGCCTCTCATCTCCGATTGTCGTGTTGGCATACACGCCCGCACATTTAGTCCACTTTCGCCAATCTTCGAAACCCGGGACGGCAGCCCCTTTCGTAATCTGACGCGGCCGGTCTTACTTCTTCTTTCCAGGCAGCAATCCCATGAGCTTGCTCATCAGGCCGGTCTTCGCCGGCTGCTGACTTGCCGTAGCTTCGTTGGGCGATGGCTTCTGCATTGCTGGCTGCGTTGCTGCGCCACTCGCTGGCAGCGCCCGTGCTTCTCCGCCTGACTCCGCCCGGCTTTTGGTGCTGTTCGATTCAGCCGCCCCCGCCGTCGCACCCCTCGCACCTGGCGCACTTCCGGCTGGCGGCGCCGTCGCCGCATCCTTGATCTGCGGCGGCGCACCATTCGCCGCATTCCTTACCAGGATTGAAATCCTCCGGTTCGATGGATCGTACGGATTACTCTTTACCCTCAGCAATTGATCGGCATAGCCGCGCACCTGCGTCACCTGGTCGCCGCGTACGCCATCCTGCTGCATCAGCCGCCGCGCGGAGTTGGCCCGGTCTGCCGAAAGCTCCCAGTTGCTGTAGCTGGCATCGGTCGAGTACTGCGTTGCATCCGTGTGCCCCTCAATCAGCAGATCGTTGGGCAGCGTCTTCAACTCCCCGGCCAGCAGCGCCAATAGTTCCTGCCCATTCCCGCTCAGCTTCGCGCTGCCGCTTTCGTAGAAGGTTCCGTCCTTCCCCTCCAGCAGCTCAATCCTCAATCCCTCCGGCGTAATCGTGATCTCGATCTGTTTTGAAAGCTTCTCCAGTTCTTTCTTCGCCTGGATCTCCTGCTCCAGCTTCTCCTTCAGCTTCTGCAACGCCTCGTCGTGGATCGTAACCGCAATGCCGTTGCCCGACATCGTTGTCCCCAGCAGGCTCGCCGTCCCTCTGGGATCCTGGAAGTACCCGGCCACAGCTTTCTTCACCTGATCGCTCTGGCTCGTCAGCCACAGCACAATAAACAGCGCCATCATGGCCGTTACAAAATCGGCGTAGGCCACCTTCCACGCACCACCATGATGGCCGCCATGGCCGCCCTTCTTCTTGATCACGATGATTGGTTGAGTCTTCGCCGCCGCCATTCGTTATTCCCTTGTTCCCTTGTTCCCTCGTTCCCTTGTTCCCTCGTTCCCTCGTTCCCTTGTTCCCTCGTTCCCT
>CAZGUD010000027.1:0-88725 GCA_964528915.1 uncultured Occallatibacter sp.
CCTCTTTCTTTGCGTCTTCGATAGGATATTACTTATGCAGGATTCAGTAAAGCCCCAAATTTTGTGCACGTTTTTCGGCACGACTAAAGTCATGCCCTTTCACAAAACCATCTATGCAATCGGCTCTAGGATTAATGATTGCTTTCCCTGTGATAGGCTGAACTGCTATAAAAGCCGGTGATTCACTTGCTTGCGCGCCGCTGTGAAATGCCTGCTCCGGCAGAGCTGCTTTGACTCATCAAGCTTGCACAACCCGCATCCGCGGCCGTTCGATTCCACGGATATATCCTGCGAATTCACCCTGGCGCTGCCGCGTCACCCGGAAGAACGGGAATTCAATTCAGAGGGGCCTTCAATGAAAACCTGCATTTGTTTCCTTTCAGCGCTGATCGTGGCGGCGGGGACCGCTTTTGCGCAGTCGCCTGCCGTTCAACAGGACACAACCTCGCAGCCCCAGGCTCCGCCGGCGATCAAGAGCTTTGACGCGTCGGCCATGGACCTGACCGCCGATCCCTGCACCGACTTTTACCAGTACGCCTGCGGCAACTGGATCAAGAACAATCCCATTCCCAGCGACCAGGTGCGATGGGCGCGCTCGTTCTCAGTGCTGAGAGAGCGGAACCGATACCTGTTATGGAAGGACCTGGACGCGGCCGCCAAGAATCCCGCCGATGGGCTGCAAAGGCAATATGGGGACTATTACGCGGCGTGCATGGACACTGCCGCCATCGAGAAGCTGGGCTTTGCGCCGGTGAAGGCGATCTGGGCCCGGATTGACGGCCTCAACGATGCCAAGGGCCTGGCTGCGCTGCTGGCCGAGCTAAGCAACGAGGGAACCCAGAGCGGGTTCTTCCGGTTTGGCGTGGAGCAGGACGAAAAGGATTCGACGAAGCAGATTGCGCAGATTGGCCAGGGCGGAATCTCATTGCCCGATCGCGATTACTATATCGTCGACTCCAAACGCTTTCAGACCATCCGCGCCCAGTATCTTGAGCACGTGAGCAAGATGTTTGTGCTGGCCGGCGACACGCCCGATGAGGCGGCCAAAGAAGCCGGTGCGGTGATGCAGATTGAGACCGCGCTGGCCAATGCCGAAATCAGCCGCACCGACATGCGCAGCCCTGAGAAGCGCTACCACATATACACGGTTTCGGATTTTGAAAAGCTGGCGCCTCTGTTCGACTGGAGCGGATACTTTGACTCGGTCGGGATTGGTCATTTCGACACGCTGAACGTGGCCACGCCCTATTTTTTCAGCGCATTGAACACGCTCATCGCCAACCAGCCGCTGAGCAGTTGGAAGAGCTATCTGCGCTGGAACTCGATGCATGGTTTTGCCCCGGATCTGCCGCAGGCCTTCTTCGACGAGAACTTCTCATTCTTCGGCCGGACGCTGGCCGGGCAGCAGGAGCCTGAGGCGCGCTGGAAGCAATGCTCCTCAATGACCGACCGGGCACTGGGCGAGGCTGTGGGCCAGGAGTGGGTGAAAGAGAATTTTCCGCCCGCGGCCAAAAGCAGCATGGACAAGCTGGTTGCGGAACTTGAAAAGGAGTTGGGCGCAGACATCAGCCAATTGCCATGGATGAGCGATGAAACCAAGAAGGCGGCTGAAGAAAAGCTGTCGATGTACCGCAACAAGATTGGCTACCCCGAGCACTGGCGCGATTACTCGAGCATCAAGGTAAGCCGCACCGATCTGATCGGCAATGTGCAACACTCTGCCGCCTACGAGCGCAATTACCGATTCGCCAAGCTGGGCAAGCCGGTGGATGAGAAGGAGTGGGGCATGTCTCCCCCCACCGTGAATGCCTACTACAACCCGAGTTTCAACGACATCAATTTTCCGGCCGGCATTTTGCAGCCGCCGTTCTTCGATCCCGACGCCGATCCGGCGGTGAACTTTGGCGGCATCGGCGTGGTGATCGGCCACGAGATGACCCACGGATTCGACGATGAGGGCTCAAAATACGATGGCAACGGCAACTTGCGCGAGTGGCAGAAACCCGACGACCGCAAAGCCTTCTCAGAGCGCACCGAGTGCGTGGCCGATGAGTACAGCGGCTTTGAGGCCGCCCCCGCAAAGGGCGACACCCCCGCGCAGCACCTGAACGGCCACCTTACCCTGGGTGAAAACACTGCCGACAACGGCGGCCTGCGTATTGCGTTTATGGCGCTCGAAGACGTTTTGAACCAGGAAGGCAAGACCGTTGACGAGAAGATTGATGGATTCAGCGAGGCGCAGCGCTATTTTATCGGCTTTGCACAGGTGTGGTGCGAGAACGATACCGACGCGTCGGCGCGCCAATCCGCGCTGACTGACCCGCATTCTCCCGGCCGGTGGCGGGTGAATGGCAGCGTGCAAAATTTCGAGGAGTTCGGCAAAGCCTTTGCCTGCAAGAAAGGAACCCCGATGTATCCGGCCAGCTCATGCAGGGTGTGGTGAGAGGAAATACCCCCGGTCAGGAGTGAGGGAGTTCAGGAGGGTGTGCAGGATTCGGGGGCGGTCGGTCGCTGAATCCAACGCTCTTGCCGGTGCTTTTTTCAGCTGGTTGGGTTGACCTTTGCAGGATTGGACCCGTCAAAACTGCGATCGATCCCAAAGAAACTCTTGCGCAGGTGGCGCAGGCTGCCTGTTATTGGCATTCGGGCCGGGATAAGCGCTACGAATAGCTAAATGCAAGGCCCGATGTGCGAAACTAGGCACAACCTGCCCTTGGCTTTTACAATGCAGCAGGGACCCGTCCCAACCCAGCGCTGCTCGGGAACGATGAAACTTGGCGGCATACGCCGGACCAGGATGAAGGATTCGCATGAAGTTTACGAAATTCGGCAAGACACTACTTATGAGCGCCATTTCGATGGGCATCATTTTCGGTGTTTCGTCTTGCATTAGAAGTTATACGGTCGGTTTCTTGTATGTTACGGGTACGGAGACGGCCCAGACAGGTAACAACGGCATCATCAGCGGCTTCAAGATCGATCACAATACCGGCCGGCTGGCCAACATCAATGGTCTGCCGATTTCTTCAGGCGGGTCGAACCCGGTTCGCGCCGTCCTCACCCTGGGCAGCCGGTTCATTTACGTCCTCAATCGCGGCGTGAATGCCGAGGGCAACGGCGACTGCACCACGGCCGACCCCTGCCAGAACTCCAACATCACCGAATTCGCGGTAGGCGGAAACGGCATTCTCACACCCCAGGAGACCTTCTACACGCAGGGGCTTAACCCCTTCCGTCTGCTGGTCGATCCTACCGGCTCCTTCATTTTTGCGCTCGATCACGATTCGATCGGGGCGGATGGAATCAATCCGGCGTCGGCGACCAACCCCAATCCGAACTGCGGGCTGGCGCTGGGTGGTTCACTCACCCTTTGCGGCGACATTACCATCTTCGCGATTAACCAGACCACAGGACGCCTGAGCACGATCCTGAACGCGCAGGTTACGCAGGCCAACTGCCCGGGCGGGGCAACAAGCTGCCCGCTTCCTTACTTCCCGGTTCCCAACAGTCCGATCGACTTCATCCTGGCCCAGGGATTCATGATCACCTTGTACGGAACGCCCGCGACAGGTGACTACGTCTATCCGTACACCTGGTCAAACTCGGGCGGCCAGTTGCTGTTGAGCCAGAACGGCCCCCAACCCCTGACCGACCCCTACTCATCCGAGGCGAATGGGCTGGTAAATTACGCCACCGGCATTGTGGGCGCGGGCAGTGTCTACTACGTAATGGACGACGAGCCGATTAACATCAGCTTCAACAGTGTCTCGGTCACTTCCGACAGCCAGATACTGCCGTATACGCTGGGCACCAATGGTGCATTGCAGTCCGATACCAGCGGCATCATCCCGGATGACTCGACGCTTGCCAATCCCACCTGGCTGATGGTCGAGTCGAAGAACAAGTACCTCTACGTTGCCAACCAGGGGAATAACGTGACGGGCAACAACAACCCCAATAGCGGGATTGCCGCCTATTTTATAACCCAGACGCCTACCTACGAGTTCAACTTTGTGAGCGGCGAGCCATTCCCGACAGGCTCCGGTCCGCAGTGCATCGTCGAGGATCCTTCTGACCAGTACATTTACGAGGCGAATCTTTACGACTCGACGGTTACTGGCCGTGTGCTTGACCCGAACTCGGGTGAGTTGGACCAAATGCGAGTGACCAGCACCTACGCGCTCAAGGGTCCTGCGACCTGGTGCCTGGTGGATGGGCGCACCGGATAATGCCGCGCCCCTTGCCGCCAACGTTGCAGCAATCTGCGGCCGGACGTTCACCTTCCGGCCGCGAGATTCAACAGGAGCCTAAGGCTCGCGGAATGCTGCAAATGGGCGAGGCCTCTTCGGAATACCGGCGCCGGCTGCTGTCGATTCCGAGTTTCGATTTCAAACCGATATTGACGGGTCGGCGGTTGGGGCCCTTTGACGAAAGATGCGCATGAAGTTGAACAAAACGAGCCAGCTTGTAGTGGCAATCGCCGCCGGCCTGGTGGCGGCATCGCTGCTCACGGCCTGTGAAACTCTCACCGTCGATTTTGTCTACGTCACCAGTTCCAAAGCCGCGGGAGCCAACAACTACGGCCTGATCGATGTCTTCGAGATCAACTCCGAGTCCGGCAAGATGCGACAGCTTCCCTCATCGCCGTTCCCTTCAGCGGGCCGCCTTCCCGTGGCGGAGGCCAGTTCAGCCGACAACCAGAATCTGTTCGTGGTGAATGAAGACGACAATACCATCGTCCAGTTCGTGATCGGCAGCGACGGCAAACTCTATCCCTTCAACACCGTCAATACGCCGGGCATATTTCCGATGGCGATTGCCGCTGCCAAGTCCAACGTCTTTGTGGTCGACACCTTTCAGCCGCTGCCCCTCTGCTCCAATGCCGATCCCTGCTCCGGTTCCATCGCGGTGTATCCCGTCAATGCGGCCAGCGGTTCCAATCCGATTACGCTGGGGACCCCGGTCACCAACGACAACATTGGCGCGGCGTATTGGCCGCTTACGCTTCCGAGCGCCCCATCGGACGTTATCGTGCCCACGGCCGTCAATGTCCTCGCATCAGGCGCATATGTCTATGTCACCGCCTATGACTCCTCGGTAACCCCGAACAGGGGCCTGATCTTCGGCTTCGCAGTCGGATCAGACGGGGCACTCGCACCCCTCAACAGCGGGGTGCCACATGACATGGGAGTTGGCGGCGAGGGACTTGGCATTCGTCCCTCCGCAATTGCGAGCGATCCAACCAGCAGCTTCGTTTTCGTGACGGATTCCACCAACGGCATTGTGGTCAGCTACTCGGTCGCATCCGGGGTATTGACTAAAATAGAAGACACTCCGACCGGCAATCAGCCATCTGCAATCGTGGCCGATCCCGTTTACCCGTACGTCTATGTCACCAATGCGGTTGACGCCACTGTCTCGGCTTACTCGATGAGCAGCGGTGTTCTCACCAGTCTGGGCACCTATACGGTCGGCACCGATCCAGTGGCGATCGGGATCGATCCATCGACCGCGCACTTTTTGTTCACCGCGAATTTTCTGGGCAACACCGTCAACGGCTTTGAATTGAGCACAACCGCCGGAACGCTCGTCGACTCGCAGTTCTCACCTTTTGCGGCGAGCATCAACCCGACCGCTGTTGCCGCCATTCCGCACAACGGTACCGGAGGGGGAATCGCGAAGTAAGCGGCACAACATTCGCCGCGCCGTCGAGCGGCCGGCATGACTGGATAATCACCTCAGGCAGCTTTTACAATAGCCTGTAGGCAAACCGAAACCGAGTTATCAAAGGGCTTTATCTCGAAACGTGAGCCCGCGACGAAGGAAGCGCATGAAGTTGAGTAAACTGAGCCAGCTTTTCCTGGTCTCCGCAATCGGCCTTATCGTGGCCACCTGGCTTACTGCCTGCAATATTGTCACCATCGACTACGTTTACGTGGCGACCACAGGCGGTTCCTCAAGCGGCAGCACGGGCCAGATATATAACTACGCGGCCGATGCGGAATCCGGAGCTCTGCGCCCCGCCCATGCGGCCATTTCTTCGGGCGGTAACTCACCCATCGCCCTCGCTGTGGACTCCAGCTATAACGACCTTTACGTCGCCAACGAGGCAAGCAACACCGTGAATCACTTCGCCATCGCCTCTGACGGTTCCTTGACCTCGAAGGATACGCTCACCACATCGGAGCCGCCGGTTGCCCTCGCAGTTAACCAGGCCGGCACTTACCTCTACGTCCTTACCGGAACCACTTCAACCACCCTCACTGAATATTCGTTGAGCAGCGGGACGATCGGTTCGGCCACGGCCACTGAGACGCTCGCGCTTCCCAGCTACCCGTCCGATATGCTGGTGCCGACCGCTATCGTGATTCTGCCCAACAGCCAGAACGTATATGCCGCCGTCTACGACTCATCGGCCTATAGTCCCGGCTGCCCCTCCTGCGTAACCAGCAATGCCAATCCCGGTTGGGTCTTCGGCTTTGCAGTGGGTTCGGGTGGAGCTCTCTCAGCAAACACCAACAGCCCTTATGAGGCCGGCATCAAGCCCAGTGGCATGGCTACCGACCCGACCAACCGGTTTGTCTATGTAACTGACTTTGCTTCGAACCAGCTCATCGGCTACATTGTGCAAAGCTCCGGTGAGCTTGACTTCATGGTCAACGGGCCCTTCAAGACCGGCAACGAGCCCGGTTCGGTGATTGTGGATCAGCGCGGCCTGTACATCTACGTTACCAACGCGCTTGACTCGACGGTTTCTGCTTACAGCATTTCGCTGCCCACGGGTACGCCTTCGGCGGCGCTTGCTACCACAGGCTCAACCTCCAACGGGACCGACTCGCAGCCAGTCGCCATCACCATCGATCCCGCGCTCGGCCGTTACGTTTACACTGCCAACAAATTGGGCGATTCGGTTTCAGGATTCCGGCTGAATCCCAACACCGGCGTGCTCGAAGCTACGCTGGCCACGCCCTATCCTACCGGGCAGGCCCCCAGCGCCATCATCGCCGTTCCGCATGGCAACCACGCCACCCAGACAACAGCTCCATAAAGCGTGACGAACGGCGAAATACGAAACAGGCCCGGCTCAAGCAGCCGGGCTTTTTCGTTGCGTGCGGAGCCGGGTGCGCCAGGTCCCTCGCCTTGGGGGGTATTTCGCAGCCTGCCCTGTCCGGCTGCTGCAGTGTGGGTCTTCCCGCCCACGCCACATCTTTCACGGCCAACCCGCATATACTGGTTTGCGCAGTTTCAAACGCACTCCGGCGCCTCCTCTATCTCGCCTTCATTCAGAGATCGATCTGCGCCGCACGGTTGACTGTCATTCATCGAAAGAGGAGTTCATCTTGCGTCGCATTTCTGCTGTGCTTTCAGTTTTCCTGGCTACTTCCGTTTTTTCCATGGCGCAATCACCGGCGCCCGAAGCCTCAGCACTTCATCCGGCCCCTGCCCACCCCGCCTTCAAAGTTGCCGTCTACATCGCGGTGTCCGATGTGCAGCGGATGAAGGACCCTGCTTATCTTGAAAAAGCCTGGAACGCGATCAACAGCCAGGTGCACGTAGACAAGGTCTACATCGAGAGCTATCGGGGCGGCATGCTGGCCGATGGCGCGCTTCTCGACAGCGTGAATGCTTTCTTCAAGGCTCATGGCGTCGAGACGGCGGGAGGCATCGCCTATGCCGCCGGAGGCGACATGGCCGGTCCTGAAGCTGCGGGAGGGCAGTTCGTCAGCTTCACATATACCGATCCCAAACAGCGTGCCTATGTGAAGCACGTTGCTGAAGAAACCGCACGCCATTTCGACGAGATCATTCTCGACGACTTCTTCTTTGTCAACACCAAGCGCGACTCAGACATCGCCGCCAAGGGCATGCAGTCGTGGAGCGCATTTCGCCTCAAGCTGATGGATGAGGTCGCCCGCAACCTGGTTTATGGCGCGGCCAAGGCGGTCAATCCCAAGGTGAGAATCATTATTAAATTTCCCAACTGGTATGAGCACTTCCAGGCCGACGGCTACGACCTCGCGCAGGAGCCGAAAATCTTCGACGGAATCTACACGGGCACTGAGACTCGCGACGGGGAAATTACCGATCAGCACCTGCAGCCGTATGAGAGTTACGAGATTATTCGCTACTTCGATAACGTGGCGCCCGGCCGCAATGGCGGCGGGTGGGTCGACACCTTCGACACTCGTTATGTCGATCGTTACGCCGAGCAGCTTTGGGACACGGTGCTGGCCAAAGCGCCGGAGATGATGCTCTTTGAGTGGAGCAACCTGACGCAGACTGCACGAGTGGGTGATCGCCCATGGAGCAGCCTCGACACTACCTTCACCGCGGCCGGCCTCAACAAATGGCACGCCGACTCAGGCTCAACGCAGCCGGCCACCTGGGGAACCGCTGCCGGCTACGCGCTCGACTCCGCCAATGCCGTGCTGCCAAAGCTGGGCAAGCCCATCGGCATCGCCAGCTACAAGCCTTACCAATCAACGGGAGAAGATTTCCTCCACAACTACCTCGGCATGATCGGAATCCCCATCGATATCGAGCCGGCGTTTCCCACCGGCGCACAAACAGTGTTGCTCACCGAGTCAGCCAGGTACGATCCCACGATTGTCAGCAAGATCAAGGCACATCTGCAGCAGGGCGGCAACGTGGTCATCACTTCGGGCCTGCTCAAGGCGCTTCAAGGCCATGGCATCGAGCAGATCGCTGAGATCAATGCCACCGGCAACGTGCTGAATGTGGATCGATATTGGGGAGCCTTTGGCGCAGGCGCAGGAGCCAACCTGGGGACAACCCAGGCGGTGCAATTCCCTGAGATCGGGTTCATGACCAACGATGCGTGGCCGGTGGTGCGCGGCACCGCCAACGGCCGCGGCGCTCCCATCGTGCTCATGGATCATTTCTCCAAGGGCACATTCTATGTGCTCACCATTCCCGAGAACTTCAACGACCTTTACCAGTTGCCACAAGGAGTATTGGCGCAGATTCGCCGCTACGTGATGGGCGATTTCCCGGTTTCGATCGATGTGCCGGGCAAGGTGAGCGTCTTCGTCTACGACAACAACACGTTTGTTGTGGAGTCGTATCGCGACGAGCCGGTCAAGGTCACAGTGACTGCCGTGGGAACCTATGCGCACATCCGCAACCTGGCCAGCAGCGCCGAGGTCGATGGCTCTCCTGTTGCTCAGTGGCGCGGCCGGCAAACTGCTCCGCGCACAAGTTTCCAGATCGAAGTGCCGCCGCACAGCTTTGTGGCGTTTGCTGAAGAGAAGTGAGAAGTAGCGCCGCTATAACCAAAATGCTTGTCATCCCGAGCGAAGCCGAGGGATCTGTAGTTGTTGTTGCTGTTGTATTTCGTGTCACATCATTGGCCGCGAAACCCGGGTTACGATCCCCTTGCGGCTTGGTCGCTGCAATTTTAAGTTAATTGCTGATGCACAAGCCGGCGGAAGTCCTCAATGCGTGCTCCTTTGTTGTTGTTGTTTATTTATTCGATTGGTGTTTATGCGCAAACGCCACAAGAACTTCTCCGATCTGCGGAGGACGCCTACAAGAATCCAACAGGCTACGAAATCGATGGCAAGGGGTGGGCGCAGCCAAAAGGCTCTTCCTGGCAGATGGGGTTCTCAATCAAGATTTTCGCCGCGCCCGCCCCTCTCGAGACTCCCCAAGCTCCAGCCTCCCCTGCAGTAATGTTCGGCGGTCCATTTGAGTTCACAAAAACAGGAGTGGGTGTCGACGAGAAACCGAAGCCCTTCGGAGTGTCTTTCGCGGTCATGGGGGGCTGGGACCAGATGGCTGAAAATGTGAGATCGATAAAAGAGATCGGGTCGGAGCAATTGCCGCTTAACGGTGGCATCGAGGGCTGCCGGGTACTTGAAGTGGAGTACGGTCCACTTCCTGACGGCACCGAACCTCCTACCGTAAAGTATTCGATCTGCTCTGACAAGCACCTCGCATTGAAAAAGGTCACGGTTGGCCCTACTGGACGGCTCCAGACCGACCCCGATGCCTTGTGGACGATTACGCTCGATACCGTCCGGTTTCATCGTCCCGCACCAAAGTGGTTGCTCGATCAAATGAATCAATCCGCCCTGTCGACCAGGCGGGAGTGGCAAGGGAAGCGTGCGCCAGCTTTTAAGCTAGCTGATCTCGACGGCAAGGAAGTCGAAATAGGCCAGCAGAGCGGGAAGATGCTTTTGCTCGACTTCTGGTCCACCTCGTGCGGGCCATGTCTCCTCGAAATGCCGTTGATTCAACAGGTGGCAGAGGAGCACAGAGGCGATCTCATCGTGTGGGGCATTTCGTTCGATCAGCCAGAGCGCGATTAGAAATGGCTCGCGCAACATCAACGAAGTTTTCCAACGCTCACCGACTCGGATTTCGTAGCCTCAGACTTGTATAAAGTGCAAGGGATTCCGGCTGTGGTCCTAATCGACCGTAAGGGAAGGGTTCGGGACTACTGGGAAGGGCCCCTCAACAAAAACGACCTGGAGGCCGCTTTGAGAAGGGCGGCTACGATCCACTGAATGCACGAGGGAAGCTATTTCACATATATCGTAGCCAGCCGCAGCCGCACGCTCTACATCGGCGTGACCGGCAACCTGCTTAAGCGTGTCTTCGACCATAAATGGAAAGAGCACCAAGGCTTTACCGCAACTTACAACTGCGATCGCTTGGTCTGGTTCGAGGCCCACCAGGATGTGACCAAGGCGATCGCTCGTGAGAAGCAATTGAAGGCATGGCGGCGCGAAAAGAAGATTGTACTTATCGAGCGGATGAATCCTGCGTGGGTCGACTTAAGCAAAGATTGGTACGACGTGGAACCGGCAGATTTCAAGCGTGCAACAGATAGAATGCTGACCTAATGCCAACCGTAAACGCGAGAACAAAAGCAAACGCAGGAACAAAAGCAAAAGCAACTGCAGATCCCTCGATTCCGCTCGGGATGACAGAGTTATTGGTGAGAGTCTTGCCAGAAAAGGCTTCATAAGTTAGGTTTTCCCTGTTCCCTGATCTGTCCCCCAGCTTTACCGCCAGACCCCAATCCACTTTCGCAGTTGGCGCTGCGCCGGCTTCTCAACAAAGTGCAGCGCCATCAGCGCCATCCCGATCAGCAGTACGTAGCTGATCCACGGGTCGAGGCGCGCCAGGTGCAGCCGGTCGAGAATATGCGAGTTGTGGATCATGTTCCACAGGTTGAAGTGGAGCAAATAAAGGCAATAGCTCGATTCGCCAATAAAGACCAGTGGGCGCCAGCCAAATCCATAAGCGAGCCAGTTGTTGCCGGCCAGCCCCAGGATGATGCAGCCGAAGAGAGGCATCAGCAGGCCGTCGTGAAGAATTGTGTAGGGGATGTGTGCGGCGAAGGTGAGCAGGGTGAAAGTGGCCCCGAAGCCGAAGACGCCGAGGATCAGGCGCACGTGGCTCGAGCGGTCGATCAACTCGTCGAGCGAAGCGATCATTACACCAAAGATAAAGCTGCACAGATGCGGCAGGGGCGTGTATTTGAGCGCCTGCAGCCACGGACCATAGCTCCAGCGATCGGGGTGCGCAATTCCGTCGGGACTGAAGATAATGTAAAGCGTGCCGGGCACCAGGCCGAGCATCCAGACCATGAACATCTTGCTCAAGTGCCAACCCACTTTTTGTGGTTCGGGCCGCTTCCACTTCGCCATCCAGGGAAAAAGCAGGTAGTAGAACGATTCGGCCGACATGGTCCAGGCCGGCGTGTTCAAAAACGTGGCAATCGCGGGAATCCATCCCTGCAGCAGCAGAGGCGAAAGAACCATGCCGGTCCAGAACATGGCGTGGGTGTGTGCGGTGTATTCGAGAGGCACCACTTGCCAGGCCAGCACCAGGCTCAGCAGGTAGATGGGGTAGAGCCGCGTGAAGCGCGCCTCATAGAAGCGGACCACGTCAAGCTCACCTGTCCTGGCTTTGGCCGCGTAGTTATAGGCCATCACGTAGCCGGAAAGAAGGATGAAAAAACTGACTGACGCGTAGCCGGCGTTCACTACCGGTGCCATAAAGCCGAACCAGTTGGGATTAGAGAAGTGGAAGAAGACGATATTGATGGCTGCAAAGCAACGCAAGCCTGTGAGGGCATTCAATCGTGCTGGCTTGCGCATCTCCACGTGTGATTAGACGGCTCCGGGAAGCAGCTATTTGCTATTAGCCTTCAGCAGTATTGTGTCAGCGACTGCTGCACTGCCTGTTTTTTGCGGCGTATTGGTGCGCTCGTAGATCAAAGGGCCTATGAACAGCAGCGATTCGATGGAATTTGCGCGGCCGACTCTCGAAGCTAATAGCTGAAATCTGAGAGCTAATAGCTGTTCTTACGCCGTCACCAGCGAGCCCACCTTCTCGCCCAGCACCACACGGCGAATATTGCCCGGCTCGTTCATGTTGAAGATGACCATGGGCAGGTTGTTGTCTTTGCACAGGCTCACCGCGGTCAGATCCATTACCTTCAGGCCAAGACGCAGAATCTCCATGTAGCTGATCTCGTCGTATTTCACCGCGTCCTTGTCCAGCACCGGATCGGCGTTGTATACACCTGAGACCTTGGTGGCTTTCAGCAGCACGTCGGCTTTAATTTCCATGGCGCGCAGGCTGGCAGCCGTATCGGTTGAAAAGAATGGATTGCCGATGCCCGCGGCGAAGATGACCACGCGGCCTTTTTCAAGGTGACGCACGGCGCGGCGCCTGATGTAGGGTTCGGCAAGCTGATTCATGAAGACGGCGCTCATCACGCGGCATTGCACCCCGCGCTGCTCAAGCGCATCCTGCAGGGCAATCGCGTTGATGACAGTGGAGAGCATGCCCATGTTGTCTGCGCTCACCCGGTCCATCTGTTTGGCCTGTTCGGCAACGCCGCGAAAGAAGTTGCCGCCGCCCACCACCACACCGACCTCGACGCCGAGATCGTGAACCTCGGCCAGTTCGCCGGTGACCTGGGAAACTCGTTCCTTATCAAGGCCAAAGCCGCGCTCGCCGGCCAGCGCCTCTCCTGAGAGCTTGAGGACGATCCTTTTATACATGCCGTTTCGAGTATCGCATATACAGCCTGCTCTTCCGTTTCCCGTTATGGCCGCTTGGTCACTGGTCTTCCCAGGTTGGGAGATCACGGGCGCAATCAACTGTCTGAGATGCCGCGCCGCGCCGAAAGGTTCCTACACTTATCCAATTGAGCACTCATTGGATGGTGGGCATGCTGGTCAAGACTGAAGGCAAGAGGCGCGCGTATACCGGCGTTTCAGTTGGCGACAACGATGTAAGGCGCTATTTTCCGCAGCAGACCGAGAGCATTGACCTGGAACTCGATCATCTGCTGATCCGGTGCGGTCTGAGTCCCGGTTTCTGGAAAGGGCACCCGGAGATCTCTGACCCGCGGCTTTGTGCGTGGCTGGAAGCGAAGAACTTTCATTGGAGGCCGGGCGAGGCGCCAGTCGCACTGGCCATGATTCCGTCGGGCAACAATGTCTTCCGGCTCAAGGCCTTTCAATCCCGAAGGGGGAAGCGCGCGAGCGTCGCCACCGAATTCGGGATGAGCGCCTGAGGCAGGCGGCTTGGACTAGCCTGCCCTCGCTCAAAACCCGTCGCCACGATTCCTCTGCTTTTCTCAGGAGCCGGCCTCTCCCTGGTGGAGCTGAAAGCTGCTTCAGTTGATAGACTCGGATTGCGATGACAATCAGCGAGTTGAAGGAATCGATTGAGCGGTACTTTGCCGCCGGATCGGCTGCCATGGGCGATGCGCGCGCGATGGAGGCGTTTCTCCAGTTGCGCGAGGCGATCGAACGGGGAGAAGTGCGTGCGGCTGAGCCGGATCCGGGTGCGCCGACCGGCTGGCGCGCGAATGCGTGGGTAAAAAAGGGAGTCCTGCTGGGGTTCCGGTTGGGCGCTCTTGAAGAAACATCCTCCGCCGGCCTCTCGTTTGTCGACAAGCAGACCTACCCGGTGCGGAAGTTTGGTGCAAGCGACGGGGTGCGCGTGGTTCCGGGCGGTTCTTCAATTCGCGCCGGCGCCTACGTGGCGCGTGGCGTGGTTTGCATGCCGCCCATGTACATCAACGCCGGGGCTTACGTTGACGAAGGCACTATGGTCGATTCGCACTCCCTGGTGGGCTCATGTGCGCAGATCGGCAAGCGCGTGCACCTGAGCGCGGCCGCGCAGATTGGCGGCGTGCTTGAGCCCGTGAACGCGAGCCCGGTGGTGATTGAAGACGATGTGCTTGTGGGCGGTAACACTGGCGTGTACGAAGGCACCATCGTGCGCAAAGGCGCGGTGCTTGCGGCGGGAACCATCCTGACCCGGGGCACTCCGGTCTTTGACCTGGTGAGCGGGGAAGTGTTGCGCGCCTCAGCCGATGCACCGCTGATCGTGCCTGAAAACGCGGTGGTTGTGCCCGGTGCGCGCGCGGTGACCAGGGGCAAAGGGCAGGAGTGGGGGCTGAGCCTCTACGCTGCGGTGATCGTAAAATACCGCGACGAAAAGACCGACCTGAGCGCCACGCTTGAGGATTTGCTGCGGTAAAGTCAGGGCAATCGCATTTGAACCCTCACGGCAAACGAACCACTCTTGGCTGGCGCGTGGATGCGCGACAGACAGCTCGATTTCCCCTCCCCGGTCCCCAAAGGCGAGGGACCGGGGGCACCCTTATCTTGATAATCGCGGTTTGAGACCAGGGCCACCTGTGATGTTTCAAGAGGTTGTCCATTCGATCAGAGCCGAAGAGGACTGAGCCTTAAGGAGCTGAGCGCCGAATCTGCGCCTATTGAGCGACCGGCAGCAGTACGGTGGCGCGCGCGCCGGCGCCATCTTCACGGTTAGTGAGCTGAATTTCGCCGCCGTGAGCGCGGGCGATTTGCTGGGCCAGGGCCAGGCCAACTCCGCTGCCGGCCGGCTTGGTGGTGTAGAAGGGCACAAACAGGTTTTCGGTATTGGCAATGCCCAGGCCGCGATCTTCAATCGTCACCGAGAGGCTCGAGCCGGTGCGGTCCCACGTCGCGCGCACGGGTTCAGAACAGTTTGCCAGCGAGGCATCCACGGCGTTGGCCAGCAGGTTGATAAACATCTGCTCGAGCTGGTCGGGATCGGCGTTAAGTGTTGTTGCGGGGCCGGCATCGAGTTGCACACGCAGGCGCTGTTCGAGCAAAACCACGCGCTCAAGCAGCGGCGCAATGGCCACCGGGCGTAACCTGGGCGGAGGCAACTGCGCCAGCAAACGGTACGACTGAACAAAGCGATGCAAAGCGTCGGCGCGGCTCTCCACCACTGCCAGGCCACGACGAAAATCGTGCAAGGCGGCTTCGTCGCCGGTGAGCGTTTCAACCCGCATCAGCAGGCTTCCGGCGATGGACTTGATGGGCGCCAGGGAGTTCGATAGCTCGTGGCCGAGCACCCTGATCAGGCGCTTCCAGGCGATCTGCTCCTCTTCCTGCAGCGGCAGGCTGACGTCGGAGAGCAGCAACAGCGTGTGGGGAACGCCTTCCTGTCGAAAGGCGGCTTTGCGCAGCAGCCAGCGTGTAGGCTTTCCGGGAAAAACGTGGATGGCCTGGTCGCGGGAATCGAGCAAAGCTTCAAGGCCGAGTTCGCGCGCGGTGTGGCCGAAGCAGCGGGAATAAGTGAGGCCGAGCAACTGCAGCCCCGCGTTGTTCACCAGTTGCAGCAGATGATCGCGATCGAAGGCGAAGAGCGGCGCATGCATCACCTCAAGAATGCGGGCGAGCAATGCCGTAGCTTCAAGGGAACGCACGCGCTGCTTCTGAATCAGGTCGGCGAGGGAGTTGATTTCAGCAGCCAGTTCGCCGAGCGAATCATGCGAGCTTGCGCCGCGGGCGCGGAACGAGTAGTCGCCTTCGCGCAACGATGAAATTACGTTTGAGAGCGTCTGGATGGGCCGCGCGAGCCCTTCTACCAGCGATGATGCAACGATGGCCAGGTAGAGCAGCAGCAGGGTGGCAATAAGAGTTGCCGGTCCGGCGCCTACCTGTCCCTGATACAGGAAAATCCCGAGGAAAATGAGCGCAGGCAATTCGAGCAGCAGTGAAAACAACCACACGCGGCGAAATGCCCCGCGCCGCGGGCGACGGTGCTGAGCTTCATAGGCCATACTTTTCAATGCGCCTGTAGAGCGCGGCGCGACTCAGGCCCAGCGCCTCGGCAGCCTGGGAGATGTTGCCATCGCAGCGGCGCAGCACCTTGCGGATAAGCATCGCTTCAACCTCGTCGATACTCATATTGTCAAACGACTGGGCGGTGGTGCGGGCCGAAGCGATGATAAGGTTGGCGGGATCGATCTCGTCGCCGCGGCAGAGCAGGACCGCGCGCTCAACCGCGTGCTCAAGCTCGCGAACGTTGCCCGGCCACGGGTACTGCATCATCTGCTGCATGGCCGCAGGCGAGAATCCGCTTACCTGCTTGCGATAGCGCATCCGGTTGCGGGCCAGGAAGTGCTGGGCCAGCAGAGGGATGTCGTCGCGCCGGTCGCGCAGCGCGGGCAGGTGAATTTCGACAGTGTTAATGCGGAAAAGCAGGTCTTCGCGGAAGTTGCCGGCGGCAGCCTCTTCAGGCAGTTGCGCATTGGTGGCCGATAGTATGCGCACGTCAACGCGGCGGGTTTGCGATGAGCCCACGCGCTCCAGCTCGCCGGTTTCAAGTACGCGCAGCAGCTTGGCCTGCTGGCGCAGCGGAACGTTGGCGATCTCGTCGAGGAAGAGGGTTCCGCCGTTGGCCAGTTCGAATCGGCCGATGCGGTCGGTGCGTGCGTCGGTAAATGCGCCTTTGACGTGGCCGAAGATCTCGCTTTCAAACGTGCCTTCGGGCAACCCCCCGGCGTTGACGGCCACCAGCGGCATGCGCGCGCGCGGCGACGCGGCATGCAGCAGGCGAGCTACTATTTCTTTTCCAGTCCCGTGCTCGCCAGTGATGAGAACGTTGGCGTCCGACGGTCCCACCTGCGCAATCAGTTCCAGCACCGGCTGCATGGCCGGCGACGATGCAATGAATTCAGGCATGCCTTCGGCGCGCAGCAAGCGGTTCTCAAGTTCAAGCTGGCGGGCACGGCGGATGGTCTGGTAGAGCTCGGCATGCACGCGGACGAGTGAAAGCAGACGCTCGTTTTCCCACGGCTTCTGGATAAAGTCGCGGGCGCCGCGCTTGATGCTCTCCACGGCCAGGTCGATGTTGCCCCACGCGGTCATCACGATGACCGGCAGCCGCGGATCGTACTCGTGAATTTGCGCCAGAAGGTCGAGACCTTCCTGGCCCGAGGTTGTGTCGCGCGTGTAGTTCAGGTCGATGAGCACGACGTCGTAATCGCACTGTCCCAGCGCCTCCATGACAAGTTGCGGCGCGCGCGCGCGGTCCACCGCTATTCCCTGAGGGCTGAGCAGCAGCTCGACGGCCTCAAGTATCGACGGCTGGTCGTCGCCGACGAGAACCCGGATTTTTTCGCGATTGTCCTGACTATTGCTGGTGATGGTTCGCCTCCGGTTGCGGTTCTCTCAGAATGATACTCAACGACTCAAGGGCCGGTGCGGCTCTTCGATTCGTGATGGCGCGGAATGCGCCAGGTTTGGATGCCCGCAGCGGTCTACATTTCATGGGTCACGACTCCCGACTTCGCGTCGTCGATCGAGACGCCGGTCTGCTGCAGCGTTTCTCCGGTGGCCCGATCGATGTCGACCTTGGCCTTTTCAAAGGCTGCCTGCGCGTCGTTAAGAAGAGACTCGGCTATCGATAGTTCGTGCTGCGCGGCCAGCGTATCGCTGCTGGACTTGGCACCGAGCTGCTGTTCCTGCTGGGTTACTTCGAATGTGTGCTGCGCCAGATCGCGTGACTTGGTCGCGGAATCGACAAGAGCCTGCTTCTGCTGCAACGCAAACAACGAGTTGCGCACGTCGAAGCGGATGCTCTTTTTCTGCTCCTCGAATGAAATCTGGCGCTGCCTGAATTCAAGCGAGGCGCGAAACTGATCGGCTTTGGCCTGGCGGTTGCGAAGGTTGATGGATAGATTCATTCCGAATTGATATTCAGGTGACGAGTAGTTGAAGGTGTTCTGGAACATGCCGCCAAAACCGGTCGGGAGAACGGAAGTGCACTCCTCAGGGGACAAGGTGCAGCCCGGGTTTACCGGGCCGGCGATGCCTGATCCCGCGTAGAAGCCATAAACGTACAACTGGGGCAGCAGTTCGCTCCGAATCGATTTAAGGCTCTCCTCGGCCACCTGCATCGCGATCTCGTCTTCGGCGACGTCAGGACGGTTCTTTTCGGCCTCGGCGATGAGATCGTCAACCGACTTGGAGGCGTTGGGATCGGCCGCCCCGGTCTTGTCGAGAGGAATAACCGGAATCTCATCGATGATCGGGCTGTCGGTCTTGGTGATTGCGTTCTTGATGAGCAGCTCATTCAGGCGCAGCGTGGCGCGTGAAACGGTCAGGTCTCCCTCGCTGGTGGCCACCAGCGACTGGTCTGTGATGACCTGCATGGCCGGAATGGCTTTCAGGTCGAGCTGATGCTGGTCGTCCTGCAGCGTACGCTGCGCAAATGAAAGGGAGCGCTCTTTGACTTGTTCGTCCTGATAGGCGTTCACCAGGTCCCAATAAATATTCTCAACCTGCGTGACGGTCGCAATCACCTGGGCGCGAAAGGCAAGGTCGGTGATCTGGAGATTCTTTCTTGCGATGTGCATGTAGCGCTCATTGGTTGAGATGCCGAAGCCAGCCAGCAACTGCTGGCTAAGGATTACCTGGAAACTCGAATAGAGCGAAGGGTTGATGGCCTCGTATGGGCTGTTGTTGGCAAAGCGCTGGCCTTCGTAGTTGACTGTCAGGCCGGTGCCCATGGGAAAGTTCTGGGAATAATTCGCCAGGCCCTCGATGGTGTTCTGCTTGAACGTGGAAACGCCGTAACTGAATGCGTTACCCTCCTGGGTGACGGTATGATCGACGAAACTTTTGAAATTCAAGTAGGGGTCGAAGGAAGAGACCGCGGTTCCGGCGCCGAGGGTGGATTGCACGATGCCGCCCGCGCCTGCGGCGGCCGATCCGGAGCTTGAGCCTCCGCCACCACTTGACGTTCCTCCGCCGAAACCGCCCTGCGTGGACGATTGCACGATGCCGGTATTGACGCCGTTGGCGGGGCTGCCCGCCTTGGTGCGCATGATATCGGTTTGCGCAATGGGGAAGTTATAGCGGAAGTACGCGATATCCAGGTTGTTCTCGATGGCCAGGGCGATGGCGTCGTGCAGCGAGATGTAAAGTTTGCCATCGTGGACGAGGTTCTCAAGGCGTGGGCTGTTAGTCAGGTCAAGCGGCGGCGCTTCGCTTGGCCGGTAGGGCGCCAGCGGTTTATGCGAGTGCGGCAAGTCAATATGAAATGGATGCAGCGGGGCAATCGCATTGGTTTGTGCCTGCTGTGCCTGCTGCGCGAGCGTTGGAGTTGGCACGGCTGCGCCGCTGGCCGCGGGCGCCGGGGCGTCAGGCGCCGACTGCGCTGTCTGGCTGCTGGCCGGCGCAGATTGAGCCTGCGGCGGCTCTGCCGCCACGAGCAGATTGACCTGGAGAAGCATGATTGCAACGACGACCTGTGCGGTTTTTGCCGCACTTCGAATGGAGTATTTCACTTTGCGCCAACCTCCGGTGTATTGGGTGCAATCAATTCGTCGCGCGTGACCCAACCGTCGCGCAATTCCACGATGCGCTTGCCGTAACGCGCGTTCTCTTCAGAGTGAGTCACCTGCACAATGGTGGTGCCTTGACGGTTGAGTTCGCAGAAGAGCTCCATGATCTCGCGGGCCTGGGTGGAATGCAGATTGCCGGTGGGCTCGTCGGCGAGCAACAATGACGGAGCGTGGACCACCGCGCGCGCAATGCCGACAAGTTGCTGCTGGCCGCCGGAGAGTTGATTCGGATAAAGGTCCTTCTTGGCCACAATCTGAAAACGATCGAGGATATCGGCCACCATTCCCTGGCGCTCTTTGACGGGCAGATTCTTGTAGCTGAGCGGCAGGTCGATATTCTCGGCCACGGTCAGGTCGTCGAGCAGGTGATAGCTCTGGAAGACCATGCCGATGCGCTGGCGGGCCAGGTCGGCACGCTGCTTGCGGTTGAGCTTGTGTACCGCTGTCTCGTCAAACCAGAATTCGCCCAGCCATCCATCGTCGAGCATAGCCAGGACATTCAGGAGCGAGGATTTACCCGCACCCGACGGGCCCATGATGGTGAGGAACTCGCCTTCGCGAATGGTGAGGCCGACGCGGCGCAGCACCCAGGTTTCGGTGTGGCCGGTTTTATAGCTTCGTTCAACGTTTTTCAGTTCGATCATGTTGATGAATTACTCCATGTTCAACGGCCGGTTGACCGGCCGGGTTACTCGATGCGCAAAGCGCGCATAGGTTCGACAGATGCCGCGCGGCGCGCAGGCAGCCAGCTTGCAATTATCGAGGCGGTGAGCAGCACGAATGAGACAGCGGCAAAAGCGCCATAGTCCACTGTGCCGATTCCATAGAGGGCGCTGTGCAAGGCTCGTCCGATAAAGAACGCGCCGACCAGGCCGATAGAGAGGCCGATGCAGGCCAGGATGAGCGCTTCTTTGAGGACCAGGAGGACAACTTTTTCGCGGCTCGCACCCAGCGCCATGCGCAAACCGATTTCATGTTCGCGTTGCGCCACAGTGAAAGCCATAACGCCGTAGATGCCCACAGCGGCAAGCAGCAGAGCGATGAGCGCAAAGCTGCCCATGAGCGTCATGACGAAGCGATCGCCGCCCAGATTGCGGTTTTTTACCTCTTCGAGAGTATGCGGCTCCGCAAGGGCAATTTGCGGATCGACGGAGTGGACGGCAGCGGCGATGCTGCGAAATACCGCGGCGGGATCGCCCGTGGTGTGGACGCCTATGCTGGCGTTCGGCCACGGTATCTGCGCGAAGGGGATCATGATCTCGGGAAAATCATTGCGGAAGCTGCCGGCGCGCACGTTGTTGAAGACGCCAACGATTTGCCAGGAAATATAAGGCCCGAGCTTGGTAACGCCGGGGATGAGCTGCTCGACGTTGACGCGCTGCCGGAGCGGGTCTTTGCCGGCGAAGAACTTGTCAGCAAACTTCTTGTTGACCATGGCCACATGCACGCTTGCCGCATTGTCCCGATCGGTAAATGCACGGCCGCGAAGAACCGGGATGCTGTAGGTCTTGAAGTAGTCGGGCGTGATCATGTCAAAGGCCGCGCCTGGGCGCTGCGATGGATCGGAAAAATCGGGCTGGCCGGCGATGGTGAAGGGCATTCCGATGTTCGCGCCTTCTAACGGCAGGCCCACAGAGACTGCCGCGTCCAGCACGCCGGGGACGGCCTTGATGTTAGTAATCATGCGCTCGTAGTAGGCGTTGATCATCGCCGGATCTTTGGGGCGTGAGTCGGGCACCGGCAAAAAGAAAGTTTGAATGTTTGTGGTGCTCACGCCGAGATCGACCCGGGTAAGATTCCAGAAGCTGTGAATGGCGAGCCCGGCGCCGGTGAGCAGTGCGAGGGCGAGCGCAAATTCGCCGACGACCAGCAAGCGGCGCAGGTGTTGGCGGCCGGCGCCGGTACCAGAGCGGCCGCCTTCCTTCAGTGCTTCAGCAGGATCGACTCGCGTGGCAAACCAGGCGGGTGCGCAGCCGAACAGCAGGCCAGACAGCGTGGACGCAGCCAGAGTGAAAAGCAGGACGGGAAGGTTGAGCGTTAGATCGGCTTCAGAAGGCAGAGTGTTCGGCGGCATGATGGCTTGAATGCCGCGCAGCAGCGCCCAGCCCAGCCCGACTCCAAGACCGCCGCCGATGATGGCGAGCACAAGATTCTCAGTGAGGAACTGCGTGAAGATGGCCTTGCGCGAAGCGCCGAGCGCACCGCGGACGGCCACTTCCCGCTGGCGGGTTGTGCCCTTGGCCAGCAGCAGATTGGCGATGTTCACGCACGCGATTAACAGCACAAAGCCGACAGCCCCGAGAAGAATCCACAACATGTTTATCTCGCCTTTGGGCAGGAAGTCATTATGCAGCGGCTCAACAATTGCGCCCCAGCCCTTGTTGCTTTTGGGATTGTCCTTGGCGATATTGGCCGTCACCGAATCCATGTCGGCCTGGGCCTGTTGCAGGGTGACGCCGGTCTTGATGCGTCCCATGACTAGCAGCCAGTGGAAGTCGTGATTGAGTTGGTCGGGTTTGAATGAGAGCGGCACCACAAGCCAGTTGTCGAGCCGGTCGGCCTGGCCGGCGGCGAACACGCCCACCACTGTGTACGGTGCGCCATCCAATTGGATCGTTTTGCCGACGATATTCGGATCGGAGCCAAGACGTCTCCACAGCTTGTTCATCAGGATGACTTCATGGTCTTTTCCGACAGTGCCTTCCTCAGCAAGGAAATCGCGGCCGTAGAGGAACTGACTGCCCATCATCCGATACATGCCGGGCGTAGTCAGCTGGCCCTGGATGTACTCCGGCTGCTCTTTGGTGGCGAGATTGAAGTTACCGCCGCTGAATGCATTGATGTCCTGGAACACTTTGTTGTGATTCTTCCAGTCGACAAAGTCCTGCGCAGCGATGCTGTTGCGGCCGCCCTGGATCTTTGACCAGACCATGACCAGTTGATCGGGCTGAGGGTAGGGCATGGGCGCGAGCAGAGTGGCATATACCACCGTGAAGATGGCCGTAGTAGCGCCGATGCCGAGGGCCAGCGTGAGGATCGCAGTGACCGTGAAACCGGCTGACTTGCGAAGCTGGCGAAATGAGTAACGAAGGTCTTGAGCGATCATCAAGGTTCTCCTATTCCGTTCTCAGGGCTTTCATGGGTTGGATGGACGCTGCGCGCAGCGCGGGCACGGCAGCGGCCAGCGATGCCGAAACGACAGCCAGTGCCAGGGCCGCAGACAAGGCGAGCGGGTCGTAGGCCGTGATGCCGTAGAGTTGAGTTCCGATGAGCCTGCCCAGCCCAACCACCGAGGGTAGCGCCGCAATCACCGCGATGGCCGCGATGAGAGCCATTTCTTTCAGCACCAATAAGGCCACTGACGAGCGTTGCGCGCCCAGCGCCAGCCGTACGCCAATTTCGCGTGTGCGCTGCTCAGTGGCGTAGGCCAGCACACCGTAAAGTCCAACCCCGGCAAGCAGCATGGCGAGCGCCGAGAATCCAATGGCGAGAAATGCGAGGGCGCGTGCATCTGAGGCGTTCGAGTCGATCTCCGCTGCCATGGTGCGCAGGCCGTCGACTACCAGCGTGGGGTCGAGCTGATGCACGGCTTCGCGGATGGCGGGCTCGATAACTTCGTGTGAGCCAACGATGCGCGCGTAAACCTGTACGCCGGTGGGGTGGTCGAACTGCAGGTAAGCGCGATAGACCGCGGGTCCGATATCGGTGCGAAGGTCCTGGTGCCTGACGTTGCCCACTACGCCCACGATGGTGGTATCGAACTTGATGTCGGGACCGCGGCCCTCGGCAATCATGCGGCCGAGAGCGTTTTGCGGCGAGCCGTAAAACTTGTTGGCAAACTCCGAATTCACCACGGCCACACGCGGCTGTCCCCTGACGTCAGATTCTGTGAACTCGCGGCCGGCGAGGATAGGTTGGTGGAGCGCGATGAAGTAACCGGGCGTGACGTAGGGCTCTTCAAAGTGAAGCCTTTCATCTTCGGCAGCGTTGTAGCCTTGAATCGTGAAGGATGACCGGCTCGAGTTTCCCGTCAACACAGGATCGCTGGTGGCAGCCGCAATGGTCACGCCGGGAATGCGGTGAATGGCATCGATTGCGCCGGTGACGGTTTGTGCCGTTCGCTGATCGCTGTAACCAGCTTGCGTGGGATCGAGAGAGAAGGTGATGAGATTATTCGTTTCAATTCCGACTGGCTGATAGCGAAGGTGATTGAGCGTGCGGACGAACAGGCCTGCGCCGCCAAGCAGAATCACGCTGAGCGCGATCTGCATACCGACTGCGATTTTGCGGAAAAGCTGGGAGCGCCGCGTGGCCGTGCCTGTGTTCTGGCGCAGCGCCTCAACGAGATTGGGGCGGAGAAAATGAAAAGCCGGCGCAATGCTGAAGAGCAGGCTGACGACGATTGAAACGGCCATCGTAAAGAGAACCACGTGCGAATCGATCGACGTGGAGTAAGGTTCCGTTCCGGGTTCGGAAGCGGTGATGAGGCGGACGAGCGAGAGCGCGACAACAGGCGCAAGCGCCAGCCCGATGGCTGCAGCCGTAATTCCAAGCAAGCCCCCTTCAACCAGGAGCTGCGACAAAATGCGGCCACGCTTTGCGCCGAGTGCGTAGCGCATCGACATTTCGCGGGCACGCGCGGCGGCGCGCAAAAGCAGCAGCGTGGCCACGTTGATGGCGCACATGGCTACCAGCAGCCCGGCCATGCTCATCAGGATGATGAGCGGCGTCTTCATCTCAACGCGGCTCGGGTTGAATCCAGCGGAGTCATCGAGAACCTTGAGCTGAGAATTGAGGAACTCCCTGTCGAAGCGCGGAGTATGGTGTTTGTAGAGCGTTAGCTCGTAAGTTCGCTCTGAGTGCCAGAATGAAGCCAGGCCGGCCTGGGCCTGCTCGCGGGTTACGCCGGGCCTGAGCCGGCCAATCAGCGTGAGCCAGACGGTCTGATGGCTATCGAGGTTATCGCCGGGCACGAACGCAGGGATAATCACCTCAGACATGCTGATGGGCACGAAGAGGCCGGGGCGATATCCGCCGATCGCTGTCTGAAAGTTGGATGGGGCCACGCCGACAATGGTGAAGGCGCGTCCGTTTACAAGCAGTGTCTGGCCGACGACGCCGGCATCCGCGGCAAAGCGGGATTTCCAGTAGTCGTAGCTCAACACCGCAACCGGATTGGCGTTCTTCGCCGTTTCGTCCTCAGGGCCAATCAAGCGGCCGAGAGCCGGATGCAAACCAAGCACCTGAAAATAATTGCCTGAAACGATCTCGGTATCTTCGTTTACGGCCTGGTTATGCCAACTAACGCCGGAAGCAGTGCGGTCGGCAGCGATCAGACCCGAGAAGACCTGGTTTCTATCGCGCATGTCCTTGTAAGCCGGATAAGAAAAGTAATTGGTGTCGTCACCGCCAAAGCTGCTGGCGTCGCCAGAGAAACCGCCGGTCCACTCAAAGCGCACGAGCTGGTGGGGATTCGAGACCGGGAGCATTCGCAACAATACCTGGTCAAAGAGCGTGAAGACGGCCGCGTTGGCGCCTATACCCAGCGCAAGCGTTAGCACTACGGTGATGGTGAAGGCTGGCGACTTGCGCAACTGGCGCAGCGCGAAGCGAATGTCATGGGGAAACAAATGCATGAAGTCTCTTCTCCTCTTTACTCGATGCGCAGAGCCTGCATCGGCTCAATGGTTGAAGCGCGGCGCGCGGGAAGGTATCCCGCGAACGCAGCGCAGATAACCAGCACGACGGGCGCCAGCGTGAGCGCCCACGGATCGTAGCTGCCAACGCCGTAGAGGATGCTTCTCATCAGGTAACCGACGTAAAGCGACGCGGGGATGCCGAGCACAAGGCCGATGAGGATCTGCAACATGGCTCCGCGCAGCACCAGCGTCACTACCGAACCTCGCGTGGCACCGAGCGCCATGCGAATGCCGATCTCGCTGGTGCGCCGGGCGACAAAGTACGACATAACGCCATAGAGTCCCACGCAAGCCAGCGACAGAGCGATGACCCCGAAGAGCGTAGTCAACTGCGAAATAAGGCGCTCGGTATCAAAATTGCCGGCCACTTGCTTTTCAAAAGAGCGAAGATCTTCCACCGTGAGATTCGGATCGATTGATGCCAGCGTATGACGGATCAGCGAATCGACGTTCGAGGGAGCTACGCCGAAGTCGATAATCATGGTGCCCATGTTCATCGACTGAACCTCACTGCCAATCATGTCGGCTTCCTTGTAGCCCATGTACTGCTGGGTGAGCGGGCGCAGATAAACCGGATGCACCTGTTCGCGTGGATCGTTCATCTTGAAGTCGCGAAAGACACCGACGATCTGCCACGCGCCGGAGTACTGCGGAAAATCGATGCCGAAGTGCTGACCGACGGGATCTTTGCCGGGGAAAAACCGCTTGACGAACGTCTCGTTGACCAGCACAACCTGGGGCGACGAGGCCGTGTCCCGTTCGTTGAAGTCGCGTCCGCGCACGATGGGCACACCGATGGAGTCGAGATAGTGCGTGCTCACGCGAACCCATGTTGAGCCGCATTGATCGCCGGGCTTGGGAGCGGGATGACCTTGTTGAATGACACACTCGCCCCAGTTATTGCCCTCAAGCGGGCTGTAAAGCGCCAGGCTGAAGTTGCGAACTCCTGGGAGGGTTGAGAAGCGGTCCTCAATCTGGCGGTACAAGGCGGGCAGGCGTTCTGCAGTGTATCCAGCGCCAACCGGATCGAAGTGCAGAACGTAGCGGTTGTGAGTTTCCACGCCGAAATTCTGATTCTGCAGATTGAGAAGAGTGCGCGTCATCAGGATTGCGCCGCAGAGCAGTACAACCGAAAGCGCGGCCTGAAAGACAACCAGCGACTTTTGCGGCAGCGACGAGCGGTCGCTGGTGCTGCGGTTCACGCCGCGCAATGCCTCGGCGGGCTGCGCATGCAATGAGAGCCATGCCGGTCCCACGCCGAAGAGAACGCCGGTGATCAGCGAAACCAGGCAGGTGAATGCGAGCACGAGCAGCGATGGACTGGCATCGATGGGCAAATTTCGCGCATCGGGGAAGGCGAGGGCCAGGATCATGCGGCATCCCAGATAAGCCACGGCCAGGCCTGCAAGTCCACCCAGGCAACTCAGCGGCACGCTCTCAGTAAGAATCTGGCGTATGATGCGTTTGCGCGCTGCGCCGATGGCCATGCGTACTGCGAGTTCCGCCCTGCGCGTGGTAGCGCGGGCCATCATCAGGTTGGCGATGTTGGCGCAGGCGATCAGCAGCACGATCGAGGAGAGGATCATGAGCAATTTCAGCCCTTCGCCAACGTATTCCTGCATCTGCTGGATTCCACCGCCGCCGGGCGTCAGAACCACATGCATCCTGGGGATGATGGTTCCTCCTCCGAACTGGAGAAGCACGGGCTGGGTCCAAAGCCATTGGCGAAGAGATGCGGTCATCTTGGCCTGAATGGCCGGGACGCTCTGGCCTGCGCGAACACGGCCCAGCAGATAGAGCCAGTGGTCGTTGCTGTGGTGGAGGATGGAACTGGCGCCGCGCAGGTAAGGCTCAGTGTTGATCGGCAACCAGAAATCCGGAGGCCTGTCGGAGACACGATCACCATAAAAACCAGGCGGAGTTATGCCCACGACGGTAAATGGGCGCGTCTGAATGTAAATGGTAGAACCGACGATGTTGGGATCAGAGGTGAATTCACCCTTCCATGACTGAAAGCTTATGACCACGGCCGGAGGCGCGGTGGGTGTGTCGTCAGTATCTGCAAACAGTCGGCCAGTGAAGGAACTGAGCCCAAGCGTTTGAAAGTAATTACCGGAGACGAATTCACCGTGCATCGATTTCGGCAGTCCCTCGCCGTGGCGCACGTCCCAGGTCCACCCACCTGCCTGCATGGCAGCCAGTTGTTCGAACTCAGGAGTCTGCGCGCGAAGATAGTTATAGAGATCGGCTGAGAAGATGGTGAAATCGCCGGTGTCGCTCGCACCCCCGGGGAACCCGCCGTCAACGCAGCAGTCGCCGTTGTCGCCCACGCGCCACAACTGCGCCGGTTTGGTGACCGGCAGCGAGCGCAGCAGGATGGCGTGCACCAGCGTGAAGATTGCAGTATTGGCGCCGATGCCCAGGGCCAGCGTAAGCACGGCCGTGGTAACAAAACCGGGCGACTTGCGCATCTGGCGCAGAGCGAATCGAATGTCGAGCCACAGCGTATTCATCGATTGACCTTCATACTCCTTCGTCTCTGGCGACTACTCCGTTCTCAGTGCCTGGATGGGTTCAATGGCTGCAGCCCGGCGCGCGGGAATGACCGAAGCGGCGAGAGCCAGCACGAAAATTGACAATGCGGCAAGTACAATCACCGCGGGATCGAGTGGGTCGACTTCAAAGAGCAGCGTGCGCAGCAGCCTTGTGGCGAAAATTGCGGCGACTGCGCCGAGCCCGCAACCGATGAGCCCCAGCTTGGCGCCTGAAACCAGGACGAGCTGCATGATGGTGGAGCGCTGGCTGCCGAGGGCAAGGCGAATTGCCATCTCCTGAGTGCGCAGCGCTGCTGAAAACGCAATCACGCTGTAAATACCCAGCAAAGACAGCAGCACCGCCGCTACGGCGAAGCTGGAAATGAGGGCAGTGTTGAAGCGGCGCGGCGCTTCAGTTTCACTCACAGCCCGGTCCATCGACTGCACCTGTGTGAGCGGTAATTGGGGATCGATTGAGCGGACCACCGCGCGCAAAGAGTCTTCCATCTGCTCCGGCGGCAAAGCTGTGCGCAGCACGATGAATCCGCCATTGCCAACCAGCATGGAAGGGGTCGCAAACGATCCCGCATCGGCTTTGGCCTGGCTGGCGGGCAGGTAGATCTGGTTGGCCGTAGGCGAGTCGGCTGCGAGCTCTTTCACATCGCCGATTTCTCCCACGACGGTGAGCCATGGCAGCGTGGTTGCCCGCTCCGGTCCGCGATGCAGACGCTTGCCGATGGGGTCCTGTCCAGGCCAGTAGTGCTCGGCAAGAGTGCGGTTTACGATGGCGACCAACGGAGCGGTTGCGTTATCGGCCGGCGTGAAGTCGCGGCCGCGGATGATTGGGATACCCTGAGCCTGAAAGTAATTACCAATAACCATGGGCACCCAGGCCAGGTTCAAGCCGGCGCCCCGGGGAGGGATGTAGCCCTGGGGCGTGAAGGTCGCGCGGAACCCCAGACCGGATGCAGGCAGCAGGCTGGTCATTCCTGCCGCTTGAACTCCGGGCAGTTGCTCGAGCCTGGTACGTAGCGCCAGGTTGAATGCGTCGATGGATGCCTGTGTGGAGTATTGCTGTCGGGGAAGACCGTAGGATGCGGTGAGCAAATGATCGGCGCGGAAGCCGAGATCGACCTCACGCATCTTCTCAAAGCTGCGCAGCAAAAGGCCGGATGCGGTGAGCAGCACCAGGGCGACCGCGAGTTCGACGATCACCAGCGCCGAGCGCAGACGAGCATGTCCACTGCCGGAGGTGCCGGTGCGGCCGCCTTCTTTGAGCGCATCGTTCACACCGGTGCGCGCGGCAGCAATCGCAGGAATCAGTCCGCAGAGAAGGCCGGTGAGTAAAGCCAATCCGAGAGCGAAACCGACAACCTGCCAATCGAGAGCGATGGAACCGATGCGCGGGAGCGTTTCAGGAAGGAAGCTGATGCCTACGCGCAGGGCAACCCACGCAAGTGCCAGTCCCAGCAGCCCGCCGCTTATGCTGAGCAGCAGCGACTCGACAAGAGACTGACGCAGAACTGCCGCGCCTGTGGCTCCTAACGCAAGTCGCACTGAGATCTCGCGGCGACGGCGGATGACACGCACCAGCAACAGGCCGGCTAGATTGGCGCAAGCGATAAAGAGCACCACCATGACGGCAAGTAACAGTGTGCGCGCCAGCGGGCGGACGCCGGCTATTGTGGCTTCATCAAGCGGCTGAACGCGAGGATGAATGCGCCGGCTGGAGAGAGCCGGCGGAAAGTTGCGCATGATCTCCTGCGCCGCGCCGACAGCATCTTGCTGAGCCTGTTCAGGCGTAACGCCTGGCTTGAGCCGGCCCACCAGATAATAAGCCCAGGCTCCCACCCCCTGGACCAGTTCGTTCTGAGTGAAGCTCATGGGCACCCAAAGCTCGCTGCGATTGAGCTGCCCCGGCACCAGCGGGAACTCGAATTCGCGCGGCATGATGCCGATAACCTCGTAGGGCTTGCGATCCAGCAGAATCTTCTGGCCGAGGATGCGCGCATCGCCATGGAAGCGGCTTTGCCACATCTGGTAACTGAGCACCGCCACCTGCTGGCTGCCATCGTCTTCCTGCTGCGTAAAGACGCGGCCCATCAAGGGCGAAACGTCGAGGGCTGGAAAAGTGCTAGCGGTGAGCCGCGCGCCATTGATCTGGGTGGGATCGCCCGTGCCCGAGAGTTCGTAGCTGGAGGGCGTGTAGCCGCCCAGGCTGGAGAAGGCGTGCGTGTCGCGGATATAGATTTGAACCCCGGGTGCGGTTACACCGGGTGCGTCGGTTCCATAGTCGACGCCCTCAAGGATATCGCCGAGCGTGACCAATCTGTTGGGCTCAGGAAACGGCAGCGGGCGCAACAGCACCCCCTCGACGATAGAGAAGATGGCGGTAGTTGCGCCGATTCCAAAGGCCAGTGTGAGGACCGCGGTGAGCGCAAAGCCCGGCGCCTTGGCAAGGTGCCGAAGCGCGTAGCGGAGGTCGATACCGACGTTCTTCATCGCGTTTCCTTTCATCGGCCGTTGCCGTGCGTTCTTATTCGGTATGCAGCGCTTGCATAGGTTCGACGGATGCAGCACGCCGGGCGGGAATGAGACATGCGGCCAGCGCCACCAATGCCAGCGCCGCTGCGACTGCGGTGAATGTGAGCCAATCGGTGGCAGCTATGCCATAGAGCATTCCGCGCAGTAACTGGGTGCAGGCGAGCGAGACGACAATGCCGGCGGCAAGGCCGAATGTCGTGAGCCGCAGTCCCTGTCGCAGGGTCTGGCGGAATACGTCTCCGCGCCTCGCGCCCAGCGCCATGCGGATGCCGATCTCGTGCGTGCGCTGCCGCGCGGTATACGAGACCACGCCGTAAACGCCGACAGCGGCAAGCAGCATTGCCACCAGCCCGAATGTGCCGGCAAAGACCACCGCAATGCGCTCGAACACACTGCCGATACCCATGTTGTGCTCGAGCGTGGTAACGCCGTACAGGGGTAGATTGGGTTCGAGGCCATGAATCGCGCGCTCAATGGCAGGAGCAAACGTCATCGGATCGCCAGCCACGCGCACGTGCAGGATCACATCGCCGTCCTGTCGCTGCCCAAGCGGGTAGAGGATCAAGGGATCTGCTTCTCTCACCAGGCGGCGGTACTTGGCATTTGTCACCACTCCCACCACTGTGTACGTGCGGCTGCCGTCCTGGACGTGCTTGCCGATCGCATTCTGGCCCGGCCAATAACGATCGACCAGGGCCTGATTCACCATGGCCACCAATGCGGAATTCGAATTGTCGGCAGGGGTGAATTCGCGGCCGGCGATGAGCGGAGTGCGAAGGGTTTGCAAATAGCCGGCGGATACGTCGCCACGATCGACCTCGATGGATTCATGAGGTTGCGGAATGTAGCCCTCGGGTAGCACTCCGCGAGTATGAAGCGTGAAACTGAGCGGAGAAAAATCGGCCAGTGCCGCAGAGCGGACGCCGGGCAGTGCTCGCACGCGATTAAGAACTTCGCTCTCGAATTCAATTTCCTTTGCATCTGAGTAGCCCATGGGATCGAGGTCCAGCGACGCGAGGTAGACTCTGTTCGGATCGAAGCCTGGATCGGAGGCCTGCGATTTGTTGAGGCTGCGTACGAACAGCCCGGCGCACACCAGCAGCACAAGCGAGAGAGCTATCTGCGCGGCAACCAGGGTAGAGGTGAGGCGCGACTTGTGAATGCCAGCGGAGGCATTCAGCCCTTCATCCTTGAGTGCCGTAACCGGTGCGAGTGCAGAGGCGCGAAATGCGGGGAGGATGCCTGACACAACAGCAGTCGCCAAAGAAATAGCGAATGTTGCCAGCATGACCGTAAAGTCTACGTGTCCGTTGATGTCGATAGGCAGGATGACGCTGGGCAGGAAAGTGCCGAGTATGCTCGCGGTCCAATAGGTCACGGCAAGGGCGACTGCGCCGCCGGCCAGCGCCACCAGCAGGTTCTCGATGAGGAACTGTCGAACCAGCGTCCAGCGACTCGCGCCCAGGGCCAGGCGAATGGCGCACTCGCGGCGGCGCGATATGGAACGCACCAGCAGCAGGTTGGCCACATTGGCGCAGGCCAGGAGCAGCAAGGCGCCGGCCAGCGCCAGCAGGATGGGCAGCGTGCCGGCGAGATAAACGTTGGCGCCGAACGGCGAGCGCCATAGCGGATCGATGGAGAGCCGATTATCGCCGCGATGCGTATCGGGATAGCGGTCGGCGATACCCTGCATGATCAGGTTGAACTCGTTTTCGGCCTGGCGGGGATTGACGCCGGGGCGCAGCACGCCAAGAACGTTCAACCACGCCAGGCCGCGATTGTTGATGCGATCGCCGCCCCATACCGGGTCGTCCATTCCCAGCGGAATCCAGAGATCCGTTCGCAGGCCTGATTTGCAGCCCTCGAATCCGCGCGGTGCAACACCAACAACGGTATAGCTGTGCAGATTCACCTGGATGGTTCTGCCCACGATTCCGCGATCGGAGCCGTAGCGGCTCTGCCACAGCGCATAACTCAAAACTGCTTCGGCTGCTCCAACGCGCTCGTTGAAGTTGGATTGGGCAAAAGTGCGGCCCAGGATGGGATGGACGCCGAGCACTTCAAAGTAATTAGTCGAAGTAAGCGCGCCGTAGATGCGCACCGGCATGCCCGCGCCGGTGAGAGCCATAAAGTCGTCGTGATAGCCGAGCAAACCGGAGAGCGAAGTGGCGTGGTTACGCAGGTCGACATAGTCGTCATACGAGAGCGGCGGTGTTGCATGTTCATTGCGCTCGCCGCGCTGGATGGTGATCATGTTGCCGGTGTGCCCAACTCCGGGAATGGGATTGAAGAGAGTGGAGTGGATCCAGCAGAAGATAGTGCTGGTGGCGGCAATGCCCAGGGCAAGCGTAATCACCGCGGTCGCGGTAAATCCGGGATACTTCCGAAGCTGGCGCAACGCGTAGCGGAATTCGTTCCATAGTTTTTTCAATGCTTGCCTTCTTCCTTATCACCGTCAAAGCCTGTTACTCAGCTCTGAGCGCCTGCATGGGTTCGATGGATGCGGCGCGGCGCGCGGGAATCAGCGCGGCGAGCAGTCCTGCCACCACCAGCAGAGCTGCGATTGCAACGAAATTGCCTGATTCCTGCCGCGCGTCGAAATAGATGACGATGCCGATGAGTTTGCGCGCTGCAAAGGCGAGCACGAGCCCGGCAAGGGCTCCCGCGCCCAGCATCCACGCCACGCGGCGCAGCACCATGCCGAGCACGTGCTGCCGGGTTGCGCCAAGCGCCATGCGCACGCCGATGTCGCGCGCACCTTGCTCCACTTCGTGACTTACCAGTCCGTAGAGGCCCACCAATGCCAGCAGCAGCGCCATTGAAGCGAAGATGCCGAACAGCCAGCCCACCATGCGATCGAAGACCAGCTCTTCATTGATTACATCGGTCATGGTGCGCGGATCATCGAACGGAACAGTGGGATCGACATCGTGCAATGCTTGCCGCAGCGGAACGATCAACTGCCGCGGATCGCCATTGGCACGCACCACCAGCACCATTGCTGACAGGGTGGCAGCGCGTTGCGCCGGCGGAATCTCATCGATCAGATAATCCATTTCCGCCAGCGGCTTTTCGCGCAGGTCCTGGCGAACATCGCCGGTAGCTCCCACAATCTGGGTGTACTCGTCTGGATCCTTGGCGTCGTCGAGCTTCGGCGTGGAGCCGCTCATCCCGTGGGGAAGATACTCGCTGACGAACGCCTGGTTTACCATCACGGTCCCGGCCTTGTTGGTGCTTGGGTCAAGCGCCGGGCTAAGAAGTCTTCCTGCATGCAAAGTAAGACCAAAGACGTCGAAGTAGCCGGTCGAAACCATGCGCGTCTCGGCCAGCATCTCAGCATTTTTCGGATACGGCGGCTGCCCGGCGATGTGCACATCGCTATTCGAGCCCCAGGCTTCGATGGGCAGCATGTCGATGAGGCCGGCGGCGCGCACTCCATGCACGTGCGATACGCGGTCAAGCAGAGGCTGGTAGAAATCGGCCACAACATCGCGGCCGTCATAGCGCACCGGCGCAACATGCAGGTCGACGGCGAGAATGTGGGCAGGATCGTATCCCAGGTTCACTTGGCGGTAGCGGGTTACAACGCGCATCAGGAGTGCTGCCACCACCAGCAGGACCAGCGTGAGCGCAACTTGAGTGATGACAAATCCGGCGCGCAGCCGATGTTCGCTGCGGCCAGTGCCGGCACTGCCTCCGGCCCTGAGCGCGGTATTGGGATCGACACTGGAAAGCTTGAGCCCTGGATAGAGCGACGCTGCAAGACTGGCCACGATCGCAACCGCAATCGACACGCCGAGCACGGTCCAGTTGAGATGGACGTCAGCTCCGCGCTGCAGTGCCTTGATAAGAAACGTACGCATCAGATCGAGGATCGACCAAGCCAGCAGCACGCCGCCGGCGGCGCCGGCAAGCGCCAGCAGCAAACCTTCGGTCAACAACTGCCGCAGCAGCCGAGCCCGACCCGCGCCAATGGCCACGCGCATGGCCATCTCGCGCCGGCGCTTGACTCCGCGCGACAACAGCAGCCCGGCAATATTCACGCATCCGATTGCCAGCACGGCCAGCACTGCGCCCAGCAGCACCCACAGCGGTCCGCGGCTCTGCTGATCGACGGCTTGCGAAAGAGGTTGTAACCGAACCGTGCGCCCGCCATCGGTGTCTGGATATGCTTTGCCGATATTGTCGAATACGTGTTGAATATCAGCCTGCGCCTGCTGGACGCTCACACCGTCTTTGAGCCTGCCCACCGTGCGCAGCCAGTGACCGCCGCGTGTCGACATCCAGCCTGCGGCGTCAAGATGCACGGGCATGTAAAGGCCGTCGCGCGTATTCAGCGGAAAGCGGAAACCCGCCGGCATGACGCCGACGATCGTATAGGTATGGCCGTCGAGCCGCACCGCGCTGCCCACCACGCTGCGCGCGCCGTTGAAGTGCTTCATCCACGCGTCATAGCCCAGCACCACAACGTCGTTCTTTCCGGTCTGCTCTTCGCCGGGAAGAAATCCGCGGCCCAGAATTGGTGGAACGCCGAAGACATCGAAGAAGTTGGAACTGGTGCGAACCACCTGCAACACCGCTGGCCCGGCCGGCGTCTCCGCTGCCGACTCTCTCCAGCGGAAATATCCGGCCAGCGCCTGAAACGACGTGGACTGATTCCGCTCGTCGAGATACGACGGCCAGGACGCCGGCTGGATGTAACCTCCGGCGCCGCTGTGCGTGTCGATGTCCACGACGCGGCCGGGTTGCGCGTAGGGCAGCGGTTGCAGCACCACAGCGTTAATCACGCAAAAGACCGCGGTGGCAATACCCACGCTCAGCGCAAGCGTAGCAATCGCGGTGATTGCAAAACCCGGCGCGCGGCGAAGCTGGCGCACTGCATAGCCCAGGTCGCGGAGCAGGTTCGGCTGCATGGCCTAAGCCTCCGCTTCTTCTTCCATCTTCTTCTGCTCCTGTTCGCTTACTACCTTTCCGTCGAACAGGTGCACTTCGCGCTCGGCGTGGCGAGCAAAGCGGGGATCGTGCGTAACCATGCAGATGGTCGAGCCCTCACGGTGCAGATCGGCCAGCAGGTGCATTACGGCTTCGCCGTTTTTTGAGTCCAGGTTGCCGGTAGGCTCATCGGCCAGCAGAATTGAGGGCGAGCCGGCCAATGCGCGGGCCACGGCGACGCGCTGTTGCTGACCGCCGGAGAGCTGTGCCGGGTAGTGGCGCATGCGGTGGGCCATGTTCACGCGCTCCAGCGCCTCTTTCACGCGCTTCTTGCGCTCGGCCGCGGGCATGCCGGCACGATAGGTGAGCGGCAGCTCAACATTCTCTTCAACGGTGAGATCGCCGATCAGGTTGAAACTCTGGAAGATGAAACCGATCTCCTGGTTGCGGATGCGGGAGCGCTCGCTGAAACTCAGATTCTCGACCGGCTTGTTATTGAGCAGGTAACGCCCGCCGGTGGGCGTGTCGAGCAATCCCAAAATGGAGAGCAGCGTGGATTTGCCGCAGCCCGATGGCCCCGACATGGCCACATATTCGCCGCGATCGATGGTGAGGTGAATGCCGGAGAGCGCGTGCGTCTCCACTTCGTCGGTGTAAAAGACCTTGGTTAAATCCTCAATTTCAATCAATGTGCTGGCGGTTGCCATCCTGTTCCTCCCTTTTTCGTGAAGAGCTGCTAGCTTCTAGTTCCTAGCTGCTGGCTAATTCGTGATCCGCTATCTGTTTCCCCTTGTGCGTCCCACGCAACTGTGAGTCTGCGGTTTCGCAGGATCCAGCTAGAAGCTAGAGGCTAGAAGCTGGAAGCTGCAATCTTATTCCAGCCTTATGTGATCCACGCCATCCCAGCGCGACATGTCGGAAAGAATCACGGTGTCGCCTTCCTTCAGACCTTCGATCACCTGGATGTCTTCAACCGATGCGCGGCCCACCTTGACCGGCACGCGCGTCGCTCCCTTGCCGTCGGCATCGAGCCTGAACAGGCTGAGCGTTGAATCCTCATTTCCCAGGGCCGGCCTGCCCACATAAAGCACATCGCTCATGCGTTCGAGGTCGATGGTTCCTTCCACGCTCAACTGCGGAACCGCTCCCGGCGGCAACGGTCCATCCAAAGCTACGTCAACGGTGCGGGTTCCGTTCACTACAGATGGATCGATTCTGATGACGTGGCCAGGAATGATGCCATTGTGGGTGTCGATGGATGCGGGCTGGCCGATCTGGATATCGCGCGCCTGGGTCTCAGCAATCTGCAGCGCGGCCTTCAGCTTGTCGCGCTGGATGACCTCGGCCACCGAAGTGCCGGTGAGCACATGCTGACCGACCCCCACCGGCGTGGCCAGCGGCGCCAGAGTGCCTGTGATCGTGGGCCGAACCTGGAGCGCCCGCTGCTGCTTTTGGTAGAGGTCCAGCAGCGCCTGCGCCTGGTCAATCTTGGTCTTCTGCGAGGTAAGCTGCACCTCGATGGCATTCTGGTTCACCTGCAGCTGCTGCTGACTCAAATCGTGCTGCGTATTCAATTGGTCTGCCGTGCTCGCTGATTTCTGGTAGGCCAGGCCTGAGATGACGCCCAACTGGTAAAGCGCCTTGTCGGTCTCCGCCTGCAGTTTGTCCTGGGCGTAATTTGCGTTTACCTCCGCGGCCGCCGTCTTCTTATCCATCAGCGTGCTCTGCAGCGTGGCCTGAAGGCTCTTGTAGTCGGCCTGTGCCTGTTTCACGGCGAGCTGCGCGCTCAGAACCTCTTGTTCGAGTTGGGGATCGGCCAGGTCCATGATGACGGTGTCAGGCGTCACCTGCGCGCCCGGCAGAACGCGGATGCGCACCACCGTCGCGTCGGTCTGCGCCGGGATGAGTTCGATGGAGTCTTCGCGCGGAGCCAGCGTAGCCGTTGAGGAGCGTACCTGGCGAATCAGCGGGCCGTGTTTTACGGTGTCGGTCCAGATGGTGGAGCGATCGACCGTAGGCGAAGCCGGCTTGAGGCGCATGACTACGAAGGTGAGGGCAGCGAGGACGACGACTCCGGCGGCGGCATAAGCAATCAGTCGGCGGTTCTTCTTCTGTTTGATGTCTGGGCGGGCGATATCCATTGCGCCCTTTAACCAGCATCTTGCTTGCCAATGAGGGCTAGGCCGCAAGCTATTGATAAATTACGCGATTCTGTCTTTGGACGAACTCGCCGCGCGGCCTCGAAGTGACCGTTTTCGCGGCGCAAGTGTTCGATATCGGACAGTTGCGCCACCAGAAGGACGGCTTCGGCGAGACGGGAACAATTGTGCCCGGGCCGGTGTCAAATCACATGAAGCCTCATGATGAGATCGCGCGGGACGGTTCTGCTTGCCTTTAAACCTCTCGGGTTACTATTGACGGGCAGATCAAAGTCAACCAGCAGTGAATGGAAGCAGATGAAAAATGATGGAACACGTGAACGGAACGCCGCGTATTCCGTCATATAAGTGAATTCTCCCCTGGATTTGATCCAACGCACCAGAATAGAGCCGGCGCCGGGCGTGTGTGTGGCGAGAGAAGGAATACCCGTAATGAAGTCTCATGCAATCGCACGTTCGTTTGACCGCGTCCAGGATCGTTGGCTCAGGTTGGGGTTTGTGCTGTTGTCGGCGGCATTATTGGCCGCGGTGTTCGCGCTGATGGGCGCCAAACTTGTCCTTGCCCAGGCTGCGCCCGCCCCGGCGGCAACGGCTGCTCCTGCGAGCGGCGCGCCTTTCGATCCGAAAGACATCATCGCCACATGGCAGGGCACGCTGCACGCCGGGCGCGACCTCCGCATAGTGCTTAAAGTGACGAAAGACGACAAGGGCGCGTACAAGGCTAACTTCTACAGCATCGATCAGACCCCGCAACCGTTGCCGATTGATTCGATCGCTCTCGACGGCGCGACCGTGAAGTTCACACTCAAGCTGATTGGCGGAGCCTTCGAAGGCAAGTTGAGCGCCGACGGCAAAACAGTTGACGGCACCTGGACGCAGGGCGGCGATCCTAAGCCGTTAACAATGGCTCGCGCCACGCCCGAAACCGAGTGGGCCATGCCTACGCCGCCTCCGCCGGTGAAACCGATGGCCGCCGATGCCGATCCGAGCCTCGATGTGGCAACCATCAAACCCAGCGACCCATCGCGCCAGGGCAAAGGCTTCGGTTTTCGCGGCACCCACTTTATGACGATGAACACCAATCTTAACGATCTGATTGCCTTTGCTTATGGGTTGCACGCCAAGCAGATCATGGGTGCGCCCGACTGGTTTGGCACGCAGATGTACGATGTCGACGGCGTTCCCGATGCCCCTGGCCAGCCAAACATCAAGCAGATGGGCATCATGGTGCAGAAGCTGTTGACCGATCGCTGCCAGTTGAAATTCCATCATGAAACCCGCGAGCTCTCGGTATACGCGATTACGGTAGCGAACGGCGGTCCCAAACTCACCAAGACCGCGGCGACGGATCCGGGGCAGCAGGGGTTTTTCTTTCGCGGGCTCGGCGACCTGACAGTTCGCAACATGAATATGGCGGAGTTCGCGTCGTGGATGCAGTCAGGCGTGATGGATAAACCGGTGGTGGATCAAACCGGGCTCAAGGACAAGTACGACTTCGAGCTGAAATGGACGCCCGACGACTCACAGTTCCAGCAGTTCCGCGGCGCTGTGCCGATGAACGCGCCTCCCAATACCGATCCCAATGCGCCGCCAAGCCTCTACACCGCGGTGCAGGAGACGCTGGGATTGAAGTTTGAATCGACCAAGGCACCCGACGACGTAATTGTGATCGACCACGTGGAGAAGCCGTCGGCTAATTAAGATGGCGCCGCTGAGCCTCGAATAAGAATCAAGGTGTCATATTGAGCGCAGATTAGCGCGCGTTTTGCGCCAATCGGAGTCGAAGGCCCAGCGGTTCGGGACTCGACTCAGACAACGAAATTGAGAGAAACCACACGAGGCCGACTGAGGGCCTGGCACAAGAATAATCAAACCATCCGAGGTCCCCAGGAATGGCCGCAACATCATTGTGCAGACCGCGCGGGAAACGGGTATTCGTCTCAGCGTTGACCGCCGTTTTGATTGCAGCGCCACTAATGGCTGCTCAATCGAATTCCAACCAGAATGCGCCTCAGGCTGCGCCCCAAGTCGCACCACAGGCCGCAGCGCCGGCTACGCCAGCGTCTGCGGGCCCTGCATCTGCGGGCAAGATGCAGATGCAATCTCTATCGCCCGATGCGCCGCCGGCAACAAATGCCGCGCAGGCCACCGCTCCGCCCCCGTTTGAAGTCGCCACCATAAAAACCAGCAAGCCCGACAATGAACGGTCGATGCTGATGTTCACGGCCGATGGAATATCCGTGACCGGGATCAATCTCGGGATGATCATCCGCGAAGCATTCAACGTTGAGGAAGATCACATTATCGGCGAGCCCGCATGGGCCAAATCGACCCGCTACGACATTGAAGCCAAGGTGGCGCCGGAAGACGCGCCCAAGCTGAAAGGGATAAAGTTCCCCCAGCGCAAGGCCATGATGGTGCAGCTCCTGGTGGATCGATTCGGGTTGAAGTACCACCGCGAGACGCGCGAATTGCCGGTGTACGAACTGGTAGTGGCCAAAGGCGGAGTAAAAATGCAGGCGGCCAAGGCGCAGGAGGGGGACGGCCAGCGTCACATGATGATGTTCGGGGGGCCCGGCAAGATCGAATCAACGGCGATGAAGGTCAATGCTCTGGCCCACACGCTTTCTGGGCAGCTTGGACGTACGGTGATCGACAAGACGGGGCTCACTGGCGAATACGACTTCAGCCTGCAATGGACGCCCGACGAGCCGGCGCCCGGGATGGCGCCCGTCGGCGATGCCCCACCTGCATCGAACACCGACGCCGCCGACAATTCGGGCGGGCCGTCGCTGTTTACCGCGATTGAAGAGCAGCTTGGATTGAAACTCGAATCGGCCAAGGGCCCTGAAGAGGTGATCGTGATCGACCACATCGAACAGCCCTCGGCAAACTGAGGTATTGGAGCGAGTCGTTGACCTGGTTGCGCATTCTTAGAATCCCGATGCTCTGCGTACTGGCGCTGGTCTCGGCCGCGACCGCCTTCGCGAGCGCGTTTCACGGCGCAATCACCTATGGCGGGCTGCCGCTGCCGGGAGCAACCGTCACGGCCACGCACGACGGCAAAAAACTTACAGTGGTCACCGATCAGGGCGGGCTCTACCACTTCGACGATCTTGCCGACGGCGTTTGGACCATCCAGGTAGAGATGCAGTGCTTCGAGCCCATCAAGGCCGACGTGACTGTCGCCGCGAACGTGCAGCCCGGCAACTTTGAGATGAAGCTGCTACCCCAAGATAAATTGCTGGCCAAGACCAAGCTGGTGCAGAATCCAATTCTTCCGATCCCCGTCCTGAAGGCGCCCATTGAAGAGAAAACGCCCGATCAGAGGGCTAACAACCCTCCACCTGAAATGCCTAAACCGCCCGAGAACGGTGACGATCAGAGCGCCGACGGCTACCTGGTTAACGGCAGCGTGAACAACGCGGCCACATCGCGCTACTCCACCAATCCGGCGTTCGGCAATACGCGGACTGGCTCGCGCGGCCTGTACACCGGCGGGTTCGCGGTCAACATTGCAAACTCCGCGCTCAATGCGCGGCCCTATTCCATCAGTGGAGTTGAGTCGGCCAAAAGCGCGTACGACCTGATTACCAACTCCGCCTATGTTGGTGGCCCTTTGAAGATTCCGCACCTGCTGCCGCGCGGGCCGAACTTCTTTGTCAATTACACGTGGACGCGAGACAATAACGCGGCCATCAATACGGGATTGGTGCCGACGCTCGACGAACGCAACGGCAATCTGGCCGGACTGCTCAACGGCCTGGGCCAGCCGGTCACCATCTACAATCCTGCAACCGGGATGCCTTTTCAAGACAACCAGGTTCCTGTGAGCCAGCAGGCTGCCGCGCTGCTCAAGCTCTATCCCATGCCGAATCCCAATATTCCCAGCACCTCCGGCTACAACTACCAGGCGCCGGTGCTGAACGCGACACACGCCGATGCCATGCAGTCGCGCCTCGACAAGCAAATCGGCCGGCGGGATGAATTTTACGGAGGCTTCAATTTCACGAGCACCCGCTCCGACTCCGTGAGTCTTTTCGATTTTGTCGATGCCACCGGCTCTCTTGGCATGAACGCCAATGTGCACTGGATGCATCGTTTCGGCGGCCATTTGTTTATGACCACGGGATACACCTTCAGCCGCTACCGCACTGAAACCACGCCGAACTTCGCCAACCGCATTAACGTCTCAGGGCCGAACGACGCGAACATTGCCGGCAACGACCAGACTCCTTCAAACTGGGGTCCGCCGAGACTGGGCTTTTCAAGCGGCATCGCGGGGCTGAGTGACGGTAACAGCGCCTTCAATCGCAACGAAACCAACGGAGTCTCGCTCGGCGCCGGCATCTACGAGCGCCGCCACAACATTTCGGCCGGCGGTGATTTTCGGCGCCAGCAGTACAACGATTTCTTTGAACAGAATCCGCGCGGCTCGTTTTCATTTACCGGCGCCGCAACCGCAAGCTCTGCCGAGAGCGCCACAACCGGATCGGACCTGGCCGATTTTCTTATCGGAATTCCCGACACCAGTTCCATCGCGTTTGGCAATGCCGGCAAATACTTCCGCGAACCGGTCTACGATGCTTACTTCACCGACGACTGGCGTGTAATGCCCGTGCTCACCATCAACGCAGGCGTGCGCTGGGAGTACAGCGCGCCGATGACGGAACTCTTCGGCCACCTCGTCAATCTCGACATCAACCAGGGTTTCACGCAGGCCGCGACGGTGCTTGGCTCCAATCCTGTCGGAACGGTAACCGGGACGCATTATCCGTCGTCGCTCATTCGTCCCGACCGCCGCGGCATCCAGCCTCGCATAGGAATCTCGTGGCGGCCCATCGCCGCTTCGACAGTCGTAATTCGCGCGGGTTACGGCATTTATCGCGACAGCTCGGTGTATCAGGGCATTGTGAACCAGATGGCGCAGCAGGCGCCGCTCAGCAAGAGCTTCAACGTTGAGAACAGCGCGGCGTGCCCGCTCACCATGGCCAATGGATTCGATTGCCCATCGGCCGATACCTTCGCCATCGATCCCAACTATCGCATCGGCTATGCGCAGGTTTGGCAGCTCACCGTGCAGCGCGACCTGCCCTTTGCGCTGCAGATGGTGGCAACCTACATGGGCGTAAAGGGCACGCACGGTACGCAACAGATGCTGCCCAACACCTATCCGATTGGAGCAACCAATATTTGCCCCAATTGCCCCAGCGACTTCACTTATCGTTTGTCGGGCGGCAACTCCACACGCCACTCGGGCCAGATGCAACTGCGCCGCCGTCTCAGGAGCGGATTTACCGCAACGCTGAATTACACATGGTCGAAGTCCATCGACGACGACGCTATTCTCGGCGGGCAGGGGTACACTAGCGGCGGCAGCGGTGCGGCGTCGAGTGGTTCGGCGGCCATCGCGCAAAACTGGCTTGACCTTCGCGCCGAGCGCGGGCTCTCGACATTCGACCAGCGGCAACTCGCGACGCTGACCGCGCAGTACACCAGCGGCGAAGGTCTTGGCGGCGGCACGTTGATGAGCGGCTGGCGCGGCCGGCTGCTGAAGGAGTGGACGTTGCTGGGCACCATGAGCGAAGGCACCGGCCTGCCTGAAACTCCCATCTATCCGGTTGCGGTATCCGGCACCGGGTACACTGGGGTCATTCGGCCCAGCCTTACCGGCGCGAAGATTTACACATCGGGCGTGACTCATTTGAACGCAGCGGCTTACTCCGCGCCGGCGCCGGGGCAGTGGGGAACAGCGGGCCGCGACTCCATTACCGGACCCAACCAGTTTTCGCTTAACAGTTCGCTGGCGCGCACGTTCAGGCCGCACGGCAAACTCTATCTCGATTTCACCATCAGCGCCAATAATGTGCTCAACCATCCTGAGTTCAGCGCGTGGAATACCGCATGGGACGACGCGAGCCTGGCCAATGCCGAACTCTTCGGCCGGCCCACAGCGCCAAACGGAATGCGCTCGGTTTCTACCGAGCTGCGGTTGAGGTTCTGATCATGAAAGCTCTGCCGCTTATTCCGATCCTTATCACTGTGTGCGCCTTTGCGCCCGCTCAACAGGTGGGACAAAACAAGGTTGCCGGAACCGAACAAGGTTACACGCTCAGCGTTCAATCGCAACTGGTGATCGAAGCGGTGGTAGTTAAGGACAAGCAGGGCCACTTCATTCCCGGACTCACTGCGAAAGACTTCGTGTTGACCGAAGACGGCGCGCCGCAGGTAGTGCGTTACTGCGAGCATGAGGATCTGACCTCCAACGCAAAGGTGCTGCCCGCGTCGACCAAAGCAACTGAAGATGTGCACATCTACAACCGCCTGGCCCGAACGCAGATTGCGCCTGAAGCGATGGGCGATCAAAGGTATAAGAACCGCAGGTTGATCGCGCTTTACTTCGACATGGTCGGCATGTATCCGCCTGACCAGAACCGCGCGCTCAACGCGGCCGAGCAGTTTGTGCGCACACAATTGACGGCCATCGACATGGTGTCGATCCTTCGCTATTCTGAGGGGTCCGTCGACGTGCTGCAGGACTTTACCACCGATCGCAACCGGCTGCTGAGCATTCTTGAGACGATGTCGGTTGGCGAGGGACAGGGGTTCGCCGACACCACCGACGACTCGAGCAGCTCTGACACTGGCGCAGCTTTTGGCCAGGACGACAGCGAGTTCAACGTCTTCAACACCGATCGCCAACTCTCGGCGCTGCAAACCGCTGCGCACATGCTGGGCCGCGTGAGCGAAAAGAAATCGCTGATCTATTTTGCCGGTGGCATGCGGCTGAACGGCATCGACAACCAGGCGCAACTGCATGCAACCGTCGACGAAGCCATTCGCTCCGGCGTGTCATTCTGGACTATCGATGCGCGAGGCCTGGTTGCGGGTGCGCCTCTGGGCGATGCCACGGTGGGCTCGCAAGGCAATGCCGGCATGTACAACGGCACTGCCGCGCAACAAGTGAGAGACAACTTCATGCAGTCGCAGGACACGCTCTACGCCTTGGCCGGCGATACGGGAGGCAAGGCATTCCTCGACAACAACGATCTCGATCGCGGCATCGTTCAGGCGCAGGATGCTGTCTCCGATTACTACGTTCTCGGCTACTACTCCTCGAACACGGCCAAGAACGGGCACTTCCGCCGCGTAAAGATCACGCTGGCCTCGAATGCCGACGCCGATTTGAATTACCGCCAGGGCTACTACGCCGACAAGGACTTTACGAAATTCACGGCGGTAGACAAGGAGCGCCAGCTTGAAGATGCGCTCATGCTCGAAGATCCCATCACCGACCTCACCATCGCCATGGAGGTCGATTACTTCCAGCTCAACCGCGCGGAGTATTTTGTTCCCATCATCGTTAAGATTCCGGGCCGCGAACTGGCGCTGGCCAAGAAGGGCGGATATGAGCACACGCTCATCGACTTTGTAGGCGAGGTTAAAGACATGGTGGGCGGCACCACGGTGTCGAACGTGCGCGACAACGTGAACATCAAGCTCAGTGACGCGACGGCCGCGGAGCTGGCTCATCGGCCCATCGAGTACGACACGGGATTCACTCTGTTGCCCGGCCGATACCAGATCAAGTTCCTGGCGCGCGACGACGAGACCGGCCGCATCGGCACCTACGAGGCCACGTTCACAATTCCGAATCTCAACAAGGAAGAAAAGCGCGTACCTATCAGTGCGATTGTGCTGGGCAGCCAGCGCGTTGTACTTAACCAGGCGCTTTACGACGCAGCCAAGGCCAAGGACCGCATCAAAGACGACGCGGTCAATCCGCTGGTTGCCGATGGCAAAAAACTTATTCCGAGCGTTACGCGTGTCTTCTCAACCTCGCGCGATATCTACGTTTACTTCCAGGCCTACAAGCAAACGCCTTCTGAAGGAAATCCGCCGCTGTTTGCTTTTGTGACTCTCTACAAGGGCGATACCAAGGTCTACGAAACTTCGCCCACGGCCATTTTGCCCTCGACCGCGAGCCGGCTTGGCACCATGCCGATGAACTTCTCGCTCGGCGTCAAAGGCCTTGAGCCGGGCCCGTACGAGTGCCAGGTCACAATCCTCGACCCATCAACGCAAAAGGCAAACTACTGGCGCGCGCCGATTGTGCTGGTGCCGTAGGGTACCAGGTGCGCCCAAGAAGAATTGCTAGAGGATAAATGCAGGTCGTTCGACTACGCTCGGGATGATTGTGTCAGGTGAGGATAGGAGTATTCAGGGTCTCAAAATCGAGGTCAAGGCGCCGGCGATCAAGATTTCTTTTTGGGGACTTTCGCTCCTTCTTTTCGGGACTCTGAAAGACCGATTGCAATGGCTTGTTTGCGGCTGGTCACTTTCTTGCCGCTGCGGCCGCTCTTCAATTTCCCGTGCTTCATCTCGTGCATTTCCGTCTCCACGTGCTTTGCGGCGGAGGCGCCGTATTTGCGAGTTGATTTCTTTGCCGCTTTCTTCGTTGCCATGGAAAGTCTCCTTTGGATATTGCGCGAACCCGTAAGGCTTCGATGGTGAGTGAATGCATCGCAGTTGCTTGCATGGAACGCGGCGAGCTGTATCCCCGGTCCCCGAATGCGAGGGACCGGGGGCACCCAGCAGTTGTTCACGCTCGATATGACAACTCTTCGGGACACGCAAAAAGCCCGGACTCGTTTGAGTCCGGGCTTTTGGTTGTACGCAGAGTGCGCGGGTTGCGGGCTTATCGACGTATCTGCAGTGTAAGCGTGGTCGATGCGCTCAGGCTGCCGCTGGTGCCCTTGATGGTGATGGAGTAGGTACCCCTTGGCGCGCTTCTTGACACGGTGAGGTAGAAGTCGGTTGTGCCGGAGCCGGTGACTGTGGCTGGACTGAAGCTCGTGGTCACGCCTGACGGCACGCCGCTTGCGGTGAATGAGACTGCCGAGTCGAAGCCGCCCGAAGCCGTCACGGTAACAACCGCGTATCCTTCCTGACCCTGATCTAGATATCCCGACGAGGGCGAGACAGACAGCGTGAAGCTGCCCTGCGAAGGAGCGGTAACGGTCAGCGAGACAGTTGTCTGCTCGGTTGTTGAGCCGGAGGTGCCGGTTACGGTGATGGTGTAGGTTCCGGTGGCAGTCGTCGAAGGAACGGTGATAGACATGGTCGAGCTTCCAGCGCCGGTGATCGACGTGGGGCTGAAAGTGACGGTTACGCCGGAGGGCTGGCCAGACGCCGTGAGAGCGATTGCAGAATCGAATCCGCCGGTCACGCTGCTGGTAATGGTTGAAGAGCCGGAGTTGCCCTGCAGGATGGATACCGAACCCGGCGAAGACGTCAGGCTGTATCCGGGCGTGGACGAGACCGAGCCGGCCAGAGCGTTCAACAGGCCCGAACCATTGGGGCTTCCCCAGCCAGTGGCCAGGTCGTATCCGGTGGTGGCTGAGAAGCCGTTGCTGCCGCTGGTGATGTCGTGGAAGTCGGAGTCGTAGCTGGAGCTTTCGCCGATGGTGTAGAGGCTCGGATTGATGAAGCCGAGCACCTTGTTGCCGTTGGCTAACGACTGTTGGTTGACGAGCGCCAGGTAGCCGGCCCACATGGGCGCGGCAAAGCTGGTGCCGCCGTAGTCGTTGGCGGTGCAGGTAGTTTGATCGGCGCAAACGTAGAAGGTGAAGTTTGCGTTGCCCGAGACGTCGGGCCCGTTGCGATAGCTCTTTGAGCAGCTTGAGCATCCGGCCGCGGCAGTGGTCTGCCACGAGGGAATCGCGTATTTGTCGGGCGAGATGCCGCCGCCGCCGTCGACCCATGCAGTTTCAGAGGACCAGGGGCCGGCCGCCGAGCTGGTGTCGAGGTCGGTGCCGCCAACGGTGGTTACGTAGACGGAGTCGGCAGGATAGATCTCAGACCCCGTGCCGGTGGCAGTCCAGGCGCCGCTGTCGCCGGCAGCCTGGAACAGGTTTTGGCCCTGCGCCGCGAACTCCTCAAAGTAGGGGTTGTCGGTGCTGGGGTCGGCCGGGCTCCAGGTCCACGACGAGCTCAACTGCGCGTTCAGTGGGCTGTGGGTCGCCATGGAGTTGAAAATAGCCGAGTCGGTCGAGCCCACGTACATTACCAGGCTGGAGAGTCCCGGCGCCATGCCGATAGCCTGCGTCATGTCGAGCGTCTGTTCGGTGTCGTCGCAGGCCGAGTAAACGCAACTGGTGCTGGTTCCGTCGGTCGAGAGCAGCGTGATAGGCACGTTGTTGGTCTCGCCCGCGTTCTTGAAGTAGGTGGTCAAATCGGTGAGGTCGGTGCCGTAGTACTCCAGCAGTCCAAGCGACTGGCCGCTGCCGGTGAGCGAACCGCCGTAGTATGCGGCGCGCATGTCGCTGCCCAGGAACGAAGCCGAGGGACCTGAGCCTGTGGTCGCGCCGGATTTCGCCTTCGATCCTTCTGGGCGCCGTTCAAGGCCTGCGGGCCTGGGGATGGAGAAATTGTCGAGACCCGCCACATGCCAGAGCTGGAAGGGCAGGTTGGCCGATGGCTCGCGGTCGGGTGAGTAGAACGTGCGCGGCTCGGTCGGGTGCTGATACACGTTAATATGCACGTTAAGCGCGCGCTCAACATTGGCGACAGTGCCCGCCACCTGCAGATTCACGCGGTTGCGCGAGGTGGAGACCACGTTGAGGCCATTCTCATGTGCAAATTCGATCAGCGCGTTGTAGTCGTCCTGGGTGGGGCCGAAACGGGCGGTGAACTCATCGACCGATAGAAAACGGTGATAGGAGGGGCTGTTGGGGTTGTAGAGCTCGGAGAGCAGGCTCTCTAACTCGTCCTGGTTGCGCAGCGGCAGAACCAGCACAAGGTTCATTGACTGGTTTGCCGGCAGCCGGCCCAGCAGCGGGGCCTGGCCATTGGTGGCGGCTTGACGAACATGCTTGGTAAGAACTGGCTGAAGTTGCGCGTGGCTGAAAGCGGCCGCGGCGAGTACCGCGGTAAAGGCGAGAATCATACTGCTCAGTTTGCGAATCATTCTTTCTCCTTGGCGGGGAGTTCTGTGGAGATTGTTATCTGAACGGAGGCTCATTAGTTGTAGGGGAACAACGTATTAGCAATCGGGCCCGTGGGATGGAAACCTGTTTCGCTTGGCACCTCTTGCGGATGCTTGAATCCAGAGTCTTCCGTGGCCCAATGTTGACGAATTTTGAAGGATCAAACGTACAGGTGTAAAGAGAAATCGGCAAAGTTCATGAATACATGGTGAACAGTTTTTATGCCCCGAACCGGCTTTGCAGCAATTGCCAATCGAGGGCCTGAGGGAAAGTGAGGCCGGGGCCGATGTTGCCCGTGATGATAGCATCAGAGTGACTGATGCCTACAAATCAAAAGCTCAAGATCATCCCTCTGGGCGGGTTGGGCGAGTTCGGGATGAACTGCCTGGCCTTGCGCTGGGACGACGACATTATTGTGATCGACGCCGGCCTGATGTTCCCTGAAACGGAACTTCTGGGAGTCGATATTGTCGTTCCCGACATCTCATACCTGATTGAAAATAAACAGCATGTGCGGGCTATCCTGCTCACCCACGCCCACGAGGACCATATTGGCGGCCTTCCGTGGATCCTGAATGAGCTCAAGGTGCCGGTGTATGCGACCGAGTTCACGCTGGCCTATGTTGACGGCAAACTCGAGGAGCACGGTCTGGCCGACGAGACCGAACTCATCGAGATCACTCCCAAGGAGAAGTTCACGATTGGGCCGTTCACCATCGAGCCCATACGGGTGACGCACTCGACTGCGGATTGCGTGGCGCTGGCCATCGAAACGCCGGTGGGCATCATTATTCACACTGGCGACTTCAAGGTTGATCTTTCGCCGCTGGATGACAAGGCCTTTGACCTGCACACCTTTGCCGAATACGGCAAACGCGGGGTCCTGGCCCTCCTGCAGGACTCAACGAATGTGGAGCGCTCGGGCTACACGCCCAGCGAGCGGGCTGTGATTCCCCGCCTGGATGAGGTATTCTCGCGCACCAGGAAGAAGCTGTTCTTTAGTTGCTTCTCCTCGTCGGTGTATCGCATCCGCATAGCGCTTGAGCTGGCGCGCGCCCACGGTCGCAAGGTTGCGGTGGTCGGGCGATCGATGAACGACAGCACTGAGATTGCGCAGGACCTTGGCTACATCGATATTCCCCCGGGACTGATCATCAACCCGGGCCAGTTACGAGATTACCCGCCTGAGCAGTTGATGATTCTGATCAGCGGCACGCAGGGCGAGCCGATGAGCGCGCTGAGCCGCGCCGCGGTGGACAACCACAAGCACGCGCGCATCGAGGCCGGCGACACGGTGGTGTTGAGCTCGCGCATCATTCCCGGCAACGAGAAGAATATTCATCGGGTGATCGACCATCTGAACCGGCGCGAGGCCGACGTGATTTGTGACGACGGCGCGAGTGGGCTCATCCACGTGAGCGGCCACGGCAGCCAGGAGGAGATGCGGTTGCTCATCAACCTGGTGCGGCCCAAGTTCTTTATCCCCATTCATGGCGACTACCGCTTCCTGCGCAGGCATGCCAAGGTTGCGATGGAAACCGGGGCCGTGGAGCACGCCATGGTAATTGAGGATGGAGATGTACTGGAACTCGACAAGGACGATGCCCGCAAGAAAGACAAAGTTACCGCGGGCCGAATCCTCATCGATTCCGGATCGTCGATCGATGTGGTGGAGGACCTGGTGATCCGCGATCGGCGCATACTTTCTGAAGACGGCGTAGTGCTGGCGGTGTTGGCCATCAACAAGAGGACTGGCAAGGTGGAACGCGAGCCGGAGGTGGTGATGCGCGGCTTTGGCGGCGCAGACATTACCGACCAGTGCCGCGAAGTGGTGCTGAAGACGCTGGATGGGCTGAGTGTGGAACAGAAGAGTGACTACGGCATGGTAAACGAGAAAGTTCGCGTCGAGCTCAAGCGGCTGATTCAGAAGACGACTGGCCGCCGGCCGATGATCATGCCGGTCATTTTGGAAATCTGATTGAAGCAGGGAACAAGAAGCAGGGAACAAGGGAAAAAAAGGGCGAGTCCTTTGGGGACCGCCCTTTTTGTTGCTCACTTTTGCAGCAGAGGCTGCGAGCGGAGAATGCGGCTTATGCGGCCGTGTTGTGTGCTGACGGCTTCACGGCATCATGGGCTCCGTTGCGCCGGACGGCATTCGGAAGCGTGCGCTTCAGAATAAACACTTCACCGAGCGCAATCCGCGCATTGCCTTCGAGGTCGAGAAATCCGGCGTGACTTTCCCTACACACGGCCCGCGCTTCATCTGAGATGTGCTGCGCGATAATCACTGGCGTCGCGTGGGTATGTGCGGACGCAACACCATTGCACAGTTCCTTGATGAGCGCGCGCAAATGCGCAGGCTGGTCGTCATGCGCAACTTCGCAGGCCAGCGTATGGGGGTGGCCATACACTTCGACGCTGGCGGTGAATGCGGCTCCCGATCCCTCATCGGCCGATGGATGCCGGATCTCGCGCACCTTTGTTCCGGATACTCCCGCCAACACAGTTCGCAGCGCTTCCGCAGCCCTGATCCGCAGTTCCTGTTTAGTGGTTATCGGCTTCATGCCGTCACCTCCGCTGGGCCTCAAGCCCGGTTGACCGCTTACTTGCGATGGTGTGCGCTCAGAATTCCGGCACACGCCGAAGGTTCACTCGTTCAGGCCGCTGCTCCGGCTTTCATTTTTTCCAACTCGAATTTCAAGTTCTGAATCCCGGCATCAATGGCGCGCTGGCGGATTGGCCGTTTAGGTTCTGCGAATCCCAGAGAGAATGCGCCGTCGCCTGTTGGCGTCATGCTGAACGGCACCGACGCTCTGCAATTGCTTTCCCGGGACTGCTTCGACTCCAGCCACAGGCACAGACGAGGGTCGTGAATCTCCGGCTCGCCATCCCAGAAGCGGGCCGCCAAGCCGCATTCAATCATCAAATGGTCGAGCTTCAGGTTGATTGCCTTAACTTTCCTGGGGAAGTACCGGCGCACGTTGTTCTCACCTACTACTAGGCCGGTAACCCGGTTTCCACTGCAATGCGATTTAACCAGCATGGGACGTCTCCAACGGTGAATACGACGAACACAAAGGCAACAGGTTTCGCGCCGTAGCGTTGAAAAACCTTTCATCCTGTCGAAAGTGTTTAAACGCAGGCAAAAATCGAATAGAGGTTCTGAGCCGATCAATAGTGGGTCAGACCTTAGTAGCTTGCCGCAGGGATAAGTCACAACCGCCGAACTTAAGGGTTAATGAGCGAACTGTTGCATCCTCTGCTGAAATTGAACTGGGGTCGCGCGTGGCCCAACGGACATTAGCGCGCAAACGAGCCGCCGTCTTGCACTTCGGCTCTGGTTGCTGAACACATACGCTGTCCAAAAAGCTATGGGGAGTCAATGGTGCAATCGATCGGCGAAGGGCCGACGCCTATTTTCAGGCTGTCATTCCGGTAGTCGCTTTCAACGCGTACGATGCAAGGCTCAAGTATTCGAGATGCCTAGCGCTTCAAAAATTCACTGAAGCGGTCGCGATACGATGAATTCAGCAGAAAACCACTGAATCTACGCTGATAGTGTGCCACATTGAATGCGAAGTCAAGGTCTGCAGATGAATATTCATTTTCATGGAACGCGCAGTCGCGATCTGCTGAATGAAACGCATTTTATTTAATGCGAGTCGATTGCAACTATATGGAAATCGCGATCTGTCGATGCGATGAAGCGGTCCTATGCCGGAGTTGTAACTGGTGTCCGCTCTTGAATGTGAAGCCTCAGGCGCGACTGCGCGCTCTCCTCGAGGGCTCGTCAGAGAAGATCTGGCCGTCGCGAATGTGCACAACGCGATGCGCGTACTCAGCGATGTCGGCCTCGTGGGTCACCAGCACAATCGTGTTTCCGCGAGCGTGCAGTGTATCGAGGAGGGTCATGATCTCGATACCGGTCTTTGAATCCAGATTGCCGGTGGGCTCGTCGGCGAGGATGATCGAAGGGTTGTTCACCAGAGCCCGGGCAATAGCCACGCGCTGGCGCTGCCCGCCGGAGAGCTCATTGGGTTTGTGCATCATGCGCGACTCGAGACCTACTGAAGCCAAAGCGGCTTTGGCTTTTTCGATGCGCGCCACTGAGGGGGTTCCGTTGTAGATGAGCGGCAGCTCGACGTTGTGCAGCGAAGTGGCCCTGGCCAGCAGGTTGAAGGTCTGGAAGACAAACCCGATCTCCTTGTTACGGATGCGAGCCAGTTGATCGTCATCGAGTTCGCTTACCAGTTGCCCGTTCAGCCAGTATTTGCCCCGCGAAGGCGTGTCAAGGCAGCCGATAAGGTTCATCAGCGTGCTCTTGCCCGATCCTGACGGGCCCATGATGGCCACGTATTCGTTGTGACGTATGCGGAGCGAAACGCCGCGCAGAGCCTGCACCTGCTGCTCCGAGCCCATGTCGTAGGTGCGCCACAGGTCCTCCACCACGATTACATCTTCGGCGGGAACGGTCTCAACTTCGGCAGAAATCTCGCTTGTCATGCTATTCGGGGCCATCCATTCATCCTTTTGCCTATGCAGTCAGTTGCCGCCTTACAACCACTCGATTACGAGGAACTGCTGGTTGAAAGCGAAATCGGCTTGGCCGTATCCCGTTTCAGAAGCGCGCCGTTCTTAAGAATTCGCAATGTTTTGTAGGGGCCGGTCACGATTTCGGCTCCCGGCGCCGGTCCCGTCAGAACTTCGATGTCGGTTGCCCCGGTTATACCCGTCGTAACAGGCACGAACTTGGCCCGCAGCTTTCCGTGCGCGTCCTTCTCAACAACAAACACACCCTGGATGAGGTTCGGTTTCGCGACTGGCCCGGGCGCAGTCGATGCTGCCTGCACCGTGCCCGCGGTCTTTTTGGAGTCCTGGGCGGGATCGTACATGGTGAGTGCCTGGATGGGAAGGGAAGTCACATTGGCCTTGTGCGCGGTGGTGATCTTGGCGGTGCACGAGAGTCCCGGCCGCAAATCATTCAACTCCTGGGCTGAGCCGCTGAGCGTTACCACCACCTTGAAGTCCTTTGCTTCCTCGGTACCCGTGGTCGAAGTCGAGGTGGCCTGCCCAGTGGAGCGTAGCAGCGCCTGGTCGCCTACCAGGGTCACCTGGCCCTTGAATGTCTTGCCGGGCAGCGCATCAACGGTGACATCCACCGTCTGGCCAAGCTGCACGTTCACAATGTCAGTCTCGTCGACCTTTACTTCGGCGGTGATTACGCTCATGTCGGCCAGGGTCATCAGCGTGGCGCCCTCAGTGCCCTGGATGCCGGTGACCACCGTCTCGCCCTCACGCACAGGCATGTTGGTCACAATGCCGTCAAAGGGTGCTGTGGCGACGGTTTTGTTGAGCAGGTCCTGGTTGTAGGCGAGGGTAGAGATCTGGGTTTGCAGATGCCCGCGAGCCGATTCGGTATTAGCCTTTGACTGGTTCAGCAGGGCGACGGCGTGATCGACATTGGCAACGTCGGTGTCATAGGCCGCCTTCTTGGCGTCATAGTCCTGCTTGGCCAGGATGCCGTCTTTATAGAGCGCTTGTGCGCGCTCCCAGTCCAGCTTCTTCTGTTCCAGATCAGCCTGGGCCTGCTCGACGCTGGCCTGGGCCGTCTTTTCTGCCGCGACGTTAGAGAGAATGTCGGTTCGGGCCGCGGCGATGGCCGCCTGCTGTCCGTCAACGTTCGCCTTCTGCTGGACACTCTCAATGGTGGCAACAGTTTCGCCTGCTTTTACGCGGTCGCCCTCTTTGACAAAAAAGTGTGTAATCCGTCCGAATGAGGTCGCCCCGACGTTCATATACGTTTTTGGCTTGATCTGGCCGGTGCCGCTCACCATTGTCGTCAGGTCTTCGCGGACCACCGAGGCAGTCACCACCTTGGTGAAGCCCGCCTGCTGGTGCACCACCATCGTTACCACCAGGGCCGCCGCAATCAATACTCCAAGTACGATCAGCAGAATCTTCTTCATAATCGCTTTACTAACGAGGCTCCTTAGTCAAGTGTACGCAAGTCGGCCGCGGGTGGTTCCATCCCGGGCGAGTCGGGGGTTCATGATTCTAAGGACGTTTCAGGCCTGAGAATTGTTTGACTGGAATGGCATTGAAAATGAATGCAGGAACCGGCGAAAAAAGCCGGAATAGTCGGCAGCGTCTGAATAAAGGGTCAGACGACCAGAATCACGAATAGAGCGCTACCCCTCCCCACCAAAGCGTCCCGAGGCCATTTTACCTATTTCCTGGCCCCTGTAGGGGTGACTTCGCACTGCAGGGTGCGTCTAAATGCCAGACAAAGCACCCAGAGCGTGCTCATGCCAGGGTCGACAACTTGCTCTGGAGCCCTAATCAAACCTTCAGAGCCTTGATCAGGCCTTCTCAGACCCGTAGAATAAGGGATCGCAGGAGTTTTGCAGGCTATGACGTTCAGCAGTCGCCGTTTTCTCATTTCTGTTCTGGGTTGTGGGGCATTTTTCATGCCGGCAGCCGTCGCTTTCGCCCGGCAGGCCGCACCCGCGGCACAAGGACAGGCCCAACCCGCCAGTTCCGACCAGGATCAGGATCAGGACCCGCTCAAGCGGCAGCTGTCTCCACGCCAGCGCTACAAGGCCCAGAAGGCGATTCACCAGGAATTGTCGGATCACGACAAGGTCTGGCTCAACCAGGAAGTTCCTTACATCATCACCGACGATGAAAAGAAAGCGTTCCTGAGCCTCGGCAACGAAGAGGAGCGGGACGCATTTATCGAATCGTTCTGGCAGCGCCGCAATCCCAACCCCGATTCGCCCGAAAACGAGTACCGCGAAGAGCACTACCGCCGCATCGCGTACGCCAATGAGCACTTCGCTGCCGGCAAGCCCGGATGGAAGACCGACCGCGGCCACATTTACATCGCATTCGGGCCCGCAGACAGCATTGACTCTCATCCCTCCGGCGGAACCTATGAACGGCCGATGGACGAGGGCGGCGGCGAAACCTCAACCTTCCCATTTGAGATTTGGCATTACCGTTACCTCGAAGGCATAGGCGAAAACATCGACATCGAGTTCGTTGACACCTGCATGTGCGGCGACTTCCACTTCACCATCGACCGCAGCGAGAAGGACGCCCTGCTGCACGTTCCAGGCGCAGGCCTCACGCAGTGGGAGTCAATGAACAAGGGTGACAAGACCGACCGCTTCAAGGGCGGCATGGAACAACTTGGACAAGGACCGGAATCCACCTACAACCAGGGCAAAGAGTTTGACCGCATCGAGATGGCCGCAAAATTGTTTGCGCCGCCGCCTCAGCAATTCAAGGATCTGGATGCGCTCACCGAGACTCATATCCTGAATGGTCCGCCGTTCCCGTTCGACGTCAGGACCGACTTTATCAAGATCACCGACAATACCGACTTGGTCCCCATCACGCTTCAAATCAGGAATCGCGATATCACTTTCCAGACCAAGGAAGGCGTTTCGGTGGGCAAGGTAAACATCCTTGGCAAGGTGACCACCATCATGCACAAGACGGTGCAGACTTTCGAGGACACGGTATCGGTGACTGAGCCGTCAGAACTTTTGGAGAAGTCGCTCGACAAGGACTACGTTTACTGGAAGGCGCTGCCTCTGCAGCCCGGGCTCTACCGGCTTGACATCGCCATCAAAGACGTAAACAATGCCGACCACCTGGGCCTTTACGGCAAGAGCCTTAACGTGCCGACGTATGACGATGAGAAGCTCGGTACTTCGTCGCTGATTCTGGCCGACAAGATGAACCCGGTTTCGTCGCGCGAAATCGGCGGCGGCGATTTTGTGATTGGCAACACCTTTGTGCGTCCGCGGGTCAGCTCCAACGCGACCACTCCGGTAAGCTTCAAGCGCAGCCAGGACCTGAATTTCTGGATGCAGGTTTACAACCTTGGAATTGACGACAGCACCAAGAGCAACTCGGCGACGGTTTCCTACGAGATCAGCGATTCAGCCAGTGGCAGCGTGATTTTGCAGAAAGACTTGGAATCAAAAGACTTAGGTGCGCACAGCGATCAACTTACGGTCGAAAAGTCGCTGCCCCTGGCCGGATTGGCGCCGGGCAAGTACAAGGTGACGGTGAAAGTAAATGATGCAATCTCAAAACAAGTAATTGCACAATCGGCTCCTTTTGTCGTCGAATAGAAGACACACTGCGTAAGGAAGGGCAGCCGGACTTGAGATTCGGCGCCTGCGCGAGCCTGAAGTATTCAAAAGTCCTGCCAGGGACGCGGCGGATCCAGATCTCGAGTTGATGATGCGTAATACCCATCTCGCCGGTATCGCCGTGCTCATTGCGCTGGGGATCACTCCCATGTGCGGAGCGGCCACAGTTGCCGTGTCGGGCATGGTTCGCGACTCCGCCGGTGATCCGCAGATGGGCGCAGAGGTTCAGTTGCTTGACGCCGACCTGAGCGTGGTGGCCAGCGTTTACACCAACGACAAGGGCCAGTTTGTCATCCCATCGGTTATACCGGGCAGCTATTCGCTCAAGGCAATGGGCGCGTATTTCCTGCCCGCGCTCCGCGAAAACATCCGTGTCCGCAAAGCCACCATCGTCAATCTCACTCTGAATACGCTCTATGAGGCGATGCAGTGGCTTCCCGCCAAGCCTCGGACCAGCCAATCGCAGGCCGACGACTGGGCATGGACCTTGAAGTCGGCTGCCAATCGTCCGCTGCTGCGCTGGCTCGAAGATGGGCCGCTGGTTGTGGTTTCAGACGGTACCGGGAACACTCCCAAGCTGAAGGCGCGGCTGATGGCCACGGGCCAGGCCGGAACTTTTGGCGAGAGCGGTCAGCGCTTCTCAAATGCCGTGGAACTGACGCCGGCCAACAGCCGCGAGCTGCTGGCGCGTGTCGATTTTGCTTCCGATACCGACGCCGGCATGGAATCGATGCTGGGCTTCCGCCAAGATCTGGGCTTTGCCGGTTCTGTTCAATCGGTTGCCGCCATCGCTATCCATCCTGACGAGTTCGACGGCGCCGGCGATGAAGGCATGGGCGAAGCAGCGATCAATAGTTCAGAGACCATGCATTTCGGCGATGAATTCGAGCTCGAAGCCGGATCGACTGAAGTAGTTGGCCACATTGCGGGCGACAGGCCGGCCAATGTGACCGCTGCGCTGCCTTACGCCCGATTGGAATGGCGCGATGGCGCCAGCACAGTTCAATATCGCATGGCCACCATGGTTCCCAATCACGAGTCGAACGACGATACCGAAGCCGCAACCTGGCTCCCCGCGGCTGCCATGCGCAATGGCGATCTGGTGCTGGAGCGCGGCATGCATCAGGAAATTGGCTATGAACGCCAGACCGATAAGTCGGGCGTAGCGGTGATGGTTTATGCCGACAATATAGATAATCCCGTCCTGGAAGCGATGAGCCGCGCGGCTGGCGCAAACCAGAGCGATACGGGCGCGCCTTCCGCAGAGCTTTTCGATCCTGGCAGCAACATGGTCCGCACCGTAGCTCCGGCATTTTCTGCCACCGGCGTCACCGCCAGTTTCGAACGCCAGATAGCGGGCGGGAATCGCGTCGCGGTCAGCTACGCGAGTGGCAGCGCGCTGGTGATACCAGCCCTGCCGGCTCCGGCGACCGTCACGCAAATGATGGCGGGAACCCGAGCGCACCGGGCCCAGGCCTACACTCTTTCGTTCTCAGGGATTCTTGACGGTACTCACACACGGTGGCGCGCAAGCTATCGCTGGCAGCCTGGGAATACCGTAACTGAAGTGGCGCCGTTTGCGGTCAATTCTTCAGAGCCCTGGCTGAACCTCCATCTCCGCCAGCCCATTCACCTCACCCGCGACGGCTCGGGCGGGTTTGAGGCACTGCTCGACGTGAGGAACCTGCTGGCGCAGGGCTACCGGCCCTACATCCTCAGCGACGGCTCGCTGCTTATCTTCACGCAGGGGCAGCGCTCGGTCCGCGGCGGCGTGGCGTTCACGTTCTAGCATCATCAAACCCCAGGCCGTTTTGAAAGGGCACGGATTCATCCGTGTCAATAAGCTCCATAAAATGTCGAGGGTTTTTAACCCCTGAGGGAAGGTTCTCGCGAATCTCGACTGGTTCAGCGAGTTTCTTCCGTAAAGCCAGCAACCTTCAAACTGACCCAGCGCCGTGAGACGCGCCCCCCGCCCCGGCGCGTATCATTCCACGTGATGAAAGAAGATACTGATTTTCCAATCGCAAAACTCAGCCGCCGCCAGGCTCTGAAGTCCGGGCTGGCACTGGCAGCGCTCGCTCCACTGGCAGCAGGCCAGACACCGGTTGCGCGCAAAGGCAACATCCGCCAATCCGCTTGCCGCTGGTGTTATCAAAGCACGCCTCTCGACAAACTGTGCGAGTACGCCGCCTCGATCGGTCTCAAGGGCGTCGACTTGCTGCAGCCCGCTGAATACGAGATTCCGCGCCGTTACGGCCTTATCTGCACCATGGCTTACGCCGGCGGCGGCGATATTCCCAGCGCGCTCAACCGCACTGAGAATCACGCGGCCATTGAAGCAGCCTTCCGCACCAACATTCCACTGGCGGCCAAGGCGGGTATTCCCAACGTGATTACCTTCAGCGGCAATCGCCAGGGAATGAGCGACGATGATGGCGCTCGCAATACCATTGCCGGCCTCAATCGCGTGAAAAAGATCGCTGAAGACAATGGCGTGACCATCTGCATGGAACTGCTCAACAGCAAAGTGGATCACCACGACTACATGTGCGACCACACTGCGTGGGGCGCGCGCGTGATGGAGGAAGTGAACTCGCCTCACGTGAAACTGCTCTACGACATCTACCACATGCAGATCATGGAGGGCGATCTGATTGCCACCATTCGCGCTAATATCCAGTGGATTGGCCACTTCCACACGGGAGGAGTGCCGGGCCGTCACGAGCTCGACAATACCCAGGAAGTACAATGGGACGGAGTAATGCGGGGCATAGCAGCGGCGCAGTTCAAGGGCATCGTTGCACACGAGTTCATTCCCACTCGCGATCCGTTCACGAGCCTTCGCGCCGCCGTCGATCTGTGCGACGTGTAATTAGATTCCAACTTCAATCTTTGGCCGGTGAATCATGAATGCGTTACTTCTTTCTGCGTACAACCGCCTTGAGATCGTCGATATGCCGTTGCCCACCGCCGGGCCCGATGAGGTTCTGGTTCGCGTTGAGGCTTGCGGCATCTGCGGCAGCGACGTGCACGGAATGGACGGCTCGACCGGCCGCCGCATACCGCCCATCGTGATGGGCCATGAGGCTGCCGGTGTGGTGGCTGCGGTAGGACCCGGCGTTGAAGACGTCGCAGTTGGCGACCGCGTCACTTTCGACTCAACCATCTCCTGCGGCAAGTGTGACTATTGCCTGCGCGGCGACATCAATCTTTGCGACCATCGCGAGGTGGTTGGCGTTTCCTGTGGCGAATACCGACGCCACGGCGCATTTGCCGAATATGTTTCGGTGCCGCGCCGCATCATTTACCCGCTGCCGGCCGAGTTGCCTTTTACCGAGGCGGCCATGCTGGAGGCAATTTCAGTGGCGATGCATGCGGTGCGAGTTTCAGGCGCGGCCGGCGGCGAAACCGCGCTGGTTGTGGGCGCCGGCATGATCGGCCTGCTCACGCTGCAGGCCGCCCGCGCCGCGGGATGCTCCACTATCTACGTCTCCGACATCGACCCCACGCGCCTGGCCCTTGCCGTAGCACTGGGCGCAGATCATGTGCTGCCATTCACGGGCATGCAACTCGCCGCTCGCGTTGCCGAACTGACGGGGAGACAGGGAGCCGACCTGGTCTTCGAAGCTGTCGGTAACAACGAAGCCGTCGCCACTGCCATTGATTCGGTGCGCAAGGGCGGCACGGTAACGCTCATCGGCAATGTTGCGCCGGAAGTCACGTTGCCATTGCAGAAGGTGGTCTCGCGCCAGATACGGTTGCAGGGCTCATGCGCCTCATCGGGCGAGTACCCGCAGGCCATTGAGCTGGTGGCCTCAGGCAAGATCAAAGTCAAGCCTCTCATTACCGCTGTTGCCGCGCTTGATGAAGGACCGCAATGGTTCGAGCGCCTGCACGCGCACGAGCCGAACCTGATGAAGATTGTTCTCACCCCGGGAAAGCCATGAACGACGCGAATTGCGATTCGATCCCCGACTCGATTTTTGACCTTCGCGGCCAGGTTGCCATTGTTACGGGAACCAGCCGCGGGCTGGGGCAGTACCTGGCGCGCGCACTCGCCAGAGCCGGCGCCGACCTGGTTCTAACCAGCCGCGACAGCAAAACGCTCAAGCCGTTTGAAGAAGAGATCAGTGCCATGGGCAGGCGCGCGGTTTCAATCTCGCTCGATGTGCGCAATCAGCAGAGCATTGAAAGCATGGCTGCCGAAGCCGAAGCTGCATTCGGCCAGATACACATCCTGGTGAACAATGCGGGCTGCAATATCCGCAAGCCCGCGCTCGAGGTTACCTGGGACGACTGGAACACCATTCTCGATACCAATCTGCGCGGCGCATTTTTTGTAGCGCAGGCCGTTGGCCGCAGCATGGTGGCCAATGGCTACGGCCGCATTATCAACATCGGCTCGGTCACCAGTGTTGCCGGCTACCCCGGCCTTGCACCCTACGGGGCCAGCCGCGGCGGCATCCGCCAGCTCACCATGAGCCTTGCCGCCGACTGGGGCAAGCACGGCGTGACGGTTAACTGCCTTGCGCCGGGATGGTTCAAGACCGAGCAAAACAAAGTGATGTACGAAGATCCCGGATGGGTCGAGTATCTCGTCGAGCGCATTCCCGCGAATCGTCCCGGACAACCGCACGATCTTGACGGCGCCGTAGTTTTTCTCGCCTCCGAGGCCAGCCGTTACGTGACCGGCCAGACTCTGCTTGTGGATGGCGGCATATCCACAGGGACTACGCGTGCTACGGTGGCGAAGCTTGATTCGTGAGTCGTGTTTGGTGGTATCCCCGGTCTCAAATGCGGGACCTCCACCCCACGGACAAAGACCTGTCCGCGGGGACCCCGGACCTGGGGCACCCGGAATTTGATTTCAAGCCCGAAAATAAAGCGGCCGCGCCTTTTGAGAGACGCGGCCGCAGTGTTTGTGCGTGAAGCTAGTTCACGGTCAGCGTGACGGTGCTTATGGTGGCCGTCTCTGCTCCTGAATTGGCAGAACCGGTCACGGTAATCGTGTAAGTCCCGGCGGTTGTTCCGGTGTTTCCGCCGCCTCCACCACCGCCGCCACCTCCGCCGCCACCACCGCAGGCACTGAGTCCTACCGCGGCAAACAGCACCAGCAGCGCGACCATGGCGAGCCAGCTACGGCGCCGCCTTGGCGTGATGAAGAACAGCAACAGCGCCAGCGCCGATCCGCCCGTAGTGGGCCAAAAGAGCTTCTGCATCTGGTTCTCAGAGCTTGTGGCCGCCGTGGTGTTCACCGTCAGGGTAGACGTTGAGGCTGCCGCGCCGCTGATGGTTACCGAGGTCGGACTCAGGCTGCAAGTCGGGGTGTCGTTCACGCCGGTCATTGTTGTGGTTACTGTGCACGTAAGGCCGACCGGGCCGGCGAATCCGTACGTTCCTACCACGCTGATGGTGGCGGTATTCCCGGTAGTTGCTCCCGGATTGACCGTTATACTCGCGCTGCCGGTGCCGGGGCTGGGACCAAAGCTGGGCTCATTGGTAATGGTGAGGGCAACGGTGGTTGACTCGGTGATCGACCCCGATGTCCCAGTGATGGTCACGGTCACAGGAGTGGTGGTAACTGCGGCCGATGTGCCGACCGTGAGGTTCAGCGTTTCAGTGCCCGCTGCGGTTCCGGCTGCGAAACTCGAGGTAACTCCGGAAGGCAAGCCAGTTGCAGTGAAGGCGATTGTTCCGCTGAATCCGCCTATGGAGTCGATGGCAATAGTGCTTGTTCCCGTTGCTCCCTGCGCTATGCTCACGCTTGTTGGCGATGCCGAGAGGGTATAACCTGCCGCAGGGGTCACCGTGACTTGTCCCATGCCGCTTGAACTGCCGTAGATGCCCTGACTGCCCTGGTCAGGCGTGTACGCCGCGGTCAGGGTATCGGTGCCAACTGCCAGCGCGCCCTCAGGGATGTTGATTGTTGCCGTGCTGCCGTTCGACGCGCCGCTCAAGGGGGTAGAAGCAGAGGCGTAGCTGCCGCTGGTCAGCGTTACCGATCCCGTCGGATTCAAAAACCCTGTTGACGCTGCCACCGTCACAGTGACTGCCGTGGACTGCGTCGCGCTGAAAGTGGACGGAGAGGCCGAAACTGTCACGCCCGGGGTCTGTATGGGATCGATAGTCACCGCAAGCGTGCCCGAGGAATTCTTGTAGAACAACGCGCCATTCGTATCCGGCGTGTAGGCGGCGGTTAACGTATCGGTACCTGCGGGCAGAGAGTTGGGCGGAATAGTCGCTGTGAGCATGCCGTTTGCTAAGGTCGCAGCAGTCGACGAGTAGGCCCCGCTCGTAAGCTTGACCGATCCCGTGGGGGTGGGATTGCCGCCTGCGGCGCTCACGGTCACCTGGACCGTCACCGCCTCACCGGTTGTCACCGTAATCGGTGCGCTCTGCATTATCGTTACCGCCGGCGTTGACAGCGAAGTGGGAGTTACAGTCACCTGTCCCGTTCCCGTCGTCGAGACATAGATCTCGGCGCCGTTGGTATCGGGGGTGTAAGTTGCCGTCAGCGTATCGAAGCCATTCGCCAGCGCTCCTGCCGATACGTTGATGGTAGCGACGCCGCCGGTAAGCGCTGCTGCGGGGGAGGTGTAGCTCCCGCTGCTAACTGTCGCCGACCCGGTTGGCGTTCCGAACCCTGAGGTATTGCCCACGGTCACCTTGATTGAGAACGCCTGGGCCGTCGTGACGGATGCGGGCGAGGGAGTGACCGAAACTGTTGGCGTCTGCAAGCCGTCGACCATCACGTTTGTGGTGCCAGTGGCGGTGTTGTAGGTCGCAGAGCTGGCAGAATCCGGCGTGTAGGACACGCTCAGTTTGTCAGTACCCTGGGCAAGATCTCCGGCCGGAATTGTGATGCTTCCTGCTCCCGATGACAGAGTGGCTGCCGAAGATGTGTAGCTGCCGCTGGTCAGCGTCACCGAGCCGGTTGGCGTGGGGTTGCCCGAGCTGCTCACTGTAACATTTACGGTCAGCGATTCGCCCGTCGTAATGAGAGAACTGCCGGCGGTTACTTGAACAGTAGGATTGAATTTGCTGCTCGCTGACGTGAAGTCGTTAATGAACGTACTCACATTGAGCGAGCCCCAACCAGTGGCCTCGTCGTACCCGGCTTGTACCGCATAGCCGGCGGTGCCGCCGGTAAGAGCGGTGCTGCTGGCGATGCTGTTGTTGCACATGCTGGGAGTGCTCACGCTGCACGACGCCACTCCGCTGCTGGCGATGGTTACGTCATGGAACGCGGACGGATCACTTGCCGCCATGCTGTATATGGTTGGCGTAATGTTGCCTTGTCCGCCTCCCATCTTCTGGTCGAGCAGCGCTGTAATACCTGCCATATCGGGCGCCGACGCCGATGTTCCCGAGAAGATAACAAACGGGAGCCCCTGAGATGTGTTCACGCAGGTTCCACCGGTGGCCGCAAGGCATGCAAAGTATCCATCGTGACCGGATGCAGAAAAAGCCACGTCGGGCGTGTATCGCCCGGTTCCCGGTGTAGGCACACCGGTGCCTGTCTGCCACGGAGGAGTTGCGACGAACACGCTGACGCCTCCGCCGGTGGCGGCCACCTGAAACCCAGTCGAAGAGCTTCCGGGCTCGTTCCACGCGCCTTCAGGAATGTAGCTCTTAGCCGATTCATAGCCAGTGCCGTTGGTCGCACCCCAATAAGTCGAGTAGTCACTGGCATCGTTGAACTCGGTGCCGCCCACGCAGGTTTCGTAAATTGGAGAACAGAGGGCATTGGGGCTGGCTGCTGTGGCGACTGCCGGCGGCGCCGCGCCATGCGTGTCGCACCCCGCTGCGCCGCTGTCGCCCGAGGAAACAAATACCGAGATACCTTCCCCTGCCGCGGTCTGGTAAATACTTCCCCACTCGTTGACATCTGAAAGGGAGTTGTCCGCCTCGCATCCACCGAAGCTGATGCTCATCACCTGCGCGGGAACGGGAGTGGTCTCAGTGAGGTACTGGGCATCGGTGTAGATGCCGTCGCTTGTGCCGCTGGTGCTGGCCGTAACAAGAATCAGGTTGGCGCCAGGGGCAACGCTGCCGGCCCGGGTTACGTCGAGTGTCGCTTCGCCCTGGGCATCAATATAGTCGGTCACACTACTGGCGCATGTGTTGTTGGTCTCGCAAGTCGGCTCCGAAGTGTAGGCGGCGCCGGGATCGATGCCACCCTCGGCAGTGGGGACCACCTGGGTGGGCGTGTTGAAATTCGCACCCAGGAAACTTTGGAAATTTGTGATGTCGTTTGTGGCGACATGCGCTTCGGCAACAATGCCGATGGTTACGCCCGAGCCGGTAAGGTTCGAGGGCAGATTGTAGATGGTGGCAAAGTCGGCTGGGCCAATGACATAATCCGACCCGGCGGTGAGCGTTATGTCCGGTGAGTTCTTGAACGCGATCCGCGAGAAGTGCTGTGGCCGCTCGTTGATGGTGTAAAGGCCGCGCACCGCCAGAATTGCCGGCGCCAGCGCGGATGGGACCATGGGATCGGACGAAACAGAATAACGCTGGTCGCCGTGAACATTGTAGGAGTGCAACTCAGCGCCGAAGGTGCGTCCAAGGCTGGCTGCCGGGCCGCCAAACTCGATGAAAATCTTGCTCGGCGCCACCCAGTTCACATGCAGCCCCTGGCTCTCAAGCCATCCGCTGATCGAAGCGATATCGTGATCCGACACGCCAAACCGCGCGCCGATCTCAACCGGCGTCAGCCAGTGGTGATAATTGGGCGAAGCGGGATTCTGCTGATCTTCAACAAACTGGTCGAACGCCTTCTGCTGCTCGGGCGACCGCGCCAGAACCAGCGTCAGACTGTCTATGCCCTTATTTGGGTCGAGCGCACCCTGGTCGTTGGCCGGGGACGCCCATTGCGGGTGATGGCCCGCGAGCACGACCGTCGGCGTAGGATCGAACGACTGCGGGACGCGGTCGGCAGACTGTGCCTGGGCCTGTGCAGTGAATGCGCAAACGGCCAGCGCCAGAACTGCGGCGAAAGGCTTGGCCATTGTTATATGGCGGCTCAGGCTTGAAATCGGAGACGTTGAGAGCGGGACTTCCGGCAGTGCCATTGCGATTGACTCCTTACGGAATGGGCAAACATCGATTGCAGTTTGCGAGGGCACGGAGCCCTCGGCGATAGACGTTGAGGGTCAGAAAATATTGGAAAATATCGAGAAAATTGATCGAACAGGTGCAGCAGAGTAGCCAGAATCTAATAGACCGAACGATCCGGCTGTCCCCTGGGATCGACTGCAGCGAGGCGCCAGACCTTGTTACTTATGCTGAAAGCCGAGACTAAGTGATTTATGCGCAATTTGCAAGGCAATATTAGTGAAAATCTCGGCATGGAGATGGCCCGGCGTTGAGCCCATTCCGGCCCTTGTGATCCAGCAGGCCGGTCGCCCCGGAGGCCTGCAAAGGGCAAAGTCAGCGCGAGTGCGCGCAACAGTAAAGGCCCACCTGTCGCGTAGATCGCGGGTTTATTGCGGTGTCGCCAGATACTTCTTGAGCGGATCCCAGTAGCGCATGTGCCAGCCGGGATCGAGATGGTCGAAGTCGCCCTCGGGAAAACCGGTGTGGTCCAGCACCAGCGTCGTTCCACGGCCTGCGGCTCTCAGCTCAAAATGCGCAATGGAGTAGACGCCCGGATCCCAAGAGGCAGGCCGCCATGCCTGCACGATGCGCTGGCTCGGGATCAGCTCCACGTTCCGGCCTTCAACCAAGCCGCCAAAGGTGGTAAACCTGCCGCCGGCGCTGGCGTCGATGGTGGCCGGCATTCCTGTGAAGGCAGCGAACTGCTTTGAATCCATAAGCACACTGAAAATGCGCACGGGCGTGGCATCGAGCGCGATTTCCTGATGAAGCGATGTGCGGGACGCGTTGGGTCCGGTAGTGGGTTTCTCTTCTGGAGCCCGTGCCGGCTGCTGCGCCAGCACGCTTAATCCCGCTGCGGGAAATGCCATAGCTGCCGCGGCTGCACCCATTGCACGGCGCCGCGTAAATTGCTGCACGCTGCTTTTCATGCCGACCTCGCAAATACCACTCAGCAACTGGGGTTCATGGGAACACGCAAAATCGTTATATTCAAGAACTAATTTGGCGTTCGATACTATGCTTGTTTCAGCCTTGGAGGTATAACGATGTCTCAAGCGAATAAGCTACTGATGGAAGACTGGTTTGAGAAAGTGTGGAACCAGCAGAACACCGCGGCCATCGATGCCATGTTTCTTGCCGATGGCCGGTCGCACGGATTCCCTCAAGCCGATTCCGTGCTTGTCGGCCCCGAAGAATTCAAGACCATTCATCGAAATTTCTGTGAGGCCTTTCCCGATCTTCTGGTGACCGTGGAAGATGTGATTGCCGAAGGCGATAAGGCGGCCGTCCGCTTTACCGCAACCATGACTCACCTTGGCGATTCTCTGGGGATCAAGGCAACACAGAAAGAGGTCGAGCTGCACGGCTGCACAATGGTCATCATCAAAGACGGGATGATCAGCGAGGGCTGGAACTTTATGGATATGGGCGGCATGTTCGCCAAGCTGCGGGGCGAATAGCGGCCGATGAATCATTTCGGGCCGGCGCGGCTAGTGCTCGCCCCTTCCTGGGCGCAGCATCAGGTCGCGGATGGCTTCGCGAGGGTCCTTGCCCTCGTTCAGGATCAGCTCCATTTGCTCGGCGATGGGCATCTCGATGCCATGAAGCTTCGCGAGGCCCAGGGCGGCGCGCGTGGTGCGAACGCCTTCGGCCACCTTGCCGCCCAGCCCGGCCAGAATCTCATCCAGCTTGCGGCCCTGGCCCAGCGCTTCGCCGACCGTGCGGTTGCGGCTAAGGCTGCCGGTGCATGTCAGCACCAGGTCGCCGGTGCCGGAAAGCCCGGCCAGCGTCTCACGCTTGCCTCCGCAGGCAACCGCCAGCCGCGTAATCTCGGCAATGCCCCGGGTGATGAGAGCGGCCGTCGAGTTATGGCCCAGGCCCACGCCTGCCGCGATGCCGGCTGCAATTGCGATCACGTTCTTGAGCGAGCCGCCGAGTTCAACGCCGATCACATCGGTCGAGGTATAAAGGCGCAGCGTCTCAGAAGAGAATTCCTGCTGGATGAGTTTGGCGACATCGGGATCGCTGAAGGCCACGGTGACGGCGGTGGGCTGCCCGGTGGCCACTTCGAGGGCAAAGCTGGGTCCGGAGAGTGCGCCAATCGAGAGCAGCCGGCCCGCTGGCTCCAGAGCCGACGACAGCACCTCGGTCATGCGCATGTTACTGGGGTCTTCAAGCCCCTTGGTGGCGCTCACCAGGAACTGGCCGTTGCGGAGACAGCATCGCATCCGCAAAAACGTGGCCCGCAAAAACTCCGACGGCACCACGGACACAACAATATCGGCCTCAGTTACCGATTCGCAGTCTGCGGTGACGGCGATGCTTTTGGGCAGCGGAAAGCCAGGCAGGAATTGGCGGTTTTCTCCCGCGCCAATAATCTCCTGGGCGAGCTCGTCGCTGTGCGCCCAGAGCGATAGCTGGTGCCCGCCGCGGCGATCGAGTGCGAGCGCGATGGCGGTTCCCCATGCCCCGGAACCTAAAATGCTGATGCGGCTCATTTATTTTTTCTTGCTCCGAATCGGGATTCCGTGCCGGTAGCGAGGCGCCGGATGTTCTGGTGATGTTTGATGATGATGAGCAGCGCCACGGCGCACTGCACCGCGATGAAAAAGGCGGGCCGCTCTCCGCTGGTCATAAACCAGGCAAAGACCGGGAAACAGGCCGCGCCAACGATCGAGGCGAGAGAAACATAGCGGCTGATGGCAAGGATGACTGCAAAGACGCCGATGGCCGACAATGCCGCCCAGGGCGCCGCTACCAGAAAGACGCCGAATCCCGTGGCTACGCCCTTGCCGCCTTTGAAGCCCAGCCAGGGCGTAAACATATGGCCCAGAACGGCGAAGAGGGCAGCCAGCGCCTGCAAATCGCGGTTCGGAAGCATGGGCAGCAGCAGGATGCCAAGCCATGCGCCCAGCCAAACGGCCGAGCAGCCCTTCATGACGTCGAGCACGAAGGTTAAAGCGCCCAGGCCTTTGCCGCCCGCGCGCAGAACATTTGTGGCGCCAATGTTGCCGCTTCCCACTGAACGGATGTCCTGCTTGCAGAAGATGCGCACCAGCAGGTACCCGACCGGGATCGACCCGAGCAGGAATGCGACGGCCGCAATCAGCAGTGCTGCAAGGAGCATAACGAGTGAGTTTAACAGGTGAGGGGAGAGCGATTCATGAGCCGGCACGAGCTAGCACTGCGGACAGGTAACATTGAGCGCAGCGACTCTCAGGATGTTCAAGCGATGGCGCGTCTTGCGGACCTGACCTCGGCCGCCAGAACTGCCAGGATCTTGAGCGCCACCAACGGCTCGCTCTGCATCAGGGCAGTGAAATCGTCACGGGGAATGAAGCTGACAACTGCGCCCGCTTCAGCCTTCGCCGTGAGCGTGTATGGCTGGTTGGCCAGCAAGCCTGGTAGCCCCAGCAGGGAGCCTTTGGGAGCTTCAACGGAAACAATCTGCTTGCCCTCCGTTGATTCCATGGTCAGCCGGGCTGCGCCGCTGCGCAGGATGTAGAGGCCAACCGGCGGATCGCCCTGCGCGAATAGCACGCGCTCCGAGGCGCAGACTTCCGGAGCCGCCTTCTTCTCAAGCACGGTCATCAGCTCCATATCAGCGACAAATGCAGTTGGGTCGAGTTGCACGGCTACCTCTTTCTTTTCGATCGCGGCATGCTGGGCGGACTCAGGTTCGCAGCATGCCTGGTCGAGCGTGGCCTCATCGCCCTCTCCCCGTTCAGGATGATTTTGGAGCAGGAAAATCGGGGACGAAGCGGCTCTCTTTCACAGCTAAATAAATACTGAGGTCATTTTGCCACTCCGACGAGTGGGGAATTTGTGATTAGGATCACGATTTAATGTTCACGGCCGTCCCGGTCTGTGATCTGGAACAGCTTTTGTATGGCGGCCATCCGCCCTCCAGCCGAAATCTCGCTCCAATTCGGCGCGGAAAACCGAGGCAAGGTAGATCCCGATTGGCCCTGAACAACTTGCCGCATCACATTAACATGACTGTAATCAAAGCCCCGCTTACTATTCCTTACACTTCTGTGCATGTCCTTCGAGAGTCCTTTGACTTTTGCGCGAACCGATAAGACGAACGGAACCAGCATCTTTCGGCTCGTTGGGCCGCTGACCATCCGCAACCTGTTTGAGATCCAGGCCGCTCTTCGCGCCGAACCGCTGCCGAAGGTAACCGTGGTCGACCTCACCCAGGTGCCTTACATGGATTCAGCCGGCATGGGGGTCATCGTCAACAGCTATGTGCATGCGGTCAATCATGGCGCTGAGTTTTTTGCCGTGGGCGTTTGCGACCGGGTGAAGGCACTGTTCGAGGTGACCCGCGTCGACAAACTGATCCCGATGCGCGATACAGCGGAGGGGATCTAAGGCCGGCTCCGGAACGCACCCCAATGCGTTTTCAGGGTTAAATAGCCCCAGCCAGGCTCAATTAAACTTGATTCTGGATGTCGGGAATTCTGACCAAAACACGCATTACCCTGGAGATGATCAAGTGGGAGCACTCGATTTTTGCGCTTCCATTTGCCCTCACTGCGGTGCTGCTTGCCGCCCATGGTCATCCCGGCTGGCGAACCCTGGCCTGGATCCTGGTGGCGATGGTGGCTGCGCGCTCGGCGGCCATGGCCTTCAACCGCTGGGCCGATGCCGATCTCGACGCCGCCAACCCCCGCACCACCATGAGGGCCATCCCCGCAGGCCTGCTTACGCGGCAGTTTGTTCTCGCGTTCACGGTTGCGTCCACGGTGGTTTTCCTCATCGCCGCCGGCCAGCTCAACCAACTCACGCTCTATCTATCGCCCATCGTCCTGCTGGTGCTCTTCGGCTACAGCTACATGAAGCGCATCACCCGCTGGTCGCACCTGTTCCTCGGGCTCTCGCTGGGGCTCGCGCCTTCGGCTGCGTGGATCGCCGTGCGCGGCAGCCTCGACGCACGCATCGTAGTGCTGACGGCTGCGGTCACGTTGTGGGCCGGCGGCTTCGACGTGCTCTACGCCTGCCAGGATTTTGAGCACGACCGCAGTGTGGGCCTGCACAGCCTGCCCCAGTCCAACGGAATTGCCGTTGCCTTCTGGGCCGCCCGCATCATGCACCTGGTCATGCTGGCGCTGCTGGTATGGTTCGCGCTGCTTTTCAATTTCCACCTGGCTGGATGGCTGGGGATTGTTGCGGTCGCCCTGCTGCTGGGTTACGAGCATTCGCTGGTTTCGCCGCGCGATCTGCGCCGGCTCAACGCTGCCTTCTTCACCATGAACGGCGTCATCGCCATGGCCTTCCTGATGTTTGTGGCGGCGGATCTGTGGCTGCGGTAAATCCCGGGAAGAGTAAATTCGTTTCAAATGCAAAGAACGCGGCGAGGCAGAATCCAGCCCAACATGAGTTACAATAGTTACAGGAGTTGCAACAGTGACAGTATCGCCTTCAACTGTAATCAGCATGCGGCTGCCCGCCGAGAGCGGAAGTCGTTTGAAGCGGCTCGCCAGCCGCCATGGCTGGACCACCAGCGACTTGAGCGCCCGGCTCGTGGAAGAGGGCCTGCGCCGCGCGGAGTTCGCCTTCATCGACTTTCGCGATTCCGCGGCTGGACGCCAGGCATACATCCAGGGCAGCTCCCTTGCCGTTTGGGAAGTGGTGGCTCTGGTGAAAAGCTACAAAGGCGATTTCAATGCCGTAGCGAACCACCTGCGCTGGCCGGGAGTCAAAGTGGCCGCTGCGATTCACTATTCCGAGGCCTACCCCGACGAGATCGGCGACGCACTCCGGGAGAATGAATTGCTGGGCCTTGAAGCGTTGAAACGCATGCTGCCGCAAACCGCGGAATTCAAAGCAAGCCGGGGTTCGCGAAAGTAAAGGGCGAGTTTCCAGCGTGTTGAAATTTCTGCTCGACGAACACATCTCGCCTGCCTTGGCCACTGGCCTCAAACGCCGTCTACCGCGATTCACGGTGTACGCATTGGCCGAGTGGGACAATGGCGCGCACCTAGGCCGCGACGATGCAAGCTGCCTCAAAGAGGCGGCCCGCCAGAAGCTGACCCTGGTCACCTACGACCGGCGAACCATTCCGCCGCTGTTGAAAGCATGGGCGGAATCTGGCATTCATTACGCCGGAGTTGTGTTTGCCGACGAAAAGACAATCGCGCAGTCAGACATTGGCGGACAGGTGCGGGCTCTGGTTGAATTAGCCAAAGCGGGGCTGCTCTGGGATTGGACTGACAAGGTTTGCTTCCTCGAACACACCGCAAACAGGAAAGGGAATTGACCGTGAACGCATCCGCTAAAGTCGCCGTCGTTACCGGTGGAGCGCAGGGCATTGGCCGCTCGACTGCCGAGCTGCTGGCCCAGCGCGGCTATCGCGTGGCCATCATCGATCTGAACCCGCCGGTGAGCACCATCGCAGCCATCGAATCCGCCGGCGGCGAGTTGTTCGGCTTTGTCGGCGACATTACATCTGAGAGTGTTGTCGAGGAATTCAAGAGCCGCGTGCTTGCTCATTACGGTCGCGCGGATGTGCTGGTAAACAACGCAGGCATCAGCTTGATCTCTCCCGCCGAGCAAACTTCGACCGCCGATTACCGGCGAGTCCTCGAGGTCAACCTGGTGGCGCCGTTCCTGCTGGCCAAAGCATTCGGGGCCGTTATGCTCGAGGCACGCGCCGGTTCGATCGTCAATGTTGCGTCGGTTGCGGGCCTTCTCGGAGTTGCCGATCGCGCGGCCTATAACGCGTCAAAACACGGGCTGGTGGGGCTCACCCGCACACTGGCAGCGGAGTGGGGCGGGCGCGGCGTGCGCGTCAACGCCGTCTGCCCCGGCTGGGTGAAGACCGAGATGGATGCGGCTGACCAGGCTGGAGGCAGTTACACCGACGCCGACATCACGGGCCGTATTCCCATGGCCCGCTTTGCCACGCCCGACGACGTCGCCCACGCAATCGCCTTCCTGGCCGACGAGAAAGAAAGCGCATTCGTCAACGGTCACATGCTTTCAGTGGATGGAGGTTGGGCGGCCGACGGCAGTTGGGAGTCGCTGCGCCTCGGCAAGCGCTGATGCATCTCACTTTTTGTTGCTGAGCGATCCCACCCTAGGCGCAAAAACAAGGACGCGCCGAGGGTGGGGCACCCGAAGGTTTGTTTCCGACGGGCCGGCAAAGACGGTGGATAACCGAAAAACAAAAACGGCACGAGCCCTCGTTGGGATCGTGCCGCCTGTTTGTGTGCCGAGCATGTTTAACAGCTTTGGGGTGCAAGTCCCCTTCACATCCTGATGGAGGAGAAGTGATAGCGAAGCGCCAGGGCGTCGTCGCGAGGCGGGGTCTGAAAGCAGCGTGGAGCAAAGACGCGAGCCGATGGACAAGAACCGGATATGAGGCATACGGCGCTGGACGAGCGGGCAAACGGTCGCGAAGTCCACATCCATCAAGAGCGCTGGTTGTAAATTCGGCGGCTGTGCGTTGAAGGCGGTTGAACTTACCTCGGGAGGTCTGCCACATGTTCCGGAATCGGGACTGAGGGTGGAGCAATCCACTCTGACCGTGGGGCAGAAGTCAGCAGCGGGCATAGTAGTTCCGCGAGGGACGAAGGCCTGAACGATGAGAAGGAGTAGTAGGAAAGCGCATCTCATGCGTGGCTATGCGCCAGCCAATCAGCCCTCGGGCCGAGCTTGAGCGAGTTGGGAGCGGGTGAAGCCTGCAATGAAACTCGACGAGCGGCGAAACCACCATCGGCGGTGCATTCTTTGAACCTCCGGCCTCTGTGCAATGTGGCAGGGGATCAACTCATCGAACCGCCGGATGCGGACCCGCATGTCCGGTGGTGTGGCAGGGGAGGGGAGGTAACTCTCCCCCCTATGCCGATTACCTGATCGCGATCTGCCTTATCTCGTTTTACACGTAGGCCAGGTTGATATTGTCGAAGGCTTCGTCGATCTCCTGCGGACTCTTGAAGCCAATCGTTACACAATCCACTTCGGCGTTGCGGAAAGCGAAACGCACGGCCTTCTGGCGGTCGTCGCGCTGGGTGAATGTGCCGTCACCGGCCAGCTTCATACTGATCACTCCCATGCCTTCGCTCTTTACCAGCTTTACGTGCTGCACAACTTCGTTCACATTGCCGGGAGAGGTGAAGTCCTCGCCGTTCGGGCCGTCCATGCGCGTGCCGTTGTGGTTCATGCGGATCATGGCCACTTCGAGCCACTTGTCGGTGGGTACCAGGCGCAGTGCGGGCAGGCCGTGGACGGATACGCCGCGCACCCTGATGGTCTTCTTGGCCTGGGCTTCGTTGATGCCGTCGCGCCAGCGTGCAGTCTCCTCAATCCAGTTGCCGGTGTGCTGCCAGTGCAGCAGCATGATGTCGAAGTAGTCGGTTTGCGAAACGCGCAGCAGCTCGTCAAAGCGTTTTGCCGGGTCGACACCTTTGTCGGTCGTAACTTTGTGCATCAGAACGTAGCTATCGCGCGGATAGGGCTTGAGCGCCTCGGCGAGCATGGCCGGCGTGGCGTACGATTCAGCCGTTTCAAAAAAGCGGATGCCGCGTTCGTAAGCGTGGCTGACCAGACGGCTGAACGCTGCCTGGCCAAGCGCCTTTTGCACATAGCCGTTGTTGCTTCCGGTGCCGAAGGCAAGACGCGTGACCTGCAGGCCCGATTTGCCGAGGGTGACCTTTTCGGTTGCCTTCTGGGTAGTATCGGCGTGCAGAGAGACAGCAGCGGTGGCTGCGCCGGCGACGGTTCCGACGACGAGCGAAGATTTCAGGAATTCGCGGCGAGAAACGGGACTCATAAATGACCTCCTGGTTAGGCCGGATGGCCGGGGTTGGCCATTGCCGAGATGGTATCACGGCACCGACTGCGCGGAGAATCGCGAGTACCACTGGACGGTCCCAGGTTGCATTGCAGCGGCCACGTGCCATTCGAGTCCAAATTGTTGAGGGAGGGCTATGGTATGGTGCGAGAGAGGCGCGTACGCTAATTCGCGCCTGCGTAAATGGCGGACGAACGAATGAGAATCGCAATCCAGGGTGAACCGGGCTCTTTCAGCCACGAAGCTGCTCTCAAGCTGGTTCCGGATGCGGAAATCGTGCCCTGCGCGCTCTCGGCCGAGGTCTTCGCGGTGCTCACTGGGCTGACGGTTGATGCTGCTGTTATCCCTATCGAAAACAGCCTGGCCGGCTCAGTCTCAGAGCACTTCGATCTATTGCTCGCCAACGACGTACGCGTCGAGCGTGAGACGCTGCTCCGCATTCGTCACAACCTGATTGCCATTGCCGGGGCTGAGACTGCGGGCATCGATCGCGTCTTCTCGCATCCCGTTGCGCTGGCCCAGTGCCGCCACTTTCTCGCCCGCCATCCCCGCATGGAGGCATTCGCCTTTTACGACACCGCCGGCAGCGTGAAACAACTGGTTGAACTGCGCGACCGGCACGCCGCGGCCATCGCTAGCGAACAGGCGGCCCAGTTCTACGGCGCCGTGATTCTGGAATCAGGCATTGAAGATAATCCTGAAAACTTTACCCGCTTCTTCCTGCTGCGGCGCACAGATGAATCAATTCCCGATTCCGAGGCCAACAAGATCAGCATCGCGTTCTCGCTCGAGCATCGGCCCGGCTCGCTGGTGGCTGCGCTCAGCGCGCTCTCGGCTCTGGGAACCAACCTGACCAAGATAGAGTCGCGGCCGGTGCACGGCAAGCCATGGGAGTACGTCTTCTACGTCGACTGCCAGATCGGTTCGGCCGGCGAAGGCTCGCGCGCCATTGAAGCTCTGCGCGCCCACTGCGGCATGGTGAAGGAACTTGGACGCTATCGCGAAGCCGTCAGCGCCGTGAACGTCTGAGTTCATCAGCCGGTTCCCACAAAGGCAAAAGGACCAGCCGAAGCCGGTCCTTTTGTGTCTCTCTGTTCTCTGATCTCTTAGAAGTGATATGCCACGCCGATCGCGGGATTCGAGATTACGTACCATCGATTCGTGGTGAAATTCGTGTTGTCAAAGGTGGGAATCTTGGTTACCCAGCCGCGATACTCGCCGCGGATGTCGAAGCTGGGACTGATCTCATACGCGAAACCTGCGCCAAACAAGCCGCCGATCTCAATCTGCTGCTTGGCGTCGAGAGTCGTGGTTCCCGAGTTGACAATAGGCAGGAAAACAAATCCGCCCGGACCGCCTTCGACGAATGGGTTCAAATTCTTGAACACAAATGACTTGACGAACGCGCCTGAGGCTTCCTGCGTGCGGGTCAGCACCTTGTAATGGTTGGGATTGACGTAGTAACCAATGCTGTTCTGATAGGTGATTCCATAATTGGCTTCGAGCGCCGTGGTAGGCGTCAGCATGAAGCGGTAGCTGACCAGCGCGCCGTACGCGGGGGTCGAGTTTACCTGGACGGTTGTGGAGGATGCCCGGAACGGCTCAATGAGACCCATTCCACTAATGCTGATGTCCTGACGGCTTTCCTGGGCGTGACCTGCGGCAACATTAGCGGCCAGCAGAATTGCTAACAAGGCGATCTTCTTCATTCGGTTCTGAACCTCACCCCCGCGCAGGCTCCGGGCCGGCAATGGGCATGTCGATTTGGGCGCTCCGTATCGTCCGGGCCCCACTCTCAGCATTGTAACTGCCCGGGGTGGGGCGGGGTGACGGGTGAGCGCGCGGAATTGTCTGATGCATAGACGCACGACCCGCAATTCGGGTGCTTTGACTCGAAGCCAATAGTCAATAGCCAATAGCCAGTAGCTCTCGGCGCGTGCAACTTGCATCCACTGGCTACTGGCTATTGGCTGCTTTTTCCCTGCCTTTATCCCGCTCCACATGGTAGTAGAACGGAGGGCCCTGCTCCTTAGCCAGCCTTCGCAGCGTACGCAGAAATGCCGTGGCCGCGTACGAGAGGGCGGCCTGCTTGCGGTACACCAGCCGCAGAATCCTCTTGATCTCCAGCTCGTCAACCGGAATCCGCTTAAGCTCGCCCATCTCCAGTTCGCGGGCCACCGATATATGAGGCACCAGCGCCACGCCGTTGCCCATGGCCACAAAGCGCTTGATGGCCTCAATGGTGGGCAGCTCGATACCCATGTTCAGGGGCGTACGGTAGCGCTGAAAAGTCTCAATTACCCTGCGCCGCAGCGGCGAAGCCACGTTATGGGCGATAAAGTTCTCGTTGCCCAGGTCATTTATTGAGACTCGCGGCGAACGCGCCAGGGGATGGTGCGGACTGACGATGAAGTCCAGGCTATCTCCATAAACCGCAATGGTGCGGAATTGCTCGGGATCGGGACGGAACGAGATGACGCCCAGCTCAAAGCTGCGCAGATTCAGCTCATCGGGAATGCGTGAGGCCAGCATGCGGTTCACTGTCACGTTCACATGCGGAGCCTCGCGGCGAAATGCGTCGATGGCCGGCAGCAGGTACATGCAGGTGTACTCGTTAGCCGCGAGTTGCAGCCTGCCCCGCTCAAGGTTCTTGAGCTCGTCGAGCGCGCTCGAGGCCTCGCGCCGCAATGCCAGCAGGCGTTGCGCGTAGTCGCGCAGCAGAACGCCGGAAGCCGTCAGCGACCCGTCCCGCGCCGCTCGGTCAAAGAGCGTCTCTCCCACTGACTCCTCAAGCTTGCGGATCACTTGGCTTACCGCGGGCTGCGTGCGATGCAGTCGGACCGCGGCACGAGAAAAACTCCTCTCCTCGGCCACGGCAAGAAACGTTTCGAGCTGGATGAGTTCCATATGCTCTCTCCGAGAGCAGCTTCTAGCCTCTAGCCTCTAGCTTCTAGCTCCTGGCTCCGTGGAGGCACTACGTACCGGATCGGCATCGCCTGGTAGGAGATACGGCGCAATGTCAGCATCGCCTTATCCCTCGACTGGATGAAGCAAGGAGCCAGCAGCTAGTAGCTGCCTCTATAAGAAATTCTAATCGCAACTCCAATAATAATAACTTTGCCTTATACAACCCAAATGCCGGATACTGAATATGTCTGACTGAGGTGTGTCTGATCGGGGTCTTCCCCTGCCGGATTGCGGATATGAGCTCAAATCAAGTTGTTTTTTTCGACACCACGCTGCGCGATGGCGAGCAATCGCCGGGCTGCAGCATGACTACGCAGGAAAAACTGACTATGGCCCATGCCCTCGAGGACCTGGGCGTGGACATCATCGAGGCCGGTTTCGCCATGGCCTCGGAGGGCGACTTTGCGGCCATCGCCACCATTACCCAGGCCATACGGAAGCCGCGCATCGCCTCATTGGCCCGGGCCAAGAGTGAAGACATTGAGATGGCTGCCCGCGCGCTTCAATTCGCCGATCGCGCTCGCATCCATGTTTTTCTGGCCTCGAGCGATCTGCACCTTGAATACAAATTGAAGATCAGCCGCTCCGAGGCCCTCGACCTCTGTGGCGAGAGTGTGCGACAGGCGCGCTCGCTGTGCGACGACGTTGAGTTTTCGCCCGAGGATTCGACCCGCTCCGATCGCAACTACCTGGTCGAAATGGTGCGCATCGCCGTCGAAGCCGGCGCCACCACCATCAACATGCCCGATACGGTTGGCTATTCCACGCCAGAGGAATACGGCGCCATGTTCCGCGAGGTGCGCGAGCGCATTCCCGCGATCGACCAGAACGGCGTGATCCTCTCCTCGCATTGCCACGACGACCTGGGCCTTGCAGTGGCCAACTCGCTGGCCGCCATCCAGACCGGCGCGCGCCAGGTGGAGTGCACCATCAACGGTATTGGCGAGCGTGCCGGCAACGCCGCTCTCGAAGAGATTGCGACAGCGCTCTACGTGCGTGGCGACTACTACGGCCTAACCACCGGCATCAAACTCGACCAGCTTTATCCCACCAGTGAAGTGCTGGGCCAGCTCATCACTTTCAGGCCGTCGCCCAATAAGGCGATAGTCGGGGCCAATGCTTTTGCGCACGAATCGGGAATCCACCAGCACGGCATGCTGGCCAACCCGCTTTGCTACGAAATCATGACTCCGCAACTGGTGGGCGTTTCAAAAACCAACCTGGTGCTGGGCAAGCACTCCGGCCGCGCCGCGCTGCGCCACAGGCTTGAGCAGCTCGGCTTCACCGTCAGCCGCGAAGAACTGCAGCATGTCTACTATCGCTTTGTCGCGCTGGCCGATCGCAAGAAGAATATTTACGACCAGGACCTGATCGGCTTGCTGCCCGATCAAATTCGCGACCGCCGGCATGAGGCGGTGGCGGAAATGGACTGAACGAATCACTATCACGCCGCGCTTCCTCGATGACTGTCATCCTGAGCGAGCGTAGCGAGTCGAAGAATCTGCGGTTGCTCTTGTCTTTGCACTCGCTTTGAACCGGTCGGATTAAACAAGAGAATTGAAAGGGCACGACTTTAGTCGTGCCAAAAGCAGCACAAAACTAATTTGGGCTTTAGCCCCTGAGGGAAGAATCCGGAAATGCACCTCAAGATTCTAGTTACGGCCGGCGACGGCATCGGCCCCGAAGTGACGAATGAAGCTGTTGCTGTGCTTGAAGAGATAGCGCAGGCTGGCGGTCACACATTTGAGTTCGACCGCAAGCGGATCGGTGGCGTTGCAATTGTGCAGGATGGCACACCGCTGCCGGCCGACACGCTGGCCGCGGCGCTCGAGTCAGATGCGGTGTTGTTAGGCGCAGTGGGCGGCAACGAGTTCAACTCGCTCCCGCCCGACAAGCGCCCCGAAGCCGGCCTGTTGCAGATTCGCGCGGCCCTTGGCGGCTTTGCCAATTTGCGTCCTGCCTTCGCATTCAAAGAGCTGGCGGTCAACAGCCCGTTGCGTCCCGAAATTATCGACGGCGCCGACATTCTCTTTGTGCGCGAGCTGCTCGGCGGCCTTTATTTTGGCAAGCCGCGCGAGTGGGACAAGACGGCTGGCCGGGCGTTCAACACGATGGTCTACACAAAGGACGAAGTAGCCCGCGTGGCGCGCATTGCCTTCGACCTGGCTCGCGGACGCCGCAAAAAACTCACCAGCGTCGACAAGGCGAATGTGCTTGAGGTCTCGCAACTGTGGCGCGCAACGGTTACTGAGATCGCAACTGAATATCCCGACGTGACGCTCGAGCACCAGTATGTCGACGCAATGGCCATGCATCTGATGAATCAGCCGCGCAACTACGATGTGGTGCTTACCGAGAACCTCTTCGGCGACATTCTTTCGGACGAGTCGGCGGTCATCACCGGCTCGCTGGGCATGCTGCCCTCGGCAACCATCGGCGGCAAGGTCGATCTCTTCGAACCGGTCCACGGCTCCGCGCCCGACATCGCAGGCAAGGGACTGGCTAATCCGCTGGGCGCGATTCTTACCGGCGCGCTGATTCTGCGACTCACGGCCAAGCTCGAAGCCGAGGCGAAAACCATTCAGGCATCGGTACGCAAGGTGCTGGAGCATGGCTTCCGCACGCCCGATCTGGTGCGCGGCAGCAAGGAAGGCCTCACCGTGCTATCGACTTGGGAGATGGGAGCGAAAGTGCGGGAGACGGTGAAAGAGCAGCTATTAGCTCTTAGCAATTAGCTCATCGTGCCTGAGCACAATATTGTCGGGCGCGCCGAAGGCGCAGCGTTTGTTAGCCCCGCGCTTCAGCGTGGGGATGGGATTCAACCCCCGGGGAACGGAGTCCCGTAGGGACGATGGAAAGTCTTACTTGCGGCCGCGAATGCTTTGGCCCGCAAGACAGAGCTAACAGCTAAAAGCTAATAGCTGTTCTTAGGAGTTTCATGACCGCAACGCCGAAAACATTATTCGAAAAAGTCTGGGATAAGCACGTGGTGGTTGAGCCCAAGGGCGAGCCCACGCTGATTTATATCGATCTGCAACTGGTGCACGAGGTCACGTCGCCGCAGGCGTTTGAAGGGCTGCGGCTGGCGGGCCGCAAGGTGCGCAGGCCCGATCGCACTATCGCGACGGTCGACCACAACGTGCCTACGACCATTGAGGGCCGGCTGAATATCGTGGACCAGATTGCCGCCAAACAGATTGCCACGCTGCGCCAGAATTGCGCTGACTTTGGCATCGAGCTCTACGACGTGAACTCGCGCGAGCAGGGAATTGTGCACGTGATCGGCCCTGAGATGGGCCTGACCAAGCCCGGCATGACGATTGTGTGCGGTGACTCTCACACCTCGACGCACGGCGCGTTTGGCGCTCTTGCGTTTGGCATCGGCACCAGCGAAGTGGAGCATGTGCTGGCCACACAGACATTGCCGCAGTCGAAGCCCAGCACCTTCCGCATTTCGGTTGAAGGTAAGCTGCCGCAGGGGGTCACGGCCAAGGACATCATTCTCGCCATCATCGGCAAAATCGGCACCGACGGCGCTACAGGTTGCGTGGTCGAGTATGCAGGCTCGGCCATTCGCGCTCTTTCGATGGAAGGCCGCATGACCGTCTGCAACATGAGCATCGAGGCCGGGGCGCGCGCAGGCATGATCGCTCCCGACGAGACGACGTTTGCGTATTTGAAAGGGCGCCCCTTTGCACCGAAGGGGGCGGAGTGGGATGCAGCGGTTGCCGAGTGGAGCAAGCTGCCGTCGGATCCCGGCGCGAAGTTCGATCGCGAACTGGTGATCGATGCGGCCTCGCTGGTGCCTTATGTGAGTTGGGGAACCAGCCCAGGCATGGTTGCACCCGTGACCGCATCCGTCCCTGATCCAGCGGCCGCAGGCAACGAGCTCGATCGCAGATCGTTTGAGCGCGCGCTCGAGTACATGAACCTGAAGGCCGGCACGCCGCTTGATGAAATCGAAATCGACCGCGTGTTCATTGGCTCCTGCACCAACGGCCGCATTGAAGACCTTCGCGCCGCCGCGAAGATTGCCGCGGGGCACAAGGTTTCAAGCCACGTGAATGCGATGGTGGTGCCCGGCTCGCAACAGGTAAAGGCGCAGGCGGAAAGGGAAGGCCTGGACCGCATCTTCCTCGAGGCGGGTTTCGAATGGCGTGAGCCTGGCTGCAGCATGTGCCTGGGCATGAACCCCGACATTCTTTCACCTGGCGAGCGTTGCGCTTCCACCAGCAACCGCAACTTTGAAGGTCGCCAGGGACGCGGCGGGCGCACTCACCTCGTCTCGCCGGAGATGGCCGCGGCAGCCGCAATCGCCGGCCATTTTGTAGACATTCGCACGTGGAAGGTGAACGAGGAGGTGACAGCATAATGGAACCGTTCAAGACATTAACGTCGCTGGCCATGCCGCTCGACCGCACCAACGTCGATACCGACCAGATCATTCCAAAGCAGTTTCTCAAGCGCATTGAGCGCACCGGCTACGGCGATTTTCTGTTTTTCGACTGGCGACAGAAGCCCGACGGTACACCGGTCGCGGATTTCGTAATCAATGACCCGCGTTACAAGGGCGCGCAGATTCTGGTTGCCGGAAAAAACTTCGGCTGCGGATCGAGCCGCGAGCACGCCGCTTGGGCGCTCTCTGATTTTGGCTTCCGCGCGGTGATCGCGCCGACCTTTGCCGACATCTTTTTCTCGAATGCGGGCAAGAACGGCATCGTTCTGGTGCGCCTGAGCGAAGCAGAGGTCAACACGCTTTTGAACAACGCGCAAACCATTCCCGGCTATCAGCTCACGGTCTCGCTCGAAGCGCAGACGGTGACTGACGACCGCGGATTCAACGCAACATTTGAGATCGACTCTTTCCGCAAGTTCTGTTTGCTCGAAGGGCTCGACGATATCGGCCTGACACTGCGCCACGCCGCTGCGCTCGACGCGTTCGAGGCCAGGCACGACGAGGCGAGATGGCTTAAGGCGAAGTAGAGCAGCTTTTAGCTGTTAGCTCTTAGCTTTTAGCTCATCTCGCATAAACAAACGGCATGGGTTGCAGGGGAAACACCGACCGGCTTGATCGGTTTTAATTGAATTGAGAATGTTTACCACAGCACGAACAAGCTAAGAGCTAATAGCTGACAGCTAAAAGCTCTCGGCGAGCAAAGCGAGCACATGACCATCGAAGGCAAGCGACAAAGTATTCCGTTGACTGAGGGCCCCAGCCGCGCTGCGGCGCGATCTTACCTGCGTGGCTCGGGATTCAAGAAAGACGACCTGCACAAGCCGATCATCGGCATCGCCAATACCTGGACCGAAATCGGCACTTGTAACGTGCACCTGCGCGATATTGCCGAAGCTCTCAAGGAAGGCATTCGCGAGGCAGGCGGCACGCCCATGGAGTTCAACACCGTCACCATCTCTGACGGAATTACTATGGGCACACAGGGCATGAAGGCTTCACTGGTTTCGCGTGAAGTGATCGCCGACTCCATCGAGCTGGTTACGCGCGGCAATTTGTTCGATGGCTTGGTGGGCATCGGCGGCTGCGACAAAAATATGCCCGGCATCATCATGGCACTGTGCCGGCTCGATATTCCCGGCATGATGCTTTACGGCGGATCGATCGCGCCCGGCAAACTGAATGGTGTCGACATCACGATCCAGAATGTATTTGAAGGGATCGGCTCGCACGCCGCGGGACGTATCGACGACGCGGGCCTTGAAGCGCTCGAAGCCGCGGCCTGTCCCGGCGCGGGCGCATGCGGCGGTCAGTTCACTGCCAACACCATGGCCATGAGCGCCGAAATTCTGGGCATCTCTCCGATCGAACTTTCCGGTGTTCCTGCTACTTCGCCTGAAAAAATGGCAGCCACGCGCAAGGCGGGCCACATCCTGATGGATGCGGTGCGCGCCAATCTCAAGCCCTCGCAGATCATCACGCGCAAAGCTCTTGAGAATACCATCGCCAGCGTGGCTGCAAGCGGCGGCTCAACCAATGCCGTGCTGCATTTGTTAGCCATTGCGCGTGAGATTGGCATTCCACTTACCATCGACGACTTCGACGCCATCTCAAAGCGCACGCCTTACATTTGTTCGCTCACGCCCGCGGGCAAGTACGTGGCATCCGACTACCAGGCTGCGGGCGGCTCGCGTCTGCTGGCCAAGCGCATGATCGACGCGGGTTTCGCTGACGGATCGGCGCTCACCATCAGCGGCAAAACTCTCTCCGAAGAAGCTGCGCTTGCCAAAGAGTCGCCCGGTCAGGACGTCATTCATACTTTCGAGAATCCCATCAAGCCCAACGGCGGCCTGGTGATTTTGAAAGGCAATCTTGCGCCCGAAGGTTCCGTGATGAAGATCGCCGCCGCGGGCAAATACGATCATCGCGGACCGGCGCGCGTCTTTAACTGCGAAGAGGACTGCTTCAAAGTTGTGCAGGAGGGTGGCATCCGCCCCGGCGACGTAGTGGTGATTCGTTATGAAGGCCCCAAGGGCGGTCCGGGCATGCGCGAGATGCTCCAGGTGACGGCAGCCATCTCATCGAACGCGGAACTGAGCTCGCACGTTGCATTGCTTACCGACGGCCGATTCAGCGGCGCGACCCGCGGATTCACCGCGGGCCACGTGGCTCCCGAAGCATTTGTCGGCGGCCCCATTGCCGCGGTGCGCGAAGGCGACATCATCTCGTTCGACATTCCCAAGCGCACGCTCAACGTTGAAATCAGCGACGAAGAGATGGCGGCGCGGCTCAAGGATTTCAAGCCTCCGGCGCTGCGCTGGCCCAAGGGCGTCTTCCGCAAATATGTCGATCGCGTAAATTCGGCATCGGAAGGCGCGACGACGTAAATGCAGCTATAAGCTTTTAGCTCTTAGCCATTAGCTAATGGATCGATCGGCCGAGCAGCACTGGTACTTTTGCAACAAGACGTAGGATGTCGAAGATTCGCAGAAGCAAGCTAAAAGCTAATAGCTAACAGCTAATAGCTAGCACCCAAGGAGTTCAACATGGCCACGAACGCTGACGCGCAAGCAAACGCAAACGCACACCTCACCACGCCCACGCGCCTCACCGGCGCAGAGATTATCTGGGCTACGCTGGTGGGCGAGGGCGTCGACACCGTCTTCGGTTATCCGGGAGGAACGATTCTTCCCGCCTACGACGCTCTGCGCAAGTTTCCCATCCGCCACGTATTGGTGCGGCACGAGCAGGGCGCGGCGCACATGGCCGACGGCTACGCGCGCGCATCGGGCAAGGTCGGCGTGGCCATTGCCACCAGCGGCCCCGGCTCAACCAACCTTGTTACCGGCATTGCCACGGCCATGCTCGACTCCATTCCAATCGTCTGCATTACGGCCAACGTGTCTTCAAAGCTGTTGGGCAGCGATGCGTTTCAGGAAGTGGACATCACCGGCATTACGCTGCCCGTGACCAAACACAACTTCCTGGTGAATCGCGTTGAAGACATTGCGCCCACCATCCGCCACGCGTTTCAAATTGCGCGCAGCAGCCGGCCCGGGCCGGTGCTGATCGACATTACAAAGGATGCCGAGATCAACAGCGCGCTCTTCGATTTCGAAGCGGCCAAGCCGCGACCGGTCCGTCCTCATCCTATGTTGCGCGTGGTGCAGAGCGATCTTGACAAGGCGGCCGAACTCATTCGCGAGGCCAAGCGACCCATCATCTTTGCCGGGCACGGCGTGATGGAATCCGGCGCAATGGAGCAGGTGCGGACTCTGGCCGAACGCACCGAGATTCCCGTGGCGCTTACGCTGCTCGGGCTCGGCGGGTTTCCTGCATCGCATCCGCTCAACCTGGGAATGATGGGCATGCACGGCGAGGCATGGGTCAATCACGCCATTCAGGAGGCTGATCTGCTGATCGCCTGCGGAATGCGCTTCGACGATCGCGTGACCGGCACGCTTGCATCGTACGCACAGAAGGCGAAAAAAATTCACATCGAGATCGACCCCGCCGAGATCAACAAGAACGTTAAGGTTGATGTAGCGCTGGTGGGCGATTTGCGCGCGGTGCTCGAGGAGCTGCTGCCGCGAATTTCGGGGCGCGACGGATCGGCGTGGCTCAAGACGATCGCGGCGAGCAAGGGTGCGGTAGCCGTGCGCGACATCAAGAACCTGCCTGACTCAGGGCACCTGTACGCCGCGCACGTGATGCACGATTTGTGGCGCATTACCGAAGGCAACGCTTTGGTGGTGACCGATGTGGGCCAGCACCAGATGTGGGAAGCGCAGTATTACCATCATGAGCGTCCGCGCACGCTTATTACTTCCGGCGGCCTCGGCACCATGGGCTTCGCACTGCCCGCAGCCATCGGCGCAAAAATGGCGTGCCCTGAAAAGGAAGTGTGGGTTGTCGTCGGCGACGGCGGATTCCAGATGACGGCTGCCGAGCTTTCCACCATCGCCCAGGAGAAGCTCAAGATCAATATTGCCATCATCAACAACGGCTACCTGGGCATGGTTCGCCAGTGGCAGGAGTTTTTCTACGAGCGCAACTACGAAGCCACGCCGCTGGTGAGTCCCGATTTTGTGAAGCTGGCGGATGCGCATGGAATCGAGGGACGAGCGGTTCGCGCTCGCTCCGAGGTTGACGCGGCAGTTGAGGCCGCGCGTTCGGCCAAGGGTGCATATCTTCTCAACTTCCTGGTCGAGAAGGAAGAGTCGGTTTATCCAATGATTCCGGTGGGCGCGGCCCTGCACGAAATGATCCGCCGCCCCGAACACGATCCGCTGGAAGAGTAAAAGCAGCTTTCAGCTATCAGCCTTCAGCTTTCAGTTGCGATGTGCAACCAGCTGCCTTTGTGGCCTGATTGAGCTTCGCAGGTGAAGCGGATTTTTTTCAGAGAAGCGAAGAGGCGGAGTGGTTGGGAAAAGGCTGAGAGCTGAAAGCTAGAAGCTAGGAGCTGTTTTATGCTGCATACATTCGTTGCTTACGTTGAAGACTTGCCGGGCGTGCTCACGCGCGTGGCATCGCTGTTTCGCCGCTTGAACATCAACATCAACTCGCTCACCGTGGGCCGCAGCGAGCGGCAAGGCCTTTCGCGTTTGACGCTGGTATGCGAGGCATCGGCGGAGGCCGGCGATCGCATCCGCGCCAGCCTGTTCAAGCTTGAGAATGTCGTTGACGTCGACGACATCGCCCAGGCGCCCTCGGTCACGCGCGAACTCGCGCTCATCAAGGTTGCAGTCACCGCGGCCAATCGTGGACAAATCTTCGACCTCGCCGAAGTGTTCCGCGCGGGCATCGTGGACCTCACTTCTGAATCGCTCATCATTGAGATGACCGGCGTCGAGAGCAAGATTGAAGGGCTCATCGAGATCTTGCGCGAGAATGAAGGGCGCATCCTCGAGATTTGCCGGAGCGGCAAGATGACCATGCGCCGCGGACAACACACAAGCAGTGTGGTCAAGGCGATGGGCGCCGGCACTGAAGAGCCCAAAGAGGCAATCTGCGAGTTACCTGAAGAAAAGGTGCCGACGGAAATTGAGTGAGTTGAGTAGACCCACTCGGCTTGCACCGCTCAGAATGGCAGATGTATCACCCGGGCGGCATTGTTATCCTGACGTTGAAGGACCCAGCGATGGACGAAGATACAAAGGTATGTCCGGTATGCGGAGAAACGATCAAGGCCGTCGCGCTTAAGTGCCGCTTCTGCAACACTGACCTTGCGTCCTATGCCGCAGCCCGAGAAGCTGAGACCGAACACGAGTTATTCTCCGGCCACCCCGCCGCAATCTACAGTGTTGGCCAGGTTGTGCCGTTTCTCGCCGTCGTCGTCGCAACCGCCGCGGCTGTCTACTTCACTCAATCGAACTCCTTCAGCCAAACCCAGGGCCCGAGGCACATCGATCTCTACCTGATTCTGGGCGCGATTGTCATTTGCGGATTTATCTGGTTCAACTATTACTTCAAGAGCCTCGGCACTCATTACGTAGTTACTACCCAGCGCATCAAGCTCGAGCATGGAATGCTCTCAAAGGTGCAGGAGTCGCTCGAACTGTTTCGCATCGACCACTTCGAGTTGCGCAAGCCCATCGGCATGCGCATGCTTGGCTACGCATCGCTGCATCTGTTCTCGTCCGACGCAGAGCTCTCGAACTTCACCTTGTACGGAGTTCACAGCCTTGAAGCCCTCGCAGACAAGTTGCGCGAGTGCCAGCTCCGCGAGCGTACCCGGCGCGGCCTCACAACTTTCGTCAAGGCATAGCCGCCTTGAAACAGCACTATAAATGCCGGCTACGATTCCACGGCCACATCAATCGAAATCACTGAATCAAACACTGCATGCAAAGGATAACGAAGAAATAACATGGCAAAGACTTATTACGATCACGATGCCGATCTGACGCTGATCCAGGCCAAAAAAGTGGCTATCATTGGTTACGGCTCGCAGGGGCACGCCCACGCACTCAACCTCAAGGACTCGGGAGTCGAGGTCAAGGTCGGCCTGCCTGCAACATCGCGCTCCGTCGCCAAGGCTCAGAAGGCGGGCCTTGAAGTAACGACTGTTGCCGAAGCCACGAAATGGGCCGACGTGGTTATGGTCCTGGTTCCCGACCAGACTGCGGCCAAACTTTATACCGAAGAGATCGGCCCGAATCTCAAGCCGGGCACGCTGCTGCTGTTCGCTCACGGTTTCAATATTCACTTCAAGACCATTGTGCCGGCAGCGGGCATCGACGTGGGCATGGCCGCGCCCAAGGCGCCGGGCCATCGCGTGCGCGAAGTGTTCACTGAGGGCGGCGGAGTGCCCTGCCTCATCGCTGTTCACCAGGACTCGACCGGCAAGGCTCACGATCTCACGCTGAGCTATCTGAAGGGCATCGGCGGAACCCGCGCGGGAGTTCTTGAAACCACGTTCAAAGAAGAGACTGAGACCGATCTCTTCGGCGAGCAGGCGGTTCTTTGCGGTGGCGTAAGCGCGCTGGTCAAGGCTGGGTTCGACACTTTGGTCGCGGCCGGCTACCAGCCTGAGAGCGCCTACTTCGAATGCCTGCACGAGCTCAAGCTCATCGTCGATCTGATGTATCGCGGAGGCCTGGCGTACATGCGTTACTCCATCAGCGATACGGCGGAATGGGGTGACTACGTCAGCGGTCCGCGCGTCATCAACGAAGAGAGCCGCAAGGCGATGCAGGCGA
>CAZGUD010000028.1:0-87506 GCA_964528915.1 uncultured Occallatibacter sp.
CCCCGACCGGCTTCTCCATCTCGCCCACCGGCACCATCAACTGGGCCTCCGGTCAAACCTTCCCCATCACCGGCACCGGCGGCGGCACCATCACCGGTATTACCACAACTAGCCCGCTCACCGGATCGGGTACATCCGGCTCCGTGGCGCTGGGCTTTAATACCTCCGCGCTTGAGACCACGCTGAACTCGGTTTACGCGCGGCTCGGCGCGGCCGACGACTTTACCGGAGAAGTTGAAGCGCACCAGAGCGGCGGCGCGGGAGATGCCGCAGTTCTCGGTTATGGAACCAGCGGTTCCGTCGGGACTTTTGGAAGCACCGATACCGGGTATGGCGTGGAAGGAACCAGCACATCCGGTCATGGAGTGTATGCGAATGTAACGACTCCCGCTACCGGTTCCTCTGGTGTTCTGGGCTCTACCGGAGCAGCTTTCAGCTCCACCTATAGCAACGAAGTCGTGATCGCCAATGCCGGCGTGTGGGCCGACAACTCAGCCGCCGGCTCGGGCATTCCGGTGTCGCTCTTCGCCACGGGGGACGATACCTACGGCGGTGCTATTGTCACAAATGGGGCCGATTACCCATCGCTCTTTGTCGACAACAATACCGGAACAGCCGGCGAGTTCCAGGCAGCGACGGGCGATGGCGTGAATGCATCCACTACCTCCGGAACCGGCGTATATGGCTCAACTGAAGGCTCCGGAAATGGTGTGGAGGGCGTGAACTCGACCACCGTATCGCAGGAAGCAGGCGTGTACGGTCTTGCGAACGTAGCAAGCGTCGAGGGCGATACCTACAACCTCTACTCCGGAGTTTGGGGCGACACTGGCACCAGCAGCACCACCGTAGCCCCTGCCTGGGCGATCGGTGTTCTGGGCACAGCGGACGACAGCCATGCCGGCGTCTTCGTCAACAACAGCGCCGGTTTCTCTACGTTGTATGCAGAGAACGACAACACTGGTGGCGTAACGGGCTTGTCTAGCGGCAGCTTCAAGACCTTCATGGCGACCAGCGCGGCCGGTACCTGCGGCATAGGCGGCGGCAGCATGACCTGCACCGGGCCAATCAAGTCCCTGGCCACAACGGGGAACGGCGCGCGCACTGTAGAAACTTACGGCGTGCAGTCGCCGGAGAACTGGATGGAAGACTTTGGCACGGGTCGATTGGAGAGGGGGGTGGCGGTGGTCAAGATCGACCCAACCTTCGCGGAGACTGTTAGCGGAACTGCTGACTACCACGTCTTCATCACTCCCAATGGCGATTCGGAGGCGCTCTACGTCATCAACAAGACTGCGACCAGTTTTGAAGTGCGGGAGTCCAAGGGAGGAATATCGTCGTTAACCTTTGACTACCGCATCGTCGCCAAGCGCCGCGGCTATGAGTCACTGCGGCACGTGGACGTAACCGAGACTTACAACGCCGAAATGAAGGCGGCAACGATGGCCAGGGGCTCGGGCATAGTGCATAAGCCGGTAGCATTGGCGAAGTCGCGCTTGCAAACGGCGTTCAACTCTCATCCACGCCCGTTGGTGCCGTCCCGGCCTCCTGTTGCGCATCAGCCCATCAGTCAGCCTGCGACGACGCCTGGCAAACACTGATTGGTCTGACAGGAACTGGGGTTCAACAAACAAGAGCCATGGCCAATGCGGCCATGGCTCTTCGTTTCTCAGGCCTGCTCCTACGCCCTTCCCGCAAACTCCCGCGTCTCGGTATTCACCTTGATCTTGTCGCCCTCTTTTACAAAGAACGGCACTTTGATTTCGAGTCCCGTCTCGAGCTTGGCTGGCTTTTGCACGTTGCCTGCGGCCGTATCGCCACGCGTCGCGGGCTCAGTGTATTTGACTTCTAGCTGTACCTGCTGCGGCAGCGTGATGCCGATAGGGTTTCCGTTGAACTTGTCAATCTGGATCATCGCGCCTTCCACGAGATAGTCGAGGGCGTCACCCAGCTTGTCGGCCGAAAGCGGGATCGTGTCAAAAGTCGTCTGGTCGAGAAAATACGAACCGTCTCCGTCGGAGTAGAGATAGGAAGCTTCGACCGTATCCAGGTCCGGCTCCTTGAACTTTTCCTGAGCCTTGAAGGTCTTGTCGAAGACCGCGCGCGTGAGCAGATTGCGCATTTTGAGCCGGACAAGGGTCTGGCCGCCACGGGCTGTCGGCGTGGAAACTTCAACGTCAATGCAGTAGTAGGGAGCGCCTTCGAACTCAAAGAACATCTTGCGCTTAACTTCGATGGCATCGATTAATGCGGGCATGAATAAAGGATAGCAAGTCAGCGAGTCGGCGAGCGAGTAAGTCGGCGCGGCAAAGTCCCACCCACTCACGCAGAGCTTGAATCCACTCCACAGGCGAAGGCCTGTTTCTGTGGACCCCGGAAATGGGGCACTCCCTGCTTGAATGGAGAGCCCCGGTTCTGCCTTTTGAGACGGCAAATTTGAACTCCGACTAATTAAGTCGTATATTTAATACAGACTAATTTGGTCGCATATCTGCGGCCCCGGGTTAGCGAGAGCTATTCCGACCGCGTTCCTGCTCCTGGGTGATTTGAATCACATACGTAAACCGGACTTATTTTGTCCTATATTGACAGGCTCACCATTCGTCCACGCCCTGCCACCAGGAACCGGACCGGAGGATGAACCTATGGAGGTCGTAAGTTGCAACGCCGAGTTCTTATCGCAATATTTCTGACTTTTTCCGCGCTGCCGCACTTTTTGGCGCAGGCGCCCGCGGCATTCACCATCAGCGGCACGGTTCACGATGCAACCGGCTCGGTGATTCCCGGCGCACAAGTCACCGTCGCTGCCGCAACCCCAAATCCAGCGCAAGCCAACCCCACCAGCGCCGCCAGCCAGCCCATCCTTACTGACGTCCAGGGCAACTTCCAGGTCACGGTTCCGGCCCCCGGAACTTACTCCGTCCAAGTCAACTCGCTGGGCTTTTCGACTTACTCTGCTCAAGCCTCCGTTACTACCGAATCACCCTCCCCCACGCTCAACATCCAGCTCCAGATCAACGCAACTGCCGAAACCGTAGAGGTAACGGCAAACCAGCTCACCGCCGAGACCACAAGCACCCAACTCGGCGAAACCATCGAGACCAGGAAGATTGAAAGTGTTCCGCTGAACGGCCGCAACTTTACCGATCTGATGGCCGTTCAGCCGGGAATTGTTCCGGCCAATACGTCGCAACCGGGTGCAGTTATCATGACCGGCGTTGCCACCACCCCGCCCTCTGGCAATGCCAACCCCGGCAACCTTTCCATCAGCGGCCAGCGCGAGGCGTCAAACGGCTTCCGCGTGAATGGCGCCGACGTTGAGGAAGACGTGAACATGGGTACCTCCATCGATCCCAACCTCGATTCGATTGACAGCTTCCGCGTGCTCACCTCGAACTTCGACGCCGAGTATGGCAATTCCTCGGGCGGGCAGGTTCTGGTCACCACCAAGTCGGGCACCGACAAAATTCACGGCACCGTCTTTGAGTTTCTGCGCAACACCGATCTCGACGCGCGCAATTATTTGTCAGCGGACCGCGCCGCCTACCGCCAGAATCAATACGGCGCTACCGTGGGTGGGCCTTCCCGTTGGAAGCGCCTGCACTGGTTCGCCGACTACCAGGGGACGCGATTGACTGAGGGCATCGATACCGGGGACATTGCCGTTCCATCGCTTGCCGAGCGCGGCGGAGATTTCACCCAGGTGCCGCTTACCGGCAACGTGAACGGCGATTCGTGGGCCGCGCAGTTAAGTGCAAAGCTTGGCTACACCGTGACTGCCGGTGAACCTTATTCGCAGGTTTTTCCAAACGGACAGATTCCGCAAAACATCTGGTCGGCGCCGGCACAATATCTGCTCGGCTTTATCCCCAGACCCAATACATCCACCGGCGTATTTGAAACTGCCGATGCCGCCCAGATCCTCGCAGACGACAAGGGCGCTATGCGCGCTGATTGGACATTGGGCAAAGGCACGCTATCGGCCTACTACTTTCTCGATCGGTACTCGCTCGACAACCCTTACCCCACGGGCACAGGCGGCTCCAGCATTCCGGGCTTCGACGCAACATCGAGCGGCCGCGCACAACTCTTCAATCTGGAACATACCGTCACCATCGGCAGCAACTCGCTCAACGACGCGCATTTGAGTTACATGCGCAACGCCAATGCTGTGGGCCAGCCGCGCGGGGGCGTGGGCCCATCGCTCACCGATCAGGGATTCAGCAACATCGTTGCGCTGCAGCCCTCAACCGAAGGCGTTGCAAATGTAGCCTTCAACGACTTCACCATGGGCGTGGATACTACCGCGCTGGTGCAGGACGAGAACATCTACGAAGTCAGCGACGCTTACTCGCGCATTGTGGGCAAGCATGGGCTCAAGTTTGGCGGCGAAATACACTTGAGCCAGATCGATACGCATCCCGACGTGGTCTTCAACGGCAGCTTCTCGTTTAACGGTTCTGAAACCGGCGTGGATTTCGCCGACTTTCTGCTCGGTATCACTTCGAGCTACACGCAGGGCCAGGCTGGGAGTTTTTACAACCGCAACCTTTATATGGCTGCCTTCGCGCAGGATAGCTGGAAGCTTTCATCCAAACTCACGCTCAATTACGGCGCACGCTGGGACCGCATCCGTCCCTGGCTTGAGAAGTACAACCAGTTGCAGACCCTGGTTGAAGGCGAGCAGTCGCAGGTCTTTCCGGGCGCGCCGCAGGGGCTGGTTTTTCCCGGCGATCCCGGTGTGCCGCGTTCTCTGGCGCCGCCGCGCAACAACATTTCGCCGCGCCTGGGCATCGCATTCAGCCCCTCCAACGAGAACCGTGATGGATGGCTCGCGCGCCTCATCGGCCCATCTGGAACAACCAGCATTCGCGCCGGCTACGGCATGTACTACACGGCGTACGAAGGACTCTCGGCCGGCATCATGAGCGCCAATCCGCCCTACGGCTACACCTACACCAGCGCCGCACCGCCGTTGTTCGATTCGCCATTCACCGTGGCCGCATCCGGAGCGGATGCAGGCCAGCGCTTCCCGCTGCAGCATGTGGCTTACGGCGCCAACCTGTCGCATCCCAACGAATCAATCAACTGGAGCCAGTTTGAACCGCTGGTGGGCATTCCCGCAGTTTCGCCCAGCGACGTTACCCCCTACGCGCAGCATTGGATGGCCAGCATCGAGCGCAATTTCGGCTCGGGAACGCTGGCCACTATCAGTTATGTTGGAACCTCGTCGCATCATCTGCTGGTGCTCGAGGAGGCGAATCCCGCCAACCCCGTGCTCTGCCTCAGCCTCGGGCCGGCTTGCGGACCCTTTAACGAGCAGGCCGCGCTTACCACGTTTGGCCCGCAGTTTGGCAGCGTGGAATTGCAGCGCACCATCGCCAATGCCAATTACAACGCGCTCGAGGCAACGCTAAACCATCGCACTCACGGGCTTGAGGTACTGGCCAGCTATACGTATTCAAAGTCAATCGATCAATCGGCGGGACTGCCCGAGCCGGTGAACCCGGTCGATCCGTCGCTGAGCCGCGGCCTGTCGTCGTTCGACCTGCGCCACAACTTTGTGGCCAGCTTCGATTACACCGTGCCTGGCTTCAAGACCGCCGGCTGGCAGCGCGCGGCATTCGCCAATTGGAACGTTGCGGGAATCGCGCGGTTCACCACCGGCCTGCCCATCACGCTGCTCAACAACAACGACACTTCGCTGCTCGGCACTATTCCCAACGGGATAAACAACAACGGCGTCGACACCCCCGAATGGAATGGCGGTGCGTTGCACCTCAACACCAATCCGCGCCAGGGTGCTGCAGTCTTCAATGCTTCGGCGTTCGCGCTGCCTGAAGTTGGCACCATGGGCAACGCCCGCCGAAGGTTCTTTTCGGGGCCGGGACTTGAGAACCTGGATGCGACGGTCTCGCGCGAGTTTCATCTAAGCGAAAATCGCGCTTTCGAGCTGCGCGCCGAGGGCTTCAACGTATTCAACCACGCGCAGTTCTTCGGCGCCGCAACGGTTGAAGGCAACATCTCCAGCGGAACTTTTGGAAATGCGGTGAGCGCCATGCCTCCCCGGCTGATGCAGGTTGCGGCGAAGTTCAGGTTCTAAGTCTCCGGACGTGGAGCGTGAGCCCCAATATCAGGTCCTGTGTCAGGGCACGGCTTTAGCCGTGCCGCAAACCCAGCAAAAAACGCTGGGCTTTAGCCCACGAGGGAGAGCCGGGCGCTCTACGCCCACTCATTTGGAACCTCTCTGGTGCGCGTGGCTGCATCTATGCAAAGACTTTCAACCGCTGTTTCCCTGCGCCTCGCGATTCGAACGGCCCTGGAAACGGATTGGACGGTTTGCGGGAATGTCCAAAGTAGTCTTTGTCGATGCGGACAGGTGAACCGTCGGCAAATTCATAGGGCAGGTTGGGAATTTGCGCACGGCCGAGGAAATCGCCTGTAATGAGCCGGCGGGCTTCATCAGACCAACTGCCATCCAGTGAGATTGCGAGATAAGAGCCGTCGTTTGTCTCCGTTAGCTCGATTTGCACATCGAACGCCGGCCTGAGCATCGGAGTTTTTTCCTGCGAGCAGGGCGTGGCGCCCTTGAGAAAGACGTTGCCCGATAGCTGCATTGGCAGGCGGGTCTGATTGAAAGGGCTCAGATCGCCGCTCCGGGCAAAGATGTTGTTGAAAAAACGCAGGTCGCCGCTGGGATTGTCGTGATAGCCAGCCACTTCAGTCGAATGAGGTTTCATGAATGGCGTCAACCGGCTGTCGTACTGATGCAGGTTCACGCCGCCGCAAAAAAGATTATGGGCAAAGGCTCCGCCCTGCGAGTTCACCTGCAGCGAAGACTCAGACAGAAACAGATTGTCGTCGACGACAAATGGGCCGTGATCGACTTCAACAAACAAATCTTCGCTCTGATTGTCGTGAAAAAGGTTTCCAGCGACGCGCGTGCCCTGCGCCATCCAATCGAGCCAAAGACCGCGGTTGCAACGGTAGATATGGTTGTGGCCGATCTCGACGTCAATGGCGGCATGGAATTTGATGCCTGCCATTTCTGCGCCGGTGAATAGCTGCCGGACGTGAATATCGTGAATGGTGTTGCCGGTGACAACGCTGAATACCGGACCGAGGCTGCCGACGATGCCTGCCTGTTCGCAGTAGGAGACAGTGTTGTTGCGCACGATGTGATGTCCGATGCGCTCACTCGACCAGCCCGACGCGAGCGCGTGCTCGATAGTCTTGACGTAGCCTTCAGCCGAGTCTTGGGAGGTGTTGTCCCATTGGTCGCCATATTTGCCGAGAGAGATGCCGCAGCAGATGGAATGACTCACGATGTTGCGTTCGATGATCCATCCCTTGCTCCAGTGAGTACCGATGATGCCTTTTTGCTCGGCTGTGGGCGGAGCCCAGGGAGTGGCCGCGCAGCGCAGGGTAAAACCGCGAACCGTGATGTAGTCGATGCCTGTCTTTTCGGGGTAGAAGACGGTCTGGCGGACATTGATTTCAGTCAGTTCATGATTTGGATCGGATGTGCCAAACTGCGCCCATAAAGTGGTGGTGGTGCCGTCGACCTGGCCGAACCAGCGAGGCGTACTGTCCTTTGCAGCGAGCAGATCGTCAAGGGTTGCCGCTTCTTCAAGCCATTCGTGGTTAAGATAAACAGCCCCGGAGTGGTGGGTGCGGCCTTTGGCGTCGAACCAGTCGCCGTGAATCGCGTCGCTGTAGGGGTTGAAGCCGCCAAAAAAGTTGTTGGGGATGGCTGTCTTCCATACATCTTTCTGTACGCGCGTCCAATCTTTGGCGATTTCGGCGCCGGTAATTTCCACGCGTTCGCCGGGTGCGGCGCGGTAGACAATTCGTTCCTGGTCTGAGCTTCCGCCACGCGGCGGGGAAACGCGCTCGCGATAAACACCTTCATGAACGGTAATGGTGTCGCCGGGGCGGGCGAGCGCAGCGGCAGCGAAAATGGTGCGCAGCGGCTGGGACGGTGAGCCGTCGTTGGCATCGGCTCCGTTGATTGAGACGTGATACTCGCGTGGGGTCGAGCTTGCTGCGAGAGCGTTTCCCCGGGCCAGTGTGTAAAGAGCAGGCATTGCACCGAGAAACGTTCTTCGCGTAAACATGGCAACAGTTCTCCCAGAGCATTGTAGGCGAGTGTGCGCCGAGGGTGTTGCGCATCGTCCCAAAGCGGCGAGTCAGCGGAGTCAGTGCGCGCGACGCAGGCAAATAAGCTAAGCGATGTCATCCTGAGCGAGTCGCCCCGGCGACGAGTCGAAGGACCTGCCCTGAAAATTGCGCTGAAACCAGTACCGCCGGTCTCCTGACCGGCTGTAGTGCGGGCGTCCCCGCCCGCGCAGGGCTTGATGCGGGCCAACATTTTCATCGTCTATGGGTGTCGCAACGCGACATGTACGACTGCGGTTGCTTTTCGGTGCTAGCCTCTTCTTAGAGACTCCGCACAGTGATTGCTCGATACGGCTTTCGATGGATTCTGCCCTGCGTGATGGTTGCCCTGAATCTGTGTCTGCTGGGCGTGAGCATTGCGACAGAGCCGAAACCGCAGCCTGCTGCGCCAATCACCAAGCCTGCCGACAGCGGCGAGACGGTCACATTCAGCCCTGCACCCTACCCGCCAACGAGCACGGTATTCAAGATTGCAATGATCTTGAGTCTCCCCGCCATGTTTGTGGGGGGAATTGTTGCCTCGTTTGTAACCCATAGCGGACAAGCAATGGATATCGCGTTCTGCACGATCTTAGTGTTTCCGCTCTGGTATCGAATCGGAAATTGGTTTGATCGAGAAAGGGCACCGACAGCACCGCCGCAGCCGAGCCCGGTGCGCGATGCCTTACGCGGCTTTGCCCGGGCCGCAGTTGGATTCTTGCTTGCGCTTGGAATCATCAGCCTCACTCCTGCCTATCATCACCGAACACGAGAGACGTTCTTCTTTGCGCTGGCATATTCACTTTGGTGCGCAGGTTACCTCGCCTGTTCCCTGTGGGGCGAACAACGGGACAACAGGCGGGCGCGCCCTGCCTGACCGCCCCACTCTTTGAAATCCCGCATCACCCGCATTTGCGCGCCTCACCAAAGCGATTTATGGTTATCTGGCTTGAAGATCAGTGAGGAAATCGTCATGCAATCCAAAACCTTTGTCCTTGCCTCCGCCGCTTTACTAGTATCGGCTGTTGCCCTCGCCGCCTTCGCACAGTCCGCGCCGCCGCGCCCCAAGATCACGGGCATCTCGCACCTGGCCGTGTACACGTCTAACGCCGCCGCCACCGAGCACTACTACGCGGGCATCCTGGGCGCGGCCAAGTTGGTTGATCCCGAGAATCCGCAGGGCGTAAAGTACGCTTTCAGCGCGACACAGTACATTGAGGTGCTCCCTCTGCCGGCTAACGCGGGCGTCAACCGCCTCGACCACATCGCATTCAACACTGAGAGCGCCGACGGCTTGCGCAGGTATCTCGCCGCCAATGGCTGGAAGGTTCCGCAGCACATTGAGCGCGGGGCCGACGGCAGCCGCTGGTTCACGGTGCTGGATCCTGAGGGCAACAAGGTTGAGTTTGTGCAGCCGCCAATACACACCACATCGATCAACGCGCCCAACGCCATCGGCCATCACATCATCCACGTGGGCATGCTGGTGCACAGCCGCGAGGCCGAAGACAAGTTCTACCGCGACCTGCTCGGCTTCCGTCCTTACTGGTGGGGTGGGATGCAGGAGGGCAAGGTTGATTGGGTGAGCCAGCAGGTACCCGACGCGCACGACTGGATCGAATACATGCTCACCAGCGGGCCTTCGGGCACCGGCATCCCGGCGAATATCTCGCAGCAGTCGCTCGGAGTTCTCGACCACTTTTCAATCGGCGAAGCTTCTGTGGACGATGCCTACAAAGTGCTGCAGGCGGGCAACCGGCTCGACTGCCGGCACGATTCCGGTCCCAAAATCGGGCGCGACGGCAAGGGGCAGTTCAATCTCTACGACCCCGACGGCATTCGCTCGGAATTGATGAACTTCCACGCGACCGACAAGCCGTGCTGCTCCTCGTTCACGGCCGACGATCCGGCTGAGTGAGAAAACCGCGGAGCTAGACCGCAAGGTGCTTGGGGTCGCAGATTCAGCCCTTGCAAATGCGCCTTCGGGCCTGGAAGCCCGTAGGGACAACCGGGGCTGAAGCCCGGCGCTACGTCCGCTAGCGAAGTGAGGAAGATGGGGCACCCAGGGCTCGTGCCTGATTGAGAATCGAGTCGCTTGAGATTCGGGCTTTCCCAGGTCTCAAAATCGAGACCTGGGGCACCCATGTTTCCGGGTAGGGAAGATTTCGATCCGGCGTTTCTAAGCCAGCGCGACGTGCGGTGCGGTATGCTTTTTCACCGCCATCAGTTCCATAGCGCGCGCGGCAATGTGCTCGGCGCTCACGCCAAGTTCCTTCACCAGTTCCCATGGCGCGCCGGAATCGCCGAAGCGGTCGTTCACGCCAATCGCTCCCGTGATTACGGGCAAACCGTAAAGCTCGCGACTTGCAGTGATGACCGAGCTCACGCGGCCTGAGAGCGCACCGATCTGGTGCTCCTCGGCCGTAACAATTACGCCGGTTTCGCTCGCGGCACGCACAATTGCTTCTTCATCGATTGGCTTGAGCGTGTGCATGTTGATCACGCGCGTCTCGTAACCGTACTCGCGCTTTAATATCCACGCGGCGCGCATGGCTTCAGGCACCATCGGCCCGCAGGCGATGATGCTCAGGTCTTCATACTCGTCGGCGTAGTGGCTGGCCAGCCGCGTTTCAAATGCCTTCGCAAACTCCGCGCCCTCGCGACGCAGGCGGATTACGTTGGCTTTGCCGAAGACAAACGGCGTCGACTCATCCGTAACGACCGGCGTGGCTTCGCGCGCGAAGCGAATGTACTTGGGGCCAACATGCTTGAACAGCAGATACTCCGTAGCCTTGCGCGTTTCGATGGCGTCGCAGGGCGCCACCGCAACCATATTTGGCAATCCCATCATGGCGAAGAGATCTTCGAGCGCCTGGTGGGTTGCGCCATCGGGACCGACGGAAACTCCGGCATGCGCGCCCGCAATCATCACGTTGAGCTTTGAGTAGCAGATGGAGACACGCACCTGGTCAAGATTGCGCGCCGCAGAGAATGTAGCGTAGGAGCCGAGCACGGGCAGTTTGCCCTCGCGGGCCAGGCCTGCTGCAGCGGCCGTGGCCGATTGCTCGGCGATGCCCATCGAAATCCATCGCGGAGCGCGCTCGGGGTGGCCCGCATAGAAATCGGAGATGGTGATGGAGCCGGAGATGTCGAGGCCGATGCACACAATGCGCTCGTCGCTGCCGCATTCTGCAAGGGCCTGGCCAAAGCCTTTGCGCGTGGGCTCCATGGCGACTCGCATCGCTTCGGGTTCGGTGGCTTGGCGCATGTTCCACCAGTAGTTGCGTGAGAAGCGCGGCATGCGGGCGTCGAGCTTTTGTGTAGCTTCGGCCTGATACAGTCGCGCGCTGGCGAGGAGTTCCTCGACAGGAATGCGATCGGTGAGACCGAGCTCGGTAAGCGCGGCATCGAGCTCAGCGCGGTTGGGCGTTTTGCCGTGCCATCCGGCAACGTTCTCCATAAAGCTGACGCCCTTGCCCTTGATTGTTGAGGCGAGGATGACGGTGGGCTTGCCGGTGAAGGCGCATGCCTCGTCGAGCGCGGCCACAATCTCGCTCATGTTATGGCCGTCGACAGTGAGCACGCGCCAGCCGAAGCTTGCGTACTTCTCGGCCAGCGGTTCCACTTCCATCACATCCTTCACCCAGCCATCGATCTGCAGGCGATTGCAGTCGATGATGGCGATGATGTTTTCGAGGGCGAAATGTCCGGCCTCCATGGCCGCCTCCCACACCTGGCCTTCCTGTTGCTCGCCATCGCCCATGATGCAAAAGACTTTGTGGCCTTTATGATCGATGCGCGCGGCAAGCGCCATTCCCACCGCGATGCTGAGACCCTGGCCGAGCGAGCCGGTTGAGACTTCGACGCCCGGGAGTTTGAGCCAATGCGGGTGCCCCTGAAAAGGTGAGCCGAGCTTGCGCAACGTAACCATGTCGTCGAGCGGGAAGAAGCCGGCGGCGGCGAGCGAAACGTAGAGCGCTGGCGCTTTGTGACCTGCCGACCAAATAATCCGGTCGCGATCGGGCCAGTTGGGATGCGAAGGATCGTGATCGGCGGCGTAAAGGTAGAGGGCCGCGGCGAGGTCGATGACAGAGAGCGTGCCGCCGGCGTGGCCCGAGCCGGCCGCGCAGAGCGCGACCAGATTGTATCCGCGCATCAGCCACGCCGCTTCTTCCAGCTTGGCCACGGAATACTCACGCTTGGTGAGTCCTGTGGTTGCATCCTTGATCGCCATGTTTCGCTCCTTCTCGCGTCCGGTGGTCGTCAGTATCAATTCGCTGCGCGGGCGGGGACGCCCGCGCTACATCCGGTCAGGAGACCGGCGTTGCTTGGCTACAGGTTGCTCTTTGCCCAGAGTTCAATGCGGCGCAGGGCTTCCATCAGGTTGTCCATGGAGTTGGCGACGCTGAAGCGGATAAAGCCTTCGCCGTAACGGCCGAATGAAGTGCCCGCGAGTCCCGCGACCCCGGCTTCATCGAGCAATGCATCGGCGATAGCCTTCGAACTCCAGCCGGTTTGCTCAATATTGGCGAAGACGTAAAATGCGCCTTTGGGCATGAGCGCTTTGAAGCCTCGGATTTTGTTGAGGCCGTCGACAAAGGCGCGGCTGCGGCGCTCGAACTCGGTACGCATCACTCGGACAGCGCTCTGGTCGCCACTGAGCGCTTCGAGCGCCGCGCGCTGGGTAAAGCTTGCGGTGCAGGAGTTGGAGTTGGTCATAAGGCGCGTGATTTGCGCGGCCAGGTCGGCGCGCATGACGCCGTAGCCGATGCGCCAGCCGGTCATGGCATACGTCTTTGAAAAGCCGTCGAGGAGGATGGTGCGCTCTTTCATGTCGGGCAGGCTCATGATTGAGAACGGCTCGCCCTCGAATTGCAGGCGGCTGTAGATCTCGTCGGAGAGGATCATAATGTCGCGATCGCCGATGACGCGCGCCGCGGCCTCAATATCGGCGCGGTCGAGAACTCCGCCGGTGGGGTTCTGCGGCGAATTGAGGATGATGAGGCGGGTATGCGGCGTGATGAGCCCGGCAAGTTCATCCATGTCGACGCGGAATTCGCGCTCCTGGCGCAGTTGGACGGGCACTGCTGCGCCACCGGCGTAGTTAATCATCGACTCGTAGATGGGGAATCCGGGATTGGGGTAAATGACCTCGTCGCCTTCGTCGATGAGCGCGAGCATGATGTAGAACATGATGGGCTTGCCGCCGGGAACCACGACGACTTCGGCGGGATCGACCATGACGCGGCGGGTGCAGCTCACGTATTGCGCGATGGTTTCGCGCAGTTCGGGCAGGCCGGCGGAGGGACCGTAGTGGGTGTATCCGCCGCGCAGGGCATCCACCGCTGCTTCAACGATGTTGGGCGGAGTGGCAAAGTCGGGCTCGCCAATTTCAAGGTGGACAATGCTGCGGCCCTGGCGCTCGAGTGCCTTGGCGCGAGCGAGGACTTCAAAAGCCGTTTCCGTGCCCAGGCGGGACATGCGCCGCGCCAGCTTCAATTCAAATTCGACTGCCTGTGTAGACATGGTTCACGCTCCAATGGGCGGGACCCCGGCTGGCGAGACTGAATCGCGCAGGCCGGTGGATCCGGCGGCTCTCTGTTGTTCAGGCGAGCTTAAATGCCGCAAAATAAGGCGCTTCCGTTGGGAAGGCGCCGGGTAACTGTTGCGGCGTCAAATTCGCCGAAAGCAGAGATTCGCTCTTGGCCGGGGGAGATTATACGCAGATTGAAAAATGATGTGATGTGATGGGTGAACATTGCGGCGAGGCCGGAAGAGGGTCGCTGCGCACCAGAGAGGAAAACAGGGCAATCAGGCAATCAACCGAAACTTAACAATATTGGAGGCATCGATTGGTTACGATGGGCATTGGTTCGATGGCCGCTCAGGCAGCGACGAGAGGGCTCTCGCGATTGCCGCGTAAATACCTTGAGCGGCATGAGTTTACTTCAAATAGGCATGGACCAGGTCAATCAGATCCTCGGCCAGTTCGGGGGCAATCTGCTCCTTGGCGCCGTCGGCCAGATGAAAGCGGATATGAGTCTCGAGCACCTCACCCATGAGGCCGTTGACGCCGCCGCGAACGGCGGCGAGCAGCATGAGTTGGCCGCCGCAGTCCTCGTCGGCGTTCAGCGAGCGCTCAACGGCATCGAGCTGTCCGCGAACTTTGCGAAGGCGCTGGAGGAGCTTGAGTTTTTCGCGATCCATGTGCGACATTTTGGCTTTCTCCTGCTTGACAGTACCTACCGGGGGTATAGTATTTACCCAGTGGGGGTATAGAACCCTTTCCCCATATTGTATGCCCGCACGCTTCGCCAAGCCGATTGGAATTGCGCTGGCTGCCCTTGTTGCGGGCGGCGGCGGGACGCATGCCTATGCTCAGATAGCCGAAGAGGTTCCACAGGCGCCAATCCCGCAGGCCGGCAAAGCGACAGCGGGTTCTGATTTCCAGTTCGCATGGCAGATGCCATTCCGGCCGCCGTACATGCCAATGCTGGACAGGGTGCCGGCGGCAACGACCGGTTTTGCTGAAGATCCCAATGGAGCCGAGGCTCAGTCTGCGAACCCGCCGGTGCTTTCGATGGCGCCGCATTCAGAGGATGCGCGCTACTGGGTTTCGGGGCAGGTAAACAGCATCTTCCAGATGCACGGACATTTCCACTCTCCCTACGAGGGAACGAACAGCCTGCGCGACATCTTTGAGTACAAGGCGTCGGAGGTGGGGACGCTTTACCTGGGATATCAGCTCAAGCCCAACACGCGGTTCAATACCGACCTGATCGTCGACATTGAAAACGCCGGCGGCCGGGGAATCTCGCAGGCATTGGGGCTGGCCGGGCAGACGAATCTCGACGTGGTGCGCAACCCAAACCTGAGTGTCTTGCCCTATCTCTCTCGTGGTGAGATTCACCAGATCATTGGCCTGACTCGTGAGATGACTGACCAGGACCGAGGGCCGCTCGCCTTGGCGACTAAGGTTCCGGTGCGCCGGTTCGAGATACGGGTCGGCAAGATGAGTTTGCCCGATACATTCGATGTGAACTCGGTGGGCTCTGACAGCCATCTGCAATTCACCAACTGGACGATTGACAACAATGGTGCATGGGACTACGCGGCCGACACGCGCGGTTACACCGTGGGCGGCCTGATCGAGTACGACGACCGGGTGTGGTCGGCGCGCTACGGCATTTTTGCCATGCCGGTGGTGGCCAATGGCATCGACCTGGACTGGGCATTCAACCGCGCCAACGGGCAGAACTGGGAGTGGGAACTGAGGAAGGGGCTGCTTTCGCCGTGGCAGAAGACGAAACGCGTGGGTGCGATCCGCGTGCTGAGCTACGTGAATCGCGCGCACATGGGCGATTATCGAGAATCGGTCAATGAGTACCTTGACGGCGCCACCTCGACGCCGGAGATCACGGCGACGGAGAAGTTCGGGACCGTGAAATACGGATTCGGATTGAACACCGAGCAGGAAGTGACTGACAGCCTGCGGCTCTTCGGTCGCTTTGGGTGGAACGAAGATCAGCACGAGTTGTTCGCATACACCGAAGTAGGCCAGACGGTGCTGTTTGGCGGCGATTATGCGGGTCACGGCTGGCACCGGCTCAACGACAAGTTGGGCGTTGCCTATGTTTCGAACGCCATCAAGCGCGATCACCAGGCCTACCTTCATTACGGCGGGCAGGGATTTCTGCTTGGGGATGGCGGGCTGACCTACGCGCGCGAGGACCTTATCGAGTGGTATTACAACGCGCACCTCTGGCGCGGGCTGTTCGGCACGCTTGGCGGGACGCAGGTCTGGCATCCCGGGTACAACGCTGCTCGCGGGCCGGTGTACGTGACTACGGCGCGGGTGCACATCGATTTTTGAGGCGCGCGTTGCGTAGCATTTTCATGAAAAGCCAAGCCTCATGTTGCAGACTGATAGTTGAGGTCATCCGAGGGATGCTACTCGAACGAACTGATCCGATTGGCCGCGAAGCCCAACGACATCCAGGAATCCGACGCGCAGTGTTCCTGCGCGCGGCCACCGCTGTGCTGGTGGCTACGGTATTTGCGTATTGTGCCGATGCGCAAACGCACACACGGCTGGCCGGGATTCACACGATTGAAGTGGCGCAGTTAGGCAGCGGGAACTCCGCCGAAGCGCTGCGGCAAAGGATTATCGACCGGCTGAAGAAGAGCGCACGGCTCAAGATTGTGGAAGGCGCGTCGAACCCGGATGTGACGCTGCGCGGCGAATCGAATATCTGGGCAACGGGGACAATCAAGCTCAATCCGCATTCTGGTGGCGCGACGCAGACCGTATACCAGGGGTATCTCTCGGTGGAGCTGGTGGGTGGCACTGGGCAGACGCTCTGGTCATACATGGTGACGCCCAGCAAATTCCGCACTGCCAGCATTACTGACGACCTGGCCGACCAGATAGTGACGCGTTTGCTGGCAGCGATCGCGAGCGGTGCGGCAGGGGCGGGGAATGCAAATGAAGAGTCCGACAAGCCGCACGTAGCACTCCACGCGGCCGGGAGCACGCTGGCTGCGCCGCTTTACCGGAGGTGGTTTGAGGCCTCGGGCATTGAAGTGAGCTATGACGCGGTGGGGTCGGAGGCGGGAATCGATGCGTTGGACGCGGGCAAGGTGGACTTGGCTGCTTCAGATATGCAGATGACTGCGGAAGGTCCGCCGGGGGCCAAGAACGTGATCCAGATTCCGACGGTTCTGGGCGGCGTTGTGCCGATTTACAACCTGCCTGCGCTGGGACGGACGCTCAACTTCACTCCGCAGGTGCTGGCCGGCATTTACCTGGGGACAATTCGCAAGTGGAACGACCCGCGCATTGCTGAGGCGAATCATGGCGCGCACCTTCCCGATGCGGAGATCGCGGTGGTTCATCGCACCGACGGCAGCGGCACCACATTTGTATGGACGAGTTATCTCTCGCTGGTTTCACCGGAATGGAAATCGTCGGCAGGATTTGGGGCGCGCGTGAACTGGCCGGTGGGCACGGGAGCCGCCGGCAGTGATGGCGTTGCGAACCTGGTGAACAAGACTCCCAATTCCATTGGATATGTGGAGCTGATCTACGCCATACAGCATGAGCTGAATTATGGAGCGGTGAAGAATGCTGACGGTGATTTCGTCAAGGCCGATCTGGCCAGCATCACCGCGGCCGCGGCTGACGCGAAGGTGGGGCGTGGTCCCGATGCGCAAATCAATGCGCGTTTCGGAATCCTCAACCAGCCGGGCCCAGACGCGTACCCCATCAGCACATTTACCTGGCTGATTGCGCCCATTCAAGGCGTGAGCGCAGAGAAACGCGCAGCTATGGCCGATTTGCTGAAGTGGGCACTGACAACCGGGCAGAAGCAATGCGCGTCGCTCGGCTATGCGCCGCTGCCGCAGAAGATTGCGGCGAGCGAACTGGATGCGCTGAAGCCATGGGCAGAAATGAAGTAAATCCGCGATTGCCGATGCGGCGATAAATGTTTCGCGTTGAACTTCTGTACAAAATTGACACAGTAGACGCTGGAAAATAAGATTCCAGCGCTACACAGTCTGCATGAATGAGACGATACTTACAACGTGTGGCGTAGACTCATTCCGCTGGCGTTCGCCTTGCTGGCACTGGCTGGCGAGGTAGTCTGCGCCCAGGAATACAGCTTTCGCAGCTTTGGCGCAGCGGAAGGCCTGACCAACCTCACGGTCAGAAGAATCTACCAGGACCGCACTGGATTCATGTGGTTAAGTACTGAAAACGGCATCTACCGCTATGATGGCGATCGCTTCGACCTGTTTGGACCCGCACAGGGAATCCCGTTCAATTCTGAAGCCTCATTCGGCGAGACTCCTGACGGGCTATTGCTCGCAGGTGGCAACTTCGGACTCTACCGTCTCTCTGGAAACCGCTTTGAGAGGCTCGCAACCCCTTTCAAAACTGTACTAAGCAGGGAGGGCATCCAATCGGACGGCAAAGGTCACACATTTCTCGGCACCGACGCCGGGCTCGTGGAAATGGATTCCTTACCCGGCAACCATGAAATTGCCTTTCGCAAATTCCCCCAGCCCAATGGAACTTCCGGTCCGCAGGCCAGTGGGGTCCTTATCGATGGAGATGCGGTGTGGTACGGTTGCGGGCTGGAACTTTGCCGGATGGACGCTCAGGGGACAAGAGTCTTTTCGCGCGAGAGCGGACTTCCGCCCGCGCGAATACTCAGCATCAGGAAAGACCGTTCAGAGAACCTCTGGGCGGCGGCGGAAGGACTGGGGATTTTCGTCTGGCCGGCGGGCAGGGCGAAGTTTGAGAGGCCGCAACTGCCAGACCCGCCCGCAATCATTCGCGAATCTCCGGTTCTCGATCACGATGGACGGCTCTTGCTTCCGGCGCACGACGGGTTGTTGATCAGGGACGAGAATGGGTGGCGGAAGATCAGCCGCCCGGCCGGCCTTCGCGGTTCAGTCGACACGGTGCTGGAGGACCGCCAGGGTTCTCTTTGGATCGGCTTGGGGGGGCGGGGCCTGGTCCTCTGGCGCGGCTACCGGGAGTGGGAGAGCTACTCCACCGACAGCGGTCTTGCCGCCGAGTACGTTTACGGAATTCTCCCCATGAAGGACGGTTCGCTATGGGTGGGCACGGGCTCGGGATTGTTTCGAAAGGCGAAGCCAGAATCCGGCGGGGCATTCACCACCGTGCGCGGATTCGATGCCGTCATCGTGCATAGTTTGATCTCCGCACCCAACGGAGATATCTGGGCAGGCTCCGAAGGCCGAGGCGTGGCTCGCATCGATCCCCGATCCCTTTCAGCAAAGTGGTTCGGCGATGCAGAGGGTCTTACCGGGAAAAATGTGTACGATCTCCGCATCGACCGCGAGAATCGCCTTTGGGCTGCCACCGAGGCAGGTCTGTTCATGGCCCCGGCGCCTAACCTGAGATTCTCCCGCATCACCGAATTGCCGGCTACGCGGATATGGGGCGTCGTGCAGGGGACAGACGGGATAATGTGGGCTGGCGGAGACAGCGGGGTGTTCGAATTCGCAGCCGGCCGGTGGAAGACCTTCACTCGCGACAACGGCTTGACCAACACTGCAGTGCTTTCACTGGGCGCCGGGCCAAACGGCGTTATCTGGGTGGGCTACCAATTCGGAGGCGGCATCGATCGCATTCATGCCCAGGCCGACGCCATAGTGATTGAAAAGAATGTGCAGCGACCTGGCACCGACGGGATGATTTATTTCCTGAAATATGACGCTGGCGGACGATTGTGGGCCGGCACTCAGCACGGTGTGGATGTTTGGGACGGCCACCGCTGGGCGCACTACGACATGAACGACGGCTTGGTGTGGGACGACTGTGACACGAACGGATTCGCGCAGGGGCCGGATGGCGCCATCTGGATCGGAACCAGTGGAGGGCTTTCACGCTTCAAGCCCCTCCCGCCTCAGGAATACGGGACACCTCTGGCGGTTGTATTTACCCGGCTTGCCGTAGGACAAAACGATGTTTCAGGGATCTCCGACCCCAGTTTCGGAATCCGGTCGAAACCGCTTGTAGCGAGGTACTCGGCTCTCAATGCGCCCCGACAGAATGAAGTCGTTTTCCGGTACCGGTTGGGAGGTGCAGGCCAAGGTTGGACGGAAACCGATCAGCGCGAATTGCAGTTCGCCGGCCTTGCTCCTGGCGCGTACCGTCTGGAGGTCCAGGCGAGGGAAAACGATGGCGGCTGGAGCGAGGGCACCGCCCAGTTCCCATTCCGTATTCTGGCGCCGTGGTACGCATCGTGGTGGTTCATCGGAATTTGCGTATTGATCCCGTTATCGGCGATCGGCGTAATTTTGCGTTTGCGGCTCATTGGCGCGCAGAAAAGGGAACAGGAATTGGTGAAGCTGGTTGCGGAAAAGACCGCCGATCTAAGTCTTGCCAACGAGGAACTAAAGAAGCTGTCAAATACCGATCCACTCACCGGGTTGGCCAACCGGCGGATTTTTGACCAGACACTTGAGAGGGAGTGCTCACGCGTAATGAGAACGAATTCTCCGCTGTCGCTACTCATGATCGACGTCGACAATTTCAAGGCGCTGAATGACTCATTGGGCCACCAGAAAGGCGATGAGTACCTGATTTCGCTGGCTACCCAACTTAAGCGCTGCTGCCGGCGCCGGATGGACACTCCGGCTCGTTACGGCGGTGAGGAGTTCGCCATCGTCCTCGCGGACACCGACACTACCCATGCTGTTGAATTTGCCGAGCGGGTTCGGCTTGCGGTGGTCACACTCGGTCTTCCACATCCCGCATCGCCGACCGCCCAGTTTCTCACCGTTTCAGTGGGAGTTGCCACGGCCAGCGGGGATGGGTGCTTGCCCCCCGAAGCTCTCGTTGCCGAGGCGGACCATGCGCTCTATGCTGCGAAAAACGCCGGGCGAAATCGTGTATGCGCGGCCCAGCAATAACACCAGCCTCAAGTGTCTTCCGACCGCGCGTTCTCCCAACCTGCGCAGCTCGCCTCCGGGGCTAAAGCTGTCACTCATTTTGCGGGTGTTTTCTGCTCTCTTAGGCTCGGCTCCAGGCAGGCTGGAAGCCGCGCCCTTTCAAGGCGCCGATTTTTTCGCGGCTTGCGAAGTCGTGGCTTTCAAATCATCGACCTCTGTGGAGGCTCGTTAGCCCCACACGCCCGTTTCCAGATATTCATGAATTGATTTTGCGGCTTTGCGGCCGGCGCCCATGGCAAGAATCACGGTGGCGGAACCAGTGACGATGTCGCCGCCGGCGAAGACCCCGCGTTTTGATGTGCGCATGGTTTCGGGGTCAGCGACGATGTAATTACGAGAATTCGTCTTCAGGTCGGGTGTGCTGCTTTGGATAAGCGGGTTAGCGCTGGTGCCCACGCCGATAATGGCCACATTGGCGGGCAGCACAATTTCGGAGCCAGGGATGGGTACCGGGCGGCGGCGGCCGTCAGAACCGGGATCGCCAAGCTGCATCTGCTGACAGCGCGCGGCAGTGAGCCAGCCTTTCTCGTCGCCAATGAACTCGAGGGGATTGGTGAGCATGCGGAACTCGATGCCTTCTTCCCGTGCGTGGTGAACTTCTTCGCGTCGGGCTGGCATCTCAGCTTCAGTGCGGCGATAGACGAGCGTGGCCGTGCGCGCGCCGAGGCGGCGCGCGGTGCGTACTGCATCCATTGCGGTGTTTCCGCCGCCGACCACGATCACGTCGCGATCGCGGCAGTTGTAGATTGGCTCGTCGTAATCGGGATCGTAGGCGCGCATGAGGTTGGTGCGGGTGAGGAACTCATTGGCGGAATAGACGCCGTTGAAGTGCTCGCCGGGAATGCCGAGGAATTGCGGCAGGCCAGCGCCGGTGGCAACGAAGACTGCGTCGTAGCCTTCGACGCGCATCAGCTCATCGAGCGTGACGCTCTTGCCGACCACGACGTTGGTTTCGAACTCAACGCCGAGCGAGCGCAGATTGTTCACTTCCTGGCGAACGATCCGTTTGGGCAGCCGAAACTCAGGGATGCCATAGACGAGGACACCGCCGAGCTCGTGAAGCGCCTCAAAGACGCGGACGTGATGGCCTTTCTGAATGAGGTCGCCGGCTGCGGAAAGACCGGCAGGACCGCTGCCTACGATGGCCACGCTTTTGCCGGTGTGGGGAGCGATTGGCGGAAGACCAAGCTGGCCGCTCTCGAGCTCGAAATCGGCGATGAATCGCTCGAGGTTGCCGATGGCCAGTGGCTGGCCTTTGCGGCCGAGAACGCATCCGCCTTCGCATTGATTCTCCTGCGGGCACACGCGGCCGGTTACGGCGGGCAGGGCATTGTCTTCCCGCATCTTTGAAGCGGCGGCGAGGTAGCTGCCGGCGTGGATGAGCGCGACGATCTCTTTGACTTTTACTCCGACCGGACACTCAACCTGGCAACTGGGCTTGGCGCAGGAGATGCAGCGCGTTGCCTCATTGTGCGCGTCGGTGGTGGGCAGGCCGAGGTTGACTTCAGCAAAGCAGCGCGAGCGGACGGCTGCATCGAGCTCGGGCATGGATGCGCGGGGAATCTTCATTCGCTCTTTCAAGGGGAGGGAATTCGATTCAGGCATTGTGCACCTCGCCTTGGGCGTCGAGTCTGGCGCGGAGTCGGGCCGTTTCGCGTTCGCGAGTGGCAATGCCGGCGCGCAGACGAGCCAGCTCTTCTTCTTTGTGGGCGTTGAAGTATTCGAGCGATTCACACTCCTTGGCGCGGTACATGGTGTTGCGCTGCATCAGGACTTCAAAATTCACCTGAGCAGCGTCGAACTCGGGACCGTCGACGCAAGCGAACTTGCTTTGGTTGCCAAGCAGAACGCGGCAACCGCCGCACATGCCGGTGCCGTCGACCATGATGGAGTTGAGGCTGACCATGGTGCGGATGCCGAGGGGCACAGTGATAGCTGCTACGGCGCGCATCATGGGCACAGGGCCCACGGCGAGGACGAAGTCGATCTTGCGGCCCGCGGCGATGAGCTCGCTGAGTTTTTTGGTAACCAGGCCCTGCTCGCCGTAGCTGCCATCGTCGGTGAGGATGTAGGATTCGGAGCTGGCGGCGCGCACCTCATCTTCGAAGATGACCATCTCGCGCGAGCGTGCGCCCTCGATGAAGATGACGTGGTTATCGGCATCTTTGAGCGCGTGGGCAGTTGGTAGCGCCATGGCAGTGCCCACACTGCCGGCCAGGATGACTGCAGTGCCATAGATGGAGATCTCAGAGGGCGTGCCGAGCGGGCCGACGATGTCGAGGATGGAGTCGCCAGTCTCAAGGCAGTTGAGCAGGGAAGTGGTTTTGCCGACGGCCTGGACGACGATGGTGACGGTGCCCGCGGCGGGGTCGACGGCCTTGATGGTAAGGGGGATTCGCTCGCCTTCTTCAGTGAGGCGAAGAATGACGAACTGGCCGGGGCGCTGCTTGCGGGCGATGCGCGGCGCCTGGATGACAAATTGCCTGATGTTCAACCCGACGGTTCGGGCCTCAACAATTCTGTACATTTCGCCACGCCCCCCTGCATCGGCGCACGCATGACGATTATTGAGGATTGCGCGCGGTGTGCAGTGTGACGGAAGTCACTTGGGGAGCGGGAAGGCAGGAAGATTCAAGGCTTTGAGCGGCGGGGCTTCCGGAATTGGGTGTTTGAGCCGGGGAGCCGGTTGCAGGCTTGGGCTGGTTTGACGAATCGGCGTGGAGCAGAGAGAATAGTAGAGTTGTGTCCCGCCGGTGTGGGCCTGTGGCGCAGTTTGGGAGCGCGCTTCCATGGCATGGAAGAGGTCGTCGGTTCGATCCCGACCAGGTCCACCAATCAACTGCCAAATCTAATTTGTCTGAGGGGTCCTTCGCCGCCGAGGCGACTCAGGATTTGCTCACAATGCCAGGTTCGCGACGCCGCCTTGCCGTCATCGGCGATTTCGCTCAGAACTCGTAATGCAATCCAAGGGTTAAGTTATTGGCACGAAAGTGCCGAGGCGCGCTCAGACCGTCAGGCGACTCGGTCAGACCTGTCGGCTCGGGCAGAGAGGTGCAGGGAACAACCGTCGATGTCAGTGACGTTGACGTGCTGCAATTTTGCGGGCCGGATGGACCGCCTTCGCCGTAACCGTAGAAATTGTATTCAGCTTTCCAGATCAGTCCGGGATGAATCGTCCACGCAACATTGAAATAGGGAGAGTCATACTTGGAGTCGAGCGATCCGTTCACCGCCCGCGCATCGTTGAAAAACTGATTGCCGTTTACAGCGCTCATGCGGTAGCCGACATTTGAGTGGATTGATTTGTCAGGAGACAAAGTGAGAGCCACCGAGCCGTACTGCGTGGGAGCATTCATGAAGTCCCTGGCATACCAGTCCGCAAGCTGGGTCGTCGAACCTCTGGCAAACACGCCCGCGCACACAGCCGGTCCGCCACTGCTGTTGGTTGAGGCCGTGCCGGGCAACGTGGGGCTGGCGCCGTTGTCGTAGCAGATGTTGGTGGCCGTATACACATCGCTGTAGGCGTAATTCAAATCGATCCCAAAGTGCTCGTTCGGCGACAGCACCGCACCCAGGCTCACCACGCGGCTGTGATCGACATGATTGAGTGGGCCCTCGTACGGATCGTCGCCCGCCGCAACCGCGCTCTGGTTGTTGTTGGTGTTGTTATGCCGTTCCATGTCATTCCAGGCGCCCGATATCGTCGCCCAGGGTTTTGGCCGATAAATGGTATGCACCCTGTAGTGCTTGGTCTGTCGCGGACCGACCGGGGTGAATGCGTTGTCGGCGTAGAGAATCTCAACCGAACCATTGATATTCCAATTGGCAGTAGGACGCAGGGCGGCGTTGAAGATTCCACCATCTTCGTGAATTGTGACTGTTCCGTTTGAGGTCGCTCCCACCGCTAACGGAGTGTTGTGAGGACTGCCCTGAGCGATGGTGTGCGCGCCGTGACGATAGGTGAGCGAGAGCGTGGTGCGCGCCCCTGCATCCCATGTTCCCGTCAGGTTATTGGTGAAGAAGTTCTGGCCGAAGTAGCCCGGCAAGGGGGTGCCGATGGCGCCGCTGCCTTCAAAAGTTGAGGAACCGGCGGCGGCGGTGGTTGCGGTCAACCCACCTGCATAGTTGATGGTTTCATTGCCCGCAGTTGCGGGCGTCGACAGAGTGGTCTCACTCGTCATGGTGGTGGTTCCCGGCTGATGGACGCTGGAGAAATCCACTTGATCGGAGAGACTGAAAGTCTTCAACGCCTGCCAGACGATGCCGTAATCCGCTGCCACCACCTCGCGATGTGCGCTCGCGATGGCCGTGTATGTGAGTGAGCGAGTGGTCCCATTCAGGCCCTCGTAGCTGTCGTAGTAGTTGGGCAGATTCATGTTCGCATTGGTATAGCGGAAATCGCCATTCATTGAAACATTCTTGATGCTGGAGCTTTGCAGCCGGAAAGTCTCAGTGGGATAAAGAATGCGGGTTGGCTGCGATCGCAAATAGCTGGTAACCACCGCGCATGCCGCATTGATGACCGGCAAGCCGCCCGGCGTAGGTGCAGCCGAGAGAATGGGAGTAGTGCCGATGCTGTTTGCGTTGCAGGCCTTGGCGGAATAGGGAGACTGACTGTCATAGTCGTCGAGGGCCACGGGTGTTCCGTCCGCCTCCTGGGCAATGAAATCGCCTGGAGCCATGGTGAAGTAGGAGTCCGCCTTGTAGTGGTCAATCTGTTCTTCAAACGTAAGCTGGGTCCCAGACACCGGCTTCCACAGGATCGCCCCGGTGAAGTCGTCAGTGCTGTTGCGTTGATATTCCTCGAGGATGGCATCGTACTTGGCGAATTGATAACCGCTTGGGCTCAGGCTTGGGCCCTGAAAGATATTCTGCGAGTACCCCGCGCGGTACGTCACCCTGGAGAGCGGAAAGATGGTGAGGCTGGTGTCTGTCATGCGCCGCACGGTGTTGTACAGGAAGGTCGAATGCTCAACCTGCGGCCACGCAAAAGAACCGGTTGGCGAGGCGGTGGGGCCGATGGGAATCGACTGCCCGCCGGGAATATTCGGGTTTCCCAGCAGATCGTAGTCGAAGTACTGGCGGTCACGGCGAAACATTCCGGAGAACTCGTAGACCTTGCCTTTGGAAAAATCGAGCTTGGTAAAGCTGTTGGGATCTCCGCCGAACCCGCTGCCAATGGCCCTGAGGGAATCTACAAGCGTATGTTGCTTGCCCGGAAGCGCAAGCATTTCGAAGGTCTCGCCCAGTACCCGCGGTCCTGATTGGAGATTGACCAGCGTGTCGTACATGGCGCCGCTGCCCGTAACGCCGGCAATGCGCCCGCCCAGATCCACGGTGTGGTGGATCGTGTACCCAACCGGAGCGCTCACTTTTGTCTCCGGCGTTGGAAGCGGAACGGCAGGTGTCGGATTCTGCGCGAATGCGATGCCGGCCGTAAATAGAATCGTTGCGCAAGCGCTCGCGCGGGTCCGCTGGATGATCGCGGCAGATCGTTGCTTTGATAGGCGTGAGAGACTGCCTGTGTTCTTCATTTGAAGCCTCGCTTGCAAAAACCTTTGCTCAGATCCAACCCTTGTAACCGCGTTCAGCGTTGCCGCGGGATCCGGACCACGTCATTCGATCGGCCTGGAGAGCGCCACCCAACTCGTCGCCATCTACCTGAGGAACGCCGGATTGACGTTCGACCCGTGGATATAGGTGTGGCAACTGGTGCATGGCGTCAGCTCCGACGATCCCGCGTTCATTGAGTGAACCGTGCCGGCCGCGACCGGGCTATGGCACTGGTTGCACAAGGTGTTGACCTGCGGCATATTCAGCAGCCGGGCATTTTGAGAACCGTGCGGCGTATGGCAGCCCATGCATCCTTCTGCCTTGACTGCCGCATGCTCGTACACGAAGGGGCCGCGCGTCTCCGTATGGCACTTGGTGCAGATCAGGTTCTGATCGGCCGTGGACTTCAGGTTGCTGTTCCCGAATGTGCCGTGAACGTCATGACAGTCACTGCATTTGACCAGGCCTTCGTTCACCCGGTGGTGAAACGGCATATCGAATGCAGGCTTCACGTCGGCGTGGCACTGAAAGCAGAGCATGGGCTGAGAGGTCAGCAGCAGTTCTTCCTTGTCCTCGCCCCCATGTATGCTGTGGCAGCTTGTGCAGCCAACGTTGGCTTTGGCATGGGGAGAACGTTCGAAGTTGGGATGCGCTCCGGCATGGCAGCCCAGGCACGTTTTGTCCACTTCCGCAGACGTGGCCTTGGCGGGATCGAAGATCTTGGTAACGTCACCGGCGCCTTCGACGTGCGCCTTACCCGCGCCGTGACAAGCCTCGCAGGTGGCTCCGGTCTTGCCATGCTCGAGGGCCAGCTTGCTGTGAGGATTGGAATCGAATGCCTTCGCCTCCGCATCGTGGCATGTGGCGCAAACTTCGGCGCCGACATAATCCGCAGGATTCGTGTCCTTGACCTGCGCAGGGACCGGCTTCGCTGAATCGGTCTTGGCCGCGGGCTCAGCCATAGCTGCGGCGCAGGCCAGGCTGGCGCCCACAAGCAGCATCAAACAAGCGCGTAGCGCCTGAAGCTTGCCCGGAGCCGCGCCAATCCTCATTCGCGTTCCAGAACCATCTCCATGCATGGAATACCAACCTTTGCTATTTCAGCTGTTCTTTTGGAAAGAATATTACCAGCTACCGGCTGCCAGGAACGGGGTTATGAGAAACCTCCACTCATCGATCAAATCTGCAAACTATAGCGAAGTCAGCATGAATGCGATCCGAAAGTAAGGCTTCCAATCGGCTTCTGTTTTCAAGAAAGATTCGCCCCGAGCCACACTGGGGAAGGCTGCGATTACCCCGGCTTCGCACAAACCGATAAGACATCATTGCCCGGCCACGCACACTTTCTCCCCTGAGACCGGGGTATGTCGGAACTAAGGAGTTCCTTCTCCCTATAAGAGAAACGCAGTTCTGGCTTTTGTACTGTGCAAAACAGAACACTATTGCCTTATTGGTTGGCGCCTGTATTTGAAGGTGTGCAATCTTGAAAAGATAACCATGGCGTCAACCTGCTTTTCAGACAGCAGGCGCCTGCGGAGATGAATGCCGCTTCGACGCCGCCGGGCAGGTCATTCAAAGGAAAGCCACTTGTTGATTGACGGGCGATTTGCAGACGGCAGCATTCCGTCGAGATCAAAGACAATCAGCCTTTTGGATTTTCCATCCCAACTGATCTGTGGGAGTCTCAGGGAAGGCGATGGCCGTGGGGAACCCATGCCAGGTCGCCGCTAAAAACGTAAACAGCAAGCGCAACCGCCATGAAGAGTGCACCAATCCAGAAACGCCAGTCACGATGCATCCGCCTCCAATATGGGCCAGCATCGGGCTCGCCGCCATCACCGCTGTTTCCTTCATGGTTATGCTTGCTTCCAGTCACCTTGTCTCCTAAGTGCCAGTTTAGCTCTCTGCTTCTTCAGGAATTCTGATAACGAGATCGCAATCTTTCTCTTGTTAAGAGGAGGTCTAGCGGTAGGGGATAATGGCTCGTCAGGCTGTCCATTGCTTTCATCCATCGCCAGCAGGCCCGTATCGCTCGCGACAAGGGCCTGCGCTGCTTCTTCAAGTTGCTTCACATTCACTTGTGCTGCTCCATTCGTTCGGACCATTTGGAGAGTGGTCAGCCAGGTCCTGCTTTGATTGATGCGAGCTCCGACCGGGCAGTTATCTGGCAGCCGGAGTCGCGGGCATATCTTCAACGTTGAGCAGGCTCGCTTTTGAACTGGGCATCGTCAACCTCTCCAACGACTAACAGAGCTTAGTTGGACGAGTTTCCCATGCGGGCAATCGCAAGACTGCTCAATACTACACAGGTTTGTGGGAAAACTTTGTTGCCCGGAGTTACGGTTCCTCGAAACCGGAAATGGCCGGCTTTTCAGCGTTGTCGTCCGGCAAGCGATCGTGCAGAACCACGTTGAGCAGAGACTTGTGCACCCGGATGCGGCCGCTGTATTCGATGAAGCCGAGCTTGCGGAATCGGTTCATGAAGAAGCTGACTCGGGATCGTGTGGCGCCGATCATCTCCGCCAAGGTCTCCTGAGAGATCTTGGGAATCAGCGTCTCCGGCTCGCCCGGCTGGCCAAACTCCGCCATCAACAAAAGAATGCGCGCCAGGCGTTTTTCGCTGGAGTTGAAGAGCTGGTCGACAAGATCCGCCTGGATGCGCATGCTCCGATTCAGCAGAAACTTCAGAAACAAGTCGGAGAAGTCATGCTCCTCGTGCATGACGCGGATCATTTCTTCCCGTGTAATCTTGAGCGCGGTGCAGGCAGTAAGGGCGGTAGCCGTAGATAAACGCAGGCCGGGCACTGCCGCGAGCGCACCTTCTCCTACAAAATCGCCCGTTGAGAGCATTGTGATGGTGGCTTCTTTGCCGGCTTGGGAGACGACGGTAACCTTTGCCCGGCCCTTTTGAAGATAGAAGACTGAATCTGCTGGATCTCCCTGAGTAAAGAAGGTCTCCTTAGGCGCCACCTGAACAATTCTTCGCCCCAGGCCGGCGCTCATCAGGAAGGCGGCGGCATCAAATGCGGGTTTTTCCAGCTCTACCATTGCTATGACTTCTTTCTGGATCACCTAGGGCGAATGAGCGCGGAAAGGGGGCGCGAACACGCAGTTTCAATCAATGAAGAGCGGAGATACAGATGCCAATCGAAATCCAACGACAGTCGTCAAGGCACCTTGCGTCAGAATGAGCTCATTTGAGTGCATCCTGGAGCCAGCTACAACTTCGTGTACGCCCAGTATCGCACCGACGGCGCGAGCGATCTGTTCATTTTTGAACACTTTTCGGATAATTCTTCAAGTCCCATCGCTCGGGATTGGCTGAGTCTGCCGGGGTCGCACAATAGAGCCCGATTGCTCAGACCGGGCAAGGCAATCTCACTACAGTTGAAATTACCTTGTGCGCCTCAGTGCGCGGAGAGCAAAAGACACTGCGCATGGGTAGAAAAAGGGTGAAATACATGAAGAAGCTCATAGCGTTAGTGGCATTGTGCAGTCTGGGTGCGGCCGTGGCCGCCACTGCGGAGACTCGCGAAGAAGTTCAGAACCGGCTGGATAATGCAACGTTGGTGCTGCACCAGATCATGTCCACGCCAGATCGAGGCATTCCCGAAGAAGTGCTGGAGCATGCCAAGTGCATCGCCGTCGTACCCCACATGATTAAGGCTGGATTTGTGCTGGGCGGAGAGAATGGCAAGGGCGTAGCCACCTGCCGTACGGCAAACGGATGGAGCGCGCCGGCATTCTTTGCCATCACCGGTGGAAGCTGGGGATTTCAGATCGGCGTTGAAGGCGTGGACCTGGTCATGGTCTTCCAGGGCGACAAAGGAATGCTGCGCCTGGAGAACGCCAAGTTTCAGCTTGGAGCGGACGCTTCAGCAGCAGCCGGACCGGTAGGGCGCCATGCCACTGCCGATACCGACTGGAAACTGAATACCGAGATCCTGACCTACTCGCGCGCTAAAGGCGCCTTCGCCGGACTCACCCTGACCGGGGCCGATGTTCGCCGCGACGACAGTTCCATGGACGCCTTCTACGGGCATGACGTCTCCTCGCACCGCGTTCTGCGCGGCGAAGTGGCGACGCCGGCCGCGGCAGACTCGTTCATCGATGCAGTCAGTCAAGCAAAGGCACAGGCTGTCGCCTCGAACTAACTACCGTTTTGGTCGATGCGTTAGGTGCGCCTGAGGCGGATTTTCCGGCTCAGGCGCCCGCAATGCGCAAAGGAGCACTTATGCTGTGGGGAATCTTTGTCATCCTTCTGATTTTGTGGCTGCTGGGTTTCAGCCTGCACATCGCCGGCGGCTTGATCCACATTCTGCTGGTGATAGCGCTGATCGTCCTGGTCATCAACCTGGTTTCCGGACGCCGAAGCTAGCTCTGATTGCAGCCTGGGCTCTGGGAGTGCCGGCCTATCCCAGAAACTCCGGGTGCCTCAGGACTGGGAAGCCGCACTCTTGCTGAAAAGTGATCTCTTTTGTGCGGTTTTCTATCGCCCAGGCAGCGCCTGCCGTGCTTTGCCCGCATTTCCAGAAGAGCTGTTTAATCAAGATGAATCTCCGGGTGGATTGCGATCTTTCCGGAATGGGAGAGTACCGCAAAAACGGCTCGGCTGATTGAATCTGCCATGCAACAATTATGGCGATATGACACGAGTTACTAAGTCCTTGTGTTTTGGGTTTGCATACTGGCTCGCGGCAGTTGTGGTTGCCGGTCAGCAGCCCTTTGAAACGGTATCCACGGTGGATGCGTCCACCATTGCCGGCCGGCAAGTTGAGTTGGACAGCCAGAAGAAGCTGTTGCCATGGCCAATGCCAGACAACACCGGCTATTCGTACTCATCCTATTTCCTCTCGCAATGGACGATTATCTGGGACCAGTACAATCGCCAGAGACTGCCGTACTATTACTGCTGTTTCGATTTTGACCGCACCACCTTCGAAATGACGCCGGACCCGCACTGGGTCAATTCAACCGGCTATTTACGCGCCATGATGGAAGGATTCATGGAGCGTCTCTACCCGTACACCGGTGACCAGCGCACTCTCATATTCCTGCAAAATTTTGTCGACTATGAGTTGGAGAACGGTCTAACTCCCGCAGGCTATGCCTGGTCGCAGGTACCCTACGCCTCTGCAAACCCCGGCAGCCGGCGTTACACCGGCTGGAGCCAGCACGGCGAAGACTACATTGAGCCTCATGTGGTGGGAGAGGATGGCTACGGATATCTGCGGCTCTACGAGATGACAGGAAATACCAAGTATCTTCGTGCCGCAATTCGCTGTGCCGAGGCGCTGGTAAAGAACTTCAAACCAGGCAGAGAAAACGAATCACCCTGGCCTTACCGGTGCTTTGCGCGTGATGGCAGCATCAAAGGCGGTAAGGGGATGTTTCCATATTCGGCGAATGTTGTTGAACCCATCATGCTGTTCGACGAACTCATCCGGCTGGACCAGGGTGACACTGCTTCTTACAAAAGGGTTCGACAAGGCGCGTGGGATTGGCTGATGAAATATCCCATGCAGAACAACGTGTGGGTCGGTTACTTCGAGGACGTCCAGGGCTCAATGGAAAATATGAATCAGGTGATTCCATTGGAATTTGCCCGTTACATATTGCTTCATCCCGATAAGGATCCGGAATGGCGGGAGCATTCGAAGAAACTTATCGAATGGGTTAAAACTACGCCTAAGTGGCCCAAGTTCATTATTGATGGGGCGATGGTAACTACTGAACAGGGAGACGGCAAGCAATACTGCTGCAATCCGCCCAACCAATGCTGCGACAGTCATAGCGCGAGGCTTGCCGCGGCGGAGGCGATGTACTACGCAAAGACCGGGGACCTGACTTATAAGGAGGCGGCCTGGCGCACCTATAACTGGGTCACCTATTTTCAAGGATTGCCCGGCGGTGCGCACGCTCCCTGGGGCGGAAACCAATGGTGGTGTACCGACGAATTCTCAGATGGACCGCGGCGAATGATGGATGCCTTCTGGGCGGTACCGGAGTGGGCTCCCGAAGATGAATCCCACCTTCTGGGTTCCATATCTGTAGTTACCAGAATCGCGTACGGAGCGGGCACTGTAACTTATTCGACGTTTGATGCTGACTCCACGGAAGTTCTGCGATTGAACTTCAAACCGGATGCAATCCTGGTGGGCGGAAGACCTATTTCCCGCCGCTCAGATCTTAGTCGCGAGGGATACACATTTGACGACAAGACAAAGACACTCTACATAAGGCATACGGCGTCAAAGGATGTGGATATTCAGGGGCATGACGGTGAAATGCCGCCTTCAACCATCACCTTCGACGACCCGCATTTGGCTGCAGGCACTCCCCTGGCGGGTCAATATCCAAGTGGCGTCATCGATTGGGGAAATGGTGAATGGAAGATTGGTACGCCGTTTGGTAAATTCGGTACCTTCAACCTTGCCCTTACGGATTCAAAAGTGAGTCAAGCAGAATTCGGATTCTACGCTCCAACCGTTTTCGTGGGACTGGATGTGTACAACGACGGTGATAAAGATGCGACCATCACGTTTGGTTCACCTGAGATTCGCGACACCACTTTCACCATCAAGCCAAAGGATCTGCGCCGATTACGAACTGGTTGGCGCGATCCAAGTTCACGGGTGTCGATCGCATTGACCAACGGTGAAGGGTTGCGCTTCGACAACCTCGCTTACCTCCATCGATAAGCCTGATGGCTTCAAATCCCGCTGAGGGCAAATAAATCTGCAGATAGAAGACGGGATCAATTTTGTGGACGAGGCCGCATTGGCGACGACCAAACCGACAACCGCGAGAGGTGGTGCCTCGGGCCGGGCCGGATAGGATTTTGGCCGGGCAAGAGTGAACGGGAGCAGCGCGTCAAACATGCACCAGATTCCTACGATCAAGCGTGCGTAGGTCTCGACCGAATGAAGCGGGCTGGATTGCCTGCGCAAATGGAATAGGGCGTCACGTTTTTTGTGACCACAGACCCCGCGCCAATGACTGCGCCACGGCCGATCGTCACACCCGGCAGAATAACGCAGTTCGCGCCTATCCAGACGTCGTCCTCGATGACGATTGAGACCCTGGACAAATCCCATGGAGCATCGATCATGTACTCAGCGGTGTCAACCGAGTGATTGCTTGCTACCAGCGTACAGAACTGCGCAATCAGGCAGTAATTACCAATGCGTATGTCGCCGCCCGCCGCCCGGAGGTTGTTGTACTCGTTAATGGCGACGCGCTCGCCGAGGATGATGTGACTCTTTGTAGAGCCGCAGGATTTGGCAATCAGAATCGAACCCGCGCCTACCGAACTGCCCGCGCCCGCGCGAATTTCGCAGCCGCAGTCCTGATCTACGATGACGGAAGGGCCGAGCCACAATCCATTTGAGAGCACGCGCAAGCGTCTCCATTCGCTCCGAATTGCGAGGAACGGCGCCCGCGCCAAGTGTCGAAGAGGCAGCAGTAATCTGGAATATCGCATGGAGGCCTGATCTCTTGAAGTGCCCCGGCTTTGCCGGGTAGCAGTAGCAGTTTGACGTTTCCCGGACTCCATCCGGCGTTGTTGCAGGATCGTGTGAGGGGCAAGCTTTTCCCCACTCCGACGAGTTTACACAGCGACGCCCAGAAGGCGGCTGAAGTGCGACCTTCCGCGTCCTGCTGGCCCCCAAAGCTGCAGGTTCGCGGGAAAATATCAGTGACGCTCTTTCGCCGCATGACGCCATACTAGCCTCACCCCGGTTGCCCAAACCCGCCAACCATGATGTCGGCTGGACGCGTAATGGTTATCTACGTTACTTCGCGATTGTGGGCAACAGGTATGGTGCTAACGTTGCGGCAAGTTTAGCCTGACCTGCGGTTGTCGGGTGAATTCCATCGGCACTGAGATCGGCGATAGACAGAATTGTTGTGCCGTCGACAAGCGTAACCCAAAGCCTGGATGCTGCTGCACTACCTATTTGGGATCGATAATCGCTTAGAGTATCGCCGAAAATGTTGGCAACCTCGCTAGCTCTTGGAATTGGGGTCACACACACTACCTTGGTTTCGGGTAATGCGGCATGTAGTTTATCCAGCATGGAAGCATAAGCGTTGCCAAAGTCCTTCGCGTCCCAAAGGTCCAGACCATAGTCATTGGTGCCAATCAAAATCAGTATAGATGCAGGCGAGTAGCTTGCAAACCGTGTCGTGAGGTTGTCCTGGGTCGCGATTGTTGCCGCATCGTAATATAGTGAGCGGTAACCCCATCCCTCAACCATTACCCGCAGCCCGTAAACGTCGCGCAGCAGAACCGCATAGGCTTCATTCGTTGGATATTGGGCATTGTCTCCTTCTGTAATCGAATCCCCGTAGAGCAAATTGCGGATTCCCACAGTGGGAACAACTATGACGAAGTGTGAGGCTATAGGGTACGCAACCGCATCGATAAAACTTCCGAGAGTTACACCGGAAGGGTTACTTTGCACACCGGATCGAAGCACTATAGTGCGCAACGTTCCAGCCGTGCCTAAATGCACTTCGAAGGTTTGTTGATTATTGGCCGTAAAGGCAAGAGGTTTCTTATCCACCCCATCGACCCTAAGTCCGATCTGCGCGTAGTTAGGAGACAAGTTGTACAACGTTGTTGTACCGGTCACGGTGATACTGTCAGCATCCGTCTGGAAGGTGAAACTTGCAAAGGTGGATTGACGAGGAGCGCCGGAATTGGGGTAGCCGTTGTCCTGCAAATCTGCGGTTTGCACTTCATACGAAGTAAGAGCTTGCGGAATGATAGAGCCGCTGCACCCCGACAAAACAGACCCGATAGAGAGCGTGCCCAATATCATGGTACCCATGAATCGAGCACGAAGAGTGTTCTGGATTGAATCCGGAGAGCCGTCACTATTTCCCATAAGACATTAATTCCTCGGCTCAATCGTTTCAGAGAAGTGTGCGCTTTACGCCGCGCCCCGTATTGCCAAAGGTCTTAAAACGTTTCGGATCAGAGAGCGCCGCGGGGTGATTCAAGCGATGCATCGGAATCCTTTTGCATCGCGAAAACACTCTAAGCCTGTGATCGAAAGTCGCGGATGGGCGCAGGCCATAGATAGAGGGCAGCCTTCAATTGAGCGGTAATGGCGCGCAGAATAAAGGCGCGAACATGATAGAACGCGGCGCCTTCCCTATTCAACTGGAGCTTGCATCGCGACAGCTTGTTATTCAACGCGACACGGTTGAATCCGCTCATGAGATGCTTGTTCATTTCATAGCTCATGACAAGCACTTGCAGGCCCTGATTAAATCGGGCGAATTCCTTAGTCATGCTGCCGGGAGCCCGCCGGTACTTGGCGACTACGCAATTCATAAATCCCAATTTTCCCAGCGCCGCGAGCCGGAGGTATATATAAACATCTTCGGCTTTCAGGCCATCGGGCAGCCGGCCCACGCTTCCGTTTTCACAAACCGCAGTTTTTCTGATCAGCAAAACGGGGCCCGGCACCAGCCAGTCCAGAACCAACTGGGCCGCAAGCAGTTTTCGCCGAGACAGTTTCAGAAAGATCTTCGCCCTTCGCCGGGATATGAACTCTTCTCGTATTACGCCGCCTGATTCTGAAATATATTGAGCATTTCCGAATATGGCATCCAGGCCCGGATTCTTCTGCAGGAATTCCACGCGGCGCGCCATGGCGGATTCTACAAACATATCGTCTGAGGCAATGCACGCCAGGTACACACCTTTTGCGCTGTCAAATAAAAACTGTAGATTTCCGGCGAGGCCGAGGTTTTTGTCTTGTCGCACAACAAGCGCGTGTTCGAATCGATCTGCGTGATCTCGTGCCCATTGTTCGGCCAGATGAAAGGTGCCATCCTGCGAGCGGTCGTCGCTCACAAGCAGTTCCAGTCTTGGGTACTTCAAATTGAAGATGGAGTCAAGGCAATCAATTACATACCGCTCGTGGTTGTAGGAGGGGACAAGAATCGAGATCAAAGGGTAGGAACTTCTATCTGGATAAGTAAAAGCGCTGTTGTCGATTGCCATGCCTATTTATCTCCTATGAGCTGCCGGGCCGCAGCCCCCAGTCGACCTATCGGGCCGCCAAGATTGCTCATGTGAGTAATTCTGCCGAATGAGAAGATGGCGAATGCAACGGCGGCAGCCATTCCCAGCACCATTCCCCATCTGAATGCGATAGCCAAGAGGCCCGTTCCTGCGCAAAGCGCAAATGTGGCGATGGACAAAAAGAAAACCGACTTCGACCAGCGGAAGCCTATACGCCTGCGTGCCAGCCAATACACCATTGGCAAATAGAGCGCGAAGTTTGCCAGATAGGCTATGCCAGTGATCGGCAAACCCATCAACGGGGCCAGGCCAGTGATGAGTCCTGCGGTAGCGAGGTTCGTGACAGTTTCAGTTACGAAGTAGGTCTTGCCGTCTCCCGCGGCCAGGATCAAGAAACCCAGAGGCCAAGTCGCTACTTTGAGGACATCGCCCAATACCTGCCAGCGTAGAATCTCGATGGCGGGTGTAAAAGATGAGGCATAGAGGAGATGGATGACCCAAGGCGCCAGCGACATCATGCCGATGAAAACGGGCGCGCTCAGCAGTATGGCAATTTCCGCTTGTTCATTTACCAGCTTCCCGGCGGCCTTGGGATCATGGATAACTCCAGTCAGCCTCGGATAGTAGTCTGTCCCCATCGCCGACAGCACAAAAGTGACGTACTGAATCGAGATTGTCCAGGCCGCCTGATACTGGCCGAGTGGTCCTGCGCCTAGGGTTTTGGCGATATAGATTCGTATCCACAGCTGCGTCAAAGACCCAACTAGTCCCGCAGCTACCATCGCTAGACCAAGGTGAACGAGCATCTTCCATTCGCGCGTTAACTCCGGTAGGGTAACCGTTTCTGTTTCGGACTTTGGCAGACGCGATACATAGATGTGACCGAGTACAAAGCTCGCAAGCGGAACAACTAGTATGTATGCGACCAGCCCTGCCTTCCCCCAACCATAGAGCAAGCCGATGCCAAGAGCCGTGCTGATCGCGGATCCAAAGATGTTGAGACGGGCTATATCGCCGATGCGGCGCATTCCCTGGATCAACGCTGCCTGGGATGCACCTGCGACTGAAAGTGCGACTCCTATCGAAAGCCATCCGACAGCGCCTGAAAAGGCGGAATTGCCCAGCGCATGCTTAGCGATTACCGATCGCAAAGACCACACAACCATGCCACCTGCGCAGGCAAGGACCATGGTGCCCCAGAACAGGGCCCGGCGCGCCACCATCACCGCGTGCATGTCATCTTTACTGCAAGCTTCCGCTATTTGGCGCGTGCCCACAGGTCCTAAGCCCATCGCGGCAAAGGTGGAAGCGGTATTCATCAAGCCGGTGTAAAGGCTGGCCAAGCCCACCCCCGCCGGTCCCAGCAAAATGGCAAGAACTTTAGTGCGCAATACCCCTATTGCAATGTTGAAAAAAGAAGCACCCCCAATGATGGAAGTGCCCTTAAGGATTCTATTGTAGGAAGCAGCTGAATCATTCACGCTCTATGGTCCTCAACACCACGGCTGGATTGCCCCCCGCTACAACCCCAGGCGGTATTTCTCGAACAACTACGGCGCTGTTTGTTATTACCGAGCCGTTGCCAATGACCACGCCTTTCATTATTCTTGCGTTTGAACCTATAAATACATCGTCTCCAAGCACAACAGGCCGGGCTTTTTGGGGATCTGACGTGGCCCTCTCTGACACCTTGAGTCCGTGAAAATCGGAATCGAGAATCTCAACATTCGTGCCAATAAAGCATTTCTTGCCAATCGTAATTGATGTGTGTTCGGCAATCGCCACGAAATTATTGTTAATGTGAGTATCTTCGCCAATCCGGATAATCGAATTGCTGTTTCGGGCCTCGAGATGAATATAACCACTCATAAAAAACGGTGAGGGGAAAAAGCCGAGGTTAACGCCTCTCTCGAACTCGACGGTCCCCTTCCCTAAGATAAGAACTGGCTGCCACTTGCGGGCCCTCCCCCTCGAACGACCAGATGATAGCGCCGTATAAAACATAATGCGCGCCCATTGCAGAGTTGTAAGAACGCGATTGACAATATACCTATTCATGTATTTCCCTGCGAATGGTCTGAATAACTGACTCAACATCCCCTGGTTGAAGTTGCGGCCCGATGGGCAAGCTGAGGACGCGATTGGCCATGTTCTCCGCAATTGGGAACCGGCCCGGCCCATAACTCGCATCGCGATATGCCTCTTGTAAGTGCGGAGGAATCGGGTAATGTATCAGCGTTCCAATCCCCGCTTCGCGTAGGGACTTTTGTACTGCATCTCGTTTTGCATGCTGCACAACGTAAAGATGCCAAGCAGGATCAGCCCATGCAGGCACCTGGGGAAGCGTTAGTCCTGTGCGCGCAAGTTCTGTAGTGTAGAGCGTGGCAATTGCGGACCTGCGTGCATTCCACTCATCAAGATGTTTAAGCTTTGCCCGCAGTGCAGTGGCTTGGACCGGGTCGAGACGGCTGTTATAGCCTTTCACTTCATTCACGTATTTAACGCGCGAGCCGTAATTGCGCAACACGCGAATCCGATCCGCAATCTCGGGGTCGTTCGTTGTTATGGCGCCGGCATCTCCCAGTGCGCCTAGATTCTTGCCCGGATAAAAGCTCCATGCCACCACGTCTCCATGCCCGCCAATGCGTTTCCCCTTATAGCGGGAGCCGTGGGCCTGAGCCGCGTCCTCGAGCACGCGTAATCCACGTTTCCGCGCCAGCGCGAGAATAGGGTCAAGATCCGCAGGCTGTCCATACAGATGTACAGGCAGAATAACTTTTGTGCGCGGTGTTATTGCCGCCTCGATCCTATTCGGGTCCAGATTATATGTGGACTCCACTGGCTCTACAGGAACCGGAACGGCGCCACACTGACTTACAGCCAACCAGGTGGCGATGTAGGTGTTTGATGGGACGATAACTTCATCCCCGGCGCCGATCCCCATGGCCACCAGCGCCAAATGCAGCGCATCGAGCCCGTTGGCAACGCCTACGCAATGCTGGGTTTCAGTAAAGGCCGCGTATTCATTTTCAAAGGCCTCGACATCTTGGCCGCCAATATACCAACCGGAACGCAAAGAGGCCAGAACCGCCGACTCAAGCTCAGCTTGAATCTCGAGGTAGGCTGCTCCGACATCCAAGAACTGAATCATGGTTTTTTACCGGACAATTTCAAGAATTGCGCGTAATCGCGGATGTAGTCGCCTGCATCGTAGAACTCCGAAGCAAACACAAGAAGAGTGGCGTCGAGAGAGTATCGATATTGTATCCCCCACGTCATCGGTGGAAGATAGAGTCCAATATTCGGCTTGTCCAGCAAGAATTCCTGGCGATTCGTTCCGTCATCCGCAACAACCGAGCAACGTCCCTTGACACAGATAAGGAACTGCTTGCATCGATGGTGTGCATGCTCGCCCCTCGTTTCTTCGCTGGGAACTTCGAAGACCAGGAAATAGCGCTTCGGCGTGAAAGGCACGGTCTTCTCAAACTCGCCCGCACTCAAGTTGCCGCGCATATCGGGGACCAGGCGGAGATTATGCAGTGTGACTCCACTTACGGAAGAATGGACCAGTCCATCGGATCCACCTTGCCCTGTCTCGGCAAGAGTAGATGCGTCCTGTTTTTCGGTCCCTGTATAGCCGATGATTCGCGCCGGATTACCTGCAACGACGGCGCGCGGCGGAACGGATCTCGTCACCGTTGCGCCGGCCCCAACCATTGCTCGCTGTCCGATCGTAAGTCCAGGGAGAATGACCGCACCAGCTCCGATCGACGCGCCCGCTTCAATGATCGTCTCTAAGAACTTCGCTGGAGGCCTTTTGCTTCGTGGCAATTTGTCATTCGCGAAAGTCGCATTAGGGCCTATAAATACATCGTTCCCCACCCGAAGGCCGTCCCACAATTGAACTCCGCACTTAATTGTCACCCGGTCCCCAATTAGAACATCGTTTTCGATAAACACGTTTGCGCAGATGTTGCAGTCTGCCCCGATTCTTGCTCCCGGGAGAACAACGACAAACTGCCAGATCTTGGTACCGACGCCAATGTTCTTACTTGCAACATCTGCAAGGGGATGAACAAATGCCTTGCCGTGATTAGTATCCATTGAATCAGCTCACCACACTCTCACTTTTGAGTATAGAAACAAAGACAGGTTGATACAGGGATTTTCACGAGTTGAATCCGTTCTTGAAAGGGATCACCATTTCCCTGAGAATGGAATGCGCGAATAGATCGCGACCAGAGCAAACTGCAAAAGCGCTTTGGGCTCGCGCAAAATGCCAGGGAGAAAGCCGGCCACAAAGCACACATCGAAGGTAAAGCGGCGCACTTTTTTCCGAACTTCCGCAATCCCCAACCTGTTCCTGTTTTGAAAAACGTGCCACAAGTCAGACATCGACCTTCTCAAGGTCTCTCTATACTTATTGAAGCCATTCGCCTTGCAGAACGCTAGCAGCCATATATCGGAATCCAGAATGGTCAAGTATCGAGGGTGAAAGGTCTTCGTGGTTGAATCTGGATTCGCAACATAAAAATATCTCTTTTTGCATGTGACCACCTTCTCGGCATTCGCAAATGTAAGTCTGGAAACCAGCTCATCAGCATTCATCGACTTTAAGCTGAATCCGTCGTAGGCTTTTAGGTAGGTTGTCCTTTTGGCGACACCCAAAGCTGAAATCGACCATGATCCAAGCGTCAATTCCACAGCTTCCCTTCCTGTGATGGGGAACGGCACTTTGCCCAGATCAATAAACTCAGATTCTTGGCCATCTTCCGTTCGCCATAGCTGCAGAATGCAAATGTCGGACCCTGTCTCAGCGAGTGTCTCATATGCATCATCGAGTGCGCCGTCCTCTAAGTAGTCATCGGCGTCCACAAATGCAATATAGTCACATTGCGTTGCGTATAACCCGTCACGACGCGCCTCGGCGGCTCCCCCATTCATCGGCCGAAGAATTACTTTGATATTGCCATAGGTAGTCGCCAGACGCTTGGCCATCTCCACCGATCCGTCCTTCGATTTGTCATCTACAATCACTATCTCCTGCGGCCGGCGCCCCGTATTAATTGATCTTACGCATCTCTCCAAGGTCGACTCTCCATTGAAGACGGGAATAATCACGGATACGGGCAGCGTGCTCATTTCTAACATTTCCTCCTACCTATTGGAAGCACCCACGCGTCGTCTTCAAGAATGACTACGGCAGTCCCTCTTCAAGGCCTCAGATGTGCGTTCCAATCGCATACCTTGATAAATCGTCAAGAATTACGAGTTACGGTGCGATACTCTTCCTTTCAGCGAGTCGACCCAGGTGAGCGTTTTGGCAGCCACCTCGCTGGCACAGCGCCTAAGTACGCTGACCGCGATCTGCGGATAGCCTAAACGAAGGTTTCGTCTTTGCGCGCGCACGGCCTCCAGTATCAGCGCCACTTTCTTCCGCCCGCTGTTGGCATCCGCATTGAATTCATTTTCACTGACCAGGATGGGAGCCGATCGCATTTTTAACCCTGCCGCAGACATTCGGGTAATCACGTCGTAGTCCGCGCAAATGGGGTAGCCAAGATCGTACAAGTACTTTACATGCTCACTGCGATTGAAAATTGTCGCCTGGTGCAGGCCCGGCTGGCCGTGCCATATGTATGACGGCGACTTCACCGGACGCGGAATCCGAATGATGCCGAAATCCATGACAGAACTGCAGAACAGTACGTCCGGCTTCTCGGCGAGGCATACTACCTTTACCTCCGCGAGCGAACTCTCTGTGGCCAGCAAGTCGCCGCTGTTCATGAAGATCACATACTGGCCAGTTGCAAGCTTGAGGCCCTTGTTCATCGCGTCGAATATGCCGCGGTCCTTCTCGCTGACCGCACGAACCCTTGTCCCACAGCAGCTCAGAGCAAACTCCTTTGTTCCGTCTGTCGAATCTCCGTCGATGACCAGCCACTCCCAATCCTTGCATGTCTGCTTGTCCAATGTGCTTTTAGTCAACTTCAGCCCATCGAGATTATTCCGTACTACCGTAATAATCGTGAACAGTGGCGCCTGACTGGCCAATGTCTCTTCTCCAGACGTCTGCATAAGACTGTTTCCTCAGTTAAAAACCGATATGAGCGTTGTAAGTCAATTCCGCAAAAGCAACGGATCCGATCCCGAAGACGATAGCGGTACGTTCATTCCCAAGTTGCCATATTCGCGCGACAAAGCCCGCATCACGCCGCCGGATCTGGCAGGCTGCCGCCAGTCTCCAGAAGTTTCCGTGTAGAGTCCGACTTCTTAGGCCCGGCTCTTTTTTGGGATGGCGCGGGCAGGATTTGCCAGGAGTCGGAAGTCGATGCATAGCGCATTGAGATAGTAAAAAACGCTATCAATAAAGAAGACTCGATGCTCAGGTAGCTATTAGATGCTCCGGTCGCCGCGAGAAGATAGAAGAATGCAAGGGCCATAGCCATATCTTTCTTCTGAACACAGCGAATGAGGGAAGTCATGAATAGCACGAATGGAACCAGGAAGGCGATCCCGAAGTACATCACTGCCTCGTAGAACCCGTTCGTGATCTTCGGCTCGGTAAAATACCAGATATCAGCCGTTGTCCGGTTAACCACGGTTTCATTCGATCCGATCGGCACGCCGAAAGGATATTCGGGAAGAACCTTCGATAGGACGTACAGTGGCAACACCGCGCGGATCATGGTGGAACTGTCATAGTCGCCTCTATCGCCGACGCCCAATCTCTGCTGGAAGATAGGCCAGACCAAGGCCGTCGTCAGGAGACAAGCCAAAAGAACCGGCACAATGCGTTTTCTCTGGATTCTGAGAAATAACGGCAATGCGATCATCCCCAAAATCACGATGCTGAACGAGCTAGACACGTAATAACCCGCTATTGTAAAGGCGAGAAACGCAAACATGTTTTTGCTTTTTGCCAGCAGCATCAGCGCCAGGGTAACTGTCACCCGGCCGAACATAGACGGCTCGTAATAAGAACCGACGGCGCGGACATTATCACTCGCCAGGATGTTCACATAGCCGCTGTAAAAATCGTTGATCGAGAAGGGCTGGATGATGTCGTATCCCGCAGTGTTATGGAAGTACTTTAGACCGAAATATTGGATTGCGCCGAGAACAAGCAGGCACACGAGCAACTTGGTCGGAGTTATATCCTTGAGAATAGCGCGGGGCTGGAATCCGCACCAGATGACGATTACAGACACCACCCACAAGCTATACGACAGAAAGAAGCGCGTCGCACTAACCGCATATACCGTGCCCAGTGCGACGTGCACCAGGTAGATCACCGCTGGATAGGCAATAAAAAAAGCCAGAGGCCGGAAATACCTAAAACTCTTGCGATTGGCGATCACGGTGCGGACGATAAATACCGGCACAAATAGTCCGGCGATGGTTACCGTATAGGTGCCAATCGAAAAAATCTTCGCGTAAAGACAAAATACGAGTATTGAAAACCCTAGTTCACCCATGCATTTGCGCTCTCATTTGACGTCGGTAGATGTAGTGCCATGCAAACGGGGGCGGCCTTGAACCCGCTCGCGCCGGCGCGACGGTTGCACAAGCCGCGAGACCGTTCGCGGTGCATATAGGCGAAGCTCGCAACGCGCTGCGCGGCCTCTAATTCGATCGACTTAGTATCTCAGCGTAAGAGTCAATGTACGCCCTGGTTATATTCTCTCCAGAAAACATGCGGCGAGAACGCCGGGCCAGTTCGGCACAGTCGATACCTCCGTACAGGCTTTCAATGTCATCGCTTAGTATGATATCGATCATCGCTTTCCGGTCGGGTACGCTGCTTCCGGCCACTCTGGCTAGAATCTCGTCGGCGGCGGGTGAAGCGTAGGCCAGCACGAAACAACCCGCACACAGCGCCTCAATGATGGTAAGCGGGGAATTGTCTGCGCGCGAGCAAAACACCAGAGCTCGGGCACGCCGCAGGATACGAACCATCTCCGGACGCTGGCGAACCTCTCCGCAGACCTCCAGTCCCGGTTGCTTGAAGGGGTTGTTCTTGCCAACCAATATCAAGTGCACATGGTCACGCGCTGCAAGCTCCTCGACCAGAGCGAAGTCTATCTTGAGATTCGACGACAGGTCCGCCGCCGAGAACACAATTCCGTTGCGGGTGGAAGCTTCGCCATCCGTCTGCACGAGGGCGCTCTCAAACTCCCTATCGATACCGTTCGGAATAACCTCAATCGAAGTATCGGGGTAGGTCATCCGATAATCCGCGGCCAGATGGCTTGACGGGCAAACAAAATGAACCGCGTCTTTCAACTGCACGATCGACTCAACTTTCCGCTTGCGGAAGGGGCGTGAGAAATCGAAGAGCGACTTAGGATCGCGGAAGCGCATCTTGCCGCATTCCCCACACCCCCGCTTCCATCCACTGCAGTCCTCAATAAAACCGCATCTGCCCGTGATAAACCACCAGTCGTGCGCAGTGATAACCATCGGTTTTCTGTATTCGCGGATGAGGCCAACCAAATAGTCCCAGCGAAGAAAGTGATGGTGAGGCGCGTGAACATGGACTATATCTGAAGACGCTACGGCGGCGCGAAGCAGTTCTTTGCTGCCGGTCAATACATCTAATCCAAACGTGCGGTGACAGGCATAATTGAACAGAACGCTCGGCTTTGTGCCCATGCGCTCTATGGTCTTGTCTCCGGCCACGTTAGGGTCATCGGCGATTCCAGAAGCATAGCCATAAAGCAAGTGGCTATCTACGCCCGCCATGCGCAAGCGGCGATGCAAGTCCAGCGCCACTCGTCCAGCTCCCCCTTGCGAAGCTCTGACATTGAGTTGTAGTACTTTCATGGCGTGTTGTTCCACGGCATTTTCCGCGTTCTTAGTGCAAGAGCTGGGCATCAAGCGCTAAGGCCTCACGGCAGGCGTGGCTGATGCGCTTTGGGCTCGAGACGGAGGCCGAGTCTTGATTACTTTTGCGGGAGTTCCCGCAACAATTACGCCCGGCGCAATATCGGTGAGAACGGAACTGCGGGCGGCAACGATTGCGCCCCGACCAATGGTCACGCCCGGCGCAATAAAGCAATCCGTGGCAATCCACACTTCGGGCTCGATGGTGACAGCCTTTGCTACGAGTGGGAATGTGATGTCTTCATAGTCGTGGGTAGCGGCGCAAACATACGACCGTTGACCGACGATTGCATTCGATCCTATGGAGATGGGCCCAAGGCTGTAGATTTCAGCATCGTCCCCTACCCAGCAATGATCGCCGAACGACACTTTCCAGGGATAGGTCACACGCACGGTCGGTCGCACCAGCACCCCTTTGCCCACCTTTGCGCCGAACCAGCGTAGAAGCCATCTTCGCCAAAAATAGGCGGGCTGTGGAGACCATAAGAAAAGAGTCATCTGCACAAATTGCCAGATCAGAACAACCGGGCCGGATCGACCGCGAAACCCTTTGGGGGCGCGGGATTTGGAAAGATCCTGATAACGCGGAGTTAGATCTTGCCCGTCCAGAGACTCGACCCATGTCCTTTCAGTGCCCATTGAATGCGCCTGATGCCTCCCTGCTAACTCAAGGTTAGGGACTTGGGGGGAAGCACCTCAAGAAAGCGATCCGTAATAGTCGCGATGTCAAATGATTTCTCGGCGTAGCGGCGCGCATTGGCGGCATAGCGGGCACGCAGGCCGGCATTCTTCATCAGGCTACTTGCAGCTTCAACGAATTCGCTGGCGCTGTCGGGCGAAATCACCAGGCCCGCATCCGCCAGTCTCACTACAGCAGCAGCGTGGTTTTCGTGCGGCGCGGCCAACAGCAGCGGGCGGCCCGCACAAAGATAACCGAGAACTTTTGAAGGAACTGAAAACGCGCCCGCATTGGAATCCAATAGGGCGATCAGGACGTCGGAAGACCCCATCACTTCGGGCACCCGGCTGTTTGGCTGAAATGGTAATAGCAACAGCCGATCCTTGCCGACGTCTTGCGCATTCTCGCGGAGCCAGTCTGCTCCGGCGCCTTCGGCAACTACTACCACCTTTGCGCCGCCTCCGGGTTCGAGAGACCGAGCCAGCTCGAGTAGCAGCGCTGGGCGATGTTTCATTCCCAGAGTGCCGCTGTAGATAAAGCAAAAATCCTTTTCGATCCCGTTTTCTCTGGCCCATGCGTTGTTTTTATCCGTGGGCCGTATCTCGCCCAGCGGTCCCCAGTTCTCAATGACAACTGCCTGGGATGGCGCTACGCCCCAATCCGTTGCGATCTCTTGAAACCCCGGGGCGATGCAAATCACGGCGTCCGATCTTCTCAGCAGTTTCTTCTCAAGCCCTTCGTAGTAAGCTCCGATAATGGCGCTCAGCGCCGAGCCGAGCTTCTTTCGCATCACAAAGCGCATGGCGGAGCTGTAGACGTCCTGTAGTGAGAAGACAAACTTTACTTTGTGTCGCCGGGCCGCATTTTGAACGATTCTCTGCGCGTCCAGCGGCATATTCGCGGACAGAACAACATCCGGTTTAAACGACGCCATCTTGGCTGCCACCGCTCGACCGTATGCGATATCCGCCCTTCTCCGCGTCCAAATCGAGTGCTTGGAAAACTTCATGGGGATATGCAGGCTCTCGATAGTGAGGGAGTTATGTACCGTTTTGGTGTCGCCCTTGGGCGTCGACAAGTTGTCGGCAAAATAGAGATGCAAGACCTGGTGGCCGCGGTCCGCCAACTCCTTGCTAAGCGCTATCTGGAATGCATGGCCACAGAACTCGTTGAAAAGAATGCGCACGTTACATTGCCCCGCCCCGACAAACTATCTCATCCCTTGGCAGAGTCTCTGCCTGGGATTATTCTTTGGAAAGCTACAGCTTCCCATCGCAAAAAGCCATATAGATGCTATAAACGACGTATATAACCACGCTATCACAGCCGCGCTAAACAAAGATATACAAACACTCCCCGGCCAAACGCGAGGTCGCGAGAATCGCAAGCTACTGCACGGTGAGCGAGAGTGTCCCCACAGTAACGTCCGTGCCCGAAGTGCCTGTAACCGTAATGGTGTAGGCGCCCGCGGTGGTGCCTGGAGTTCCGGTGCCCACCCCGCCGCCTCCCCCACCACCGCAAGCCGACACACCGGCAGTCAGAGCAACGAGGAATACCAGCATTCCAATCATCGTCTGCCATCTGCGGCGGCGCCTGCGCAGCCCAAAGAGCAAGGCGCAGACAACTGCAGCACCGCTCGCCGCGAACCGGTGCGATCCATGAGCGCGTTTCGAGGATGCCGTGGCGCTGCTGGAGGCTGACGTTGTAAATATCGTAAGGGTGGCCGTTACAGCGGTTGCACCGGTTATGTTCGCGGGGCTAGTCGAGCCGAAACTTAGAGTAGGCGGATACTGGCTCCCAGTCGGGCTGGAAGTTACGGCTGCCGTCAGCGCGACGCTGCCAGTGAAACCTCCAGCCGGCGTCACGGTGATCGTTGAAGCATTCGCCGTTGTTGCGCCGGGTGCAACAGTTACCGCTGTACCACTGACCGCGAAGCTTGGATTCACCGCAGTTGTAACTATTACCTGGGCGGTGCCTGTGCTGGCGTTATAGTTACTGTCTCCTGAGTAACTGGCAGTGAGTGTGTCCGTTCCCGCTGTCAGCGAACCGGCAGGGATGTTGAACTGTGCAGTCCCGCCGTCAAGTGAAACCGCCGCAGAGTTGTAGCTACCGCTGGTCAGCGTCACCGTGCCTGTTGGGGCTGGCGAATCATCGAGGGCAACCGAAACCGCGAGAGTTTGCGCTGTCGTGATACTGGATGCGGAAGGCGTCAACACCACCTCAGGCGTGGTCTTTACCTGGGTGACCGTCACCGAATTTGTTCCAGAAGCGCCGTTGTAGATAGAGGAACTGGCGCTCCCGGGCGTGTACTTAACTGCAAGCGTGTCTATGCCCAACGGCAGCGTTCCGGCGGGGATGTCGAACTGCGCGTTGCCGGTGCTATCGAGATTCACCGCTGAAGCTGTGAGATCGACAATGGCCACCTGCGCGAGTTGAAGAGTCACCGTCCCGGAAGTGCTGCCCCCCGTGAAGTAAATCTGCACTCCCACGTTGTCTCCGGATGCCGGCAGGGCTGGTTGCGTGTACTCGACAGCGACAATGCAATTCGTGCAGTCGGACTGCATTTCGAAGACCGGAGTCACAAATGGATCGAGCGCGTCTGTCGCGCCAGTGAAAATACTAAGTCCCTGTTGATTGCTCATCGGGCTCAGAGCAGAAATGCCGCTGGTATTGAAGCGGGCCACGAACAGCATCTGATCGCCCGCCGCTGCGTTGGCGGTATTTCCGGGTCCAAACATTGCATAGTGTCCGGCGGTGTCATCAACGGAGATCACCGCCTGCATCCAGTCGCCAACAACGGGTGAGGCCCCGGCCACCTGAGTAATCGCCGGAGCAGCGGCGAAGTTGCTGTAGAAGGTCTGTACCCATGATGTCGGAGCTGATGCCATTAACGGGTCAGGCACAAGATTTACACGATCCTGTGCTGCTGTAGGGAGCCAGACTGAGCTCCCACCGTAAATGGAGGCCGTTTGCGCGATGAACGCATGGGCCATTTCGGTGTATCCAGGAATATTCGGGTGAGTTCCATCCGTCAGATACTGAGTTTGATACGTTCCGTTTGATTGCGCCAGGCCTGTGTAGAAATCTACCAACGTAACACCAAGAGAGGAAGCCGCAGCGGAAATCGCTGCGTTCGTGGCTTGCACTTGCGTTGGGAAAGTATTATTGGGCGGAATCGTACATAGAATCGGAGTGATGCCAGCGGCCTTGAGCTGATTCACCATTGCTGTGAGATTCGCCACTGTGGTAGCTGGCGAAACTCCCTCTTTCACATCGTTTGTTCCGCCAAGAATACTGACGACGGAGGGCAGCGGATTCATCGCCAGCAGCAGCGGCAGTTCTGTCGAAAGCATATAGGCGGTATTTTGCCCTGGTACGCCAAAGTTCCAAGCAAGGTTGGGCATGTATATCTGTTGTCCCGTTAGCCAAGGAACCTGATATGTCCAGTTATTGCCGAGGGCGATCGAAGAATAGTCCTCGCCCCCGGTCCAGCCGAGAGTGAGTCTCCGATAAAGGCGGTACTGTTATTGCTGCTTGACCAGACGGGAGTATTCGAAGCGTAGCTCCCGCTGGTCAGCGTCACCGTTCCTGTTGGTATCGGGTCGCCGCTTCCGCCGGTGACGGCGACTCCCACAGTTAATGCCTGCGCCGTTGTGATGACCGATGAAGAGGGCGTTACCCCAACTGTCGGCGTGATCGCTTCCTGGCCGCTTGCCGAGGCCGGAACTCCCGCCAGCAATAATGCGCCAAATATTGCTGGCATTGCCGGTATAAAGCGTCGTACTGACTTGAGATTCATGTGGTTATCCAGTGGCTGCAGCTTTGAGCGTGCCGCGAAACAACTGGAAGCTATCTCTTTCCGGAAACTCGCAGTGCATACTGCACTCCCCCTCGCGCGGAATGGAGTATTTCAGATATCTGCGTTCCGCATAACAGGCGATCACCGACACGCCGAATTGGCAATCGTCCCATCTCCGATTACGCCCCACTCTGAGGTTTGCTACGCATCAGGACCTGCTGTTCGATCCTTTGTATGTTTTCTCAAATCCCGCTCGCAGCCGCAGCTCTGGCGCCGGTTCTCCGACCTATGGCATCCTTCGTTCAGGGTGCGAAACCAACTCGCGAATGGCGTGCCAGGCTATTTTTGCGGCGCCGCATGATTGGCCAAGTATTCCCGGTAGACAGCCGCAAGTCCTTCACGTAGCGGGATGCTTGCCTGCCAGCCCAGAGCCTTCATTCGGGATACATCCAGCAGCTTACGTGGGGTTCCGTCAGGCTTGGAGGCGTCGAATTCCAATCGCCCCTTGAAGCCCACTACGTCCCTGATAAGCTCGGCCAGATCGCGAATTGTCAGGTCCTCGCCGCATCCAACGTTGAACAAAGGGGCCTGCAACTCCGAGCTCACGATGGATCCATATCTCTCGTTCGGCAGGTTCATAAGGAAGACACAGGCGTCCGCCATATCGTCGCTGTGAAGAAACTCCCTCAGCACCGAGCCAGTACCCCAGACAGAAACCTGCGCCGCATTTGCTGCCTTCGCCTCGTGCATCTTCCTTAACAGGGCTGGAAGCACGTGCGAACTTTGCAGATCGTAGTTGTCGTTCGGGCCGTAAAGGTTGGTGGGCATTGCCGCGACGTAATGGGTCCCGTACTGGCGGTTGAATGCCCAACAGGTTTCAATGCCGGCGATTTTGGCCACCGCGTACGGGCGGTTGGTCGATTCGAGCGGCCCGGTGAGCATGTACTCCTCTTTGATTGGCTGTGGGCAATCTCGGGGGTAGATGCAGCTTGAACCGAGGAACAGCAGCCGTTTCACCCCAAAGTCCCTTGCGGCGCCGATCACATTTGTCTGAATGGCAAGATTCTGGTGAATAAACTCCGCGGGCCGCGTGTTGTTGGCCAAAATGCCGCCGACCTTCGCGGCTGCCAGAAATACATATTCCGGCCGCTCTTCCGAAATGAAGCGTGCCACCGCTGCCTGATCGGTCAGGTCCAACTCCTCATGAGTCCGCGTTGCGATCCTCGCGCAGCTTTCGCGTTCAAGCCGCCGCAGAATGGCTGATCCCGCCAAGCCGCGATGGCCCGCCACATAGACTCTAGCGCCAGCGAGAAGGGAATTATTCATTGTGGTCATAGGTCGCGTATCCGTGCTTCACGACCAACTGGTCTCTCTCTGCTGCCAGCAGGTCAGCGTCAACCATCTCTTTAACCAGGTCTTCAAAGCTCACTCTAGGTTTCCATCCCAGCCTCTCGTGCGCATAGCTCGAATCGCCAAGCAGGGATTGCACCTCAGTTGGCCGGAAATACCTTTCATCGACCGCAACCACTGTGGTTCCGTTTCGATCCACGGCACGCTCCTCCACCCCCTTGCCTTCCCAAGTGAGCTTGATGCCAAGCCGATCGGCTGCGAGCGTCACAAACTCCCTGACGCTGTTTTGAATCCCGGTAGCGATCACGAAATCCTCAGGCTTGTCCTGTTGCAGCATCCGCCACTGCATTTCCACGTAATCCCGCGCATGGCCCCAGTCCCGAAGCGAGTCCAGGTTGCCCAAATACAGCTGGTCCTGCAATCCCAGCTTGATGCGCGCCAGCGCCCGGGTAATCTTGCGTGTCACAAAGGTTTCGCCCCGGACCGGCGACTCATGGTTGAACAGGATGCCGTTGCAGGCGTACATACCATACGCCTCGCGGTAATTGACGGTGATCCAGTAGGCATACAGCTTTGCCACCGCATAAGGAGACCGGGGATAAAACGGTGTCTTCTCGGTCTGAGGAACCTGCTGCACCAAGCCGTAAAGTTCCGAGGTAGAGGCCTGGTAGAAGCGCGTCTTCTTTTCCGCTCCGAGGATGCGGATAGCTTCGAGCAACCTCACCGCCCCCAACCCATCGACGTTGGCTGTGTATTCCGGTTGTTCGAACGAGACCGACACGTGGCTCTGCGCGCCCAGGTTGTAGATTTCATCTGGCTGCACCCTCTGTATTATGTGCAACAAGTTGCAGGCATCGGTGAGGTCTCCGTAGTGCAAGACGAAGTTTCTGTGTCTTAAATGCGGGTCCTGGTAGAGATGGTCGACGCGGTCTGTATTGAAGAGGGAACTGCGCCGCTTGATGCCGTGAACTTCATAACCTTTGTCGAGAAGAAACTCCGCCAGGTAGGAGCCGTCCTGCCCGGTAATGCCGGTGATCAATGCGACTTTCGCCACGCTCCACCTATCCCTTCATTCCGGCACAGGCCGGTCATTGATTGCGTGCACGATTTGACTCCTGGGACCTCGAAGAATAGTCCGCGCGTCATAAGAGGCTCTCAGATGCTTTCCGGCTTGCGCCCCGCAAACGCAGACTTGAGATCCATTGGCCGTTCCCAGATCGCCAAATCCGGCGGAGTGGTTCTGCTGTTTAATACCCGCGAGCTCCGCTTGCAGGGAAGACAATTCGCGCTCTGCCAACTCAAGCTCAGGATTCTGTTCGATCGAATACGCGCGCAGCGGCTGGACTTCAGCTTCCTGTGTAACCAACTTGGCCTGAAGGGCGGCGATGCTCTCAATCATCGCCCTTCTCGCCTTACGCGCCGCTCACTGGCTTGCCGTTCTTCAGAACCTGCTGCTCGATCCATTTGTATGTTTTCTCAAGCCCTGCGCGCAGGGCTTGGCTTGGCGCCCAACCCAGGGTGCTCTTGATCAGCTTGTTGTCGGAGTTTCTGCCGCGAACGCCCAGCGGGCCGGGTATGTGTTCGATATGCAGCTTCTTGCCTGCAATGTCCATTGCCATGGCGGCGAGCTGGTTGATCGTCACCATTTCATCGGAGCCAATGTTGAACGGCCCGGTGTGTTCCGACCGCATCAGGCGCAGCGACCCCTCCACGCATTCGTCGATAAACAGGAATGAGCGGGTCTGATTTCCATCGCCCCATATCTGGATGGTGCCGCCGTCAGCGGCTTGCGCCACCTTTCGGCATAGAGCGGCCGGCGCCTTTTCTTTACCGCCGGTCCAGGTGCCTTCCGGCCCAAAGATGTTGTGATAGCGGGTAATGCGGCACTCCATCCCGTAATTGCGATGATAGGAGAGATACAGACGCTCGCTGAACAACTTTTCCCAGCCGTATTCGCTATCGGGGGCCGCCGGGTACGCGGAGCTCTCAGCGCAGTTTGGATTGCTCGGATCTTCCTGATTGTACGCTGGATACATGCAAGCCGAGGAGGAGTAGAAGATGCGCCGGATGTTCCGGCGGCGGCAGGTTTCTGCCATATTCAGATTGATCGTCGCGGAATTGTGCATCACTTCCGCATCGTGCTCGCCTGAAAAGATATACCCCGCGCCGCCCATATCCGCAGCGAACTGATACACTTCGTCGAATCGGCGGTCGACAACCGACCTGCAGACCTCCTGCTCGCGCAGGTCGCCCACCACAAAATCATCGGCTGCGGTCTCTGAGAACTCCGGAAACTTCAAGTCAACGCCTCGAACCCAATAGCCCTCGCTTTTTAGCCGAATAACAACATGACTTCCAATAAAGCCACCCGCACCACATACCAGCGCCTGTTTCATTAACCCGCTCTCCTGTTCCTGCTCCCAATTGAGATTCTTCTGTTACTTACTGGTTCAACCAGCACTTTATGGCTTCCACGGCTCCCCGCGTTGAACAACTCCCGGCGAAGCCCGAGGCAGAGATCGCTTCTTTCAAGTATGAACCGTTCTTTAGCCGGGAAAATAGTTCACGCGTCACAAGACGCATCTCAGACACTTCCCGGCTTGCGCCCCGCGATTGCTGACTTCAGATCCATCCACGATGCCATCTGATCGGGATTGGCAAGCGCTCGTTCACGCCACCATGAGAGCAGCGCCACGGCGCATCCGGCGATCAGACCCGCAAAGGTAAATAGCAATAGCAGAATGGCGCGCCGCGGAGAGGTTCTTTGTTCCGGCTCGATCGCAGGCTCTACAACCTGGATAATCACGGCTTCTTTGACCTCGTCCAAACGTGCGATTTCGTATTGTTTCTGCATCAAGTCGAACAAGGCCTGCTGGAACTTGAGATCGTGTTCGGCCCGCAGATAGTCCAATCCCGCTCCGGGAACATCGGCCAAGCTCATATCGCCAAATCCGGCGGAGTGGTTCTGCTGCTCCATGCGCGCGAGTTCTTCTTGCAGGGAGGACAATTCGCGTTCCGCCAATTGAAGCTCGGGATTCTGTTCGGTCGAATACGAGCGCAGCGACTGGACTTCAACTTCCTGTGCAACCACCTTGGCCCGAAGGGTGGCGATGCTCTCAATCATCGCCCTGGCCTGCGCGTCGAGTTGAACCAGCCCTTTCTTTTGTTGAACCTGCAAAAAGGTGAGCTCAGCCGCCACCAGCGCTTCTTTGGCTTGTTTCAACTGATCTTCATAGAAGAGCCGCCGTTGCGAGGCTTCGGTAACGGCCAGGGATTTCATCAGATCGCGCAGATTCTCCGCGTAGGCGTTCGCAATCGCGGCAACCCGTTGCTTGTCTGAGTCCGTAACCGACAAAACGATTAATCCCGATTTATCTGAGAGGACTTGGGTGTGGCTAGCCAACTTCTTGCGGGCGATGGTCATGTTACTGGCGTGGTAAACCTGACTCAAGCCAAACCGATGAATAATTGCGTCCGCGACGGGACGCGAATTCAGCAGGGCCACATAGAGCGAGTTCGGATCCTTGAGCGCGCTCAACCCCCCTCCCGCCAGGGCGGCCAGAGAGCTAGCTCCAGGAGTGGTGGAAAGCTGACTTAGAAGGGCGGCCGAAGACGGCGATTGCTGGGGGGTCATGAGCTTTGTGGTCGCCGTGTACTTCACCGGCAGCAGAAAGCAAAGAGCCAAGCCGATGAGCATGACGACGACTGTGACCTTCGCAATGAGCCATTTGCGATAAGCAAGCTGGGTCAGAGTATCCAGCAGGCTGATTTCCGTCTCCTCATCGGAGACGTCAGGCGACGTGATCTCATCCCGATCGGATGACGCTGATTTCGCGAGAGAATCTTGTTCTATCATCTTTATCGCGCCGTTACTGTTCGTATGCCGATGCTGGCAGCGATGACCGCTGGGGCGCTGACAAGGAGGACAGTCGACTCTGCATTAAGTCTACTCGGAATCTGCGTAGCTTGAATGTTCAAAAAACCATGCTCCTTGAGAGGTTAGAATTTTGGGCCAATACTCGCCTCGGCCGTTCAATACGATTCTGCCAAGGGCGTCTGCTCCGCAGTCATCCTTGCATATAAGCCTGATCGAATGAGCCAAACCCCGGGGCTTAACTCAATGACATCCCGCAATTAATTTACTATCGGCCCTAAATCCTCGGCGTCCACTTGGATCGCGGCATGCTGGTTAATCAATTCGAGAGTCAGTACGAACCGTATGCTGTTAACCCTCCTCACCAGAGTCCCCTGTAGACCCTGCATTACACCGCTCTTAATACGAACTTTGTCGCCAATAACAAGGTCGCGATATGGTTCCATCCGCCGCCTGCAGAAGTCGGAGCGCAGAAACTCAACCTCGGAATCGGGAAGAGGAACACTCTCTCGTCTGTTACCCACGATTTGCAGCACACCGGGACATTGAAGAACTTTCGTCCCTTCCCTGGAATTGATATGCACAAACAGGTAGGTCGGAAACAGGGGTAGGATGAGCTTCATCCGTTGACGGTTCTTCCAGACTCGGACGGTTTCATATGTGGGGAGAAACGATTCAATCTCTCGCATCTCAAGCTGTTTCAGCGCCCACTTTTCGTGTTGCGGAACGGTGTAAACCGCGTACCAATTGCGATCGCGCGCAGTACCCGTGATGGCTTGGTTCGGTGAGGCCTGATCGCCGCATTTTCGATCTATCGCCTTTAGGTTCACACGAAACCTCTGATTCAACCGCGGTCTCGCAGCACAAAAAAGAAACGCAACTCTCCCGACGTGCAGAGCGGGTCAAGTGCGAAATAACTGCCTGATTTATGTGCCAAAAAGAAAATAGCTCCGCCCTCCTGACTTAGCAAACGAACTAAACGCTAAGCCGTTCATCCCATCATCGGCAGACCAGACAACCATCACACTCGATCAATGAATGCCTTCGAAATCATCGAGCGCAGAAAACCCTTGCGAAAGACCGGCAGAGTACTTACTGCAAGGATAAACCTTCGCAGTGGGTTGGCAGATCCCGATTACGACTTTGACGTGAGCAAGTTAATCTTTCAGTTTGCTCAAGCTCCGAATTATGAAGGTCTTAACGTAATCGGTCAGGGTAAAATGCATTATGCTGCTGGTAAGATTTCACTGTCTAACAGGCATATCTGCTTAAAAGCTTTTTGCAATCAATTCGCTACCGCAAAATACCTTCAAAACAAACTGACAGTCTCATTACTCTCTGTGGGTGGCGAATCATTCAACCGGAACTATTTTTATTCTTTGTACGGGCCCTGAAGATACAAATCCAGGCGGGCAGGTCGAGCCCCCCAAACGCTCGGCGGCCGGGTTATGAAGGGCCGATCAGAACGCCGGGCCCCCGGATCTAGATAGCATAGAAAACTGGACAGTTCACAGCCACTCTTGCGGCGATCCGATTGCAGACTGGTTATCTTGAAACACGCGGCGAAGTCAGTTGCGATCCCCCGGTTCAATCCTTGAAAATAGAGGAACAATGATCAATCGCCTTTTGAAGTGCGGTGCAATGCTCGCCATTATCGGGGTTCCGTTCGTTTATTCCCAAAACACGAATACGGATGCCAGTCAGAGCGGGCAGTCCCAGCAGAATTCCACCAGTGGGTGTACCGACGAAATGCTGGCCGCGGGCGCTGCTTGCTCGCAGAACCAACAGCAGACCCCCCAGGCGAATCCTTATGGCGAGTCAGGCGCCCCATCCCCCAGCCGAATGGGAACGGCTCCGCCGGAAGGCGCCGCAGCGGGCAACCAGGCAGGGCCCAGACAACGATCGCAGACGCAACAGTTTCCTCCCGATTTGCCGACCGAGTTCCAGAAGTTTGTTGGCGAGACTACAGGGCAGCTCTTGCACATCTACGGGGAAGATCTGTTTCGGCAGGTCCCATCCACATTTGCTCCCAGCGATCAGATTCCGGTGCCGCCAGATTATGTGATTGGCCCGGACGACGAATTGCGGGTCCGAATCTGGGGCCAGATCAGTTTCAGCGGGAACTTGCGGGTGGACCGATCAGGCAACATTTATCTGCCCCAGATTGGTACGGTTCAGGTGGCGGGGCTGCCGTTTTCCGCGCTCGACCAGCATCTGCGTTCGGCAATTGCCAAGATCTACCGCAATTTTGATCTCTCCGTCGATGTCGGCCAGATTCGATCGATGCAAATCTATGTCTCCGGGCAGGCACGCCGCCCCGGCGCTTATACCATCAGTTCCCTCAGCTCATTGGTTGACGCGCTATTCGCATCGGGCGGTCCTTCCCCACAAGGTTCTATGCGCCATATCGTGCTCAAGCGCGAAGGCACAACCGTTACCGATTTCGATTTGTATGGATTGCTGGTTCGCGGGGATAAATCGAAGGACGTGCGGCTCCTTCCTGAAGATGTAATTTTCATCCCGCCAGCTGGCCCTGAAGTTGCAATAACAGGAAGCGTGAGAACCCCCGCTATCTATGAGTTGCGCAGCGGCGAAACGGTGGGCGACCTGGTGGAGATGGCAGGAAAGGTCACAGCGGTTGCTTCGAATTCCCGCATCATGCTGGAACGAGTGCAAGACCACCAGCTACGAGACGTGATCCAGGTGGGCTTCAATGCTGCCGGGTTGGCAACAACGCTTGACGATGGCGACATCCTTCATATCGATCCGATCCTTCCCGCCTATAACAAGGTCGTCACGCTGCGCGGAAACGTAGCCAACCCAGGGCGGTTCGGTTGGCATGCAGGTATGCGGTTAAGTGACCTGATTCCGGATGTGGAGTCCCTGTTGAGCCGCGACTACTGGTGGAAGCGAAGCCATCTGGGTTTGCCGGCGCCCGAGTTCGAGACGGGGGTTTCCAACTTGGGAGAAAATCAGCAGACTGCGTCATTGCAATCCAATTCCGCTGAAGCAAGTCAGATCGCTTCGCAGTCGGCGACTACAAACGCTGTGGGGTCACAGAGTGATAAGACGTCAACCCCGCGGGCGTCGACCGGGACGCTTGCCGCTGAGATTGAACAATCTTCCGATAACAGCGTCATTTTGCCGAAGAATCAGATTGACTGGAGTTATGCGGTTATCGAGCGGCTCGATCCCAATTCTCTGAAGCCCTCACTCATCCCCTTCGATTTGGGGAAGCTGGTGCTGGATCACGACGCCTCGGCTAACCTGGAATTGCAACCCGGCGACACTGTCACCATTTTCTCTCAGGCCGACATCCGGGTACCGCTCGGGAAACAGACTAAATATGTTGATCTGGAGGGCGAATTCGTCCACCCGGGTTACTACAGCGTAGGGCCCGGAGAAAACTTGCGCGACATTGTGCGCCTGGCCGGAGGGCTGACGCCTGAGGCATATCTGTACGGCTCCGAGTTCACGCGCGAATCGGCAAGAATACTGCAACAGCAGCGGCTCAATGAGTATGTGCGCAATTTGACGCTGGACGCACAACGGGGAACCCAGGCGCTGGCTCTTTCGCCAAGCGCCTCTGCGAGCACTTCGGATGTTGCGGCCTCCCAGGCTGTAACCCAGCAGATGATTGTGAACCTGAGCCAGATGAAGGCCACAGGGCGCATTGTGCTTCGATTTAACGCCCGTAGCTCGCTGATCGATGACATCCCCGAAATCAGTCTCGAAAATGGAGACAGATTCGTGGTGCCTTTTGCGCCTGCGGATGTGAATGTGGTGGGGGCGGTTTACGACCAGAATTCATTTCTGTTCCAGCACGGACGGACACTGGAGTACTACCTGCATCTTGCGGGCGGCGCAAATCGGAATGCCGATTGGAGTCACGCCTTCTTGATCAGAGCCGATGGCTCGGTCATCAGCCGCATGCATTCGGGAGAGTCCGGGTTCTGGAAGCAGTCGTTTAACGACTTGAGCCTCAATCCGGGAGACACAATTGTGGTTCCCGACAAGACGCTTCGCCCCACCGCCTTGCGCAGCTTTATCGATTGGTCGCAGATCTTCTCGCAGCTTGCATTGGGCTCGGCTGCGATTGGTGTTTTGAGGTAGCTGTCGGTTTGCGGTAAGCCGCGGAATCAGATATTTAATTGGGCAGCAGTCTTGGTTTTGCGGCCAGCGGCAAGTCTACGTCTTTCTTCGAGCCCCCGTGCAGAGCCTGTCCTTCACTATTTCGCGGACTTGAAAGGCGGAGTAAACGTCACGCCAAAAGTGGCTGTAACATTCTTTTGCGGCGACGGCTGCAGGATGGGGAACCGCCAGCGCTCGGCAGTCAACGAGCCCTCAAGTTCCCACGGACCACGGAGCTGCCAGAGAGAATGGGCCGCGAAGTCCGTCAGATCTCCGCCTCCGATCATGTGCCGATCATTGGTCTGTCGGCGAAATGACACATCGATCTTATTCACGCCGGAAAACCAGTAAGTCGATTGGGCGACCATCCCTATCCCGGCTCTGCCTACCCAGCTTCCAATCAATTGCCCGGCATTGCGATATCCATTGGCATAGTGGCCATTGAAGTACACCGCTCCAACGCCATCTCGATAGTCGGGGATGTTGGTGTAGACCGCCTCGACGCGCGCATCAACCTGGCGCAATCGCGGCAGGTGAGCAAAGAAAAGGCCAGGATTCATGGCAGACCGGGTAGGGTAATTGATGGGAGTCGGCTCGTCGTTGGCCATTGCGTCAGTAAACAATGTCACATCGCGAAGGCCGGGAAGACGATAAGCGATATGAAAGCCGCCGTAGCGCTTGCCCGGATCGAGCTTCTGATAGGAGCCGACGAAACTGAAAGTATGGAGCCAGGTTCCAACAGTCGCCGGTCGGCTATAGCCCGCCCACATGCAACTGATCTCAAAGCCTAGCTCAAGGTTCGGGGTCATTTTTAAATCGAGGTGTTCGCCCCAGATGAAGGGTTGCGGATTCAGCGTCTTGGTCGCAGAGCCTGCCAGAACAAAATTGGGCCATGGGCCGCGTACATAGTGATGCCCACGCAGCTCGCCTATGAAGAATGTGTTATTCATTTTGCCCAGGTAAGCAAAGATCCCCGGCAGTTGTACTGACTTGTCGTGCTGGATGAGGAGGACGACGGGAGCCTCAGCATTATTCGATAAGATCAGGGAGTTGGCACGCGACTGGCCCCACCACTGGCTCTGCTCTCCGAACGTGGCCTGCCAACCCATCAGCTTCAACGAGATCGTCGCTTCCACAGGCCGCATCCGGTCGAGGGCTGAAATTGCGGGTAGGGAAGCAACCGGCAAACCTTCCATATTCGCAATATCGTTCAGCGCGCTGGAATTGTAAGGGAACAGAGTACGAGACTGCTGAAACTCGCCCCTCAGTGAAATGGCCAAGGGTCCGTATTCAGCATGCACTTGAGTCCCGGAGATGAAGTTGAAACCCTGGCCGTAGGGTCTGCCGAAATCGTCGGAGATGGTTTGGGCGAAATGATATGAATCGCGCAACGGCGGCCCAGCGATCTGCATGGCCCGGATATAAACGCTGGCTACTCCTGCCGACCGGTTCGATAATCCGTGAAGCAGTGTGATTTCGTACGCGAACTCCTGCGCCAGCCTGTCTGCGATCCCCAGCGCCTCAGGGTCGGATGCATCGGCCTCAGACTCGAGCGACTGTTGCGCCTCATCTACAAGCCGCGCGCACTGCAACCGCGTCCACGGCCGCATTCCCTGCAGTGCACTGAGCGAATAGCCGAGTGCGTTCAATCGATCGAACGCCGGATACACCCAACTATCCAACGGAACGGCGCTTGAAGCGGCAAAAGATGCGCTTGCAAGATCCTGGTCATCTGTCGATTGGGCCATCAGAACTCCTCGCTGCGCAAAGTAAAGGGCAGCGAGAAAACAAATAGCAAATACTGACCGCGGCGTCCGCACCGTCAAAAGCCCCCGATTTTCATACTTGGGATGGGCAGCGCATCTGTTGTTGCTTGATACATGCAGAAGCAGGACCCTCGGGCCCGGAGTTACGACGAACTGCTCCCTTGGGTCATTCTATGGGATAGAGCAAGAATCCGTCGTCGCTGCTGGATGCACTTGAGATTCATCGACTGCGAGAATGCTGAAGTGCCCTATCGTATAGATGCGTTGCGGCCGGAAAAAGGCTGGAACCGCTTCTGGAAAGAAGCGGTCAATAAGCACCCTTCCTCTTCAGCACCGCGGGCAAGGTCTTTGCGAGAATCGCAAAGTCGAGCAGCAGGCTCCATTTTCTGCAATAAGTAACATCCAATCGAACCCGGGTCCTGAAGCTGACGTCGTTGCGCCCCGAAACCTGCCAAAGCCCGCTCAGGCCGGGAGACACAAGTTTATAGAAGATAGCGTAGCTCCCGTATTGGGATATCTCAGCTTCTACCACCGGACGGGGACCGACTAACGACATTTCGCCTCTGAGGATGTTGAACAGTTGAGGCAATTCGTCCAGACTGAGCTTCCGCAAAGCGGATCCGACTCCGGTAATACGCGGATCGTGTACGTGTTTGCGCTCAGTGCGTCGCTTCAATTGCTCGTGTTCGTTCTCGTGATACTTCAAGACATTCTGCAGATATTCCCGAGTATGCATGGAACGGAATTTATAAATTTTGAAAGTCTTGCCGAAGCGCCCCACACGACGTTCCTTATAAAGAATCGGCCCGGGAGAACTGAACCGCACCAAGGCCGCGATAAGCAGAAACAATGGCGCGAGAATCACCATAAGCAAACAGGAAACTGCAATGTCGATGAATCGCTTGACTACCACGTATCGAAATGAAGATGCCGCCACTCCCTGCAGGTACAAGCCATCGGAAGTGAAGATTTTAACGTCTTCCATCAACACCGCAGTCGACGCGGCTTGGCTAGGGGGTTTGGTATCGACAAATGGGATTTCGCGATTGAGCCCGGACTTTTCCGTCACCTTGAATTGTCTCCATGCTGCGCCAGAATCATGTGAGTAGGATCGTGGCGAGGCCCGGGGAGGAAATCAAGCCTACGTTCCTGGTAATCGATATCGTCGTCGTGGATTGAATGGGGTGTCGAAGCAGACATCCCGAACGAATCGAGGCAAGAGAAAAGGACAAAAGGCGCTCATTCTTGCAGCGGCGAATTTCAATCAAACGTAGAAAATGAGGACGAATAATCATGCAAAAAGTCGAGCGATCAGTCTTACAAAATCGCGCCCTGCTACTGCGAGGTGCATGTCTTCACGCCGCGCTGTATAGGATTCGTGTATTTGTTAAGACGCTTGAAATCTTCAATGAGATGCCCCTATTCTAGTTGATTTCATAACAGTTGAAGAGATTATTTTTTGCTTGGCACGAAAAAGGCTGAGAGTTTCTGGCCTGCACTTGAATCTCGGCATAAGTAGCAGACCTTTCAACTTGTTTAGATGAAAAGAGTTAACGTTACCACGACGCCCTCAAAAAACCATTCTGGTATTGCCAACCCTTTCGAAACTGGAGTGTTGCGATCTTTTGGCTCGAAGTGTTTTTTTGTTGCAGCGATTCGATTCGGTATACACCTCAGACAAGAATTAGATACGCAATTGTTAATGTGAGGTGTATTTTCGAGCACTCGGTGACTGGATCCGGAGATATTGCCATTAAAGAATTCGGTATCCAACTAATCAATAAATCATGAATTCTGACTCAAACAGTCCAGAATTGCCCGATGAACGAAACACATTGGCAGGCGCGGGAGTACTTACTGAAATTGCCCAGTTAATTGTTAGTCCTATCAGCGGCGATGGGTCGAGTTTAAGCGACTAAAGTTACAGCAAAGTCAATGGCCGGCTTGGCCTATGTATATATAGAGAGAGAGGTGAACTTAGCCGGTGCTGAATCCGGGATAAGTTCGTAGTTGTAATTAAATAAGTGAGATCAGATCCGGGCTGTAACAGAGCCCTGGTTGCCAAGTTCCCGATGGTCGCATCAGCTCCACTGGAGAAAGTGCAAATCGAAGAATCGTATGGGTGAGGGCGCATCTCTTCTTCTCACGCAGGCGCGGCTGAACTTTTTACACCTTACAGATTAAAAGCGAATGAAGCGATGGTGAGGGTGACTCCTGGGCGCCAGGCGTGTTATTTCGAAAGGCTTAATGCGACCACGGTAATATCGTCTTCCTGGCCGAACTGTTGCGCGGTGCGCGCGATATGATCGGCGGCCTGCGAACAAAGCGCCGCGGTGCGCTCGAAACCCAGGAGCTGGCCGGATTGTGAACGAGCCTCGGGCACGCCATCGGAAAGAAGTACCAGGCGCTCTCCATTCCCCAATCTTCCCTGCGCGAGTTCGAAATGCTGATTGGCGACGAGGCCCAAAGGCAGCGCTGGAATTGTCTCAAGCTCCCGGCTTGAGATGTAGGGCGCAATGTGACCGGCATTGGCAAACGCGAACTCCCCGGTAAGCGCGATGCGGATGCAGCAGGCGGTGGCGAATCCAAGCTGGCCCTGCGCCACCAGTGCATTATTGAGGCTGAAGAGTATCTCCGCCGGGTGGTAAGAAGTTTCGCGTCGCAGCACGCCGAGAATCATGGCTACGCGCATAGCCGCTGTAAGGCCTTTTCCCGAGACATCGCCGACAATCGCGAGCAATGAGCCATCGGGTGCCGGCTGGACAAAAAAGAAATCGCCGCCGACTTCGCTGGCCGGAAGATACACGGACTCAACTTGAAAACCGGGCGTAGGGCGGGAACCGCTTTGCAATAGGAGTTGCTGCACAGAACTCGCCGCCTGGAGTTCGGCGGCGTAAGCTGCGCGCTCCCTTGCGGCTTCAACCATCTCGGCGCATAGGGCCGCATTCTCAATGGCCGCCGCTGCCTGCAGCGCAATTGTGTTCAGCAGCTTAAGATCGGCGGCGGAGTAAGACGCATCGGCTTCAGTGTTTGCCAGGGCAATGAGACCGGCAGTGCGCTGACCGGCGCGCAGCGGCGCGAGGATGAGCGCCCGAAGACTACACTCGTTACCGCGTGAGCGCGTGTCGCCCGCACAATCGTTGACGATTTCGGCCACTCCGCGATCAAGAACGGAGGCGGCAAAGAGTGAATCGGGCGTCAGAGCTCCGCAAATGTGATTGCCATTTCCGGCCGGCGGCGCGAATGAGCCTTCAATCCGCAGCACGCTAGTCGTTTTGTCTTGAAGCAACACGCTGCCGTGGGTTGCAGCAATGAGACGCTGCGCCTGGGCGAGAGCTGACTCGCAGACCGCGGGAAGATTGAGCACGGCGGCGAGCTGTTCAGAGAGCTGCTCGATGAGGTTGATTTCGCGATAGAGGTGGAGGGTCTCAGCAGCGAGTGCGCGCTGCTCGGTTTCTCGCGCCGCGATGTGCGTTACTAGCTGCGCCAAGGCGGATGCGTGAGCCTCGGGACCGGTAACAAATCCGAGTGTCGTGCCGCCGCAGTCGATGGGACAGCGCGAATCCGGATGAGGCTTTCCGGCTGGCTCTGAACCCAGCAGTACCCGGCCTGAAGAATCAACAATGCTCAGGTTCGAGCCTGCTTGTTCGCAAAGCGTCTTCACCACCGCGTAGGTGCCCGACCTGGGGTTGAGAAGAGCGCGCAGAGTAATGCCGGCCATAGATTCGCTATCTAAGCCGGCAGTCCCAGGACTGAGCGTGCCTTGGCGACCAGCGCATCGGGATCGAAGGGTTTGGTCATGTAGAGGTCGGCACCCACCTCCTGGCTCCGCTGGCGATCGAACTCCTGCCCTTTGGCAGTGAGAAGCACGATGTGGATGTGCCTGAGACCGAGCTCATTCTTTACTTCGTTGCACACGTCAAAGCCATTCTTCTTGGGCATCATCACATCAAGGAAAACAAGATTGGGCTCTTCGTCACGGATCAACAGTCCAACCCGCTCAATTATTGAACTGATTTGCCGATAATTACCCCCTCCCGGCGCATGATCGTATCGGGTAGAAGAAGTCTTCGGCCGCCAAACCAAGCCTGGCGCGCTAAACCACTTGCAAAAAAGCCAGCAAGTTGTTATTTATGAACGTTTTAGAATCTAACCCCTTTGTTTGCATGGGGTTACAAAAAGTCGCGGCGAGTGTGCGAAGGCGTAGATAGCTGAAACCAAAACGCTTATCCTCAAACAGGGGGGAGGGGGGTACCTCGGGGGGGTACAAACCGGGCGGATGTCCGACGAAACAGACCGGGCGCATCTCCGACTCTGCACAAGCGAGCTGCTGGCCTTGCAATGTCCACCTATAACGCGGCTGTTATCACCGCCAGCAACTCCTCGCCCGTGAGAGGAAGGGGATTGGCCTGCATGCTGCTGGCCCGCTCTGCTTTCTCGACTACGCCAGGCAAATCGGACAGCGCGATGCCCCAGGTGCGCAATTTGGGAACGTTCAGTTCGGAGCAGAGCGCGCGCACCCATTCAATTCCATCCTCCGCGCTTGCTTCACTCCGGCCGGTAAGCAGGCGCGCAATGGTTACGTAACGTTCCTGCGCGGGATGAAGCGGCGCGCGCGCCCGCAGCGCAGCAACGTTGGCAGCCATTCCATATGGCAATAGTGCCGCGCAAAGAGCGCCATGCGGCGCCTTCCATGAGCCTCCGAGGGGCGCAGCAAAACCATGCACCACTCCCAGGCCGGAGTTCGCCAGCGCCAAGCCGCCGAACAAGCTTGCCAGCGCCATGTTGTTTCGCGCCTCACCATCCGCGCCGTCGTGATATGCACGGCGCAGCGATCCGGCAACGCGGCGGATACCGTCTACGCAAATCGCATCCACCAGTGGATTGGCGCGTACGCTTACATATGGTTCGATGAGCTGAGTCAGGGCGTCGAGACCCGTGCTGGCGGTGACCGCAGCCGGCAACCCATACGTCAGTTCGGGATCGACGAGCGCAACGCGCGGCAGCATGAATGGGCTTCGCAGGCTCGCTTTAATGCCGTGCTCCGTCGATCCCAGAACCGCGTTGCGCGTCACTTCGCTGCCGGTTCCTGCCGTGGTAGGCGCCGCAATGAATGGCAGAGGAGGAACAGCAATAGCGCGGCCCTTTCCCTCCACCTCGAGAAAATCGAGCGGCTCGCCGCCGTTGGTGGCGATCGCGGCAATTGCTTTGCCGGCGTCAATTACACTGCCCCCGCCCAGCGAAACCACGACATCGCAGTGGGCATCAAGCACACGGCGCGCGCCTTCGCGAACCAGTTCCACGGTAGGCTCGCCGGGCACAGTGAATGTCTCAGCCGACAGCGCCGAAATAATCGCTGCCGCGCGCTCTTGAGAGGAGCCGGTCACCACCAGAGCGCGAGTGCCGAAACTGCGAGCTAATTCAGGGAGCGTGGCCGCCGTGCCCTCGCCAAAAACAATGCGCGATGCGGTCGCAAACTCGAAGCGCATGATGCTACCAATCCTGGGGATCAGGGAAAACCGCGTTGTATATCACTCTTTGGCGGGGTTCGGCCATCATGGGCGCGACCGCATTGCGCCACTTGGCGTAGTGAGAAGTCTCCTTATGTGACGCCGCTGCTTCCGCAGAGCGATAGACCTCGATCAGCACGAACCGCGTCCCATCGTCCTGCTGTTGTACAAAGTCGAAGCGCGCGATTCCGGGCTCCTTCACACTCGACTTGGCGTTTTCGACCGTGGCCTGCCTGAACTCCTCCACCGATTCAGGCTTCACATGAACATCCACATGAACAATGAGCATCGGACTTGCCTCCGCTCCTTATCCTACTGCCAGACTATGGACGGCCTAAGGCTGGGATGTGTTGCGATCTGGGTTCGGTCTAGGCTGCGAATTGCTGCCGGCCTGTTATGCAGTGGGGTACCGGCAGTGAAGCACCGCGGACTCCTCCCTCTTTCGATCCGGCAACGGGTTGATTGCCGCGATTTGTCAGAAGGATTGTTTTAGTAGTCAGCCAGCAAGTTGGTTGTAGCAATCGCGACTATACGTGGGACCGCAACGGGGCGTGCGTGCTCCTTTTCGAGCTAACCCGATGCTGCTAAACTATCTTTTGTTACGCAATAGGCGCGTAGCTCAGTTGGTTAGAGCGCTTCCTTGACACGGAAGAGGTCGTTGGTTCGAATCCAATCGTGCCTACCATTCCCCCTTTAAAATCAGTAAATTAGAGACGTTGCGGTACAACTCGCTACGAGAGTTGCTTCGATCTCCATCTCGATTCGGTCGCGCCTACTGAACAGTCAGTTGAACTGTCCCGGTTTCAGTGATTGCGCCTGAACTTCCGGTTACCGTGACGGTGTACGTTCCTGCGGTCGTGCCGGGATTGCCCGAACCGCCGCCCCCGCCACCACCTCCACCGCTGCCGCACGCAAGCACACCGTAAGTGAGAGCCAGGAACAGTGGGAGCATTAGGAGCATCGTCTGCCATTTACGGCGTTTCCCAGAAATGCCTGCGAGCAGAAGGCAGGCAAGCGTTGCGCCGCCCGCCGCGTACCAGGGAACAGCGTGGTTCTGAGGACGCGCAAGGGCCGTGCTCGTTGCCGCAGTTGTTGAAATGGTGAGTGTGGCTGTGCCCGCTGAGGCACCTGTGATGCTTAGAGGTGTGGTGGATCCGAAGCTAAGAGTTGGAAGATACTGCGCACCGCTCGGGCTGGTTGCGATGGCCGCAGTCAACGTTACAGAACCCGTAAATCCGCCGCCGGGTGTAACAGTGATCGTTGATTGGTTGCCTGTAGTGGCACCGGGTGCGACGGTGACAGAAGTACCTGTGAGCGCGAAGCTTGGACTGACCGCCGTCGTAACCGTCACCGTGCTGGTGCCCGTCGCCGCGGAGTAGTTGGCATCCCCGCCGTAGCTGACTGTCAGCGTGTCGTTGCCTGTCGCCAAACTCCCGGCAGGAATATTGATTGTTACACTTCCTGCGGTGAGAGTTGAGGCGGCAGAACTATAGCCGCCGCCAGTCAGCGTTACCGTTCCCGTGGGAGTCGGATTCCCGCTTCCTCCACTAACTGAAATTAAGACCGCGAGAGACTGCGCCGTAGTGATGGCCGATGATGCAGGGGTCACGTTAACTGTTGGCGTTGCGGCTTGCGATGCCGGCAGGAGCCTGAATGCAGTTCCAAAGTTGGAAGTGCCCCCACTGCCTGTAGTGCCATACAAGTTGCCTTGGGCAAGCAGCAATTGGCTTGGACTCGGATCCCCTCCGTCCCCCCCGGTTCCAGTGAAGCTGTAGAGCACAGTTTCTTTTCCGCTGGAGTCAAGCTTGAACACCGTTCCCTGGCCGGAGACGCCGCCGGCCGCAGTCGTGCCGTAGAGATTTCCTTGCGAGTCCGCCACCACGGCATTGGGGCCTATGCCATCTCCCGATGTCCCTGTAAAACTGTAGAGAGTGGATTCCGTGCCGGCAGAATCAACTTTGAACACGGCGCCCAAAGCAAAAGTCCCGCCACCACCACCGCCGTATAGATTCCCCTGCGAATCCCCAGACAGCCCTGCGTAGGATGGATACTCGCCATCTCCACCGGCGCCGGTGAAGCTGTGCAGCACGGTCTCCGTTCCTGTGCTGGCAACTTTGAATATCGTTCCGCAGCCCTTGGAGCCGTCGATGAGGCAGGTTGAGTTTCCTCCAAACAAGGTGGTGCCATATAAGTTGCCTTTCGAATCCAGCACCAGGCTTCCAACGGGGTTTGCGCCGTCCCCCGCAGCTCCCGTGAAACTGTAGAGCACGCTCTGGTTGCCGGTGGTATCAACCTTGAATACCGTTCCGCATCCGTAATCGCCGTCCCGGGCGTTGTAGCACGCGGGATTCCCGCCACCGGAAGCGGTGCCATAGAGATTCCCTTGCGTATCCATCACGAGCATCGTCAGGGGAAGACCTCCATCTGCCCCTCCCGTGAAGCTGTGGAGCACCGTTTCCTTGCCAGACGAATCCAGCTTGAATACAGCTCCCTTGCCATAGGCGCCGCCACCGAATGTTGTGCCATAGAGGTTTCCCAGCGAGTCTTCAATGAGCGATGAATAGGGAAGATCGCCATCCGGCCCACCTGTAAAGCTGTAAAGTACGGTCTCCTTGCCGGTCGTATCGATCTTGAAGACTGTGCCGTTCCCTGAAGTACCTCCACGAGAGGTCGTGCCATACAGGTTGCCTTGAGGATCCTGCACTAAACCGCCCCAGGGGGCAGTACCATCCGTTCCACCTGAGAACGAATAAATCACTGCGTAGTTGGAATTCTGAGTTCCAGAAGTCACCGTAACTACGGTCGACCCCGACGCCGTCGAATAAGTAGCGGAACTCGCCGAATCCGGCGTGTAGTTTACAGTCAGCGTGTCGCTGCCTATTGCCAAAGACCCAGCAGGAATACTGATCGTTGCGTTGCCACCAGTGAGTGACGTTGACGCCGAAGTGTATGTGCCGCTCGCCAGAGTCACTGAGCCGGTCGGGGTGGGTTGACCTGTTGCACCGCTGACGCCGGCCGTTACAGTTAAGGCCTGGGCTGTGGTGATACTCGATGAAGCAGGCGTGACAGTCACCGTTGGTGTAGTTAGCCCACTCGCCGTCACCGTCACAGATGTTGTTCCTGTTGCGCTGTTGTATGTAGAGGAGCTGGAGGAGTCTGGCGCATAGTTTATCGTCAGCGTATCGACGCCCACCGCCAAGGCCCCCGCAGGAACATTGATCGTGGCGCTGCCGCCGGCAAGTGTCGTCGCGGCGGAAGTGTAACTGCCGCTAGTGAGCGTCACTGAACCGGTGGGAGTTGGCTTGCCGCTTCCGCCGCTAACTGCGACGGCTACCGAAAGCGCCTGCGCTGTGGTGATGGTTGAGGAAGACGGCGTGGCCTTTATCGTAGGCGTCGTGTTCGCGGAGCTGGTGACAATCACCGAAGCTGTGCCGATGGCCACCTGGTAGTTGGTGTCACCGGAGTAGGTCCCCGTTAAAGTATCCGTACCAACCGCCAGCGATCCGGCAGGAACCTGGATAGTTGCGCCGCCTTTGGTGAGAGTGGCCGTCGAGGAAGTGTAGTTTCCGCTGGTCAAAACCACTGAGCCGGTGGGTGCCGGGTATCCGATCCCACCACTAACTGCAATGGCTACCGAGAGAGCTTGTGCCGTGGTGATGGTTGAGGAAGATGGTGTCACTTCTACAGTAGCCACGGCATACACCTGCTCCGAAGTCGAACCCGAAGCACTGCTGTAATAAAGAGAGCTTGCTGAGTCAGGTGAGTAATTGCCCGTTAGGGTGTCGGTGCCGAGCGCCAAGGCTCCGGCGGGAATTACGAAGCTCACATAGTCACTGCCGGCAGAAAGAGTTGCAGCCGCAGACTTGTAGCTCCCGCTCGACAGTGTCACCGTCCCGGTTGGAGACGGATCGCCGATGTTGCCGGTAAGCGTGACATTCACTTCCAGAGAGTCCGTTACCGTGGTCGAAGAGTTGGTTGGAATGACAGCCACGAGCGGCGCCAATACGGTGGGGACAGTGAGCGCCGTTGTTTCCGAGATGCTTCCCAGGTAGGTAGCGTCGCCCCCGTAACTCGCCTCGACCAAATGCGTCCCGGAGCCGACGGGCGAAACGCCCGTCAACGTTGCTGTAGAGGCCAATTCATTGGGTAGCAGCACCGTTACCGTATTGCTGGTAAAGTTCGCAGTAGCGAAATCCGAAAGGCCGCTCCCATTGAAATCCGCCGCCACAACGGCGTCGGGACCCGAGCCTGCGGCGGGACTCGCCACCAACGTAAACGTTCCGTCGCCTTTGCCCTGAAAGATGGCCACAGTGCTGGTGTTTACGTTGGTCGCCGCCAGATCGGGGATGCCATCGCCGTTGAAGTCGCCTATTGCTACGTAGGTGGGGCCGCCCCCGGTTGCCGGACTTGCGGATGTAGTGAACGTACCTTTCCCATTGCCCAAAAGCACTGTGAGGGTCCCGCTGTTGTAATTTGCTACGGCGAGATCCGCCCTGCCATCCGCGTTGAAGTCTCCAACAGCTATGGCCGCGGGGCCATCGCCTGTTGCCGGACTGGCCGCCGCTTTAAAGGTTCCATCACCATTACCAAGGAGAATCGTCAGCGTGCTGCCGCCGGAATTGGCCACAGCCAGATCCGGAATCCCGTCCCCGTTGAAGTCTCCAGATGCAACAAAATATGGCTCGGACCCTGTTGCCGGCGTCGTCGCCACGGGAGTGAAGGTTCCATCTCCCTTGCCCAGCAGGATGGTCACGGTGTTATCGCTGTAATTCGCTACAGCCAGGTCCGGAATGCCATCGCCGTTGAAGTCTGCTATGGCCACCGATTGCGGGTAGACGCCCGTCGCTGGGCTTGACTTCAACGTAAAGGTGCCGTCGCCTTTTCCCAGCCAGATCGATACAGCCCCAGGCAGGTCGTCCTCGTCGTCGCCCGTCGCGATCGCCAGGTCCGGAATGCCGTCCCCGTTGAAATCCCCCACCGCTACAAAACTGTTGGGAATTTCTTCACTTACCGAAGGCGCGGCCAGTCGAAAAGTTCCATCCCCATTTCCAAGCAGAACCGCAACCGTTGGCCAGTTGACGCCCGCCACCACCAGGTCGGGAATGCCGTCTCCATTAAAATCGCCCGTAGCGATTGTGATGGGCGTATTCCCGGGTACCACCGGCGTTTGGAAGCCAACCCAGCCCCGTGCTGACGTTCCCGCCACAAGGGCTTCACTTCCCAGAGATTCATTGCTGTTGCTTGTATCCAGGAATGAAACGGTTCCGGTCGGCGCTGCTGCGCTCCCCCAGCCGGCAACCGTTGCCGTCAATGTGTAATTGCCTTCGGATCCGCTTTGTGCGATACCAGTTGTCGTTGGAAACTTCGCCAGCGACGTCACGGTCAACGATGCTGCGCTGGAGGCACTTGTTCCGTCGTTGTAGGTGCCCACATAGACAGCCTTGTAGCTTTGGCTCCCTATTCCTGGTATCAGCTTCAGCTCTGCCGTTCCGGCGCTCGTGAGCTGCGCAGAGCCGAGAAGATGGATGTCGGTGCAGTAAGCGGCCGTTGCTTCGCAAAAGTTCACCAGTCCCGTATTCAGGGCCGAACCGCTGGCTTTCACTGCAGCTTTCAGAGTCACCACGGTGCCCGCCACGACTGTGGTCACCGAGCTTCCATTTGCGGTCACGCTCAAAGTTGTGGTCGTAGGTTGCGGTGGCGGCTGCACCTGGTAAAGCTGGGTTGGGGCGGAGACGCTTGCCGCATACGAGCCGTCTCCCGGATAGCTCGCCACAACGTTGTCCGGCCCAGCTTGTGACGGCGAAATCCCGCTTGCTGTCGCTGTCGCGGTCTCCTGTAACTGGGTGAGGAAAACGGAAACGCTATCTTCCTGGCTGCCATTCAGAGTGAACGAACTGGTCGCCGCCACGTCCGGAATGCCGTCCAGGTTGAAGTCGCCAACGGCGATGGCGGGAGCTTGAGGTTCGGAAGCCACCGAGATTGGCGAAACTGCGTTGAACGTACCATCACCGTTCCCCAACAAAACCGCTACGGTGTTGCCTGAAGCGCTGTAGCTTCCGAAGGCCAAGTCGGGCACACCATCCCCGTTGAAATCGCCCACGGCAACGCTGCCGTAATCCGCGCCTGCTACCGAAATTGAAGACGCCGTAAATGTGCCGTCGCCGTTACCCAACAGAATCTCTACCCCGCCCGAATCCGCCACGGCCAGGTCGGGCTTGCCATCGTCGTTGAAGTCTCCAACTGCAATGGAACTGCCAAAGTATCCGGCATTCTGGTTCGCGGCGGCCGTGAATGTTCCGTCACCGTTGCCCAGAAGAATATGCACGGTGTTGAAGTAGTTACCTGAAACTTCGTTGGACGACACCACGGCAACGTCAGCCTTGCCATCCCCGTTAAAATCGGCAACCGCGATTGAGACGGGTTCGGTACCCACAGAGGAGCTTGTCGATACAGCTTGAAACGTTCCGTCGCCATTGCCCAGAAAGATCGTCACGGTGCCGCTGTATCCAGATGCCACAGCCAAATCTGTCTTACCGTCTCCGTTGAAGTCCCCGGACGCAATGGCAATGGGGACTGCGGCTAAGGTGGGGCTTACCGAGGTCGCCTGGAAGGTGCCATCTCCGTTGCCCAGCAGAATTGTCAACGCAAAGCTGTCCTGACACCCAACGGCGAGATCGACCTTACCGTCGCCGTTGAAGTCGCCCGCAGCGAGGGTGACCGGTTCACTGCACGTTGTCGGGATTGCCGCAGCCGTAAAAGTGCCGTCTCCGTTGCCGAGCAGAATCGTCAGCGGGTCGCCGGCGGCATTCGCCACAGCGATATCCGGAATGCCATCTCCGTTGAAGTCAGCTACGACCACGGATTCGGGCTGGCCGCCCGTGGCGAGCGTCTGAGAGTTCGCCCAAGTCAAGGAAGAGACACTTGTCCCCAGCGTCGCTGTTCCAAGTACGGCATTCCCGGCGCTTTGGTCCACAAATGAGACTGTTCCGGTCGGCGCAGCGAGCCCGACTTCGTACACCCCGCCAGAGACCGTTGCCTTCAGCGTGTAAGATCCGCCTTTGCCTTGCCGCTCCAGGGTAGTCGCGGTTGCGTACTCTCCCGTAACTGTCAGTGCAGACGTGCTGGAGGCACTGCCCGCATCGTTGCCAGTTCCCAGGAAGACCGCCTTGTAGCTATGGCTTCCGGCTCGCGGAGTGAACTTCAACTCCGCCGTTCCGGCGCTCGTAAGCTGCGCGGTGCCAAGAAGATGGATGTCAGTGCAGTGGGTCGCGGATGCGTCGCAGAAGTTCACCTGCCCTACGGTCACGGCTGAGGTTCCAGCCTGCACGGTCGCAGTCAACGTAACAATGGTTCCAGGGTTCACTGTCGAGACGGCAGTTCCGGATGAAGTGACACTAATGGTCGTTGTTGTGGAAGGGGCTGCCCAGGCCTGCCCCTGGTTCCCCAGGATAAGGAGCATCAAAGCCAGGAAAAGGAAGGACGATACGAGGGATTTCCAGGTCATCACGGATTGACTCTCTTCTTGCGCAGTCCGAGACAGTGTTCTCATGCCGGAATTTCGCATTTGGGGGGATGCGCCCGAGAATAAAAGGAGCTGCAGCGTCGTCAGGCTAGCATGGGGTGGCGACCGCTGCCAGTGACCGAGGCGCGGTTGATATGAACTTGACATCAAATCTGTAATGATCGAGTAAATCGAAAGGGTTAATTAAGACAAATCAATCGAGTGGGACGGGCTCAATTGCAGTTTTGCAGCCGACCCGGTTTATCGGGGATGTTGCTGCGCACCCTGATGACTTTATTTTGGCGGAACGATTGAGGCCGCGGCCGGAGCCTGATTCCCGTCTTGACCTGACGGTGTGAATTTGGTCAGGTCGAGATGAGTATCGCCACTGATGAACACAGTGAGCTCAGTGCCTTTGGGAAAGGTGCTGTTGTCACCGTGCATGAGCAGGAAAAACGGCGCTGCCACAACCGGCATATTCAGCGCCAGCGCCGTGACTCCGGTGGTGTGTGAATCGCCGCTCGAGTTGTTGAAGGCCCGCAGAGGCACATCCTGGCCGTTCGCCAGTTTGATGCTGTTGATGGTGAAGTTCAATGTGCCGGCGCGACCAAGCCGCCGCCTCTTTTCAGCTTCGACCACTACGCCGGTCACCGGTGCTCCGCGATGTAGAATGGTCACTCCATTGAGAACCAAGTCATTTTCAACCGAGAATTGGATGTTCTGCCCTTGCCTTGCATCCGCAGAGCTAAGCTGGTTTAGAAGGGTGAGCTTCACGGGCGTACCGTCATCGAGAACTTGATCGGCAGGCCCGTTCTGCCCGGCCTGGCTCGCGGCCGCTGGAGCAGTGGCCTGCGTTGCCGCAGCCGGTGGTTTGCCTGCATCGGCTGCCGGCTGTTGAGCAACAATGGCCGTTAAACCGGCCACGAAGCACGCGATCATAAGCACAGCTTTTCTCTTCACGTCGGCTCAAGCCTTTCGTGCGGATATCTCATCTAAGCATGGAACAGACCGCAAAGCCGGCCTGCGCCGACTCGCCGGTCACTGCGCTCACTTCGCTGCCGGCCCACCTGCTTTCGCAATCTCAGGAGACGCCTCGATCTTGGCCACTGCCTGTTCCCCCACATCCTTCACTGCATCCTCGACAATGTGCTTTACATTGCTGCCATGGGTGAACGCATTTCCCATGTGCCGCTTTGCCGTACCTTGAATGGTCTCGATCCAAACCGTCTTTCCTGATTTGTCGCGGGCCGTCCATTCAATCAATACCGTGAGTTCGCGATCGGAGAAGGCGAACATCTTCTGTGTTGCTCCCACATCGACAAATTTTGGCGTCAACACCAACTGCGCATCGGCGGCCTTTGCGGGATCGTCGACTCGTCTGAGACTGGTAAAGGCTGTTTTAATGATCGGCTCAAGCTCTTCGCAGGCGGTCTTACCTACCGGAAAGGTCTCCTGATTGATGCCCCAGGTTCCCTTCTTGGTTTTGGTGGCGCAGAACTCGGGCGCGAGCACAAGCGCCGCATTGAGCGAAACCGGTTGACTTGCCGGTTGCACAGCCTGGGCGCCAAGCCTCGCTGGCAAGCAGCAGAACGCAAACAGAACCACGGCAATGAAGCTGAAGAATCGGTATCCCGAATTCACCATTGAACGTCTCCTCAAATGGTTAGATTGACAACCTGAATCTCATTCGTTCGCGAGTTGACCAGCGGAATCTGAACGTGGATTCCCCCGCGCGCCCCTTGCTTGGGAATTGGGATATAGAGAAAGCCCTTGACCGAGACGCCGGGAGAAAGGGTTTTGCTCTGGATCTCGTTCTTGAGCAGGTTTTCCTGCACCGCCGTTGCGCTGGTGATGGCTCTCATAGCAAAGATTCCGCCGACGCCGAACATGGCGAACTTCTCACCGGTCTTGGAGCGCGCTTCACTTACCGCGCCCGCCGACGCGTCTGCCATGGCCACGTTCGATTTGTCGAAAAGATAAGAATCGGCGACGGACCGGTTCTCGATGACGACATAAACGGGAAGGTAGCCCTTTTCTGTCATCTCGGTTGCGAAATAGACCTTCTGATCCTTGGTGTCCTCCACCGCCTGCGCACCGACTGATATGTCTCCTTTGTCTGCCCTCACTGCGCAGTCAGTTACTTTGCGCTCAGGATACGGTGCGAATTTGGGGCCCGCACTCACAGGAGCGGGCGGGGTGAACATGGCAATGCCAGCAATCATGGCGACCAGACGATTTCTCAATGCGATTCTCCTTGCGCCAAAACGGACAGTCGCTCATCGCGACGCAGGATGGCCCGCACCGCCGCCTCCCCCTCTGTGATCAACCTCACCTCTGCCAACCGGCGGTAAAGCGCGAAGCCTGTCGAACCGGCTTCATTGCCAAGCAGAATTGCAACGGTTGGGGGGGCGTGCAAGATGCTAACTTGGATTTGCAATCACGTCAGACTAGCATGGGATTGTGCCTGCTTCCAGTGGCCGAGGCGCGGTTGATATGAACTTGACATCAAATCCGAAAACATCGTGAATATATAGGTGTAATCAACGAAATCAATCTAGTTGGACGGGTACGAAGTCCGTTTTGCAGCCAGCTAGGCACCGGACCTTTTGGAATTCTCCCTCTTCTTTGGGGCTGAAAAAATGACCGTCTTTCCGGTTTAAGAAAAACTCCTTATGAGCGCTCTTAAACGGGTCGCTCGGCGTAACCGCCCGCAAATGAAACTGCCTGTCAAATTCATACACAATGTCGCAGTTGCGAGTGAGAGAACACTCCGATACATCGAATCGAATTCTGCCATTGTCGATAGTCATCGCCAGTCCGGCGTTATATTCCGACAACACCCGGTTAATATCGCTTCGCGGAAATAAAAGGCGAAAGCGCTCTTGGGCCACGCCCATACCATGAAGTTGAACTTCGGGTCGAGCCAACTCGGTAGAAGCTCCAAATACCTTATCGGGATCGAGCACGATTAATGTCGCTTGGTCGTATCCATTGCTGATTCCAGTAACAATGATTTCGTCTCGCCCGTCGCCGTCGAGGTCAGCTAATGCAAGGTGATTCAGGATACCGGAGTGCCAATACTCTGAAACCATCTTTCCGCTGGAATCGACGATGGCTATCTGGTCAGGGTAAAAGGGCTCATTCTGGCTCGATAAGACGATCCGCCGATGCCGCGATGTATCCGGAGGCAGAATACCAAAACCATAAGTCAGGTAAACCGGTGGGGTGCCGTGCATTTCTGGCAAGTCCCTTCCCGGCGTCCAACGCCATTTCTCATGCCCTCGATCCGAATAGCAGATAAGGGTGGTCGAGTGCGAAAGGGAATTCCCGCCAGGATGGTAGAGAAAGAGAACCTCGGTATGGCCATCGCCATTCAAATCACCCATCCAAAGACGCTGGTCCAAGCCCTGGCCGTAGTATTCGGGCCAGAATCCATTAGCGAACATCTTGCGCCAAAGTTCTTTCCCTTCGCTATTCAGGATGATGAGTGTAGGGCCATCTAATCGCGCGACGGCGGGCCGGTTGTCTCTTGACGCCAACAGGATGCCTGCAGTGGCCGCAACGCATAAAGTGCCCGCAGCGGCAATCATCCAGAGCCATTTGTGCGGCTTCGCCGGCGCAACGGGCAGGGTCGCTGGCGGTACCGATCTTCCCCTAGTGCCGGCAGCTTCCGCCGCTATCCACCGCTTCTCTTTGGTGCCATCGGGCGCGGTCGCCGAACGATTGGGAAGAGTGACAAGAATGGAGTCAGTTTGGCCTTCGGTTTCGTAATAGGTTTTCAGCACTCTCCGCAGCCGATTTATCTCTGTCGCTACATCTGCGGGCCGCTTGGTTTTGACCTCCTCGGGCCACAACTCCCTGATGATCCTGTCCGGCTTCAGGCTGGCAGGCGTATCAATGTGGGCGAACAGGATTTCTAACAGTTTCCTGAGCTGATCTTTGTCTGCGAGGTTTTCGCTGCGCAGTATCTTATTAATCTGGCTGCTGATAGCTTCGCGATCCATAGGCTGGTCGTACTCTCGCAGCGTCGGCCCGGATTGCATACTGCGATGGGGTGTCGGTCAATGACGTCGATAATTATTTCACATGGACGTAACGACAGCGACCCTCCAAACGAGTGCCGTTCACGGTAAACAGAGCGAAACACGCCTTAGAAAATAACTTTCCCCCCGAGTTGTACCTGGCGCGGACTGTTCGATGTGTAGCTGATGACGCCGAAGTTCGGGTCGTCGACCGACGTGTCGGGAGTTCCGAATACCGGGTGATTCAGCGCATTCTCCGCTTCAAGCCGAAGCTCAAAATGCATTCCTTCGCGCAGCTTGGCCAGCGAGAATTCCTTCTCCACAGACATGTTGGTGTTGAAGGCTACAGGTGACCGAATCATTCCGGTGGCCCGGGGAGCATTGCCAAACGTGTAGATTGGCGGCAATTGAAAGACTCCGGGATTAGCAAAATAGTTGTTAATCCAATAGGAGTCTTTTCCGCCGCTACGCAGCGGCTTGCCCAAAATGTTGGGCCGCTGTCCGCCATAGGTTGGCAGCGATGTGCCGTCATAGGTGAAAAAGCAAAGCGGTCGGCCATACGAAATCCGCCAGACGCCGTTGGTCTTCCATCCGCCGATGATTGCATCCAGCACCGCCGGCATATTGCCCAGCAGGGCCTTGCCACGGCCTACCGGCAGATCGTAGGTGTAGCTGAATTGATAGACGAACGGAATGTCGAAAGTGGAGAGACTCCGTTCGAGCCACGGCTTGTTGGGATCTTCGAGGCTCGAAAAGCTGCCCAGCCACGTAGTGTTGTCGTCGGGCGCCGAGGCATCGTCCATCGACTTTGCCCAGACAAAAGTGGCCAGAAATTGCAGGCCGTTGGAATAATTCTTCTCCGCGGTTAATTGCATTGCGTGGTATTCCGATGTCGCAATCGGCGGCGGTTCAATGGTGACGCCGCCGGGGAACTGAGGCCATGGAATCTGCAGCATGAACTCGGGTATCGTCTGAGCTGAAAGGATGCTGTTGGGGTCAGTATTGATTCCATAGAACGGGTTGGCCACGTTGGTTGTGAGGTTATTGATCTGGGTGGGGTTGTAACTTTCCACCTCCGGTCCAAGATGGTTGATATAGTTGTCGCCGGAATAATAAAGATGAGTGCCTTTCTTTCCGACGTACATCATCTGGGTAATCACCTTGAACGGAAGCTGCATCTCGAGCCCGAAGCTCCAGCTTTGCTCATAAGGCGTGTTGGTCACGTTGCGCAGCGGACCATTGGCGCCGTAGCCGTAGTCGTTCAACAATCCAAGGGAACTGCCCGGAGGCTGGATCAATCCATTCGGGAAAGGGTTGTTCAGGTGCAGATAGGGTGTGGCGCCGTCGTTGTTGTAAGTAGTAATGGCGTTGGTGTACTGGTTGTAACCCTGCGAGCCGTAGGGCGCCACGCCGGTAGCGCCTGACCGAGGCTGCGAGTAGTAGATGCCATATCCAGCGCGCAGCACGATCCTGGGATCGAACTGCCAGGCAAAGCCGAAACGCGGCTGAATATCTCTCCAGTCGCCGTTCACAATGCGGCGTTGCTTTGAACTGGCAAAAACTTCGCCACCCTTCAGAGTCAGCCCCGGCACAGTAACCGGAAACGGCGCATTCAGGTCCAGCCAGTTCTGGCGGTTGAAGCGATCGGTGCGGGGCACGGATACGTCATACCGCAGCCCGATGTTCACAGTCAGGGCCTTGTTCACCTTCCAGTTTTCCTGGGCATACCCCGCAAACTGACGGTCCTCGGTAGCGGGGCGATCCTGGATCTCGTAATAGGCGCCCGCATCGGGGTTGCCCATCATGAAGGCGGCCATGCCGTCTCCGCCGCACTCTGAGAATGCGTTGGGACATTGCGATGTTCCGAAGTGATCGAAATTGAAGATGCCGTTTGGAGCGTTGGTCTGAATGTAGTTCATCTGGTGCTGACGGCCTTCAAACCCGAATTTCAATTCGTGGGGGCCCATCACTTTATCGAGGGCGATAGTAAGTTGCCCCGTATCCTGGCCCTGCCTGTAATTGCCGTACGGGTCACCACCGATGGTGGTATAACCGGCGGAATAGTACGTGCCCTGATCGATGAACATCGATGGAACGCCCATGAACCCGTTGGAGTTGAGATAGGACGGGAATCCAAGCTTGGTGACCGGGTTGGTAACTCCGCCGTCTCCGTTATAAGCCAGGATCTCTTCCATTCCGCGCGTGAAGCCAAGCGTGGTGGTCAGCAACAGCGTCTTGGTGAACGTGTGCTCGTCGTTAAAGGTGAAAAGGTGAGCTCCTGTTTTGTTGGGGCCGCCGGCGCAAGGGTCGGCAAAGTTACCGAAGCAGTTATAAGGGGACGCGCTGGCCCACTGCTGCGAGTACTTGGCGCTCATCAAGTTCTTTTCATTGAATCGATGGTCGATCTTCACGTCGAACTGGTTATTGGGGTAGCTGCTTGCTCCGGAGCCGATCCAGTTGTCGTAGATGGTTGGATTGGCCATGTTTGCCGACGGCTCTGGAAACAACTTCATCATCGCCTGGGCTATGGGGTCGATCAGATCGCCGGGGCCTCCCGACAACTGGTAGGGCGTGCCGGCCAGGTTGGGATTGCCGGGACTTGCGTAAGCGCCGATGTTGTTGTACGGGATGAATGTACTCCGGTAGGCCCCCGCGGCGGTGGAACCATCGGGGGCGGCCGGTTGATACACGCCGGAGTATGGATCCCATATCTGACCCGAAGCCACGCTGCACAAGCCGGTGTTATCGAATGATCCGCCCTGCGCGGTGCATACTTCGCCAAAGTCGCCACTGTTGCGTTCTGCGTCAGTAGGCACACCCGCCTGGTAGGTGCCGGCAGAGGATTGCAGCGTGGCGTCGTAATCGAAGAAGAAGAAGGTCTTTTTCCTGATGATGGGACCGGAGAGGGTGCCGCCAAAGTTATTGCGATGCACAGGTGGAAGCGGAATTCCACTCTGGTCGTTGAACCAGTTGTTGGCATCGGTGATGGTGTTGCGGATGAAGTCGTAGCCCTCGCCATGGATGGTGTTTGATCCGGAGCGCGTGATCATATTGACCACGGATGCGCCTGAAAATCCGTACTCGGCGCTGAAGTTCGATTGCTCTACGCGAAACTCGTCAACCGCTTCCGACGATGGCGTATAGGTGACATTTGTGACGCCGCCATTGGGCTCGTAATTGGTGATGGTGGCGCCATCCATCAGCACGTCGGCGGTGGAATTGCGGCTGCCATTGGAAACAAAGTTTGTTCCGGTGCAGCCGGTGGAGCACTGGTCGTCTGCCTCAGTCACCCCAGGCGTCAGCGACACTAGGTCCATTACATAGCGATCGACCAGCGGCAAATCGTTAATGAACTTCCTGTTCACTACCAGGCCGGTGGTTGCATCCTCGTCATCGAGCACCTGGGTTTGCGCGTTTACCTCTATGGTCTGCGAAGAGCTTGACACTTTGAGACTCAGGTTGGCCGTGGCATTCTGGTTCACGTCCACTCGAATGCCGGTGCGCACCGTTTTTTCGAAGCCCGGCATTTCCGCGGTGACAGAATAGATACCCGGCGGGATGGAGCGATAGAGATAGCGGCCTTCTCCATCCGATGTCGCATGAAACATGTATCCCTTGTCCTGATCGGTAAGGGTCACCTGGGCCCCCGGAATCACGGCTCCGGTTTGGTCAGTCAGCACCCCGGTTATGGTTCCGAAATAGCCCTGGCCGAAAACTACTGCAGGCATTGCCAGCAGGGATGTAAGCAGCAGTATTCGACAAGATTGCGACAAGCACTTGTGAACTTGCCCGGAAAGCCAGCTTCTCTTCATGATCCCTCCAAATCCAAAGCAATCCATGCGGCATGCTCTTCTGATTCACGGCCCTGTTTTCAATCCGCAACAAGCCCATTTGCAGCCTGTGCACGATCTCTTCGCGTTGAAAACCGAATTCAAATCTGAACTGAAATCAAGTTATCTGACAATATACTCCCGCTCTCAGTCAATAGGGCCGATTCCTCGAGCGCATGGCAGGGTGGTTGCTACAACCCTCTCACCTTTCCCGAGACTACCGTCAACGATGCCTTCGGCAGCAGAATGCTCTGATCATCCTTCCATTGCATCTCGCCTCGCACCGGGGGCCCATCGGGATCCGCGTGACTTGTCCCCTCCGACGAATGCCAGACGTATTCGGCTGCGCCAAACGTTACAAACTTTACGATGCCCTCAAATTGCGCGCCTGTGTTCACACCGCCATTTTCAAAATTCATCTTTACTCGGTGAGCGTTGCTTGGATCCTTATTGATGATCAGCACCGACCACTCTCCGTCGGGTCGCTTCACCGGATATGCCGTGATCAGATCCTGCCCCGTCTCGTTACGCAGATTCACCGATGCGGTGTATAGCTGATGAGTTCCGCCGCCGTGTTTCACCCAGTCCAGATTCAAAACCTGGCTGGCAAAGAACTGCGCCGTGAACTGCTTGATCTTGAGACTTTGGTCAGCTACGAAATTGCCATAGGTACTCCACGCGTGGCACCCCCCTTGCAGTGGCTCCGGTTGAATGGGTGAGTGGTAATAGGCCGCGCCAGGTCCGGCATTAGTTAAAAACGCGCCCACGCTATCCGCCAGCCACAGCCCCGAAAAGATAGACTGCATCGGATCAGTCAAAGACCATGACACGTTACTCTCCGAGTTGATGAGAGGAACTCCGGCTGGAACGCCATCCTCGCGCCACGCATCGAGAATCGTCTTCTCGAATTGCGGTTCGCGGAACAAGTCAGACCAATTCACCACGCACGGATCCAGCGGGTAGTGCTCGAACGACACAAACGACAGGTCATCGATACTTCCGTGCGTCTTTAGATAATCGATGAACCTTCCCATCCACGAGGTGCGTCCCTGGGCGTCAGGCCATGCCTTGATGTCTTCATTCTCGCCGGTAAACACAGGCCCGCCCAGCTTCAGCCGGGGGTCAACCTTATGTAAGGCTCTCGCCCACTGTACATAAAGTGCGGCGTAGTCCTCGGGTGTCATGTAGGCCCCGTCCGGTTCCTCTCCCATCTCGACGTACGAAACTGCGTAACCCCTCTTCTCGATGTATGAGAGTTCTGCGGCGCTGTCTTCGGGAGTGGTATAAATCATCGCGATCGGAATCATCGCCGGCAGGTGATTCGTGTATCCACTGGTAAAGAACAGGTCAAAGCCGGTTTGGATACGCGATGAAACAACACCGTCCGATGTGTGCCAGGGATCGACAGACGACGCCTGTGTGATGGTTTGAGTCTGGTCGGGGGAGTGCGCTACCAAGTCGACAAACTGGCCGAGCGAGTTGAAGTTTCCGGCACCGATTTCGCGAATCGAATATCCTGCGCAATTTCGAGCATCATCGCTCCCATGGCTGTCGCAGGTGTTTGAAGACCCTGTCATCAGGATACGCAGAAACCGCGCCGCAATGGGCCGATCAGCAAGCCTCTGTATTTTGCTTTCACCCATTCCACCGGTTACGGAGCCGTAGGGAAATTGCGTCCAGAGTCCGTCCACAGGCTTATCCAGCGGACTTTCCTTTCCCGTCCAATACTGCACCACGTACTGAGTCGCGTAGGGGCTGCCCCAGTCGATTTGAATGGCGTCGATCTGCTGTGGCAATCCGAACTCGATGACCACCCACTGCGGATGTTCCGAATCTCGTTCTCCAGTGAATTTTTCCGTCAGATACGGATTGCTCTTCCAATACGTGGTAGGATCGCCATCCGTCATTCGCGAATACTCGCTTTGTCCCGAGTCGGTCCGCGTGGTTCCCCGGTGCGGTAGCGGATACCCAAATGACTCGCGCAGGAATCCCGTCGGTTCCGCATTCCCCGTGAAGTAGCCGCTCTTGTGTGACTCGTCGCTCCATTTTCCATCGGGATTCCAATGCCAAGCATCGTAGGTAAGTTCTGTGTTCTGCCGGTACGAAATCGGTCCCCATCCCGCCGACAAACTCGCTTTCATAATCGGCTCCGAGTACACCGTATCAAATTCCTTTGCCGACAGAATATCCATCGACGTGCCCAGTGCCTTATCCGGGTCGAACGCGATTGCTTTTCCCGGACTGACATCCACGGTAACGGTTTGCGCAGCAGCCGAGACAACGCCGCCCAGCAGCAGAATACGCAGCAAGAGACGACTAACAGGAACTTTCAGCAACCGCTCGTACATCGCTTCCCCCTCAAACGGCAGTGGCAACAGGAATCCGTACCAAATCCCCTGGAGATTCATCTTCTCACCCGATCGCAGGCCCATGGGAGGGCCGAAAAGTCCGCGGGACGCCGTGGGCTCTACCATATATCTGACAGCCGACGGTATCAAATAACGTAAGGATGTACCAAGCGGTAGCATTGAGAAGGTGCAGTTCAACGAAGTGGGCTGTATTTTCATCGTGGAAGAAGGCAAGGGCGTGACCAGCGCTTTCTGTTGCAAAAAACACTAGCTGCCGGCTTCATTCGTCCGGAGGGGACAATGCCGAATCAAACTCGACTTCACTCGTCGCGTCGCAGCTTTTTGAAGCAAAGCAGCATGGCTGCGCTGGGGTCCGTCGCCGGACAAAAGATTCTCCACGCCAATGATGCAGGATCTGCGAATGAGCAAGAGAACTTTGCAGTTCAGCCGCCAGTGAAAGATCGCGCCCCTCTGATGCCGGGCGCTTTTGTTTCGCTGCCTCTCGGGTCCATCCGCCCAACCGGCTGGCTGCGGGCGCAACTTGAGATTCAGGCGAACGGGCTCAGCGGGCATCTGGATGAAACCTGGCCGGACGTGGGGCCCAATAGCGGATGGCTTGGAGGCACGGGAGAGTCGTGGGAGCGCGGACCGTATTATCTCGATGGGCTCGTGCCGCTTGCTTACCTGCTTGACGATGCGAGGCTGAAAGCCAAGGCGCAGCGCTATATTGAATGGACTCTCACGCATCAGGCGGAAGACGGAATGATCGGCCCCGTCAGCAACAACGATTGGTGGCCGCGCATCGTGATGCTAAAGGTGCTGACACAGTATCAGGAAGCCACAGGCGACTCACGCGTTGTTCCGCTGATGGACAGGTATTTCCGCCATCAGCTTGCCGAACTTCCCCAGCGGCCTCTTCGGGATTGGGGTAAGTTTCGCTGGCAAGACAATCTGCTGAGCGTCGTCTGGCTGTATAACCGCACCGGTGCCGGGTATTTGCTTGAACTTGGCCGACTGCTTCACGACCAGGGACACGACTGGGAGGCGCAGTACGCGCACTTTGAGTTCACTGAGCCAGTGACGCAGGAAGTGTTGAATAAGCACAAGGGCAGCGGGCTTGACGATTTTTCTCTCTCGGCGCATGGCGTGAACAACGGGCAGGCCATCAAGACTGGGCCGGTGTGGTCGCTGGTTTCGCAGTCGCAGCAGGACAGGGCCGCAGTTCTGCAGATGCTCGCGGAGCTGGATAAATATCACGGGCTGCCCAACGGAATGTTTTCGTGCGACGAACACCTGGCGGGCCGCAATCCTTCGCAGGGCTCGGAGTGCTGCACCGTTGTCGAAACCATGTTCTCGCTGGAGCGGTCACTCGCTATTCTCGGCGATCCCGCGTTGGGAGACAGGCTTGAGAAGCTGGCCTTCAATGCGCTTCCCGGCACCTTGACCGACGACATGTGGGCGCACCAGTATAATCAGGAACCCAATCAGGTTGAGTGCAGCTTGCACCGCGAGCCGTGGACCAGCGATGGGCCGGAATCAAACCTCTACGGCCTTGAACCGAACTTTGGCTGCTGCACCGCGAACTTCAGCCAGGGATGGCCCAAATTTGCTGCCAGCCTTTTTATGCTTACCGGCACCGAGGCCGGCGAAGGAATCGTCGCCGCTGCGTATGCGCCGTGCGAGGTGCGTACCGTGGTGAAAGGCACTCAAGTGCGTGTGATCGAAGAGACCGATTATCCGTTCCACGGAACCGTGCGGCTTACAGTGAACCCGACAGTCTCGATTCGCTTTCCCCTGCTTCTGCGAATTCCCGCCTGGGCCGCGGGAACCACGATCGGCGTGAATGGCAAAGCGGAACCTGGGCCGGATGCAGGAACGTTCGCTCGCGTGTATCGAGAGTGGCATGCAGGCGATCGTGCCGAGATTGTCTTTCCGATGCGGCCCCGCATTTCGCGATGGTTTCAGGATTCCGTCGCCGTGGAGCGCGGTCCACTTGTCTTCTCTTATGGCATCGGCGAGAGCTGGGTCAAACTGCGTGATCGCGGCATGACTGCTGACTGGCAGGTCTTCCCTGCGACTGGCTGGAATTACGCCCTGAGTGTGGCAGGCTCTGATCCGGGGAAGGGAATTGAAACCACCGAGTCGCCCGTCAGAGACATTCCGTTCGGCAGGCGAAGCACACCAGTCAGGCTCAAGGTGAAGGCTCGCGCGCTCGATTCATGGCGCGCAATTGACGGTGTTGCAGACCCCGTACCGCAGAGCCCGGTGGAGAGTGCGAGTGATGAACAGGCCATTGAACTCATCCCCTACGCTGCAGCCAAACTTCGCATTACAGCGTTCCCGCAATGCAAAGGCTGAAATTACCTTCATCTCCAAAAATTCTGGCGCTTCGCGAGATTTCACGGCGGCGCTAGTGGTGAACCGACGTGAGGTCTACAACTTTGCGGCGCTCGATCAATCCGTTGAGACCAACAGCCATCTGCTCAGGAAACTCCTTGAGGTCGCCTGCTTCGCCGGAAGCGCGAGATTCGAGCATCACATCAGTTAGGCTGCAGGTTGTCCTTATCGGGCAACTTCGGAAACGGCTTGTGCGGTTCGGTTTGATACCAGTACGCGACCGAAGAGATATCGTCCATGAGCGGCAGATAACGGCCGCCGCTTTGCCAACCAAGGTCTTGGATAGTCACCCGCAGATCATGATCGAAACGTATGGGGTCAGGAATATGCCACCGGTACAGGCCGAATCGCTGCTGGGACTCGTATAGACCATCGGGTTTGATCACCTGGGCCAGGCCCGAGTAAGGCGAGGTGAAGGGTTCATACTGATGGGTCAACTGGTTCTCGAAATCGTAGGAACCGTTAAAGTAGTCTTCAGTTCCGGTGCCGTTGATGGTGGGGAACTCGGTATCGCCATCCATATAAAACTTGATCTCGCCTTCGCCCCACCAGCCATTGTTGTGCACGCCCCACGCTAGATAAGTGCCTACATACTGTCCCTTGCCCTCGACGCCGTCGAGGATTGTGTAGACCTGCTTGAAAGCAACCGGATTAACCCTCCTGAACTGGGCATGGAAGTAAGCTGCATCAGCGGGAATACTGGCCTTGGAGTAGTCGATTTGGTAGTAGACCGTCATGGGCTTGTCATCGAGATTTTCAAGCGTGATGCGGGCCTTCTTCCTGAATGGCATCGGCCAATAAGAGTTGAAAGCGCTGCCGGGATTGACGCAGATGGCCAGCGACGAAATAGGCGCATACTTGCCCCACCCCATGGCGAAGAAGTCGCCGACCGGGACTTCGACAGAGGGATCGGTTTCGCCGTCCCAGTACATGCGCAGGATGGAAAGGCGCCAGTTGCCGGTGGGCGTCATCCAGATGTGCTCGATCACACCGGATCCATCAATATCGGCCAGGGTGATGGTCTGGCCTGCCTTAACGTTTATTGAGGGGCTGACCTTCCATCCTTGCCCCAGCTCGCGCGATGCATTTGCGCCCGTGCCTTCGATTGCGGCACCGCCCTTGCCTTTTTCGCCGGTCAGATTCTCAGGGCTGATGGAATAAGTCCGCGCATCCGACGTCCG
>CAZGUD010000029.1:0-87305 GCA_964528915.1 uncultured Occallatibacter sp.
CCGGGCGACGTGCTGGCGAAGATTCCCAAGGAGAGCACGCGCACCAAGGACATCACCGGCGGTCTGCCGCGCGTGGTGGAGCTGTTCGAAGCGCGCAAGCCCCGCGAGACGGCGATTATCTCTGAAATCGACGGCGTGGTCCGCTTTGGTGAAGTCAGCAAGGGCCAGCGCAAGATTTACGTGACCGCGGACAACGGCGACGAGAAGGAATACTCGGTGCCGCGCGGCATTCACGTCAACGTGCAGGAAGGCGAACGCCTGCGCGCCGGCGATCCTCTGATGGACGGCCCCTTGAACCCGCACGACATTCTTGCCGTGCTGGGCGAAAAGGCGCTGCAGGCTTACCTGGTGAACGAAATCCAGGAAGTCTACCGTCTGCAGGGCGTGGCCATCAGCGACAAGCACATCGAGGTGATTGTGCGGCAGATGCTGCGCTGGGTGCGCATCGATGAAGTGGGCGACACGACCTTCCTGCTCGAGCAGCAGGTCGATCGGTTCCGCTTCCGCGAAGAGAACGAGAAGGTGCTGGCCAACGGAGGCCGTCCGGCAATCGGGCGTCCGCTGCTGCTGGGCATCACCAAGGCCTCGCTCTCCACTGACAGCTTTATCTCGGCTGCCAGCTTCCAGGAAACGACCCGCGTGCTGACTGAAGCTTCAATCAACGGCGCAATCGACAACCTGCGCGGCCTCAAGGAGAACGTGATCGTCGGACGTTTGATCCCGGCGGGTACTGGCCTTGAATACTACCGCAACGTGCAGCTCTCGCCTGAGCTTGAAGAGGCGGCAGCGCGCGTACAGCAGGAAGTGACTGCGGAGAAGGAAGCCGAAGAGCGCGAGCTGGAGATGATGCGCCAGGAAGGCGAAGCCGAGGAGATGGCGGCGGAGTGAAGACAGGGATCAGTTGTCAGTGATCAGTGGTCAGATGGGCCCGGCTTAACCGCCGGGCCTTTTTCTTTTTGATGATGAGGCTCGCATTTGCTAGCATTGCCTGAAGCATTCCAACACAATTGAGCCAGCCCATGCCCCAGAAACAGGATTCATCTCCAGTAGTGCGCCGTCCGCCTGTCAAGAAGCCGCCGCTCCTAATTCAAAGAACTCAGCCTGTCATCAAGAAGCTCTCCGACCTGCTGGGCGAGCAAGTAGTGACTTACTGGAATTCCACGAAGGGTTCGATTTGCCAGAACGATGTCGTTGGCCTCTACGCGCTGTTGCAGAATACGGGCAAGCTGGAGCGTCTCTCGTTCTTTGTCAAGTCCGATGGCGGGTCGGGCCAAGCGTCGTTGCGAATGGTCAACCTGCTGCGGCAGTACATCAAACACCTCACGATTCTTGCACCGCTGGAGTGCCAGTCAGCGGCAACCATGTTGGCGCTGGGTGCGGATCGGATTCTGATGGGCCCTCTTGCCCATCTTTCGGCGGTGGACACTTCGCTCACCCACGATCTATCGCCGATCGATCGGGACAACGATCGGGTTAGCGTGAGCAATGACGAATTATTGCGGGTGATCCGGCTTTGGACCGAGCAATCTAAAGGCTCAACGGCCAATCCCTACGAGGCGCTTTTCCCCTACGTTCATCCTCTGGTCATCGGAGCAGTCGACCGTTCCAGCGCTCTATCCACGCGGATTTGCGAGGAGATTCTCTCGTACCATGTCAAAGACCTGGAGAAGGCGAGAGAAATCAGCAATACGTTAAACTCGGGCTATCCGTCGCATACCTATCCCATAACGCTGCGGGAGGCAAAGCGAATTGGATTGAACGTTGAACCGATGGACGAATCGGTTAATTCAATGCTCTTCGAGTTGAATGAGATTTACTCCGAGATGGGGCAGAGCGCTTCAACCGATTTCGATGAGAAGAACCAGCATGACAACAGCATTATCAATGTCATGGAATCGAGTGGAACGCTTATCTATTACCAGCTCGATAAGGACTGGCACTATCGCAGCGAAGAGCGTCGCTGGGTGGCGTTGAACGACAAGAGCAGCTGGCGCAAGGCCGAAATCAAACGTGGCAAAGTGACGGTCTCACAGGTGCACGTGCGATAGAGTTTCTACCTCGGTCCGGGACATGCGTCCGACAGGGAGCTCGTCAGACCCTCCTGCTGGATTTCAAGCGTGGCCTGCGGAGCGCCCTGGTCTGACCGCTTGATGTGAAATACATAGATCGTTTCGTAATCGCTGTTTGGCCAATCGGGCACATCGACGTGGGTAGTCCCGTAGGCCTTGAGCATCTGCACGGCAAAGTCACGCAACTTGACGTGTTCCCATGCCACAAAGATTTTCGAGTCTTCAAATGCGGGCTGAAGCAGCGACTGCTGCAGCAGGTCGATTCTGTCGAATGCAATCTGCGCGTCTACCGGCATGCCCAGGCTGATTGCCGTGGGCTCTATGGTGGCAAGCGGCCGAACGTAGGAATAGGCGTTAGAGCCGTGGTCGGTTACCTGCACGCTTGGATTCGGCGCGAAGATGAAGTCCGGCTTGCCGTACCGCCCGGTCAGCAAAGACGGCAAAGCCAGAGCCCGATTCAGCCCCTTGCAGGTCAGTTGGCCAAGTCCGCCCGGCGGTTTCTCACCGTGCCGGATCAGAACAATGGTCTCGTAGTGGACCCGAGGCGTTTGGGTGCACGACACCGGAAGCATGGCTAGCCAGATAAGCACAATAACGATTGCAGGGAAAATCCTCATCAGACCTTGTTGTTTCACTCGATTCTCTCCTTGGCGATGATTGCGAAGGCAATTCTACGATAAACGCACGACCACTTTTCTTCTTCTCATTATTATTCTGTTCTATCGCGGAGGGTGCCCGTACAAGCATTGCTGGTGCAGGATGGGAAGCCATCAATTGCAACTCCACACATTCGCAGAGTCGGAGGCGACAGTCCATGGGGCAATCGAGGGGAGCAGCGGCCTTCACGCTCAGCTCGTTCCCAGGTTCCCTGTTTTGCTCAGTGAGGCCGGGTTTGCTTCACCACGTACATCGAGGCGTCGGCCGCGCTCAGCAGGCTGTCCTTACTGATCCCGTCAGCGGGGTACATGGCGATGCCGATACTCGCTGAACCTTTCACATCCACTTCATCGCAATCAAAGAGGGCGTCGAAGCAGTGCTCGAGGCGTGCGGCAACCTCCTCGGCTGTAGCGCGATTGTGCACATCCTGAATCAGCACGGCAAACTCATCGCCGCCCAGCCGCGCCAGCACATCGCCGGGGCGGAGCTGGCGCTTCATGCGCGAGGCCACCTGTTGCAGGTAAAGGTCGCCGGTGCGATGGCCGTAGTTGTCATTCACTTGCTTGAAGTCGTTCAAGTCAACATACAGCAGCCCGAAGACGCCGGCCAATTGGCGCGCGGCGAAGATCGCATTTTCAACATGGCGCTCGAACGAGAAGCGGTTTTCAACGTCGGTGAGCAGATCGAATTCCGAACGGTGCACAAGATCGGCATACAGGTGCTGGGTTTCAATCGCCAAAGTGGCCAGTCGGGCTGCCTGCGTCAGGGCCTCGGTCTCATCGTGGGTGGGTTTGCTGTGGCCGTCGAATACTGCAAAGATGGCTCCCAGATGTGCGCCGGAGCGGCCCACCAGCGCGTGCTGAGCTACGCGAAATCCGGTTCGCACCTCACCGGAGAGATGGTTTCCAAGAGTCGCTCCACCCTCCACTTCAATCCAGCATGGAGCGCCGCCCAGCCGGGTGGAAACAAGCCCGGTGATGGTTTCAAGAATCTCGGCCAGAGGCTTGGAGTTGTTAATGTCTTCGAGAATCTTGCCGCGGCGGCGCTCGATATAGGCCATCGTGGCGTTTTGGCGGCGTGCCTTTCGTTCGGTCCACATCACCCTGATGCCGAAGACAAAGCTTACGAAGATCAGGATTTCAACCAGTGTGGTTAAGTTGCGAACGTTCAGCCAGCTCGGTTGTGCCACCACCGCAATGTCGTCGTACGAGCGCAGCAACACATCGAAAGCAACCGGACCCTCGAACGGGTCTGATCCGTACGATACCGACGAGATGCCGGTGACGCGCACCGTGGCTCCCACCGGAACGTCCTTCATCGGCGGCAGGCTAAAGCCCATATCCTGGTCGGGATGACGAGAGAGAACCGAGAATAGATGGCCGTTGGCGGTGAGGACGTAGTCGTCCTGCGCGTCCTCGCGCGATTCTTTCACCACCTGGCCCTCTATCGAAACCAGGTCGAAGGCATCCGTGCCTGAAGATAATTCGTCCCAGCTTATGGCGACGGGCTTGACTTGTGCCTGGGTATGGCTGTCGTCGACCTTGGCGCTAGTCAGCGTGAGCAGGCCATTGTGGACAGCGGGGAATCCCGAGGCAGTCGCCTGGTCGCCCACTGTCAACGGCTGTTCGTCCTTGGTCTCGATCCACAGGCTCTTTGAACCGTTCTGCAGCACTACCGCCGACCCGGGCAGATAGTAAGTAATGGTCCCTTCCACTCGCACGCGCTCCGACTGGTCGTTCATGAAGGCGTGCTGAAGGATCTCGTCCATTGGGGTGAAGGGAAGCGAATCGGGGTCGATGGCAGCCGCCTTCACAATCTTCAGGTCAGTGATTGAAGGAGCTTCGATCACTACCCCGGTCATCTGATTCTTGCTGTCGAATATTCCTGACGCCGACCCGGTAACTGAAACCTGGGCTCCCAGCAGCTTCTTCAACATGCTGCCGTCGCTGCTGTTGATGGTGGCGTCAATGGTTCCTCCATTCAGCAGCAGTTCCAGGTAGATGTTCATCACCTTGCCGTATGAAACCAGGTTGGCGCTGCGCACTTGTCCGGTGACCGAAACGCGCATGCTGTCGAGATCGGCGCGGATCAATTGCCGGTAGCTTGCGGGCACGGGCGCAGGAACGGGGCCATGACCAATGCGCGTTACGCTCTCGGCCACAACGTCGGGGCGGAAGCTGGCGCGCGTGTTTCCGCGGACCTGAACGCGGTCGCCCGGGACGAGGTCAAGATTGATGGGTACCTGGACATAGATGGCTATGCCGCCGTCTTCAACAAACAGATCGATGCTGCCCTTGATGTAGTAGGTGACGGTGGCTTCGATGGCAACAGGAATGGCCTGGGCGGCCTGCTCGTTGGTCAGTTTGTGAAGGGTGGCGAGAGAGGTAATGGCAGCCGGCGCGGCTAGAGCCGTAGTGGAGAAGAGCCCCGCAAAAACAAATACGGCAATCCGGATGAACGCGTGCAGGCGTCCGATGCTGCGTGCGATCTGCCTACGAATTCCGATCCGATTGCTCATTTGCTTAACGCGGAATTGTCCGCGCACCAGGGTCCCGAACGTCAATGGGAATCTGAAGTAACCGGAGCCTGGCTGAACAATCCGCAACGGCCAGCAGGCGGTCTCTCATAGCCCACCACCTTTAGGATAAGGGGGAAAGGGTAATGATTCCATGTGTCTTTAGTGTAACCACCTTAAGTGTATGAGTCTTTTGTGTGAGTTGCGCCCGGGGGCATGCCATATTTTACAACCGGCGCTATGCGCTGGATCGCTGGGTTTCCGGTTGAATCTCGAGGGCGCGCCGGCGTTCTTTTTTGGCTTTGTACATCGCGGCGTCGGCAGCATTCAATAAGCCGTCTTTGGTTGTGCCATCCTCGGGATAGAGCGCAACACCGATGCTCGCGGTTCCCGCAATAAGGGGCCCTCCCAGTTTGAAAGCCGCTCTAAAGCACCCCTCCAGCCGCGTTGCCACTTCCATCACCGCGGGGCGATTACGCACCTCCGGCACCAGCACGGCGAATTCGTCGCCTCCCAGGCGGGCCAGGGTGTCGCTCGGCCTTAACTGGCGCTTCATGCGCGCGGCCACTTCCTGAAGATAGATGTCACCGGCAAGGTGGCCGTAGTGGTCATTCACCTGCTTGAAGTCGTCAAGGTCAATGTAGATCAAACCGAACTTGCTGGCCGACTGGCGTGCAAGGCCCATCATCAGGACGAGGTTTTGCTCGAGGCTAAACCGGTTTCTGATTTCGGTGAGTTGGTCGAACTCCGAGCGATGCACCAGGTCGGAGTGCAAGCGTGAAGTTTCGAAGGCCAGCGAGGCCAACCCTGCCCATGACGTGATCGCAGCCGCGATTTCAGAAGCGGTTGGCGTGTGCCCGACCTGCGCCACATAGAGGGTTCCGAGCGGCGCCCCGGTGTTCGATGGTATAGCAACTTCAATGACGTTCCACGCAGGGTCGTGCACATCGTCCGGGCAGTTTCCAACCGTGGCCCCGCCGGTAATTTCGCACCAGCAGGGCAGCCCCAGCATCTTGAATGAAACCAGCCTGGTAATTTGGTCCAGAATATCCGCCAGGGGTTTTGAGGCGTGCATGTTTTCGAGAATCCGGCTGCGGCGTTGTTCAATTTGCCCCAGAGCCGCGGTTCTGCGCCGCGTCTGGTGTTCGATAAACCATCCGCGCGCGCCTACCACGACAACCGCAATCAGCAGCGTGGCTACCAGGTAAAGGAGGTGGGTAACACTCAGCCAGGGCGGCCGGTTAAGAATCTGCACGTCGTCAAACGAACGCATCAGGATGTTGAAAGGCACCTCGCCATTGAAAGGATTGGCGTCAGCCAGCATGCAGATGCCGGTGACCCGAATCCGCGAACCCACCGGAATCCAGTCCATTGGCGGGAGCGGAATGGTGTTCGCCGATCCGGGGTGGCGCAGGATTGCCGAGAAGAGGTGGCCGTCGCCCTGAAGCACGTATTCGTCCTGTGTCGCTTGCCGCACCTCGGTAACAACCTGTCCCTCAATCGAAATCAGGTCGAAGATATGGCTTACGGCGTCATGTCCCCCAATCGAGAGATCTCTCCAGTGGTAAAGTCCTGGAACGATGGGAGCCTTTACCATGTCGTCACGCACTTCACTCTGCGTTATTGTCAGAAAGCCATTTTGAAGATCAGGAAACCCGATCACGTCCACCAGGTCGCCGATCCGCACATCTGCGGAGGTTTCCGTCTCTGCCCGCAGGCTTCTGGGGCCGTCCTGCAACACCAGCGACTGGCCCGGCTCATAATATGTGACCGTACCGTGTACGCGCATTCGCTCGGTTTCATCGCGCATCTTCCGGCCCACGATGATTCGGTCCATCGGCGTTAATGGGATCGACCACGGATCGATCTTCAACCGCTTAAGTACCTTGACGTTGTCGAGCGACTGAACGTAGAGCAATACCCCGGTCTGCTGCATCTTGTCGTCGAATTTCCCGGCCTGCACACCGGTCACCTCAACGTCTGCATCCAGCAGCCCGTTCATCGGAATCCGATCGTCGTTGTCTACGTAGGCCTCAACATTCTCACCGTGGGCCAGCAGCCGCAGGTCGCCGATGTATCCCGAAAGGGTCGTGTCTTTGACCAGGTCCGCCGTGCGAATCGCGGCACGGACGGTTACCAGCCGGCAATCGGTCTCGGCGCGAATCATCTGCTCAAAAGATGCGCGCACCGGTTTCGGCAGCCGCCCGTGGCCCAGAAACCTTATCTCGCTACCCAGTACATAGGGATGAAAACTGGGCCGAATCTCTCCCCGCACCTGCACGCGGTCGCCGGGCACCAGATTGAGGCTTGTAGTCGCCTCTACAAAGATCGCCGCATCTCCGTCCTGAACAAATAGAATATCTTGATCTCTCCTGAAATAGGTGACCGTCGCCTTGAACAGCACATTGCTGTGCCGTTGCGCTTCGGTGTTGCCAATGTTCTTGATGGCGGCAAGCGTGGAGAGCCTTTCGTCCGACGCGCCCTGCGCCGAGACGTGCGTTGCTGCGAAAATAATCAAACAGAGTGCCAGCCGTTTTGTGGACATACGCCTGCCCACTCTCCATATCGGCAGGGTTGCCGGATGAATCAACTGCATGGGCTGTGTTTCGGTTACGCATGGACTGTGATAGGCAGGATTCTGCGAGTCTCGCTATCTGTGGTTTCGAGCCTGCGATATTGGCCCGGTGGTCAAGGAACGCATGCTTGCGCCAAGGCTGATTGCCAGCTCCGGCTTCAATTCTTGCGCGACATTACCGATGCTTTCATGCTGCGTTCCGACCGCATCTGCTTGGCTACGTACATGGCCGCGTCGGCAGTATTCAAAAGTCTGTCCCGGGTGGCGCCGTCTTCGGGGTAAAGCGCAATGCCGATGCTGGCAGATCCTTTAACGGTGGTGCCGGCCACCGTAAACGGATCGTCGAAGCAGTGCTCCATCCGCATCGCGATCTCTTCCATGCCGGCGCGGCTGGCTACATGTCGAATGATCGCAGCAAACTCGTCCCCGCCCAGCCGGGCCAGCATGTCGCCGGAACGCAATTGCCCTTTCATACGGGCCGCGGCGGCCTGCAGATATTGGTCTCCCGCCTGATGGCCGAAGTCGTCGTTCACCCGCTTGAAGAAGTCGAGATCGACGAAGATAAGCCCGAAGGTATAGTTCAGATCGCGTGCTTCTTCAATCAACCCGTCCAGTTTCTTTTCGAACGAGAAGCGGTTGCGGACATCGGTCAACGGATCGAACTCTGACCGGTACACGAGGTCTGAATGAAGGCGGGAGGACTCAATCGCCAGGGCCGCCAGGGCCGCGCCCATCGTCAGCCCCGCGGACGCTCTCGGCTCGAAGAGCGACAGTGGATCGATGCCGGCAAAGATGAACCCGTGAGGCGAACCCTCGCGCGAGGGGATTTCATTTCGCACCCCCGCCAGATGTTCCTTGTCACTCATGCATCCGCACACCTGGGTTCCGTCGGCCAGCTCGCAGCAGCACGGCGCTCCGCCCAGTTGCAGTGAAACCAGGTCGGTAATGCCGGCGAGAATGGCCGCGATCGGTTCGCCGTTGTTGATATCTTCGAGAATCCGGCTGCGTCGCCGCTCCACAATCGCTTCGAATTCGATGCGGCTGGCGATCGCAATGGTCTGCCGGTGCACCTTGCGCTGCAGCATCCATCCCCATGCGCCCACCACCACAATCGCAGCCAGGAGGAGCGTGACAACCTGCATCAGGTTGCGAACGTTAAGCCATGGAGGCCTGGCGATCACCGCAACGTCGGCCGCAGTTCGCATCAGCACGCCAAAGCTCATCGCGCCATTGAAAGGATTGCCATCGTCGAGGATGGCCACGCCGGTCACCTTCACGCGGCTTCCCGGAGCGATGGCCGGCATGGGTGGAGCGGGTTTGACCCCGGGCCACTCGTATACAAACGGATGCCGGACGGTGGCGCTGAACAGACGCCGGTTCGAAGAAACGATGTACACGTCCTGGGCCTGTTCGCGCACCTGCGACACCAGCGTTCCCTCAATCGAAACCAGGTCGAAGGCGTGTTTGCTGGCCGTCAGCTCATCCCATGTCACCGGTACCGGAAGCACCGGCGCGGCCTTCCCAAGCGTCTGGATTGCCCCCATCTTGAGGGTCAGAAATCCGTTATCGACGAAAGGAATTCCGATGGCCGCGACGTGATCGCCAACCCTCAGCGGATCGAGTTCCGGCGTCAGTACGCGGATGCTGCGTGCGCCATCCTCGAGCACCGCCATTTGCGACGGATGGTAGTAGGTGAGCACGCCTTCCACCCGCACTCTTCCCGAGCGGTCAACGTAATTGAAGGTTTGGAGGACCTTGTCCATTGGAGTCGCGGGAATCGACCATGGATCGCGTCCGGCAGCGCGCAGGACCGTCACGTTCTTGTATGAAGATACGTGCAGCATCGCGCCCGTCTGCTGCATCTTGCCGTCAAAGCGGCCCGAGGCGACGCCAGTCACCTCTACCTCCGCGTCGAGCCAGTTCTTCAACCATGCGGGATTGTCGTTGTCCATGGTGACGTGTATATTCCCGCTCTCGGTTGCCAACTCAAGCTCGGTGACGCGCCGCCCTGAACTCAGGCTCATGCTTGCCGAACGCACCAGCCCCCGCATCGAAACATACTGGCAGTCGCGCCGGGCCTGGATCATTTCGGTGAAGGTGGCAGGAACCGGCTGCGGTGGCGCGCCGTGATGCAGCAGCGCGATCTGGTTGGAGACCACATCGGGACTGAAATCGGCATAGGCCGTTCCCCTGATCAGGATCCGGTCGCCGGGTTGGAGTGCGAGATTTGTGGTGCCCCGCACATAGATCGCCTCACCCTTGTCTTCAACAAAGAGCGTCGACTCGTAGCTGCGGAAGTAGGTGACCGTGGCTTCAAACAGAACCGGCAGATTGCGAGCGGCATCCGCATTGCTCAGGGAGCGGACCGCGTGGAGTGTGGCGAGCGGGGGCGGGGCCTGCGCCCGCATCGCAACTGCGCACCCCATCGCGAATACCGCAATCGAAATCAGCCTGTTGATCGCCATCGATCGGTTTTCCGCCCGCTTTCGCCGCGGAGACGAGACAACAAAATCTCCATGCACCCCGGCAAGCATTCAAAAAACCCGGCACTGCGCGCATTGCGCTGACAATTCAAAACCGTGCCGGCGAAAAGTGGGAGCCCGCAAGTCTTATCGGCAGGTTGAATGGAAGGATGAACGGAACTGAGGTGTTACGAAGTGGAAAAGAGGGTAGGTTGGCGTGCTCCGGGACCCGCTGATTTGGCGACTTGTCAGCTCACCGCCTGGCCGCAGCGGTTCCGGCGGCCCGGCGTGGCTTGGTCTGCTTGGCCGCGTACATGGCTGAGTCGGCAGCGCCGATCAGGCTGTCTTTGGTGCTGCCGTCGTCGGGATACATTGCGATTCCGATGCTGGCCGACCCGCTGATCGCCTGGCCCTCGCAGAGGAAGGGCTGTTCGAAACACCGATGCAGCCGCTGCGAGATCACGTCAGCGTCGGCGCGCGAGTGAATCCGCAACACCACCACGGCAAACTCATCGCCGCCCAGCCGCGCCAGCACGTCGCCGGGGCGCAACTGCCGCTTTAAGCGCAGCGCAACCTCCTGCAGGTAGAGGTCGCCGGTGCGGTGTCCGAATTGGTCGTTGACCAGCTTGAAGTCGTTGAGGTCGACGTAGAGCACGCCGAAAATGCTCGCCGACTGGCGGGCCGAGTCAATTACGCTGTCAAGATGTTTATCGAGCGAGAAACGGTTGTGAATATCGGTGAGCTGATCGAATTCGGAGCGATGCACCAGGTCGCTGTAGAGGCGCGAGGTTTCGATGGCCAGCGTGGCCAGGCCGGTGGCCAGTTTGAGGGCTTCATTTTCTTCGTTGCCCGGCTTGCTGCCCGGCGCAAAAGCGGCATGCATAAAGCCCAACGAGCCGCTTGAGCGCCCGGGAATCTCGAGCTCAACGACGCGCAGCCGCTTCACGAATTCGTCGCCGGGGAAGTTACCCAGCGTGGCGCCATCTGAAACTTTGCACCAGCACGGCGCACCGTTCAACCGCGCCGACACCAATTCCGTGACGCGCTCCAGAATCTCGGCCAGCGGCTTGGCGTTGTTGATGTCTTCCAGAATTCTGCCGCGCCGCCTTTCGAGGTAAGCCTGGTGCGCGTTGTAGCGGCGCGCCTTGCGTTCCACCCAAACCACCCACATGCCGATGATGAAAATCACCAGCAGCAGCACGATTACGACCATGGTGAGATGCGGAACGTTTAACCACGGCGGGTTGGCCATGACCGCGAGGTCGTCGTACGAACGCAAGAGGATATCGAAGGGAACATTCACATTGAATGGATTCGAATCTTCGAGGATGCAGACGCCCGTGACCTGCACCTGGGAACCAAGAGGGATATCTTTCATGGGCGGCGGCTGTTCGGAATTCGGGGCGCCCGGAATGGGATGCCTGTAGATGGCGGAGAACAGATGGTCCTGCCCGCGAATCACGTACTCGTCCTGGGCGGCTTCGCGCACCGCCGCTACAACTACTCCCTGGATTGAAACCAGGTCGAAGACATTGTGGCTCTGGGTCAAGTCCTGCCAGGTGACCTGAATCGGGGTTATCGGCGCAAGGTGGTGACTATCGCGGATTTCGCTGTAGGCCAGCTTGAGGAATCCGTCATGCACGTCGGCGAAGCCAGCCGCATCGACCCAGTCACCGATGCGCAGGCCGGCACGGGAACGAGTGTTGATCCATATACTGCGCTTGCCGTTCTGGAGTACCGCCGCGGAACCTGGCATGTAGTAGGTGACGGTGCCCTGGACTCGGAGCCGCTGCAATGAACCGGTCTGCCCGTATCCAATAAAGACTTCATCCATTGGCGTGATAGGCAGCGACCATGGGGTGGAACTCGCGGCCTTGAGCACCTTTACCTGGTCGAGCGATTGCGCATGCAGGATGATTCCTGTCATCTGCATCTTGCCGTCGAATTTGCCCGACGCCGCGCCGGAAACTGCCACCTCGGCGTCGATCAGGCCGGGGAGCGTTTCAGGATTACTGCTCTCCACCTGGACTTCGAGAACGCTGCCGCCGTCTGCGAAGACCACCAGGGTGGTGCTGGGCCGATCGGAACTAAGCACGATGTCAGCGGAGACCACGCGGCCGTGGATGCTTACCAGCCGGCAGTCAAATTGCCCTTGGACGAGCCCATCGTAAGACACTGGAACAGGGGTCGGCGGCGGGTCGTGACGCAGCACAGTAATCGAGCTGGCGTTGACTATCGGTCTGAAGCTTTCGCGTGTAGTGCCGAGGATGTGAATCCGGTCGCCCGGCTTGAGCGCCATCTGCGCTGCGGGCTGCACGTAAATCGCGTTGTCGCCGTCCTGAACAAACAGCGTGCTTTCGTAGCCGCGGTAAAAGGTGACGGTAGCCTCGAAATCTACCGCAAGCCGCTTTGCAGCCTGATCGTTTGTGAGCAGATGTATGGCGGAGAGTGAGTTAAGTGTGGCTGCGGCCGCAAACGCAGATTGCGCGCCTGGAGCGGCGAGAGCGATGGCCAGGATCGACGTCAGAAGATTGACAACTCTAACGGATGGGCGCGCAGTTTGCAGTTTGCCTCCCTTAAATCCCCGCAACAGGGTAATCCGCGCACGGCAAATCGCCGCGCGTTTCTCAACCAGGTAAGCCAGGGCCGGCGGCGATTATTTGAGATCCAGCTGCCGGCCTAAATTATTGACCAGGAGCAATTTGCGCATTTTGTGGCCGCTCACAAACGGGAGCGCACCATCCAATACACCCGGCCAGAAAAAGTTAATCGCAACCATCGTACTCTGTGCGGAAACTGCTTAAAAGCAAATTCTGGGGGGTGAGCCAGAAGGATCTCGTTACCTAAGTGCTTCCCATCGATCAATTTGTGTACAATTCACCGGGCCCCCTGCCGAGGAGACTCGGCCATTGGGGCAGGAGATTGTTATGACCATGGGCGAGGAATTGTCACCCCAGAATCCAAAGATCGATCTGCACATGGATCTGCGCACGCCGGGTACGCAGACCATGCCCACGCGCAACATTCGCGTTATCGGCGTGCCGCTCGATATGGGCGCCAGCCGCCGCGGTGTCGACATGGGACCTTCAGCCATGCGGGTAGCGGGCCTCGAAGCCCGGCTCGAGGCGCTTGGCCACCACGTTACCGACTGCGGCAATATTCGCGTCGAGGTGGCTGAGACCCGCGGCTACGGCAGCAGCAATGCCCGCTACCTGGCTGAGATTGCAGAAACCTGTACTCGCACCGCCGAGGCCGTGCTGACTACGCTCGAAGAAGGCAAAACTCCGCTGGTACTGGGCGGCGACCACTCACTGGCTGCAGGCTCGGTCTCCGGCGTTTCCCATTACTATCGCCGCCGCGACCAGAAGATCGGCGTCATCTGGATCGACGCTCATTCGGATATCAACACGCCCGATACCTCGCCCAGCGGCAACGTGCACGGCATGCCGCTGGCCGCGCTGCTCGGCCTCGGTCCCGAGCCGCTGGCGAAGATTTTCGGCTACTCACCCAAAGTCTCGCCTGAGAATGCGGTGCTGGTTGGCATTCGAGACGTGGACGCGGCCGAGCGCGCCAACATCCGCCGCGCGGGCATCGCCGCGGTCTACACCATGCGCGACATCGACGAGCGCGGCATGAGAGCGGTGATGGAAGAAGCCGTGCAGGCCGCCGGCCGTGGCACTGCGGGCTACCACGTCTCCCTCGATATGGATTGGATCGATCCTGAAGATGCGCCCGGCGTGGGCACGCCAGTTCGCGGCGGCGCCACCTACCGCGAAGCCCACCTGGCCATGGAGATCCTCGCCGACCATGACCGCCTGCTCAGCTTCGAGATGGTCGAGGTGAACCCGGTGATCGACGAACACAACCGGACAGCGGACCTGGCCGTTGAGCTGGCGTGTTCTGCATTTGGGAAGAAGATACTGTAGAGAAGCGGAGCTGGGTGCCCCAGGTCTCGATTTTGAGACCTGGGATAGCTTGAATCTCAACTAGGCCGGGTGCCCGATTCTTTCGACGTTATGTGTCGAGAGGGTGGGAACTCACGAATGGTTGACTCGCGGCTCCTACGCCGGCTTCCACAACCCCACAACATTTCCCTCGGGATCGGCAAACCACGCGAACGTCCCCGACGGCAGCGGCACCGGAGGAACCACCGTTTTGCCACCCAACTTCTCAATCTCAGCCAGCGATTGCGCCACATCGTCCGTATGCACGTAGAAGTGCGTGAACTGGTGGGGCTCGTGACCGAGGGCCGCAACGTGCCCCGGTATGCCGTCCGCTGACCCCGTATCGATCGCTCCCATCGGTCCCGCATCAATCTTCCACCCAAAGGCTGCCGAGTAAAACGCGCTCGTAGCAGCCTTGTCTTTGCAGCCGATCTCAAAGTGAACTACTGGATGACTCATCGACCCCCTCCTCTTCTTCACCGGAATTGCGTACAGATTAACGTGAAGTCTTGCTTATGTCGATGCCGGGCGGATGAAAATGCGGCTGCAAGTGGTGAAATAGAAGCATGGGTAAAAAGCTCCGCGTAGGTGTTCTGTTTGGCGGCCGCAGCGGCGAGCACGAGGTCTCGCTGCTCTCAGCCGCTTCCATCCTCAAAGCAATCGACCGCGACAAGTTCGACGTGACTCCCATCGGCATTACCAAGGAGGGCCGCTGGCTGGCTTCGGCCGATGCGAAGGGCCTGCTGGAGGGGCATTCGAGTGCCGTAGCTCGCCGCCTGCGCGCCGGCGATCCTGAAACCACTCCCGGCGCGAAGCTGCTCCACGAGGGCATTCCTACGCTTCTTGCGCCGGAACCGGGTTCTTCAAATGCTCTTGTCCAAAACCAAGGCCCGGGCGGCCAGGCGTTGGACGTGGTGTTTCCGGTCCTGCATGGCACCTTCGGCGAAGACGGCACGATTCAAGGTCTCTTTGAACTCGCCGGCATTGCGTACGTCGGCTCAGGGGTGCTGGGCTCTTCGGCAGGCATGGACAAGGACGTGATGAAACGGCTCTTCGCCCAGGCCGGACTGCCGATCGTGAAGCACGTCACGCTGCTGCGCACCGATTGGGAAAAATCCCCGCGCAAAGCCGTGGCGCGCATCGAGGCTGCGATCAGATATCCGGTCTTCGTCAAGCCGGCGAACCTGGGCTCCTCAGTGGGAATCACCAAGGCGCACAACCGCAAGGAACTCGGCCCAGCGCTTACCCTTGCTGCCAAATACGACCGCAAGATTGTCATCGAGCGCGGCGTGGGCGGCGCGAAGGCCCGCGCCCGCGAGTTCGAGGTCGGGGTCCTCGGCAACGACTCGCCCCAGGCCAGCGTGGTGGGGGAGATCATTCCCGGCAAGGAGTTTTACGACTACGAGGCGAAGTATCTGTCGGAGGGTTCGGTGCCGGTGATTCCCGCCAAAATCACGCGCGCCGAATCAAAAAAAATCCGCGACATGGCTGTCGAAGCCTTCAAGGCCTGCGACCTCTCCGGCCTGGCCCGCGTCGATTTCCTCATGGAGCCCGACGGCAAGCGCCGCATCTACATCAACGAAGTGAATACCATGCCCGGATTCACCAGCATCAGCATGTACCCCAAGCTGTGGCAGGGAACAGGCCTGAGCTACAAAGACCTGATCACGCGGCTGATTGAGCTGGCGTTGGAGCGCCACGCGGACAAGACCCGCAACACGTACAGCTACGAGGCGTAAGACGCAGAGAACGAGGGAACAAGAGAACAAGGGAACAAGAGAACGAGGGAACAAGAGAACGAGGGAGCAAGGGAGCAGGGAATATAGCCCTTCTCCAAAGTTCGCATAAAGAATGAATTGTCATCCTGATCTGAGTGAAGGATCTGCGGTTGCCCTTCAGCGAACTTCAATTGCACCACACCATCAATATATGGCGATATGGCGATTGCGGCCCGGCCTGGGAACTACCTGGGTCCCCATGGTGTCTAATAAGGAAGGGAACTGATCACTGACAACTGATCACTGACCACTGCCTCTATGACTCTTCTCGATGCACCGCAGTTTGACGTAGCACGCGACCGCCGCCGCCGCACCATTCTTTACAGCACAATCAGCGCCTTCTTCGTGCTCTTCATCGGCTTCTGGCTTATTTCCGGCCGCCCCATTGACTGGCCCTGGAACTGGTATACACACCTGGCCGGCCGCACCACCATGAACCACTTTCTGGCCGACGTCGAAAAAGGCGATCTGCAAAAGGCATACGGTGTCTGGCTCCACGATCCCGACTGGCAGCAGCATCACAACGAGCTCAAGTTCTACACCTTCGACACCTTCCAGAAGGGTTGGGGCCCGAACAGCCAATTGAACGACTACGGCACCATTAAGTCGCACAAGATTGTTGCGGCGCGCGTCTACGGCAACGCCTTATTGGCTGCGATCCTCATCAACGGCCGCAAGAGCGGCGCGCTCAATCTGGAGTACGACCCCAGGACGCACACGCTCCTGTTCCCCCCGCCCGACGTGGAGATCGACCCCGAATCGTATTCGCGATGAACGGTTAGTGATCCCATAGCAAAGGGCGGGGCTTCTGCCCTTCAGGTCAGCCCCTGCCCCCTGCACTCATGCATGGGCTGCGGCCAGCTCGGTTGCCGGCTCAACTCGCGTGGCAACGCGCTTGAGCGTCAGCACCGTAATGTCATCCTGCTGGCCGAATCGCTGAGCGGCCTCGGCAATTTTTATTGCGCCAAGTGTGGAGATTTCTGCCGCGCCCTCGAAACCGAACAGTTTCCCTTCCGCATCGCGCGCTTCCGCTACGCCATCGGTTAGCAGCGTCAGTTGCTCGCCTGTTCCCAGCCGGAATTCTGTCTCGGGATAAGTGGAATCGCGGTTCAGGCCGAGCGGCAGCCCCGAAAGAACTGCCACTTCGTTGCCTTCGCAATAGGGCGCCAGGTGCCCTGCGTTGGCCATTGTCACTTTGCCGTTGCTGTCGACGCGGGCGATGAGGCAGGTGGTGAACCCGCCGCGCCCGCGGCCAAGCATGCGCACATTCATCTCTTCCAGAATCGATTGCGGGCTGCGCGTGAACCGCGCCAGCGTGCGCACCGTGCCCACCAGCAGCGAAACCGTCATGGCCGCCGGCATGCCTTTGCCGCTTACATCGCCGATCACCAGCAGAACCGAGCCGCCGGCCAGCGGAACAATCTGGAAGAAGTCTCCGCCCACCTGCTCCGCGGGCCGGTACTCGCTCTCAATCTCAAAGCCGGCGATGTGCGGCAGCGCCTCGGGAATCAAAACCTGCTGCACCTGCCGTGCCTGCTCCACTTCCATCTCCATCTGCTTCTTCTCGCCCATGCCGCGGATGAAGCGGCGCATCAGAAGCACAGAAACTGCAACCAGCATCAGGGCTGTGGCAACCTGGCCAACGCTGATGATAAGGCTGAAAAAATGGAAAATCGTGCGCACATGCAGCAGAGCCAGATCGTCACTGAACAGCCAGATGGGAGTCAGAAGCAAAGGAATCAGAGCAAGCCATCCGTCCATCCCTCCGCGGCGAATGCCCTGGTACGAGATCCAGAAGATAAACAGGACCAGCAGGGCTCTCGAGCACTCGGTTGCGGGAACCAGCCAGACTGATGCGCCGGCCGGCACTATTGTTCCGTAGAAAGGGGGGTGCTGCGCACCAAACGAGACAATCGTCAGCGCCACCAGGGACCATGCGACAACGTGCACCCGCCGCATGTTGGCGAATCCGAACCAGTACCCCCAGAAGATGGTCCACGCTCCGATGCTCAGAGGTCCGGTGACGGCATCGCCAACAAAGTTCGAAATGACCATCGACACCACGGTGGAGTAGGTCGAGGTAAGACCGACAAAGCCCGATGCCAGATGAGTCAGGGCGGCGAGTGCCATCCACAGATAGGCTGACTCGCGCCGGTCCATGTAGTAGAGCGTCGCGCCAAGCAGGAACACCGCCATAATCAGCGGAATCCGGAAGACATTAAACGCCACGCCCTTGCCGATGTCATCCCAGTCGAGCCGGACTGCGGCATCCACGGAGTCGGCCGTTCCAAGTACGGGCGGGCCATGCAACCCACCCGCGTCCGGAGACATGAGTGGAGTGCCGAGGTCCATCCACATGCGAACGGCAATCGTGATTGGACCGTTGCGCACGTCGCCAGGCAGAGCGAATTCCTCGGGCTGCGCCCCGTAGAACGTGACTCCGCTTTCTGTGAAGCGTCCGAACTCGCCGATATACTGCCCGTTCACGTAGACCTGGTAGGCATCGTCGAGATTGTCAGGCATTCTCAGCGCCAGCCTTCCCGCGCGCGCCGTTTCGGCCGTGTTTCTGACGTCAACGCGCAGCCTGTACCACGCAAAATGCGCCAGATGCTGGTACCCTCTTGCCGTCCACCCGGGCACATATCCGCTCGTCCCGAGAACTGGGTCGTAGGAGCCGGGCGGCGGCGTCAGGTCCATCGATGCCCACTGCGAGTCATCGAAATCCGGCTGCGCCCAGGCCATGTCGTCGCCGGGATGAAACGCCCACGGGCCGTTAAGCGCGACCACCGAATTGCCGATCTGCGCCTCAACCGGCAGTCGCTTTGGCGCTGGATTGTCAGAGCTTTTGGTCTGAGCGGTAACCTGGGCTTGAGAGGAAAGCTGAGAGGCGGCGAGAAAGCTAACGAGAGCAAAAAACAGAACGGCGGCGGTCTTGCGCATGGTTCCCTCTTGCTGGAACTATTCCGGCCCTTGATTTTAAAGACCCTCCAGCATACTCCAGCCAGCTGCTTTGACCAAACCAAGCCGATCCCTAGCCCCTAGTCCCTAGTGCCTAGCCCCTGGTGCCTATTCCCTATTCCCTAGTCCCTAGTGCCTGTCTTACCCCGTCTCCATCGCAGCTTCAGTCTTCTTGCTCATCTTCGCCGTGCGCTGAATCTTGTCCCAGTTGAAGGGCTTGCCGTCGATGGCGCGCTTGAGCGTCTTGGCGATCACCAGCGAGAAGAGTTGCCGGTAAGCGAACCGCTGCAGCCAGATGTGAAACAGCAGCCATCCATCGCCCTTGTTGGCGGGGTGACGCCGCTCCAGGCTGAAGGCGATTGACGAGGTGAGGAAATCGATGACCAGGAAGCCGAGGAAGTAGGTAATCAGCTTGAGAAGGCTGGCCGGCGACGCTGCCTCGGGGTGGTAATGGCGGTCGATGAAGTAGTTCACAATGCCCCATGCGAACAGCAAATCGATAAACGGCGAAACCAGCGGCAGAAACATCTGGAAGATAAGAATGTTGGGCAGCGCGAACAGTCCCATTGCCTTGTTGCGCACAAACGCCGCGCGATGCTTCCAAATGGCCTGCAGCGTGCCAAACGACCAGCGGAAGCGCTGCCGCATCAGCCCGCTTGCGTTGACAGGCGCCTCGGTAAATGCCAGCGAGCGGTCTTCGTAGTCCACGCGATATCCCTGCTCGAGCAGGTTCATGGTGAGGTCGGCATCTTCGGCCACGGTGTTCAACGGGTACCCGCCCGCGGCCTTTACCGGCGCGGTTCTCCACGCGCCAATCGCGCCCGGAACCACGGTTACCACGTGCATCAGGTCGAGGGCGCGGCGTTCGAAGTTCTGGCTGGTCACGTACTCCAGCGCCTGCCAGCTCGTCCACAGATTTACGCGGTTGCCTACCTTGGCGTTGCCGGCCATGGCGCCGATTCGCGGATCTTCAAAGTGCGGCACCAGTTTTGAAATTGCGTCGGCGGCAATCACCGTATCGGCATCGATGCCGATGTAGAACTCCTCGTCGATCCGGTCAAGGGCGTAGTTCAGCGCGGCAGCCTTTCCCGCATTGGGCTTGGTCAGCACCTGCAGGCGGCCGGCCCTGATCTCCTGCGCGAAGGCCTCGCAGGCCACCTCGGCGGTGCGGTCCGTCGATCCATCGTCGATCACGATTACGTGCAGGTTTTTGTAGTCGGAGTTCAGCACCGACCGGATAGTGCGCACAATTACGGTCTCTTCATTGAAGGCCGGAATGAGTACCGCAACGCGCGGATTGAATCCTGGCGAAGCCTCGCGGAACGGCCTGCGCAGGCGGTCGATAATTGCGAACAGGCCCACCAGCACGAGGCGCGCGCTCATCAGGATGTCGCCGATGAAAAACACCGTTACGATGAAGGCGCCCACCATGTCAAGAACCGAAAAGGCGATAGAGTCGGGAATCGCGCGTACCCGCTGCCAGAAGGTCAGGGGCGGCATTACTTCCGCCGTCGTCTTGCCCATCAACGCGCTGATCGGCACAATCGTGTAGCCATGGGCGCGCAGCGCGTCAATCAACGGTCCCAGTGCATTCACCGTCACCTGGCGATTGCCGCCGCCGTCGTGCATCAGGATGATGGAGCCGCGGAACTGCGGCTTGGTCTTCATGGTTTGCAACTGCGCCAGCACCGACTGGATGATCTCGGGGGTGGTCTTGCGCGGATGCTCGTTCCAGTCGTCGGTATCGATTTTGTTGCCGACGATAATGTAACCCTTCTGCTGAATGCGGTAGGCAGGCGCGGCCTCGTCGTCGGTGTCGGGCTCTTCGTCAATGTCGTACGGCGGACGGAAATAGAGCGGTTGCACGCCCAGCTTGCTCTCAAACAGGCGCTCGGTCATGTTGATCTCAAGATCGAGCTGGCGGTTTGAAATTTCGCTGATGTCGGGATGGGTCCAGGTGTGGCTGCCGATCTCGTTGCCTTCGCGAACGATGCGCTGCATCAGGCCCACGTGCTGCACCGCCTCAGCGCCGATGGCCATGAAGGTGCCCTTCACGTTCTTCCGCTTCAGAATGTCGAGAATCTTCGGCGTCCACTCGGGATCGGGACTGTCGTCGAAGGATAGAGCAACCTCATTGGCATGGTACCCGTATTGCTGGATGATGTAAGTGCGTGGGTACACGTCCATGTGCTCGTCGACGATGAGCTTCTTGCGCGGATCGGGCTCATCGGTATCAATGTTCACGGTACGTTTGCCGGGCTGCGGCAGTCCCGTGACGCGCATGATGTCGCCTTCGCCCTCGGTGTCGACGTCGTGGCCCGGCGTAACCTCGCCCAGCGCCTGCAGCGCATCGGCGCTGCGCGGCGTGTCCCACACGTTCCACAGCGAATTGTCTTCCTCGCCCAGCCTCCACAGCGCGAAGGTCTGCACACCCATCCATCGGGCCGTGCGCAACTCGTTCAGCAGTGTTACTCCGTCGAGAAACCAAACAACGTGCCGCTGATTATTGTCTTCGTCGATGTATTCAAAATGCGGGTTCAGCGTGTCGTAATCCAGATCCAAATCGGCGTCCGCGTCCGATGCCTCCTGCCACACGTCCGACACCGACAGGTCTTCAGTGTTCAGCACTTCGGGTTTCTTGTGCTTGCCATCTTTGGGATTGGGAATCGTAAGCGTCCAGTCGTAGCCGTAACTGCCCACCGCACAGATCAGCTTGGAGAGTGGGACATCCTTCATGACTCGCGTCAGGTTGTCTACGAACCAGCTCTGCGCCGCAATGGGTCCCGGATCGCTGTTGGCCTCGTGCTGGTCGTAGTTCATCAGCACAATGCCGTCGCTGTTGGCTGCGATCTGCTTCAGGTCGCTGTCGCTGGTGGCTGCGGCCACGTTTACATAGAGCTCTAAATTGCGCGGGTGCATCTGGGCATACAGCGCCTGGATGAAAGCGAGATAGGCCGGATCCGCATCGTCGGAGAGGCTTTCAATGTCGAGCGAAAGTCCGCGGTAGGCCGGGTAAGTGGAGAGGAACTTGAGGAGCTGAGCGCGCAGGCTGGCGCTCTTGCCGGCGTCCATCAGCACGTCGCCCACATTCGCGTCCCAGGTTTGCGTATGGGGATTGAAGTTGTTGACGTGAGGGAAAATCTCAGTGTCGGTGCGCGCAGCTTGAATCACGCGCTTCACCCGGTTCAAGTCATCGGGATCGTGGACAGTCGATCCTTCAATCACCGGATATTCGCGGAGGTTGTCGCCGCTCATCATCATCAGCGTGCCGTTGGGCGCGTCGATGTGCAGCCACTGCGGAAACAGGAGATCGATCTGGTGAACGTGCTCCTTGAGCGAGGAGTAGCTGGCGGCATCGTCCTGAACATAGTACGCGGCGCGCAGCCCTTCGCCGGAGTTGAAGGGAATGTCGGACGGTTTGCGGCCGGTCTTGCGGCGCGAGGGCCGCGGGTTGCGCACCCTTAACAAGGGTTGGCGGTCAGGCACCGGGCGGTAATTGTGCTTGGGGGTGGGGAGCAGCAATTCGGGCAATGCCTGGTTGCGCACGACATTGAAAACAAAGACGATAATAACCAGGGTAGTGATTACGGCGCCTACGTCAATAATGCGACGCAGCCGTTTCCAGCGCTTTCGTTCCGGGTCGAAAAAAATCTGGCGGTCAGGCATATCGGGTGAGTGTCTTGGTTTCGGCGCGAACCCCACTGACGGTCAGCGTAACTTAAGAATAACGAGTGAGGGTGGCATCTATATAGGGCTTGAGGTTTAATTCCCCGGCGCTGGGTTGACGGGCCTTGGCGAGAGGGGAGAAAACAAGGCTGGGCGCCGGAGCCTGTTACAGTACGAAGCGTATGGAAGCCGCTCCGGCGAGCCAATTCGAGCGCCACACCAACGCGGGCAGGCTCCTTCGCACTCTGCTTGGCTACTGTCTTCCGCTGGCTGCCGGCCTCGTGTTGCGATTGTGGGCGCTGAAGATCTGCTTCGAGGTCCAGGTCGACAGCCTCATCTACGGCGGCATCGCCAAGAACCTGCTTCTGCACGGTCGCTATGCGCTCAACGGCGCTGGCGGCGAGCTTTATCCCACTATCATTCGCCTCCCCGGCTATCCTTTCTTTCTCGCGTGCTGTTTCAAGCTCTTCGGGATGGAGAATTACTACGCGCCATGCCTCATCCAAATCGGGCTCGATCTGGCCGCCTGCCTTCTGCTGGCCGATTTCGCGCGACGCATCGCGCATCCTCAACTCAAGAACGGGGCAGCCATCGCAACCCTGTGGCTCGCTGCTTTGTGCCCTTTTACGGCGTCGTACGCGGGGATGCCGCTCACTGAGACGCCAACCATCTTTTGCCTGGCGCTGGCTTTGTGGGCCATGGCGCGATTTCGCGAGCGCCCCGGCTGGAAATTCGCTCTCATCTTCACCTTCGCAATCACATACGCGGCGCTGCTGCGTCCCGATGGAGCGCTCGCAGCGGTTGCCTTCGCGCCGGCGCTGATTCTTGGCCGCGGCCAGCTCATTCAGCCGCGCAGGCTCATGCGCATGGCCGCCGTCTGCGCTCTCATCGCCATCGCGCCTTTCGCTCTCTGGACGGCTCGCAACTGGAAGACATTTCACGTCTTCCAGCCGCTCGCGCCGCGACTGGCCATCGAGCCTGACGAGAGCCCTAACCTTGGCTGGGAGCGTTGGGTCAGATCCTGGTGTCTCGATTACGTTTCAACCTACCAGATCTACTGGAACGTTCCCGGCAGCGAACTCGACATCGATCAACTTCCCGATCGCGCTTTCGATTCTCCTGCGCAACGCAATGAGACGGCAGCCATTGCCGGCGATTACAACCAGAACGGAGATAACCTGACACCGGAGATCGACGCCCGCTTCGGTGCGATCGCCCGCGAGCGCATCGCCGCGCATCCATTGCGGTATTTTGTGTGGCTGCCGCTTGGCCGTGTTGCCGATATGTGGCTCAGGCCGCGCGTTGAAAATCTGCCCATCGACCTTGACTGGTGGGTCTACGCGCACCACTGGGCCGAGACCAGGTTCAGTTGGACGTGGGCCGCGCTCAATGCGCTTTACCTGGTTCTGGCGCTGGTGGGCGTATGCATGAAGCCGAAGCTGTGGTTGCCGCTGTTGGCTTACATGCTGCTGCGCAGTGCGCTTCTGCTCACGGTTGAAGCGCCCGAGGCGCGGTATACGCTGGAGTGTTTCCCCATGATCTTTGTGCTGGCCGGGAACGCGGTCGCGCTATTCATTGGCGGTGCCTTGCACGCTGGCCGGAAGTCCGCGATATAATGTTCGACATATAACGTGATGCGTTATATTCTTGCCATGTGATCCAGAGCTTCAGGGACGCCGGAACGAAGCAGTTGTTCGAGAATCGATCGAGCCGGCGTTGGGCCGCAATCGCCAGTGCGGCTCTGAGAAAACTCGATCAACTTGAGGCGAGCACGAGTTTGACCGACCTTCGCGTGCCTCCAGGCAACCGGCTTGAGGCGCTCAAAGGCGACAGAAAAGGACGGCACAGTATCAGGATCAATGAGAAATACCGCGTTTGCTTCTTCTGGAAGCCGGATGGGGCTTACGAAGTCGAAGTCACCGACTATCACTGATTCTGCACAAAGGAGCAGCGCACAAATGACAATCGCCAGGCCACGTACGGGATGGAAGATGCGGCGAGTCACTACGCATCCGGGCGAAATGTTGCGCGAGGAATTCCTTGCCCCGCTTGGATTAAGCCAGAATGCGCTTGCGATGAAGATCCGCGTGCCTGCAACCCGAATAGGCGACATTCTCCACGGGCGCCGGGGAATTACGCCGGATACAGCGTTGCGTCTGGCGCGCTTCTTCGGCAACAGCCCTGAATTCTGGCTAAACCTGCAGCAGATGCACGATCTCTCAAAGGCCCGAATGGAGTTGGGTGAAGCAATCGAACGCGATGTGGAGGAATACCCGGCGGCCTGATTTCCCGGCTTTCCAGGGAGACGATGATCCGGTTCTCTGGATCGGAATCCGGGGGTATAATTCCAGCCAAATCCTCGTTGTCCCATTGGAATTGTGCGCGTCCAATGGCATAGGACCTCAGGCCAGTCGGGCGCCGCAATGGCTGCCCCGGAAAGGACCCCCGATGAATATTCGGAAATCTCTTGTGCCCCTCTCGACGCTGCTTGCGCTGAGTCTCGGCATTATCAGCGCGCAGGCGCAACCAGCCAGACCCCTCTTCACCATTTCAGCCACCAATGTAACCATGTCTTCGAGCGGCTCCACAGGCACTGGCTCGACCACATTCACCTTGACGTCTGAGGATAGCTATACCGGCACAATCGGTATCACCTGTTACCCGACTACCGAGCCAGCCGGCGCAAAGCTGCCCTATTGCGGCGGCTCTGCGATGATCGGTCATACGTTGACCGCGAACGCCACGGTGACAGGGGCGCTTCCATTCTTCAACGTTGCCGTTCCCGTCACGCCCGCTGCCTCACAGGTGGTTCCGGCGCGTGTGGGAGCGACAGGCCTGGCATTGGCCGGCGCAATCCTGCTGGGTTTCGGTTTCCGCAGAAAGACCGGCCGCTGGCTCATGCTCGTTTTGCTGGCTGCAGGGACGCTGACCGGTCTCGCGACAATCACTGGCTGCGGGGGAAGCAACAGCGTGGTCACTCCGGGAACCTATTCTTTCACCATCCAGGGAGTGGACACGAACAGCGTTAAGGTGACCTCGACCTTTGAAGTGACGGTGCCGTAAGCGCGCAGAGAACCGGGCGAATCGATTGGGCGCGGGTCACCAGGGCAATACCCTGCCGAATGATAGCCGCAGAGCTTCTACCGGTTGACGAACGTGGTTTTCTTGTCGGTCGGGAAGGTGAAAGCGTCTTTGGGCAGTGACTGATTCACCTTGATATTGGTGTAGTGGCAGGTGCGCGATTGCCCGCCGCCCTCATCGAAATACTGCTTCAGGCTGATGGCCCGGTCGGCGTCCATCCACAAAATCACTGTGGGTACCTTGGCTCTCACGTTGGGATCCTTTGAAGTGAGCTCGAGCTTCTCGGTCTTCACGCCGTCAACGGTCTCGGGGCCGTCGTACTTGATGTCCCACTTGGCAGCGAGCTGTTTGCCGCTGGCGCCAAAGCCCAGCATGAACCAGCTCTCATACTGGCTCAGCTTGCTGAGCGTCGTTACCTGGTCCTGAAGCTTTTCAAAAAGCTGGATTGTGCCGTTGACGCAGCACACAACTACCTTTGGCGAAGGCTGTCCATCGTCGGTGTCGATGTGCACGCCCATTTGGTAGCTCGAGCCGTCGCGCTTGTAGTAGACGGCGCCCTTCTGCACATCGGTGTCGGGAATCGGGTGGGTTTGAGCGCTGGTGAACTCTACGTCCGCCGACGTGGTGTGAAAGTTCGCCGATGCCGCATCCATCCTGCTCAGCACGCTCTGCAAATCCTGGGCGGTAGCCATACTTGCCGCGGAAAATACAAAGCTGATAAGCGCGGCAAAAAACAAAAATCTCTTTAATTGCATAAGATTCCTTACGCTATTTGACGCTTAGAGTTTCGCCAAGGCTCGTAAATATTCGGCAATGGTCCAGATTGGAGGGTACGGGCTTTAGCCCCCGAGTGAAAAATCGTTACTTGTGCGCCCATACCTTCCACGCCAGGCGTCCGTCGGCCGTGGTCACAGTCATCCAGCGAACCACAAATACGTCGTCGCCGGTAACCGGCTCAATCGCGCGGCGCAAGGCGCGCTTTACCTGGCTGTCGGTTGCGCCTGCCGGCGTGCTCACATCGGCCGCGTCCACGGTAATGATTACCCCATGGCCGCCGTCGCTGTTCACCATGATTGGATGCGAAGGACCGCGTTCGGTTGACGGCCGGTCGCCGAAGTTCCAAAACTGCGGTGCAACAAAGATGAACAGCAGAATCAGCGTCACCATGACGTCGTAGTGGAACGAGCCGCGCGAGTAGGTCCAGTAAAAATAACTCTTAAGAACCGCCTTGAACCCGCGCCTCGAATTCGCCTCCTGCCCCACCTGCGCCGCCGCGCTGTCAGCCTTCATTACTTCTCCTTCTCAATCCTGTCGGACTTGATCCGCTCGAGACCGCCCATGTACGGGCGCAGCGCCTCGGGAACTACGACCGAACCATCAGCCTGCTGGTAGTTCTCAACAATCGCCACCCAGGTGCGGCCCACGGCCAGGCCGCTGCCGTTCAGCGTGTGCACAAATTCAACCTTGGCCTTCGCCCCGCCCTGCACTCCAGCGCTCGGCCGGTAGCGAATATTCGCGCGCCGCGCCTGGAACGCTTCAAAGTTCGAGCAGGACGAAATCTCGCGGTAAAGTCCCTGGCCCGGCAGCCACACTTCAAGGTCGAATGTTTTGGCTGCTGAAAATCCCGTGTCGCCGGTGCACAGCAAGACGCGCCGGTAAGGCAAGTCCAATGCTTCCAGAATCTCTTCGGCGTCGCGCGTCAGCTTCTCGTGTTCGGTGTCAGACTCTTCGGGCCGCGCGAACTTAACCAGCTCAACCTTCTGGAACTGGTGCTGCCTGATGATTCCGCGGGTGTCTTTGCCGGCCGCGCCGGCTTCGGCCCTGAAGCATGGCGTATACGCGGTCAGCGAAATCGGCAACCGGGACTCATCCAGAATCTCGTCGCGATAAAGATTTGTAACCGGAACTTCCGCTGTCGGAATCAGCCAGTGGTCGTTATCTTTGAATTCGCCCCGCGTGGCGGCATCAGCATCTGCGTCGGAGCACCGAAACAGATCCTCAGCAAATTTGGGCAACTGCCCGGTGCCAAACAGAGACTTTGAATTCACCATGAACGGCGGCAGCACTTCGGTGTAGCCATGCTTCTCGGTGTGGGTGTCGAGCATAAAGCCGATCAGCGCCCGCTCCAGCCGCGCCCCCGCGCCCATGTACACCGCAAACCGCGCGCCGCTCAACTTGGCCGCGCGCTCAAGATCGAGGATTCCAAGTCCCTCGCCGATTTCCCAGTGCGGTTTGGGCTCGAAGTCGTATTTCTTCGGCTCGCCCCAGGTCTTTACCACGGCGTTGTCGGTCTCTGAAGTGCCGACAGGAACCTCGTCGCGAGTCAGATTAGGCACGCTCGCCAGCGCCAGTCGCAACTGCTCGTCGAGTTCCGCAGCGGTCCGGTCCAGCTCGTCGAGCTGTTCCTTCAGCTTGCGCGTCTCATCCATCACCGCCGTGGCTTCGTCGTTCTTGCCAGCCTTTTTGAGCGCGCCCACCTGCTGGCTAAGCTCGTTGCGCCGCGCCTTGGCCTGTTCGGCCGCGGTAATTGCCTGTCTCCGCTTCTGATCGAGAGCTCTGAAATCTCCCAGCAACACAGCAGGATCGGCGCCGCGCGCACGCAGTTTCGCCTCAACAAATTCCAGGTTTCCCCTTACAAATCCCAAGTCGAGCATGACTCTATAAGTTTACTCGACGAAGAGGGAGGACATCGGTGTCGCCGACCGTACCGCCGGTCTCCTGAGGCTGCGGAAAAACTCGGAGAATGAAGCAATTCCCCAACAATCGATGCAGCAGGGGCTAAAGCCCGGACTCATTGTGGGAGCTTTATCGGCAGTCAGGGCTGAAGCCCTGACCTACCAGCCGTGCCGTAAAAAGAAACAACGCGGGAATTTGCCGATAGTTGGCCTTTGTGGTCTCCCACCCATCGAGCAAAGGGCGCTCGATGGATGGGGCACAGTTTCATCGCCGGCGGGTCGGATACACCGGTGACGGACTGGTTACAAAGCGACCTGAGACTGGTTTTTCCGCAGCCTCTCCCGACCGGCTGTACGGCGGGTCTCCAGACCCGGCCGGCGCTGTTGCACCGTTCATTGCCCACCGCTCACCGGCCACCGCCCCCGCCCGCCGATCACCGTCCACCGTTCCCCACCCACTGTTCACCGTCCACCGTTCTGTTACGCTGAATCCCATGCATCCGGCAGAACGCGCGCTGGCCGAGAGCGGTACCCCTTCCGCACGAAAAGAGCGCTCGTGGCTCTTCAGTTTTCTTATAGCGCCCGACGCGGTCATCGCTGTCGGCCTCATCGACGGCGCGCTCAGCTACCTGCTCCGCGACGAAGGTGTGAACCCGGCGCGCGCGGCCAGCATCGTGGCTTTGCTCACTCTGCCTCACACAATCTATTTTCTCTGGGGCCCGGTAACCGACTTCTTTGTTCGCCGCCGTACCTGGCTCCTGCTTGCGGCCGGGCTCTCGACGCTTACGCTGCTGCTTGCATTTCACCAGCCGCGGCTCTCATCCACTCGCGGCATCGCGTTGCTTTTTATCACGGCGTGCATCGCCGTAATGGTTCCAGCGGCCTGCGGCGGCATGATGGGCACTCTGCGCAGCGAAGTGAGCCGCCGCCGCGCCGGTTCCTTCTACCAAAGCGGTTCGCTCACATTCGGCGCCATCGCTACGTTCGTCGTGGTCTCGTACTCAGGGCACTTCAGCCTCTTTGCATTGGGCTGCATGATTGCCGCGCTGGTCGCGCTTCCCGCGCTCAGCGCGTTCGCCACGCCCGCCGAACCGGTACTCAGTGGGAATGCCCGAGAAACCGCCCTCCGCGTCTGGCGTGAATTCAAGTCCACTTTTCTGCGCTGGGAGGCGATTCCCTACGTGCTGCTGGTCACCTTTCCCATGTGCAGCGGCGGCATGCTTGGCCTGTTGCCCGAACTGGCTCGCGATTACGGTGTGAGCGGTTCAGGGGTGGCGTGGATCAATGGCGTGGCCGGGGCGCTGCTCACCACCCTGGGTGCCCTCGCTGTCTCGCTCATCCCGGTGCGCGTGCGCGCTTCGGTTGCATACTTGCTGGCCGGGCTGGCCAATGCCGCCGCGCTCGCCATTCTCGCCGTCGGGCCATTGCGGCCCTTCGTCTATTACACAAGCACGGTGCTTTTTCTCTTCACCATCGGCGCCTGTTATGCGCTCTTCACCGGGGTCTCGCTCGAATTTCTGGGCAGCTCAGGCAAAAGCGGCAGCTCGCGCTACGCCATCATCAACTCGTTCGGCAATCTGCCGGTGGCATATATGTCGTGGGTGGATGGCCGTGGCTACGCACATTGGGGACCGCGCGGCATGCCCGCCGCCGACGCAGTTGTGAGCACTATCGGAGCCGCAGTTCTGCTCGCGTATTTCGTCTTTGGTCGCCGCAAGCCGCCGATTGAAAACTGATCCCCGATCCCTGCTTCTCAATCCGCAGCCTTGCTTCCATTCCGGGCCGCCTTCCCCGCATCCGTCTGCTCCTGCCATCCCGGCAGCCGCTGATCGCCGGTAATCAGCCGCGCGCCGCGCCTGAAGGTGAAGTACGTCCAGATCCACGTCCAGAACACAAATATGCGATTTCTGAACCCGATCAGAAAGAAGATGTGCACCACAATCCAAGTGAGCCATGCCGGCAGCCCGCTCAGGTGTGCCTTGAATGGCCACTCCACCTTGGCTACCGCGGCCATGCGCCCGATGGTGGCCATATCTCCCTTGTCGAAATAATGGAACGCCGGCCGCGGCCGCCCCTCAAGATCGGCGGCGATGATTCTGGCCACGTGGTCGCCCATCTGCATGGCCGGCTGCGCCACTCCGGGAATCTGCCGCCCGTTCTGCTCAAGGTGCGCCAAGTCGCCCAGCACAAACACTTCGGGCAATCCCGGCGGATTCAGCCGGTCGTCCACAATCACGCACCCGCGCTTATCAACGGGCGCGCCCAGCATCTTGCCCAGCGGCGATGCCTGCACTCCCGCAGCCCACAGCGTAACCACCGAGTCGAACCGCTCACCATTGGCCTCAACCCATCCCGGACCAACGCCGGTCACGTTCGACTTGGTGTGCACCTCAACGCCCAACCTCTTCAGCTCCTCTTCCGCTTTGGCCGAAAGATCCCTGGGATACGCGGCCAGCAGCCGATCGCCGCTGTCGAGCAGCAATACGCGGCTCGTCCGCGGATCGATGTGCCTGAAGTCGTGCTTCATGTAAAGCTGCGCAATGTCGCTGATGGCGCCGGCCAGTTCCACGCCCGTAGGCCCGCCGCCAATCACCACAAAATTCAGCGGCGGATGGCTTCCGTGCTCCAGCATCTGGCGCTCGGCCAGCTCAAACGCCAGCAGCACGCGCCGCCTGATCTCGATCGCATCTTCAACCGTTTTGAGTCCCGGCGCGAGCTGCGCCCAATCCTCGTGCCCGAAGTAGGAGTGGCTTGCACCCGTGGCCAGCGCAAGGTAGTCGTATGCCGCGCGCACGCCTGAGCCCAGCGTCAGTTGCCGAGTGGCGACGTCGATCCCCACTACCTCGTCCATCAGCACCTCGGCGTTCTGTTGATGACTCAAAATCGAGCGGATTGGCTGCGCAATATCGGCCGGCGACAGCACCGCCAGCGCCACCTGGTAAAGCAGCGGCTGGAAGAGGTGATGGTTGCGCCGGTCGATCACCGTCACGCTCACATTCAAGTCTTTGAGCGCCCGCGCGGCGTGGATGCCCGCAAACCCTCCGCCGACAATCACTACCCTCGGCCGGGCGATTCCCGCACTCCCGCGCCGTTCAGCAACCTCCGCCCGCATCTGCGCCGTAAGTTCGCCCACGTCTACCTCTCCATATTGCAGATGCAGAAGCGCGGCCTAAAGTGGCACGAATGCCGGCAGACAGCCAATAACCAGTAGCCAGTAGCCAATAGCCAATAGCCAGGAGACAATGGCCAATAGCTAGAAGATGTTCCCTGACCTCTGACCACTGGCCTTTGTTAGCATCCACCTATGCTTGCAGGCGCATCCTGGGAGTGGTGGGTCGGGTTCCACGCGGCCGTGGCTCTGCTGCTTGTGGCCGATTCGTTCATGCCCGGCCATCGACACCAGGCCCGCCATCCATCGGTTGCCGCGTGGCTCGGCGCGGGCGCGTTCGTCCTCGTTGCCGCCGGCTTCGCTCTGTGGATCGCGTTTTCACAGGGCCGCCAGCCGGCCCTCGAATTCGTTGCCGGATACACCATTGAAGCTTCGCTCTCCATCGACAACCTTTTTGTCTTTCTACTGCTTTTTCAGGGGTTCCAGATCAGCCGCCAGCGCCAGCACACCGCGCTCGCCTGGGGGGTCTGGGGCGCCATCCTGCTTCGCGGCCTCTTCATCGGCTTGGGAGTCACCCTCCTCCACCGCTACGTATGGATCACTTGGATATTTGGCGCATTCCTGCTCTACGCAGCCGTCAGACTTCTCCGCGGCGGCTCGGCACGCGCTGTCATTCCTGAATGGATTCGCCGCCTGCAACCCGCCCGCGGCTCGCTGCTCCCGGTCATCATCGCTGTCGAATTCACTGACCTTCTCTTCGCCACGGACTCCATCCCCGCTGTTCTGGCCGTCACACACAACCCCTTCATTGCTTACACCTCAAACATTGCCGCCGTCCTCGGACTGCGCTCGCTCTACTTTGCCCTCGCCGAGATGCTCGACCGCTTCCGCTACCTGCACTACGGCCTCGGCGCGCTGCTCGGCTTCGTCGCGCTCAAAATGCTGCTCGCCCGCTGGATAGAGATCCCGATCCTGGCTTCGCTGGTTGTGATTGGCGTGATTCTGGCCGCGTGCGCCGTGGCCGGAGCAGTGCAAGGGACAGGGAATAGGGAATAGGGACAGGGACAGGGAACAGGGAACAGGGAACAGGCACTAATCTCTTGCCGATCAACTACCGAGCTTTCAGCTCGGCAGAATGGCATCTTCCTTCGTATTGAAATCGAAGGAGATCATGATCCAGCCGCCCTCGATGCGATAGACCAGAAACTTGCCGAACGCCGGGCCCCTTTCGAAGTCAATTTCCACATAAACTATCTTGGTCCGCGACGTAAGATCGCGCGTGCTGATTACCGAAAACGATTCGTACTCCCCGTAGTAGTCCTGTATCTCGCGGAGGGTGTTTGCCTGGCCCAGTGCTGTCTTGCTGCCTTCGAGAGGGCCGCCCTTGAGCCACGCTTTGATCGCTTCTTCGGGCCCGTGGTCTTTATTGTCTTTATAGGCCTCAAAGCCTGACACAATGATGTGCGGAATTCTGGCGTTTTCGCCAGCCTCAGGCTGGGCTGTCGATTGCGCCTTGGCCGCGCAGGGTAAAACCAACAGGCAGCACAGGCACAGCAGCGCGTTACGGAATGGCATAAAGCCCTCTTTGAATTCGAGGAGATTCTAATACATCAGTGTTTCCGGCGAGCCGCTTCACCGTTCTTTGAAGCCGGCTGCTGTTTACACTTTTCCCAGCCCGCGCCGGTTTACTCGTATTTCAGTTGACCAAAGGGCCACGGCAGACCATAATTTCGGCATATTTGCCGGGATCCAGGGGGCGTGGTGAATGTCTGCGCAGCCCAGTTATCAGGGGTGTGCGGACCAGCTTTTCGGGGTTGGCTTCGCTCGCGCAGCATCCCTCCCGGACCATCCCCCAGGGTGATTAACATGATTCGAAATCAGCAATTTAGTGTTTCGCTATCGTTAGCTCTCTTTGCGGCCGTGCCCACACTGGCACAGACTGCGGTTGCGAAAGGTCCGCACCTGCAACCGCCCTATACCATCGAATTCAAAACCACCCACGTACAGACCCTGGCCAATGGCGCCACCATCACAACGGAATCCAAAGAGGTGATGGCCCGCGACCAGGAGATGCGCCGCATGAACTCAACCACGAATGCGGCAACCGGCGACCGGCCGGCCATCACCACCGTTCGCGTGAACGACCCCACCACCGGCGACGAAATCACCTGGACGTCGACTACGAAGGTGGCTCACGAGGTTCGGCGGCCGGTGGGCGACGAGCGCCACGGCTGCTGGGCTACGCCCGATGGCCGCTACCGGGCCAATTACGGCGGCAATCCTAACGCTGGCGCTCCATTGCAGCCGCTGCAGCCGCCGGCCGGGGCAACAATTCCAGTCAACTCGCCCCTGGCCCAGAGCAACAGTGCGCCACATCTTCCCACCGTCGTTACCGGTCCTGACGGTCAGGATATTACGATGATCGGCGTCAAGCATGCGCCAGGCGATCCTGATCCTCCCGCTTCCGTGGAGCACAACGTTTCGCGGCAGGACCTGGGCGCCGATACCATCATGGGCGTTGCAGTTCGCGGTTCGCGCACCACCGTCACCACCCCGGCCGGCGCTGAGGGCAACGACCAGCCGCTGGTGCACACCAACGAGTTGTGGATGGCGCCCAGCCTCGGCATTATTCTGCGCTCCGTTACCGACGACCCGCGCATGGGCAAGATGAATCGCGAGGCCGTCTCAGTCGATCTGAACAATCCCGACCCCGCGCTGTTCCAGCCTCCCGCCGGCTACGAGGTTGATACCGAGGCGATGCAGCCGGTGGCTTGCGCGCAGTGAAGTATGTTGCCCGTCACTAAAGGATTCTGATCGAGAGGTGCTCCGTTCAAGCTTTGCCAGGGCGCGAGGGAGACGAAGTCGCTCACGCTGCCCAACGCATTATTTCGTCGCGGCAACCGGGTTGGCGCCAGGCAGCTGCATCGGCTTTCGATCGAGTTTTTCGTATTCGGTCGCGAATTCCTTGATCGAAATGAATCGGTTCTTGTCGACCGAAGAGAAATGCTGATGGGTGTCACTCGCCGGCCACCAGATATCCAGGCCGATAATCCGAGCGCCATGGCCAAGGCCGATGTGCTGCTCCATTGGATTTCCGCCGAATGAACTTCCATAACCGACGGTGCGGACGATGGTACGGGATCCACCTCCATCGTTCTCAACTGTGACTGTGATTTTTGCCCCTACCGCAGCCCGATTGCTCTTGACGCCAACCAGTCGCACATTGATCCAGTCGTTGTCGTTGCCCGGATTTTGGAAGACGCGCAAAGTGTGCCGATCGCCGGGAACCGCCCCGCCAAAATTCCCTACGATATCTTCGTGGCCGGTTCTGAAGAGGTCGGCAAAGGCTATGCCGTGCCCCTTGTGCAGATCGCCGGTCCCGGACGAAGACGTGATGTCGGAAAACGTTTTGCCCGCGTCGTTCTTGAGCAGAATCTGAGGCAATAACACGCCATACGAGGGCGTCCCGGAACCTAGATAAATATCGAGAAAGCCATCATTGTCCACGTCTCCGAAGTTGGCTCCCATCGGCATGAATACCTTATCTAAATTCACCTTGGCTGTGACGTCTTGAAAGGTGCCGTTGTGAAGATTTCTGTAGAGCTTCATGGTACCGACGCGATACGGCAAATGCATGTAACTGCGCATGACTTCGTCCACTGTGTAACTCGGATAGCTGGTTACGAACAGGTCAGGCCATCCATCGTTGTCGTAGTCAAAGAACCATGTAGCAAAGCTGATTCCGGTTGCCTGTACCCTGGCTTCTCTGCCGATCTCGGTAAATGTTCTATCGTGGTTGTTGTGGTACAGCAGATTGGCTCCATCTAAATTCGACACATAGAAATCCACATAGCCATCGTTATCGTAGTCGGCCGCGGTCACGCCCTTGCTGAACCGTGATTTATCAATCCCCGCAGAGTGAGAAATATCTTCGAAGGTGCCATCGCCGCGATTGCGAAAGAGCTGGCTCGGAGACGCTTCGTTGGCGATGAACAGATCGAGAAATCCGTCGTTGTCAATGTCTGCCCATGCCGCCGCCTGGGTTGCAGTCACTGTCGCTCCGAGGCCGCTTGCTTCCGTCACATCGGTAAATGTTCCATCGCAATTGTTGCGCAGCAGGGATTTTCTGACCGGGAACTCCCACCCGCCGCGAAGGACCAGCAGATCCATGCATCCGTCGTTGTTGTAATCAGCCTCAATGACGTTGAGACCTCCAAGCTGGTCCGCCAATCCCGCCTGCACGGTCCGATCTGTAAATGTCCCGTCGCCATTGTTGTGGTAGTAATGCAGGGGGTCGCACTCACCCTGGCTCGACGCCACGATGTCCAGCAGCCCATTATTCTCGAAGTCGTCTACAACAACGCCGCCCGCCTGCAGAAGGGCGTCGACCCCAATGGCTGCGGAAACGTCTTTGAATCGTCCGATGTCTTCCGGCGATTTGAAAACGCTCGCGGGAATCAACTGCCCGGGTGGCACCTTGTCTGGATATTCTCCCAGCGTCGCATAGGCAACATTCAATAGCCATCGCAACTGGTAGTCGTCAGGGTCCTCAGACAGAGCCTGGCCCAGATACTGTATCGCTTGTCGGGAGTCATCCTGCTTTTCAAAGCGCGTTCCCGAAGGCAGCGGGGGGAATATGCCAAGATCGCCCCTGCTGTGATAAACGCCGTTCTCCATTTCAGAAAGATGAAGATATGAAGCGCCTATCGCCTTGCGTAGAAACTTCGCATCCACCGGCGCCAGCGTTTGGGCAATTGCATAGGCCAGCTTCTCCTGCTCGATTGCTTCCGCCATCTTCCCGTTGTAGGCGTAGAGCTGAGCCAGGAGGTAATGGGAGCGAAGTGTATCGGCGGACTGGTTGTGCACCGGATCCTGATTGGCCGGGGCGGACAGTGTGTTTTGCAGGTTGATAATTGCCTGCGCCTGGGATTGCTTACGCACCTCGCAGACTTGGCGAAGATCCCGGTTCCAGCCTTCAGGTTTAGGAAACTGAAGGAAGACTGTATCCGCTTCTTCGAAGCCTGAAAAGTCAAAGCTTTGGCGTACGGCTCCTGAAGTGACCAACGTGAAGATCTGTTGAGTATCCAGTTCGCTCAGGTCAGGCGCCACAGTGAAGATGGTGAGAATTGCGAAACCGTTCGCGGTGCGAGTGGGTTTCGTAATCTGGCCGGCCTTTACACCGATCAAAGCGTCGCGCAACTCGGGTAGCAACTGCACGGGGCTTAGCCGGCCCAGATATCCGCCACCTGCGGCTGATGGATCTACGGATACTTCCTTCGCAAGTACGCAGAAGTCGGTGCCAGCCTTCAACTTTTTGAATGCTTCTTCCGCCTTATCAAGCGTCGGCACAACGATGATTCCCAGTTCGACACTGGAGGACGTGTCCTCTTGTGCGCTCAAAATCGGCGAAAACGTCAGCTCCGCGGCCACATAAACGCCAAGCGCGAGCAGGACCATTCCGGGGACTCGCATCCATTCGTCAGCTTTCCGGTTTCCCATCAGACCCTTCTGTGCATTGCCCGCCTTGGAAGCACAGCCAACTTTGCGGATGCTATTCCTAGGGTAAACACTGCGGCTCTCTGGGCGCATCTGAGATCGCCTTCAAGACGAAACTGACAGAGCCGCACGACGTGCGTCTTTCAATGCAACCCACACAACCGAAGGTAGTGGGTCAGTTTGAAAAAACAATCCCTCAATGGCTAAAGCCCGCAGACGTTTTGCTCGGTTTATGTACGGGCTGAAGCCCGTACCCTTCAAATTTGGTGTGCACGCGGAGGGAGCGGAGGCCTTCAGGCCTCTGAATAACATGCCGAATGATCGCGCCTTCGGGCGCGGGGCTTGTATCGAAGCATGGCTTCACTGGCCGCAAAAAAATCCGTCTTAGCACCGTCTTGCAACAAGGGCTCGGCTTTAGCTGGGCCGATGAAGCTCCCAAAATGAGTATGGGCTTGAGCCCCTGCTGCATCGACTGTTGCCAAATTGCTTCGCTCAATGATTTTTTCCGCAACCTGCTCAGCCCCGGGGCGCAGCGTAAGGAGCATCCGGGTCCACGGCGCGCCGGATCATCAGGACCACTTCCCGCAACTGCGTGGCCGAAAGCGTGCGAGGCAGCCGATCGAACAGTTTTTCTTTGGGCAAGACCTGAATAAAATGCGCCTTCAGGTACGAGGGCTCAGGCAGGCTTGTTTCGCCGGGAAGCATGCGCAGCACCGTCGGGCCTTCTGCGCCATAACTTCCAAAAGGAACCACAAGCACTGAAGAAGTCCGGTCGCTCAGATTTCTTTGGTCGAGTGAGACCACAACCACTGCGTGCTTCTTGCCGTCACCCAGTTCGGCGCGCCAGATCTCTCCGCGCCTGGGCTTCGGGCCGGCTTGCATTTCAGGGTTCAAGGTCGAAGTCCACGCTTGCGGCGCTGGAGTGAAGCAGGCTCGCCATCTGCCGCTCCTCCGCCTCTGTCTCCGGGGTCAGGCCGTCGAAGTAGGCTGTGGTCGCGGCCTCGAGGCGGGCGCGATTCTCCGCCCGGCGAAGACGTGCAATCGCCAGGTCTACAGCCTCGGCAATCGATTCAGCGCGGCCCGTGCCGACCATGGATTCCAGGAAGGTGAAGTTCTCCGCCGCCACAGTGGTTGAGAGCTTCATGCGGTTGCGCGCACGCGCGGTTTTCCTTCGGCTCTCGGAATCGGTCGATCCCCGGATTGGTTCTCCCTGTGAAGACATAGCGGTGACTCCATTTACATTGTATCACCTAAATTATCCTCTATATAGGAGGACAATCTATCCCCTGAATCGGGATGGCAGACGGACGCCAGGGACTGTCTTGGGTCTGCGGGCGAGAAACCGGAGGGAGCAGAGGCCTTCAGGCCTCTGAATAACATTCAGACTGATCCCGCCTTCAGGCGCGGGCCTTGTATCGCGCACGAAGATGGGTGCACGGGTCCCTCGCATTTGGGGACTTGGGAAAGCACGAAACCAAGCAGGCTGTATCTTGAAACGGCCGGCCTTCCGGCTCCCGATTAATACAGTCTGAAGTTGATTTCAACCGTGATCATCACGGGCACTGGCGTCTTGCCATCCTTCATTGCCGGCTTGAAGCGGTACTGCTTTACCGATTCGAGCGCCTTCTCGTCGAGACCCATGCCAACAGGCCTCACCACACGCGGGTTCCGCGGAACGCCAGTCTCGTCCACCATCAGCGAGATAAGGCACACGCCCTGATACTTGGCCTTCCGCGCCTCATCGCTGAACTGTGGGACACCCGTGTGAATGACCACCGGCGCGGTCACTCCGTTTTTTTCTGTATGACTTGAGCCGCTAATGCTCATGAACATGCTCATGCTCGGAAGCGGCTGAAGCGAGGTCAAGGCTCCTTTGGGCGCATCCACCAGCTCAAGTGTCTGCTCCGGCATCGATCTCAACTGCAGAGAATTCCGCGTTGTGCCTCGCACGCCCCTTTCCTCTATACGGCAAGTCTCGAGCTTCATCCTGTCGACAACGCCCACAAGCGCCGGCGCTCCATCCACGGTCCCGGGCTTGAAACTGTCGAGCAGCATGACACGTTGCGCCATCAGGTAGAGATCGGGGTCCTCCCAATCGAGGTCCAGCACAAGGCGAGCCGTTCCGCTCCGGTCCACTGCAATCAGCAACGTCACCTTGCCGTCGAGCTTCTTGCAAGGTGTAACCGGGTCGAAATTACCGCTCACTCCCTCCAGTACCGGCGCAGTCACCCCCGGGCCTTTGTAGTGGATGGTCAAATCGGCATCGGACGAAGGCGTAGCGGCAGCGGTGGGCGCAGCCGGCGCAGTCTGCCCCGATTGCGCCATGGCGCATTTTGCATTGAGCATTAACACGAGTGCAAATACAACCAGCTTTTTCACGATGCCGCCATTTTCGCACAGCGGTGGGTGTCCAGTCCTAGTGTGGTGTCCCTTCTTGTTCTTCACAGCTTTGTACTCTGAAAGGCATCCCCCAGGGGCTAAAGCCCGGCATTTCTAATGGCGTTATCGGCAGTCAGGGCTGAAGCCCTGACCTACCGGTCGTGCCCTGATACCAGACATTGCCCCGGCGAGTTTTTCCGCGGCCTCGGGCGACCGGCGGTACATTTCCGGTGGGCTGTGAGAGATGCGCGCTAACTCCGCCAACCCCGCTAACTCCGCTAACCCCGCTGCTTTACCATAAAACCGTGCAAACCATCCGCGTAGATACCCCATCGGCCCGGTACGACGTCTTCGCCGGAAGCGGTCTCATCGAATCACTCGCGCCGCGCATCGGGCGCGCCATCGGCCGGCTGCCGCGCCGCGTCTTCGTGCTCACGTCGCCGGAGATATGGTCTCTCTGGTCCGCGACCTTTCTCCGCTCCTTTGCCGAGCCGCCCATCACTCTTTTCCTGCAGCCCGGCGAGCGCCACAAAACCATGGCCAACGTGGAGCGCTTCACCCGGGAGATGATCCGTGCCGGTGGTGATCGCGGCTCGCTGCTCATCGCCTTTGGCGGCGGAATCGTTGGCGACCTGGGCGGTTTTGTCGCGGCCGTCTTCATGCGCGGCATTCCGTTTATCCAGGTGCCCACCACGTTACTGGCGCAGGTTGACTCAAGCGTGGGCGGCAAGGTGGGAGTGAACCTGCCCGAGGGGAAAAATCTGGTGGGCAACTTCCACCATCCCCGCGCCGTGTTTGCCGATATCGGCGTCCTCGGAACGCTGCCCGACCGCGAGCTCCGCGCAGGCCTGATGGAGAGCGTGAAGTCGGGCATCATTCGCGACCGGGCGCTCTTTCGCTATATGGAAGAGCATGTTGACGACGTGCTCGCTCGCGATCCCAAGTCCCTGGAGCGGGTGATTGCCGCGTCCATCCGCATCAAGGCCGGAGTAGTGAACAAGGACGAGCGCGAGAGCGGCCTGCGCATGATTCTCAACCTGGGGCACACCGTGGGCCATGCCCTGGAGCAGGTCACGCGCTACAAAGCCATGCTGCACGGCGAGGCGGTCGCGTGGGGCATGGTGGCCGCGCTGCATCTGGCCCGGCAGCGGGGGACCATCACCGCAGGCCAGCTCGACCGCATGGAGTCAGTGATTTACAGCTACGGCCCGCTGCCCGCCCTGAAGCTGAGCGCCAAGAAACTGGTAGCCGCCACGGCCAGCGACAAGAAGAATGTGGGCGGAGTTCGCCGCTTTGTGCTGCCCATCGGCATGGGCGATGCCGGAGTGGTTGAGGACGTAACGCCGGTAGAGCTCGAAGCAGCGGTGAGCTACATGCTGGGTAAGGCGAAGGCGGAAACAGCACGGTAGCCAGCCGGAGAGTCGGCTTCACGGATTGCGAAAAAACAACGGCAGCCCAGGTTCTGAAAGGGCACAACCTCAGTCGAGCGCGAAAGCGCTTTTAGAAAATCGGGGGACAAAATCCGCTGCAGTCAATTTACTGTTGTCGCGCTATATTGGAACTAGCCTGAAAAACGGTACACAGCTCCAGCCTCAGGCGTGATAAAACTTCGACGGTGAGTTATTTGGTTTCCTGCTTTTGCGGACAAGTCGCTCGGTTTCATATATTTAGAACAAAAAACTCCGCGCAGGTCCATGAATTCAGAATACTTGTTACAAAATGAGTGGGGGGAGGGGGCTCCCTGACCCGAACGCCGACCCGCCCGGCCGCAACAACTGCCGTCACCCCGGGTCTAATTATCAGACAAGACCGCACCCTTGTAGGTACTCGGAACGCAGCCCTAATAGACATACACTGAAGGAGCTCTCGATTGTCCGCACCATCCTTCATGGGCCGGACTGCAATCATTACGATTGCACTGGCGGCGCTGGCCGTTTCTGCGCACGGCGTCCCAGTGACTTCTGCACATGCCCACAGCAAGGCTGCCGGCTCGCAGACGGCTCATCACGCCCGGGTTCACCAAGCCCCCGCTCGCCAGGTTTTGACGCACCAGCGCTCAGCCAGCGTCCCAGCCCATCCTCACCAGAGAACGGCATCGCTGCACCGGCGGGCAAAGACCACCAGGAACACCGCAACTCACATTGCCGCCCAGCCCACGACGCAAGCCGCTGCCCACAAGCCGACCCCTGCAGAAGTTGGCCGCGCAGCCGGACTCAAGATTCGCAGTCAAATGGCCGCAGACCAGAGAGCCCGCGGCAACAGGTACCGCTCTGCGGTCATGCGCCGCCCGGCTCCTGTGCGCCACCAGCTCGAGCTGGTTCGCGCCGCTTATACGCCTGCCGTCGCAGACGCTCCATCCGCAGACACTATGGGCGAGACCAGCTCGCGCCAGTTTGGATCCGAGTCAATGACCGGGACCACGCGCTACGAATCGGTAGATGCTGAACCCGGGACGCCTCGTTCCTCCGGCGCTAATTCCGGCCGCAACTACCCTCGAGCCGCCCCAGAAATCCCGGCCGCGGCCGCCGCAAATTCGATCTCCGAGCCCGAAGCGGATGTTCGACAGCCTGCTGCGCCAGTCCAGATGGCGCGCAGAAATGTTGCTCCCCGGCCAGTCAGTTCTGCGGCTGCGGCCAGCGACACGGACGGGGCAGATTCCACCCTTGCTGACGCTGCCACGCCTGCCAGCCACAATGCCGTACATCCCTCATTCGCTCGCCATGCAGCGGTAACCGCGCCCGAGGCCGCAACGGATCTCGACGCGCGCGCTCCCTCGGTAAGGGAAGCGGGCAGCGGCGACTCTCTTGACTACAACACCTCAGAAGACCTGCGCCTGAAGGCGGAGACTGAAGAAGCTTCGCTCACAATTGCCCGCGGCTTCATGCCAGCGCCTTTGCGCGGCAACCGTGCCTCGCTCGAGCGGCAGAACGAGCGGCTTGAGGCCGAGGGGCTCGAGCGCATCGAAGACGAAGACGACCTCGCCTCCCGCATCGCCCATCATCTTCTGGTTCCCGTGCCGGCCTCAGACGCGTTGACCGTCAACGGCAACCTGCCCGCCACGCACCGATACTGCCGCCCCTGGACCGCGCGCTTTCTCTCCGACCTGGCCAGCGCCCACCAGGCCGAGTTTCACCGCCCGCTCGAAGTCAGTTCCGCTGTGCGCACCGTGGCCTACCAGAAGAGACTAATGCAGGTGAACGGCAACGCCGCTCCGGCCGAGGGCGACATTGTTAGCCCGCACCTTACCGGCGCCTCCGTCGACATTCCCAAAGACAACCTGAGCCGCGCAGAGATGGCCTGGATGCGCCGCCATTTACTGGCTATGGAAGCTGCCGGCAAGATCGACGTGGAAGAAGAATTCCAGCAGTCCTGTTTCCACATAACCGTGTACAAAAACTACCTGCCCACGTACCACCCGGCTCCGCATCGCAGCCAGGTTCCCTCGCAGGCTCACAACGGCAGAGCCAAAGGTCGTACGGTTCACGCCCCGGTCGCCGACGGCCCGCCGGTGCAGGGCGTGTAAGGCTGCCGGACAGCGGTCCCGCCCAAAAATCCGAGCGCCGTTTTTTCCTCATGAAAATTTGACTCGTTCCCTTTGAGCGTTCCGGGGTACAATCGCGGGCGAACGCATTTAACTGAAATTGCCTGGTTATTCGCCGGCGCAGACAGGCTTGCCAGCTGGGTCTGTTCGTTTCAGGGTTGTTTCGGCCAGATGCGCAATCCGTCTTCATCGAAAGGTTGAACTATGACAGAGCCTGAGATTCAAGGCACTCCCGAGTCAGCCCCCGGACTAACCCAGGGGCAACGCATCGTCTACACCTTCACCGCTCCATCCAAAACCTTCGAAGACATCAAGCGGGGAAACAAGAGCTGGTGGCTGCCGTTCATTCTCTCTGTCGTCTTTGGCTATGCGCTGTTTGGCGCGATCACGATGAAAGTCGGATGGGCCCAGGTCGCCGAGAATGCGATCAACATGAACCAGAAGTCGGCGGAGCGCATTGCAAGTTTGCCGCCCGACCAGCGTGCCACAACCATGAAGATCACGCAGTACTCCATGGAAGGCGGCTTCGCTGCAACCCCGCTCCTGGTGTTGCTCTTCGGGGTCATCATCTCCGGCGTAATGTTGGGAACCATCAACTTCATTTTCGGCGGCAAGGCCAAGTTCGGCAGCGTTTTTGCCATGTGGTTCTACGCCAGCTTGCCTGCACTGATTAAATCGGCCCTCGGCGCGATTGTGCTATTCGCCGGAATGGCGCCGGAGTCTTTCAACTTGCAGAACTTTGCGCCTACCAGCCTCGGTGCCTTTCTGAGTCAGCAGGAGGTGGGCGCCGCGGTCTACGGGCTGGCCAGCGCGCTCGACTTTACGACGATCTGGTACCTGGTTCTCTTCAGCATTGGGTTGTCGACAGTAGCTGGGGTGAAGCGCAGCAAGGGGTACATTGCCGTCTTTGGATGGTGGGCGGTTATTGTTCTTGTCGGCGCGGGTTATGCCGCGATTACGAGCTGAGTGGCAGCTTGTCCCGCAGCAAAATGGCGCGCGAACCATCGGGTTTGCGCGCCGTTTTCGTTCCATCACAATTGGCTGAAAGCTAAAAGCTTCGACCTACAACTCCGCGCATCCCATTGCAATCTTAACCAGCGAGGCGAGGCGACATATCTGTGTATTCGTGAGTGGCCGATGGCCTGCTATCGGCTCTTTCAACTGCTCCTTTGGAATCGTGCCAATATCTTCGGCCCAGGCCAAACAATCAGTGCGCAATCCCGTCTCTCCCGCTTGCAGCAGCAGTTGACCTGGGCTTTGTTTGTGTACCGATATCGAAAGCGGAATTGCGAGGACGGTATTCGCGCGCGGATGTGAGTTGCGTCCATTCGGAGAGACGATGATTGCGGGGCGTGATTTCTCAGGCGGGTCGAATGGGAAGTGGGTCCACCAGATCTCGCCGCGCAGTGGATAAGTCCTCGTCGGCGCGCTCATTCCGGAACATCCGCCCACATGCCGCGGGACGCCAACTCTGCCCATTCGCGCTGTTCGGTCAGCACCTCTTCGCTGACCGTGTCGTAGTAGTTTTTGTACGCGGCGTCGATTTCTTCCTGCTTCGTCGCCAGAATCTTCTCGCGAAGCAGAAGATCAAGCGCCTCGGAGTCGGAGGCAGCCTGTAGACGTTCCCGCGATTGCCTCACAAACGCTACCGAATCCGGCGATAAAGTAAAGCTGCATTTGAGTTTCCGCTGTGTCGCCTGAGTTGACATACCGTTTATCCTACCATATATCCGACCTTCGGTATCTGCACCCTTTCGCACTGCAACAAAATGGCGCGCGAACCGTCGGGTTTGCGCGCCATTTTTGTGCGGCACAAATAGCTAGAGGCTAGGAGCTAGAAGCTGCATTTATTCCACCCAGCGCCGCATCACCAGCGATGCGTTGATGCCGCCGAAGCCGAACGAGTTCGACAGCGCCACATCGAAGCTGAGCGGCTCAGCCCCGTTGGCCACGTAGTCCAGCTTGCACTCAGGATCCGGCTCGTCGAGGTTGATGGTCGGTGGAATCACCTGGTTCTGCAGCGCAAGAATCGTGATGCCGGCTTCAAGACCGCCCGCGCCGCCAAGCAGGTGTCCGGTCATGGACTTGGTGGCACTTATCTTGAGCTTGTGACTGAGCGCGTGTTCGCCAAACACCAGCTCAATGGCGCGGCTCTCGTTGCCGTCGCCGGCCGGGGTAGATGTTGCATGGGCATTCACATAGCCCACTTGCTCAGGCGCGATGCCTGCGTCTTTCAGCGCCGCCCGCATGCTGCGCTGCGCGCCCGCGCCGTCGGGCGCAATGCCGGTCATGTGGTACGCGTCGGCGCTCATGCCGTAGCCGATAACCTCAGCCAGGATCTTGGCGCCGCGCTTGCGCGCAAACTCCAACTCTTCAAGGATCAGGATTCCCGCGCCTTCGCCGATTACGAATCCATCGCGGTTCTTGTCGAAGGGACGGCTCGCCTTGGTCGGCTCGTCGTTACGCGTCGATAGCGCGCGCATCGCAGCAAATCCACCCACTGCGAGCGCCGTCACCGAGGCCTCGGTGCCGCCGGCAATCATCGCGTCGGCATCGCCGTGCAGAATCATGCGCACCGAGTCGCCGATGGAGTTGGCGCTGGTGGCGCATGCCGTCGCCGTGGCCGAGATCGGTCCCTGGGCGCCGTAGCGGATACTGATTTGCCCAGCCGCCATATTTACGATGGTCGAGGGAATAAAGAAAGGCGAGATCTTGCGCGGGCCGCCCTGCAGCAATGAAGCGTGCTCGCGCTCGATGATTTCGAATCCGCCGATGCCCGACCCTATGAATACGCCAACCCGTTCCGCGTTCTCCGGCGTGATTTGCAGGCCAGACTGCGCCATCGCCTCCTGCGTAGCCGCAAAGGCAAAATGGATGAAGCGCCCCATCTTGCGCGCTTCTTTTTTGTCGACGAAATTCAACGGGTCAAAGTTCTTGACCTCGGCGGCGAAGGTCACCGGGAAACCAGTAGCGTCGAAGCCGTGGATGGGAGCCATACCGCTGGCCCCGGCCAGCAACTGCCGCCAAACTTCGGGAGCTGTATGGCCGACACCGCATAACAGCCCCACCCCGGTAACAACTACTCTGCGGGTCACGTCCTGGGCCAATTCCTACTTGCCGCCTTTCGCGTTCTTCTCGATGTAGTCGATGGCATCCTTCACGGTCTTGATCTTCTCGGCGTCCTCGTCGGGAATCTCCAGATCGAAAGCCTCTTCGAACTGCATCACGAGCTCAACCACGTCCAGCGAGTCTGCGCCCAGGTCTTCCTGGAAGCTGGCGCCCGGCGTCACTTCAGCTTCGTCCACCTGCAACTGCTCGACGATGATTTGCTTCACTTTCTCTTCAACAGCCATGCAAGCATCTCCTCTTATTTTCAGAAACTACAAAAAAACGCTGTCTCCGGAGCCTTTAGAAAAAGGCCGTGTACAACTCCTCTGCCTGGAGAACGTTATTGACCGTCCCCGAAGGCGATAAGGTCAATAGCAGGCTCCTACAATAATGGCCTACGGCACAGGAACACAACCGTCGCGCAACAAAAATATACGCGCGGCCCCGAAACTTCAAGTCTACCGGGAGGAGTTGGGGGTGTAAAGGCGGCTGCCTGTGGGGAAACGGCTGAAGATACAGGGACTAGTCACCCCATCGAACTGGAAATCGTTCGCCGGGGGCCCCGAAATTGGAGCAGGGAACAGGGAATAGGGAACGCCCGGTGAGTGGGCAGCCGAATTTACCCGGAAATTCCGGGCCGGGAAGCGTACATTAGGCGAAGGGGAAAAACAACATATGCAGTCTGTTTTGGCACAGCCTGTTGCTTTGCAGGCGCTCATTGGTTCAGCGGCAGCATTGGTGGGGATTCTGGCCGGAATCCTGATTCGTGGCGCACTGGCAAAGTCGGAAAAAAATGGGCTGATCCACCGCAATGAGGAGCTGGTCAACGCGCTCACCCAGGCTGGCACTGCGCTGAGCGAGTCAATGGCGCTGGCGGCCAAGCGCGCCGGCTTTGAGTCGCTGGCCGAGGAACGGGAGAAACGGATCGGCGAGCTGACGACCGAGCTGGAGGCGCAGCGAGCCGGATCGCAGGTGGTGGCGGACGCGCTGCGTGCGGAGTTGCAGGCCAAGGTTGAAGAAGCCGGCCGGCTAACGACCGCCATCGCAGAGCTCAACGCCAGGCTCGAAGGCGAGCAAAAGAATGTGCCGGAGAAGATTGCGGTGCTTGAAGCGGCGAAGCAGGCGTTTTCAGAGCATTTCAAATCGGTAGGCACCGAAGTTCTGGAACGTCTTTCGAAGGCCCACACTGAAGGCAGCCAGAAGGAACTCGGCAACCTGCTCAATCCCCTGAAAACGCAGATCGACGACTTCCGCAAAAAAGTTGAAGAGGTGCAGCTCGACTCGAAGACCGGCGTCACTGAATTGAAGGTTCTGATCGGCACCATGGGCACCTTGAACCAGGCGCTCACTGCCGAGGCGCACAACCTGGCCACGGCGCTGCGCCGCGACACCAAGGCGCAGGGCAACTGGGGCGAGACGATTCTGCGCAACATCCTCGACAAGTCAGGCCTGCAGGAGGGCACGCACTACAGCTTTCAGCAGAGCTTTACCGAGATGAATGCCGATGGCGATCCGGTGCAGCGCCGCCAGACCGACGTGGTGGTCAAGTTGCCCGGGGGCCGTCACCTCATCATTGACTCGAAGGTCTCGCTGAACGCCTACAACGACAGCGTGAACGCCGCAGACGAGAAGGACCGCGTTGATGCGATCAAAAGGCACCTGGTGAGCGTTCGTACCCACTTTACCGAGCTTGCGGGCCGCAACTATGCCTCGCTTTCGGGACTTCAGTCGCCTGATTTTGTAGTGATGTTTGTGCCCATTGAGCCGGCATTTCTGCTGGCGCTGCAGAACGATGAGACGCTGTGGCACGACGCTTATTCAAAGGGAGTTCTTCTCTCCGGCCCAACTACGGTGCTGTTTGTGATTCGCATTGTGGCTGATCTGTGGCGGCAGGAGATGCAGGTGCAGAACGTCAAGAACGTGATGAAGCGCGGCGCCGATCTCTACGACAAGTTCGTTGGATTTGTGACCAGTCTTGAAGCGGTGGGCGACGCGCTGTTTAGAGCCCGCGAGAAATATGACGAGGCGCGCGGACGGTTGGCGACAGGGCCGGGGAATTTAGTGCGCCAGGTTGAGATGCTGCGCGACCTGGGCGTCGCGCCGAAGAAGCAGATGCCGCAGGGGCTGCTGGACGCATCGGGAATAGAGGCGTCCGCAGTTGAAACTGCGGACGCGGCACAAGTCACTATATTCGAGGCGGGAGAAGAAAGCAGCGTAGAGTCGGTAGTCGAGCAGGGCATCGCCGAGTCGGACGCGGTGTGAAGCAAGGACCACTCGGCCCGGCCCAGGCCCAGGTCTCGATCAGGATGGTTCCACCACGACATGAGGGTGCCCCATGTCTCGATTCTGAGACGTGGGAAACCACTGAAGTCAAGCGTTCACAAAGTCGCTCTACAACAACTGCGGCTGTGCCGGTGCGGCTGGGGCAGCGGGGGCGGCCGGCGCCGTCGGCGCATCAGCTTTCACCCGCGTCAGCGTCAGGTTCATTGAGGGGAAATCTCCTGAATCGGTCTTGGTGCTCATCTTGATGGTTTCGCCATCTACTGTGCAGTCGTGGTGAATAGTCAGGCCGTTGAACGACACGTCAAAGGTGAATTTGTCGCCATCCACTTTGCCGTTGGTGATCGGCAATGGGTCGCCCATGGGCCCTGCCACTGTGCCCGTCAGGCTGGCGCCATCCTGCTTGAAGTTGAAGACGATCGTCGTGGTGTTGCCGTCCTGAGTTTGCATCTGGGTTGTCCACGAGCCGGTTACGTCGGCGGCCATCACTTTAGCGGCACTCAGCGTCATTACCAGTGCAGCACAAATCGCAAATAACTTTTTCATCCATCCCTCACAGCCGTTTTGCGGCGCATTCTTCACGCAGAAGGGGCTTGGAAGAGAGTCGCATTGCACTCACTCTGCTTCCGTTTGCGCGATAGTTCTGACAGTATGACGGACACCGCACCGATTTTGGCGCTCACTTTTCGCTCTCAATTGCCGCCAGCGCCTCGCGCATCCGGCGCCAGGTGGTGGCCAGGTCCTCGGGCAGCACGCGGGTCTCGGCCACCGTGGTAATAAAACTGGTGTCTCCCATCCAGCGGGGCATGGCGTGCAGATGCACGTGTCCAGCCACCCCGGCTCCGGCCGACCGGCCGACGTTCAACCCGAAATTGAATCCATGCGGCTGGTATGCCCGATCGAGGGCGCGCTCGGTCTTTTGCGCCAGATCCATTAGCTCGTGTGCCGCCTCGACCGGCAATGCGGCCAACTGGTCGAGATGCGCATAGGGCATCACCATCACGTGACCACTCGAATAAGGAAAGGCATTCAGGCAGATAAAGCAGTGTTTGCCGCGCAATATGAGCCCGCCAGCCTCTTCAGCCTTGTTTTGCTCCATTCCCTGTGCAATTGCGTAATCAATCGAGGCAATCAGATTGCAGAAGACGCAGCCAAGGTCGCCCGGCCACGCACTCAGCGCCGACGGAACCCCGGTCCGCACAGCGCTATCTGCCGAGGTCACATACGCATAACGCCAAGGAGTCCACAAATGATCCATCGTGACATTGTCGCTCAATTCTCCCGGCGTGTGATCGGCAACTTGTATTCGGGCACGAGGTTTAAGCTGGGGGCAGATTTGCCGCGCCCACCCATTTCCCGAACAATGGGGAAAATGAATTTTCAGCGAACGCCGAAGTCTTCCCCGATTTTGTTTCGGTTATGTTTTCATTGCGCGCTCGCGAAATGCGTCAAAAACCATCTCGAGACCCCATCGATAGTGGGGTTTACAGTTCGTGGGCGAGGGCCCGATGCATGCACTTTTTCCGCACTCCAAGCCGCTCTGTCGACTCTCGCCGGGTTTGACCTTTATTTGCAATGATTGCTACACTCGAAAGCGTAGCTTCCTGCGCGGATTCCAGCAGTGAGTTGCGGCCGCCCTTCCAGCAAGCCGTTGCCTGCCGGGTGTTTCCCAAGGAGACCCAAAGCCTTTTTCCCGAGGCAAATGATCGGGCGAGAGGCCGTCGCTTTGGAAACGGCAACCGGCAAGTCACCGAGCGCGGCAACGGGAACCTGGCTCAGTGCACCTCTGGCTGCGGTTCACCGCGGCGCAGAAGCCACAGAGCGGCGGATCCGATCTACCGCTGGACGACGCAATCCCGGAGCTTGCAGTAATGGCAAACGTCCTCAATCCCGAAACCGAGAGCATAACCCTGAACACCGAACTCGAAATCCCAACGCTAGAGCCTGCGGCGGAGCTTGAGACTCTTGAGAGTCAAGACCAGTCGTCGCGTGAGTCCACGTCCAACCCTGAAACAGCCCAAGCCGTCGAAGTACCTGAGCTGGACGCCGATACCCAACTAACCAAGTCCGATGAGCCCATTGCCGAGGCTGCACCTGAGAGTGCGCCCGAGGCCGTGGCTGCGGCACCCCAGTCTGAACATGTAGCGGCGGGAGAGTCGATGGACGATTTTTCAGCCGCTCTGGAAGCCTTTGAACGCGAGCAGGCCGCTGAAGCTGCCGCCGTCGAAGCCTATGGCGACAAGATTGTGCAAGGCACGGTCGTCAAGCAGACTGACAAACATCTGGTGATCGATCTTGGTCTGAAGAGCGAGGGCCTTGTCCCGCTCGAGCAGGTGGTCGATCACACCGGCGCAGTCAAGTTCCAACCCGGCGAAGTCATTGACGTGGTAATCGAGCGCGAGGAGCCCGATAGCGGCTATATCGTCAGCTACGAGCGCGCGCAGCGCCTTAGAGTGTGGGACACCATTGAGAAGGCAGCCAGCGAAAAGACTCCGGTCAAAGGAACGGTGGTGAGCCGGGTCAAGGGCGGGCTTACCGTCGACATCGGCATCAAGGCGTTCCTGCCCGGCTCGCAGCTTGAGATTCGCCCCGTGCGCAATCTCGATGGCTACCTTGGCCAGCAGATCGACGTTCGCGTGATCAAGCTCAACAAGAAGCGCGGCAACGTTGTAGTGAGCCGCAAAGAGCTTCTTGAGGAAGACCTGAACAGCAAACGTTCGGCCACCATGGAGCATCTGTTCGAGGGCGCGGTGCTCACCGGAACGGTGAAGAACCTTACCGACTACGGTGCGTTCGTCGACCTCGGCGGCATCGATGGGCTGCTGCACATCACCGACATGAGCTGGGGACGTCTCACTCACCCCCGCGACCTGGTCAACGTCGCTGACGAGATCCAGGTAAAGGTGCTCAAGTTCGACAAAGACAAGCAGCGTGTCTCGCTTGGTTTCAAGCAGCTCACGCCCGATCCATGGCTTGACGCTTCAGAGCGTTATCCCGTGGGCGCAAAGGTTCACGGCCGCGTTTTGTCGGTCACCGACTACGGCGCGTTCGTTGAGCTCGAGCAGGGCATCGAGGGCCTGGTTCACCTCTCTGAGATGACCTGGTCCAAGCGCCTGAAGCACCCCTCCAAGCTGGTGAAGCCGGGCGATGAGGTCGACACCGTGGTTCTGAGCGTGAACCCCACGGACCGCCGCATCTCGCTGGGCATGAAGCAGCTTCTCGAGAACCCCTGGGAGAACCTCACCGATCGTTATCCCACTGGCACGGTGGTTGAGGGCCGCGTCCGCAACCTTACTGACTTTGGCGCATTCATTGAGATCGAGGATGGAATCGACGGCCTGGTACACGTCTCAAACCTGAGCTGGACCAAGCGCGTCAAGCATCCTTCTGAAATCGTAAAGAAGGGCGAAAAGGTGAAGGCCGTTGTTCTTGGCGTCGAGCCGCAGAACCGCCGCCTCTCGCTGGGCATCAAGCAGCTCCAGCCCGATGTTTGGGAGAGCTTCTTTGCCACCCATCGCATGGGCGACGTGGTGCACGGCAAAGTTCTGCGCACCGCGCAGTTCGGCGCATTTGTCGAGATTGCCGACGGCGTCGAGGGCCTCTGCCACATCTCCGAAGCCGGCGAAGACGGCGACCACTCCAAACTTGAAGTGGGCGTCGAGCACGACTTCAAGATCATCAAGATCAACGTTGAAGAGAAGAAGGTGGGACTCAGTTTGCGAGCGGTAAGCGGCCACGAAGCCAGCCGCGCGCAGGTCGAGCACTACAAGGCCGATACGCACAAGCATCCGGTCTCAAGCTCCACTACGACTCTCGGCGACCTGATCCAGTGGAAGCGCGAAGGCTGAAAAAGACAATGGTCAGTTGTCAGTGATCAGTGTTCAGCAGAACGGCCACCTGTGAGGGTGGCCGTTTTGCGTTCGGGGATGTCGGCGTCCACGATGCTGACATGGCGGCACTTATCGACCTTTGATGCGTGAGTTCAAAGATCGTGCGCCAGCCAGGATCGAGCATGAGGAAGCGAAAGTCGCCGGCACGCATGTTACCGGAAGCGTATGCTTGAAGTAGCAGCCCGTTTTCCTCTTCTCGCCTTCGGCACTCCAGGCTTTGCTCCAGACGAGCGTCTTTCAAGCACGCAACCGAACGACTGGAACTGCCATGAGCCTCGCCAGGAAAAGCGGCGTCAAGAGCCACCTGTCTCTTCGCTTTCGAACAAAAGTGTATTCTTGCCAGTCTGCAAGTCAGCCCAATGCGACGGGTTTCTCACTTTCTGAAGCGGACCCGATCAATGCAGACGTGTTGAGTTTTGCCGCGGATTTCCTCTCTGAACATTCAGAGTCGATCGCAGTCGTCACGCCGGCCGAACCCGTGGCCGGTTCTATCGGACATCAGGCGCCCGCAGCATCACAAAGCGCGCAAGCGTGAAGCGGCACTCCATTTTCCTGCGCAAAGATTGCATCCTTCCTGATCGCCTGGATCCGCTGAAGGAACCCGTTGGCAAGCACTGGATGCATGTGGAAGAGATTCCGGCGGCGGTTTTTGACACCATGATTCGCCAGGCGGGGTGGTCCTCAATGTGGATGCCGGGCGCATGCTCCCGAAGAGGCTTCGGGCTAACCCGGGAAAAAGCGACCCATCGCGCACTGGTGCGCACACTCAAATCGGTCCCGCGTCAATTCAACGCCGCCGAACTTGATTCCGTTCGAGTCGCCAGGTATCCAGGTTTTTACATCGCGAATGTCATCCTTCATCCACGCGAGATCCAGCAGCGCACTTCGCTGCACATCGTAGACCGGCAGCATTTGCAGGCGGTCACAGCCAGGTGAGCCGGGTGGCGCAATGGATAAGCGCCGGGCACTGAGCGATGTACCGGGTGTCTGTACTGACTTCGTGCATCGTGTTCCGTGCAAGGAGCCTATCCCCATTGAAAGGAGGGGAAAATGTCACTCCCTGAAAAAACATATTCCGAGACGCAAGCTGGAGGAACTGGTGCATCAACCACGTTGCCCGTGGCGTTGAAAGCCAGCCGCTTGCCATTGCCCACTCGTATTGCCTTCATTGGGAATTACCTGCCTCGCGAGTGCGGCATCGCTACCTTCACTACCGACTTATGTTCAGCGCTGGCAGTCGAATTCGGAGAAGGGCGCTTGTTTGCCATCCCTGTCAACGATCCCGATTCCAGCTACGACTATCCCGAGCAAGTGCGCCTGGAACTGACCCAGGATGATATTGCCTCCTACGAGCGGGCTGCGGATTTTCTCAATTTCAACGGCAACGACCTCGTCTGCCTGCAACATGAATACGGCATCTACGGCGGGCCCGCGGGCCGATACATTTTGTCTTTGCTTCATCGACTGAAAATGCCGCTGGTGACCACCCTGCACACGGTTCTGCGCCAGCCCGACGCGAATCAACGCCTGGTGCTTGAAGAGATTGCACAACTCTCCGACCGCATGGTGGTGATGAGCGAATTGGCGGCCCAACTATTGCGGGAGGTGTATGCGGTTCCGGACGGAAAGATCGATGTGATTCCGCATGGCGTGCCGGATATGTCTTTCATGGATCCTAATTATTTCAAGGACAAGTTTGGCACCGAAGGCAAATCTGTTCTGCTTACGTTCGGCTTGTTGTCGCCAAACAAGGGAATTGAGAACGTCATCCGGGCGCTGCCCGCGATTCTGGCGCGGCATCCGAACGTGGTGTATATCGTTTCCGGAGTGACACATCCCCATATCCGGCGGCGCGAAGGCGAGCAGTACCGTGAAGGATTGCAGGCGCTGGCGAAGGAACTCGGCGTTTCTTCACAATTGATTCTGAACAATCGCTTTGTGAGCGCAGAAGAACTTGTAGAGCAGGTGGGAGGCGCAGATATTTACATCACGCCTTACCGGCATGAGGCGCAGGTGGTTTCAGGCACGCTGGCGATTGCGCTGGGAGCGGGCAAGGCCATTATCTCCACGCCCTACTGGCACGCCAAGGAACTGCTCGCGGAGAAGAGAGGCGTGATTGTTCCATTTGACCAGCCGGATGCGATTGCAAGCTCGGTTCTCGCCTTGCTTGAGAACGAGGCAGAACGCCATGCAATGCGCAAGCGAGCATATCTGCACTCGCGCGGAACTACCTGGCCAAAGACGGCGCGGGCTTACATGGCGACTTTTCAGCGGGCGCGTTTTGAGCGATCGTTGCAGCCCAGGGCCGCGCAGTCGGGCGATACGGCGCTGGATTCCGTCGACTCGAAGGCACATCTGCCGGTGCTGAACGCCGGCCATCTGATGACCATGACGGACGACACCGGGATGTTGCAGCACGCTATTTTTTCACTGCCCAACACGCGCGAGGGCTACACCACCGACGACAACGCGCGCGCCCTCATCGTGTCCACTCTTCTGAGTGAGAGCATGGAGAGTCATAACGGGATTGACTATCTCCAACTTTCTCGCCGGTACATGGCTTTTCTGTGGCTCGCCTTTCATTCCGATACCGGCCGCTTCAGGAATTTTCTTGGCTACGATCGCAAGTGGCTTGAGGACATTGGATCGGAAGACAGCCATGGGCGTGCATTGTGGGCCTTGGGTTCGGTGCTCGGGCATTCAAAGAATCCCGGAATGCGAGGAGCGGCTGGAAGGCTCTTTGAAGCCGCTGTGCCTGCAGTTCTGACGTTCAGCAGTCCGCGCGCGTGGGCATTCAGCATCCTCGGAATGCAGGCCTATCTCGACTGGTTTCCCGGCGACAGGGCCATCCAGATCAGTCGTAACACGCTTGCCAATCGCCTGCTGGATGTATACGAACGCAGTCGCTCTGAAAAATGGAATTGGTTTGAGAAGAGTCTTGCGTACTCGAACGCCAGGCTGCCCCAGGCGCTCATCCTGGCAGGTGGGCGCAGCATGAACAATAAGATGATCGCGGCGGGAATCGAGTCGCTCGAATGGCTCGTAGCTGCGCAACATTGCTGCGACCCGGGGATATTCGTGCCCATTGGTTCCAGCGAGTGCTTTACCGAAGGCGGTGAGAAGCCCCGTTTCGATCAGCAGCCGGTTGAAGCCTGCGCCACTATCGCTGCTTGTTTTGAGGCATACAGGCTGACGCGCGAAGAGCGCTGGAGCGACGAAGCCCATTGCGTCTTCAGATGGTTTCTGGGCAAGAACGATCTGCAGGCGCCTCTTTACGATCCAACAACCGGCGGGTGCAAAGATGGACTTCATCCCGACCGGGTCAATGAAAATCAGGGAGCGGAATCAACTCTTTCGTTCCTCATGGCGCTCCTGGAAATGCAGCGAGCAAAAGTTACCCACGCAAAGACCACACATCATGAAATGAGCGTGACCATTTGAATTCACTTATTCATCCGCCGGATCTGCCGGAGGCCGCTGATTCAGGACAGCCGGAACCGGAAAAATGCGTAGAGCGTTCTCTGTTCACGCGCTATTCCGGCAATCCGATCCTAAGCCGCGAAAACTGGCCCTATCCGATTAACAGCGTCTTCAACGCGGGAGCCGTCCTTCTGCCCGACGGAGACACCTTGTTGCTGTGCCGCGTTGAAGATCGCAGCGGCCTGTCGCACTTGTGCGCGGCACGTTCTGAGAATGGGTTCAATGGATGGCGAATCGATCCGCAGCCTACCTTGATGTCGAGTCCCAAAGAATATCCTGACGAGATCTGGGGCATCGAAGATCCACGCATTACCTTTGTTCCTGAACTCGATCAATACGCTGTGGCGTATACCTCTTTTGCGCGCGGGGGCCCAGGAGTTTCATTGGCGCTCACCAAAGATTTCCGCAGCTTCGAGCGGTTCGGCGTGATCATGCCGCCCGAAGATAAGGATGCGGCCTTGTTGCCGCGAAGGATCAACGGCTACTGGGCCTTGATTCACCGGCCGGTGACGACGACCGGCGCACACATGTGGATTTCGTATTCTCCCGACTTGCGGCATTGGGGCAGCCATAAAGTCATCCTGCAAGCTCGTCGCGGCGGATGGTGGGATGCGAACAAGATTGGCTTATGCTCTCCGCCCATCGAAACATCCAAAGGCTGGCTCACGATCTACCACGGTGTGCGGCAAACCGCATCAGGAAGCATCTATCGCCTGGGCCTGGCGTTGTTCGATCTTGAACGTCCGGAGATCTGCCTGCAGCGAGGAGACTCCTGGATGTTTGGCCCCGAAGCTCCATACGAGCGTACTGGAGATGTGCATGACGTCGTTTTCCCTTGTGGCCAAACCATCGGCTCCGATGGGGATACTATCAACCTTTACTACGGAGCAGCCGATTCCAGTGTGGCTTTAGCCACCGGAAGCATACGCTGCCTCCTCGCATGGCTGGATGTGAATTCCAGCATCGGGGACGGATCCGAGCAGTGAAGCTCCCCAATATTTCACGGAAAGAAGACTCCCGATGAACGTTGAATCGATGACCTGGCCGAGTTGGTTGCCGCGTGTACTGTGGATGCGGCGAATGTGCCCTCGCTGTCTCTCGGTTGATTTCAAACCTGCTGAGTTGCGTCCGCTCGACGGGCTCCTCAGCCTGTTCTTTCTTCGCCCGGTTCGCTGCAAGTTCTGCTGGCGGCGGTACTACTGGGTCTCACTGCGAGGCGCAGAGTAACCCTCAAACTCGCGCGTCGCAGAATTCGCACATCCGTCCGATCGTCGTCAGGCCCAGCAGATCCACGCCGGGAGCGACGTAACTCTCACGGACCGGCTCAACGCGCATCAGGGCGGTGCTCAGGTATTTCCGGTTGTCATCTGGAAACACCGTGACCACGACAGCATCGCATCCCAGCCGCTCATGCAGCTTAAGCGCCGCAAGGAAGTTGCATCCTGAAGAAATGCCGACCGCCAGTCCCAGCGCCGACGCCAGCTTTTGTGCCATCAGGATCGAGTCGCCGTCGGGGATCGCGATAATCTCATCCAAACTCGAGAGGTCGATCAGCGCAGGAACGAACTCGTCCGAGATGCCCTGGATGCGATGATTACCTACCTTGCACCCGGTGGAAAGAGTGGGCGATTCAGCCGGTTCAACCGGATGCACTTCGATCTTCGCATTGCGGCTGCGCAGGAACTGTCCGACGCCCATCACCGTACCTCCCGTTCCCACGCCGGCAACAAATGCATCCGGGGTCAATCCGGCGCACTGGAGTTGCGCCCATATCTCGGGTCCCGTTGTGATGGCATGCGCCTCAATGTTCGCGCAGTTTGAGAATTGCCGGGGAAGAAACACATCGTCACGGGTGGTCGCGAGTTCTTCGGCAAGCCGGATACTGCCCAGAAATCCGCCCTTCTCCCTGCTTACCGGCACAATTTCTGCGCCGTAGCCGCGGATCAGGTCCATCCTCTCGCGGCTCATCCAGTCCGGCATGAAGATGCTGACGGGATGCCCCAAAGACCGGCCCAGCGCCGCAAACGATATCCCGGTGTTGCCGCTGGTCGCCTCGACAATCGTGTCGCCCGGATGCAGATTTCCGTCGGCATAGGAACTCCGCAGGATGTGCAGCGCCATGCGGTCCTTGATGCTGCCCGTCAGGTTCATCTGCTCGCACTTCGCATAGATGACCCGCACCCGGCCCCGGTAGCTGCATTCAATGCCCAGCAGCGGCGTATTACCCACCAGGCGCCCCAGGGCCGTAATCCGTTGTTTGACGGTATCTTCCACGCTTACTTGCATCGTTGCTCCTGCGCACCGCTCGCCCCACCGCGAATTGTGCAGCCTTTCAAGAATAACTGCGCAACCCGGCTCATCGCACTCGATGGGGCCAGCGAGCTTTGGTTGGTTCAGTTTCCAGTGGGAATGATACCGGCGTTTTCAACCATCAGGATTGTTGTCCGCCGGTGCGCTCGCGTGCGATGTACCACAGTTTTCGGCACCACGAATCCCTGTCCGGGTTTGAGCGTAACGGTGCGGCCTTCGAGACCCGATCCGGATTTAGCTTCGACATCGATCAGCAGTTCGCCGTCGACCACGTAGAAGAACTCATCGTCGTCATCGTGCTTGTGCCAGTGGTACTCGCCCTCGATGGCGGCCATGCGCACCACCGAGCCGTTCACCTTGCACAGCGTCTGATTGAACCACTTGAAGTCATGGGCGCCGGGAACGGTGTGCACGTCGATGAGTTCGAGCGGTCCGTGCAGGATGTTCAGGCGGGTTTCGTAGGGGAAGGAAGCAGTGTCAGGCATGGAAAGGACCTCGAGGCGAGGATAGCAGGCCGGAGATTCGACTCGGCCTGCATAAGACTGGCGACGGGTGAGCGTAAACGCTTACTGGCGACCACAACCGGGGCTATAATCCATCTCGAAATCAATTGGCCAATTCAATTCGTACGGGCCAGAAACGGACCGCTGCAATCCATTCATGAAGAGCCTTACTTTACTCCTGCCGCATTCGAAGACAGCACTCGCGGCGGCTCTCTTTCTTGTGGTTGGTCTTGCCGGTTGCGGCTCAGGCGGCGGTTCCGGAAACACCACTCCCCCCGTCACAGATTCACTCTCCATCTCCCTATCGAGCAGCAGCGTGACGGTGCCAGCAGGCGGATCGATCGGCCAGGTGACAACAACACTCGCGCGCACCGATTCCACGGGATCGATAACCCTGACAGTCGCTGGACTGCCACAGGGAGCGATGGTGAACTACTCCCAGCCGGGAACTGGAAACAGCGGCGTCATCGCTTTGAATCCCGGCACAGCGGCGCAGGGCACCTATGCGCTCACCGCCTCAGCTACGGATGGCGTGGCGACTACCTCAGCCAATCTGTCGATGGTGATCAACGCGGGCTTGACTTCGCTTCTCACCACGCCCATCGCCTGGAGCTCAACCGGCCCGCTGGTGAGTCCTATACCTGACGCGACGCACGACATCGTCTCGGTCAAGGATCCGACGGCCTTCTACTACAACAACCAGTGGAATGTGTACTCGACCAATGCGTACGCCGACGGCAGCTGGGGCATGCAGTACATCAGCTTCACCGACTGGTCGCAGGCTGCGGCAGCGCAGCCCTACTTCATGGACGAGAACTCCAACTTCTCCGGTGGTTATCACGACGCGCCAGAGGTTTTCTACTTCACGCCGACCAGCACCTGGTATTTCATTTTCCAGTCACCGCAACCGCAGTACTCCACCACCAGCGACCCGACCAATCCGGCCTCATGGAGCGCACCGCAGAATTTCTTTACCGCGCAGCCGGCCTCGGTCTCAAACTGGATCGATTTCTGGGTCATCTGCGATTCGTCGAATTGCTTCCTCTTTTTCGCCGGCGACAACGGCATCATTTACGAAAGCCAGACGGCCAAAAGCAGTTTCCCCCAGGGATTCAGCGAGCCGCAGCCCATTCTGCAGGACGCCAATGAGTACAACCTCTTCGAGAGCGACAAAGTGTATGCTCTTCAGGGGCTGAACCAGTACCTGCTTACTGTCGAGGCCCTCGGCCCCACCGGCACCCGCTATTTCCGCGCGTTCATTGCCGATAGCCTCGACGGCCAATTCACGCCGATCCCCGATGCCGATGACTGGGCGAATCCCTACGCCGGCGAGAACAACGTGACGTTTCTCTCGGGCGTGAGCGACTGGACCAACGACATCAGCCACGGTGAGATGATTCGGGTTGGCTACGATGAAACCCTCACCATCGATCCAAGCAATCTCCAGTTTCTCTACCAGGGCGCGAATCCTGCCGCGGAAGCGAGTGCAAGCAACTATTCGCAGATTCCCTACCAACTGGGGATCCTGACGCGAACGAATTAAGGGGCTGGTCGCCCCGTCCTCGTCCCGTCCCTTCGGCCGCATTCTGCCGCCCGACTCCGAATCCAGATAAACTGGCGATATGGGTTTCGGATTCCACATCGAAAACTTTGGCTGTCGCGCCGCGCGCGCCGATGGCGAGGCGATCGGCGCCCGCCTGCTCTCTTCCGGCCATAGCGTGCAGCAGCCGTCTGAGGCCGAAGTGGTGGTAATCAATACTTGCACCGTGACCGCCGAGGCCGACCGCCAGGCCCGCGCATTTATCCGCCGCGCCAACCGCATCAACCCGGCGGCGAAGATCGTCGTTACCGGCTGCTATGCGCAGCGCGCCTCAGCCGAATTAGCCGCAATCAACGGCGTGGCCGCGGTGGTGGGCAACAGCCACAAGGCCCTGGTGTCCGATATCGTGGTCGAACTCGCGCATCGCCATCGGCCGCACGCGCCCGCCATGGGTTCTTTTGTCAGCGTGGAGTCGCTGCTGGCAATTGCGCGGCAGAATTCCACCCAGCCGAATATGGCTCCGCAATGGGCCGACGATCGCTTCGCCCATTCCTTTATTGAAGAAACGCAACTCGTGGCCGGGACGCAGACGCGGCCCAACCTCAAGATCCAGGAGGGTTGCGGTAATCGCTGCACTTTCTGCGTGATTCCCTTTACTCGAGGTCCATCCAAGAGTCTGCCGCACGCAGCGGTTCTCAGGCAGGTGGAAGGCTTCATCGCCGCCGGCGGCAACGAACTGGTTCTTTCGGGCATTAACCTGGGGCGCTGGGGCAGGGAACTCACGGAAGAGGATTCATTGCCGGCTCTCGTCCGTTTCATCCTCACCCACACGACTCTTCCGCGGCTGCGTCTCAGCTCAATTGAACCGATGGACTGGACCGACGAACTTATCGGCCTCATGGGCGAATTCGCAGGCCCCGATGCACACGAGCCGCGCCTCGCCCGCCACGCGCATCTGCCGCTTCAATCCGGCTCCGATGCAGTGCTGCGCCGCATGCATCGCCGCTATCGCCCCTGGCACTATGCCGCCAAAGTTGAAGCGTTGCTGCGCGCCGCCGGACCTGAACTCACACTCGGCGCAGACGTCATGGCAGGCTTTCCCGGCGAGACAGAGGACGAATTCGAAGAGACCGTTGCCTTCATTCGCGCGATGCCGTTCGGCTATCTCCACCTCTTCCCGTTTTCGCCTCGGCCCGGGACGCGCGGCTGGGATTTGCATCGCGCGGCTCCTGTCGCGCCTGATGCAGTTCTGGAACGCATGAAGACACTCCGCGCGCTCGCTCACGAGAAGTCCATTGCCCACCGCACGAAGATGATCGGGCACGAACTGCCGGTCATTACGCTGCATACACCGGCTGCACTCGCCGCCCGCGGCGCGACTGAAGCTCTCACCGACAACTTTCTCCCCGTCGAGCTGGACGGCTCCTTTGCGGCCAATCTGCTGCTTCGCGTTGCCGTGACGGGGCTTACGTCCGAAGGCGCACTGAGCGCGCGCCCCACCTGGCCCGTTGAATCTGCACCAGAGCTCTCTCAAAGATGCGCCCAGGACTTCTGCTAACCCCTTTATTCATAGAACCCGAGCCAATGCTATACTCAGTGTGCGTTTGTGCGTCTGCGCGCCGCCCTGGCAGGCGCTGCATCCCGCACTGAATCAACTCAACAATTCACCTGGAGGAGCACCATCGCACTCGATAAACGTTCGGCCAAGTCCTTTATCCGCATCAACGATCGAATTCGCGCCCGCGAAATCCGCGTCATCGACGAAAACGGCGAACAACTGGGCATTCTGGCGCCCTTTGAGGCGCTGAAAATCGCTCGCGAACGGGGCCTGGACCTGGTTGAGGTTTCACCAACCGCAGTTCCGCCCGTCTGCCGCATCCAGGACTACGGCCGCTATCTCTACGAGAAGGAAAAGAGCGAGCGCGCCGCCCGCAAGAAACAGAAGGTCATTACCATCAAGGAAGTCAAGTTCTCGGTGACCGTCGACGAGCACGACTACCAGACCAAGAAGAACCAGGCCGTGCGCTTCCTGACCGAGGGAGACAAAGTGAAGGCGAGCCTGCGGTTCCGCGGCCGCCAGATGGCCCATCGCGAGCTTGGCTACAACATCATCAACCGGCTCATCATGGATATTGGCGACGCGGGCATTGTCGAGTTCATGCCGCGCATGGAAGGCACGATTCTGCACGCCATTCTCGCCCCGTCGAAGAAGGAAGCAGCCAAGCCCAAGCCGCCGCAACAGCCGACGCCGCCTCGCCCGCCCGCGCCGCAGGCCTGAGGCACGCTATCGCAACAACAAGGGGCCGCCGGTACTGGCGGCCCTTTTGTTGTAGTGCTATCAAAGCCGATTGATTCTGGATTTCGGCCCGATGTCCCATCCGCAAGTTTTTCTTTGCAGTGTTTGTACGCCGGTCATCTCGAAGGGCGGTTGGCTTCACTGCAGGTGGTTAGTTGAGCCATCGCAAACTGTTCAGCCAGTGTTCGTGTCCGGGCGGCGGCAGCGGCAGCACAATATACCCTTCGCGCCAATGGCCCTGCTCGCGCCGTGGCGGTTTGCCCACAAATCGCACTGCCGAAATATTGTGCTCGGCGATTGCCAGCCCCGGCAGGCCGCTCACAATTGCCTGTAACTGGTCATGATTTGGCGGACGATTGCAGGTGATGGGCACCAGAGCGTTCAGCGCTGCGTAAGCTTCAGCCAGGTTGCTCACGCGTGCGCGCCTCTTGCTGCAAAGCGGCTTCAGCCCCAGCGACTTCCACGCCGCGTGCGGACAGCTCTCAATCAGCACACGGTCTTCAAGTGAGGCAACCTGGCCCTGCGTCGAGAGCCGCCGCCAGCCGCGCCGGCACAAGCCGTCGTACACGTCCATGCAGAACTCGGCAAAAGCGCGGTAGCTCCTGGGCACAACCACGCCCGGCAGCCCTGTTTTAGCCGACGTGTTCAGTTGCCGTTCGCTCACCCGCGCATAACTCAGCCCATTCGCGCTCGACTTCCACGCCTGCGGCCCGTTCAGCATGATGGCGCCAATGCCGCGCGCGTTGCAAAGGTGATTCAACAGACCGGCCAGAACCTCGGCCTCTACTGCGTGTGCGGCGTGGCGATCCAGCATATACGAAGCCATTTTGCTGTTGATGCCGGCGGCAGAAAGGCCGATGAGTTCGCACTGCACTGTGCCCGGTTTTACGCTGGTGCCATATGCATCGACAATGGGGCTGCGTGACTTGACCCGATCAAGAATCGCGATTCCAACATCGGACCAGCTTCGGTGGGCAAGATCGACAGATAAGATAGCCACGGCCCCAACGTAGCCCCGCGCGGATGTAGCCGGAGCATTGAAGGCGGGCGAAATGTAATGCGCAGAACTGAATCGGAACGCGACCCCAATATGGGACGTGCTGGGTTGGCTCATTCTTTCTGTGGTTTTGTCGCGGGAAGGGTGGGAAAGCAAAACCGGGCTGCGTCCGTGTGCTAGACTCCGTGCGTTATGAAAATCAATGGTTTCGCACCGCCTTGCCTTCTGCTGTCTGTCTGCCTCGCAGCGGTTGTTAACGCACAAACGCCCGTGCCCCATCTTGAAAAGCGCGGCCAAGCAACGCAGCTTATCGTCGACGGCGCGCCGTTCCTCATGCTTTCAGGCGAGCTGCACAACTCGTCGTCGTCGAGTCTCGCGTACATGGAGCCCATCTGGCCGAAGCTCGAGGTCCTGGGATTGAACACTGTAGTGACGCCGCTAAGCTGGGAGCTGATTGAACCAGACGAGGGCAAGTATGACTACACACTCGTGGATGGACTGCTGAAGCAGGCGCGTGCCTCGCATGAAAAGATTGTGTTTCTATGGCTCGCCACCTGGAAGAACGGAATGTCGAGCTACGCGCCGTTGTGGGTAAAGGAAGACACCGGGCGTTTTCCGCGAGTCATCGCGAAAGGCAACGAAGTTGAGATTCTGAGTCCGCAGGGCGCGGCCACGCAGAAAGCCGATGCGCGCGCGTTCGCCGCGTTGATGCGGCACATTAAAGAAGTCGACTCGAGCGACCATACCGTACTGATGATGCAGCTTGAAAACGAAGTGGGCGTGCTGGGCGATACGCGCGATCATTCCGCCGTTGCCAACCAGGCCTTCGCTGGTCCGGTGCCGGCCGAACTCGCCGCATATCTCAAGGCGCATCACGACACTCTCTATCCCAACCTGCGTGAACTGTGGGACGCAAATGGCGACAAGACGAGCGGCACGTGGGCAGAAGTTTTCGGCGACACCGAGCATGCCGACGAAATTTTCATGGCGTGGCACTACGCGCGGTATATCCAGGCGGTGGGTGCGAGCGGCAAGGCGGAATACAGCATTCCCATGTACGTGAACACCTGGCTCAACGACTACGGCGCGACACCCGGCCAATATCCCAGCGGCTGCCCCGAACCGTGGGTGGTTGACATCTGGCGCGCGGCCGGATCGGCGATCGACATTTACGCGCCCGATCTCTATTCCACAGATTTTCAAAAGTGGGCTCGCCGCTATCATCGCGATGGCAACCCGCTCTACATGCCCGAGGCGCGTGGCGAAGCTGTCGGCGCAGCCAATGTTTTTTACGCGCTCGGCGAAGAAGCGGGCTTGGGTTTCTCACCTTTCGGCATCGAAAGCGAAGCCAGCGAAAAAGATCCGTTGGGCGAGAGCTACGCCACCATTGCCAAACTGGCGCCGATGATTCTCACGCACCAGCAATCCGGCGACATTCATGGTTTTGTGCTTGAGCGCAATCTCGACTCCGTTGAATTCACCATGGGCGATGTAGTGTTGCATGTTTCGCTCGATGACAGTTTCGATGGGACCGCCAAGGAAGGTTACGGACTCATAATGGAGACGGGCAAAGGCGAGTTTCTGGGCGCGGGCAAAGGCTTTCGCGTCACGTTCACTCCATATCCGCGCACCGGGCAGCACGTTGGCATTTCATACGTCGATGAAGGCGACGTCAAAGACGGCAAGTGGGTCCCTGGCCGCCGCATGAACGGCGATGAAGATGAACAGGGCGTAGCGTGGCGCTTCAGTCCCCACGGCCAGACCATTGAGAAAGTGGTGCTGTACCGCTACGAATGACTTGGAAAGCGTTGGACGTCGCTCTGGATTAGGCGGATAATGGACTAAAGGTGGATTGAACCATGGGATACGTTCTGCCAAGGGGAAGTACAAGGTATAAGGGACCGGAAACAAATGGTGGTGGCTATTCCGAGCGAGGAAAGAAACCGGTTCCGGTCGCGCTTCCAAAACTTCCGCCGCCTGTGAAGATTCCACCGCCGCCTTCGCAAACAAGTGCACCAAGACAATAAGAGGAGTGAAAGGAGCCGCGAAGGATGCCGGCTACGCTTCTCGCGCTGCAAGTCTTCCTGATTCTTCTGCCGGGCTTTTCGGCAGCCTATATTGTTCAGGCTCTCGCTACGCGCCGTCAGCAATCCGACTTGGAACGAGTGATCGAAGCGATTGTCTTCAGCTTCGTGATCTATCTCTGCTACATGCTGGTCGACGGCGGTAAGCTACCTTTTCACATCCTCCACGATCTTTCCGGGAAAATCGAAGATACGGTCATCTGGGAGCCTTCGCAGCTTATGTGGCTGGCCGCGATAACCTTCGTGTTTGCGATGGCTTCACTTGCATACGTTCGTTTCGACGGGAATCGGCTCTTCCAGTGGCTTCGGCTGACGGAACGGACAACGCGGAATTCTATCTGAAACGATGTCTTTGAAAGCGAAGCTACAAACGGCCAGCCGCTCCAGGTCGAGTTGGCCGATGGAAGAAGCGTCATCGGCAACCTGGTCTACTATTCCGATGTGGCAGACGATGCGTCGGTTTATTTAACGCAAGCCGCGTGGGTTACGCAGGGCCGCGATACCGTTGCAATTCCAGGCTCGGGCATATTGTTGACGAAGAGCTGTGGCATTCGTAGTGTAAGCCTTCTGAATCCTGCCGAAGAAACCGAAGGTGAAACTACCAGCCCGGCCAATTCGGTATAGGCGGCAACATTTCGCAGGCTTCGTTCATCACGCTAAAATTCTCTTATGCCCGCGTCCGCAATCGCACCTGAGGTACGGTCAAAATACGAGCCGGTCATCGGCCTTGAAGTCCACGTGCAACTGCTCACCGCTACTAAGGCGTTCTGCGGTTGTGCCAACAAGTTCGGGTCCGACCCCAACACTAACGTCTGTCCGGTATGCCTCGGGTTGCCCGGCGCGCTCCCAGTACTCAACGCCCGCGCCGTCGAGTTCGCCGCGCTGGCCTCGCTCGCGCTCAACTGCACCCTCAATCAGCGCTCCATCTTCGCGCGCAAAAACTACTTCTATCCCGATCTGCCCAAGGGATACCAGATTTCGCAGTTCGACAAGCCGATTGCCGAGCACGGATGGATCGAGATTCCCACTGCCGATGGCGGGACAAAAAGGGTCGGCATCACGCGCCTGCATATGGAAGAGGACGCCGGCAAGAGTTTGCACGACGGGTTTCCGGACTCTGCGACCCGCACCTATCTCGACCTGAACCGCTGCGGCACGCCGCTGGCCGAAATTGTCAGCGAGCCCGACATTCGCACTCCCGACGAGGCGTTTGAATATCTCACCCGCCTCAAAGAAATTCTGCTTTACACCGCCGTAAGCGACTGCAACATGGAAGAAGGCTCGTTGCGTTGTGATGCCAACGTCAGCGTACGCCTGAAGGGCGTGCCACAGTTTGGGACCAAGGTCGAAGTGAAGAATGTGAACAGCTTCAAATTCGTTCGCGACGCGCTGGAATATGAAATCGAGCGCCAGATCGACTTGATTGAAGAAGGCGGCCGTGTGAAGCAGGAGACACGGCTGTGGAATACCAACGAGGGCCGCACCTATTCAATGCGTTCGAAAGAACAGGCGCACGATTACCGCTACTTCCCCGAGCCCGATCTGCCGCCACTTGTTTTGTCGGACAAATTCTTGTCCGAGACCAGGGAAAAACTCCCGGAACTCCCTGCCGTTCGCCGTGCCCGCATGATTGCCGAATACGAGCTGAACCCCAAGGACGCGCACACGCTGACAGCTTCGCGTGAATTTGCCGACCGCTTTGAGACTGCCGCAAAGTCCGCGCGCAATCCCCGGCGCGTGGCCAACGTGCTGCTTAGCGAAGTGGGCGGCCGGCTTAACACGCTCGGCATCGAACTCGATCGATCGCCTGTGACCATGGCCGGCATTGTTCAAGCCGCCGATCTGCTCGATGAGGGCAAAATCAGCTCGAAGCAGATGAAGCAGCTCTTCGATATCGCATTTGAAAAGGGTGAGGACTTCGGCGCGGTTTACGAGCGCGAAAAGCCGCAACAGATCACCGACACTTCAACTATCGAAAAGCTTATCGACGAAGTGATCGCCGCCAATCCCAAACAGGTAGAGCAATATCGAGCCGGCAAAACCACCCTCGCCGGATTCTTCGTGGGCCAGGTGATGCGCGCCTCAAAGGGCCAGGCCAATCCCACTCTGCTGAATGAGCTGGTGACGAAGAAGCTGGAAAACAGGGACTAGGGAACATACTCGGTAGACTTTGCTGGATCGGCTGGGATGCCACGGACTTCAGCCAACTTTTTCTAAATCAACCTGAACCTTTATGGGTCCCGCGCTTTGCCGCATCGCGCCAGGGCGTAAGCACCGTGTAGGCCGGGGTCGCCGTCACATTTTCTTTGCGCGCCGCCAGCAGCTTGCGCTTCACCAGCCATGCCACCGCTGCCTGCGTTGAGCTCTTCGAGACTCCGATCGACTCGGCCATGTCGCGGTAGCTTACACAAACTTCGCCGCCGCGCCGCTCCTGCTCGGCGGCAATCCACAGGTAGACAAGGAAACTCACCGGCTTGTGATCGTGACCCACTAGGTCGCGCATCAGCGTGTCGAGTACGTAATGGTCAAAAGTAGACATACTATACCGACTATTACTATAGCAACGCCTGGCAGATTGCGCCCACAGGCGCGGCGCGCTATGCTCGCCTCAAATCTGACAGGCGTCAATCTGAAGGGGGTCAGAATGATTCGGGGAATTAAATTCGTCGGCATTCCGGTGCGCGATCAGGATGCCGCATTGAAGTTCTACACTGAGGCGCTGGGTTTCAAGGTGGTGACCGACCAGCCGTTCAACGATACACAGCGCTGGATCGAGCTGATGATTCCGGGCGCGGACACCGGCCTGGCACTCTTTACGCCGCCGGGACACGAAGGCCGGATTGGAGATTTCCAGCCCATCTCGTTCTGGTGCGACGACGTGTTTGCCACGGCAAAGACCCTTAAGCAAAAGGGAGTGGCATTCGAGCAGGAGCCGCGCAACGAGCACTGGGGCTCAAGCGCCATATTCAGGGACTCGGATGGCAACAAGTTTGTGCTCGGGAGCCGGGGAAAACCAAAATAAGGATCACGCCAAAGTAAAGTTCAGGCGCCGGCGCAGGATGCGCCGGCACATTCACTTCAGTCGCAGCTCAGTGACGAACTGCGCGCGTTCGTCCCACGAGCTCACCGTCTTGACTTCGCTCTTTTTACCGTCCTTCTCGGCCCAGAGATCGAAGTCTTCAGCCTTGTTTACCTGGGCGAAAGAGAAGTGCCCGTTGGCAAGCGAGGCAAAGCTGCGGATGGTCTTGGATTTTTGATTTTTCAGGAAGACAGTTGCGCCCTGGATAGGGTTGGACGCGGCATCAAGCACCGAGCCTGAAACCGTCCGCTCGCCCAGGTTCTGAGCATGGGCCACAATGCCATTGATTGCGCTATGCGGATTAACCAGGAGAATTCCCAATACCAGCGCCGCCAGCGCCAGCAGACGTGCGCGGCCGAGATTCACTCTTCCTCCTCTTCATCTTCTTCGAGGAAATCTTCGTCTTCCTCGAGCTCGTCGTCAATACGGGCCAGCTCAAGAGGCTCAACGCCTACCACCTCGAACTCCGTGCCACATTCTTCACAGGCGACCACGTCGCCTTCTTCCATCTCATCTTCTTCTACATCCAAATTGTTATCGCATTCAGGGCAGCTGGGCATGGCAGCCTCCTCTCTCTTCGTCCTTCACAGCGGGGTCGCCGGTTTCTGGTTTTGCCAAAATAATTGGTTGATTGCGAATTCTGTATAGCGGCAGTCCCAGTTTACAAACTTCCACACTTCCTATTTGAACCCATCCAACTTCACTTTTGCCACTCCATCTGCACTTAAGACTGCGGAAAAGCCAATTTGGATTACGCCCCGGCGCATCAGACGGTGTGTGGTTTGGGTTCCGCTATAGTTTTAAGGGCAAAGCCGCCTCAGGTCAAGACCTTGCAAACGGCAGCCATTGTACCGCGTTCGCCTGGCTGATACTTGCGAGAAGGGCACGCCACCGCGCCCGCTTAGCAACCTTTTGAGTGCTGCTTCCACCGAACGGTTGCCCGCTCAAACGCTCTAAGTTCGCTCGGCCCAATATATATACCCGCTCGGTGACACTTGCATGCCTGAGCGTTTAACCTGATGTTTGCCATGGCCCGAATCGGCTCAAGCCAGCTCGCGTTCCCTGACTTTCGCGGCGCCACGCGGCGAATCGTGCTCGCTAATCTAGCTGCCTACTTCCTGCTGCTCTTTATCAGCCTCATGTTCCGTGAGCGTTTTCCCGATATCCTGGACGGACTCAGTTTCATCCCCAGCTATTTTCTCCATGGCGCGCTCTGGCAGCCATTTACCTACAGCCTGGTGCATGTCGGCATCCTGGGCCCATTTTTGGAACTGCTGTCGCTCTGGTTCATGGCGGGCTTTCTTGAGATGATGGGCCATCGCGCCTCCTGGGTCATGGGACTTTTCATTACCGCGATTCTTGCGACGGCAGTGGCTGATCTGGCGCTGTACGGCATCGTGGTGGGCCTCGGTAGTTCTCTTCGGTTCACTCCCATCACCGGCACCTTCGGCGCCATCTTCGCCATGCTCGCCGTCATCGGCATCCGCTACGGCGAGACTCAATTCATGCTGTTCCCGCTGCCGATCGGGATCAAGGCAAAGTACCTCGCCATCATTTACACGGTCCTCGCTGTCGCCATTTTTGTCAGCTCCCAGGGCGTCTCGGCTTTCGCGCAACTCGGCGGCGGACTGGGCGGAGTCTTGTGGTTGCGCCGCGCACCAGGCCGTGGCCTCAGCTTCACATTCAGCGAACGCTGGTACGGCCTGCGCAACCAGTACTACCGTTGGAAGCGCCGCCGCGCCGCGCGCAAGTTTGAGGTCTACATGAAGTCGCAGGGCCGCACCGTGCACTTTGACAGCCAGGGCCGCCAGATCGACGATGACCCCGATGACAAGAAGCGGTGGAACTGAGAAAGACAGGGACCAGGGTCTAGGGAATCCGTGCCGCAAACGCAGCGGTTGTTAGCCCCGCGATTCAACGTGGGGAAAGCAGGCGTAAAAGTTCCAAGAGTCCAGTAGGACGACGCAGCCGGCGCACATTTCCTCAAACCCGGTGCGGGCAACCGTCACGGATCCGCGAGGCCTCGCGCGATAAAATAATTCTCGCAATGTCAAACAGAATCGCCTTTCTTTTTCCCGGACAAGGATCGCAGGCCGTCGGCATGGGCCGCGACCTCGCCGACAAGTTTCCCATCGCCGCCGAGACCTTTTCTGAAGCCGATCAGGCTCTCGGGTTCCCGCTCTCAAAGCTCTGCTTCGAAGGCCCTGAAGAAGATCTTCGCCTTACTGAGAACACCCAGCCCGCCATCATGACGGTAAGCGTGGCCGCTGCGCGCGTGCTCAAAGAGAAGGGAATCGAGCCCGCTCTCGCTGCCGGTCATTCTCTGGGTGAATGGTCGGCCCACGTTATCGCCGGCACTTTCAGCTTTGCCGACGCAGTGCTCGCGGTCAAAGCACGCGGCGCAGCCATGCAGCGCGCCGTTCCCGCGGGCGAAGGAGCCATGGCGGCGGTGCTGGCGCTTGACGCCGCGCGGGTTGCCGAGGCGTGTGCTGAAGCCGCTCGCGAAACCGGCCTTACCGTGCAGGCCGCCAACATCAATTCGCCCACGCAGACTGTCATTTCGGGCGCTGCCGCCGCCGTCACCCGGGCCGCGGAGATCTGCAAGGCAAAAGGCGCGCGCCGCGCGGTCATGCTTCCCGTAAGCGCACCCTTCCACTGCGCGCTCATGCAGCCCGCGCAGCAAGAAGTGGCGCGCGTGCTCGGCGGGCTCGCCATGCACGATCCGCGCATCCCGGTGGCCGCCAACGTAAGCGGCGGCATGGTAACCACGGCTGTTGCCGCCCGCGACGCGCTCATTCGGCAGGTAACGGGAGCGGTGCGCTGGGTTGAATGCATGCAATCGCTTGTCGGCCGGTCGCTGGCGGAGGGTGGTCACGTCGCAGCGGCGGATGTGTTTGTCGAAGCCGGCCCCGGCAAGGTGCTCTGTGGCTTGCTCCGGCAGATCGATCCCGCGCTCAGGTCGCTGAACGTTGAAGACGCGGCGAGCCTGGAGAATACGCTGGCGGAGCTGTAGGGCACCTTTCTGGCGAACGAGCTATTTTTCGTCGAGGAACTTCCAATCCTCGACTGTCCCTGAATAGCTCACATAGACCAGAAGAGACTTTCTGAACGTGAGCTGCCGCCCACCGTCTTCCGACTTGCTTTCTTTATCGGGGAAACCCATCACGTATTCGAGGGCGGTCTCTGACATGCCGCGATAAATGGACCCGTTCCTGATCGCGGCCAATTCTTTCTTGGTGAGCTTGCGGGGAATCTGCGCGAGGAAAAGGCCAATCACCCGCTCCTGAAACGACTGCGCCCGCCCATCCAGCGGCGGCAGAAAAAGCTGAGGCATGGTGGTGAGGGCAAGCGCCTTGTCGCCGTTGGGAAGCTGCACCTGAATCACTGCGCCTGCCGAATCCACATATCTCGCACCAACAATCGTCAGCGGCACAAGCAGCGGAATATCGGCCGGAGGCAGTTTATGAGCGTCGTCCTGGTTCACGATCTCGTCGATGGTGCTGTCTGGCTTGTAAAGCTCGGTAAATCCCGCCGCGTATACGCTCATGCCGATCAGGTCAGGCAGCTCCCGCTGCATTCGCGCGGCGGCGACGTTTATCACAGACACAGGCTCTGCCAGGTCCGCATTCGCGAGTGTGGGGGAATACTGCGTGGTCATCGCAGTGGTTCCGTCGTCGAATTGCACCACCAGGTCGAAGCAGGGATTGATGGTGGAGTCATCAGTAACGCTCTCTCCCATTGCGTTATCGGTGGCTCCGGGCGCCAGGGCATGATGCAGTTGGACCGCAATCACATTGGCCTTCTTGCCCGAATAGCGCAATGGAAGGCCGTCCATCGCATGAGGCACAAAATACCGTGGTGGAGAGGAGGATTTTTGGTCGCCGGCATTGGCCGCTTGAATTGACGCTGCGGTTTTGGTTGCGATTCGCCACTCGAGCAACTGGCTGCTGCGGCCCAGGTCCTCCACCGTTCCACCGACAATCACGTCCTGGTGCAGAAACACGAACCTTACCTGGCCCAGAGTGGTCTTGCCGGAATTGAATGTCGTTCGCCATGGCGCTAAATTGCCATCGTCCGGCGCGGAGTCCGTCTGAATTGAAACGGGGATTGTCTGTGCAGCCAGGCCTTGCGCATGAAGGCCAGCCAAGCAGAGGATCAACAGCGCTGGAATGTTACTCCATTTGCTGTAGCGCGATCCCACCCTAGCCGTAAGAGCAGAGACGCGGCAAGGATGGGGCACCCACACTTCGCAGCATGAGAGGGAATGCACTAAGTCCGTTGGCGATTTCATAGGCTCGCGCGAACCTCACATTGATTATGGCTGGAGCTAATTGTAAACAGAGTACCGCCGCAATCAACGGGCCGCAGGTTTTTTCGCAGTCGCGGTGCGGACAACGCGCCGGATCGGCAATTCATCCAACCAAACCCAGTTCCCGGAGCATGAACGCATAGTCGAGGGCGATCTCTTTCAGGTAGTCGTAGCGCCCGCTTGCGCCGCCGTGTCCGGCCTTCATATTTGTCACCAGCAGCAGCCGGTGCGAGTCCTTTTTCAGAGTTCGCAGTTTGGCGACATACTTTGCCGGCTCCCAATACATTACCTGGCTGTCGTGCAGGCTGGTCTTTACCAGCATCGCAGGGTACTCGGTTTCGCGCAGGTTGTCGTAAGGAGAGTAGCTGAGCATGTAGCGGAAGTATCTCTCCTCGTTGGGATCGCCCCACTCCTCATACTCAGGCACAGTGAGCGGCAACGTTGCATCGAGCATGGTGTTCATCACATCGACAAAGGGCACGTGCGACAACACCACGCGCGTCAATTCGGGGGCCATGTTCACCACTGCGCCCATCAGCAGTCCGCCTGCCGATCCGCCTTCAATCGCCACGCGTGCCGGGTCGCCGTAGCCCTCGGCCGTCAGATGCTCAACGCAGGTAATGAAATCGGTGAACGTGTTGCGCTTTACCAGCATCTTGCCCGCGTCGTGCCACGGTTCGCCCAGGTCGCCGCCGCCGCGAATGTGCGCATAGGCCATCACCAGACCGCGATCGAGCAGGCACAGGCGGTTCGAGTTGAAGCCGATAGGCAGCGCGTAACCATACGATCCGTAGCCATACACATAAAGAGGATTCTTGCCCGAGTCTCGTCTGTCTTTGCGGTACACAATCGATATCGGAACTTCGACGCCATCCGCAGCCTTGGCGTGGATGCGTTCGCTCGCGTAAAGCGTCCGGTCGAATCCACCGGGAACCTCGAGTTGCTTGAGCAGAGTTGAAGTCCGCCCGGCCACGTCGTACTCATATACGCTGCTCGGCGTTACCAGCGACTGGTACGCATAGCGGAACTTGCCGGTATCAAATACGCGATTGATGCCGGGATGCGCGTCATACGCCGGCTCGGGAAATGCAATTTCGCCGGCCGTCTGCGCCGCAGGCCCGTCGCCCGCGAATCGCCACATGCGCAGCCGTGGCAACCCGTCCTCGCGCTCGCAGGCCACAAAGTGAGAGCGGAAGAGATCCACCGCTTCAAGCATCACGCCTTCGCGATGGGCGATTTGCTCGGTCCAGTTCTCGCGTCCTGGCGCGCTTACCGGCGCAGTGACCAGCCGGCAGTTTTTCCCCTTGTCGTTAGTGCGGATGAACCACAGCCCATTGCGGTGGTCGATGGAATACTCCTGGTCGTCTATGCGGGGTGCAACCAGCGTGAACTCGCCTCCGGGCGTATCGGACGCGAGAAAGCGGCACTCAGTGGTGATGTGGCTGCCGGCCTCGAGCACAATGTATTTGCCGTCGCGCGTGCGTCCCACGCCCACGTTGAAGCGCTCATCGTCTTCCTGGTAAACCAGCACGGCATCGGTCAGCAGTCGCCCATCCGCGCGGAACAACTGATGCTGCCGCTTCTGTTGCTCATCTTCCACGGTGTAAAGCAGAGTGCGGTTATCCGCAGCCCACACCACCGATCCCACGCGTTCCACCTCGCCGGGCAGCGTCTCGCCGGTCTCCAGATCCTTCACCCGCAGCGTGTACTGCCTGAAGCCCGTCAGGTCAGTGGTGTATGCCAGCCAGCGTCCGTCATCGCTAATGTCGGTGTCACCGATTGAAAAAAACGCGTGCCCCTGTGCGAGCACATTTCCGTTCAGCAACTCCTCTTCGGTCGCAGCTGCGTCCGGGCCCGTTTCGCCGCCGTGTTTGCGGCAATAGATTCCGTACTGCAGTCCCTCCTCAGTGCGCGAGTAGTACCACCATGACCCGTCGCGGTAGGGAACTGAGACGTCGGTCTGCTTTACGTGGCTCAGCATCTCCTGGTAGAGTTCCTCGCGCAGCCCGGCCAGCGGCCCCATCACCGCGTCGGCGTAGGCGTTCTCGGCTTCAAGGTAAGCCGTAACTTCGGGATTCTCTTTGTTGCGCAGCCACGCGTAATCGTCGTGCAGGGGCACTCCGAACATTTCCGTTTCGGTTGGGAGTTTCAGGGCTATCGGCGGTACGGGGAATTCGGTCATCGTCTTCCAGTTTAGCTGGCTGGATGGTATCATTCCAACTGTACAGTTCATTTGTTTGGAATGGAGAGTCCATGACCGCACCCTCAAGCAGCAATAACGCGATTGTAGTTCCTGCGCTCCGCGCTCGCGCCAGCTTCGGTCGGCTGCTTGACCGTGTTTCAGCAGATGGCCGGTCGTTGGTGATTGAGAAGCGCGGAACCCCGCGAGCCGTTCTGTTAAGCCTGCGCGACTATGTAAAATTAGCAGCGCCCGAGCCTGAGGTCCTGAGAATCATAGGTGAGGAATCAACTCGGAACAAGACGAATCTCCTCACCTCGCGGCAGATCGATAAGGAGATCAAGGCTGCACGGACCGAGCGAAAGAAAATGCGATCGTGATAGCGCTGCGCCTGGTGCTGGACACTAACGTGGTTATTTCTGCCGCCCTTAGACCGGACGGCATGCCGAGAACCGCTTTGCTGTTGGCAATCACCCGGCCGGCCCGCCTTTACGTTTCCCAACCGATTCTCGACGAATACGCCAGTGTACTTGCCCGCCCCGGGCTTCAAATTCGGAAGGGCCTTCAGCTACTGCTACTCCAAATGATCGAGAATCGCGGATATTTGATCACTCCCAAGGTGCGAATTCAGGCGACCAAGGATCCCGGCGACGACATGTTCATTGAATGTGCCGATGCTGCACGTGCGGACTACCTCGTGACCGGCAACCAAAAGCACTTTCCGCGATTCTGGATGGCGACCAAGGTTATCACCGCACGTGAGTTTATTGAACTGGCTGCGCCTCACCTTCTCCCACGCTGACCTCCAGACCGGCTGACCCGCTCACCCCCCGTCTCTGGAACCTTTCGCCGCCTCTCCACGTACAATAGAGAGCGATGAAAGCCCATCGGCGCGTGTCCAAGGTTGCATTTCCGCTGTATCTGGCGGCTTTTTTCCTGCTTTTGCCGTTTGCGGCCCGCGCCGAGAGCGTTAAAGACCTTCCCCAGCCCACCGATTACATCAGCGACTTTGCCAACGTGCTTTCGCCTGAGGCGGTTGCGCGCATCGACGCCATCTGCGCCGAGCTCGACCATTCGACGGCCCACGCCCAGATCGCGCTGGTAACGGTTCACAACCTTGACGGTGAGGATGCGGCGGACTATGCCAACCAGCTTGAAGATCACTGGAAGATGGGCGACAAGGGGCAGAACCGGTATGCGCTGGTCCTGCTGGCCGTAGACGACCATAAGTACCGCATAGAGACCGGCTATGGCGTCGAGGGAGTGCTGAACGACGCCAAGGTTGGCGATATTGGCCGCACCATGGTTCCCGATCTGCGCGCCAAAGATTACGATGGAGCCGCGCTGTATGCGGTGGGAACCATCGCGCAGGATCTCGCCGACGATGCGCACATCACGCTCAACTCCGCCGTCTCCCCGGCGCCGGTCGAGTACGCTCCCACACACCATCAGGGCGGCGCATTGGCCAAGCTGATCCTGATCGTCATCGTCCTCATATTCTTTGGGGGCTTCTCACTGGTCAGGATGTTGCTCGGATGGGGCCTGTTTTTCGGCGGCTGGGGCCGCGGAGGCTGGGGCGGTGGCGGAGGGGCCGGATTTGGCGGCGGCGGCTTTGGTGGAGGCGGCGGCGGTGGAGGTTTCAGCGGATTCGGTGGCGGAGGCGGCGGCTTTGGCGGTGGCGGCGCAGGAGGAAGCTGGTAAAGACAACTATTAGCTTCTAGCTACTAGCTTCCAGCTTTGAAGCGCTGCTGCCAACGTTTGTTGCAAAGCGCGCAATGGTTTGCTGTGTGAAACAGATTGGTTCGGTTTAGAACGAGATCTTGGTTAAGCAAGGACAAGCTAAAAGCTAGTAGCTGGAAGCTAGTGGCTGCTATTACAGAGGAGAATGAAAGAACATGAGCAAGGGACTTGGAATTACGCTGGCGGTGGTTGGCGTGTTGCTGCTGGTGGTTTTGATGATCTTCGGCAGCTTCAAGAGCGCGCAGAACCAGATGGTAGCGCAGGACCAGAATGTGAAGACGGCATGGTCTGAAGTCGAAGTGCAGTTGCAGCGCCGCGCCGACCTTATCCCCAACCTGGTTTCGACCGTGAAGGGATTCACGAAAGAAGAGAACAGCGTGTACGCGGATATCGCCAATGCGCGCGCCGGCATGCTGAACGCGCAAACTCCGCAGTCAAAGATTGCGGCTAACGGGCAGCTCGATTCCGCGCTGGGCAGGCTGCTGTTACTGACTGAGAACTACCCGCAACTGCGTTCGAGCGACCAGTTCATGCGCCTGCAGGATGAACTTGCCGGAACCGAGAATCGCATTGCCGTGGCCCGCAAGCGCTACAACGAGGCTCTGCAGGACTACAACACCTACATTCTGCAGTTCCCCAACAGCATCTGGGCCGGCATCCTGGGCTTCCACCAGAACAACGCGCGCTTCGACGCCAGCCCCGGTGCGCAGAACGCCCCGGCGGTCAACTTTTAGGCTGAACTGCACGCAAAAGAGGCCATCCCGCCTGGACGGGATGGCCTCTTCGTCAATGTCCGACTGCGCCCTGAGGGCCTACTTGTACGAAGCGATCCCGCTGGCTTCGTCGTCGTAGATGTCGAAGACTGTGTAGAGCTTGGTGAGCTGGAGAAGGTCATTTACCTTCTTTGACAGACCCAGCAGCTTGAGGGCTGCGCCCTGGTTGCGCGCCGTGGTGTATGCGCTTACCAGCTCGCCCAGGCCCGAGCTGTCAATGTAATTCACCTCGCTCAGGTTGAGCAGAATGCTCTTTTGCCCCTTGCCGATGAGGTCGCGAATGGCGTCGCGCAGCTGTACGCTGCCTTCGCCCAGTGTGATCCGGCCGTTAAGGTCAAGAACGGTTACGCCGTCTACTTCTCTGGAAGCGATAGATAGTGCCACTGAAAATCTCCTCCTACGTCGGTAATAAAGTTATAGCACTTCAGGGGGCAACTACAGATAGGTCCCACCCCGGCCACGAACAAGCCCTGGTTCGGCCTTCGCGCCAGCGCTGCTGGTTTACTTCTCCGCCGGCGCCAGATGCTTGACCAGCGTTAACTCAGTTCCCGGATGCAGTTGTCGAAAGTGTACCTCATCCATCAACGAACGGATAAGGAATATCCCGCGGCCGGTGCCGCGGAGGATGTTTTCCGGGGCCAGCGGATCGGGAATGTGGTCAGGATCAAATCCCGATCCCTGGTCGGCAATGGTAAAGATAAAGTCCTTCCCGGTGTTCTCAAGCACCACGTTGATCAGCCGCGACGGGTCGTACTCGTTTCCGTGCAGCACCGCGTTCACCGTGGCTTCGTGTACAGCCATGGTGATGTGGAACCGCAGATCGTCGTCGAGCCCGGCCTCGGCCACCATCTTATCCGCTGCCGCTTCTACTTCGCTTACGCTTTCCATGGTGGAGTTGAGCTTGAAACTCCACCGTCCTTTACTGGGTTCGCTCACCGGGTTCGGCTCCGTGTCCTTTGCGTGCTTTGCGCCATCCCGATGCGCTTTTCACGCTTGCTCGCAGTTTCAGGTCTGAATCCGATTGTGTCAAGCTGTAAAGAATTTCAGTCTGCTACTTTGACGGGGCCGCATCCACCACCATGCGCACCAGCCGGGCCATCTCCCGCTTATGCACCACGCGTTTTGTCTGGTCGCCATCTACCCTGTTCACAATTACCATATCGAGCGCAGGCACCACCACCGCATATTGCCCCAAATGGCCCTCTGCCCAGAAAACTCCCTGGGGAAACGAAATCTCGGGCCGCGCGCCGCTGGCAGAGTCGGCCGTCCACCACAGATAACCATAGCCTCCCGATTCGGTGTCGGAGTATGGCCGCGTGCTCTCAGCCACCCAGCTCTCCGGAACCACCTGCACGCCATTCCAGTTGCCGTGGTGCAGATACAGCAGTCCGAAGCGCGCGAAATCCCTGGCGCTGATGTCGAACAAGTAGGCCGGGAAGCGCGTATCGTCGCCGGAAACATAATGCCCGTCCCGTGGCTTGAAATCCTGCATCCCGATCGGCTGCGCAATCTTCTGGTAAAACGCGTCGAAAATCTTGGTTCCCGTGGCCTGCTCGTAGATGAAACCCAGCGTGTTGAAGTCCCAGTTGTTGTAGTACCAGAAGGTTCCCGGCGGGTGCGATCCCCGCGGCGGTTTTGACTCTTCCATTCCCTTGGTCTCGTATACCGTGGGGTGATACACCCCCGATCTGGCCTCAAGCAGATCGCGCACTTTGGCCTGTTTCTCAACATCGGAGAGCGATGGTTTTTTGTCGTCGATGCCGAGTTTTGCCAGCGTGTCGTCCGGATTGATTTTGCCCTCAGAGACAGCTATGCCAATCAGAGCGCTCAGCAGGCTCTTGCGACACGAGTGCAGGTTTGACTTGTGCTTCACATCGCCCCAGGCCGCAACCACCACGCCATGCTGGACAATCATTGCCGACGTCGATCCGATCTCCTCGATATACTTCCCGATTTTGTCCAGGTCCTGGTTCGACCAGCCCGCCTGCTGGGGCGAGCCAAGCTGCATCCAATCGGCTCCAGGAAGATTTCCCGACTGGCTGTGAATCTGAATCGACGCAAGAAACAGCACTGCAACCGGGGTCCAGAGGACCTTTCTCATCGGATCGCCCTCCTTGAATGAAAAGGCAAACCAAAGAATACAACCAGGGCCTGAATGCGAAATGAAATCAGCCCCGGCCTCGCGCCCATGAAACCTACTCGCCCACCCCTGTGAAGGTCTACACTCATCCCATGGAGACGAGAGCCGAGACACGCCCTGAGCTGCGAAATGACCAGCGAGCCGACCAGCATAGCGCGACCCGCGTCAGCCTGACGGCGCTTCTGGGAACTCCGGTTACCGATGCCGGGGGCCAGCTCCGCGGCAAGCTCAAGGACATTGCGGTTACCACCGGCCCCGATGGCGGCAAGGTGGCGGGCCTGGTGCTCAGAACCCGTTCGGGTCTGGCTATCGTCCCATCGCAAGACGTGATGGAAACTCCCGCCGGCACGCTCGAGCTGCGCTCGTCCGACGCGATCGCACCCCTGCACGATCCGGGCAACTACCTCTACCTGCAGCAGGACCTGATTGACCGCCAGATCATCGACATCCACGGGCGCAAGGTAGTACGCGTGAACGACGTCGATCTGGAGTGGCTTGGCCGCGGCGGCGTACATCTGCTCCGCGTAGCCGAGGTCGAAGTCGGCCTCCGCGGCGCCTTTCGCCGTCTCTTCAAAGGACTGCTGCCGCGTCCGCAGCTTGAAAAAATCTCGCGCCGCTTTCACCCCCGCGCCATACCCTGGCAGTTCGTCGATGTCATCGAGCCCGACCCTGCACGCCGCGTCAAGTTGCGCATCGAGCACGAGCGCCTGGCTGGAATTCATCCGTCAGAGCTGGCCGACATTCTTGAGGATCTTGCGCCTGCCGAGCGCGAGGCCGTTTTCACCTCGCTGGACGAAGAGGTGGCCGCCGAGGCCCTCGAAGAGGTTGAGCCCAAGCTGCAGAAGGCCCTGCTCGAAAAGCTCGACGAAGAGCGCATCGCCGACATCGTCGAAGAGATGGACCCCGGCGCCGCCGCCGACCTGCTCAACGAGCTTCCTGAAGAGCAGTCCGACGCCATCCTCGAAGAGATGGAGCCCGAGGAGCGCCAGGAGGTGGAAGAACTACTCGACTTCGACGAGAACTCCGCGGCGGGTTGCATGACCACCGACTTTGTGTACGTGGGCACCGATGCCACAGTGGCCCAGGCGGTGCAGGCGTTGCGCGCCTTCGACGGCGACCCGGAATCTGTGACGGAAGTCTTCATCCTCGACGACAAGCACGTGTTGCGCGGAGCAGTCTCACTCGCCCGCCTGGTGATGTCGCAGCCCGAGACGCGCCTCAGCGTCCTCACCGAGCCCCGCGTGCTCTCATGCCCGGCCGACACAAAACAGAACGAGCTCGCTGAGAAGTTTGACAAGTACAACCTGCACGCGCTGCCCGTCGTGAACGCCCAGAACCGCATGGTGGGCGTGGTTCAAGCCGAGCAGGTGATCAGCTTTCTGCGCGAAAAGCTGTAGGGCCCCCGCAGCGTCCATCATTCCCGGCTATTTGTCTGAAACATCCAACGCACGCCGAATTTGTCATTGAGAGCCCCGTAGCTGCCAAAGAACTGCTCATTCAGCGGGTTGGTTACGTCGGCGCCGTCTGAGAGCTTCGAGAACAGTTCCTTGAGCTCCCGGAGCGATCCGCCGTTGAGAAACAGGCAGGTCGTATTCGTTGGGCTTGGCCTTTCGTTGAGAGCAAGCCAATCAGAAGCCGAAATCGCAATGTCGCCGCTCTTCAGATGTGCGTTCAAAACCTTTTCCTGCTGGAATGCCTGCATGTGGTCCTTTGCAGGCGAGTCCTTCACCTTGACGAGGTTCAATGCGCCGCCGAAGACGGACTGGTAGAACTCCATCGCCTCGTGGCACGTTCCATCGAACAATAAATACGGCGTCAACTGAGTCATTTTGTCTCCTGTAACGTTGGGTGTTTACGTGCCTGTTGTCGGGCGAGGGTTGAAGCTGGCAAGCGCCGCGGTTGAAGCCGCCGATCGAACAAACTGGCGGCGCGAAAAGGTTTTGACGCGGGGCATGGGAGTCCCTCTCTTGGTTGAAGCTTGCATTGAATTGGCCCTCACGCGAATCACCGGCTGGTGCTTACGCACCCTCATCTTCTTCGCCAAGCAGCTCCCCAAGCCGGTCAAGCTTCCGCTCCCATGCAGTCCGGTGTTCGCGAATCCATTGCTCCAGCGCGCCAAACCCGCCCGGCTCAATGCGGCAGACACGCACCCGGCCGAGTTTTTCAGTGTGCACCAGGCCAGCGTCCCCAAGAATCTCAAGGTGCTGCATCACTGCCGTGAGAGTGATTCCGAGCGGCTCTGCCAGTTTCGAGACCGATGCCGGCTTTTCGACAAGCGCATCCAGAATGGCTCGCCGCGTAGGATCGCCGAGAGCGTGAAACAAGCGATCGATTGCAACCGAATGGTCGGGCATCGAATTCTCCCTACTGCGCCAGTTCCTTTGCCAGCCGTTCGATAAGCCCGTTCCAGCCCACCTCGATCATCTTCGCCCCGTCCGGCCAGTCGATATAGGTTCCCTGGTGAGTGAGGAAGAGATCCGTCCCTTCTTCCGCAGGCACAAATTCGAGTGTCGTGAGCCCCACTAGAATCGGCTTGCCGTTCAGCGACATCCTCGATGTCATCACGATGCGTTTCTCGTCATCAATGTCCTGAAAGCTGCTTTCGTTCGCAATCTGCGAACCCGCGATCGGATGGCCTTCCTTGAAGCGATAGCGGAACGTCTCGCTGCCGCCCACCCGAAAATCCATATGGAATTCCTGGATCTCGTGGTCGCCCTCGGCATACCAGCGGCGCTTGAGAGCCGGCTCAGCAAATGCTGAAAATACGCGCGCGAGGCGCCACGGGAAGTTGCGCTCGACAACGAATGTGCTGTGAATGGTCCTTGGTTCGGTGGCTGTCATAAAACATCTCCAGGGTTGAATAGTGAAGCAACAGCTTAAGTATTGATCCGGCCGAAGAAATTGTCAAGTGGATACTTCAGCATTTTCGACAGGCTGCGGCGTCACTCTTCGATCACCCGCATTTTTTGAAATCGGTGGTACACTTTCGCCATTCGCCGCCAGACCGTATTTTTGAGATCCACCGTGCTTCGGAGGGGCTTGCGGCGAATGTCGCTGAGCGCTGAAAGCAAGCAGGAAAGGGAGTGCCGTGGAACCGAACAAACAGCCCGCGAACCAGTCAGGTGGTCAACCCTCCAGCCAGATTCCGCCTCAGCCAGTAAATCGCTGGCAGCCCATAACCGACCTCTACCAGCAGGAGGTTGAGGGCACGGCGCCGCCCGCGGTGGTTCAGCCGCCAAAGCCAGCGCCAGTGCCGGTTAGCCAGAGGGATCTTCCAAAGAGCTCTGTGCCGATGAGCCTTAACATCATCACCGGCCTCTACTTTGTGCGCGCAGTGTTCTACTTCGTGCTGGGGGGCAAACTAATCTCCGACCCCAACTCCGACTTCTCACAGTGGCTGGTATCGCTTTCCGGCGTCTTGATCCCCTTCACCATCACTCACCGCCATCCTGAGATGTTCGTCAAACTGGTGGGCGAGGCGATGGTTGTCACCGCGATATTATCCCTGGGCGTGGGAATCATGTGGCTTTTGCGTTCCTGGAAGATCCGCTGGATTACCATGGCCTACGCCGGCGGCATGGTTCTGCGCACCAGCGTCCATTACTTTGCTGGCGCCGCCTCCGGGGTGGGTAGCGGCCTCTCACCGGATCTAACCGCCATCGTGATCTTTGGTTGCGCTATTAACACGCTTGTGTTCTGCTATTTAGCTTTTTATCCAGGCGTAAAGGAAGCGTTCGAAAAGCCGTACTGACCATCATGGGCGGCGGAAATTCCCGCTCTCCTCGCGCCGGAACTGAACCAAAGGTAACCCAAATACGACGTTTGATCCTCAATTTACGACCTTCAGGTGATACACATTGGGAATTCGCTGCTGCATAGTTTCAACACTACTTGAGAGCGTTTCAGGTTAGGCCTTTAACAAAACGGTACGTCACTTCCGTTCCCCCAAAAAGGCGCTGGTGACGAGATGGGCCCTGAAGCTGCGGCGGATGTTCCTTACCCTTTCCTGCTGCAACGTTTCCGTTTCAATTGGCTGAACCCAAGAACTCAGCGCTTGAGGGCGAGAGGAGAGCTCACCCATGGAAGCGAGAAATCAATGGCAACCGGTTACCGAGGTATATCAGCACATCATAGATCCGGCTACCGCTGCTCAAATTGAAGACGACCCAATGACAATGGTGAGCGCGGTGCGCCACGCCCGCAGTATGGCTGAGGGAAAAGCTCCCTTTGGCATGACCGCCATCACCGCCAGTTACTTTTTGCGCGCGGCCATTTACACCCTGTTTGCCGCCAAACTTGTGGTGGGTTCCGATTCGGAAATCGCAACCTGGATCGTATCCCATTGCCCAGCGCTGATTCCAATCTCACTTGGGGGAGTCGACCACAAGGCGCTGCCCACCACCATGGCAGAAGTCCTGGGAGTGATGGCCGTGCTTTCATTTGGCATCGCCCTCATGTGGCTGTTTCGCTGGCTGCCGGTTCTATTTATCTCTGTGGCCTTCTCCGGTTACGTGATGGCTCACTTCGTTATCTCGTACTTCAACTTCGCCGGTCTCGGCGACCCCAACCTTTTCGGTTCAGCGCAGATTAATCTCATCGTTGGTGAAGGTGCGCTCAACTTGCTCATCTGCCTTTACATAGTCCTCTATCCCAACCTGAAACATTCATTCCAGCGAAAGTTCTGACAAGGATCTCCTCCGCTTGAATTTGCAGCACTCTGATTCTTTGGCCCCGGCTCTCCCCGGGGCCTTCCTTTTTGCTGTCGAATCGACGTGATCCGAACCCAAGTGATTTAGCGCACATTCAAAATAGCCTCGCGCCTTCACACTTTGATTCACGCCAGCGAGGAATGGGTTTTTCTTGGTTCGGGACCTGTTCGATCCCCGCGGGATTGGCAAATTACTGCTTGAGGGTTTTTTGCCGATCGACTCCAACATGGGGAACAAACATGACCGTCACTCAATTCTTCGGCCCCTCGGTAGCGGAACCCGCCTCTCGCCACGTCGTCGACCGCGAACGAGTCAGCCTCTCCGACGCTGTAGAACAACTCGCCGGCCTCCGCTTCGCCATCGTGCTTTCTGCCAGGTGGGAGAGCTCGGGCGCCCTCGACCTCGATGATGTTGTCGAGCTCCGCACCGAAATGCGCCAGCTTCGGATCAGCTATAGCCATAAGATCGACGAGATTGCGATGACCTTCGGCGTACAGGCGGCCATCGACGCCCAGGCCGGTGTGGAGCGCGAGGTCACGGTTCCTAAAAACATGGCGCCGCCGGGGCGCAGCAATTCCGCCGGCTTTCATGACATCTGAGATTTAAGCCAGGGTTCACGACCATCCAACAGCGGCTCTGGCCCCAACCTTCCCCTCCAATGCGCTGTCATCCTGAACCGGTGTGAAGGATCCGCGGCTGTTCTTAACTCCCCGAAACCCGCCATACTTCCGTATAGGCGACAACACGATCTGAATGCGAATGCCAGGGCTGGAACCATCCCTCGAACTTTGGTGTCTAATGATCTAAATGCAATCCAAGAGGCTGATCTCACGTACTCTTCGCATCGCGGGAGCGATGGCGTTGGTGCTTGTCCTGCTTGCGATGATCGCCATTCAATTCAGGCAAGCTCACTTTCGCAGCCAAGTCGAACGCCTTCATTCGGAGATTCTGGCCCTTCAACTTCATCCCGGCACGTTCGCTGACATTCTGCGCATGCAGAGTGAATGGGGAGCCTATGGCGGCTACAAGGGGCCCTGCACAGAGCACCATTGCATTTACGAGATCGACTTTGAGAATGGGTGGTTGAATCGGCCGCGTAACGACGGCCCCTATCGCTCATTCATTCCGAAGCGCTGGTTCTACAAAATCTACCTTCTGTTTGGGGGACGCCCTGCGGGGGTCCAAGCCGACGTGAGAGTGAGGGACAACAAGCTGTGGGGTGCCGACTTCACCCTCGGCATTTTAATGTATCCGGGGAAGGGCAGGAACGAAGGCGAGTTCTACCAGAACACCGCCAGTCTCGCATCCAGTTCGCGAGTTTCTCATCGCGATGAGCTTTCGGTTCGGGATATCGGGCAGGGATTCCGAACCAGCGAAGAACTGAATTGCCTCGGGTGTGAGTACGTAAGTGCGCACATAGGCCCTGACACAAATGCCGCCGACATTGAACGATTTAACCAAATCCGATTCAATTGCCTGACTGGCTGGCGATCCTGCAAACATCCCGTTGACCTCGCGCCTGCATTGTGGCAGCAGGCCTTGAATGACGAACAAAGTCCGCAGGGGTCCGAAGAAGAATCGTGGCTGATTCCACCACATATACTCGCCCGTGAAATCAACAATATTGTTCTCGTTAAAGTGCTCTCGGTCGAACCCGGCCAAGACGTTGAAGTCGCCGGGCCACATCAAGATTTCACTGTTAGGGTTCTTCAACCGATGAAGAACGCCCGAGCTTACCGCACAGGGGATATTCTCAAGTTCTCTGCGAGCCCACCGCACTATGGCTAGGAGATGGGAAAGGGAGATCACCGTTGGAAGTGGGGAGTGAATACTTCTTCTTCTACGAGTACTTCTTCCAGACTCGGCGCGGGCCCGATCAGATTTGGTCCCCGACGCGGGAACTTTGGTTAACGCACGCCCTGCCGAACACATCTGGCATAGACGAAGCGATCAAGCAAGGAATCGCTCTCGACCCCTCTGCTGGAGAACCTTACGACTACCTCAATGAGCCGTACTCCGAGCAATAACTGGGCTTTGCGATTCTGTCGGCCTTGGGACAGAATTGCATCGGATCATCTTCACCACGGACTCTGGGTGGATCACCGGCTAACCGACAATTACCCGACCTAAATCCGATTGGAGTACTGGCTGCCAGCGGCCAGACGAATTTCGAGCTTAAGTGCAATAGGAGCCCTCGTGCATGTAGTGATCGTACGCTGCGGTGGCGGGATCGAATGGGATGAGGAACAACCGCAGATCCCTCACTGCGTTCGGGATGACAAGAGTTCTTGAGCGCTTCGGGCGTATCACCGCCAACTCTGCAGCTACTCTCTTCAACAGCCGAAGTCGCCGGGGAACCCTGCGCAGGCCGAGGCCCTCCGCAAGCAGCAAAAAAGGCCATCCCGCGGGGGAAGGCCTTTTAGTTGAAACGGTTGAAAGATTACCGCGACGCCGTCAGCGAAGGCCGCGTGTCCAGCGACCCATCGGCATAGCCCTTTGCGATCTCAGTAATCGGGATAGGCTTGTAGTCGCCGGCGTGCCCCGCCTGGCCGAACTCGGTCATGCGTGCGGCTACAACCTTGGCCATGGCCTCGCGGGCCGGCTTCATGTAGTCGCGCGGATCGAACTTCTCCGGCGTCTCGGCAAACACTTTGCGGATCGCGCCCGTAATCGCGAGGCGATTGTCGGTATCGACGTTAACCTTGCGAACTCCGTTGCGGATACCGAGTTGAATCTCCTCGACCGGCACGCCCCAGGTCTGCTTCAGCTTGCCGCCGTACTGGTTCACGATGTCCTGCAGGTCCTTGGGCACCGAGCTCGACCCGTGCATCACGAGATGCGTGAGTGGAAGCCGCTTGTGAATCGCGATCAGCACGTCCATCTTAAGGACAGAGCCATCGGGCTTCTTGTTGAACTTGTAGGCGCCGTGGCTGGTGCCGATGGCGATGGCCAGCGCGTCAACGCCGGTGCGCTCGGCAAACTC
>CAZGUD010000030.1:0-84221 GCA_964528915.1 uncultured Occallatibacter sp.
TCAGTGGGTATGGAGAAAGAAGAATCGATAGAAGCTGATTACTTCTATTGCTTCAAGGTCGTATCACGTCAGTGAATGGCCCCTGCTTGTTTGCGCCCCCGCCTCGCACACACAACACAAACCGCCGCGCCGCCGCCCTGCGGCGAACGCGTACAAAAAATGACTCCAACCATAGAAAGGCCTCTCGCGATCGCTGGCCCTGGACTGAAGAATGTGGACGATCACTGCAACTTGAGCTTGCTTAAGATCTCTTTAGTGGATTTTTGTGACACATCCGCCTGTTCTGCAAAACGTGGCCAGTTGGCCACTGCCCTTTTTACCTTTGCCAGAATCGCGGGCGCATTTTTTATCCCATGCTGATTGCCCAGTGCCTGAAGTTGGGCTATGCCGGGATTCTTGCCCTCGCCCATGACGAGCATGCTTTGCTCTCCGCCCGGACCATAGGAAAAGACAAGGTCGTAGGCGGGCGCGAAAATCCACTCGTTTCTCGAGTTAAGAAGGAACGAGAAATTCTTCACGTGATCGTCGCGATTATGAGCAAGGACGTTGAAGCAGGCCAGCGCATAGGCCTTTTCGGCATCCTGAATATTCCGGGTCAACGCCAGGGTCACGCGCAGAACCATATCGTAGTCGAGGCTAGGACTGCGATGGTCGGCATGTATCAGGCCGCCAAGGCTATGCATATGGATGCGGGCATCGCCGTTCCGGTCGAAGCGTTTCGTGCCGAAATATTTGTTCCTTTTCGTCCGGAAAAGATGGGTTTCAGGGATCTGCACACCTGCATTCTTTGCCATCAGGCTATAGGCGTATTCGATAGCCCCCACATCCCGTGCATCCTGGGAAGACGGAAACTTGATCATCCAGTGCGCGAAGCCGGGCTTCAACTCCTGCCGGCCGTGAATGATCCTCTTCTTGTCGGAGCTCACCTGCGCCACGATCTTGGGCCGAGCGCCCGAAGAAGAACCATTGAGCCGCAGCAACTCTTCGAATACCTCGTCACTTTCTCCGGCCAGCACGGCGGTTGATTCCTCAGCGAGTTTGTCGAGCGCCAGCGGAGCATCATCGGCATTTTCGAGACCAAGCTCAGGCTCGTAACTGAGAGCGCCCATGCCGTGCCGCCCCACATAAGCCAGCCGGTCGAGCGGATTCAGCTGGCCGCGAAGGATCCCGTGTTTTTCCACCGTCCGGTCGAGGAGAAGGCGGCCCCATCCGTCCGGCAGGCTGTCATTGAATACTCCGAACAGACCGTCGAAGATCGTGGTGTCGGCAATAGCTATGCCAGGTCTGAGGGGAAGTTTGATAGGCGAAATCTCGATGTTTGAAGCGATGAATGCGGCGTCATACTCGAAAAGGATTTGTCTATCCTTAAACGCGAGGCGCCCAACTTTGCGACGTTGGTTCCCCGCATCCAGATAGACGGAAAGCAACTCAGTCGGGCTATACGCCATGGCTGCGTCCTTTTCTGCCCGTCGCTCTGCGCCGCAACGCCGGCGTGGCCAGCAGGGCGTCGAGCGACTGGGCGGCTGGGATTGGCTGGCTTTCCACGGCCAGCTTGTCGAAATCGTCAAGGCAATCCAGCACCAAGGCTAGATTCAGGAGCGAATCCAGCGCGATCAATCCTTCGCGCTCAAATCGCTTCAGCGAACTCCAGGTCACGCCCGAGCGAGCCGCCAGTTCTCTCTGTGTCAGGTTCATGGCAAGACGCCGGGCCTTGAACCGCCCTGCAATTCCTGTGCGTACCTCTTGCACCGTCCTGAGATTAATAGGCAATATATTACCTCTTTAAGCCAATTATACCACATAATGGTTAATATATTGGCTATATATTCCCAAGCCGCCTTTGGGCACCGGAATATCGGTTCGTGTCACCAAAAGGGATCGAACTACTACGCTGGAGTCATAGAAGATTCGCCAGCGGCTGAACCCGAGTTCGTTTAGGTCCGAGTACTGATCGTATTAAATTGTGAAAGAAATAATGCTGCACTTTGACTCCTCGTCCGGTGCAGTTGATGGAGCCAACTTCTTACAGCTAAAAGAGCCTGGACAGGACATGCCGCTCACTATCCAGATTTACTATCCATGGCGTTTAATTCTGCAAAAATGTGACAAATCTACTCGCAGATGGTCGCAAATGAAATCGTCAGTATGATGTTGATTGTAATGTGTTTATTGGAAAAACAAGCGGAAGCTGCGAAAACTCCCAAAATAGCTCTGCAGAAGCTGACGTTCTGCCACTGAACTACTCCCACTTTTTATTATCAATAATCTACAGCAATGAAGTGTGTTTAGTGTCCAGATTGATACAATCGCTACGCCAAAAATCGCTACACCAAAATCTAGCCATTCTATGGGTCACTCAGCATCCTCAGTGCCCACGCGCATAGCAAGCATGGATAGTAAGAACAACTACAGAGCCAACCTGGAAAAGTATATCAAGGTTCAGGGTAAGTGGCGTTTCGTGCCTGTGCTCAAGCAGGGCGGCGTTCCTTACCCCGGCACTGTCGCAATCGACGGGGAGCCAGTCCGCTCGACCACCGATACGTACTAATCCCAAACCAACCTATCGAGACCTTCCGGACGCCTTTTTGGCGTGCGGCTTGATTTCAGACTGGCATCGGCAGCCACGACTTCCCCCCCAGCATAATGTCAACCATCTTGCAGTTGGCCTTGTGCTTTTTCGCCGAATCTGCGGAGTAGAATTGCCGTGATATGTCGGAATCGATCAATCGGCGATCGGAAGCGATTGTCAAGTTTCTCCTCAAGTCTGAAAGCGCCTCCCTAGAAGAAATTCAGGCCGTTGCCGGCGCCTCGGCGCCCAGCATCCGTCGCGATCTTGCGCGGCTTGAGAACCGCGGGTTGATTCGCCGTACTCATGGCGGGGCTGAACTCGCCGAGCCGCTTCTATACGAGCCCTACCGCTACGACAGTTCTTTCATTGCGCGCGAGCAGCGTCACGCCGCTGAGAAGCGCCGCATTGGTTTGGCTGCCGCAGAATTAATTCAGGAAGGCGAAACCGTCGGCCTGTCCGCGGGTACCACAACCACTCACATCGGTCGCAGCCTTCGTCACCGCGAAAAAATCCAGGTCGTTACCAATGCCCTCAATATCTGCATGGAACTCTGCAATCGCACTTCGATCCGCACATACTTAACCGGCGGCGTCATGCTTTGGGCGTGGTCATTTGCGCTCTCAGGCAATGCCGCGCTCAGTTTTCTCGACAGCGTCTATATGGACAAGGTTTTTTTGAGCGTCACCGGGCTCGATGCCGAACGCGGCGCCACTTCTCTTGAGGCAGATGAAGCGCTTGTCTACCGCAAGATGATCAAGCAGAGCAAACAGGTGATCGTGGTTTCCGATTCCAGCAAAATCGGCAAAGTGAGTCCGGCTATCGTTTGCCCTATCAACGAGATTCAGGTACTCATCACCGACACTAACGCCACTGCCGAAGCCGTCGCGCCTTTTGAGCGCCAGGGAACGCGCGTCATCAAAGTCTGACCGGTCGCTCTCTCCGCTTCATCATGAAACCCTTCTAATGCCGTTCCGCCTGCGCTTGCATCTGGTCATACTCGCTGTGCAGCAATCTCACAGCTTCGCGTATATCGGCTTCGAGGCGCGCTGCATCCACGCCTGTGCCCCTGGAGCCATTCGAGTTCATCAATGAGCCGTGCAGCGAGAATGTGCCTGAACGCCGCACCAATTCAGTCAGTGACGCCAAACGCAAACCGCCCCCGGCGATGATTTGGATACGCCCATCTGCCTGCTGCATCAGGCTCGCGATCCGCTCGGCTCCCAGCAGCACTTCGGGTGCGCCTCCTGAAGTAAGAAGACTGGTGGCCCCGGTTTCGATTACCTGCTCCAGCGCATCGCTCAGATCGGGAGTCTCATCGAACGCCCGGTGGAAGGTCGTTCCCATGGGCTGCGCATACTCCACCAGGGCGGCCGTTCGCATCACATCCACGCGGCCGTCAGCCTGCAACACTCCAAGCGCTACTCCGCTGGCTCCAGAAGCCTTTGCGTCGTCGATTTGCCGATGCATCAGCTCATATTCCTGGCAAGAGTAAACGAAATCCCCGGCGCGCGGACGTATCAAGGCATAAATTGGAATCGAAACCGCCCTCACGCACGCAGCCATCAACTCCCTCGGGGGAGTGGTTCCTCCCAAGGTGAGCTGTGAGCATAATTCGATCCTGTTCGCGCCGCCTGACTCGGCAGCACACACTGCCTCAAGGCTTTCCGCGCAAAACTCAAAAAATAACAACGCCATAAAAAACTCGCTTGCAATCCCCGGACGTATGTTTTCAAGTTCGGGGCAGTGGCCGGTGAGAAGCGTCTCTGCCCCACCTGGAGTCAACTGAATTGTGATCAGTTTGCCAATGCGACAGGTATTAAACATCCGAGTTCAACTGCCGGAACTCAGCTTTCAGCAGCTTCTCGAGCCAAGTTGGAATTCAATTTCGAACGATCATAGCACTTTCGCGGCGTTTTGGAACACGTCTATGATCATTTTACTTAATTGTGATCATTGTAGCCCTACCAGTCGAGTGGGACCGGCGCGGAGCCGCAGTAAGCGATGATTGCTGGACTTATGGATTTAGCCGCTACTTGGCAGCGGGCGGCACTATCTTCTCCAGTTGAGCCACCTGTTGCTTCACCAGGTCCGCATTGGGTCCGGGCGGCATGTAGGTCAGACAGTGGCGCAAGTGGTCCAGAGCAGTTTGGTATTCGCCCTGGCCTGCCAATATGACAGCGAGAAGCTGTTCGGTGTTTGGAGCAAGATGGTTCGGGTCCATTCTCAGAGATGTCTCCGCGGCAGTTCGAGCAACGGATACCTGGCCCAGGTTGTAGTTTCCGACAGCGTCGAAATACCAGATCTGGGGCGTGCCAGCGGGTACAAGTTGCAGCGAATGGTTGGTTGCATCCAACACGTCCTGCCACTTCTTCTGGACTGCGCAAAGCGCCGCAATGTGCTCATACGGTGGAGTGTATTTCGGATCGGCCGCTGCGGCCTTCCGATACGCGTTCAGGGCATCGTCCGGCTTATCCGTCTCCTCAAGCCTGGCCAACTGGTACCAGGCTTCAGCAAACTGCGGGTAGATACTGACAGCTTTCTGCAGGTGTTTCCGAGCGCTGTCCATGTGATTCCCGATCTCGTCGGAGTGGGCTTTGTCGAATTCCTTCATGGCGTCGGCCGGGGCCGATGCGGTGGTGGGGCTGAGCGAGGATCCAACGGCCGCTTCGTTCTGGTGCAGATGGATGGTTCCAATATCGGGTGAATCGGTGAGGTCGCGATTGGCAATCGTCACTGGCGTCGAGTCAAAGCCGTCCAGAACTGCATTCACCTTGCAACCGACAAGCTGAGCCGCGGTCACGCGTCCGAGGTCGGTCTTGGTCTTCACAATCTCGCTTTCCGGCAGTTTGGCATCGACCATGATGCCAAAACCGCCCTTTACATCCGTGACGGTGTTGTAGAGCGTCTTCCCGTCGCATACCACCGCAACCGGAATTGGATTCCAGGGCAGACCGGAGCCGTCTACGACAACTTTCCCGAAATACTGCATGCTCCCATGCTGCTGGCTAATCAGTGTGCTCATGTTGGCGGTGTTGCCAACTCCGCTGATTGTGGATGGGTCGCGATTGGCGGGTGCTCCGGCTGATGGAGCTTGTGCATTTGCCAACGGGAAACTCGCAACAGTCAAGATTCCGGCGATAAACAGATTGATCTTCATAACCCCTCACGGTACCGAACAAATTATACGCACACTCCGCCCGGTCGAGACTTTAAGGGCCGCGCGGTCGAACGCCCGCTGGATTCTCAGCAACGGCTATCTCTTCGATTTGACGGGGTTCCGGCCTTCAAGTTGAGAACCGCGCGGCACTACCCGTAAAACTTCACTGCGTGGGCGGGGGCTCGGGCGCATTCGCCGTAGTTGGTTTCGTTCCCTGTGCCGGATCGCGCGAGCCAGGGTCAACCTGGGGTGACTGACCGCCTTGCTGGCTTTCTTCCGTTTTCTTCAGTCCGTTAAAGATATCCCGCTCCTGCTGGGCTTTGTCAGGCAATTTTGCTCGAGCATAGGCCTTGGCAAGATTGAAGTGAATTTCAGGACTGGCGGGACTGAGCCTGGCGGCAATTTCGAGTTCGCGAATCGCCGACGTTGGGTCGCCTGATTCAAGAGAGCCGCGCCCCAGCAGGTAATGAGCGTCCACGGAGTTGGGAGCGAGTTGAAGGGCTTTTTGCGCCCAGGTGATTGCAGTGGCAGGGTCGCGCTGGCGCAGTGCGATTGAGGCCAGGCGGACGCAAGGCAATTCGCTCGCAGGAGAAATTTGCATCTCTGCCTGCATTTGCTCTACGGCCTGGTCGAACTGAGATAGCGCGATCAATGCGGTTCCATACGCGTAGTGAATGAAGGGTGTAGCCGGATGTTGCTGGAGCAAGAGCTTGAGTTGCGGGAAGGCCTTGTCGTACTGGCTCTGAAGCAGAAGCGATTCGACGCTGCCCGCGGCGGCAATGAGTTCTTTATCTGAGGGGCTCACCGCGTCTGGAAACTCGGCTCTCCGCAGTAGTACCAGTCCCAGCGCGAACTCCACTTTTTGAGCCAATGGCCCTGAAGCATTAGTGGCCGAAGACAGGATGGTGGCAGCTTGTTCAAAGCGGCCCGCATGCGTGAGCAAAATTCCGAAAGTGTATTTGCCGAGGGCCAGGGACTCGGAACTAGCGGCCAACCCAAGCTGTGAGCCGCGGTCAAGGTGAATGAGCGCGTTGTCGTAATCCTTCATTGCGAATTCTGAAAGTCCCAGGAGAGCCCAACCCGTACCGCTCTCCGGGGCCGTGGCCAGCCACGCTTTCAAATCGATAATTGCTTCGGGGTATTCGCCGGCGGCATATTCGGTCATGGCGCGGCTCCAGCGCTGCTCATCTGCCTTCGGAGCGGCTTCAGCCTTCATCACTGGACTGGCATACAGAAGGATCATGCGCTGCTCGGGGGCCGAATTGCCCGTGTTTTGACCGGCGACAAAGGCTCTTTCTTCCGATGCCTTCTGCTCCTCGCCCTCCGACTGCCAAGCTTGAGCGAGTAGCAAATGCGCATCTTGATTGTTCGGCGAAATCCTGACCGCCTCTTGAGCAGCTTTCAGCGCTTCGGTCGTCTTTCCTAGTTTCAGATCGAGACGGCTGAGGCCCATCCATGGCGCCGAACTGGCCGGGGAGATCCTCGTCTCCTCCACCATCTGCTCCTGCGCTTCTTTCACTTTTCCGTTCTCCGCCAGCGACAGTCCGAATGCGTAGTGGAGATAGGGCAGTTCGGGATTTTTACTGAGCAAATTGGCCAGGCCGGCCTGTTGCCCCTCTCCAGCAGCCTCGGCCTCTCCAACTGCCTGCACCAGAGCCTCACGAGACGGGTCAAGCTGGCTGGGAAGCAGCGGTACGCGCAACGTCGATAGCCCAAGTGCAATCTTTGTCTGCGGCGATGTCATGTCTGCCCCGAATGTCTGCAGCAACAGATTTGACGCACGCTCAAATTGCGAAGCTCGGGTCCAAAGAATCCCGAGATGATAGCTGGAGACCCGCGCTATATCGCCATCGTTGATGCCAAGAGAGTGTGCTTTCTCCAGGTGAGTGAGGGCATGGTCGTAGTCAGCCGTTTCGAACTCTGACAAGCCGAGAAGACTCCACGCGATGCCCAGTCCTGGAGCAAAGTCAACAACCTTGTGAAACGTGACAATTGCCTCCGCAAACCGATCGCTTCCATACTCCAGCATGCCCAGGTTCCACATTCCCTCTTTCCAGTCGGGATGCTGCTGGAGGGCGTACCCATAGTCGCGTATGGCGTCTTCGGTTTTACCGGCTTGCTCTTCATCGAGCGCCTGCTGCTGGAGTGGATCGATAGCGGCAGTGGGGTTTACCCCATTCTGTTGGGATGGCGGCGCCTGCCCCGATACCTGGTCAGCCTGCGCCAAAAAAACGATTGCCGCGGCCAAACAGATTGTTCGAAATACCGAAGTCGGCATAGACTATATCCGCCAACAAGTATACTTTGGCACGGTTTTACAAGGCCGAAGTCGGGCTCTCCTCTGCCGGGTTGTCAATTCCCTCATCAACGTCAGCAGGTTAGAAATGACACGTAAGCAGGCCTTCCCATCACCGCGATATCGTGCCTTCCCCTGCAAATCTTGCGAGTGGGGGCTTGTTTGGCTCGCGCTCCTGGTAGTTGCGCCTTGCTGCGCGCAGGTTCGCGGCACTTCGCCGAGCCTGCCTACGCTCCCCAGCGGAGCGCCTGTTGGCAGCAGGCAAGACCCCGACCTTCCCAACGGCGATCCCGCCGAAGAAGAGCGGCAACTGCGCGCCGCCATTGCCGAAGGGCAAAAGCGCGTTGCCAAAGACGCAAGCAAGATCCTGAAGCTGAGCAACGAGCTGAATGCTGAGGTTGCACGCGAAAATCCTGTTTCGCTGACTCCTGCCCAGCTTCGAATGGTGGCTGAGATTGAGAAACTCGCCCGCGATCTGAAAGAAAATCTGCTTGTCGGTCCGCCGTCATTGGCCGGGACGCAACCTTCACTCGATCCACGCCCGCACTGAGAGATTGGATTTGTTCTCGTGGGGCGAGGTGCGAGCCGTGGCGAACCATGCTGCATCGAGTCACTACCTTCCCATCAATGAATGCAGGTAAGATAGCTGCTGTGCGAGGCGCACGCCTATCAGGATGAGAACTTTCAAGGGGAATCTCTCGCGTCGCAGGCTGCTGCGCAATCTGGGCCTCGCCGCCGCGGCCAGTCCCGTGTGCGGGTCGCTGTTGGGGCAGGCCGCTCAGGCAACACCTTACACATTTGAAGAAGTTCAGCCATCGAAGAGCGGCATTCGCTGGGTTCACTCAGCGGGCCGGTCAGCTCAAAAGTATCTGCCCGAAAGCAGCGGCGCGGGTTGTGCTTTCCTCGACTACGATAACGACGGCTGGATGGACATCTATCTTGTCAACAGCGGCAAGGCAAACTTTTTCAATCCTCCCACGCCCTTGCAAAATGCGCTTTATCGCAACAATCGCGACGGCACTTTTACTGATGTAACAGCAAAAGCCGGTTTGGCCGGCGGCGGATACGGCATGGGCGTCGCGGCAGGAGACTACAACGGCGACGGCTTTCCCGATCTCTACGTCACACAGTGTGGGCAGAATATTCTCTACCGCAACAACGGCGACGGCACATTCACTGATGTGACCGCGCAGGCCGGCGTCGCGGCCGGCGGCTGGAGCTCAAGCGCCGTCTGGTTTGACTATGACAACGATGGCCGGCTGGACCTGTTCGTCTGCCAGTTTGCTGAATTCGACCTGATGCACGGGTGCGCCAAAGACTCCGAAGGCGTGCGGCACTACTGCATTCCCAAAATATTCAACCCCATGCCGAGCTGGCTGTTTCACAACAACGGCGATGGCACATTTACCGACGTGAGCAAATCTGCGGGGATCGCACAACATCTGGGCAAGGCATGGGGCGTTGTAGCCACCGACGTTAACAACGACGGATGGATAGACCTGTTTGTTTCCAATGACACCGTGCCTAACTTTCTGTACTTTAACCGCGGAGGAAAGTTTGAGGAGAACGGTCTGGGGGCTGAGGTTGCCTATAGCAGCAACGGATGGGCTCGCTCCGGCATGGGGGTTGATTCGGCTGACTTCAATCAGGACGGCTGGATGGACTTGTTTGTTGCCAACATCGACGAGGAATTCTTCTCTCTCTACCAGAACAACGGCGATGAGACTTTTGACGACGTCTCGATTCCGGCTGGCATCGGCATGTCGACCAAATGGATGAGCGGCTGGGGTTTAAAGTTTCTCGACTATGACAACGACGGGAATCTTGATTTGATAGCGGCCAGCGGCTTCCCTGACGATTTGTTCGACGAAGCATCTTCCGCCATTCAGTGGCGCCAGCCTTTGCTGCTCTTTCACAACGATGGGAAGAAGTTTCACGACGTGAGCAGCGGCAGCGGCGCGGTGTTCACCAAAAAGTTCCCCGCTCGCGGCCTTGCCATCGGAGACTTCGCCAATGACGGCGGAGTCAGCGTGCTCATCAACAACAACAACGAAGCTCCTTTGCTGTTGCGTAACAACGTGGGAAGACTCAACAACTGGCTGGGCGTGAAGTTGGTCGGGACCAAGTCAAACCGGGACGCCGTTGGAGCCCGCATTGCTTATCAGGCGGGAGATTTGAAGCGCACGCGAACCAAGGTCGGCGGCGGAAGCTTTTTGTCTTCACATGATCCGAGAGTGGTACTGGGCATTGGCCGCCGAACAAAAATTGACAGCCTTGAAGTAACGTGGCCCCAGCCCAGCGGCAAGGTCGAGCATTTTACCGATCTGCCGCTGAATCGCTACATCACCATTGTTGAGGGCGCGGGCAAGTGGAGCTAGAACTGGTTGCATAAATCCGGCTTTGAAAGAGCACGGCTTTACTGGCTGCTGAAAAACTCGCCGGGATGAGGTCTTGTATCAGGGCGCGAGTTTACTCGCGCCGATAAGGCTCCCAAAATGAGTCTGGGCTTTAGCCCCTGAGGGATGTTTCCAGATCTCCTCAGGCATATTGATGCAACCAGTTCAAGGTGCTACTCGGGGAACGGCTCGCCCGCATGAACGACGCGGATGCGATGGTCAGTGAAGTTGGCGTGCATCTCAGGCACGTAGACCTTCTGCATGTGGCAGCTCGTGCACCTGGCTTTAGCTACGGGGCAGGCCGCGCCGGGATGATCTTTCGCTGGCTTCTCTGCTGCATTCGTAACGTGGCAACTCCGGCAAACCGGGTCGTAGTCTGACGCATCGGTTTGCAGTTGCCGATGAGGATCGTGACATGCGGCGCAGGTGAGGCGGTCATCTCCCGTTCCCCAGCACTTGCTGGTGACCAGCCGGTAAGGAGCAGACTTGGCAGTTGAAACGCCCGTGACTCCTGAGAGTTTTACATCCCAAAACGAGCTGTGACACGCGCCGCAAAAGTCCACGGCATCTGAAGCAAGCAGATCTCCAGGGTTGAAAATTGCGGATTTACCGGCTGCGGAAGTACCGGCCGAGCGGTTGCTCATGAGTTTTACGTGGCTCGCGCCAGGACCATGACAGGCTTCACAACTTACGCCGGGAATCATGCGCTGCTCATCGAATTTCCCGGCAACATTTGCGGCAGTGGCATGGCAACCGAAGCAGCGACGGACTTCATCCATGGGAACCTGCCGATACATCGCTTCCTCGATGCTGGTTGCGGATTGAAGGGCGCGAGCCGGAGTGAAGTCCAGACCATTGAGATTGGTAAAGTAGCTTGCCCTGGCTTCGTAAAACTTGCCGTCTTCCTGCTTGAACAGGTAGGACTGCGCGACGCGGCCGGTTCCAAACGCCCACATCAACGGGTACGACAGGCGCTTGCCATCTCCAGCGATTGAAAACCGGCTCTGGGTCGCATTGGTATCGATTCGATATTCGAATCTGTTTGCTGAAAACGTCAATGCGGGATGCGAGTGAAGAATATCCGCTGTTGGAGCCAGCGCCATATTCATTGCCATGGGTGTTTGCTTTTGCGTTGCCGTCCTGGTGGCGTGGCAGCGCGCGCAGGCTTCTGCTCCAACAAACTCCGCGCGCGAGGGCTGATCCTGAGTGGGCCAGAAACCAGGTTCGGCGAGATGGTCTTGAGTTGATAACTGCCCCATGGCGATGCCGGTGGCCGCTGCGATGATCGAAGCGAGAAATAAACTGCGCAAAAATATGCGACACGCGTATAGAACTCGGGCTTGCTTCGCCGGCCACACAACTGGGCATTCCGCGAAGAGGTCACGCATGAGCTTTTTTGGGGAATGGCCCTGCAGGTTCTGCATTCCTTCCTATACTATCCGCTTCGGTGCGAATTTGAATGTCCTGGTCTGCAGCCCAAGCTCGTTGTCTGCGATTCAAATTCGGGCCCCATTCTTAGCCGATCAGGTGCTGCAAATGCTTCCAAAATCCTCAGCTTTAAACGCAACTTCCGCAGTGCTGTCTTCGCGGAGTGAACCCGTGAAGTTTTTCCGGTGTTGGCGAACATACGGCGAAAATAAGATACGTTTTGCACAGCTCCAGGCAGAAATTGCTTCGACCCAGCTCATAGAAAAATCTCATCCAAAAGTTGTAGGTTAACCCCTTTATTAGCGGCGATATGCAAAAGTGACCAGAATCTGAATTATGCGCAGATCGGCTCAAAACAATCACATATGCGAGAGAATTCCAAGAATTTTCATTGACATCGTCGTTTGATCACGTTACCATCCGCGCCAAGTGAAATAACCATTTTCAAGTGAATTAGCCGTTTCAATTGTCTCTGAAGTTGAGAAGACCGCCTCTCTCCGCAGATTCTCTTGCGGAAAGGGTTTGATTCTGCGTAATACAACGGGCAACTAAGCCGGCTCACAGTAGCAGTATCAGGAGACCCAGTTATGATGCGAACAGAAAAAGCACAATCAGGAAGAAGTAGCACTCCAGTCCAATCGTGGCTGGGAATACTTCTCATCATGTTGTTCATGCTGGCGACGGGTTCCGTCGTTTCGCATGCGCAAGCGTATTACGGATCGATTGTCGGTAACGTCACTGACCAGACGGGCGCCGCAGTCGTCGGAGCGAAAGTAACCGCCAGCAACGCAGCTACGAGTATCAGCTTTACAACCACCACATCTCACATTGGCTCGTATTCATTCGCGCAGGTGCCGTTGGGCAACTATATCGTCCACATCACCGCTACGGGCTTCAAAGAATTCACGTCGACAGGCGTCGAAGTCCACGTATCCACCGACACTGAGTTGAATGCTGTTCTTCAACCCGGCGCGGTCACTGAGAATGTGACCGTTCAAGCCGACACGGTCCAGGTTGAGACCACCTCATCATCGGTCGGCGAGGTTGTAGTCGGCACTCAGGTTCGCGAATTGCCATTGAGCGGCGAGAATTTCGTCGGACTGACGCAGCTTTCACCGGGCGTCAGCGCTGCGCAAGGCGCGAACTTTGTGGGCAAAGGTTTGGACGGAGGCGTTAACTTCTCCGTAGATGGCAACCCTTACAACATGAACCTGTTCCTGGTCGACGGCGTGAACAACAACGACGTTGGTTCGGGCCGCACCATCCTGGTTTATCCGTCGGTTGACACCATTGCCGAATTCAAAATGATTCGCAACTCCTACGGTCCTGAGTACGGTCAGGCTGCCGGCGCCATCATCAGCATCACAACCAAAACCGGCACCAACAAATTCCACGGCGGCCTCTTTTATGCCGGCCGCAACGACGCTCTTGACGCCAACAACTGGTTTGCCAATAACGCCGGCCTGGGCAAGGCCAAGGAGCGCCGCGACGATTTCGGCTACAACATCAGCGGCCCGGTAATCAAGAACAAGGGCTTCTTCTGGTTTAACCAGGAATGGAACAAAGAAATACAAGGTGTGCCATTGGCCACATGCGTGCCGACGGCTGCCGAAGAATCCGGCGATTTCAGCGCATATGGAACGGCGACTACAGATCAATGCGGCGCCAATATTCCCACCATCCCGGCTTATGCGCAGGGTAGCAATCCGCATATTATCGCCAACCCTGATCCAGCCGGCCTGGACTACGCCAAATTCTATCCAACCGGACCCGCGACTTCCGTTGGCGGAAACAATTACACGAACCTGATCAACAATCATCTCAATTGGATGGAGTGGAACGTTCGTGGAGACTACGACGTCACCAAGTCCAACCGGGCGTCGTTCCGGTGGACCAATGAGCACTGGAACAATCCGTCACCGAACGATGCCAGCGCGTTCTGGGGATCGGGTGGCTTCCCAACCGTTAACTCGGGCTGGAGCCAGCCTTCAAGAAGCATCATGGCCAAGCTGAGCACAACCATTTCGCCCACCATGGTCAACGACGTGGAGTTCGGCTTCGGACAAAACCGCATCATCACCACGCTGGGAGGCACAAACGCCTCATCCGTGACTGACTTGGAGACGGCATATCCGGCCACGTTCCCCCAGTCCATCAAAACGCCGGGTGAATACGGTGCTGCAGGCTGGGGCGGCCTGGTTCCTTACGGCTCCATCGGCGGATCTGCCTACAACTATTCCAGCGACAGTTCGATGTGGAACATTGCCCCCTACGGCAACCACGAAGATCTGTACACCATTCAGGACAACCTCTCCAAGGTGCATGGTAATCACCTGATCAAGACCGGCGTCTTCCTCAGCTTCGATGAGAAGGTCGAGGACAATGGCGACGGTGCTGATCGGCCCGGATTGCCTCAGGCGAACGGCGCCGGAAACGGCTGCATTACGTCAGTGGCAACGCTACAGTCAGGTACCGCGGGGTGCTTCAGTACCGGCAATCCGTTGGCCACCATCATGCTGCCGGGAACGGCCAGCGGCACGCCCGGAACGCCCGGCTACATACCAGCGCAGGTCTTCAGCGGCATTGGCGAGAACAGCATCGACGGTATAGCCGCTGTCACCTGGCGCGATCTCGAACCATATGTCGGCGACACCTGGAAGCTGACCCGCAGACTCACCGTTTCCTACGGATTCCGCTGGTCGCTTTACTTTGAGCCATTCGGCAATTCGCAGGGAGGAAACCACAATTCGGCCTTCGGTGGGGGCGGCAATTACCCCAACCAATGGGCCAACTGGAATCCTGCACTCTGGAGCGCAAGCGAGGCGATTGCGAACCCTGGCGACGCCTGCAACGGCATCGTGACGGTACCCGGCACCACGCCATGCGCGAATCAGGTAAAGGCTCTCGCAGCCCTTGGAATCAACCTTGCACTATCCAGCGGCACTCCTGGTTCTAACAAGAGCCTCGTGCAGCAAAACCTCCACAGCATCGCTCCGCGCTTCGGCATTTCCTGGGATGTGTTCGGCACCGGAAAGACGGCAGTTCGTCTCGGCGCCGGCCAGTTCTACCAGCGTGAAGTTGTGGGTCTTGCCGAAGGCATGGCTCGCAATGCGCCTTTCGAACTGGCTATCAGCAGCAACCGTTCCATGGATACTGTCGGGCCTCTGACGGGTGCTTCGGTTTCGCCAAGCTACTCCAAGACCACGGCAGGCCATCTTCCCAACTCCTGGCAGTACAACGTCTCGATCGAACAGGAGATTGCCCGCAATACTACGATCCAGGTTGGCTACGTCGGCAATGCGGGAATTCACCTTACCGACTCGCGTGACGACAATCCCATCCCAGATAACAACTGGCTGATAGGGGCATTTTCATCCGGCGCTGCTCTGACCGCGCTGCGGCCTGCGTTTAACTTCGGAGAAATTCCGCAGTTCTCGCGCGGCGGCCAGGCAAACTACAACTCCCTGCAAGTGCTGTTCAAGGCGCAAACCGGGGCCTTCTCAACCTTCCAGGCTGCTTACACCTGGTCGCATTCGCTGGGCGACGTGGCTGAGGACGATTCGAGCGGCAGCCTCTCAGCGCAGGCAATCACCGATCAATACGATCCACGTCTTGACAAGGGCAACACCAACATCAACCGCCCCAACATCTTCGTGGCAAACGAAGTATTCTACTTGCCGAAATTCGAAAAGCAGAATCGCTTCGTGCAGAACACTGCTGGAGGATGGGAAGCGAACAGCATCTTCAGCATGGCAGAGGGAAGCTCGTTTACCGTTCTCTCCAATGGCGCCAGCGGGGCAGATGGCAGTGCGCTTCAGGATCTGGTTGGAACCGGCTTGTACGTCAATCAGAGGCCTTTGGCAACCGGCACAAGTTGCACTGCCGGAACCGGCGGACGCAACCGGCTGAACTACTCGGCATTCACTCTGGTCGGGTATACCATCGGCACATTCCCGAGCAACCTTGCATCGCGCGGCATATGTACCGGATCGCCCAATACCAATCTGGACGGGCAGTTAGCCAAGAACTGGACAATCGGCGAGTCACTGCGGGTCAAGTTCAGCATGGACTTCTTCGACCTGTTCAACCACCCGAACTTCGACAGCGGCAACCTTGAAAACACCGGCTTCGGTGCTTCGTCAAATTCAATCACGTGCTCGGGCGCAGGACCTTGCAGTCCAAGCAATAACGTTATTGCTACGGCCCCCGGAGTGCCCACCACCGCCAATGGGACGGGTTTCGGTCAGGCAAGTTCCGAAAACCTGAACCAGGGACGCACTTTGCAGTACACGCTCAAGTTGACGTTCTAACCAGGAATGCGATGCCGGAGAAATCTGGCATCGCATATCTGAATCAACACGGACGACCAACCGTTCAGCAACTGCAAATGGGCTTCAATTCAATCTCATAACCTGGAGGGCAGGGCTTGATATTTCAAAGCCCTGCCCTTTAGTCTTTTACCCGATGGAGTATGGGCTAGCGATGGATGATTTTGTAGTGAGACCTTCACCGCAGCCCGTGAAAAGGCAAGCGTATTTTTTCCCATCCGCATTCGCAATCGCAATAATCCTGTCACCGTGCCTTTCATTAACTCCTCGTCTTTTCGCCGCGCCGCAGGCCTCCGCTCAATCAGCCACTCAGCCGCAAGACGAGCTCGACAAGAGATTGAAAGCGGCAACCGCGGCCCGCGATTCACATAATCAGGCCGCGATCGAGGTGGCCAACGAGCGCCTGATCGCGCAGGCCCTTCGCGATTTGGCTCGCTTGCGATTGCTGGAGCGGGAATATCAGCAGGCGATCGATCGCTACAACGAATCGCTACGCTATGAAGACATTCCCGGTACGCGCGTCGATCTTGCATTCGCCGAGCTCCAGGCGGGTCATTTAGACGACGCAATCAAACAAGCTATAAATATCCGCGGTACCGGCGCAGACGACATCCACGCCAATATCGTGCTTCGCAACGCGCTCATGCAGCAAGGGGACTTTACCGCGGCGCTTGTCCCGCTGAAGAAAGTAGTAGACGCGGAACCGTCCGTTGAGAACATCTACCTGCTCGGCATTTGCCTGTTGAACACTGGGAAGCCTGAAGACAAGCCGCGCGCCCAGGCGGCATTCGATCGAATGATCAAAACTGCGGGCGATACGGGCTCAATCCATGTTCTGATCGGTCGCGCCTATCGTGATAGCGGCGATACCAAGCGCGCCATTCAGGAGTTTCAACGGGCCATTGCTCTCGACTCGCATACTCCTCATGCGCACTACTTTCTGGGCCTGATCGAAATATCGCAAAACGATTGGAAGCCGACCCCTGAAGCTGAGGGCGAGTTCAAGAAGGAACTCGAGACCTATCCCGACGACTACCTGGCTAACTTCATGCTCGGCTTGTTCAACTCGGTGGAACGCAACTACGAGGATTCGGATAGGTACCTCAAGGCGGCAGCCAAGATCTCGCCCACGTCACCTGATTCCTTTCTGTACATGGGATTGAACGCGTATGCCCAGGACAAGATGGATCTGGCTGAGGAGATGCTGCGCAAGGCGGTAACGCTTACCGGGAGCGACGAGGCGCGCACAAATTACCAGATACGCCGGGCCTATGTGGATCTGGCCCGAATCCTGATTAAATCGGGACGCAGAGAAGAAAGCGATGTCTTTGCAGCCAAGGCCCGCGCTCTTGAGAACAAGGTGATGGTTGAGAGCCAGCAGCATGTCTCCAGCATGGTTCTTTCAGGTGGAGCCGGTTCGGCTGCCGCGGTAATGCCTCTCAGCCGCAAGGAAGAAGACCAGGCTGCCCCGGCCACCACAGACAGTGACGACCCAAACGGTCTCGCCAGTCTCACTCCGGCCCAGCGCTCAGCGGCCGAAGTCCGCGACAAGGAACTCCGCTCGGTGCTCGCTCTTGCTTACAACGACCTGGCCACCTCGCAGGCTATCCGAGGCGGATACTCACTGGCCCTCACCACCTACCAGCAGGCAGAGCAATGGGATCCAGCGTTTCCAGGCCTCGAAAAGAATCTTGGTCTGTGCGCCTTCAAAGCGAATAATTATTCTGAAGCGATACGCGCGCTCTCCCAAGCGCTCCAGCTTGAGCCCGGATCGCACCCGCTGCTCGCCATGCTGGGCATCTCCTATTTTGCAACCGATCAATATGCCGATGCCGCGCGAACATTTGCTCCTCTCGATAAAGCGGGCATGCAGGATGCCGAAGTCGGTTATGCCTGGGCTGCATCGCTCACGCATATCGGAGACATGCAGCAGGCGACGCGGGTGTTAAGCGAATTCGAATCGCAACCGCGCTCCGATGACACGCTCCTTCTGGTCGGGCAGCTTTGGACGGAGATCGGCGATTATGCCCGCTCCACGGCCACCCTCGAGCGGGCGCTCCAATCAAATCCATCTTTGCCCAAAGCGCACTTTGACGAGGGGCTCGCCTACATCCGCTGGGAGCATTGGGACGATGCCGAAAGGGAATTCAAGGCTGAGCTGAGTCTCAACCCAGGCGACGCAGAGGCAAGCTACCACCTCGGCTACGTATACTTACAGGAGTCGAAGATCGACGATGCCGCAGCGTTGTTTCTGGCGATCATCAACACCGATCCTGACTTTGCCAGGGCCCAATATCAATTTGGGAAGATTCAACTTGACCGAGGCCAGGCTGAGGAAGCGGTGACCCATCTTGAAGCTGCAGCCAGGCTAATGCCGCAAACAGATTACGTGCACTATCAATTGCAGGCAGCCTATCGCAAGCTTGGCCGCAGTGCTGACGCGGATCGTGAGTTGGAGATCTACAAAGCTCTGAAAGCCAAATCCCGAGAACCCGCCGGGGACGCGGCGAAGCAGACCCCATAGGGAAAGGGAACATCAGCTTGTTCACTCGACGCTTTCGAGCCGGCCTGACGCAAAACATCGGTGTCTGGTTTTGTGTTTTGAACATTGCCGCCGCACAAATGGGCGGGGGACATCCCACGCCCCCACCTCCGCCGCCAGGCGCGAAATCCACCAAGTGCAGCGGCCGCCCGGTTCCTCAGCTCGAAGATATTACCGCCCAGGCCGGCATCACCTTCAAACATGCCTCGGATCCCGATAAACGCTACATCATGGAGTCCATGAGCGGCGGAGTGGTCCTGATTGATTACGACCGGGATGGCTGGCCCGACATTTACTTCACCAATCAGCCGACGGTCGCCCAGGCTCTCAAGGGAATGAAGCCTGCAGGCGCCCTGTATCACAACAACCACGACGGCACGTTCACCGACGTAACCGAGAAGGCCGGACTGACCACACCCTGCTTCGGCGACGGCGGAGCGGTGGGCGACATCAATAACGACGGTTGGCCCGATCTTTATCTCACCTGCCTGGGCGGCAACGTCCTCTACCGCAACAACGGCGATGGCACATTCACCGACGTTACGGCCAAGGCGGGCGTGGCCGATGGCCGCTATTCGACGGGCGCGGCCTTTGGTGATTACGACAACGACGGATTTGCCGATCTGATGGTGGTCAACTACGTCGACTTTCATCTCGACGATATGCCTCGATTCGGAAGCGCCTCGTTCTGCAAGTACAAAGGCATCGATGTGCAGTGCGGTCCGCGCGGTCTGCGGGGAGCCGGCGACTCGCTCTTCCACAACAATGGCGACGGCACCTTCACCGATGTTTCAAAAGCTGCCGGGGTCAGCGATCCCGATGGCTATTACGGTTTGGGCGTTGTGTGGGCAGACTTCAACAACACCGGCCGCCCTGATATCTACGTCACCAACGATTCAACGCCCAAGTACCTTTACCAGAATCTGGGCAATGGCAAATTCGACGACATCGGCCTTCAATCCGGCACTGCAGTCAGCGAAGACGGCTCTGAACAAGCTTCAATGGGCATTGCCCTCGGCGACTACAATCACACCGGCCGTCCGTCAATTTTCGTTACTAATTTTACCGACGAAAACGTCCTTCTCTTCCGCAATGACGGCGACTATAACTTCAAAGAGGATTCGTACGAGGCGGGCGTTGCGCTGCCCTCGCTGCCCTGGGTCAAGTGGGGGACGGCATTCGTCGATCTCGACAACGATGGTTGGCTCGATCTGATTCTGGTCGACGGACACGTCTATCCGCAGGTGGATACGCTTCCCTCCGGCGCCGGCTATCGCCAGCCGAAGGTGCTTGAGCTCAATCAGAAAAACGGCACCTTCTGCGATGCCAGCGATCAGGCCGGGAAAGCCCTGATGGAAAAGCGCGTCTCGCGCGGCCTCGCCGTCGGCGATCTGTTTAACGATGGCAACATGGATGTGGTAATTGAAGACCTCGACGGAGCGCCCATGCTGCTGCGCAACCACGGCGTTCCCGGGCGCCACTGGGTGAGCTTTGAACTTGACGGCACAAAGAGCAATCGCCTCGCGCTCAATGCGCGCATCACGCTCGTCGCCGGCGGCATGACACAGACCGATGAAGTTCACAGCGGCGGCAGCTATCTCTCGCAGAACGACCTGCGCATCCACTTCGGCCTGGGCAGCGCCACCAAGATCGACAAGGTCGAGATCCATTGGCCGTCAGGACTGACGGAGACGTTAAAGGATCTGGACGCCGACAAGTACTACAACGTATTGGAAGGCAAAGGCGTCGTGGATCCAGCGGTCGCAAGGCCCAAGCCGGTGAAGAAACCGTAGCTGTACTGTCTTCCACGAGCGCGCGGCTAATTTCCGCGAATTCGTTTCATTGCGTCGCTTCAACGGGCGCAAAGGAAGGGTTGTGGGCGCCGCAACTTCGAGAAGGCCGGTCAAGTTGAAAATATTGCAATGGGCCGCAGCCGACCAATACGCGCGGAGAAGCACCCAGCCGGCTCATATCAAAGAGATAAATGCTGCTGCCCCATCCTGAAACGTCGGTATAGAGTGACGGCAACGCATTCGCAGGCGCAGCCTCCATGTACCTGGGCCCAAAGTATATGATTTCGCCATGACACTCGGCGACGATCAATGTGCCGTCTGGCGACCAAGACGGGTGAGAGCAAAATTGGTCATTTTTCCTGCTCACCTGAATGAGCCCTGTTCCATCCGCATTGATTGCAAAGATCTGCTGGGTGCCTTTCCAGAGGCCTGCAAATGCAATGTGCGTACCATCCGCCGACCAAACCGGCGAGTGCGCTTCCAGCGCCGGTTCTGTGAGCGCGCGTCCGCTTCCGGTATGGTTATCTTTCAGGTCAGCGATGTACAGGGTGGAATTGTGACCGTCAGAAAACGCTGAGTAGGCAATCCGCTTGCCGTCAGGAGACCACGCGGCATCGTTTGCCGCCACTGGAGACTTAGCGCTTACTCCATCGAGTGACTTCAGGTCGAGGGATGCATTGAGGTCAGCGATAAATGGGAGATGCGGACCGACGCTCTCAATCTCCTTACCACTCAACATCCCGAGATGTCCCCAGTGCATGTAGACCGTCGGGAGAAAGTTATCGACCGCGGGATAGTATTCATGCTCGAAGAGGCCAGCCCGCCATTCCTTACCTGCGCGCTGTTCTTCCTCTGAAGTTTCTTCGAGCGTCTCTAAACGATCACACTTTTCATCAAGCTGTTCACCGTGAGACACGCAGACTTTTGGATTCAGTCTGCCGGAAGAGCGAATGGCAATCCATTGGGCATTCGGAAGCCACTGAAGATCGCTGACATCCGGCCCGATGGAAGCAACCTTGCGAGTGCCCGTGCCATTCAGCGGCATTAGGATTAAATCGCTTTGTGTCGCGAGCTTGTAATAAGGTGAGTTCGGGGTTGATAGAGTCACCTTGAAACCCATACTGTCGTCCGCAGGGGTCGCCTGTTGGTCTCGCAGAAAGGCGATCTGCTTTCCGTCGGTAGACCATAAGGGGGAATGGCTCACGTGATCGGAGGTGAGGCGCTTAACGTCGGTTCCGTACGCGTCGATGGTATAGATATCCCGCCACCGCGTATAAATATTTACCGAGCCCGCGTCGACCTGGTAATCGTAGATGATTCTGAGCTTCAGCTCCTGCTTCCGGCTGGGGCTTTGCGAGCAACAGCAGGTACATATAGAAGCTAGAAGGCACCATACGAATAGGCAGCGTCGTGCAGGCGGCGCAACATGTTGATTCAAAGTTTCCATATCTCGCCTCCTTCCAGCGGACGGCATGTGCATTTGAGAATGGTGTTGTCACTTGTGAGCGTGAGGCCAATTTCTCAAAGACCTTTCAGTCCGTTAATTCAACGGGTGCAAAAGAAGGGTTGTGGGCGCCGCACTCTATCACCGTGGCGCTACACTCAATCAACGCGCGCGGAGCGTGGCCCAGTTTGCTCATATCAAAGAGGTAAATGCTGCCGCCCCATCCTTTAATGTCTGCATAGGCGTTAAAATTCCTGAAGATGACGTTGTCGTGACACTCGGCGACTATCAACGACCCGTCTGGCGACCAGGAAGGGTGAGTGCAGGATAGATCGTGCTTTCTGCTAACTTGAACGAGATCCGTTCCATCCACGTTGATTGCAAAGATCTGCTGAGTGCCTTCCCAAAGGCCCGCGAACGCAATGCGGGAGCCATCCGCAGACCAGACCGGCGAATGGGCGTTGATCGCCTCTTCTGTTATCGCTCGTGGGGAATCGGCGTGGCTGTCCTTCAGGTCTGCAATGTAGAGGATGGAATTGTGACCGCCTGAAAATGCGGAGTAGGCTAGGCGTTTGCCGTCAGCAGACCATGCAGCATCATATGCGGACACGGGAGCCTGAGCGCTCGTTCCTTCAAGCGAGCTCAATCCGATAGATGCCGCGAGGTCGGGATAGAGGGGAACAATCGAACTAAGTTTGTCGACCTCGTCAGTCTGGCTGCTCGGCATTTTGTGAAATCCCCATTGCAGGAGAACCGCGGGAAGGAAGTTATCGCTTGCGGGATAGTACTCGTGCCCAAAGGAGGGACCCACCCACTGCCTACCTTCACGGCGGTGATCTTCAATGATTCCATCCATCGTGTCCCATCGATCGCATTTTGCATTGAGCCGCTTTCCATGCGTTATGCAAACTCGCAAGTCATACCGATTCGAAGAATGCAGAGCGATCCACTCTGTGTTGGGGAGCCATTGAAGGATGCTGCTGTAGGGACCCACGGAAGCGATTCTTCTGGCGCCCTCACCATTCATCGATATCACGGAGAGGTCGCGATTGGTGGTCGGGTACTGCTGTCCAAACCATACGTCCTTCAGACGGACGATCTCCTGCGACGCCCCCTCTGGCTCGTCTCGCAAAAATGCAATTTGCCGGCCGTCGCGAGACCATACAGGAGAATTACTTCTATGGTCGGAAGTGAGGCGCTTGACGTCGGCTCCGTATGCGTCGATGGTATAGATATCCTGCCAGGGCTTGGGATCACCTGCGCGGCCAGAAACGACCTTGTAGTCGTAGACAATTCGAAGCTTCAGTTCTTGTTTCCGGCTGAGGCTCTGCGAACTACAGGCGGCACCGATAGCAGTTAGAAGGCACCACACGAACAGGCAGCGTCGCACAGGCGGCGCACGGTGGCCAAGAAGATATATATGATTCAAAGATTTCATGTCACGCCTCCTTCGGGCAGACGGCATGTACCTTTGAGAATGAAGCGCGCCCCCTACTTAGCCGGTTTTGGGATGCACTCAATGCGGAATCGCGGCGTTGTTTTCGGAAAGCGGCTCTGGGCATCTTTGGTCAGATCAACGCGCAGCTCGTGCGGCTTTCCATCCATCTTTGCCGGCTGGAATCCCAGCGTATAGCGAGCATGCAGTTGAGAGATGATGTAGTCGAGCGTGGGCGCAAAGAGATTGGTTTGCGTGGTGGAGTAGAACTGGCCGCCGGTGGTGCGGCAATAGTAATGGATCTGATTGTATGTCTGGCCGCTGCCCACATCTTCAAGCACGTCGTGATGCATGTCGACCTCGCCCAATCCGAACACCATGCCGGACGATTCCATCAAAGCCTCAATGATGACGTTGGCTTCGCGCGAGTCGGTGCCGCCCTGGTCTCCGTTGAGGAAAAGAAAGACGGGCATGTAAGGCTGGTCGGAGCCGCCGCTCGGCTTGGTGTTCCTGGTGCTCTCCACCGCCATGTTCACCATGTGCAGCATCGCCTGCATCGCAGCCCGGTCGCTGGTATTGGCTACCTTGGGCCCGAGTACCTGATCCACCGCACTCAGCGCGGCATCCACGTCGGTTCCGGGAGCCATGTCCACCTTGGACGACCCGTCGGCGCACCAATGCGCCACTCCCAGAACATCTCGTTGCGAGAGGTGCTGGAGCGGCGTTTTGAGGTCCTGCAAAATTGGCTTGATAAAGTTCGATCCAAAATCTGCAGGGCTGCCGTCGTTGCACTGCACAATGAGCCAGAGCGCGATGGGCCGCGTGTCAGAGCCGGAGGTGAAACTTTGAATGGCTACTTCCTTGCGTTGGTCGTAGAGCCGAAAGTCTTCTTTCTTTAATTGGGTCAGAAGATTCGGAGCATGAGTGCTGGGGTCTTCCTGTTCGGCGACGCCGTCAACCAGCACCAGGTTTGCCTGCGGCTGAGCCGGGGCAGTGGCATTTGGCGCCTGCGCGGCCATCGGTAATGAGCATGTTAGCGATGAAGTAAGTACGAAGAAGAGCACTTGCGAGTTAAGTTTCATACCGGGCTGAGCCACTCCTTAACATCCCCAGCAATTGTAGGTGTAATGAACGGCTCTGTTAAGGATTAGGAGAAGAAAAAATGAGCGGTATTCAGGCTATTACGAGGCTGCTGTAAGTCTTGATTGCAGGGGCTGAAGAGCTTGTTTCATCGAAGGCGGAGATGAAAGGGCCCACGGCTGAAGCCGTTTCTATATTTTGCCTTTTATTCAGCAGCCTGAAGGCTGCTGCTCCCTCCGATTTACGCGAAGCAGGCGCGGCGAAGTGGGTTTTTCGCACGGGCTAAACAGTTTGCGGAAAAACTCGTTAAGCGCGGTTTGAAGCTGCAAAAGCATCCCCCAGGGGTTAAAACCCCGCGTATTTAAAGCGCGCTATCGGCACGACTAAACAACTTGCTGAAAAAGTGGGAAAAGCGAGCAAGACGGCGCGGCGAAGATGGCAGGGGCTAAAGCCCCACACTCATTTAAAGAGGCTTATCGGCACGAGTAAACTCGTGCCCTGATACAAGGCCCCCTCCGATTGAGTATTTCAGCAAGCTGTAAAGTCGTGCCCCGACACTTCTTGCCTGTTTGCAGACTTTTCTCGCGGCCTTTAATGCCCGGCTCCACTTATCGGCACAATCTCCACGGGCATGTCGATGGTGCCAAGATTGTGCGTAGACAAGTCGCTGACGCCAAGACGAAGGCGGTATTTCCCCGGCTTTAGAGTCAGCTCCTGGTGCAGCGGCACTCCGCGAGTGGTGGCGATCTTGTATTGATCCGGCGTCAGGTCGAGCTTCAGCACGCCGGAGGTTTGCGGGGGCGCGGCCACCTGTTGCTCGCCGTCGTTCAGGGCAATCAGCAGAACCAGAAACTGCGCGTGGTGCTTGCCGTCGGCCGTTGTTGTGAAACCCGCGTTGGAGGGATCGAGAACCGAATCGACGCTCACATTGGGATGCTGTGCGCTGGGCAACTGCACCCGGCAACTCAGCCCCAGCATGGTTGACTCCGGAGTGGTGGGCTGCATGGCAACATGCAGGTCCCTTGCGCTGTCGCCCTGTTGGTGGGTATCGGGATCGGCGTAATATCCGTGCCGATAGTCGAGCGACCCGCTCCTGCCCACAAGCGCTACATGAATTTTGCGAAACTGGCCGTCCCACTTATCGTTTGAGGGCCGGTAGGCAATGGAGTAGTAATTGGCGCCGTCGAGCATGCTGCGGCGCAGGGCACCGGCAAAGTCGTTGGTGCCCACAAATGCCTCGCCGCCGGTTTGATCGGCAAGATCGTTGGCAGCGAATCTGAGGTCTGACCGGGCGCTGAATTGGTTTTGGTTAGTGTCGCCCATCTGCGGGTGCATGGTGGAGCCTGAGGGCCCGCCGATCCCGGACACTGACCCCATGCCGCTGCTGCTTGAGGGAATACCAGCTTCTTCGAGGCCGAGCAGGCTGATGGGATACACCGAGATCTGCGAGTTGGCTATGAGGTCGGCTGTCTCGCGAGCCTGCGCCATGTCGGCTGTGCCCCGCCGGAAGCGCGCATCGGTCATCTGGGCTCCTACTGAGACGGGAAAATCCTCTGAGAGCCAGAGCAGATTTTTGCGGCCCGGATAGCCGCTGCAGGCTCGCGCCAACTCCGCCATGGCAGCGACGGTGATGTATCCGCGGTTGTCCTGGAGAGTGGCTTCCTGGTTTCCCTCAGCAGCCTTAAACTTGTCTCCCGCGCCGCCTGGATCGTATGTTCCGATTGTTTGCGCGAAGTAGGCAATAAAGTCGTCATCCTGCTGAGCCTCAGCCTTCGAACGGATCATGCCCTGGTCAGTGGCAGTGATTGCTTCGGCAGCCGCCAGCAAACGGTCGGAGCTGCCGGTAAAGTTCTGCACCATGCGCAGCTTGTCACTGAGCACAAAAAGCGCAACGCTCTGGCCTTCCGGCAGTTTTTTCAGGAACGCGATGAGTTGCTTGCGTGCGTAAAGCAGGTCTGATCTGGGCGTATTCAAAAGGTCAAAGAGGATGATATTGATGGCGCCCGCGACGGCGCCGCGGGGAACATTCGTAAACTGCAATTGGGGCATGGCAGCGGGGGGCGACTTTTTCACGGTCGCCTGGTCTGCCGGATCGAAGCTGTGCGCCGCAAAAAAATCCACCTGCTGCTCGTGCCCATCTTCCTCTATTTTGAAGTCCTGCTGCGTAAGGCCGTGAATAACCTGCCCGCTTCGGTCACGAACAACAATATCTAGATAGACCAGGCGGCTGTTCACCTGAATGGTCCCGGCGTCGGGGGCATCCTGTGCCCGTGCCGCGCTCCACGAGGCGAGCAACAGGGCAACACACGCGACAAGGCTCGAGGCCACGACAAACCCAATCCTGCGAGCCATTTACTCTGCCCCTTTCAGGAACCAGCGGCGAGCCCGGCCAGCCGGGCGCCTGCGAAAGCGAATCAATTGTTCCCGATGAGATTAGCAGCCCGTAATTGCCAAATGCAATCGGCCAAATTGACTTAGAATGTGAGTCAAGTCACGCGCGGAATTTGCCTGACGGAGATACTCTTTACCCGGGTGTCTTTTGGGGAGGATCATGGGGTCCCGTTTAGTCAATTTTCTGATCGCGGGGGCTGTTGCCTCCAGTTCGGTTTTCCTGGTCTGCGCCGCCGGAGTGCGGCCTTTTTCCGAACAGCATGCGCAGGCCGCGAGCCCGGTGGCGAAAATTGAAATCGACTACCCCCTTGAGGGCTCAATCTTCCCGCCCGAGATCACTCCGCCCACTTTTCTTTGGCACGATCGCAGCGAGACGGCAAAACGATGGGTCGTTGAGGTTTCCTTCGCCGGCCATTCCAAACCAATTCGCGTTGAGGCGGCAGGCGAATTTATGAAGGTGGGCGAAAACGACCCGCAGGCTGGCGATGCCGCGGTGCTGATTCCGTCGCTCACCGATGCGCGGACTTGGAAACCGGACACGGAAACCTGGGAGAAGATCAAGCAATTGAGCGTGAAAGCGCCGGCAACCATCACCATCACCGGATTTGCCGAAGACAATGAAAAACTGCCGGTGTCAACCGGCAAGGTTTCAATTACCACTTCGCAAGATCCAGTGGGAGCGCCGATTTTTTACCGCAATGTGCCCTTGATGCTTTCACCGCCCGAAGAAAAGGGCCCGATAGCACCACTGCCGCAGCGCGCGCTTCCGCTCATCAAGTGGGAGTTGCGCGACATTGGCAAGCCTGAGAGCAAGGTAATGATGGAGCACCTTCCTACCTGCGCCAACTGCCATTCCTTCTCGATGGATGGCAAGACGATGGGCATCGATATGGATGGGCCGAGAAACGACAAGGGCTTGTATGCCATCGCTCCAATCTCAAAAAACATCACAATCACCAATCGGGAAATGATTCGCTGGAGCTCGTTTCAGGAGAAGCCTGAAGCTCTGAGCACCGAGCCCACCGTCAAGCGATTCGGGTTCATGTCGCAGGTGTCGCCCGATGGCAGGTATGTGATCAGCTCCATCAGCCCACCGGGATTGAAGCGGGCCACCGTAAACGAAGCGCAGGCGCCGGATTTTGCCCCCGGCGTTATTAACCGGCTTTACAGCGTCAACTACCGGCAACTCAAATTCATTCAGGTCTTTTATCCCACCCGCGGCATCCTGGCCTATTACGACCGGGTTGAAAAGAAGATGCGGCCGCTTCCCGGCGCCGACGATCCGCAGTTCGTTCAAACCAGCGCATTCTGGTCGCCGGATGGCAAGTACCTCATATTCAGCCGGGCAGTGGCGCGGGATCCGGTGGTACCCGGCGCGCCCTCGCCTACCTACGCCAACGATCCCAACGAAACCCAGATTCAATACGACCTGTACAAGATTCCCTTTAACGGAGGCATGGGAGGCAAGGCAGTCCCGCTGGTTGGCGCATCGGGCAACGGCATGAGCAACAACTTCCCCAAGGTGTCGCCCGACGGCCGCTGGATTGTGTTCGTCCAGAACAAGAACGGGCTGCTGATGCGTCCTGACAGCAAGCTGTATATCGTGCCATTCGAAGGCGGCAAGGCGCGTCTTATGACGTGCAATACATGGCTCATGAACTCGTGGCACTCGTGGTCTCCAAACGGGCGGTGGCTCGCCTTTTCATCGAAGTCGCGCTCCCCTTACACCCAGCTCATGCTGACGCATATCGACGCCAACGGCAACGACTCGCCTGCAATCATCGTGGACAACACCACCGCAGCCAACCGCGCGGTAAATATCCCCGAATTCGTCAACATTCCGGTCGACGGCATGGAGAAAATCGACCCGCAGGCCACCGAGTTCTACCGGCTATTTACCGAGGCCTACGAATTCATGGAAAAAAATCAGATGCCGGAGGCCATAAAAGATTTGCAGGCGGCTCTCGACCGCGACCCTGACGATCCTCTGGCGCATTACGCCATGGCTACAGCTCTCAGCGCCAACGATCAGGAAGACGTTGCGTTGGTGGAGTACCGCAAGGCATGCGAACTCAACACCACCAATGCGTCCTGGTTCGACCATCTGGCGGTATCGCTCGACCTGAACAACCATCCCGATGAGGCGGTCGCCGCGTGGCGGAAAGCGCTGGCGATCGACCCCAGGGACGGGGCGGCCGAGACCGACATGGGGACGGTGCTGTTCGATTCCGGACACACGGACGAGGGATACCAAGCTCTTCAAAAGGCGGTCGAGATAGCCCCCCAGTTTCCAATAGGCCACAATCATCTGGGTCTGGCCCTGGCAAAAATGAATCGAATGGACGACGCAATCGAACAGTTTCAAAAAGCAATTGATCTCGACCCCAAGTCAACGGAGTATCGCTTCAATCTTGGTTACCTGATGGAATCCCGCGGAGACTTCGCGGGCGCTGTGGCTCCGTTGCAGAAGGCGGTAGAGCTGAGCGCGGGCAAGAACTGGCAGTGCCTCTCGGAGTTGGCGAATACATACGACCACCTGGGACGATTCTCCGAGGCCGTCGAATCGGAGCGCAAGGCGCTGGACCTCGCAGTTCAGGGGCACGACGACAAACTGGCTGAAAAGCTTCGTGCCGATCTCGACCGCTACCAGCACAATGGAACAGCGGGTCAGTCCCAGTAGCTAGCCGTTGCCGCCCGCTCGGACGACCGCATTCAATAAAAGCTCGTCCAATCTGACGAGCAACGCTCAAAATGCCGCAATGCAGGACTCGCCTTCATACCTTCCCCGTTACTTACCGTCTTATCCTGCAAGAAAACAGGAAGTTAAAGTCAAGATAAGTTTCCGCGAGCAGGGCATAAGTGGAGTATGGTAAGTGGGACAAATAAATGCGGGCAACCTGTGACCCGCATGATCTTGAGATAAATCGCTTTTGTGGCCAGGCGCGATGGGTTCGAATTAATTCAGGAGCGCAATCGTTTGTCTGAGTCGAAGAGCCACGTGCCGCAGGGCAAAACAGTGACGAGCAGGCGCAGTAGTGTCGTTTCCGCAAAGCCAACAATGAGCGATGTCGCGCGGTTGGCGGGCGTAGGCACCATGACGGTCTCGCGCTTCCTCAATGGGAGTGCCACTGTATCTTCAGAAACGGCGCAGCGGGTGCAATCCGCAATTAACGAGCTCAGTTACCGGCCCAACGAACTGGCACGCGCGTTTCGCGGTCAGCGTAGCCGAACGATCGGGCTGATCATTCCTTATCTCTATGACCCGTTCTTTGCCAACTGCGTGCACTCGGTCACTACCGTGGCCAATGAGCACGGATACTCGGTTATCATCACCACCTCAAATGAAGACACCGACAAGGAATTCATAGAAGTGGAGCGAATGCTCGAACGCCACGTGGATGGCGTGGTGGCGATTCCGGCGCGATTCAACGAGTCACGCATCACGCGCGCACTCTTTGGCAAAACACCCGTGGTGGTTTTCGATCGCCCTGTCGCCGACCCCACGCTTGACACGGTCACTGTTCAAAACACGGGCGGTGCGCGCCGCATGGTCGAACATCTCATCGAGCACGGGCACAAGCGGATCGCATTTATGGGACTGAGCCGAAGCCTGTTCACAATCAATGCGCGCTTTCTCGGCTACCGCAAGGCTCTGCAGGACGCCGGACTTGAAGAAGACGCGTTTTTCGGATGCGATTCGCAGGAAGATACCTTGCGGGCTGTGGAATCGAAGCTCCAGGGACCGAAAGCTCCAACTGCCATATTCACTTCGAATACGCTGGCCACGCGTTATGCCCTCACGGCCCTCTTTACCCTCGGCGTGAAGATGCCGAGCGATCTGGCCTTTGCCTGCTTCGACGACTTCGATCTGGCCGAATTCTGTTCTCCGCCTCTTACCGTGGTTCGTCAGCCGGCGCAGGAAATGGGGCGCGTGGCAGCCAGCCTTCTTTTCGACCGAATCGCGCGGGGTGAGATTCCGAAGACCGGGAATCGCATCGTGTTGCCGGTGGAGATTGTGCTGCGGCGATCGTGCGGATGCAAGCATCGCGGGTCTGTTGTGATTCATTAAAGCGCTTTGAGGGTGGGAACGCACGCCCTTCCGGTCAGCACCGTCATCGCGAGCGAAGCCGAGGGATCTGCAGCTGCTTTTGCAGATGTTTTCAGGTGGGAAAAACCGGGATTACGAGTTCCTGCAGCCGAAGATTCCGCGTAGGCGGTGACTCGACCGCTGCCTAAGTTCTGCCAGACCACTTAAAGGCTTCGGAGCTCAATGAGCGACTCCGCGATTTCTGACCAATCACCCTGAAGCGAGCGATAATTGGGCATGACTACCGAAAGGAATCCTCGAAGCGCAAAGTTCCCTATTAGGTCAGCTGTGCGAATCAAATCCAGCGGGCAGTTGGAGGCTTTGCGGCTCGACGGTAGACTGCGGTTTCCGCCATCAGAGATGCAAGTGGGATACGGTGGTCAAACTGACTCGGTCCGTCGCATATCTTTTTCCATCATGGGAGACGTGACCTACGAATTGGAAAGGGCTCCTGGCGTGTGGCATGAACAGTTGCTAGAAAAGTGCATTACATACTCTCCTTTGCTTGTTCATGTTCGGGAAGCATTGAAAGGCATCGAACCAAGCCGAAATGGGGAGCTCGCCTATTACCCGTGCCGCGTAGTTCTCAATTCCGGCGAGGCTTACGACACGGTTTATATAGTTTCTGAGGAGCCGTATGTGAAGTACTGGGGCGTGTATCCCGAAAATGATTCTGGTAAAAGATGGATAAGGATGGAGGATATCGCGGAGGTTATCGAGAGCCCAGTCCGACTTCCGGCTCAGTTTGCGAACGAGATATATAAAAGTGGCGAGTCGGGGATGGGGTACACAATCTTTACCGTTGTCTTCGCGGACGGTGTACAACAGGCGTGCGCCTCAGGAAACGCCGTAGATTTCATTCGCTATCCCATTGGCAAAGGCCCAAAAGATGTAGTCGCTGTGATCCCTCACAAGGGTAGAAGAGACGCCTCATTAGCGAGATCGCCTGAATGGTTCTGGTGCCTTTACTCAGAGTAGCCCGAACGGTCCGCAACTGTTGAAACCAAGCCAACGCGCTCATTTACCTGGTCGCGGGCGGTTTGTCGCCGATGCGGAAGCATCGCCTGCTTCAGGTCCCGAGAAGCAACTGCGGATCCTTCGCTACGCTCAGGATGACAGGGCAGCAGAATAGGCCTTGCGTGGGTCTGAACATCCACATTTCGGCCGGTCAAGAGGCCGGCGGTACAACCGCGCTGGAGCGCGGCGCTACTTCTCAGCTATTTGCCCGTCCCCTCGTGGATCGTCATTATCCGATCTACGCCGGGCGCTTTAAAGTGCTCGACCTTGCCGCTGGGCCAGTGAACCTCAATATCGTCTACTGTTGTCGCCTGTCCCAGCCCGAAGTGCGGACGGGGGTCGTTTGTGGAGAGATAACTGCCTCCGCTGAGCACATCTTCGCGCTGCTTCATGCCGTTGGCCGTGAGGTAAACCGTGGCGCCCACAGCGTCGCGCGGGCTCTTCGGCCCACCCACAAGCTTTAATTCAAGCCAGTGATTATGATCGGGCGAAACATTGCGCAGCAGCACCGGGTGCCCATCCATCACGTTGATCACCGCATCGAGCTTGCCGTTGTTGAACAAGTCGCCCACCGCCATGCCCCGCCCCGCAATCACTACTGCCAGGCCCGTACCCTCGACCGCCGGCACAGCCTCAAAAGTTTTGCCGCCAAGGTTGTGAAACAGCATCGGCCGTTCTTTCCAGCTTGTGCCCCACGTCGTGTATTTGTCCGCCTGCGGATACACATGCCCATCCGCCATCAGCAGGTCTTTCCATCCATCGTTGTCGTAATCGATGAACGCGTCGCCAAAGCTGAGGAACGGCATGGTAATGTCGCCCAGCCCTACCTCGCGGCTGATGTCGGTAAAACTTGCGTCACCGTCGTTGCGGTAGAAAGGCTTGTAATCGTCTGAGAAGGTGGTGTTGAAAATCGCCAGCAATCCGTTGTTCTGGTAATCACCCACCGCAATCCCCATGGTGGCCGCTTCGCGTCCCTCTTCGTTCACTGCATAACCCGAGGCATAACTCATATCGTCAAAGGTGCCGTCACCCTTGTTGATATACAGGTAATTTGGAGTCGAGTCGTTGCCCACCAGCAGGTCCGGCTTGCCATCGTTGTTAAGGTCAACAAACAGCGCGCCCAACCCGTAGTAGCCCGGCTTGTCTGCTACGCCGGCCTTCTCGCTCACATCGGTAAACGTTCCATCGCCGTTGTTATGAAAAAGGTGATCGGGTTCGCCCTTCAATCCCCGCGGTCCGCAGGCCACCGCCTCGCCTCGAAACGTGCAGAAGGAGTTGGTGCTGGCGCCGGCTGCCGCGGGCAGGTTATCCCAATCCCAGTGCAGGTATCCGGCAACAAATAAATCCAGCCGCCCATCCCCGTCGTAGTCGCCCCAGGTGGCGCTTGATGACCAGTTGCCAAGCTGCACGCCGGCTTTTTCACCCACATCGGTAAATGTGCCATCGTGATTGTTGTGGTAGAGCCGGTTCTTTCCCACGTTGGACACGTAGATATCGGGCCAGCCGTCGTTGTCGAAGTCCGCAATCGCCACGCCAGTTCCCCAGCGGTCGTTGGTCACGCCGGCCTTCGCAGCCACATCGGTAAATGTGCCGTCGTGATTATTACGGAACAGCGCAGCGTGCGGCGGCGTCACTTTGCCGGTGAGGGCGTCCACGGTCGATCCATTCACTACGTATATCGACAACCATCCGCTGTTGTCGTAGTCGATCAACCCGACGCCAGAGCCCTTGGTCTCAACCAGGTATGCCTTGGCCGGCGTGCCCATGGTGTGAGTCCACTTGGTCAGGCCCGCCTGTTCTGACACGTCCTCAAAGATCACGGGGCCCGACTTCACAAACCCGCTGGCTGTGATGGGCAGCTTTTCCGCACCAGGCTGCGGCGCCTGCTTGCCTGACTCCCCGGTGGCGAGGTTTGCCGACTGAGAAAAAGCGAACGTGCAAAGTGCAACAGCCGGCAGAAGTTGAATTGCCGCCGATCGAATTCCCCGGAACATAGCTGCAAGTATACGAGAGCGATGCAATGCGCGAGCACCCATCAAACGGTTGATACCTCATCGACTGCGGCATCGTTCTGCGAATCGGTAATCGAATGAGGCGTACGGATGCCCTTTTGCGCCAGGATCGCCGGATGACTTCGCGATCTGGCGCATAGATGGGCCACTTTTTTTGAGAGCCGGCTGCACTGTAAGACCGATGCTGCGCAGATGGTTCCCTGAGCTCTATTTACTCAACTCTCGAATTCTGTCCTGCGCTAATAGATATGTTGAAACGGGGTCAATGTACGTGTGGTCGTCGAACTCGTGCGCCTGCACGCGGCGATACGCATCGAGCGCTGCCACCTTTGCGCCGTACTGCTCATAGATAAGTCCCAAAGCGTACCAGACCGCCGAGGTCGGCTCGGGCATGTTACCGGCAAACATTGCTTCCTGTAGAACCTGCTTGGCCTCGGTTGTTTTGCCTTCAGCGGCGTATATGCAGGCCAGGGTATGCAGCTCAGCAAAGCCGGAGTTCTTGTTCATCTGCGCAGACTGCTGCGCCGCCTTGACGATGTCCTCACCGAAATCGTTATGGAACAGCCCCAGCCATGCGTAGCTGTTGTAGTCATTGGCGGTTGCCTTGCCTGAATCCAGAACTTTCTGCTCGGTCAACTGCGCCGTCTTGAAGTCGCCCGCGAGGGCATATGCCTGTTCCTGTGCGACCAGCAGGTCATGGTCGCCGGGTTTTTTCTTGAGCATAGGCGCGAGCATTTCCTGCCATCCGGCGGGATCTTTCTGCAACGCATAACCTTGTCCGGCAAGGTTGAGAGCAAGCACCGAATCGGGTTCCTGCTCCATCAACCGCTTTACGGCCGGCATGCCGATCACCGGTTGCTCGGCGCCCATCGCGGCCACCGCCAGCAGCAGATCGAGGTCGGTTTGCCGTTGCCCCGATGCCTTTTCCCGGGCCGCTGCAATCTCTGCCAGGTAGGGCTTTTCATCCATCGATCCGGCTAGCAAGGCGATCGCGGCGAGCCGCATCGCTTCAGGGGAATCCGCCCCAGGTTTTGAGCTTCCTATGGTCCAGAAGCGCGGCAACAGCGGTCCGGCAAACGCGTCGTCGGTTCCTTGCCTGTGAGTCAGATCGCGCTTCCAGTCCAGCAGCGCTTTTGCTTCATCGGGTTTATTGTGGCCGAGCGCCCAAAGCACCTCATTGCCCACAGCGGAATTGTCGTCGAGGCTGTCCTTGTCACCGGCGACCACTCGATAAGCGCCATCTTCCTTGACCACATAACTGTGGTCAGGCTCCGTTCCAGGAACCTGCGCCAGCACAGCCCAGCCGTGTTCATCGTCGCCCTTGGAGGTGAAGGTCGTATTTCCCGCGATAAGATCCAGCATCACGCTCTCGGTCATATCCGACCTTTCGGCGATGCGACGCAGGAACCCAACGCCAGTCAATCCCTTCGCGACGTCGCGTTCCATCGATTCGGGCGACGAGTATGCGTGCTTGCTGGTCAGGCTCACCGCCTGATCGTGGGTGAGCGTTCCCGTCATCATGCCCATAAACGCTGCCTGCACGGGCGATGCCGGGTCAGTTGCCGGCAAGGGCGCCAACGATGCCTTTTTCAACGTCTTGTAGAGTTCAATTTGCCGCGCCGCGGACGCTGCGTCATCGTTGCCTTCCATGCCGGCGTTCATCAACTCGGCTGCGGCTGCATAAAGATGGAGATTCGCCAGTTGTGTCCCCGCCGAGCGCAGATTGCGGTTGCGGTCGGTAGATTCCACGTTGCCATGGTCAGCTTCGGCAATGCCGGCAGCCGCTCCGCGCTGTGCGGTCGCAGAGGTGATGGCCATTACGCGGTGAGGGTTGGTGGAGGGCAGGCTCGCGATCATCTTGTCGAGCTCAGCGAACTGCCCGGAATAAAGCAGCGCGTACATCAGGTTTTCGCGATACTGTGCAAGCGTGTCTTCGCCCTTGTCCTTATTGATCTCAATCAATTCCTTGTATCCCTTGATCGCCGCGGCCATGTCTGCGTCCGGCGCATAGCGGGTGCCGCGTGAGTCGAACTCATAAAGGATGGCCAGGTCGAAGCGGGCATCGTTGTCCTCGGGGTCAAGCCCAATTGCATGCACATAGGCGGCAATGGCGCCGGGAAGATCGAAGCCTTTGCCGAATCGCTCTCCCAGGGCGTTGTGTTCGAGCGTCCAGCCGAGAGTGGCGAAGGCTGCCGACAACTTGGGATCGAGTTCCGTGGCGCGCCTGGCCTCCTGCTGTGCCTCCGACCCGATTCCAACTTCAAGAAGTGCGCGCGCCAGGTGCAGGTGGTGGTAAGCATCGGAGGGCGCCGCGGCGATGAGGTTGCGATCGATCTCAAGCGCTTCGCGAATATGACCGGCAGTGAGTGCCTTCACTCCGGACTGGTCAAAGAAGATTCCAACGTAGTCGCGTTTATGCAGTTCGAGCAAGGCGGCGCGCAAAGCCAGCGCCTGCTCCGCGGTCAGTGTGGGCGGACCACTGTTGAAGCGGAACGTAGCCGTCACCACTCCCGGTTCCACATCGCTGTAGCTTTCCGTAAGGCTTGCTGTCCCAAGTTGCGTGGTCTTGTTCGGCGGAAGGGCGCGCAGCGTAAACCCGGGAGGAATCAGGATCCGCACTCGCTGTTCCGAAATGTAGGGGCGAAACACGAAGTCTGCCGGGCGGCTCTTCTCGGCAAGTTCCTTCTCGTGTTGTGCTTCTGCTGAAAGGTCTTTCCCCGAATCCGGCGGCTTGGTCGAAAACCATTTCGGCATGCTGTTTGCAGTTGTCGATGGAAAGATTGCCACCGCGCCGTCAATCAGCGAAGTCAACCCGCGCCTTGCTCCATCCGCAGCCAGTGTCAGGTTGAAGAGATGATCGAAGTCCGCCGCATCCCCATGCTCCAGCTTGGTCAGCGTTTTTGCCAGGTAGGCGTTCTTGACATAGTTCTCCATCTCCTCGCGCATCTTCGGCGTTTCCGGACCGCCATAATCGGCGCGGTATGCCGCATCGATGTCCCCATGCGTTTCTGAGACTTCTTCCACATGCGATGGGCCCAGTTCCGACAGCTTGAAGGTCCTGGTCTCGATAAGAACCGAGTCTTCGGGACGGGCATCCGGAGTCCGCGTCAACGCGGTTGTTTCCGGCGAGACGATCAACGCATTGCGGCCCTCGTCGTCATTCGGCAATGTGCCCACTGCAAAGTATTCAGCGGTGGCATCGATCCACAGTGCATTTTCGCCTGCTGAAGCTGCGGGCACATAAACAATGGCGTGGTCGAAACGGTTGATTCCCGGCAGTTGCGGAACCACGTCCTGACCGGGCCCAGTGGAGAGAAGAGCAAGATTCGCCTTAATGCCCACTGCGCGCAGCATCGCCACCAGCAGCGTTGCCTTATCTTTGCAGTCACCGTAATGCCGTTGAATCACCTCAGAGGGCCGCTGTGGAGTCAACTGCGCCGCGCCAAACTCTACCCCCGTATACCGCACCTCATGGTGGAGCTGTTTCACAATGGCCTGTATCTTCGCCATGCGCGCGGTGGGCAGGTCTTTGGGCAGAATCGCCTTCGCCTCTTCAGCTACTGTCTGCGGGTCGGCAATCGCTGCGTAGCCGGTGGCAATCGCACCCCAGGACCGGCCGGTCGAGAACTCCACCATCGGGGACTTGGGCGTGTTCGTCTCCAACTCGATATCGGACTCGTGCGCGGCAGCCAAGTTGGTGGCTTCGTAAACTACCCGGCTGATTCCATTCGCCTCGTTTCGCGTCACCGAAATTCCGGGGAGCTCATGAATCAACTCTTTGTATGGCGCTGTCGATGGATATTCGACTACCAGGCGTGTCCGCCCTACGGGAACGTTCTCCTGGAAAGCAAACCGGTAAAGCCCTCCACCGGAAAAATACGGCAACTTTCCTTCAATATGCCTTGATTCCTCCACGATCGCGCCAACAGCCATTCCCGGCAACGGCGCCCGTCGCACATGCCGCGACGAGAATGTTTCGCTATCGTCTGCCTTCACCGGCGCGTCAGTGACCGTCTTCTGATCGAGCTCAACAAAAGTTCCGTCCGCCTGCAATACCCGCGCACGAAGTTCCACAGGGTTCTCAAACCAGGGGTCCCACTCTGAAGAGATCTCCGCCCATCCCTTGGCAGTCCCTTCAGTGTCCACGCGGTATATCAGGCGGTGCGTGTAGTTGAGGGTTCCATCTGCGGCAATGCGATAGATTCCTTCTTCGTAAAGGATTTCCGCGCCATATTCCTTCGTCGCGGGCATCGCTGCCGACGCGTCTTTAAGCTCGGTAACGGATTCAGTAAACGGCTCTTTGTCGAAGGTCGCCGCTTGAGCGGCCGTGGCCTGGGCCACGGTCCTGGGAAGCAACGAGAGCATGAGAAAACAAAGGCAGGCAGATGACCTTGATACGTGCATGACATGCATTGCGAAGAGTCCCTCGATTGCTGGCGTTGCAATAAACTTAGCACGCTGCCACGTTTGAAGGCACCGTTTCCTGACCCGCATCGCAGGTTTTTGTACCTCCCTCCGAATTGCGGATTGGCCGCATCGACCTGCAATCTGCCAAATCCGCGCCCGGTGTTTCGGCGGCTCTTGAATAGAGATCGGTTCCTGGGCTTATTGCCGGTTCCCCTGCCTGGTTTGCCGGCGCAACTACGGCAAGATCCTTCGTGGCCGTACTTCTTTATGAATCTTCCGATTGGAGAGAAGGGCCGCCGCGAAGTATGCTGCATTAAGGAGAAAGAATGCTGTCGAACCGGTCGATTCCCAAGGCCACCGTCATTCCCGTGCTGGCATATCCCGATGTGATCCAGGCGGCAAAGTGGTTGTGCGAGGCCTTTGGATTCACGGTGCGCCTTACCGTCGGCAACCATCGTGTCCAACTCAACATTGGCGATGGCGCTGCGATTCTGCGCGAAAAACGTCCTGAGGAGGAGAACGCGCCGCTGGGCATTGGGCACGCAGTGATGGTGCGCATTGAGAATGCCGACGCCCACTGTGCCTGCGCCCGCGAACACGGCGCGCGCGTTACCCAGGCGCCGATCACCTATCCTTACGGCGAGCGCCAGTACACGGCAGTCGACATCGCCGGCCACCTGTGGACTTTCTCGCAGTCCGCAAAAGATGTAGATCCCGCGCTGTGGGGCGGCAAGCCGGATACTCTCTGACCGGACTCTACACCGTTGCCAGCCGCATCAAAGTCAACACCGTGATATCGTCTTCCTGCCCAAATTCCTGGGCCGCGCGAACAATCGATTCCGCCGATTGAGCGGCGATCGCCGCCGTGCGCTCGAAACCAAACAGTTCGCCCGCGCCGTTGCGGGCCTCGGCCACTCCATCGGTCAGCAAGGTTAGCTGTTCTCCCTCGCCAAGCCTGAAGGTCGACTCCTTGTAAGTCGATCGCACGTTCAGACCCAATGGCAGCCCGGGCTCGACGGGGATTTCTATTCCGCCCAGGTAGGGCGAAAGGTGGCCTGCGTCTGCCACGGTTACGGTTCCGTCGGCGTCGGCGCGTAACACCAGGCAGGTCGTAAATCCGCCCTGGCTGCGCCCCCACATGCGTTCGTTCAACAAACCAAGAATCTCGTTGGGGCTTTGCGTGTAATGTGCAAGAGTCCGCAATGTTCCCACCAGCAGGCTTACGGTCATGGCTGCAGGCGTGCCCTTGCCGCTTACGTCTCCAATCACCGCCAGCACCCCGCCGTTCTCGAGGGGAATGATCTGGAAAAAGTCGCCGCCCACTTGCTGTGCCGGCTGGTATTCGCTTTTCACCGAGAAACCTGGAACCATCGGAATGGCGTCGGGGATCAGAACGTGCTGCACCTGGCGCGCCTGCTCAATCTCAAGCCGCAGCTTTACGCTCTCGCGCTGGTCGCGCACGAAGCGGCGCAACATGAGCATGGAGATGATGGCCAGCATGAGCAGGTTGGCAAACACCCCGATCGAGAATGTGAGCCCGAAGACGCGCAAGATAACCGGCACGTGGAGAACCGATAGCTCTTCCTGGTAGGCCCAGACGATGGTGAGGATGATGGGCGCCAGCGCCAGCCAGCCGTCCGAGGTGCGTTTGCGGATGCCGCGATAGGTGATCCACAACAGAAGCCCGCCGATTGACAGCCTGAGCATGAGCGAAAGCGGCACCAGCCACACGGCGGCAGAAGGAGGAATGACCCTTCCGAACAGAGGCGCACGGACCAGCGACATGCCGACCATCAGCACTGCGGTCAGAGTCCATGTGACCCGCGCAATCCTGCTCATGTTATCGAGCTTGAACCAATGCGCCCAGAAAAGAGCCCACAGTCCCAGCGCCAACGGAGAGAGAATGACATCCTGTATAACCGTTTCAAATACCATGGATTGAAACGTGGAGTAATACCCGGTGAGCACCGATGCTCTGGCCAGGCAAACCGTGATGCATGCCGCTCCGAGCCACAGATAAGCGGGCTCGTGGCGGTCAAGCCAATAGAGCATGAATCCCAGCAGGGCAGCCAGAAACAACAGTGTTGCCGACATCAGGTTGCCGACCTGCGTCCTGTTCACTGCGTCCCACTCCAGCCGCAGCATGGCGTCGGTGGCCGCGGCTTCTCCCAGCAGCGGCGGACCGTGCAACCCACCTGCATCCTGGCTCATCAGCGGCGTCGCGGTATCCATCCAAAATCGGACGGCGATGGTGATCATTCCGGTCCCGGAGCCGGCCGGCAACGCATACGAAACCGGCTGGGAGTTGTAATAAGTGACCGAGCCGGGGGCGAACCGGCCGAAGCCGCCAATCTTCTGGCCATTGACATAGACCTGGTAGGCGTCATCGAAGTTCAGCGGCATTCCCAGCCCCAGCCGGGGATTCGCGGCTGCAGAGCCGACGGTCCGCAAATTTACGTGCAAACGATACCAGCCGTAGCCGCTCAGTCCCGGGTATCCATGCGAGGTCCATCCCGGCACAAAACCGCTGGAGCCGGTGACCGGATCGTAGGATCCTGGCGGAGGAGTTAAGTCCTGCGTGGTCCATCCCGAGTCGTCATAAGCCGGGCTGGCCCAGGCCATGTCGTCGCCGGCGTGAAACTTCCACGGCCCGGTGAGAACGAGCACCGCATCGCCAATGGTGCCGTTCACGACACCCGATTGTGCCGATGCAGCGGGAGCGAAGAGAACCGAGGGAACCAAAAGCAATGCCAGCAGAATCGATCGGCAGCAAAAAAGACCAGCCCATTTCGAACCCACGAAGTACCTCCAACTTTCTTGAGAAGCCAAAGTACTTGATCTGAAAAATGTTAACAGTACGCCCCCCTGATGGGAGGCCGGCGATTGTTTCGATTGTTAAAGTCAGCCTTACGGATTACTGAGCGCGTCAACGCGAGCCGGCAGCGGTGCGCCTTCCAGCAGGTAAACTCGCTGCGGCGTGCAGCAAGCCCGGTTCAGCCGGGCGAGGTCGGCCTGCATGCCCTTGTCCTGACGCAGCGTAAGCAGAGTTTCGCGAAGAATATTCGCCGCGCCGGAACTGGGCGGCACCGCGATTTTATAGTGCATCCACTTGCCGTCGCGCCGGGCCGCCACAACACGCGCCCGCCGCAGGTAAGCGAGATGACGCGAAATCTTGGGCTGGCTCTGGCCCAGAATCTCAACGAAATAGCAGACACATACCTCCCGGCCGTCCATCAGGTTCAGCAGCCTGAGCCGGGTGCGGTCAGAGAGCGCGGCAAACAGCAGCGCCAGGTCGTAGCCCTTCGGGGAGCGGTCCACACCTCGATAATATACGTCTTGACAGATATGTCCAATAGACGATACATTCGTTTAAGCGTATATGAGGAGACGAATTCATGGAATCGACAGCCAACGTGCAGCAGCAGGTGAAGGAGAAGTACGGAAGCGCGGCGCGCGCGGTTGCCCAGAATGGCAGCGTGCAGGCATGCTGCGATCCGGGCCTCCGCTGCTGCGATCCGATTACCACAAATCTTTACAGCTCCGATGAAAAGGGGCTCATCCCTGAAAAGGCGGTACAGGCTTCGCTGGGATGCGGAAATCCCACCGCGCTTATCGAGCTCAGGCCCGGAGAGACTGTTCTCGATCTCGGCTCAGGCGGCGGCATCGACGTGCTACTCTCGGCGCAGCGCGTTGGGCCAACCGGTAAAGCATATGGTCTCGACATGACCGACGAGATGCTGGCGCTGGCACGCGAGAATCAGAAGCAGGCGGGAGTAACGAATGTCGAATTCCTGAGAGGCGAGATCGAAAACATTCCACTGCCCGATAGCTCGGTGGACGTCATCATTTCAAATTGCGTGATTAATCTCTCCGCCGACAAGGGCCGCGTGCTGCGCGAGGCGTTCCGCGTGCTCAAGCCTGGCGGTCGGTTCGCCGTTTCAGATGTTGTAGTTCGCGGCGGGGTGCCAGACGCGGTGCGCAAGAGCATGCTGTTGTGGGTCGGCTGTATTGCCGGGGCGCTCGATGAAAGCGAGTACGTGGCGAAGCTCGCGGCAGCGGGATTCGAGGATGTTTCAATTGAGCCGACCCGCGAATACAACGTTGAAGATGCACGGCATTTTTTGACTGAGGCCGGCGTGGATGTGGACGCGATCGCACCGGTGGTAAATGGGAAGTTTTTCAGCGGCTTCATCCGCGCGAGCAAACCGCAAGGGAGGACGTGCTGTGGTTCGGCGTGTTGTGGAGTTGCGTCGGCACAGGCAAAGGCCTAAACACATGGCCGATTACTACAACGTTCTGTTTCTATGCACCGGCAACTCGGCACGGTCAATCATGGCCGAGGCAATCCTTAACCGCAAAGGCAGGGGCAGGTTCACGGCGTACAGCGCCGGAAGCCATCCCTCAGGACAGCCGCGGGCTGAAGCGCTGATGCAGATCGAGTCGGCGGGAATATCTACTGCCGGGCTGCGCAGCAAATCATGGGACGAGTTCGCTGCGCCGGGCGCGCCGAAGCTCGACTTCGTGTTTACGGTGTGCGACAACGCAGCCAGGGAAACCTGCCCTTACTGGCCGGGCCAGCCAATGACCGCGCATTGGGGCATCTCCGATCCCGCAGCCGTGAAGGGAACACCCGGGGAAATTGCGCGGGCATTCCGCGACGCGTTTACCGTGCTTGACCGCAGGATCGGGCTTTTTCTCTCGCTGCCATTGAGCACGCTGGATGAACTCGCCATCAAACACGAAATCGACGAGATCGGCCGGCAGTAGAGTCGCAGCAGACCGCCCGCTGCTCAAGATAGAGTGTTCTTACTCTTTCAAGCGCACACAGGTGTAGCTCAGGTGCAGGTCCGTTTTCCCTGAAGACGACGCTGATTCGGGATCATACATAGCTCTATCGCTCGGATCTCCTGATTCGGTGAAGTGGGACGGAAGCGCCTCCGGCGTTCCCCAAACCCTGTCGATAATAAAACCATCTCCACACATTCCGTAAAGGACAAATCCGCCGGTCAGCAAATAGCTCGCGTAAGCCTGCCACGGGTGCAACTCCTTGCCTGCGCCGGTTATGTGAAACTCGACCGGGTGATCGCCGGGGCTGTAATCGACGTGCATATCCACTCGGTAAGAGCGGACGGACTTGTCGGGCTTGGCGGTGGGTTCAGGCGGAAGCGGAGGCTGGCGCGTGCACGCGCCCGCGGCCTCAATTGTTGTTACGGCCTGGCAGACAGCCAGCGAATAATAGCCGGTAGGTGAATCGTCGATAATTCCGAAGGACCGCACACGGCACCCTCTGAGGTCTTCGATTGCGGACCAATACTTGCCGCCCCCGACCAACTGGATCGAGGTTTGCCCACATTGGGGCTTGTCGAGCTTAAGCTCAAACCAGTGCCGGATGCCGTTGTGGTAGATGAGTCTGCCTTCAAGGGTGCGGGCTTCAGACGGAGTGCTGGGCCCAGTCTCACTGTCCCTGGGGCAATCTTGCGCTATAACTGGCTGAGCCGCAAATGCCAGAAGAACGATCACGCCAGCACAGACTTTCATGCACATGTATATAGCACATTAAAGGCGATGCTGCCGTGATGCCGCTTCGTTTAGCTGAACAGCGCATCGTCCCACGATTGCGCTTCGTCCCACTGCGGCGTGGGCGCAAAATACTCTGTCCCGTGTCTCACGTGTTTCTTCAACTCGTCGTCGTTGAGCGCGACGCCCAGTCCGGCTGTCTCAGGAACCTTGATGAAGCCCTGGTTAATGATCGGCTTGTCGAGGCCCGTCACCAGGTCTTGCCACCAGGGAACGTCGAGCGAGTGATTTTCAAGCGCAAGGAAGTTGCGCGTGGCTGCGGCGCAATGCACGCTGGCCATGCAGGCAACGGGCGTGCCGGCAAAGTGCATGGCCATGGGCACGCCGTATTTGAATGCCATGTCGCCGATGCGATGAGTTTGCAAAATGCCGCCTGAAGTCGCGAGGTCGGGATGGATCTTGTCGACCGCGTGCTGGCTGCACAGCGTCTCAAAATCCTCAATGCGATAGATGTCTTCGCCGGTAAGCGTGGGCGTGGGGCTCTCCTGCGTAATCTCCTTCAGCAGGTCGGTGTAGAACCAGGGAATCACGTCCTCCATCCACTCGAGGTTGAACTTCTCGTACGCCTTGCCGAGGCGAATGATCGATTTCACGCCCACGTGGCCCAGGTGGTCCATCGAGAGCGGCATGTCGTATCCGATGTTTTCGCGCACCGCCGCCACGTACTCGCACAGGCGGTCGATGCCCTTGTCGGTGACCTCGTTTGCGATGAAGAGATTCGGCTGCACGTGCTTCTCCCAGCCGCTCTGGCCCGCGGGCTCCATAACCATGCCGGGCATGCCTTTCAGCACGTTAATACCGAGGTCCATCTTCATCCAGGTCAGGCCCATCGCTTTGCGCTCTTTGGCGCGGCGGCCGTATTCTGCGGGATCCTCTGACTCCGTGGTATCGGCATAAATTCGAATCGAGTCTCGCCACTTGCCGCCCAGCATCTGGTACACAGGAATGTTGTAGACCTTGCCCGCAATGTCCCACAGCGCCATCTCAACGGCGCACACTCCGCCAGCCTGTCGCGCGTTGCCGCCGAACTGCTGAATCTTCTGGAACAGGTAGTCGATGCGCAACGGATTCTCGCCGAGCAGCCGGCTCTTGAGCACCATGGCGTATTGCGGGCCGGCGATGTCGCGCACTTCGCCCAGGCCGAACACCCCCTGGTTGGTGTCGATGCGAATGATCACGCACGGACTCGGCCCCGGCTTCTCAATTACGGCGTAGCGCATGTCGGTGATCTTGAGCGTGGACGGGCTCGAGTTGGTGTTCACATTCTTGATGGCCGGCTCCTGCTGCGTGGCGCGCGCTGCGGGCGAAAGCGCAGCGCCTGCTGCTACTGCGAGCGATGACTTCAAAAGGCTGCGGCGATTGATGCGAGGCATTTTGTCGGTAGGCATATTGGACTCCAAGGGCTGATTCAAATTCGAAGTGCGTCAAAGTGGTGCGCCGCGAAAGCTCGTTGGCGCGGATAAAGACGGCGTTAATGGTCGCCTCTTGCTTTGGCTTTGGCCAGCAGCGCGTCGAACTCGCTGCGAGGCATTTTCAGTTTTTCAGGGTGGGCATCGATCCATTGTGCAAAGGCATCGTACTTGGCCGCATTCCATCCACCTTCAAACTGCGCGCCGTTTGTGCCCTTCTGGTTCAGCTCAAAGTTGTAGTCGTCAGTGAGCGCGGTAAACTCGGCGTGGCTGATGGCGTCTTCAGCAATCACGGCGGGGACAAAGAGCACGCCCTCTGCCTTGGCCAGCACCAGGTCGCCGGGCAGCACCACGGCGCGGCCAATGCGCAGCGGCACATTAATGCCGGTCAGCTCCATGTCGGCCCAGGCCGATGGATCGTAGCCGCGATAAAAGCCGTTGAAATTGGGGATCTCGCGGTTCTCTTCCTGGTCGCGAATGCCCGCGTCGAAGACAAATCCTGTGTGCGTGTGCGCGGCCACCGCATTGCCGAGATTGGAGCCGATAAGCGTGCCCTGGATGATTTTGCCAAAGCCGTCGGCAACGTAAACATCGCCATCCTGAAGCTCGGCGATGGGCCAGCTATTGGTGTCGCCAATGCGGCTCTCTGCCTTGCCCTCGGCAAGAATGGCCTGGCGCATGTCAGGCCGCGTAGGCATGTATTGCGCGGTGAGCGCGCGCCCGGCAAAAGGCTTGTCAATATGCAGCGCCTGCCAGCCACCCTCGTACTGGTTGCGATAACCGTGGTCGCGCAGATACTCCCACACATCTTCGATGGTCATGTCAGCCGCGCGATTCAACAGCGAGTCGGGCAGCCTGGGCCGGCCGTCTGCGAAGCGATCCCCCTTCCAATCCTGTGTGTAAAAGAGGATCTGGTCGCGAGTCATCTTGACCTGCGCTCGCAGAGGCAACGTAGTAAGCAAGGCGCAGAACAGCAGCAGAATGGGAACGGTTTTCTTCATGCGGGACTCACCCTCCGGCGGGCAAAAGGAATATGAGAATCATTGCGGAATTTCAGACACGACTCGAAGCCGCGCCGCAAAGCACAGCAATTGTAGTCTGCCGGATCAGTCGGTGTGGATTGCGAAGTTGCGGCTCGACCAGCAGGTGAGTCGCGCAGGCCGTCACACTCGCCGCATCAATAATTTGGTCACCGTCAATACCGTAATGTCATCTTCCTGTCCGAATCTCTGGGCGGCGCGAACAATCGTATCTGCGGATTCAAGCGAGATTCCCGCGGTTCGTGCAAAGCCGAAGAGCTCGCCATTCAGGTTGCGCGCTTCAACCACGCCATCGGTCACCATAGTGATCTGCTCGCCATTCAGAATCTTGAAGGTTGTTTCCGGATACGTGGTTTCCGGGTTGAGGCCGAGCGGCAGCCCGTTGTCGGTACCTATCTCCTGGCCCTGCACATAGGGCGCAATATGGCCGGCATTGGCGACGGTCACGGTTCCATCTGGGTCGGCGCGGAGTACGAGACAGGTAGTGAATCCGCCCTGGCTGCGCCCCACCATCCGGTTATTCAGGGCGGCAAGAATCTGCGCAGGCTGCTCGAGGTAATGGGCCAGAGTGCGCACGGTGCCGACGATGAGCGCCACCGTCATGGCGGCAGGAGTCCCTTTTCCGCTCACGTCGCCGATGATAGCCAGTACTCCGCCGTTTGGAGCCTTCAGAAACTGGAAGAAATCTCCGCCGACATGCTGGGCAGGGCGATAAACGCTCTCCACCGTAAAGCCGGGAAATGTGGGTGTGGCGTCAGGAATAAGCAGTTGCTGGACCAGGCGGGCCTGTTCAATCTCAATGCGGAGCTTAACGCTCTCGCGCTGGCTGCGCATGAATCGCTGCATCATGAGGATGGAGATGATGGCCAGCATAAGCAGGTCGGAGACAATGCCCAGGCCGAAAGTGAGACCGCCGAAGCGCAAGATCGTGTGCACATGCACAACGCCAAGGTCTTCTTGATACGCGCCTATGACAGTAAGAAGAATGGGGAACAATGCCATCCAGCCGCTCGCGCCTTGTTTGCGCAGACCTTTGAAGGCAACCCATAAAAGTAGCGCGCCCAGCATCATGCGGAGAAAGAGCGCCAGAGGTACCAGCCATGAAGATGCGGTTAAAGGAACGAGGCTTCCGTAAAGGGGAGGTCGCACAGTGGCCATCACCGCAATGGTGAGAATGATGAGGGCCCAGGTGGAGCGCACGATTTTCTTAATACCGGCGAGATCGAACCAGTAAGCCCAGAAGAGCGCCCACATCCCCAGGGTGAGGGGTGCCACAATCACATCCTGCAAGAGAATCTCCGCGACCTTTGGGATGACCGTGAAGTAATTACCCAGCAGGACAGAAAGTCTGGCCGCGAGGCTGGCCAGTGAAGCGGCGCCCAGCCAGAAATAGGCAGCCTCATCGCGATCCAACGAATATAAAATGAAGCCGAGCAACGTCGACAGGGCCATAGCCAGAGACGTAATCAGCGTGCCCACCTGGGTGCGGTTCACGGCGTCCCACTTAAGCCGCAATACCGAGTCGATGGCGGCCGAGTCCCCGAGAATCAGCGGGCCATGCAAGCCCCCCGCATCCTCGCTGGTGATGGGAGTGCTTGGAGCCATCCAAAAGCGGATGGCGATGACGAAGGGATGTTTTAAAGCATCGTCGGGCAAGAGGAATGAGCGCGGCTGCGCTGTATAGAAGACGACGTGGTTCGAGCTGAAATCGCCAAACTGGCCGAGCAGTTGGCCGTCGACGTATACCTGATACGCATCGTCGAAGTTGATGGGCATGGCGATAGCCAGGCGCTTTGAATCGGCATCGGCGCCCTCAACCTGGGCCTGCACGCGCAGCCGGTACCATGCGAAGCCAGTCAACTTTGGAAATCCGCGGCTAGTCCAGCCAGGCACAAACCCGCTGGAACCGGTGACAGGATCATAGGAGCCAGGAGGCGGTGTCAGATCCAGGTTGCTCCAACCCGAGTCGTCGAATTCAGGCGCTGCGAAGGCGGGGTCGTCGCCAGGGTGAAACTTCCATGGCCCGTTCAGCACCATCGATGCGTCGCCGATTGTGCCTTTTACCGTGATCGATGGAATGGGTGCAACGGCCTTGGGCGCGTGTGTCCGCGGCGCTCCCAATGCGCCGGGAAGCAGGAGCAATGGCAACATGAAAGCGGTTAGCAGAAACTGCCATCTCAAACGCCGCGCGAAACTTGCTGAGGCCAAGAGGAACCCTCCGACGTGGAAGCACACGAATGATGATTCGAGACGAAGCCAGCAATCCCCGGGAGCGGAATATCTGCAGTGGGGGTGAAGCTGAAGCAAAGGGGGGAGCCCGCCCGGACAGAGTATCAGACCGCGCAGATGATTGTAATGACAAAGCTTAGTTGTTGCGCGAGGATTCAAACAATTCGGTAAATTCCCGATACCGCGCCGCGATCTGCGCCACTGCTTCATCCCGGGTGTCTTTGCCGTCGCGCCACGCAACCAGCGGATCCCAGAAGTCAGTGCGGCCAACGGCAAATCCGATGAAGCCCGGAACCGAAGCCGCCGTCGACAACCATTCGCGCACCTTGGCGTCATTTTCTCCGCGGCCGAGGATGATGCATCCGACCTTATCGCGGCCTTCGCGCCGTGCAACGGCGACAATCTTTTCGCAATCCTCCCTGGCGTCGAGCCCCTCAATCTTCCACACATCAGGCTCCACGCCTGCATCCTGCAACTCGCGAATGGCTTCAACCATCAGGCCGGGACGCAGCTCCAGATCGTAGCGGCCCTTGTCGCCGCCCACCTGTGCAAGCTGCGATTTTTCAGCCGGCACCAGCATCTCAAACATGAAGAGGCTGCGATTGGCGCCAATCAAATAATCAGACAGCCGTTTGAGCCGCGCCGCCTGCTCACAATTCAGCGCCGCATCGCCGCCGGGATTGTAGCGCACCAGCACCTTCGAAAACGTGGGATGAAACTTCTCAATGTGCGCGGCAAAGTCGTCGCCGTATTCGAAGTCGAAATCCTCCTGGCCGCTCTTTTCGGCGGGGCAGGCGATGATGTAACCCTCGGCCGCAGCGTCAGTCAGGATCGATGCGCCGAATTGCTCGTCGGTAAGCAGGCCCGCGTGTTCTTTGGGCAACCCGCCGGCGAGCGCAGCGCGGAAGCCGTCATAAATCACGCGCTTGGCCTCGGCGATCTTCGCCGTCTGCTCGGCGTTGAGCTCGCCGTGCCAGCCAAACATGCCGGTCTCAAACGAGCCGCGATGATCGAAAGGAAGAATGTAAAGGGGACGATCGTATCCGCGCGGTGCCATGGTCAACTCCGTTATTGAATTCATCAGGGGCTAAAGCCACGAGATCATTTTGCTGGCGTTATCGGCATGAGTAAACTCATGCCCTGATACAAAGCCAGTGTGCGTCGGTTTTGTGCTCTCCCGGGTCTCAAAATCGAGATCCGGGGCACCCAGCTTCAATATGAGGTTTACGTTCGCGAGTTCTCTCTTACGCTTTGGTCTTGCGATACCGCCGAATCAAATTGTTGGTTGAGCTATCGTGGTTCAGGGCGGGCTCGGCCGGGCTCTCAAGCTCGGGTATGATGCGCTGCGCCAGCGCCTTGCCCAACTCCACACCCCACTGATCAAACGAGTTCACCCGCCAGATTGTGCCTTGCACAAACACGCTGTGTTCGTAGAGCGCCACCAACTTGCCCAGCAATTCGGGAGTGAGCTCGTCCGCCAGAATCACGTTTGATGGGCGGTTGCCCTCAAACACGCGATGGGGAACGAGCCACTCTGCTGTTCCCTCGGCGCGCACCTGGTCGGGAGTCTTGCCAAAGGCCAGCGCCTCAGCCTGCGCAAAAACGTTGGCCAGCAGAATATCGTGATGCGCCCCAAGCGGGTTCAGCGATTTCGCGAAGGCGATAAAGTCGCAGGGGATAAGCCGCGTGCCCTGGTGGATCAACTGGTAGAACGAGTGCTGGCCGTTGGTGCCGGGCTCGCCCCAATAGATGGGGCAGGTTTCGTAATTTACGCGCGCGCCCTCCAGCGTTACGTGCTTGCCGTTGCTCTCCATGGTCAACTGTTGCAGGTACGCCGGGAAGCGCTTGAGGTACTGCTCGTAGGGCAGAATGGCAACCGTGTTCGCTCCAAAAAAATTGATGTACCACACGGTCAGCAGCCCCAGCAGCACGGGCAGATTTTTTTCGAACGGCGCGGTGCGGAAGTGCTCGTCAACCTCGTGGAAGCCCGCCAGCATTGCGTTGAAGTTATCCGGTCCCACCGCGATCATGGTCGACAACCCAATCGCCGAATCCATCGAATAGCGGCCGCCAACCCAATCCCAGAAGCCGAACATGTTGGCCGTGTCGATGCCGAATTTGCTTACCTCGCTGGCATTGGTCGACACCGCGACAAAGTGTTTGGCGATCCCCGACTCATCGCCGCCCAGGCTCTTCAACATCCACTCGCGCGCGGTGTGCGCGTTGGTCATGGTCTCAAGCGTGGTGAATGTTTTTGACGAGATGATGAAGAGAGTCTCTTCCGCGTCGAGGCCCTGCACGCACTCGGCAAAGTCGGTGCTGTCCACGTTCGAGTCAAAACGGAAGGTCATGTTTCGGTCGGAGCAATGGCGCAACGCTTCGTAGGCCATCACCGGCCCAAGGTCAGACCCGCCGATACCGATGTTGATCACGTTCTTGATGCGCTTGCCGGTGTGGCCCTTCCACTCGCCGCTGCGCACTTTGTTGGCGAAGGCCGTCATCTTGTCGAGCACCGCGTGCACGCCGGACACAACATTTTCGCCGTCGACCAGGATTACCGCATCCTTGGGCGCGCGCAGAGCGGTATGCAGCACGGCGCGCTTCTCGGTAATGTTGATTTTGTCGCCGCGGAACATGGCAGCGATGCGCTCGGCGAGACCCGATTCGGCGGCCAGATCGAGCAGCAGTTCGAGCGTCTCTGCCGTGATGCGGTTCTTACTGTAGTCAAGAAACAGCCCGGCCGCCTCGGCGGTAAATTTCTCTCCGCGCGACGCATCGTCGGCAAACAGCGTGCGCAGGTGAACGCTGCGCATGGCCTCGGCATGAGCCGTGAGCGCGGCCCACGATTTGCGCTCGGTAAGCGGCTTAATCTCCTGGCTTCGGGACCCTTCGGTCGCGGTCGTCGACATGGTTTGTCTCCCTCTGTTATTGGGATGCGGAAAACTGTGTGAAGTTGCGGGGTTTGGACCAGATCGCGGGAGACTTGCCGTCCCGCCGGTCTCCCCCTTCAACTGCTTTGACATGGTAATTCAAGCCGCCCGCAGCGGGGATGAATGGCGGATTGATTCTGGCAGCGAAACTCGGCGCTAAGTCTTGCCGGCCAGCGCACCGGTCAGCCGGTCGAGGAACGGCTGTTGCGCAGCGAACATGCGCTTGCGCGCCTCGGGCAGGTCGAACCATGCCGCGCGATCGACCTCGGGAATGCTCATGCGGCGGCCGCTGCGCGGAGGCCAATCGATCTCGCAGAAATTGCTGATCACTTTGCTCGCGTCGACCTCAAATTCAACTGCCCACGCTGTCACAATCTTGCCGCCATTCTGGCGGATGGAGCCGAGTTCGATGAACGCGCTCTTGGGCAGGGAACCGATGTCGCCGAATCCCGTCTCCTCCTCAAATTCGCGCAACGCCGCGGCCAGCGGCATTTCGTCGTCCAGATATTCACCCTTTGGAATCGTCCAGGCGCCGAGATCCTTCTTCGCCCAGAACGGCCCACCCGGATGGACGAGAAAGACTTCCAGGCCAGGTGCTGCAAGGCCGGCATCGCTGCGACGGAAAAGAAGAAGTCCTGCGCTCTGTTTGGTCCTGGCTGTCACGATTTCCCCGCATGGTCCCCATATTCCCAGTCATAGGGCACCCCGGTATCGCCAAGGATGAATCTGACCAGATCGGCAAATCCTGCTTCAGAACGTACATCGTTTGAAAGGATCAGGACACAGCGTTGACTCGCTTCGATGCAGACCATGGTGTTGGCAGTTGCGCCATCGTGGCCGCCCTTGTAGAAACCATGACCCTGGGGGCCGTCGAAGACCACAATGCCCAAACCCGCGGCCAGATCTTTTCGTTGCTCGTTCACTGGCAAGTCCGGAAGGAACAAAGGAAACTGCCCCGCGACGGTGATGTGCAGCGAAGGCTTGGTCATCTCGGCTCGTGACGCAGGCGTAAGGCCGTCGCCGCGAACCAGTGCGGCGGTGAAGGTCGCCATGTCAGAGATGGTGGTGTTCATTGAGCCGGCCACGCGCACTTTCTTGCGCTCGGAGTGCGGCTGCGGCTCACCCTGATCGTTCCAACCATCCGCTACGTTGCTGTTCGGTCCGTTATGGAATATCAGGCTCGTGCGCGTCATTCCCAGGCGGGTGAAGTTTGCCTGGGTCAGATCGCCCAGGTCGAGCCCCAGGCCTTGCTCTTTTCGGCCATGCTCGATTACGAACTGCAACAGTATGAGCCCCTCTCCCGAATAGCTGAAGTGCGTGCCGGGGTCGAAGTGAATGTGCAGCTTCTGGTCCGGTTCAATAAACCAGAAGTTGCTGAAGCCGGTGGAGTGTGTCAGGCACATTCGCGGCGTGATCTTCATCCAGCGGGGATCGTCGGCCAGGTCTTTATATGGACCATACTTGTCGGGGAAAACCGGATCGGGGCCATAGCTCGGCAATGGTCGATCGAGGTCGGCTGCAATCGGCGTATCCAGATTGATCTTGCCCTGATCGACTAGTTGCATCACGGTATACGCGAATACCGTTTTGGTGAGCGACGCGCCATACATCACGGTGTCTGTCGTCAGCGGGTCTCCTTTGGCGTTGCGGATTCCATAGGCATGTTTGTATGCCACTTTGCCATGATCGATGACAGCAACCGCCATGCCTTTGGCGCCCGTCCGCGCCATGATGCCGCCAACCCTGGCGTCGATGGCAGCTCCGGTGGGGATCATCTGCGCGATGAGGGTGAGAGGAATTGAGGAACAGAGCGCCAGGAACAGAAGAAATTGTTTCAGCATTTTTGCCAGGGGAATCATCGCAAAGCCACCTTGGGGCCCTCGATCCTTTCTAGCATGGCGGGGTTCGTTCCACACCCCGCACCGCTGGCGTAGAATGGCAACGATTGCGGAATGCCGGGTTGCGCGGAGATGAAAACGATGCGCACGAAAGCCATGTTCCAAAAGACTCCTAAAACTCAACAGGGGAAGTTATATGACACGCTTTGTTCGCATTGTTATGCTGCCCGCTCTCGCAGCCGTTAGCCTTCTGCCGGCCGGCCGCGCCCAGGGCGCCATTGAAATCGGGGGCGAGAAGCTCGTCACCCTGGCCCGCAAGCCCGTAAGCACCACCAAGCCCGAATTCACCAGCGTTACCCTGATGCCGGGCCGCGGCATGGAACTGCTGTCGGTCACGGCAAATTTCCCAGGCAAGGGAAACGTTGACGTGCTTTACACTCACCCGCCCGAACAAGCCAAGCAGATGCTCGACGAGCATGACACGGCGTTTGGCGATCTCGGCTATCGGCTGGGCGCGGCGTTCCTGTTCCCCTATCCAAATCGCATTCGCGGCACGCTCTCGGCGGATGGAAAAACGCTTACCACCTCCTGGCAGGGCCACCAGATCACGCTGCCGGCAAACAACATTGGCCCTGCGGCTGGCGCCGAGCGGCACGCCATGCACGGCCTCATCCTCAAGGCCAAGGCTGAGGATATTCGCGTGACCGACACGCCTGAAGGCCAGCAGGTGACGGGCGTGATTCACGGCGGCAACTTTGACGGCCACTGGCTCTCGAAGACCGACCTGGTGATCACCGTGACGCTGACCGCCAACGCCGTTGACGCAACCATGGTGGCGCACAACGTGGGCAGCCAGGATGAGCCGGTCGCGCTCGGCTGGCACCCGTATTTCAACCTGCCATCCGGCGACCGAACCCAGGCGCGAATTGTCATTCCCGGGTCGATGGTGGCCAAGGTCGACAACTATAGCAACGTATTCCCGACCGGCGAGCTGGTGCCCGCCACCGGCCAGTACGATCTGCAGGCGGCAGGTGGCACAGCGCTCGCCAAGAACTTCTATGACGACAACTGGAGCAAGCTCGCGTGGAAGGGCGGCGCGGTCACGGTAAAAGTGATTGACCCCGCCGCGCACTATGGCGTGGCCATTGAAGGCCTGTCGCCGGAGATCAAGACCCTCCAGATGTACGCACCGCCGACCCAGCAGTTTGTGGCCATCGAGGACCAGTACAACTTTGCCGACCCGTTCGGCAAGGAGTGGAAGGGCATGGACACGGGCATGGTGACGCTCAAGCCCGGCCAGAGCACCAAGTGGCATGTAAGGCTTAGGGTGTTTGTGCCGTAAGGGCAAGGATCAAAAAAAGTTGAGCAGTTGAACAGGAAGAGATACACGGAGGCCGGTGGCTGAATGGTGAGAAGCGCATTGAATGCGCTTCTCACGGTTTGTTATGGCCGAATCCGCATCTCTCACTGCCAGCCGCAAAGTGTACCGCCGGTCTCCTGGGGCTGCGGAAAAACTCATCAAGTTGAGTGAAACGGTCGAAACCGCCCCTCAGGGGTTAAAACCCCGACTCACGTTAGGGAGCTTATTGGCACGGATAAATCCGTGCCCTTTCAAAACACCGGCATTTGTCGGGTTTTTCCTCAGCCTCTCCTGACCGTCTGTATGGCGGGTCTGCAGACCCGCCGGCGAGGCCGACACGCCGAAACTCACGCTTTTCGTACGCGCTGTGAGAAGTGCCGGCTCATCAGTGCCCCCCGCTCCCCGATAGGCGCACGGCTTGTCCCGTCCGCGCCGATTCGCGCGCCGCATCCAGAATCTGCATTACCGTCACGTTGGTATCGAGCGAGCTCTGGTCGCCCTTGTCGTGGATGGTTCCGTGCAGCACGGCGGCAAGATAACTGAGTGAGTCGCGTTCGTTCGCATTGAGCGACGGCGTCGCTGAGGTGTTCTCGTCGCGCTCGTTCTGCAGCCGCAGGCGCAGTTTGTCCGGTCCCACGGTGATGGCGTAGCCGGTCGCCCCATAAACTTCCATATCCTTGCGGCCGAACGGCCAGTTCCACGAGGCCTGGATCACAGCCTGCGCATGCGGATACTGAAGGATGATGGTCGCGTCGTCATCCACATGCGGGTAAATATATGGCTTGTCGTGGTTGGTCACGGCGGTCACCGTGAGCGGAGCTTCGCCGTGCATCATCCAGGTCATTAAGTCGGCGCCATAGCAGCCAAAATCGTAGAGCGCGCCGGCTCCGTTCTGCTCCGGGTCGGTCAGAAAGCTCAGGAACTCCGGCGGCACTCCAATCTCTTTTGGCCCCTGGTGGCCGTCGTTGATGAGCACGCGGCGCAGGTCGCCGAGCTGGCCGCGATTGAGGTCGTCGTATGCGGCGCGATTGCTGGAGTACCAGGTCGTCTCGTAGTTCACCAGCACGTGAATATGGTGATAGTCTGCGATCTCGCGGATGGCAAGCGCGTCCTTATACGAGATGGTGAGCGGCTTTTCAACCATCACTGAAACACCGTACTGCGCGGCGATGCCGATGGCGTTCCGGTGCTCGCTGATTGACGTGTAGACCAGCACGGCGTCGGGCCGTACGCGCTCAATCATATTGGCTTCGCTCTTGTAGAAGAGCGTCTGGTCGAGATGGTATTTCTGCTGGTATTTCGAAATCAGCGACGAGTCGGCGTCGGCGATGCCCACCAGCTCAACGTCGTGGTGCGAAGACAGCGCGCCTAGAAATCCCTCAACGTGCCCGTGCTCCAGGCCGACGATGGCAACGCGCAGCGGGTGCGACTGGTCCTGCGCTGCCAGAACGCCGGTTGCGGCAGCGAAGATTGCGGCGATCATGAGGAGGAGCGAAAAACGCGATCGGAAGATAACCATTGGCATTCCTTCATTTCAACTGCGTTCCTGATTGTACGGGGAGGGGTGGGTGAGATGCGGATCCATTTCCGCACGCGAAACCTACCCCGGTCCCCAAAGGCCAGGGACCGGGGGCACCCATCGGGGGCATCCCCACCGTTCCCAGGTCCCGAAGGCCGAGGGGCCCAGCATGTGAGAATTGCGCACCCGGGACCCGTGGCAGGGCATCCAATCCAAACAAAGGCAGGCGTAGATCAATTCTGGTTGAGCGCCGATAAATATCCCGATGTTCGCTTTTCTTCAGCGCCGGCAAAGTAATCTGCTCTTCTCGCGGCTCCGTCAATCCAAGGTGGTAACCGCTGAGAATCGCTTTCGCTGCCCGTGCTGTGGATACAAGACGCTCCACATCCCCGGCGCGCTTGGGCTTTGCCCGGTTTGCTGGTGGGAGGACGACGGGCAGGACGATGAAGATGCTGAAGAGGTTCGGCTTACGGTCAACGGGCAGTTGAGCCTGCGCCAGGCGCGCAGCCACTATGCCGCCTTCGGCGCTTCCGATCCGCGCTTCCTTCCCTACGTGCGCAAGCCCCAATCGACTGAGCGGTAAAGAGCCGATCTTCCGCTTTTCACTCCCGGGCTTTGGGGATGCCGAAAAGAGTGTCTTTCGCGGTCCCGCGCCGCCGGTCCGGAACCTTCGCGGTTTGACCCCGTCTGGAATCCCACTTACCATGAAATCAGGAGTTTCCCCGGCCACAATGTGCTTGATCCGGCTCCGAACGGCGGCACGCGGCGGCGGTTGAAATGGAACCTGAATGCGGTGCGGCCGGAAAGCGCAGCCAGCCCGCCACGAATCCCGCCCCAGGTGGTAATCAATGGCGCAATCCGCGCCTGGAAGGCTAATACGTTGAGCAACACCGGCACTCTCGAGAACACCCCCAACACAGACTCGCCCGAGACATCCCACGATCACAGCCATGAAGGCCACGATCACGCGGGCCATGAACACTCTCATGGTCCTGTTCTGAACCCTGATTGCACCCGCGAGCTGGTGATCGATGTGCCGGCCGATGAGGTATCGAAAGCCTTCGCCCGCGTGACCGCCAATTACCGCCGCTATGCGCGGATTCCCGGCTTCCGCGCGGGAAAGGTGCCCGAATCCATCATCCGGCGCAAGTTTGCCTCCGACATCCGCAAGGAAGTAATCGACAGCCTGATGCCTGAGCGATTCAACCGCGGCATTGCCGAGATGAATGTGCGCCCAGTGGGCCAGCCGCAGGTTACCGAGCTGACCATGGAAGATGGCTCACCGCTGCATGCCAAGGCAGTGTTTGAAGTGCTGCCCGAGTTCTCGATCGATGGCTACCAGGAAGTAAAGGTCGATAAGCCTTCGGTGGAGGTGACCGACGACGAATTCAAGCACGAGCTTGAGATGCTGCGCGACTCCCGGGCGACCGTTGAGCCTGTCGAAGAGGACCGGCCGCTCAAGGATGGCGACTGGGCCGAGATCAGCTACAAGGGCCAGGTTGACGGCGACACTGAGGCCGCCCCGCTCATTGGCGAGAACGCCCTGGTTGAGATCGGCGGCAAGGAGACGGTGGCGGCGTTTTCTGACGCGCTGCGCGGAGCCAAGCCCGGCCAGGAACTGAAGGCCGAGGTGGTGTATCCAGCCGATTACTCCGAGGCTAGGCTGGCGGGCAAAACTGTAGCCTACGATGTACAGGTTAAAGCCATAAAGAAGCGGACCCTGCCCGAGCTCGACGATGATTTTGCCAAAGAACTTGGCTCCTACGAGAGCTATGCCGACCTGGAAAACCGGGTGCGCGAGCACCTGGCCAACCGCAAGCGGCGCAGTGTGGAAAACGAGACCAAGGACCGGCTGTTTGCCGCGCTGAACGAGCGCTTCCAGTTCCCGGTACCCGAATCGCTCGTTCAGGAACAAATAGATACGAGGCTGGAGCGGGGTTTGCGGGCGCTCGCCAGCCAGGGAATGTCGCCGGACCAGATGCGCAAACTGGACTTCGATCGCCTGCGGGCCGCGCAGCGCGACAGTGCATTGGCCGAGACCAAAACGTCTATCCTGCTGGGAAGAATTGCCAGTGCCGAGAAAGTTACGGTAACCGACGAGGAAGTGGACCAAGAATTGCAGTTGGTTTCATATCAGTCGCGTGAGCCGCTGGAGACCCTGAAGGCTCGTTTGACGCAGGACGGCGGGCTGGCGAGAGTCCGAGAGCAATTATTGAAAGAGAAAACGGCAACGCTGCTCTATGACCGGCTGCCGGCATAGGGCTAATATGGGGACCGGGAACAGAGTGCGGTGAATTTAAGGTAAGGCCGCACAGGGAAAGCGAACCGGGCCGGTATGCGGGTCAGAAATGGACTCGGACACGGGCCCAAATGGAAGCGGAAAAGGCAAATATGGCATTGGTTCCCATGGTGGTTGAGCAGACGAGCCGGGGCGAGCGCGCCTACGACATCTACAGCCGTTTGCTGCGCGACAACATTATCTTTCTGGGTACTCCGATTGACGATCAGATCGCCAACCTGATCGTTGCGCAAATGCTGTTTCTGCAAGGAGAAGACCCGGAGAAAGACATCTCACTGTATATCAATTCGCCGGGCGGATCCATCACGGCGGGCCTGGCCATTTACGATACAATGCAGTTCATCAAGAACAATGTTGTTACGTACTGCATTGGCCAGGCTGCAAGCATGGGCGCGTTTCTTCTGCTGGCCGGCACCAAGGGAAAGCGGTTTGCGTTGCCCAATGCGCGTATCCTGATTCATCAGCCCTCCATGGGCGGGTTGAGCGGTCAGGCGACGGACATCGACATTCATGCGCGCGAAATTCTGCGCATCCGCGAAATTACGAACACGCTGATGGCCAAGCACACTGGCCAGCCGCTCGATCGGATTGAACGCGACGTAGAACGTGACTTCATCATGAACTCTGAGCAGGCCAAAGAGTACGGGATCGTAGACGAAATCATCGACCGGCCACGGACATAGGCGACAGGGGGCCGGCTGAACGTGTACTGAGGCATATAGAACGCCGCTAAAGCGGATAGATTGCCGGATATCGAGCAAGGCCGGAAGGACAATCGGGGGGAGTTTAACCATGAAAACGCGCACGGGACCTGAAGAAGCGCTGCGCTGCTCGTTCTGCCACAAGTCGCAGGACGCCGTTGCCAAGCTGATCTCGTCGCCCAGCGACTATCCCCGGGCCTATATCTGCGACGAATGCGTAGCCGTCTGCAATTCGATTCTGGAAGACGACCGTGGCGAGGCGACACCCGCCACCGTCGCCGGCCATCTGCCCAAGCCGCAGGAAGTGAAGAGCTTTCTCGACGACTTTGTGATTGGCCAGGACCAGACCAAGAAGAAGCTGGCCGTGGCCGTCTACAACCACTACAAGCGGGTGCAGATGAACCGGCTGCGCAACAACGATGTAGAACTGGCCAAGTCGAACATCCTGCTCATCGGTCCCACCGGCTCAGGCAAAACTCTGCTGGCTCACACCCTGGCCAAGATGCTCGACGTGCCCTTCGCCATTGTGGATGCAACCACGCTGACTGAAGCCGGCTACGTGGGCGAGGATGTTGAGAACATCATCCTCAAGCTGCTGCAGGCCGCCGACGGCGACGTAACCCGCGCGCAGCAGGGCATCATCTATATCGACGAGATCGACAAGATCGGCCGCAAGGACGAGAATCCGTCAATCACCCGCGACGTGAGCGGTGAAGGAGTGCAGCAGGCGCTGCTCAAGATCCTGGAAGGCACCGTCGCCAATGTGCCGCCGCAGGGCGGACGCAAGCATCCGCACCAGGAGTTCACCGCGGTCGACACCACCAATATTCTCTTTATTTGCGGCGGGGCGTTTGTGGGTCTGGAGCGTGTGGTTGGCCGGCGCGTGGGCAAAAAGGCGCTGGGCTTCCGTGGCGCCGATGCTGAGGCCGATGCAGCCACCACCCGCAGCCATCGCGATACCGAGCTGCTGCGCCGCACCGAGCCGCAGGACCTGATCAAGTACGGTCTCATTCCTGAATTCGTTGGCCGTCTGCCGGTAATGGGCATTCTCGACGAACTCGACGAGGCTGCACTGATCGAGATTCTTTCTAAGCCGCGCAATGCCATCCTGAAGCAATACCAGCGGCTCTTTGAATACGAAAATGTGCGACTGCACTTTACGCAGGATGCGATTGTTGCCGTGGCGCGCGAGGCGCTGGCCCGCAAGGTGGGCGCACGCGGACTGCGCATGATCCTCGAGGAACTGATGCTCGACCTCATGTACCACCTGCCCAGTAACAAGCGGGTACGCGACGTGGAGATTACGCGCGAGATGGTGGAGCGCAGAGACCTGTCGCTGTGCCTGCTTGAAAAGGCCGGGTAAAGATATAAGCCTCAACCTGAGATTGCCATCCTGAGCGAAAAGGCCGCATAGTTGCGGCCTTTTCAGTCGAAGGCTCTGCGATCGTTTTTTGCAATTTACCAATGCATCGTCCGGCGCATATGCTAAGGGCCATGCGTGCGCTTTCCCTGCTCATCTCTCTCGCTCTTCCGAGTGCATTGATCCCTGGTCAAGGCCCAGCATCCGCACCGGCATTCGATGTTGCCTCAGTAAAGCCGAGCCAGCACATTGTCGGGCCCGACTACAACAATCAATTGACGTACTCACCTGACGGGCTCATCGCCAGAAACGTCACGCTCAAACGGCTAATAGCTGAGGCGTATGGTCTGCAGATGAATCAGGTGTCAGGACCGAACTGGCTCGACCAGAACGAATACGACATTGAAGCAAGAGCGGGCGGCGTGGGCAGCAGGGAGCAAATGGCCCCGATGCTGCGAACTCTACTTGCCGGGCGATTCAGCCTGGTGGAGCACAACGAAGTGCGGGAGATGCGCATGTATGAGCTGGTTGTCGGAAAGTCGGGCCCCAGGATCCACGCGCTGAAGGACGGAGAAATGCCCACTGCGCAACCCGGCTTTCATTTCCACGGCGATATGCGCCAGTTTGCTGATTTGCTGGCACTTCAGTTTTCAATTCCGGCCCCGACGGGCCCAAGCGAGCCCGTCCGGGCTGGCGGACCCCAGATTCCGGTGGTCGACAAGACCGGACTTGCGGGTATCTTTGACTTCAGCGTGGAGATGCGCCCCGAGTCAGGCACCGATATGTTCACGGCGTGGCAGAGGGCCCTGCGCGATCAACTGGGACTGGGCATGGAAAGCCGCAAGGGATATTTATCGATCCTCGTGGTCGACAGCGCGGCAAAGATCCCGACGGAAAACTGATCGGATCACCACCCCAATCATTCGCCGTGAACTACAACTTCAGAGCGTCTTTCTGAGCGAAATGGCCGCATATATCGCGGCCATTGCAGTCGAAGGATCTGCCGTTGTTTCATTGGGAGGCGTCGCGGCTATCCCCTACAGCTTTTCGTGCGTGCCATCGCAAAACGGCTTGTTGCGGGTTCGCTTGCATCCGCACAGCCACACCGTCTCTGAATCCTTGGCTTCGAATTTGATGGGCGTAAATCCCGTTCCAGCATGGCTACCGTCGCAGAAGGGTTGCGTGGCGCTGTGTCCGCATGCGCACCACAAGTAGCTCTTACCCGCTTCAACATCAACCGGATACGGTCCTTTTTGCGGCATTGCGCGTTCTTGCATTTGTTCTCCCTTCTATCGCTATGAGACATTATCGTGCACTTGGCTTCGGTCAGGTTATTCGCAATGCATGGATTGTGGATGATTTGCCTCGGATTCGGAATCTGCGCTCAGGCGTTTAAGCTGTACAATCCCTCTATGACCCCACAAAGCTCGTGAGTCGCCAGCGAGCCAGAAGGAGTCTAAGAATCAGGTGCCCCTATGACGACTCCCCGAGAAAAAGCAGATACGCGCAAGCTGCCCATGATGCCCATCCGCGATATGGTGATCTTCCCCTACATGATGACTCCGTTTGTGGTGGGGCGCGAGTCAAGCGTGCGCGCGCTTGAGGAGGCGCTTACTGGCGACCGCAAAATCTTTCTGGCCACGCAGCACGATGCCTCCATTGACGAGCCCAAGGCCAAGGACATTTACCAGGTGGGCGCCATCTGCAACATCGTGCAGAGCGTCAAAATGCCCGACGGCAACATCAAGGTGCTGGTGGAGGGAGTGGAGCGCGCCAAGTCAATTGAAGTGAATGATCGCGACGGCTTCTTCGTGGCCACGGTGCGCACCGGCAAAACCAATTTTGAAATGACGCCGGCAGCCGAGCAACTCATGCAGCGCGTCACCAGCCTGTTTGAGCAGTACGTCAAGCTGCAGCAGTCGCTCAATTACGAAACCATCATCGCCACGGTGCGCATGGATGAGCCGGCCAAGCTCTCTGACACCATCGCGGCCAATCTGCAGCTCGGCATTGAAGAAAAGCAGGAACTGCTGGCCATCTTCGATCCTGCCGCGCGGCTTTCACGCATTGCCGACGTTTTGGATATAGAGATTGAAAAGCTCGATCTCGATCGCAATATCCAGAGCCGGGTGAAGCGGCAAATGGAGCGCGCGCAAAAAGAGTACTACCTCAACGAAAAGATCAAGGCCATCCAGAAGGAGCTGGGCCGCGGCGAGAAGAGCGAGTTCGACGAGCTGCGCAAAAAGATTGAAGCCTCCGGCATGTCAAAGGAAGTGCTCGACAAGGCCATTCAGGAGCTCAAGAAGCTTGAGGCCATGCCGCCCATGTCTGCCGAGTCAACGGTGAGCCGCAACTACATTGACTGGCTGCTGGCCGTGCCGTGGAAGAAAAAATCGAAAGAGACGCGCTCGATCGACTACGCGGAGAAGGTGTTGAACACCGACCACTACGGTCTGGAAAAAATTAAAGAGCGCATCCTCGAGTTCCTTGCCGTGCGGCAACTGGTCAAGAATCCCAAAGGTTCGATTCTGTGCTTTGTAGGCCCTCCGGGAGTGGGCAAAACCTCGCTGGGCATGTCGATTGCAAAATCGACGGGGCGCAAATTCGTGCGGCTCTCGCTGGGGGGAGTGCGCGACGAGGCTGAGATTCGCGGCCACCGCCGTACCTACATCGGCGCCATGCCCGGCCAGATCATCCAGCACATGAAGCGCGCGGGAACCAAGAATCCCGTCTTCCTGCTCGACGAAGTCGACAAAATCTCATCCGACTTCCGCGGCGATCCCGCGTCGGCGCTTCTCGAAGTGCTAGACCCCGAGCAGAACACCACTTTCCAGGATCACTACCTCGACGTGGACTACGACCTGTCGCAGGTGCTTTTCGTGGCTACGGCCAATGTGCTGCATACCATTCCGCCGGCGCTGCAAGACCGCATGGAGATTCTGCGCCTGCAGGGTTATACCGAGCAGGAAAAGCTGGAGATCGCCAAGCAATATCTTGTGAAGAAGCAGCGCGAGCAGACCGGATTGAGCGACAAGAACATCGTCTTCAAAGACGATGCCATTCTCGAAATCATCCGCTACTACACGCGCGAAGCGGGCGTGCGCAACCTCGAGCGCGAAATCGGCAACGTGTGCCGCAAGGTAGCGCGCAAGGTGGTCAAGGCCGGCTCCAAGCACAAGGAAGAGATTGCCGGATCGAGCGTGATGGAGTTCCTTGGAGTGCCCCGTTATCGCGACAGCGAAGTGCATGAGAAGAGCGAAGTGGGCCTGGTGACCGGCCTGGCATGGACCGAGGTGGGCGGCAGCATTCTGTCAACCGAAGTGCAGGTGCTCGACGGCAAAGGCAAGCTCACTATCACCGGCCAGCTAGGCGACGTGATGCAGGAGTCGGCGCAGGCCGCGCTCAGCTACATTCGCGGGCGTGCGCTGGCGCTGGGGCTCAGCCGCGAGTTCTACCGCAATCTCGATATTCACTTGCACGTGCCGGAAGGCGCAATTCCCAAGGACGGCCCCTCGGCGGGCATCACCATGGCTACGGCGCTGGCCAGCGCGTTGACCAAGATTCCCGTTCGTCGCGACATCGCCATGACCGGCGAGATTACGCTGCGCGGCAAGGTGCTGCCCATCGGCGGCCTGAAAGAAAAGTTGCTGGCCGCTCTGCGCGCCGGCATCTTTGAGGCGATTTTGCCCAAGGCAAACGAGAAGGATGTGTCGGAACTTCCCGACAACATCAAGAACAGCATGAAGCTGCACTTTGTCGATTCAATGGACGAAGTGCTGGCCCTCGCGCTCGAAGGCCCGCTGCCGACGCCGGTTTCAAGCGAGACTGAAGTGCTGGCCACCGTGCCGCCCGCAACAGCAGAGATCACAGGAAGCGTACCGGCCAGGCAGTAAGGAGTGAGAGGGCACGTGTGTTTGAACGGTACCCCGAACAAGCGCGCCGGGCGATTTTCTTTGCGTGTTATGAATCTTTTCTGCAGGAAGCCAAAGAGATCACGCCAATCTATTTGTTGCTTGGGCTAAGCGGGGAGTTTGGTTCTCTGGCCGAAGCCTTACGAACCAGGGGCGAGGATACTGCCAAACTGCGCCAAATCGTTGGCGTTACTTGTTCACCTCCGCCAAAGAACAAGCCTAGGATGACGATTCCGCCTGCACCTCTAAGCCAGAATTCGAAGATTGCGCTGGCTAGAGCCGGGATGGAGGCGGAATCGGATCAGAGCGTCCGAATTTACCCCGATCATTTGTTGCGAGCATTGCTGTGCTTCGAAAATGAAGCAACGCCTGCGTTAGCTGTGATGGGGCTTGAACTTGAGGGCCTGCGCGAGTCTTCACGGCGGTTTCGGCCATGGTCGCTGCAGGGCATTGCTGCCAGGATTAGATTCTTCCTGTGGAGGCTTCGTAAAAGCGCATCGCGATTGATTTTCAGGGGATTGATCGGCGCCCTCGCCACCTTTCTGTTTATTGTGTTGGCAGAGATGGTGCTCGCAATCATGAACCGGAAATTCTGAAATCCTCGCGCTCGCATCGCAAAACTGTATCCCGCTTCAGCCTCGATCGGATAAAGTTTTCTAAAGCGCTTATACTCCTCGCTCCGCGCCTTTCTCTTTGGCTCCCATCTCCGCTTCTCGAGGCCCGCATAGCCATGAGCTTTATTCCATCGCACCCCTGCCGTCTTAACGGCATCGCAGTCAGCCTGGCGTTCGCATTCTTCCTGGCAGTCAGCGCCGCCGCGCAATCCAATCCCGCTTTTCCGCATCCATCGCAGCAGTACATTGACTTGATGCGCACCTCCGGTGAGGCCCGATCAAAATCCCCGGCAGAGAGCCGCTGGATAGACGGCGGCAGCCGCTACACGGTGCTTGAGTCCTCGGCGGCGGCGAAAGACGCACAGGACATCGTCGTCTACGACACGGCCAGCGGAAAGCGCAGCATCCTGGTCTCGGCCAGCCTGCTTATTCCGCAAGGGCAGAAGACTCCGCTCGCCATTGACGATTACTCGTGGTCGGCCGATCACAGCATGTTGCTCATTTTTACGAATGCGAAGCGCGTGTGGCGTGAGCGCACGCGTGGTGACTACTGGGTGCTGCGCCTCTCTGACAACAAGCTCACCAAGCTCGGCGGCGAAGGCCCTGAATCCACCATGATGTTTGCCAAGTTCTCGCCTGACGGCTCGCGTGTTGCCTTTGTTCGCGCCAATAACATCTACGTGCAATCGCTCGGCGATTTATCGGTCCAGCAACTCACCACCGACGGCTCGGCGGACATCATCAATGGCACTACGGACTGGGTGACGGAAGAGGAATTCCGGCTGCGCGACGCATTCCGCTGGAGCCCTGACTCGAAATCGATCGCCTATTGGCAGTTCGATCAGTCGGGCGTGGAAGAGTACACGCTCATCAACGATACCGAGGCAGAATATCCCAGGCTGCTCAAGTACAAATATCCGCACCCCGGCGGCACCAACGCCGCCGTGCGCGTGGGCGTGATTCCGGCAGCGGGCGGCGCGACCACGTGGATCAAATTGGATGGCGATCCGCGCAACAACTACATTCCGCGCATGGACTGGGTGGGTGACTCAAACGAAATCGTGCTGCAGTATCTCAACCGCTTGCAGAACGACGACAAAGTAATGCTGGTGAACGCGGCGACCGGCGACGCACGGCTGCTGTTTGAAGATACTGACAAGGCATGGGTGGACGCCATGCAGCAATACGAGTGGGTGGCTGACAAGCAAGGCCGCAACCAGCAACTGCTCTGGCTCAGTGAGCGCGACGGATGGCGGCATGCGTATCTTGTGTCGCGCGCGACCGGACAGGCTCGGCTGATCACCAACTTCGAAGCCGACGTTATCGAGCCAGTGCTTTTTGATGCGGCCGGCGGCTACTTCTATTTTCTGGCGTCGCCTCACGATCTCATCCGCCAATATTTGTATCGCTCGCGGCTCGATGGCACCGGTACCCCCGAGCGCATGACGCCAGACGGCGAATCCGGCATCCACCAGTACAACGTTTCACCTGATGGGCACTGGGCTATTCACTCATTCCAGAGCGCGACCCAGCCTCCGCGCTACGAGATGGTGGAGATGGCGACGCAAAAAGCCTTGCGTACCCTGGTTTCGAATGACGAACTGATCGCCAAAGACAACGCCATCGATCCAGAGCCGGTGGAGTTTACCGACACGACCGTGGGCGACGGCGTAAAGCTGAGCACGTTTATCGTCAAGCCGCCGAACTTCGATCCTTCAAAGAAGTATCCGATGCTGGTCTTCGTCTATGGCGAGCCGGCAGCGGCTACGGTGAGAGACAACTGGAGCTTTCGGCAGTATAAGGTGGTGGCGCGCGAAGGCTACGTTGTAGTGAGTTTCGACAATGCCGGGACTCCGCAGCCGCGCGGCCGGGAGTGGCGCAAATCAATCTACGGCCAGATCGGCGTGGTCGGATCGAGGCAGCAATCGGAGGCAATCACCTCCTTTGCCCAGGCGCACTCGTACATCGATACCACGCGCATGGGCATGTGGGGCCATTCGGGCGGAGGGTCTTCCACGCTCAACGAAATGTTCCGTTATCCCGGCCAGCTTGTAGCCGCGGTGGCGCTGGCGCCGGTGCCCGATCAGGCGCTCTACGACTCCATTTACCAGGAGCGCTACATGGGCCTGCCGCAGCAAAATGCGAAGGGCTATCACGACGGTTCGCCCATCAGCTATGCAGAGGGATTGTCGGGCCACCTGCTCATCATTCACGGCTCGGGCGACGACAACGTGCACTTCCAGGGAACCGAGCGGCTGGTGAATAAACTCATCGCGCTGGGCAAGCCCTTCGACTTTATGGATTACCCCAACCGGACCCACGCATTGACCGAAGGTCCCGGCACGCTGCTTCACAGGCAGACGCTTCTGATGCGCTACTTTGAGGACTACATCCCGGCTGGCCCGCGATGAACGCCGCCAGAAAAACGCGGGCAATCCCACCCGATGGCTGGGTGCCCCATCCTTGGCGCGTCTTTGTTTTTGCGCCAAGGGCGGGAGTAACACGAACTCCAATCCTGCGCTCAAAAAAGAAAACGGCAATCCACGCGACCGCATGGATCGCTCAATGTTTTTGAGATTTGTTACACTCGCTCAATGCGAATCCTGGCCGCTTCCCTGATCATGGCCGCAGTTTCGTTCCCTCCGTTGCGCGCCCGGCAAACCGGCGCGTCGATCGATCTCCCTGCAGGCACCCAGGTCGTGTTACAGGCCATGGGCGACGGGGTTCAGATCTATACATGCACAAGTACATCTGCTGCAACCAAGTGGGTTTTCAAGGCGCCGGAAGCGAAGTTGCTGGACGCTTCAGGCAAGTCGATCGGCAGCCACTTTGCGGGACCGACCTGGAAGCTGAATGATGATAGCCAGGTGCAGGGAGAACTGGTCGCCAGCAGGCCCTCTCCTGAATCTGGTTCAGTCGCGTGGCTGTTGCTGCGCGCCAAGGCAGGGACCGCTACGGGCGCCCTCGCCGATGTTGCGTTCATTCGTCGCACAGAGACTCACGGCGGAGCCGCACCCGCATCCGGCTGCAAGAATCCCCAGGACTCCGGCAAGACCGCGCAGGTCCCTTACACCGCGACCTACACGTTCTATTCCAGCCCTGCCGCGAAGTAGCTCACGATGCCGCTTAATTGGGAGCAGGGCGCGCTGGCCGAGGGGCTCAGGTGCTATCGAAGCCGCGAGTTCTTTGAAGCGCATGAGCACTGGGAAGGCGAGTGGTTGCGCGCCGCGGAGCCAGAGAAGACTTTTCTGCAAGCCCTGATCCAGATCACGGCAGCCTTTCACCATTTCGAGCGTAAGAACCTCGTTGGCGCCGCATCGCTGCTGCGTGCTTCGCTGTGCAAATTGGAGAAATATCCTGCCGCATTCGGCGGGCTCGACGTGGAGGCAATCCAGCTGAGTTTACGTGCGTGGTTAGTCGCGCTCAACGCTCACAAGCCGTCGCCGCAACTACCCTTCACAGTCATACGGTGATGCGTGTTCGCCAACCGGGCGCGGGCGAGACGCATGATGACGGCCGCAACTATTTTTCGAGATCCTGGTAGGCGCGAACCCAGGCGTTCATTACGTCGTCGAGCGTGACGCCGGGTTCGAGCTTACAGTTGGCAAAGGCGTTGCCCTTTTTGTCGCAGCGTGCCACGACCTCGCCTTTTGGGTTGTAGAGAGTAAGGCCTCCGCCGTCTGTGGGCATTTTGATAAACGCCGGCTCGGCTGCCGCGTCATGCGCGGGCTTGACCAGTGGAACAGTAGGTTCGGCACCCGCGGCAAATGCAAAGGCCAGCGACGCCACCAAGGCAATGGCAATGATTCGAATCACGATGTCTCCACGAAGAACATGTGAATCCACGAATTGCGTGGGATAGCGATGGATTGATTTATCGCAAGTATAGGGCTTGATTCGTGTGGAGAAGTGTTCGATGCGCGCATGCCGAAATTCTGTTTTGGCAGGATTGGAACTGGTTTCAATCATGGGAACCAGGTGCCGGAATGATCTCTTCTGGCGCCCATGGATTGACTTCGTCACCGCCCGCGAACTTTTCGACGCCATGGTCATCGCGTTCCTCGGCTATTTCGGTCTGGCCATCGTGCTCGGCCACGTGATGGGCAACAACAGCTTTTGGCGTGCCTTCTGCTGCTTCATGATCCTGCGCGGATCCCTACTGGCTGCGCGCCTGCCACGCATTGAACGCGCGAATTTTGCAATGCAATCCGCGTCTAAGGTCGCGTGAGCACCGCTCTCCCACGTAGATGGGTCAGCCGGAATGCCCGGGTCTCGGAGTCGGGGCATGACACCTCGTTGGCCTCAAGGATCGTTTCAGTCCCCACGTTCAACTCGTTCCCGTGTAGAATTGCCGCGTGCAGATCGCCGTCGCTACCGACGTGTTGCGCAACGATATGGGGCTTCTGGTCGTTGGGGAGCTCACTGTGAGCGCCGGTCTGGCAGCCCTTGTTTTCCATCTCTTTCGTTCCCGCACTGCTGATCGCTCATCGCTCTATTTCGGTCTCTCCGCCCTCCTCTACGGCATGAGGCTCACGGCCGGAGTGAGCGCGCTGCAATTGACCTTTCCCAACGTTGCTTGGGGGATCTTCAATTCCTGTATCAGCCTGGTCATCGGATTGCCCTTCGTCCTTTATATCGGCGCCACCATCGGGCGCGCCTACTCGTGGTTCATACGCGCAGTCGTCGTTGCCAATGTCCTGTTGGCTGCCGTAGGGGCTGTCATAATGCTTCGGCATGAGCCTTTGACCCCCCTCTGGCCGACCAGCAGGGCGCTGGCCGTCGCAAGCCTTTCGGGATGGGTATTCATCGGTTTCTTTCCCAGAATCCCCATCAATCACGAAGTTCGTGTTCTTAGAATCGGCCTGATGGTGCTTGCGCTGGCCGCACTCTATCGCAATCTGGCGCCAATACAAGTGCTTTCATTCGGTAGGTTCGTAGAGCCACTGGCGATGGTTTTTCTGCTGGGTACTTTCCTTTATGTCAGCGCCTCTCGCGGCTTGCGTCATGAGACCCGTCTTATTGCCATCCGCAACGAGCTCGATATCGCCCGGAAGATCCAGTCGGCGCTTTTGCCCAGCCTGGAGCAAGGAATCGCCGGCTTTGAAATCCAAGCCCGTTATTCGCCTGCCGGCTCGGTGGCGGGCGATTTCTACGATGTGCTCTCCGACGGGCATGGACTCGGAGTGCTTATTGCCGATGTTTCCGGCCACGGCGTCCCGGCTGCGCTATCGGCCTCCATGTTGAAAGTTGCCTTGCGCGCCCAGGCTGAGCACATTGCGAATCCCGCCGAAGTTCTCGGGGGGCTGAACACGGCTTTGTCGGGCATGATCGGAGATCAGTTCATCACTGCTGCATTTGCGTATTTCGATCCGGTGCAGCGCGAGTTGCGCTACGCCGGAGCGGGGCATCCGCCTCTGCTTGTATGGCGCTATGCCGACAAGCAAGTGATAAGCCTCGAAGAGAACGGACTGTTTCTCGGACCGTTTGCCGGGGCGCAATACTCTGCCATCACTGCGCCCTTTGAGCCCTGTGACCGATGCCTGCTGTTTACCGATGGACTCGTCGAAGCTTCCAACCGCAAAGACGAGGAGTTTGGAGTGTGGCGGCTCAGAGGTTTTCTGGCGAGGAACTCCGAGATTCCGGCCAATGTGGCCTGCACCGCTTTGCTCCGCGAAGTAATGGCATGGTCTGGTGGCAGGACCGACAGCCAGCAGGACGACATCACGTTTGTCGTTGTCGAGTTCGAAAACACCGCTACCGCTGCCCCGTGATCGATGATCCTCCTACGCCCATCTAATCCTGTATCCTCAAAGTCAGATGGCTTTGCCCGTTTCCCAAGCCTCACGATCGCGGCCAAAATCATTCGGTCCGTCTGTAGGCTCGCTGTTCTCGATTTCCAATGCGCTATACCACCCAATTCATGCTCTCGGCCCTCAGCGCCGCGCAGTTTCCCGAATCGGACACGCCAGAGGTTGCGTTTCTGGGCCGCTCGAACGTGGGCAAATCGAGCTTGTTGAATACCCTGGTGGGCGCCAAGGCGGCCAAGGTCTCGTCCACGCCGGGCCGCACCCGCGCCATCAACTTCTTCAAGCTGCTGGATGAGCGGCGGCGATTCACGATGATATTTGCCGACCTGCCCGGCTACGGATACGCGAAGATCTCAAGGTCCATCTCGGCTGAGTGGCCCAAGTTTATTGAGCCGTATCTTTCACGCCGCGCGAACCTTGGTCTTTGCGTCTGCCTTATCGACTCGAACGTTGAGCCGCAGCCGAGCGATGCTCAGTTGTTCGACTGGCTGCGCGCGGCGGGACGCCACTTTGTAGTTGTCGCCACCAAGGTCGACCGCCTCAGCGGCAATCAGCGCACGCGCAATCTGGCAGCCCTCAAAAAAGCGCACCAGCTCGATGAGATTCTCGCAGTATCAGCCAAGACCGGCTACGGCATCAAAGAGCTGTGGGGAAAGATTGAAGAGGCAGGGACTAGGGTATAGGGAGAGACTCGACGCCGGGTGTCCCATGGCGCTCGCATTTGGGGATCTGGGAAATTTCGACCCACACTCCCAACTCCGCTAACGCCGCCTTCTGTTTAACCGTTCAACTCCGCAAGCTTTGTTCGCAGGAGTGCCACCGCCTCGTTGTCGCAAACCACCGATCGAATGCGCCGCGCACTGGGGCCGAGATAGCGCGGCGAGAGCCGCAGCCAGCGGCGATTCGCAAAGTCGCCTTCCGCAATCGATCCGGCCAGAATCTCCTCAATATGCGCTGATTCGCGATTGAGCGCTGGTGGGATTTCTACGGTGAAGAACGTTTTGCCGGCCGCGAGCGGTTGCGGTTCGATCCTCCGTGCGCCCAGCGCCACGAATTCGGCAAGTGAGTCCGGCGGCGCGCAATCGTCCGCAGGCAGCAGATCGGGCTTGACGCCACGCTCCTGCATCTCGCGCTCTATGCTTTCAGGCGGCGCGCATACGCACACTGAAACCGGCTCACGTTTGCGTACCTGGTTCTTTAGGATCCGCAGAGCCTCGTCGAGTGTGGTAACCACGAAGTCAACGGCGCCGTCGCGCATGGCCTGCTTGCATGCTGCCTGGTCCGCCGTTGCGGCCAGTACCGCCGCGCCGGCAATGTTGCCTGCAATCGCCAGCGCAGTTCCATGGGCATCGAGGCCGCGGGCGTAGAGCAATTTGCCGCCAGGGTGCTCCTGCCCAATCGCCGGCGCAATGCTCATCAGCGCCGCGTAATTCAGGTACACCTCGGCAATCAAGTGATTCAGTGCCGGGGATGCGGGGTCGAGCGGCAAATCGAGATCTGCTCCATTGTCCGTCAGGGCGTCAGGGCTGAGCGGGGCTCCAGGGCCGGGCCGGGAATGATCAGTCAGTTATTCCCTCATGCCAGTTGTGCGTCCTGACAAAAAACACAAATTCGCCGGGTACGGGGGAGATGTTGAGCCGGTGCTGGTACTTGCCTTTGTAACACAGGTTCTGGGTAACGATGCCGGTCTTCAGAATGTCTGCGATCGAATACCACTTCAGTGTGCCGCTGTCTTTACCTGTATCGGTGTCGCAGTTCACGTAGACTTCCATCGATGAACTGTACGCCCCTTGCACTGAAAGCAGTTTCGCGTTCGGCGGCAGCACCGCTGTAGCCGGGTCGGAGCCATTGAGTTTGAGTCCCTGGTTGAAAGGCTCGTCTCGATGATCGACGCGAATCAGCAGGTTCGAGGGATTGATGGGCTCGCCGGTCTTGCTGTCGATGATGCGGATGGTGACGGTGGGGCCGGCCTGGGCGGCGGCCAGACACGGAAGAAGCAGCGCACAGGCAACGATAAATGCGCCGCGGGTTGCCTGAGCGCCTGTCGCAATTGAGAGAAGCTTCTGCTGGATCATGCTTCTACTTTATACTTTGCGGCCGGTTAACAGGCCATAGGTCTACCAGGAGGAGTACGGCTGGCCGTCGGAGCCAGTCTCGTCGGAGCCCGAGTGAATGTCGTCGATTCCCGGCTCGGTCTGGTCAATCGAGAACATGGCGTCGCCGGTGTCGGTGACCCATGAGTCTTTGCTGTCGGTCATCGGATCCTTGGGGATTTCGCGCAGGTAGCCATTCTGCACCAGGTCGTCCAGCGACTGAGGCGCCTTTTGCTTATCCATGGTGTAGGAGTCGATTGCGTCCCTCATGGTGTGCAGATCTTCCTTCAGTACGGCCTCCTTCGCGCGCTGGATGGAGCCCTTGAACCGGGGGACGGCAACCGCCATCAGAATGCCAATGATCAACATCACCACCATCAGCTCGATGAGTGTGAAGCCCGCGGATTGTTGGCGATTTTTCTGCACGTGTTTCTCAGCCCCTTGGCTCACCATGTGTTGTATTTTGTGCCGTCCAGGCCGGTGCCGTCCGACTTCGAATATACGTCGAAAACACTCTGCCCGCCATACGAATCAGAGTCGGGATCGTCTTGCATCGAGCGCAATCCCCACTCGGCGTTGCCTGTCATGGGATCGATCGGAATGTGGCGGAGAAAGCGCAGTTTCTTGCCCTGCACATCAACTCCGTCAACCAGCGTCTGCAGGTCGGGTGGATAGTTCTGGCTGTCAACCTTGGTTTGGAAGGCGCCTTTGTCGGCGGCGTCCTTGTACTTGTCGATTGCGTCGCGCATCGTCCAAAGGTCGTAGCGCAACTCGCGTTCCTGCTGGCGCTTGTACTGGAACCGCGCGATTGGGTAGGCCGCGCCGGCAAGAATCGAGAGGATCGTGATGGTGACGATCAACTCGACGAGAGTCATGCCGCGTTGCCCTGGGCTCACTCTCATTGCTGGTTGCCTGCGCATGTGCGTTTCCTACTTCACTACGATGGTGGTTTGCGAGCCTTGCCCCTGTACCTGCTGCTGAGTGCTGTTGATAAACGACGCGCTGGTAAACGCAAGGCTGGTGGTTCCGGGAGCTTTGGCCTGAAATGTGAGGACGCAAACGGTACCGCTTCCGCTCACTCCAGCCGTATGCGGTGGCCTTGAAACAACCACGGTCAGATCGCCCTTGCCATTGTCGTTGTGGATGGGCGTGGCTGGCTGGCCGTCGCGATTCAGCAGATTGCCCGCGGACACGTTCACCAGGGAAAGAATCGCCGGATCGAAACGGATCTGCAGTGGGACGAGAGCGACGTCGACGCCGCCATTCAGAACCACCGGGACCTGGAAGCTGGCGCCGTTACTGACAGTACCCGGCGGAGAATTGAATGCGAGCGTTACAGGGCCGCCAGGGCGCGGTGGAGTAGTAGCGCCTGCTTGCGCACCTGGGGTCGGCTGGGCAGCCTGAGGCGAAGCAGCCGGTGGAATGCCGGAAGGCTGAACGCCTGGAACGGCGTGCTGTGCGGCCGGTTGAGCCGATGGCGGCGCAACAGGCTGAGCCGGTTGGGCTGCTGCTCGTTGATCGGGCGGCTGCGAAGGCGGTGCAGAAGCTGGAGGACCGAAGCCTTGCTGCAGGTTCGAGCGCATCTGGGCGAGTGCGATGGGCGCGGCGTTATCAGCGCTCTGGCTCGCGACGGTACCTGTAAACCCGGGGCGCGGGCCTGCAGGTTGCTGGGCAGGTTGTTGATCCAGCGCGGTTGGGCGGAGTGCGGGAGCCGGCGCCGGAGCGGCATTGTCGATATCCAGATGGCGCAGATCGATGGATTGGCCGGTGCCCGTGTCGATCATGCGCAGATTGCGCTGCTGGATGTCGGCTGAACGGACTATATGCGGCACAACCACGAACACGATTTCGTCTTTCTGGATGGTGTGATCCTTTGACCCGAAGAGGTACTTCAGGATGGGGATGGAACTGAGCCCGGGAACGCCGGTCCAACTCTGCGTGTCAGAGTCGTTCTGAATTCCGCCGAGGATGCTTGCCTCGCCCTCGTGCAAGCGGATGACCTGGTCGACTACGCGCTGGCTCAAGATGGGCTCGGTTACGCCGCTGATGGTGACCGAGCCGCTCTGCGCGCTCACCGTAATTTTGATTTTGAGGGTGACGTCGTTGTCGTAGTGGACGCTGGGAGTCATTTCAATGTCGACGCCCACATCTTCATATTGGAACTGGGTGTTGACCAGCGAGCTTACCAGCGCTGTGGCCGCGCCGGTCTGGTAGGAACCGGTGGCAATCGGAATCTTGGAGCCGATTTTCATGCTGGCCTTCTGGCCGTCGGTGGCGCGGATGCGCGGGTCCTGTAGAAGCTGCGTATCGGCGTCGGTGAGCAGCAGGTTCAGCGTGGCCCCGCCTATATTCACTGCGAAGTCAGATGCTTTGAGGTGCGAGAGCGAGTAGAGCGTGGTGTTGTTCGTGGTGCTGCTGGTGGTGCCGGTGGTACCTGTTGTGCCGGACGTCGACGACGAGCTGGAGCACGAACCCGAGCTGCAGGGCGGCTGGAGCGCCACGCCCACGCTGCTGGGCCACTCGATGCCGAGCGTGCGTTCCCAATTCCTGCTGACTTCAAGAACTGCCATGTCGACCACAACTTCAGGACGCGGCTTGTCGAGGTCGGCGACGATCTGCTGTGCAAGCAGCAACTCGTCAGGTGTGCCGCGAACGACGATGGCGTTCTGGCTCTGCACCGCGTAGGCCTTGGTAGTGGGCATCAGGTTGCGGATGGCCGTATTAACGTCGTTCAGGTCGTTCTGCTGCCAGGCATTGGCCAGGTAGAAGGTTTGCACGGCCTGCTCGTCGAGCTCGGTGTGCCTGGCGCGGGTGTTGGCCGCCACAAAAATTGTGTTCGATGTAACCGGGCGCCAGAAGGTATTCGACAGCGTGCCCACGATGCGCAGGGCATCGAGCAGCGATACGCCGGTGAGCTCAACCGATATGCGCTTGGAGTTGAATTCGGGGTCGAACAGTATATTGACGCCGGAGGCTTTTCCAATGGCCTGGTAAATGACCTTCGTGTCTTCGGTCATATGCAGGGTGAGGGGTTCGTTTGATACGGCCTTGAGTTGCGCGGGCGAGCCGATTGAATCGAGCTCAGCCTGCGTGCTTGCCAGTTCGGGGATGGCGGCTTCGGCGCTGGGCGCTACTTCCCCCTGCTTTTCGCGCACGCGGGCAATCTCTTGCTGGGCAGCTTCGTTGCCGGGGTCAATTTCAGAGGCATGAAGAAACTCGGCCAGGGCGCCTTGCGTGTCGCCGGACTGAAACAGCTTGCGGCCCTGGGTAACGTGTGCCGCCGACGCCGAGATGCGAACGCGATAGAAGGCGGTTTCGAAGCGCACGTCTTTGGGGTTCTTCTCGTAGGCCTTCTGGTAATCCTCAAAGGCGGTGTCGTAGTCCTGGCGCGCCTCGGCTGCCTGGCCGTGCTTGAATAAGGAAGCGGCGGAAGGGCCTGCGGCAATGGCGGCCGGAACTGCCAGGCCTGCGACGGCGAGAAAAACCAGCGAAGCCAGACCGGCGGATGGTCTTGAGGAGAGGCTTCGGGACAGGCGGGTTCCGGCGGCGGCCGAAAGTTGAGTCCGATCGATCATTCTGCTCCCAGGCGAAAGTGCGGCTGAGTTCTGCGGGGTCTTTTGGCCGCTCTGTCCACGGTTCCGTAGGCTGACGCAATTCAACTTGAGCCAGTAAGGGTTCATTTTACGGCGGCTCCGCATTGTGTGGGAAGGTCAGGGCAGGGCGACGGGTGAAAATTCCCTATAAAAAGAACGGTTTGGCCCTTTTGTACCGCCGGTCTCCTGACCGTCTGTATGGAGGGTCTCCCGACCCTCCCGCGCCGCCGCCCAGCCGCATCTATCCGGATGCTACGATTTAAACCTGAGGATTGGTTCGGATGGCCCGTCAGACAAGCCACACTATTGTTGCCAAAGACGCGCCCGGCGCCAGCAAGCCGGTGCGTCCGCGCGATCCTGTGGCCAGCGGCGACCGGGACGCGGCCTTCAACCGCCAGGCGGGGCATAACTACTTTCTGCTGGAGAAGTTTGAGGCGGGGATTGCGCTGCGCGGCACCGAGGTCAAGTCGATCCGCGAGGGCAAGGCCAACCTGAAAGACGCCTATGGGTTGATCAAAGACGGCGAAGCCTTTCTTTTGAATATGCATATTGGACCGTACTCTCATGGGAACCTGGCCAACCACGACGAAACCCGCACACGGAAGCTTCTGATGCACCGCGAAGAAGTTCGCAAGCTGTTTTCTAAGACGCAGGTGAAGGGGCATACGCTCGTCCCGGTGAGGCTGTATTTCCGCCACGGGAAGGTAAAGTGCGAACTGGCGCTGGCCAAGGGCAAGCAGGACTGGGACAAGCGGGAGACGGAGCGCCGGCGCGAGGCCGACCGCGAGGCCAGCGCAGCCATCAAGGCCAACAAGCGCCAAGGCAGTCGCTAGCCGTTGGCCCCCAGTTGCTCAACGAGAGAGGATTAACTGACTGATTCAGATCGGTTCGCTCTAGCGGTTACACAGATCATGGGAACGCCACTTGCCGATAAAGGTTCAACCAGGAAAATCGCTCAGAATCATTCTGAAAGCCACGACAGCTACGAGGCCCAAACCAGAGAGCCACACACATAGCTAAGGCCTATCCCACTTGTGAGTGCGCCGATATGTTCGCATTTTAAGCGTAGTCTTATATGCGCGAGCGATGCAGCCGTATTTGAACGCAGACCACCAACTGCGCCTCAATATCTCGACTACCTCTCCGTAAGAACCGGCAATGGCCGCAATTGCGGAAACATCGCCTTCGATGTCATCCAAACGACGATGGATGATGTCCTCATGAACTCCTGCCTTACTGAGCCATCCGCGCCCGAAAAGGTCCTGTCGCGCCATAAGGCTGACGCCGACTTCGGTTGCATAAATCGCAAGCTTCTGGAACCCCGGCACCCAACGGCGTTTATCTTTCCCAATGGGTTTGTAGCCGATTCGGGAGAATCCTTCCACAAATAATTTTGAAGTCACCTCCAGAGCATCGCCCGGATAGGTGGGAGCTCCCGGAAACCAAATGTAATCCGCGTGAGGCCACATGTGCCTATCGGTGTGCATCGCCGCCCAAGCGATGCACTGATAGTCGTCATCATAAGGACTTCTTATGCGCCAATTGGTTCCTCGAAGACCGGGAAACCAAGAGTAGAACATAGGGGCTACGGTCTTAGTAGGACGATATTGTTGTGTCACTCAGGCGTGCTTCCTCGTCTTCCCCCAACGCACCCATGCATCAATCATTCGGTCCATGCGCCCTGCGTCCGCGGGCGTGATCGGATTGGTTTGTGCCAAAAAGCTCAAGGCCCAAAACCACGGGCGCCGGTTGTCTTTCAAGTCCTGAAGCAGCAAATCAATAACCTCATCCCGATGCTCCTGGCCCATTCCTAGAATTGCCTGATAGCTGGGATGAAGCATTTTCTGGTTCGGAGAAGAAAGGTGTCCCGTTTCGTCTCCCCATTGTCGGGCGAGTTTGCTGAAGCGCTCCTTCAACGTTGATTGAGGTTCTTTTGCGAACCAAAGCGGATCGATATAGACAATCCACTTGTCAATATCATTTTGGGGAAGCAGATGCACTGGGCAATCTTCATGAATTTCGGTAGAACTTTCATAGTCCTCAACTGGAAGGGAGTAGTAGGGGCTAATCATTGATATCGCCTCCTTCCAAATCTATGGATCGGATACCGCTCGCTTCAACGATCCGCTTCAAAACAACGGTCTTCTTTTGGGCTCGCTCCGATATCTCTTTCAGCGAAGCGATATCTTGTTCATCGAGCGCCACAAAAAATTCCTTGTGATCTCCGCCCTCTTGGTAATGCAGCTTCAAGGTGTGGGTTAGGATGAAAGCAGCTGGATTTTCACCTATATTTTCTCCGAATACGGGACGAATGTCTGAAAGAATTCTCGCGTCAAGGAGAAGGCGCTGGGCTTCCTGTTGCAATTCCTTTGCCTTCGCTTCGATGAGGTTGAGGGCGTCCAATGATAATAAGGTAGCGATCCGCTCTTTGAAATCCGCGCCTTCTGCGACCTTAAAATCTTCAATACCGTTTCGCACGGCTAAATCTAGTGCCGTAGCCAATTTCCTAGGCGTCCACCTTCGCGTCGAGAGCAGTTTAGAAAGAGACGATATGGAGGAAAGGATTTTCTTAATATCGTCGGATGGCACGGTTTTAACTTCGGATGCAAGCCATGCCTGGAGTTCGCGCACGTTTCCGAACTGGTTTGGGGCGGCTTTCGCAGCGTCCACAAGCAGCGCGTATGAAGACTCCGACAACTCCGCAATAACCGTAAACCCAGGCATGTATTGCGGTGGAACTCTTAACGACGGCACACCGTCACCTCATCTACTACTTCCCACAAAGCCTAGCATATCTGGTTTCCCCAAGTCCGTGACTAGTGCGGATATGATAGGTATCAAGATGGCCCCCCGCCCGCTATCGCCCGTTCCCGGTAAAACTGATTTCGACAAGTTCGATAATGCTGTTCACCATATTTTCTCTGTCTTAAAAGGGGGAAACTGAGCAGCGAGAGCAAGCCGAGAAAATCAGACAGGACTTCAAAATGCCTCAACCTTAGAAAGGCCATAGACCCTCAAGCTTGAGCGATATTCTCACGAATATCCAAAAATAAAAGTAGGGGGCTGCTGAGCGATGCATGGCGCGTGACCGACCAGTTTGCTAGGCATACTGCCGCCACTCCAAGCTACGCATAAGAAATGGCTTGTCGTCCCGAGCGAAAGTCGCCGCTGCTGGCAAAGAACCTGCAGTTGTCCTTTAACTTACCTCGTATCGGGCCGAAACTAGCAAAGAGGGGACGGCATGTGCTCTCGAGCCTACTTTACCTGCTGTGCATGGCTGGTGTGGCTATCGCTGTGCGAGGCGACGACCGTCAACGAGCTCCAGAAGCTGAGAGCGGCCGCAACCCCGTAGAAGGTTGCGGTCATTGACTGGTCGCTCAGCAGGGCGCTGGCCGCTGCGGAAGTCCAAAGAACCCCAAGCAACGCATAGAAACGGGCTTTTGAGTTACCGCGCCAGGGCCAGGAGGTTACGAAGACGCCGCAGGCGAGAACTGCAACCGCATAGGCAAGCGTCATGCCAACGGTCAGACTGTTTCCGAAGGCGAACAGGATGAGACATCCGGCCATCCCGAGGGTGATCAGGGCTGAGATAATTCGAACGAGCTTTTCACCTCTGTGCAGCATGAGTGGTCCTTTCCCGCCTCGATTCCGCGCAATATTCCGATTTTCTTGATTCTGAGACGAATCTCGGGCGCGGTCAATACCTCTTGCGGGGTATTTAGCGGCGGAAGGCAGGGAACGAGGGAACGAGGGAACGAGGGAACGAGGGAACGAGGGAACAAGGGAACTAGGGAACTAGGGAACAAGGGAACGAGGGAACGAGGGAACTAGGGAACTAGGGAACAAGGGAACGAGGGAACAAGGGAACTAGGGCGGGTTTCCGGTTGGGGCTGCCGGGGAGGGGAGTTCATTCGAATGGGTCGGTCGGGAAATGAAAGAATGGAATCATGCAGACTGAATTGATTTTTTCCCCGTTAGCCGAGATTGAGACCGAACTGCTGGCCGTTTTTGCGGCCGATAGCCAGACAGCGAAGGGACCCGAGGCAAAACCCGTGCCGGTGCTGCTGGCCGCGGATGAGGCCGTGAAGGCCGCTGCCGCGGCGGTGCTGGCCAGCGGCGAGTACAAGGCCGGGGTGAACGAGACGGTGCTGTTGCACTCTCCGGCAGGATCAAAGGCGAAGCGGCTGCTGATTGTGGGCCTTGGCAAGCTGGCCAAAGTGAAGGCGCAAAGCGTGCGCAATGCGGCGGGAACGGCGGTGCGGTACACCAAGCCGCGTGGAATTAAGGAGCTGGCGCTGGCGGTGCCCGTGGCCAACGTTATGGAAGTTGGGGCCGCGGCACGGGCAATAGCCGAAGGCGCGATTGTGGGCGACTTCGATGCCGACACCTACAAGAGCGATCGCAAGAATGTTAGCGTCGAGCGCTTCCGCCTGGTTGCGCCGGAGTTGCCAGACAAGACAGCCATGGAAGCGGCGTTTGGCGAGGGCGTGATTGTGGGCGAGAGCCAGAATCTTACCCGCTCGCTGGTGAATGAACCGGGCAACAAGCTGACGCCGACGGTACTGGGCCAGCGAGCTGCCGAGATGGCGCAGGCGGTGGGGCTGGGCTGGGACGTGTATTCGACCGAGAAGCTGCACGAACTGAAGATGGGCGCGTTCTGGGCTGTTGCGCAAGGCTCGGCCGAGCCGCCCGCGCTGATTGTGCTGCGCTACGAACCCCAGGGAGCGCCGGATAGCGATTACGCAGGACCGGTGCTCGGCCTGGTGGGCAAAGGTATCACGTTCGACACCGGCGGAATCTCCATCAAGCCATCTGACAACATGGAGAAGATGAAGTACGACATGGCGGGCGGTGCCGCAATGATCGGGGCGATGCGAGCCATTGCGCTGCTGAAGCCGAAGGTGAGGGTGATTGCGGTGGTATGCGCGGCCGAGAATATGCCCGACGGCAAGGCCTACAAACCGGGCGACGTGCAGACTGCAATGAGTGGCAAGACGATCGAGATCATCAATACCGACGCCGAGGGCCGCCTGGTGCTGGCCGATGGAATCACCTACGCGAAGCAGCTAGGCGCGACTCACTTGATTGATGCGGCCACGCTGACCGGCGCGATTGGAGTGGCGCTCGGCCTGGTAAATGCGGGCGCGTTCTCGAACGACGATGCGACTTTTGCCAAATTCGAAGAGGCGCTGAAGCTCTCGGGCGAGAAGTTCTGGCGCATGCCACTGGGCGACGAGTACGCAGACCAGATCAAGTCAGATATCGGCGACATTAAAAACACCGGCGGGCGGCATGGCGGCGCGTGCACGGCGGCCGAGTTCCTGCATGTGTTTGCCGAAGATACGCCGTGGATTCACCTGGATATTGCCGGCCTCGCCTGGATTGACGAGACGCGGCCGTATATCACCAAGGGACCGAGCGGGGTTGCGGTGCGGTCGATTGTAGAGTGGGTTCGTAGCTACCCGGGCTGACCCGCCCCTCCCGGCGTTTGTAGCCACCCGCATTTCAATCGGAGGGCGCGAGCGTGGCTCGCCATTTCCACATTTGAAGTTTCTGATTACCTCATTCGCACCTGAAGTTATGCCCGCTTGCGCCGATTGATTCGGTGAGGGCAAAGTGCAATGGCGGATCGTGTGGAGTTGCTGGAAGCCGCGCTGGACAGCCGGCCGGACGGCATTGCGCTGCTGGACGAGAATAGCGCGGTGGTGTTCTGGAATCGCGCAGCGGAAGCGATCACCGGGTATGCGGGGATGGAATTGTTGGGAAGAACAATTCCCGATCCAATGGAATCGCTGGTGCTGGATGCGGCACTGCAGGAAAATCTTCCTCCCGGACCACAACCAAGCCACGGCACGCTGGCGCGCGTCAGGCACAAGTTGGGGCACAGTTTTGACGCGATCGCGCGTCGCGTGAATCTGCGCGACGGGCTGGGTGGACCTATCGGCACCGCATTGGTATTTCACCCCGCGGCGAGCCTTGAGGCGCTGCCCCATGGCGAAATGCCTGAGGGCGAACAGCTCGAAGAGAGCCAGGCGGAATTCGAAGAGCGGATGCTGGCGGAGTTTGAAGATGCGCATAACGGCGCGCCCTTCGGCGCGTTGTGGATCAACGTGGACCAGGCCCACGAGCTGCACAAGACCCACGGCGCGGCTGCGTGCCATGCCATGCTCGACAAGGTTCGCCACGCGCTGGCGCAGGGAATGCGGCCGGCGGATGAAATCGGGCGATGGGGCGTGGACGAGTTCCTGATTGTGTCGCACGAGCGCACGGCCGAGATGCTGACCGTGCATGGACAGACGCTTGCCGGCCTTGCGCGAACTGCCGACTTTCGATGGTGGGGCGACAGAATCTCAATCACGGTGAGCATTGGCGCGGCGCATTGGCGTTGCGGGTCAAACGAGTCGCTTGCGCAACTGCTCGACCGGGCGCGTAAGGCGATGGAGGCAGGCACTTCAACGGGTGGCAACCGGGTGGCGGCGGCGCTCCCGGTGCCGTCGGCGGAACTGGCCGGCGCCGAAGCTAACTGCGCAGAGCGGGGAAACCCGCGTGAACTTTCGGGAGGCGAATGATGTTCGCCATCATAGGCATTGTGGTGGTATTTGGCGCGGTTATCGGCGGGTTCCTGATGGAGAAAGGGCAGATGGCGGTCCTTCTGCAGCCGGCGGAGCTGCTGATTATTGCTGGCGCGGGTGCGGGAACGCTGCTGGTGGCCAATCCGCTGCGCGTGTTGCAGGCAATTGTGAAAGGGCTTATGGGCGTGCTGAAAGGATCGCCGTTTACCAAGGTGCGTTACCTGAGCACGCTGAAGATGATGTACCAGTTCCTGAACAAGGTGCGTAAAGAGGGGCTGCTGGCGGTGGAAATGGACGTGGAGAAGCCCAAGGAGAGCGGGATCTTCAAGAACTTTCCCGAGTTTCTGGCCGACCATCATGCCATGGACTTTGTGTGCGACACGCTGCGCACGGCGATTACGGGAGGCGTGGAGCCTTTCGACATGGACCAGATGATGGAGCTGGACATGGAGGTGAGCCATCAAGGCGCGGTGCAGCCTGTTGATTCACTGACCACTGTTGCCGACTCGCTGCCCGGGTTGGGCATTGTGGCTGCGGTGCTGGGAGTGGTGATTACGATGGGTGCGCTGGGCGGCCCGCCAGAGGAGATTGGCAAACACGTGGCGGCGGCGCTGGTGGGCACCTTTCTAGGCATTCTGCTGTGCTACGGCCTGGTGGGGCCGCTGGCGGCGAATATGCGCAAAACCGCCGACGACCACAACGACTATCTGCATGTGCTGCGCGTGCTGCTGCTGGCTTTTTTGAAAGGGGCAGCGCCAATGATTGCGATTGAGCTTGGAAGGAGAGCGATTCCGGCTCATGCGCGACCCAGCTTCGACGAGATGGAAAAGGGCTGCAAGAGCAATGCCGGAGTTCAGGCGGCAGCGGCGTAAGGACAGGGAACGAGGGAACAAGGGAACGAGGGAACAAGGGAACAAGGGAACGAGGGAACAAGGGAACGAGGGAACAAGGGAACGAGGGAACGAGGGAACAAGGGAACGAGGGAAC
>CAZGUD010000031.1:0-83717 GCA_964528915.1 uncultured Occallatibacter sp.
CTCAGCGCGCCGACGGTCACCAATGTCGTGAAGGATCTGCTTTCGGCGGATCTGGTCGAGCCGCTCGGCGAAGGACCGTCCAGCGGCGGCAGGCCGCCGGACATGTTGCGCTTCAAGGCGGAGCGTGGTTGCCTGATGGCAGTGGAGATTACTTCGCGGAACATTTCTTTCCTCCTCACGGATCTGAATGGCAGCGAACTGGATCGGACGGAAGTATCGCTTGCCAAAAAAAGGACGACTCCGGAAGCAATCTGCAGCTTGATCGGGGAAGAAATGAAGGGTCTCCTGCGCAAGCAAATGAAGAATCGCGACAAGCTGCTGGCGATGGGCGTGGGAGTGCCTGCCATCACTAATGTGGACGAAGGCAACGTTCTTTTGATCAGCACTCTCGAGGGCTGGCGTTCGGTTCCCCTGCGCGCCATGCTGAGCAAGATTGCGGGCTGCCCGGTGATTGTCGAGAACGATACGAATCTCGCTGCGCAAGGCGAGCACTTTCGCGGCTCCGCCCAGGGCGTGAAGGACTTCGTCTTCATCAACATTGGCACCAACGTGGGAGCGGGAATCTTTCTGGGGGGCCAGATTCACCATGGCGCGGAGTGGTCTGCAGGCGAAATTGCCTATCTCCGCCTACCCTCGATTTCTCGCCGGCAACTCACGATTCACGAGTTCGGCGAGTTGGAAAGTGTGTTGACGAGTCCCGGGATAATGAAGAGCTGGAACGAGGCCCGCGGCAAGTCATCGCGCGGCTCGAACAAAGACGTCGATGCTCTGGATGTCTTGAATCTGGCTCAAGAGGGTGATGCATTCGCCGTGAAGGTCGTGCGCCAGCACTCTGAGATTGTTGCTGACATCGTCGTGAACCTCTCGCTGGTATTGAATCCGGGATTAATCGTGCTGGGCGGCGAGATTGGAAGCCACCCTGTACTGATCGATTTTGTTCAGAAGCAACTGGAGGGCGGAGAATTCGCGGTGACCAGAATTGCATCGAGCCCGCCGGCCCAGCGGGCAGTGCTCTGGGGCTGCATATCGCTGGCCCTGGAGGCTCTTCCCTCGGTTCTTATTCCGCAGCCGGCTTTGTAATTTCGATTGGGAATCCCGGCGCTTGCAGTCCAGATCACTTTGTTATACAACGTTAGAAACATCTCCGGCTGCTTTCGGCGCGGAGTCTATTCATCGGCTCGCGCTCCGGAGCGGCGGCGAGAATTGCGCGAGAGAAGGCTATCATGCGACAACTGTTGACCCTTGCACTGCTATCGATTGCGTCAGTCAGTGTTCATGCTCAGGCTCATCCCATCCTGGCTATAGGATCAAGCGCGCCCAACTTCCAGCTTCCCGGCGTGGATGGAAAGGTGCACAAGCTGAGCGACTACGCTCGTAGCCGGGTGCTGGTCGTGGTCTTCACGTGCGATCACTGCCCAATTGCGCAGGTGTATGAACAGCGCATCGAAAAGCTCTATGAAGACTACGGGCAGCGCGGCGTTGCCGTGGTGGCGATCCAGGGCAATGACCCCAAGGCGCTGACCATCGACGAGCTTGATTGCTCTGACATGAGCGACACTCTCCCGGAGATGAAGGTCCGCTATGCGTGGAAACATCTGCATTATCCATACCTTTACGATGGCGAAACTCAGTCGGTCACGCGGGCCTATGGGCCCCAGGCCACTCCCCATATCTTCATCTTCGACAAGGACCGCAAGCTTCAATACGAAGGACGCATTGACGACAACTACCGCGTCGAGAAGGTGAAATCTGAAGACGCTCGCAACGCGATCGACGCTCTGCTGGCCGGTAAGCCCGTGCCTGTTGCGCACACCGCTGCCGTCGGATGCTCCACCAAGTGGCAGGAGAAAGAAGCTCTGCGAGTGGCCGCGGAGCAAAAGCTGAATGCGCAACCAGTCACGCTCGACCTGGTCGATGCGGAGGGACTGAAAAAGCTGCGCGCCAATGCCGGGGACAACTATACGCTGGTCAGCTTCTGGGCGACATGGTGCGGCTCCTGTGTGGCGGAGTTCGCCGATTTGCAGGATACCTTCAGAATGTACAGTGACCGCGGCTTCAACCTGGTGACCGTTTCGGCTAATACGCCGGATGAGAAGGCGTCAGTGCTGAAGTTCTTGCAGCGCAAACACGCCACCAGCCGCAATCTGCTGTTCGCCTCCGACGATACTGCCGCGCTGCAGAAGGCGTTCGATCCCAAGTGGGAGTCGGCCGTGCCTTACACGGTGCTGCTCGCTCCCGGCGGCGAGGTCGTCTTCAGCACCACGGGGTCGGTGGACATGCTGCAATTGCGCCGCAAGATTCTGGCATCGGTGCCGGCGGAGTACATCGGATTCCAGACGTACTGGCAAGGAAACTAACCCGCATATTCTGCAAGCTGCCGAAAGTGTACGGCCGGTCTCCCGACCGGCCGTACGGAGGGTCTCCAGACCCTCCGCCAAGAATGCCAACCCGCCCATGCTGGTTTCTCATGCGCGCTGTGAAGCGCAGACCATGCACTGCGTCCACTCGGGTCGTGATCCTGAAGCCCCTGAACGCAACCAAGGAGACGAAGGATCTGCGGCCGCCTTTCGGATTTCAAAACCGGCATCACTTCCGAGTAGGCGACGATACGTTCGGAATAGCGGTCTCCCAAAGACAATGCCAACCATCGCGTTAGAATCTTGTCAGCGATTGGCAGGGCCATAACGTCAGTCATTCTGAGAGTGCGCAGTCTTCCAGGCGAGGATGCGTTCGTCAACCTTTGTGCGCTCGGCCGGGGTCAGTTTTGTGATCATGAAATCGCGAATATGTTGCGCATTGGTCAGCATATCGCCTTTAAGTTTTGGTAATGCGATGGTCATCCAGAAGTAAGTTTCGGCTGTCCTCCCGTGATCAATCATGGCCAGGTTGTATTGAGAGTTCGTGTCGCCTTGTTCTGCAGCTTTGCGGTACCATTCAGCGGCTAGATTCTCGTCTACTGGAAGTCCGTACATCCCTGTCCCATAGCCGACGCCTAACTGGAATTCAGCATCCACGGAGCCCACATTTGCAGCCTTACGAAGATATTCCAACGACTTGGCGTCGTCTTTTTGAACGCCTTTGCCTTCATGATAGATCGCTGCAATATTATCGAGCGCCTGCGGATTGTTTTGGGCTGCAGATTTTAGATACCAGCTAAGACCTTGCGCATAATCTTGCGGAACACCATTCCCGTGCATATAGCAAGACCCAAGCGAGTACTCGGCGGGATCGTAATCCTGCTCGGCCGCCTTGCGATACCAGAAGACTGCTCGAGCAAAATCCTGTGGTACGCCCGAGCCGTATTCATACGCAACACCAAGATTGTGCTGTGCCGGAACGGAGCCGTTGTTGGCGGCCTTTGTAAACCATTCAAAGCCCGCTTTCGGGTCTTCGGTAACTGCGATGCCGCGACTATAGAATATTCCCAGCTTCTCCTGCGCATAGGGAGCGTCCTGTTTAGCGGCTGCGGAATATAATCCGAACGCGGCCTTGAAATCCTTTGGCACGCCGTCGCCTTTTTCATATAACTCGGCAAGGCTGACCATTGCGTCGGGATGCCCTGCCTCTACGGCCTTTGCGAACCACTCCGCTGCCTGTCGATGGTCAACTGGGACACCTTTACCGTAGAGGTAGGATTGGCCCATATTGTAGAGGGCGTTTGGTAGGCCTTGCTCAGCGGCTTGACGAAGCCAGGAGATGCTCATCGCCTGATCCGGGGGAACGCCTTCACCTTTTCGATATGCAACTGAGACGAGGAATTCCGCTTCGGCGTCGCCAGCTCTAGCTTTGGCTAGCAGTGTGGGATCGATACCGGACTGGATACTGGGTACGCTTGATTGAGAGGGAAGTAGGACAGGAGCCAGGATAAAGGTCAAACAGAAGAGCGGAATTGCCAGGGAGTTTTTCATAAATTTGCCTAATCATAACTCCATGAAGAAGTTAAGAATCGCTGAATTTATCCCCATAGCCATCAATCTCGACTCATTTACACATCAATTCCTTTGCGGGAATACTCAGCGTCTCAGCCGTCGAGAGGGGGCTTCATACCCATGGGAGGTTCCTCGTCAATTACTCAGAAAAAGAGATGGTGGATATTGAATCCAAGATTTGAGGTGGTCTGCTCTTACAACTAGATTCTGTGGCCCAAACGTTAGGCAATACAGCGATCAAAGATCGAAGTGTGGTGCCATTTTAAGCGTAACGCCCGTGTCACCGGCTAACCGGAAGTTGCCCTGGTAAACATACTCGCCCCGTCGCCGCCAAGCTAGCGGCTGGCGGCTAGGAACTAGCAGCATCCGATTGCAGGCAATTAATCCCCAAACGCGCACAATGAAGTCATGGGGGATGAAATGCAAAAGAACCTTCTTCAACGCGCAATCTCTAAGGCCATCGAAGCTCTTCCTTCGATCCCCACCCTCACCTTCAATCAATTCCAGGCAAAGGCCTTCGTAGATCAAAATAAATACCCCCCCACCCCCTACCCTCTTTTTGGCTGCCGGCGAGTGCCGTAAACGCACGTAACTCATTACAAACAAAGGCCAAGCAAATCAACCCAGTAACGCAAAAGTAAACACCAATAAGGCCCGATAAGCACATTTTAAGCCTATTTAAGGGCCACTTAAGCCGACTTAAGAGCACTTAAGCACGCACTTCGCATAGTGGGTCAGACTGGAAAGGTCGAGCACAGGCCGACACAGAATCCCGGATCTCCGGATTCTTACCGCAGCGGTTTCGAGGATTGTTCAGTTCGCCGGCTTTCGGTCCGCAGCCCAGAAGATCGCGTTCCTGAAGATCGTGGTGAATGCCGGATTCTCGAAGAGATCGGCGTGGTGCCCCATGAAGATGTAGATGTTTCTCGCCTTGTAGTGCTCATTGGTCCAGATCACGGGGTGGTCGCCCATCTTGATTTTCGTATCCGGACTGTAGCTGTTCTCATCGACGCTGGCCAGGACGCGCACATTCGGCCGCGGCGATTTATCCCACGTATAGAATTCTTCGTGAAGAATTTTGAAGGGGCTGGAGACGCCTTTCATAGCCGGATGCGATTTATCCTCGACGGTCACGGTGCCATCGACAAATGTGGGAATGTAGTTTGTGTAGCGGATGCCGCCCATAAACTGCGAAAACCACGGCCACATCTGGTAGCCGTCGAATTCACCCAGAAGCCCGGCATGATGAAATCCGATCCACCCGCCTCGGCCTTCTTCGATGTACCTGATGAATGCAGCCTGCGCAGTTGGGGTCCAACGATAGGGCGGGTAGTTGAGCTGGATGAAGAGTTGATAGTGGGAGAGAAATTCATTGTTGATTTTCTCCGTGTCCTCGATGTAATCGACGGCGAAGTCATTCTCTGTCGAAAGCTGATTCAGCCAAGCCTTAGCAGCTTCGACGAACGGCGCATGAATGCCGCCAGGTTCAGCGATCGCCACCACGCGGAACTGTGGATCTTTGGGTGACGGAACTGCTGCCCTGACGCTCGGTGCTGAGAACAACAAGAATACCGGCATGAGAATTGCAATAAGCCAGACAGCCTTGCTGATCAATCGCATAGTCTCTCCATAAAGCTTCCGCGGGTTATGTTCCGGCGTGCAGATCGAGAATCTTTTCGAGCTGCCTATTTCGCGCGTCGCGGAGTCATCTCCAACGCCCAGATAGCCATCGGCCGCATGTACATTCCGGCGCGGAAATTACCCGTCACATCCCAGGCCTCCGGAGTCCGGAACCAGTAGCCCTTGCATTCGTAAATCGTGTGGTAAAGGCCCCAGGTCGCCTTCCAGGCCTCATCGCTCATGCCTTCGCTCAACAACAATCCGGCATATCCCTCGGTTGTGCCCACCCATACTTCTTTAGCTTCGGCGTTGCTGAGGATTTTGCCATCGGAGCTCATTCCGTTGGCCGCACCCATTTGCCCATCGCCGTATTTCATCACGTTGAAGTCGAATATCTTTTTGAGCGCCGACATCTCCATCTGATGCGGCACAATCTCGCCCAGGCCAGTCATATTTGCATACCACTGGCCGGCTAGCTGGTCGGTTTGAATATCGTCTTTCGACTCGCTGGTAGTGTCGTAGCGAAAGTACTCGCCATTCCAAAGCTGCGAAACGTAAGTCTTCTGTCCCTTAAGGAACAGTGCGTGGTATTCGGCTGCAGTCTGGGTATCGCCAACGATGTGCGCGGTTTCTTCAGCGGCCCGCAGCGCGGCCAGCCACAATCCACCCGAGTAAGCGCTCACACCTTTCACGACCCAGTCATCGTAGGTCTGATCGGGATAGCCGCTGTTCTCCGGAACGCCTCCGCCATGGTCGAACTGGCGAAGATACTCGATTGCGGCTTTCATCGCCGGCCACGTGTCGCGCAGAAATTGCTTGTCCTGTCTGCCGGTCAACACGTAGTCGCGATAGACCATGAGTACAAACTTCGAGTTGAGATCTTTCCAGTCGTTGGTGTCTTGCCAACCAGGCTCATTGACCGCGACAAATGGATCGCCCTCCGGCACGCCCAGATCGTGCGGCACGGCGCCAATCTTCTTGCGCTTGTGCGTTACAGGCACCCCGGTCTGCTCGGTCTTCCAAACCCATAGCCCTTGCTCGGGCCATTCTTTCGGCACGGTATCGGCAAACTCGCGCAACACTTGCTTATCGATTTGCGGCCAGAACTTCAATAGCGGCAACGAACCATAAAAGCTTACATCGAGCGTGCCGTAATAAGCGTAGTCAAAGCATTCAAGCAACGCAAAGGTCGGTGGCTTCGTCGGGTCCGAGCCAGCTTCACGACCCCAGAACGTTCCGCCATCGGTTATCGCATAAAGCTCGTTGAAGAGCATGCCGCGGTACCACAGCGGCTTGCTTTCATCGTTGATGTAAGTTGCCTGCCATCGGTCAATTGCTTCGCTCCACTCGCTCGCGTGCAGCAGTCCGTCGCGCGCAATCTTCCAGGCGTTCCGGCCCGTGGTTCCGTAGAAGTCGGTATAACGGCGATTCCACCTTCTGCCTTCGCCGAACTGTACTACGGGAAAGTCCCAGGCCAACGCCATGGGGATGATCTTCTCCTCGCCTGGCTTGAGGGTGAAGCGAATGGCAATAGCTCCAGCCAGTTTTTCTTTGTCGCTTACCCAGGATTTGGTGTCGTTGGCGAGGCGGCCATCTTTTGAGAACGGCCCCCAAACTTCTTTGCCGTCTCCTGAAGCGAGCCACGTGGTCTGATTACTGACTTGGACGCCTGGTGAATCGAGTGCGGCAATTACAAACTGCCCATCCCATTCGTTGGCACCCGCGCCAGCGCGGTTCCGGTCGAAGACGATGCCCTTCATCGTTCCTGCGCCTTCAATTGGTTCGCTGCGGTAGCTGTTAAAGTTGCCCTGGTTCGGCGTACCCGCGAAGTCGCGAGTGAAGGTCCTGAACCAACCCGCCATGTTGGTCCACGAAAAAAGTATCGAGACAGTCACCGTCTTGTTGGTTGGATTCCGAGCATGCCAGCGATACACCGCGACCGGGTAACTCGATTCGCGGTAATTGTCGGGAATGACTGGCGAAAGCTGCTCAAGCGTTACGTGGGCGGGAAAACGATCCCACTTGTAGTCGAACCACGCTTTCGGGAACAGTGCATAATAATCGCCGGCGCCTACAGGGTAATTCCACTGCCACGTGGAAAGTTCGCCGCCCTGCGGTTTGCCGTTCATCAGCACCTGCGCTACACCCTGCGCATCTCCTTCAGACTGCTGGTACATCGCGAACTGATTGGCACTCACCGGCTCATATTTATGGACGCCGGCCTTTATGTGCCAGCGCGAGAAGTCGCCGCGATAACTGCGCGAAAGGGTGCCTGCTCCAAGGCCGCCTACTGGGACGCCCTGCCAGTAGCCGTCATCGATATCGCCTGCGCTGCGCGTTACCCCGGGATTCTCCAGAGGAAGACCCAGGGGCCGCTTCCACGCAGCCTTTGGAATACCATCCTGGCCGACTGCGGCTGAAACTGCGGAAAGATAAAGCGCGAATGCCAGAATGCGGATCGCTGTTCTTCTCAAGGAGTCCCCAATCGTACTTTAAGTTCGTTCAAGCTCACACCTGCGCGCAGTATTGGGATGAAAACGGATCGTATCCATACTGACCCGACAGAACGCGGATTTGTTCCTGATTAACCATGCCTAACGGGCCTCAGGCAAAAATAGCACTTGCCAACCCGATTTCGGTGGGTACATACTAACTAATCATTACGAAGAATGCTAGATCTTTGTTTTCGTCGCAGCAAACTCTCGAACGCCCGGGCCGGTCTTTCAAGCTCTTACCACGCTTGGGTTGCGTGATTGCCGGAAGCAGAACCTGTACCGATCGAGGTTTCAATGCTGCGCAATGCTGGCGTATTTGAGGCTATTTGCGGATGCAAGTCCGGAACATACGAAGTGGCAGTAATTCAGGAGGGCAGTTTATGAAAAGGACGGCGCAGTGGATTCTTCCTCTCATTCTGATCTTTGGAACCGGGGCAGGCTTGAGTCAAAGCACAAATTCCGGAGACGTTCGCGGCAGCGTAACCGATCAGGCTGGAGCATTCATCCCCGGAGTCACGATTACGGTGCTGAATCTGGACACCGGGGTTTCGAAAAACTTCGTTTCTAACCAGGACGGCATCTACGACACCTCGTCCATCCTGACCGGAAGCTACAAACTGACCTTTGCGAAGGAAGGCTTTGAGAAATTTGTGCGCGGCCCCATCGCTCTGGAAGTGGGCACCACCACCGTCAACGCCACTCTTAAGATCGGTCAAACCAGCGAAGAAGTGGTGGTGACCTCCGATGTGCCGCTGCTGACCACCGAATCCGGCGAACAGAGCGTGGTTCTTTCCGACAAGACAATGAACGAACTGCCACAGGTCGGTCCGGACTGGGAAAACTTCATGTCCCTGCTGCCGGGTGCTACCAATACGCTCAGCTCCGGCGTGGGGTCGATTTCAATCAACGGCAACCTGCCGTACAGCAACGTGCTGCAAAATGGCGTCTCGCAGACCCTGCCCAGCAGCCAGAACGCCACCGTCGCAAATTTTGAGAATGTGTCCGAGATCCAGGTCTCTATGTCTTCGTTCTCGGCGGAGTACGGCATCGGCGGCATGATCTTCAACCAGATCACCAAGAGCGGCACCAACTCGTTCCACGGCAGCGCGTACGACTACATCCAGAACGACGCGCTGAATGCAAACTCATTCGGATTTGCCAGCCAGCCGACGGTGCCGTATATCCGCCAGAACCATTTCGGAGGCGATATCTCGGGGCCCGTGCTCCGCAAGAAGATTTTCTTCTTCTTCAACTACGACCAGGTCATTGATCACGGCTCGGCCAATAACAGCACCAATTCCGTTCCCTCCACGGCGGTCATGGGCGGCGACTTTACCGGTCTGTGGCCCATCTACGATCCCACCACGCAGGTTATCGCCACTGATTCTCAGGGCAACCCTTACCCGATCAGGAAGAGTTTTCAAGAGGAATATGGCAACAACGCAGTTCCGTCGGGGATGATGGATTCGCTGGCCAAGGCATTCCAGCAGTTTTACCCGGTATCTTCTGGACCCACCTGTCAAAACAACCTTTCGACCATTCAGCCGGGCTGCATTATTCCCGGCGGAAAATTCATTGCCGGGAGCCTGGGAAGTGAAGGCGAGGTCGAGAATAACTTCTACTCCACCTCACCGGCGTCTTATCCGGCCAAGCGGTATTACGGGCGACTCGATTACGACATCACGCCCAACAACCGGATCTCCATGTCCGATTCGCAGGACGACAGCCCGGCCGTTTACCCCAGTTCGTTGACTCCGGGCCCGCTCGGATGGCAAAGCGGCGACGTTACTGACAATCAGGCACAGATCACGGATGTGTGGAACATCAATCCGCACTTGATTAACGAAGCAAAAATCGGCTACACCTTTGAGGACAGCGATTTCGGGGATCTCTCGCTGAACAAGGGCTTTGCCTCGAAGCTGGGATGGACGTACGGAGTGGTGGACGACATTCCGGGAGTCGGATTCTGGGGATCGGGGCCGTATTCGGGAATTGGTCCAAACACAAATGCGATCTATATCCAGCACGTGTTCGATCCCTCCGATGTGGTGACGATGATCCGCGGCAAGCACGCCCTGAAGTTCGGCGGAGAGTTATTGATTTACCGGGACGACTCCACTGCCTGGGGCAATGCCAATGCCGGATACCTGAACTTCTCAGGCCAGTACACACAGGAGTGGGAAGTCAACGATGCCCAGCAAACAATCTGCGGTACGGCAACGCCAGTGGGAGCAGCTTGCGCCATTCCGAACACCGGCTTGGAATACGCAGACTTTCTGCTCGGCGTTGCCCAGAGCTGGAACGCGAATTTCTCGCCGGAATACGGCGGCCGTTTGAAGAGTCCGCAGGCGTTTGTGCAGGACGACATCAAGGTGCATCCCAACCTGACTGTCAACCTTGGCCTTCGCTATCAAATCAATCATGGCTGGAATGAAGTGCACGGCAATGAAGCTTCGTTCGATCCAGCTGTGACCAATCCGGCCACCAACGCTCCGGGCGGCTATTGGTACGGAAAGACTCACGCCGACGGACGCACCTCCATCCAAGCCAACATCTTCAACGACTTTATGCCGCGCGTAGGCTTCTCATGGCTTCCCGAGCCTAACACCACCGTTCGCGGCGGATTCGGGCTCTTCTCGTCCAACTGGAGCCTGGATACTTACGCTTCGGGAGGCAACGTGATGGGCGGCGCGTTCCAATCGACGGGAAGCGATTCCGACCAGACCAATGGAATCACGCCGATAACACAATTTGGCGGCGACGGATTCATCTACGGAACATCCACCAAATTGCCTTACACGGTGGACTCCAACGGCTTTGCCCCGGACGCCTATAACGGACAATCGGCAAATTACGTGGATTACCACACGCCGGTCCCGAAGATCTACCAGTGGAACTTCGCAATACAGCGCCAGTTGACTGGAAACCTGGTGGCTGAGCTTGGTTATGTGGCCAGCCACGGATTCAACCTTGCCTATCCGACCGACCTGAACGCGGTGCCGCAAAAATACTTTTCGTCGAACGATGCCCAGAATCGTCCCTATCCTGAGTTTCAGGGCATCAGCGGCAGCACCAATAACGCCCTGTCAAACTACAACTCGCTGCAGGCGTCTATCACCGAGCGCATGAACAATGGGTTGAGCTTCAGCTTCAACTACGTGTGGTCGCACATGCTCGATACCCAGGATTCGTCGGGTTGGGGCAGCCGTGCGGGACCGCAAAACTGGCAGATCGCAAACAACCCTGGCGCGAACTACAGCAACTCCAACTTCGACGTGCGCGAGGCGTTCAAGGGATATGCCGTTTACCAGCTCCCCTTTGGAAGGCAGCGACGCTTCCTGAACAACAACGCGCTGACCGACAAAGTGATTGGCGGGTGGGAGGTTTCGACCACGCTGATTCTCTCCAGCGGCACTCCATACTCGCTCTACGGAACGCAGAATACCTACCAGTTGGCTGGCACTGCTTTCCCCAACTGGGTTCCCGGCGTGAGTCCAAAACCGCAACACCAGACCGCGCATTGCGAGGCCGGTTCCGGATCTCAATTCGGGTGCATCAACGAGTGGTTTAATCCGGCGGCGTTTTCTCAGCCTGCCGCAGGCACATTCGGCAATGTAAGAAGAAACGTGCTGTACGGGCCCGGCACCAACACAGTGAATCTCTCGGCGTTCAAGGAGTTCGGCCTCCCCTGGGAAGGCATCAGGCTGAAGTTCAGCTGCGCGGCCACCAATGCGTTCAACCATCCGGCGTTCTCCAACCCGGGCGGCGGTCTGCAGGGATCTACTGGCGTTGGTCAACCGTATAGTTGGTACACAACAACATCCAGCGGCCAGCAGGTTGGAACCCAACAGATCAGCGGGGTCAATATTGGCGGTCGCTATGCAGAGTTGCAGCTTCGTTTGATTTTCTGATCAGGTTCGATTTCGATTATTCATGGGAGACGGCAACGATATTGCCGTCTCCCATTCTTTTGTGGGTTACACACCAGCACTCATTTTCTATAACGTGCAGTCGCCTTGAGGAATCAGGGAGCCATGGCACCGGGCGGGATGATGAATCAGCTTCGACCGCCCAGCCACAGAAGAGCATTCTCAAAGAACATATTCTGCGTCGCGCTATCCAGAATTTTGCTGCCATGGCCCATGTTGGTATAGATCATCCTGTACTTTGTGTTGATCCAGGTCACGGGGATATCTCCCCCGCCCAGCGTGTCCTTGAATCCCAGCGGATAGTTCGAAGGCGCAAGTGTCATCAGGACCTTGATGTTTGGGTTCTCGCGCGGGCTCGGCTGCCAGCTATACCACTCGTTATCAGGTGAGACAAAACTGGCGGGCAGTCCCTTTGTAGCAGGGTGATTTGAATCGTCGACGATCAATGTGGCTGGAAGCGGCGGCCAGCTGTTGCCGGAAAACATTGTCCCCAGAAAGTCGGCAAACCAGGGCCAGGTCGCGCGGCTCTCCATCCAGCCGGCTATGTGAAAGCCCATCCAGGCGCCGCCATGCTCCATGAAGTCCTCAAATGCCTTGCGCTGTGCCGCGGTGGAAGGAAACTCGTCAAGCCACAGCACCACCTGATAGTCCTTGAGGACAGCCGGGTTCAAGTCATCCCAGTTTGACGTGGCCTTGAATTCAAAGTGGTCGCGTAAGGCCATGGCTCGATAAAAGGAAATGGCCTGCATGGCGAAATCCACGTGATCCTGTTCCACGTGCGTAGAGTAGAAAGCCAGCACGCGAAATGATTTTGTCTGACTTGCGCCGGACGCTGCGGCAAAAGCAAGGACAACGAAGCAACATAGCAGGCGAATATGCCGATGCAATGGGAATCCTCCCATCCGGGCGAGTCACGATTTCCGCTCGACACCGGACTTTCTAAGGAATAATAATATAGTGTCGTTCGGAGATTCGATCACAGTGAATTCGCGCACGTCCTATTTCGCGTCAGCCTCAACTTGGTGGACCGTTGTCGCCTTGGTTTTGTTCGTTCTCGGATTCGCCGTGTGGGCCACAGCGGAAGTCAGCCCGTGGGGGCGCATGATCACCAGTGCCGCCATTGTCTCAAATTCTGCGACCCACAAGATCTATGCGGTCAACGAGGGCGCCAGCTCGATAACCGTAATCGACGCTGCGACGGGCGTAGAGCGCACGGTTGCTGTTGGAAGTGAGCCCATCGCGATCGCCGTCAATCGCAAAACCAATCGTATATATGTGGCCAACGATGGCAGCGCTTCGGTGAGCGTCATCGACGGAAGCAACGATACAGTTATCTCCACCGTCCCTTGCGCATCTCTTCCCTACACCCTGGCAGCGGACGAGACCACCAACAGGGTTTACGTAACGCACACCTACAGCGGATCGATGACGGTGATCGACGGGGCCAGCAACACCGCAACTTCGCTCGAGGCTGGCGATGCCGATGGGTTGGCGGTCGATTCCAAGGCCGGAAAGGTCTTTCTATCCACCTACGAAGATCCCAACATCCGCATAGTGGACGAGGCCAGCGGTGCAGTCACCAAGGTTGCCGTCGGAGCGCACATCTGGGGCATGGTCTTCGACGAATCGTCGTCCACGCTGTTCCTTACCCATACTGTAACGGGAGAGATCGTCGCGCTCGACGGGAAGACGCACGCCGTCACCACACTAAGCGTAGGCAAAATTCCCTGTGCCCTGGCGATCAATCCAAAGATGCGACGGCTTTATGTGGTGAACTACGGTGACGAGACCCTGAGTGTTATCGATCTCGAGAATCGAAGCGTGATCGCCACTCTGCCGGTGGGCAAGCATCCGCAGGGAGTCGCGGTCGATGCCAGGTCCAACAAAGTGTTCGTCGCGAATGTTCACGGCGACAATGTAACGGTCATCGATGGCGTGAAGAATGCAGTGATCGACGTTCGGGATGCGGGGAGGCATCCCTATGGCGTAGCCGTCGATCCATCGACTGACCATGCGTATGCGGCCAACTACGGCCCGCCGTGGGTGACGCCTATTGCGCTGGACAAGTGACGTCGCCCACGCGCCCCGCAGACAATATGTTCTTGAACAGGAAATAGAATCGACACGAGCAATTCCATTGAGGCGGCCGATGAAGAAGACGCAGATTCTGCTCAATGCGCACCTGATTGCGCAGCAGTTCTTCGAGGGCGCGCCATGGGTACGTCCTAATCTGCCGTTGCGGCTGCAAGCCGAGCAGCCATCACAGCTTGGAGGAAAACTGATGACACCAAGACTCCGCTTTCAAAGGCTGCAAAGCTCCGGGCTGCTATTTGCCGGGGTTGCATTGCTGTTTGCGACTTCGGCATTTGCCGCTGCCCGCGCGCAGAAACAGAATCTGAATATGTCTGCTGCGCCTTCGACGCCGCGCCTGGTCGGCTATTTGTTTGCTCCCAAAGGGGTCAACCTCGCCGACTCGATTAAAACGCTGGATCTTTCCAGAATAACGGATTTGGACCTTGCGTTTGGCGATCCGCCGAAATGCGACGGCACATGCACCGCGCAAAGCGATATGGCGTTCTCGGTGAAGGGGCAAATGGATGCCGACCTCGATGCGGTCATCGCAGCGGCGCACGCAGCAGGCGTCAAGGTCTTCCTGTCCATTGGTGGCGGCGGCGGCGACCAGCTGATCATCCAGTTTTACAATGCCGGGCTTTCGGCTCCGTTGGTTGCGTCTCTTGATCGTTACATCCGCGTGCACCATTTCGATGGCGTAGATGTGGACATTGAAGATCCGGCCAATATGGGGCAGCCCTACGCGAACTTTGTGTCCCTGCTTTCGTTAAATATGCATGCCGAAGGAAAGCTGGTAACCGGCGCTGTTGCGAAGTACCTTCAGGCCTCAATGCCGGGTTTGGCCCTCCATCAATTCGATTTCATCAACTTGATGAACTATTCTTCGTATGCCGATGCCGTTGCGGCGCTGCAGTTTTACGCGCAGGAAGAAAATGTCCCGAGAGACAGAATTGTACTTGGAGTACCCTTCTTTGCTTCCAATGCCGGCGATTCCAAGGAAGAGGATTACAACACGATTCTGGCTGCATATCCCAATGCCTGGAAGGTGAACATCGTTGGCGGCGGCGCGCTCGATGACGGACAGGGTTTTTATTATGTAGGCGAAGACACCATGGCCCAGGAGGCTCAACTCGGCAAGCAGTATGGCGGCATTATGGTCTGGCATCTTCTTGGCGACGCCCCGGCTCCGCACTCGTTGTTAAAGGTGATTGAGAACAACCTGTGATCCAAATGCAAATCAAAATGTAAAGCCTTCGTACGTAACTCTATTAAAGTTCCGACCTGGTTTTTAGACTTATTCCGGTTTTGCGGGCGGCAGCAGATCGACTTGAAGCGGTGGGTGAAGATGAACGTTACTCATGTTTTGAACAGGATTTTCGTTGTCTGGGTGCTGATGACTTGCGCGCCGAGCCTCCTAAGCCAGATTCACGTGCTGACGGACCAGGTCGGATATGAATCCGCAGCGGCGAAGCAGGCGATCGTAGCCGGAACCGCGCAGGACCGCCCAGAGAAGTTCGAACTTGTTGACACTGATACCGCCAAAACGGTGTATACCGGTGAACTGGAGCCAGCAGGACAAGTGTTTGACTGGAAGGGCCGCACGTTCTGGATTGCAGATTTTTCCGCCTTGCGGCAGCCCGGTCATTATGCCATCCGCGTAGATACAGGAAGCGATGAGGCGCAGTCGTGTCCGTTTGAGATTCAAGATGACATTCTGGAACGCGACACGCTCTCCAATGTCATCTTCTATTTCAAGGGACAGCGATCAAGCGGGCCGTTCGACCAGGCCGACAGGCATCTTGCCGTGCCCGGCTCGCCAGGAACCTTCATAGACGTTCATGGCGGTTGGTACGACGCGACGGGCGACTACGGCATTCATTTTTCCCACCAGAATCCGACGTCATACTTCAATCCCCAACAGGCGCCGCTGGTGGTTTGGAGCCTGTTGTCGAGTTACAACCTGCTCAGGAACCGGGAAAACGATAACTTCAGCGAATATGAGCGCCGGCTGCTGGATGAGGGCCTGTTCGGTGCGGATTTCCTGGTACGGATGAAGCGGCCGAATGGCTCATTCTTCGAATCGATCGCCGCGCCAGGACGCGAGAAGCTCGCCAAAGACCGCGAGATCGGGAACCCCAATTGGCGAACACGTATCAAAACCAGCACATCGGAATCCACTGAGTCGATTGCCCAAGCGGAGGGACCGCATGCATATGAAGTCAGCTTCCGCTCGGGCGGAGGAATGGCAATTGCGGCGCTGGCGCTGGCGAGCACCATGCCGGAAGAGGGCGAGTTCCCGCGTGGAACCTACTTGAAGGCGGCCGAAGAGGCATTTCAGTTTCTCGACCGCCATAATCGCGAAGTGGTGAACGACGGAGTCGAAAACATTCTCGACGATTATTGCGCGCTGATGGCTGCAACGGAACTGTACAAGGCCAGCCATGAGGAGACCTATCGCACTGCGGCCATCGAGCGCGGGCAGAGCATGATGACGCGCCTGACCACTACCGATACGTGGCGCGACTACTGGCGTGCGGATGCCGGAACGCGCCCATATTTCCATCCGTCAGATGCCGGCCTGCCCCTTGTGAGCCTGCTGGACTACGCGGCGATCGCTACACCGGAAGAGCGGCGGAAAGTGCTGCGAACGGTGGAGCGCTCGCTGCGTTTTGAATTGGCGTTGACGGCGGAGGTCAACAATCCTTTCGGCTACGCGCGTCAACTGGTGCGCACCAGGGAAGGCAAGCTGCGTACGGCGTTCTTCTTCCCGCATGATACCGAGGCCGCGCCGTGGTGGCAGGGAGAGAATGCCCGGATCGCCTCGCTGGCTGCCGCTGCACGCCTTGCCGCCCCGTTATTCCCCGATCAGCCGCAATTCCAGGCGGAATTGCGGAATTATGCGTGGAACCAGTTGCATTGGATCCTTGGCCGCAATCCCTTCGACACCAGCATGCTGATCGGAAGCGGACACAACAATGCCGCGTATATGTTCTTCCAGTCGTATAAGTACACCAGCGCTCCGGGAGCCGTCGTGAATGGAATCACATCGGCTCTGGATGACGAAGACGGCATCGCGTTCAACCAGGGTTTTGCAGTCACAGGCAAAGACGAGGACTGGCGATGGACCGAAGAGTGGCTTCCCCACGCGGCGTGGTATCTCTACGCAATAAGCCTGCCGCATTAAATCGAAAAGTATCAGTGCCCGGGCGCCACTCCGGTCAGCTCTATATGCTTGTCCACATTCCCCTTTCCTTTGATCTGCAATGGGGGGCAGGATTGCGAACCGCTGAAGTACATCTGCTGCCGGGAATGGCAGTTCACTTACTCAAGTTGAAATCAATGTTGAATGCTTGTCTGTTCAATTCCATATTGTATTGCTGCTTTAAGTACGTCGATTTTTATATCTGTCAGTGTTTTGAATTTAATGCAATACCCCGTGACGCTTGCCTTGCCGAGTGCCTGCCCAAATGTCTGGGTTAGGTACTTCTTGTCATTTACTCCCATAATGTAGACGGAAATGCCTGTTGTATTCGCACTGATACCGATTTGATAGAATTCCTTGGTTTTTCCATTGGCATGTTTAATGGTTTGAGATCCATATCCAATGTTTGGGTTGGAAACGGTTTTTCCTTTCTCGTCTTTTCCATCTAGGAACCACAATTTACACGTTGGCATCAACGCCAAAATTATGTGATGCAACTGTTGCATTTCGCTGCGTTTTGGTTCCGGTTGAGTGGCAATATACTCCTTAATCTGTTTCTGCAAGTTCATGTGAATCTCCTTGGCCTAGCGATACCAATCCAGTGCTCCGGGAACCAACGGATTGGAGTCGGCTTGCTAGGTTGCGTATTTCGATCAGAATGTTAACGGATTCCGTTTGCTCATCGCTAGCGCTCTGAAATCTCGGCTCACGACTTCAGGCCAACATCACTCATCGAGAATGGGTTCCGCAGCAAAAAGCGGCACGCATTTGTGGCCCCGTGGACGCCTTCCATGGGGCAAGCGAAGCCTAAAGTCTGCACTGACCGCTGTCGAACGTGGACCTGTTTTGTCTCTTCGAGGTGAGCGTGGGCCGTTCCCCACCTCCCTCAACCCAGCCCCGTCGTCTATCTCGTGAAGGCACCCTCCCCTTCCCGCCCTCACCTGAACCACTGCAGCGTAAAGTCCTGATCGTGGGGCGGCTGCGGCCCCGTGGTGCTGGACCGAATCGTCATGAAGCGGCGCCAATGTAGCCTTATCGTCTCACCGTCTTCACTGATCGTCACCCTGAACTGGTCATCCCCATATGCATACTGACCCTGGTCCCAGGCGCCCTCGCATGTTGACTCGTACCCGTCGATCTCAATGGAATTGCATCCTCCGCCAAGCCCAGCGTAGTTGTAATGTTCCGGACAACTGCCGCCATGAGAATCCGCGAAGTATACAGGGCACCAGGAGATATGCCGGCCATACACCGTTATTTCTTCGCCGCTGCCACGATAATTCCTGTGGTCGATCTTCTTGAGCAGGTCCTCAAAGCTCTGCTGTTGCGGGGCGACGGCTGGCTGGGCAGCGGATTCGTTCTTTGCCTTCTGCGCCTTCTCCTGCTTAGCCTCGAGGGCATAAATTTTGTCTTGAGCGGCCCTGGCCTCGGCATCGGGAAGCTTGAACAGAAGGTAGAGCTTCACGTTGTCAAAGGCATTGTTGTAATCGCCTGCCGCCTCCTGTGCCAGTGCCCAGTTGAAGCGTGCGTCCGGCCACCACGGGGCAATGCGGGCCGCCTGCAGGAATTCATCAACCACCTGTTTGTAATCGTCCGGCGACTTGGCGTCCTTGAAGAGCGTGGTGCCGCGCACGAAATGCCGTCGCGCCTCCTCGGGAATCGGCGGCAACTGGTCCATCGCCGCGGCCATTCGAATGACCTTCGCGGCATTATCCGCGGACGGCGATTGCTGATACGCCGCAACCGCCTGCTGGAAATCGGCGTCACCGGCTTGCGCCCGTGCCGAAATTGCGATGGCGCAAAACAACGAAAGAAGCATAAGTCCTGCAAAAATGATCCGTGCTTTCAAAGCCTTCCTCCAGGTTTAAACGATTTTCAACTGCGCCGCACCCTTACTTCATCGAATCACTGGCGCCGAAAGGTCACATCTGATCTTCGACCGTCATCATTCACTGTGACTTGGGTCATGGTCTCCCCATCTTCGCTGATCGTAAAGGTCTCATGTGCGTTCTGATACTTCATACCCTCAAATGTTCTGCCAGTGATCCGATAAGTTTGGTAGTCTCCCCACTCCCCGTATCTGAAGGAGTTGGTTCTTTCATACGCATTGTTGCCCCTAATTTGCAGCGTGTAGGTAATTGTTCTTCGCTCGTCATCGTCATAGAACGACTCCGAGTAGAGCACCCCGTCAAGATTCTTGAGCCATGACGCAAATTTCTGCTGCTCCCGCGCAGCGATGGCCTGTGGCGAGTTTTCTTCCTCCCACTTCCTTTTCTCCTCCGCGGCTTTCTTCTCTGCCGCCGCCTGCTTATCTGCTCTCAATTTGTAGATTTCATCCTGGGCATCGCGCGCATCGGCGGGTTGGGACAGCAAATACAAATTCAGGCTGGCGATGGCGTCGTCATATTGCCCCGCGGCCTTCTGAGCGAGGGCCAGCTTCTTGTAGGCATCGGCCCACCAGGGAGCAGCCTGCAAAGCCGCCTTGTATTCACGGACGGCCCGCTCGAAGCCGGCGTTCGCCAGCTTTAAATCGCTGTCGTCTTTCGCCCGCTCCGTGTCGTTCTTCGCTTTCTCCGCGAATTCCTGCGCCATGGCGTAGTGCTCGCGCCCCTCTTCGGGAATCGCGGGCGGAGTCTTCATGGCCTGCGCCTGCTTGATGATTTGCTCACGGGCGGAGTCGCTGGGATTGGCACGAAACTGCTGCAATACCTGCTGAAACTGCTGCAAAGCCTGTTGCTGCCGGACTTGTTCTTGTTGCAGCACCTCCTTTTGCGCAATATCGCTCTCGAGAGTTTCTGCGCTCTGGGTGTCGACTCCCGGGCGCACGGCCGCCATGTAAATCGCCAAGTCGCGTTTAGCACTGTCGTAGTCGGCGGCCTGGGCGTACGCCGACGCGGCATTGAAGTAGGCATCGGCATACCAGGGAGCCTGTTGTGCTACCTGCTCAAACAGCCCGGCTGCGGCTTTGAAGTCCTCTGCCGTTGACGCCGCTTTCAGTTGCGCCGCAGCTTTTGCAAATTCCGCCCGAACAAGCGGGGGGACCAGCGGAGCCGGCTTCAGAGTCTTCGCCAACGCAACGATCTTGTCTCGAAGTTCCGTATCGTTTGGATTGGCGCGGAAGTCTACCATATAGGCGGCAAACTGTTTGCGGGCAGCCAAGTCGGCGGGTGACCGGTGCGAGGGAGCAGCAGGCTTGGCCGTCTGCGCCCACGCTGGAACGGCGATGGCGCAAATCAGCGAAAGTAGCATGAGTCCTGGAAGAATCGTTCTTGCTTTCATGGTCTTTCTCCGGGGTGCAGCGTGTTTCAGTTATGCACGGTGCTCTTCTGCGCAGGTATCTGGGTCGTGTGCGCACTGGGATGCATGGCGCTACGGACGGGAAACTCCTGCTCCAAATGCTGGGCGTGATCCAGGATCGTATCGACATACTTGTCGTCATGCGATAGAGTCTTCGCCACCTTCATCTCATCGACCTCGGTGCTATAGTTCCCCCACGCTTCAGAGGTCAGAGCGTTGCCCACCAACTGCTCCACCGTCTTTACAACGTGGTCAGTTCCCTGAAAGTGCGCCTTCATCGCGGTCACGGCGAGGCTCCAGTCGGCGGCGTTTGGGTTTGTGGGATCGAGCTCGCCGGCCCGCTTGATGGAATCGCCGGCTGTAACCATGTCGCCCGTCATCAGCGCCGCCACGCCGTGATAGAGCTGCTGAACGGCCTGATCCTTGTTGTCCTGCCGCTCCTGCATGCGGCCCTTGAGCAGCGTCTCGGCCAGCAGCAGGGCCTGGCGGACTACAGGGTCGTTGGGGCGCTTCAACTGCGTGCGCTTGAAGTATTGAATGGCTTCCTCCATCGTCTCCACCCTATCCGCGCCGGTACGCACCTCCGCCTCCATGGCCTTTATGTAGTCGGGATCGTCAAAGAGCGTAAGATCGACCTGTGCGGAGAAAACCCGCTGCTCGCCGCGCACTACGTGTGGATCGACGGCGATGGGCCTGTCCGGGTCCAACCCCATGCAGCGGAGATCGACCACGTCGGCGCTCTGGTCACCCCACTTGCACTCCACATCTTTTGCCGCTTTGACTGCTTCAGCCTTCGCGATTGCATCGATGGCGTCGCTCACGGCATCGTTGTATTGGTTGCTGCGCTCGATGTGAGCTTTGAGGGCGCTGCTCAGGTCGGCAAGCTCGTCGCGGCATGGGACCTCGTTATTCGAGCCTTCCTCGACCGCGGAGCAGCGGCTGTTGTGTCCGGCTGTTTTGGTGCGCAAGTCGTCGCGCTCCGCCACCAGCGTCGCACGCCACTGAATCAGTTCCGGATGCGCGGCGGCGACGGCGGGCGGTATGCTGAGCAGCGCCGGGATCTGCTGCGCGAGCGCGGGTAGTGCCACGCCCAGAGCCGCGAGAACTCCCAGGGCAAGCATGAGCCGGCGCATTCTGCGCACCGGAGAAGATGACAGACTCAACATCTTGTCGCAATTCATTGGGATTTCCCCTTTCCAGCGTTGGCGCTAGCATCGGCGGGTGGGTTCTCGATCCACGGCATGTTCAAGTTCAGCAGTTCTTTTTTGATTGTCTTTTCCGCCATCAGTTCCTGATTGTTGAGGGTCTTCACGTCAGTCTGCCACTGCGCCTTCTGGAGGTTGAGCTGGGCCGGATCGCCGCTGTGAGCGTTGATCTCTTTCTGAACCGCGGTAATGTTCTGCTCGTCTTGGGCCTTCGTTCCCTCCAGCGACCGATACCACTGGATACTTTTGTCGATAGTGGGATCGTGCATCTTCAAAGCCTGGTCTGGGATGTGCTTGAGGAGAGCCTTGACCGAGGGCGGCGTGCCGACGTTATTGAGAGCCGCTCCCGTGTTGACGGAAGCGGAATGACGCTCGCCCGTGGTGTCGAACACGTTGCGGCCAAGGCCGCTGGCGTCTTCACGGGTTCCTGTCGTTCTTCCCTCGGGAGTCGTCGAAAGCAATCCTTGCCCCGTTGAAACCCGGTTGGAATTCGCGTCGTCCAGGGCCTTCTGGGTTGAAGGCGAGTTGGGCGCGTCCTTCAGGCCCAGGCTGCCGGAGCCGGTGTCGCTCAGGTCCTTCAACCCAAGGCTGTCTGTTTCTCCCTTGAGCCCGAGCCCGCCTCCGTCAAGATCCTTCATGCTGTCAAGGGCTTCCTGTTTCTTGCGTTCGAACTCTGCCTGCCGCTGCCTGGCGGCTTCTTCATCGCGCCGCCGCTGCTCATCGGCCTCCTGCTGGCGTCGCAGGCGGTCAGCTTCCGCTTGACGCTGGCGCTCGGCTTCTGCAGCAGCGGCTGCGTTGGCATCCGATGAGCTCGAATTGTCGCCCCCGTTTCCGGTCGCCCCAACGCAAGCTGGATTTCCGCCGACTTGTTCAATATGCCCATGCATGCAGGTGCACCACCGCACCCAGGCGGCCCTTTGCGAATAAGGATTGGCGGGCGTGCATTGCGCATGTGTGGCCGGGCAACACACTACCAGCACACTCAATCCAAGAAGAACCGCTATCAATAAAGACCGTTTCATGATTTTCTCCACGTGCGAAGCTCAACACACCGCGCTTCTTGCTTGTTACCTGCTCAGGAGTAACAGCGGCGATTCGGACGCTTGATGGATATTCCCGTCGAACCCTCATCTCCTGCTGGACCTTTGGCCTCCTGCGGTTTCAGTTCACCGGTTCGATGTATACAAAACCACCTTGAGTGGCCAATGCCTTAAGCTTGTAGATTTCATCCTTGGCGTCGCGGGCATCGGAGGGCCTGAACAGCAAGTAATAATTCAAGCTGCCGATAGCGTCGTAATACTGGTCAGCGGCCTTTTGGGCGATTGCCAGTTTCTTGTAAGCATCGGCCCACCCGGGAGCAACCAGCAGGGCAGCCTTGTATTCTTGAACAGCACGGACGAAGTCAGTTTTGTCCTTCGCTGCTTGCATGAATGTCACCGCCATCACATAATGGCCACGCGCCTCTTCGGGAATCGCTGGACCCGGCTTCATGGTCTGCGCAATGGCGATAATCTCCTTGCGCAAATAGGTGTCGTCCGGCCTCCTCTGTAGAGTCTTAATACACCCCGCAAATTCGGCTTCAATATTGGCGCCCCTATCGAGCAGGATTTTCACCATCCCAGCCTTGTCTTCTAGCGTCGTCTCTATCAATGCTGTGCTGCAGCCGTCATCGGTTGCCTCGATGTTCGCGCCCCTCTCCAGCAGCAGCTGCACCACATCGGTCTTGCCCTCGCCGGCCGCCACAATCAGCGCCGTGCGGCCCTTATTGTTTTGAGCCTCGATGTTGGCAGCCCTGTCGAGCAACAATTTCGTTAGCTCGGTATTGCCCTCCTCGGCCGCCACAATCAGCGCCGTGCGGCCATCATTGTCCTTGGCCTCAAGATTGGCGCCTTTATCCAGCAGCGCCTTCACCTCATTCGTCCGGCCTGCGAAAGCTTCCGTGAGGAGCGCTGTACTGCCCAAGTTATTCTTAGCCTCTATGTCGGAGACTTTGCCGAGCAGGGCATCGGCTTTGGCCGAGTTTGACGCGTACTTCAGCGCTGTATTCCCCAAGCTGTCTCTGACCTCTGTGCTGGCTCCCCTTTCCACGAGCAGCTTCAACACATCGACCCTGCCAAAATCACTTGCTTTCATCAGTGCCGTCCTGCCATCCTCGTCTATGGCCTCGATGTTGGCGCCCCTGTCTAGCAGCAATCGCACAATATCGGTCATGCTCACGGCGGTTTCGAATTCTAGTGGAATTGAGCTGGCTGCCTCCATTAGCGCCGTTTCGCCCCTATTGTTCTTGGCCTGAATGTTGGCGCCCTTGTCCAGGAGCAACTTCACCACAGCGGCAGTGGAGCCGTAGCTGGCATCTATCAGGGGAGTCCAACCCCTGTTGTCCTTGGCCTCGATATTGGCGCCGTGTTGCAGAAGAAGCTGAACCGTTGCCGTGTTCCCGTCGATGGCAACTTGTTCGATCGCTGCAAATAGCGCTGTCTTGCCCAGGTTGTCTCTGGCGTCTATGTTGGCGCCCTTATCGAGCAAAAGCTTTACAGCTTCGCCTTTGCCCCAATGTGCAGCTACCCAGAGAGCAGTAGCGCGCGTAGTATCAATCGCCTCGATGTTGGCGCCCTTGTCCAGCAAGAGATTCACGACGTCAACGTTGCCTTCCTGGGCCGCCTGAATCAGGGGCGTCCAGCCTCTGTTGTCCTTGGCCTCGATGTTGGCCCCCTTCTGTAAAAGCTGTTGCACGGTTACGGTGTCCCCGTCCCCGGCGGCTTTGATCAGTTGCTCATCTAGGCTGCCGGGCGCGGCTTGGCCTGACACGAGGCGGCTCAACAAGAGAATGGTTGGAAGCAGAATTGTTACGATAACTTTCTTCATGACTTTCTCCATGCGCGAGGCTTAACACTCCGCACCTGATTCTTGTTGCCCTATTCAGGCTTCACGGTGGTAGGCGTCAGTCCCGCTGCATTGACGGTCGGGTCTTCCGCAGCCTTCACCACACTGCAATCGAAGTTCAGCACCATGTTTCTGGTACCGCCCTGGTGTACCGTTCCACTGCATCCGCCGAAAGGACCTCTCCCCTGGAGCGCCCGCCCGCGATAAAGCAGGGCTACCGGGAGCGTGACGGAAGCGCCTGTCGCGGGATAACTGACTGTGACGGTTGCATTGGGCTGATTGGAAACGCTGACGTAGTAGCGGCCACCGCAGGGAGTCGTGTAGTCCTGGGTGGCGAATGCGAAATCGTTCCCTTCGACGCAGGAACTATCAGTTATGTCGTAGACGCCGATTTTGTCGCCCGTGAACGCGCCATTGTTGGCTTGCGCAACAAGCGTAATGGCAAGTAGCTTGCCGTTCGGCATACGGAAGACGTTGGCAAAGAATGGGGCTTGTTCCGGAGCCCAATATGCGTAGAGGAGCCGCACACCAATCCTGTATGAGAGGATCGGGTCACCTTGCCGGTTGCTGGGATACCACCACTTGGGCGCGTCGGTATCGCGTACGCGTGTCACGCCGCCGCTCACATATTTCACCGCAAGTAAACCTTCGCCCTCCTGACCTTTGCGCGCCGCGGCTTCTTTTTCTGCCTGGATCACAGCGATATGGGCTCGGGCCTCAGTCGCATCGGCTTCGGAAGGTTTCAGTTCCAGATAGTAGTTAAGCTGCTTAATCGCTTCATCATACTGTCCGCTCAGTTCGAATGCGCGCGACAAGTTGTAGTAAGCGTTGGCCCACCAGGGAGCAATCTCCAGAGCTTGGCGCAGCAGTTGAATGGGCTGTTCAAGCTCCCCGGAAATGCTCGCCTGCTTCAGCAGAGCCGATGCCTGCAACCCGAGCTGACGCGCCTCTTCCGGTATGACAGGAAGGTTCGGTAAGCCTTCGACAGCCTTGATGACTATTTCGCGTCGGGCATCCTCTTCCTCATAATCGGCCTTCTTAAAGGCATCGAGAGATGCGTCAAAAAATGTTTGAGGGTTCCTTGCAACTGCCTGCTGCAATAAGCGAACCACTTCAGCATTTTTGACTAGGCTCTCCTGGCGCTGATCGACCGAGTCCAAAGATAAGAGAGGGACAAACTGCTCAGTCTCCCAGCCTAATGCCGTGTGGCCGCTTTGGTCCTTGATTCCGACGTCAGCGCCTTTGTCCAACAGGAGCTTTACGACAGCGGACTTTCCGTTGTAAGCTGCCTCGATCAGTGCCGTGGCGCCGAACCGCCCTATCATGTCGATTGTTGCACCATGGTCGAGAAGTAGTTTCGCTAGCTCCAGTCGACCTCCGCGGGCCGCCACCATCAACGCAGTGTCGTCGTGGCTGTCCTTGCCGTCTATGTTGACGCCATTTTCTAGAAGCAGCTTCGCGACATCGATCTTGTTGTTGGAGATTGCATAGATCAGCATTGTCTCGCCGTATTGGTCTCTGGCTTCGACATTAGCGCCCTTTGCCAAGAGCGCCTTCATGGCATCGATCTTGTCGTTGGAGATCGCATCGGTCAGGGCAGTCTCGCCGGCATTGTCCTTGGCCTCTGTGTTGGCTCCCTTCTCCAACAATAGTTTTACGATTCCCATCCTGTCATCAGTGATTGCATAAATCAGCGCTGTTCTGCCGTATTGAGCTTTAGCCTCGATATTGGCGCCCTTATCCAATAGCAGCTTTGCCATCTCAGCGTTTCCAAGTTTCGCCGCCTTGATGAGGATCGTGCCTCCGTCTGTGTCAGGGGAATTGACATTTGCCCCCTTCTCGATAAGGACAGCAGCTACATCCGCGTCTCCTGCTCGAACCGCACGGTCCAGCAACACGTCAATGCTTACTCCCTTCTGTAGATCGGGAAGGTATGAGTTCAGTTTCTCGGTGAACGCGGTTGACTGGGCCAAAGCATTCACATCTCGAGTCGTCGGCGCTTCGCTAACCTTCCGCAACATCGCGGCGAGTTCAGGATGGTGATTGTGATCAGCCAGCATGGTAGCTGTTTGCTGCTGGTTGTCTTTCGCGTTGAGATTAGCGCCTTTCTCGATGAGCAAGGCAACCACATCGGTCTTGCCCCATGCAGCCGCTGCCAGCAGCGCCGTCGTGCCGTCGCTCTCCCTGGCTTCGATGTTGGCGCCCTTGTCCAGCAGCAGTTTCACAACCTGGGTATAGCCCCAACGCGCTGCTACGATCAGCGCAGAGTTCAATTCCTCGGTGCCGCTGACTTTCACCAGCAGTAGCTTTACGATCTCGGTAAACCCACTGCCGGCTGCCCGAATTAGCGGCGTGACACCGTGATCATCCGTAGCTTCGGCGTTGGCGCCTCTCTCCAGCAGCAGCTTCACAATTTCGGTACGGCCATAGTAGGAAGCACCTACCAGCGGAGTGTCGCCCCCGCTCTTGGCCTCAATGTTGGCGCCCCTGTCTAGCAGTAATTTCACGACTGGGAGCATCTTCGCGACGTCGACATAACATTGGCGGGCTGCAATAATCAGGGCCGTCTCGCCGCTTTTGTCTCTGGCCTCGATATCGGCACCATTATCCAGCAACACCCTCACAGCTTCTGCCTCGCCCGCGTTGGCTGCTACGAGAAGCGGCGTGTTGCCGTTTTTGTCTCTGTCTCCGACGCCGGCACCATGGTCGAGCAGCAGCTTCACACTTTCGGCCTTGCCATGGTAGGAAGCCCAGAACAGCGGTGTCTCGCCAATTGATCCCTTGGCCTCGATGTCGGCGCCATGATCGAGCAGCAGCTTCACTATTTGGGTATAATCACCCTCCATCGCGCAGAACAGCGCTGTATTGCCGACGACGTCTTTGGCCTCAGTTTTGGCGCCCTGTCGCAGAAGTTGCTCTACCTGCGCGGTATGGCCCCAGGTAGCGGCCCAGAGCAGCTGGACGTCCAGACTCTCGGGTGCGGCCTGGCCTGCCGCCAGGCGGCTCAACAAAAGAATGGTTGAAATCAGGATTGTGCCAAGGATGTTTTTCATCGCTATCTCCCCACCCGCACCGGGGAAGAGTGTGCGATATCTGTTTCCAGTTGGGAGCCAAGCCAGCCTGCGGACCAAAATGGCAGCCGGAAGATGGACCGCGAAGCGCCGCGCGGATCCGAGCCAGCTAGCGCTGCATGCTAAAGAGGGCCATAGTGATCCAAATCACAACACCAGCACGAAATCCGCTAGAGACGCGGATTCCGAAGGGGTTTCGCCTCGAAGCTGGAAACTGCGCGGGATTATACTCCCTCCTCGCTGCGGTGATTGCTAATACTTTCGGGTCAGGTAAATTCTCTAATTCAGTATTCAGAAACACTCTGCGCACGTGAGATGTCGCTCATGGAAGCTCCAGTTCGCGCGAGCGGTGAAGCCTTACTAACGACGCTCTTGCTGGCGCCCGCCGTGACTCTGATTCTGCGTCGTGGGCTTCACGTTGTGGTCTGCACGAATCGGCCGGCCGACTGCCGGTTTAGCGGGCTGGCCGTGATTAGTATTCGCAAATTGCCCCGATTTGACTGGAACTTCTGCGCGTGCTGCACCTGCGCGCTCATCCGCGGAGCAGTTGGCTCGCGCCATGCCGCCGCCTCGGACGCCTGCGGCCGGACTTAAGTGCCGCCCGTTCCGCCATGGTAACTTGCTCGAGTGTTGCTGATTTCGCGATTGGCGACCACACGATTGCCCGCGTTATGGCTGTACACATTGTGTACGCGTACGCTCACGTTGTTATAGATACGGTTGTAGGTGAAGTGGCCGCCGTATAAGGCGCTCCGCTCTCAGTCCGGCGAATGCGCCGCAAGATTACGTAAAACAGTGTGTCAAAAAACAAAAGAACGCGGCTGCGAACGCTACCATTTCAAAACGGCAGGCCGCCGGTCTCACGCCGTGCAATTTGATGGCGGCGTGAGAACATCAGTTTCACTACTGTTCCGTGTAGGTGTAGTCGGTCGACAGCCATCTACCGTTGATTTCGTACCACAGCCGGACATACGCCGTATTCGTAGCCACGCCGTACGGCACGCTGGGCGCGGTGGCCGAAGTGGTCGTAATATGGCCCGAGTCGTACACGTTGTTCGAACCCACTCCGCTAGTGCCCAGGAAGATTTGGCTTAAGAGACTCGATGACACCAACCAAAGCGATGATCGCGCATTAAACACCAATCCATTGGGGGACTTGGCCGGCTATCTGAAAGCCCTGCCGCCATCCGACAATCCTCAAACGGTTTTTGACGCTCTCCGCGCCACCGCCGGGAAGCTTGTCACAGCTCAAAACGTCATCGACAAAATGCTCAAGCAGCAGGCCACGAGATGAAGCCCGTCATTGCCATTCAGCTACTTCGTTTGCAACTCTGCGTCATGCATCTTTCCGTGCCAGTTGTTGATCTGGGTAAATTGACCCGCTGGTCGTCGAATAATATTGGGCGCCAGCCAGATTAGACCGTCGGATTGCACGATAATCCTAGTGTGAGGCGTCGAGTCATTCCGCTCACGCTTGCCCTGCTGGGACTGACAGGTCAGATACTCTGCGCTCAGGAACCCAACTTTCGCGCCTTCGGCAGCTCTGAAGGCTTAAAGAACCTCGCCGTCCGCAGAATCTATCAGGACCGCATCGGCTTTCTCTGGGTCAGCACCGAAAACGGCATCTTTCGATTTGATGGCGAGCGCTTCGAGCTATTCGGAGCAGCGCGGGGAATTCCATCTAACTCCGGCGTGGCATTTGGTGAAGCTCCCGATGGCTCTCTTCTTGTTGGTGGAACGATCGGACTATATCGCCTGTCGGGCAATCGCTTTGAAAAGCTTTCCACCCCTTTCAACACTGTCGCCTGGGCCCAAGGCATCCAGTCGGATGGGAGAGGCCACACTTTTCTCGGCACCGATGCCGGGCTTGTGGAACTGTCGTCTCAAGCAGGGCAAACCCAATTTGCGATGCGAACGATTCCTCAGCCCCAGGGAGCATCCGCGCCTGGCGCCTTCGCGATCCTGGTCGACGGCGACACCTTGTGGTACGGGTGCGGACACGAACTCTGCCACATGAATGCCCGAGGCACTCAGGTTTCTTCACGAGAGAGCGGACTCCCTGACGGAGAAATATTAGTAATCCTGAAAGACCATGATGGAAATCTCTGGGTGCGAGTAAGAAATGCCGGGGTTTTCATGTGGCCCGCGGGAAGGCCCGGATTTTCGAGACCCCACGTCCCTTTTTCTCCAGGAAACGGGGTTGGAGTTCCCGCAGTCGATCGGGGTGGACGAATTCTTCTTACCTCTCCTGACGGGCTGTTCATTGGGGACCATAACGAATGGCGAAAGATCGACCGTTCTGATGGGCTCCGTGGAACCGTCTACTCCGTTTTAGAGGATCGGCAGCACTCGCTTTGGGTTGGCTTGGCAGGCCGCGGGCTCTTGCAGTGGCGGGGATACCGGGAATGGGAAAACTATTCCAGCAAGAGCGGGCTTACCAATGACCTTATCTACGAAATCGTCCCCCGAGACGATGGTTCGATCTGGGTGGCAACAGAAGGGGGATTGTTTCGCGGAGTGCGAAAGCAACTCGGCCTATCGTTCAAGCCGGTTGCCGGAATGGATGGCTTTCCTGTACATAGCGTGCACGCACTGCCGAGCGGTGATCTTTTGCTAGGGACTGAAACCCGCGGCGTGGCTCGCTTCGATCCTCGCACACAAAAGACGGAGTGGTTTGGAGATGGGCAAGGTCTTACAGGGAAGGCCGCCTACGCTCTGTGCATCGATAGCGAACAGAACCTCTGGGTAGCCAGCGAAGTAGGGCTGTTCGTCGCCCACGCTCCTCTCCGGGTTTTCTCACGTGTCGTTGAACTGCCGTCCACGCGTTTCTGGAACGTGATCCAAAGTTCTGATGGCACGGTTTGGGCCGGAGGCGCTGGCGGGCTTTTCGCATTTAAGGACGGTACATGGAGGAACTTCACGCAACGATCCGGCTTGAGCAATCAGGAAGTGCTTTCCCTGGGCGCAGGACCAAATGGCGTGATATGGGTCGGATACCGCTTTGGCGGCGGTATCGATCGAGTCCAATTGAAATCCGGCGGGATCGCCATTGAAAAGGGTGTTGAGAGACCGGGCAGTGACGGGCTGATTTACTTCCTTGACTTCGACGCCCAAGGAATTCTATGGGCAGGAACTGAGCACGGTGTGGACTTGTGGGATGGCGCTCATTGGACGCACTACGACATGAACGACGGTCTGGCCTGGGACGACTGTAACCTCAACGCCTTTGCCGCGGAACCCGACGGTACTGTCTGGATCGGGACCAGTGGTGGGCTTTCACGTTTTAAGCCCCTCCCGCGTCAGGATCACGAAGACCCCCTGGCGGTTGTATTTACCAGGCTTTCCGTCGGACAAAACGATGTCTCCGGGCTGGCCACCCCCCGTTTCGGAATCCGATCGAACCCGCTCGTGGCAAGGTACTCCGCGCTCAATGCGTCCCGCCAGAACGAAGTTGTCTTCAGGTACCGGTTGGGAGGTGCAGGCCAAGGTTGGACGGAAACCGATCAGCGGGAATTGCAGTTCGCCGGCCTTGCTCCTGGCGCGTACCGTCTGGAGGTCCAGGCGAGGGAAAACGATGGCGGCTGGAGCGAGGGCACCGCCCAGTTCCCATTCCGTATTCTGGCGCCGTGGTACGCATCGTGGTGGTTCATCGGAATTTGCGTATTGATCCCGTTATCGGCGATCGGCGTAATTTTGCGTTTGCGGCTCATTGGCGCGCAGAAAAGGGAACAGGAATTGGTGAAGCTGGTTGCGGAAAAGACCGCCGATCTAAGTCTTGCCAACGAGGAACTAAAGAAGCTGTCAAATACCGATCCACTCACCGGGTTGGCCAACCGGCGGATTTTTGACCAGACACTTGAGAGGGAGTGCTCCCGCGTCAGGAGAACGAATTCGCAACTGTCGCTACTCATGATTGACGTCGACAATTTCAAAGCTCTGAATGATTCAGAGGGCCACCAGAAAGGCGATGAGTACCTAATCTCAGTGGCTACCGAACTTAAGCGCAGCTGCAAGCGCCGGACAGACACTGCAGCCCGCTACGGTGGTGAGGAGTTCGTAATCATCCTTGCGGATACCGACGCGGCGCATGCTATCGGATTTGCCGAGTTGATCCGGCTCGCAGTGGCCGCTCTCGGTCTTCCTCATCCCGCATCTATGACCGCTCCGTTTCTCACCGTCTCGGTTGGAGTTGCCACGGCCTCTGGGAAGGGTTGCTTCACGCCGGAAGCTCTCATAGCCGAAGCGGACCATGCGCTTTATGCTGCGAAAACTGCTGGGAGAAACCGAGTGAGTGTGGCATTGCCCTGTCCTCCAGAGACCTTCCAAAAACCTGCCGGAATCGACCTTCCAAATGTCTAGATCGCACTGGGACGGTCGGGTTGTTTCTTGCCGCTACGACATGGCAAAGTTGCAATGAAAACTGTCTATTTGCGTTTCCAGGCGCGGGTCGTCGATGCCTCGCTACAGATGGGAATAGAATTCAGCGTATGAATCCACTTACTGTCGCGTGCAGATTCTTTGTTGTCTGCTTTGGCCTTAGCCTTGAGCGCAAGACAACGCATTTGCCATCTCTGTTCAGATCATTGGGGGCTGGAAAACCGTGAGCGTGAATCGGCGGCAATTCATCGGGATGGTAGGCGCAGGAATCAGCCTTCCTGCATTGGCATCTCCGCTTCAGGTTCTAGCGTCCGAGGCAGAGAGCACACCGGGGAGCAAGGCCAATAGGCCGTATGGCTCGGGCCATTTTGGCGAATGGATCGTGGACGGCTTCGGATTGCCTGCTTACCGCTACACATGCAACCAAACCTCCGACCCCCTGGCCGTCACACCCGTACACAAGCAGTGGCGCTCACCCACCGACCATACGCACCAGGTTGGCAACGATCGTCTGGTGGCCGCCGTGTCGAATTACGGATATGTGCAGGTGCGTCAGGACGAAGGCTCGCCCAAGTTCCTCAACGACTATTTTCCCGAAGAGTCGCGATACGGCGCCGGTATTGGCTTTTTGACTGACGGGAAGCAGGTGCTGAGCACCTTCTATCCCGGCAATGGCGCTTCGTTCGACAGAATCCTGGGCGAGGGTTACTTCCGCAAGACGGTCAAGAATACGCTTTATGAAGTGGAGCAATCGATCGTGGCTCCTTACGGCGACGATCCGGTCGTCTTGTCCATGGTGAAGGTGAGCAACCGGGGGATCTCCGCAGCCGATCTTCACTGGGTGGAGTACTGGGGCGCGCAGAACTACCAGTTTTCGTACCGCTCGGGCATGGAGGCCGGCCAGTTGCGCGACAACACGAAAGGTGCCGCACTGCGTCGCGCCTTCGCCGCGCGCTTTGAGCACAAGTTCTCGCCCCTGTCGAACAACTCCGGACTGATAGAGACGCAAAGCTTCCTGGGTCGTACGCCAGAAGAAGAAGCCCAGTGGCAGCAGATTGAAACGGGCATGAAGAATCCCGACGGTCCCTTTGGCGGCCATCTGCATGAGGTTGCGCCCGGCGCTGTGTGGGAAGACCTGACTCCTCCTTCCACTTTTCTAGTGTCGCTCGATGCAGCGCCCGATGGCTACGCGACGGACGCAGCTATCTTCTTCGGCGCCGGCGGTGTCGAAAATCCCACCGGCCTTGCGACTCCTCTGGGCAACGATCTCAGCACAACGGGCCCAGCCAGCGCCTTCCTGCTTGAGCGCAGGTTCCATCTCGAGCCCGGACAGAGCAAGACGTTGTACTTCCTCTATGGGTATCTGCCCGAGGGATTCAAGGCCGACGAGTTGGTGAAGAAGTATGCCGCCGATCCGGCCGGAATCCTGGCCCGCTCCGCCGCCCACTGGAAGCAGGAAGGACTGCGCTTCTCGGTTCCTTCCGAGCCATGGGTGGAGCGCGAGATCTCCTGGCACAACTATTATCTGCGCAGCTCATTGACCTGGGACAGCTTCTTCCGCGAGCACATCATTTCGCAGGGGCACGTGTACCAGTACGTCATGGGCTTCCAGGGCGCGGCTCGTGATCCGCTGCAACACACGTTGCCATTTGTCTTCAGCGATCCCGGCATCGTCAAGGGCATCATCCGCTACACGCTTAAGGAGATTCAGCCAGACGGCTCGATCCCTTACGCGCTGGTGGGAAGTGGCATGCCCATGCCCTCGGCTTTCGATCCCGGCGATCAGGAGATGTGGCTGCTGTGGGCCGCATCGGAGTATGTGCTGGCCACGCGCGACAAGAAATTCCTTGACGAAAGAGTCACGCCCTACATGCATCGCGAACCCGCGCCCTCCGATCCAACCGTGCGCGATCTGCTGGCACGCGCGTTCACTCATCTGGTGACCGAAATCGGCGCAGGCAGGCACGGACTCATGCGGCTCGCCATGGGCGACTGGAACGATGGAATCGTGGTGGGCAGAGTCCCTGAAAAGTATGCCCATGAGGTACACCAGCAGGCCGAAAGCGTACTCAACGCCGCCATGGCGAGCTATGTCCTGGACTACTACGGACGGATGCTCAACGCCGTGGGAGAAAAGGAAGCCGCTGCTGAAGCTCGCGCAAAAGCTGCCGCGCAGCGCACGGCAGTTCGGGCAGTGTGGACGGGCAAGTGGTTCAGGCGCGCCTGGCTCGGCCCGAACCTGGATTGGATCGGCGACGATCGCATCTGGCTCGAACCGCAGCCATGGGCCATCATTGGCGACGTTACCAGCCCCGAGCAGCGCACGACTCTGGTTGCATCCATCGACAAAGAACTGCGACGCCCGTCGCCGATCGGCGCGCTCATTCTGAACATCGGCGAAGACACGCCTGGCAAGCGGCCTGGAATCCTCGAGAATGGCGGCATCTGGGCGAGCATCAATGGCACGCTCATCTGGGCTCTGGCCCTGGCCGGCGGGCCCTCCGCATGGGATGAATGGAAGAAGAACTCCCTGGCCATGCACGCCGAGGCTTATCCGGAGATCTGGTACGGCATTTGGAGCGGCCCCGACTACTACAACTCGGTACTGTCAAAGCATCCCGGCCAGACCATGTTCGGCGATCCGCCGGTGGGCGGCAAGCCATCCCCAACCGACTGGGGCATCAACTGGACCGACTTCCCGGTGATGAACATGCACCCACACGCCTGGCCGCTCTATAGCGCCGCCAAGCTGCTGGGCGTCGACTTCCAGGAGGACGGAGTCAACTTTGCCCCTGCGTTGCCCTTGCCCGAGTACGAATTCTCGACGCCGCTGGTTGGCTTCAGCAAGACGCCGCATGGCTTCCGAGGCTGGTATGCGCCAGAAACTGGCGGAAACTGGAAGATTGAGATCAGATTGTCGGAGGCCGAGATGAGGGTGCTCAAGCAAGTAAAGGTGAATGGAGTGGTTGAGCCTCTGCCTCGGGACGCAAAGACAATCAGGTTCAGCGGCGAGGGGAGCCACGAAAATGCGCTGAACTGGGAAGTTAGTTAGCCCCGAGAAAAGGCAACGGCGCCCAGAAATCTTGCCCAAAGTGGAGAGATGTCATTGTTCTTGAGCCGATCGCCATCCCCGGCGAGCTTCAGAAATTTCTCCATCCTGCCGCCATCTTCTTCGGGCTTACGCGAAATCGCCGAGTCGGTCAGCATTGTCCTGGCGCATCTGCATGCACCGCGCTTTCGCTTTGGGCTTCGCGACCTGCGAATTCGTAATGATATGTCACGGCCTCTTTTGGCGGTTTCCCTCCACCGCCTCCGTGGAGTTGACTTTTTTGTTCGGCGGTTTCTCCGGTAACCGGGCGTATCCGATTTCTCATCCGCGTCGATGGCAGGATTACGGCTTTCAGACTTCCCTGCCCCGCCCACACCAAGCGGCGCGGGCATGGGTGAGACCTCCCATCTTCGGTGCAGGAAACTTCCCGGCGTGCGCAGGGTTGAAGAGCGGCAGAATCGTGTCAAGAGAAGATTCTCGCTGCTGGTTAGCTCGGCATCTGGCCCGACGCCGAGCCTGTTGTCCTTCTGACGCGAGTGGGTGCGCTGGGTCTCGAAGGCCAGGGCGGGCAGTGACACTATTCTTCTTCAGTTCGGACGGGAATTTTGCGGCGACGATTTGGGCGCCGGCGCGGTGGGCGCGGGTTTTGCGGAGAGCAGAGGCCGGAGCCGCGCCAACTCCGGATTGGTGAGGCCCGCTTTTTCGAGGACGTCGAAATCGTCGAGAACAATAACTTCCCACCGCTCCCATCCATCCTCTTTGCCGCGATTGCCGAGGAAAATCGCGTCCGCTTCCTGGGTGCGGTTTAGGAAGAGCAGGGCCTCCGCATGTTCAGCGGCCAACCGCAGGTCGGCTGGATTCACCTTTAACCCTGTGTCCGTTGACGTCAGCGCACCGGAGAAGTCCCGCGCAAAAATCTGAAACCAAGCAAGACTCGCATAAGCACCGATCAAATCGTTGTTGAGATCTTCCTGGATGTGGCGAGCGTCCGCCTTGAGACCTCGCATGTAGTCAATCCAGTTGCCTTCCGCCTGCACCGCATCTTTCCAGTCCTTGGCAGCGTAGTAGACACCGGGCAATGATCTTAACGCTCTTTCGTTTGCGGGATTCCGCTTCAACTCGTCGAGCAAAAGAGCTTCCTCTTTGCCATACTGACCGGACCGGCTATACATCTGCATCAAGTCACCGAGAGCGCCCTCATTTTCCGGCTCTTGCTTTAGCACGCCCAGCAGGAGGGCCTCCTCTTTGTCTTGCTGTCCAGCGTCGTGATAGAACTCAACCAATCGATCGAGGGCAACGTTGCTGTCGGGATTTTGCTTCAAAGCGTCGAGCAGCAGGCGCTCTTCTTTCTCGGGTTGCTTCGTCTCGTCATACAGGTCGATCAACCTGTCCAGCGCCGTTTGTTTGTTCGGACTTCGCTTCATGACGTCGAGCAGGAGATGTTCCTCTTTGTCGTTCTGCTTGTTCGCCGCATAGAAGTCGACCAAGCCGCTCAGCGCCGTCTTGTCGTCGGGATTCCGCTTGAGCGCATCGAGATACAAGTCCTCCATCGTTCCCTGGGTACGAATGCCATCGGTGGAGAAGAACTGGACCTTTGCCGGCAACTGTTCGTCGATCTTGTTTGCTTGGGAAGCATCGAGAATCCCGCTGCGGGTAAGTCGGAAGGTGACGTCAAAAAGATTGCCGCCGCACTCCACCGTTCCCCGCGCCTGCCATTCATGATCGGGGCTCTCTTCGACCTGGAGCGGCGCGATTTTGGGGACTATCTCGGTGCGCTGTTGCTGAGTGGCAGACTCAAACCACGGCACATCGACCTCTTGATCGAGCAAAGAATACAATCCCGCCAGCGGAGGCGCAGTCTCCGAAGCCGAGTCGAACGTCGATGCCGATTGCCTGCACAGAGTGGGTCCTAAATTCGCGTTCTGAACCGTTGCCAAATAAAAGCGCAGGTACGCAGCAGCACGCGCCACCGTGTCCAGGCGCGGCGGGGCTTTCTTGTTCATCTGCTGGATGGCGTCCTGGCTGCCCTTGAGCTGCACCCAGACTTTTCCGCGCCACAGATAGAAGAGCGTTCCATGGAGACCGTCCGCGGCGACCTCGTAGAGATGGCTGTCACCATAAAAGTCGAGATTTACGCCTCGGATGCCTAGAACATGCTCTGGTATCACGTCCTTTCGGGTGGCCGACAACTCGTGCAGGATTCCATCCGGCCCGTATTCACTGGCCGATAGCGTACGCCATGCGCCTGGGAACAAGGGAGGAATCGGCCACACGCCGCCCGAGATCTTGAGCAAAGTGAGCGGGTCAGTCCGAGGGAGCAGACCCTCGGCCTGGGTCAGCAGCGCTTTTTTTTGCTCGGCGGTCAAACCGCGGTAGGGCGGCTCTGAATCGGAGTTCCGCAGGCCTGCCTCGATTGTATTGAGCTGACTTTTGCAGCTCTCCAGTTCGCCAAGATAATCCTGGCTTGTGTAATCGGTTGGAAGCGCTTGCCAGACCGTGTCCAGCTCTCTGCCGATTTCCTCCAGTGCGCCGTGCACGTCGCCGCGGGTCAACTTGATGCCTGCCAGCTTTCCGTAAAGCGTAGCCTTGCTTCCGGAGTACTGCAGCCCGCCCCGGCTGGCGGGCTCCGCATTGGCCGCGGCGATGGCCATGTCGAGAGTGGACAGGGCTTGTTCATACTGTGAAAGCGCCTGCGCGTAAACCTTTTTCTCTTCGTAGTAGTCTCCCAGCGATTTCATTTCCCCGGAGAGCGTGCCGTAGTTCTTCGCCGTTGGCGCAATCCGGACAACCTCTCGATAGGCAGCAATCGAATTGTTGCTGTTGGCCACTGAGGCCGCTTGCAGCTTCATGTCGTCCTGCAGGTCCGCCAGGTCGCTGTAGATTTCTCCTTTGTCCTTAAGGAATCTGGGCATCGGCTGTTCGATCGCCGGCATCATGTTCAGCCCCTGCGAAAAGCTGGCAAGCGCTTCCTTGCGTAATCTTTCCTGTTTTTGCTTGTCGTCTCCAGATAAAATCGCTTGCACGTCCTGGATCATGCCGCGGAAATTGGCAACCTCCGCCAATTCCGCGGAACACCTCAAATCTTGCGGCTGCGAGGTCTGCATCGCTCCCAGGATCGAGGCTGCCTGACTTAGAGGCTGGAAGGATGCCTCCAAACCTGCCACCGATTCGGCACTGAAATGAGATTCCAGAGCGCGAAGCACGGGAATTGTGCCGATCGATTCCAGGTCGTGTGCGCGCAACGAGTTCGCACTTGCCCACTCAGTCTGCTTGCTGTCGTTGAGCAATGCAGTCGCGGAATCCTTGGATTCATTCAGCAAGCCTTCCGCCAGGTCCCATTCTTTCAAGTTGAGGTAGGCCTGTCCGAGGAGATGGCGGCTGCTGGCCAGCGCCAGTTTCCACTCCCAATTCAGGGGATCCCGATCAATCAGCTCCTGATAGTCGCCGCTGGCCTCACCCAGCTTGGATAGCGCCTGGTCAAACCGGTTCTGCATGAATGCGACGTCAGCCTGATCATTAGCCAGCGCGGCTGAGAGCGCTCTCCAACGCGGATTGCCCGGGTCCTGTTTCTCCGCGCCCTGGAGAATGGTTTCCGCTGCAGAGTATTGCTGCTGCGCCTTAGCCGGATCCCACTGGCTGGAACCCAAATCAAGCAATGCGCGAATCTCAAGAAACTTTGCTTCGTCGCGGTCGGCGTGGTCCGCGTCCCCGGATGCGCGGCCGGCGCGGTATTGAGCCTGGGCAAGAGCCATCTCGAGATGCTTCACGCCTTCAAACTGAGTGCACGGGCTGGAATCCATCCCCCCCAGACCGATATGCGACAAGACGAAGATACGCGACGTGTCTTCTCGCGCGTTCCAATCTGGTAGCGAGGAAGCCAGCTCCAGGGCTTGTGTAAAATCCCTCTCGGCGTCGACGAGCTTGTTCAGCTCCAGCGAGCCGCGGCCTAGCTCGTACAAAGTCTCGCCGCGCGCGATTTTTGCCTGCACGTCCGCCGATCCTGGCGTCCCCAGCCCGCTCAGCACGCTCAATGCTCGCGAGGAAACATTCAGCCCCTCTTCAAAGTGCCCGCCTTCGTAAAGTGCATCGGCGGCCCGGGCCAGAATGCGCGCCCGCGTCGCAAGGTCTGTCGAATTCGCTGCCGGTCTGCGCTGGGCCCCTTCCACATTCTGAATCGTCTCCTCCACCGTAGCCACGGGAACCCAGCTGTTGGAAACGATGCTAAAGTTCAAATTGTTGGCAGCCTCAGCGTCCGCAACCGCGGCGAGTTGACTCTCGGCCGCGCGGCGCTCACTCTGCTTTGCCATCCCGTTGTATCGAATCACCAGCAAGCATGCCGCCACAGCCACCACCAGCAGCGCGGCGAACACGCCGGCCACGCGGCGCGACCTTTGCAACTCGCGCTTGAACTGTTCCTTCTGCCTGACCACTTCCTCTGCTTGCTGTCGCTGCTCGCGCTCGGCGCGGCTGCGCGACGCTGGTTCGCTGAGCAAATCGTGCGTCAGCTCGAGCCAGACCACGCCCTCGCGTTCCGCGCGGTGAAGAACGCGGCGATCCACCAGAAGGTCGCACTCGCTCTCGGGTATTCCCTGGGTGAGGGCGTCTTCGAGAGCTGCGGGCTGGCGATGGCCGCCACCCGTCAGCAGCCGGTCTTCTACCCAGATTCGCACGCGCGGATCAATGCCCTCAAACGAGCGCTCGTAGAAATCCTGAATGATCTTTCCGCGCTCGCCGCTGAGAAATTCGGCGGTGATGCGTGTCTGGCCACGCTGGAGGCGCCGGTGGTTCAGCTCCTCCAGCACCACGCTCAGTAGCGCGGGCGCTACCCGGTGGCGCGCATCGGAAACAAACTCTACGATGTCCCTCGCCACCGCGTCATCCACCAGGTCCCGGCCGCCGCGTTTCACTACTTCCAGCGCCTGCGTTCCGGTCATTGCCAGCAGACGGAACCGGCTGGCTACGGAAAGCAACGAGGGGATGCGCCGGCACCAGGAGTCAAGATAGCCTAAAAAGTCTTCGCGCAGGCTGATGACGAACCGACCGGTCTGGCGCCGGAAGTCGTAGTGCAGCGCCTCGTCGGGATTTTTGTCCAGGCGTTCGCGCACCGCTTGTGGCGCGCGATGTTCCAGCATCGATTCCAAATCGGCTGCGAATTGCGCTACGCGCGCCACCGCGCGCTCGGTGCGCTGGCCGAGGGTGAATATTTCCTCAAACTGGTCCACCACGATCAAAGGCTTGAGCAGCCGGTTACCTGCACCCCATAAATCCAGATCGCGGCGGTGAAAATACGCCCAAAGCGTTTCTTCTGGCGCGGGCCGCGGACCCTGGATGCCGGCGCGATCCAATTCTGCGGTCAGCGCGCTCTTGATCTGCTCGGCAAGTGGCGCCGCATCCTCGCTATGGTCGAAGCGAACGCGGAAGGCCAGGAAGTCAAGCCCCTTCAGCTCCGGGAACAGGCCGGCCTGGACCAGCGAAGTCTTGCCCAGGCCCGACTGCCCGTAAAGAACCACAGCCTGCGTTTGCTGCACCAGCTCCAGCAGTTCCGCAATCTCGCGCTCGCGGCCGAAGAAGAAATCGCGATCTTTTTCAGTAAATGCGCGCAGCCCCGGCCAGGGGTTTTGTGAGCTGAGTTGGACCTTCACTGGCATATCTTTTTTCAGGCGCGAGCCAGTCCCTTTCGATAGGCCTTCTGAGCAATATCGATCTCGGCGATCAAGTCCGCCGTGGGTTCTCCTCCAAGTGCAAAGGCCACGTTGTTGCCGAAGGTTCCTTTCTTAATGGCTCCCAGCGAACCGGGTGATGAACCGTCGACGATGACCGGAAAGAGAAAGCGGCGATCCTGGCCGATAAAGCCCTTGTCGACCTCGCAGGCTTCATACCACTCCTTGCCGTAGTAGCGCGCCGGTCCGGCCTCATTGTTGGTGTGCTGTGAAAGCACCGCGACGAACGCCGCGCTTTCCTTGATGTGATATCGAATCCTCGCGTTGTAGTCGTCCCCGGCCGTGAGGCGCCGGTCGATCCACACTTCCAGATTGGCTTTGGACAGTTCATTCGCCAAACGCACGGCGGAATCCCTGTCTTCGTGCGCATAGCTGATAAAGACACAGCCCGGGTTCCAGTCGGTGGGCATGTCTTCCACCGGGGCCGGCTTGCCTTTGGGGTGCAGTTCGAACCAGCGGTCATGCAGCTCACGCACGAATTCAACCGGCGAACCGCCTGTGAAGATGTGAGACTGTTGGGAGCTGAAATGCGCCAGGAATTCGGCGAAATCGGTCCGCAGCGACCCGATATCGGCAAAGACCTCGGTGGTCTGGCGCCCCTCCCATAACGGCTTGTTGCGCGACACGCGCAGCAGGAATCGCGCCAGCCAGCCGGGGAAACTCACTCCGATAATCAACAGGTGGCTCTTCTGCAGCCTCGCCATCAGCTTTTGTGGACGGCTGTCCGAGGTCATGAAGAGGTGCATCTGTTCCAGCATCTGCCCTTCCGTGACGGCGAAATCGGAAGATGCCGATACCAAGCCGAGAATATGAAAAACGAAGCTGCCCTGCGTCTTCAGGGCCGCCTCGTCGAAATCCAGCAACTCGTTAGCCGGCGGAAATGCCGCCACGGCCGGCCGGCTCCCGCGCACCCGCGCTAGCGCGTTTTCGAGCTGCGTATCCACCGTGGTGCTAATGAATAGTTGTAAGGGGGGAATCTCCGCCAGTGTCTTCAGCGGTTCGGGAGGCTCGAAGGCCAGGCTTCTTAAGATTCGATTCACCGCGCGATTCAGGTCCGCCGGATTCTTAAGAACCTCTTTATCCGCACAGGCCACATCGTTCATGTCAAAGTCGGGAGGCAGAAGGTCGGTCTCGATGCCCAGTTCGCTGGCCAGTTTCGATGCCACCACGCGATGGAATGGTTGCGGACCATTCTCGGTTTCGACGATTAGCAGGTCACGCCCTACGATGGGCACTACCTTCCCTTCCTCGATCGCGTAAAGAAGATCCTGCCAATCTGTAGCGTTCATGGCGTTGCCCCTCGCAAATCAACCAGTGCCTGTATTCAACGGCGCCCGGCTTTCACCCTGCGTGAATGCGGTCGTCCAAAAACTCCGCGCCACCGCAAGGTGTCGGCTCCGTGCGGTATGCACTTTCTCGACGCAATAATGCTCGCACCTGGGGAGGCGTGATCCGGGAAACCATGGAAAGTGAGAATTCTACTTGAATTTTGAATGAATTACCAATACCTCTGCTGCCGACGTCAAGTTGAGTTTGCGGCGCATCGCCCAACCGTTAATGAGGAATGACTAGCCACTCGCTGCATACGCTGAAGGTCGTCGCATCCGTCGACGCGCAAAACTGAATCACAATCGATGCATTCGTCGGAACGATTCCGCTCGAAGCGATTTCGCCGGATAGATCGAAGCGGCACAGCACGCTAGCACGTAACACGAGATGAACACCGCAACACCCGAGAAGAGGGCAACGGAAGCAATGGTAAGAGGTTCGTCTGCCTTGATCCCGTACAGTACTCCGGCCAAAATACGCGTCGTCGCGAAAGACAAGCCAGATCAAGATATCCATCCCAGTGAGGCGCATCACTCGTTTCAGGATCAGTCGCACCATTTCGAGCCGGTCCGCGCCCGGTGCGGTGCGCCCGCCAATCTCATTGGTGGCCTCCCCGGGATTCAACGAGTCCTTTGGCTATTCAGAACCACTCGCCATCTCGCGCGCGGTCTATATTGTTCGGATCCACGTACCGATGTTCATCCAGAAAACAAATTACTCATCGTTACTTTCAATAATGCAAGTAGACTCCCATCACCAATACACCGATCTGGGGGGACTTGGCCTGACGCGTTTCTCTCCGTGCAAACTGGCACGTTGAGATCGTTTGAGAAGAATTCACTTGCATTACCGACTCGGAGTTCCCTACAATCCCGGTGCTCAAGAAACTCAACCCGCGGACGACAGTTCGAGTTCATTGAAGTTTGATTCGTTAAGTTCGTTAACGTTATATTCCGAGCTTAATTAACTTCACGCGATAAATTGAACTGTTCCGGGTATGCCCAAGGCGATACTCCTCGGCCTAAACCCTGGGCTTCTTAGCTGTACCCCAAGCCAACAAAAGAGACGGTAGTTGTGTGCGCGAGATAGAAGCTCGTCACGAAGCTGTGTGCGCAACGAATTGAAACTGACCCGAGCAAATCTTCGGGTCTTCGGGCCACCAGGAGGGTAACAGAATGTTCGATCGTGGAATGAATGGACTGCGGAAGATTCAGTCCCTGGCGCTGATTTCAATGGTAACGATTCTCGGCCTGCTGTCTGCAGTGCAGGTCTCAGCGCAAACCACGGTGACACCGACATCGCTGGCTTATGGCAACGTGCCTGCGGGCACGGTCAGCGCTGCCAAGATGGTTACCCTCAAGAACACGCAGGCGACGGCGGTGACATTCAGTTCGATCACTCCGCCAGCAGACTACTCGATCTCCGGCACTACATGCCCGACGGCGCCAGCCACACTTGGGGCCGGCCTCAGTTGCACCATCTCGGTTACGGTTACGCCCCCTGTATTGGGAGTGGTTCCTGCCGGATCCCTGGCGATTACCACAAGCTCCACAAACAGCCCCAATCTGGTGCCATTGACGGCGACCGGGTCTACACCCACAGCGCTGAGCCCGGCAGCGACTTCGTTTGGCAACGTGCCGGTGGGCACCACCAGCGCGGTCAGGACTGTTTATCTGTTCAACTATCAACTGACCCCGATCACCATCTCGCCTCTCTCGGTCGCCTCTCCCTACGCTATCTCCGGGGGAACCTGCGGGACCACGCTGGCGGCTAGCTCCTATTGCTCCATTCTGTTGACCGTGACACCTGCGACCTCGGGTGCGGTCGCGCCCACTTCGCTCACCGTGACCACCAATGCTCCCAACAGCCCCTTGACCGAGCCATTGACGGCGGCGGGGTCTACACCCACAGCGCTGAGCCCGACAGCGACTTCGTTTGGCAACGTGCCGGTGGGCACCACCAGCGCGGTCAGGACTGTTTATCTGTTCAACTATCAACTGACCCCGATCACCATCTCGCCTCTCTCGGTCGCCTCTCCCTACGCTATCTCCGGGGGAACCTGCGGGACCACGCTGGCGGCTAGCTCCTATTGCTCCATTCTGTTGACCGTGACACCTGCGACCTCGGGTGCGGTCGCGCCCACTTCGCTCACCGTGACCACCAATGCTCCCAACAGCCCCTTGACCGAGCCATTGACGGCGGCGGGGTCTACACCCACAGCGCTGAGCCCGACAGCGACTTCGTTTGGCAACGTGCCGGTGGGCACCACCAGCGCGGTCAGGACTGTTTATCTGTTCAACTATCAACTGACCCCGATCACCATCTCGCCTCTCTCGGTCGCCTCTCCCTACGCTATCTCCGGGGGAACCTGCGGGACCACGCTGGCGGCTAGCTCCTATTGCTCCATTCTGTTGACCGTGACACCTGCGACCTCGGGTGCGGTCGCGCCCACTTCGCTCACCGTGACCACCAATGCTCCCAACAGCCCCTTGACCGAGACGCTGACGGCGGCGGGGTCTACACCCACAGCGCTGAGCCCGGCAGCAACTTCGTTTGGCAACGTGCCGGTGGGCACCACCAGCGCGGTCAGGACTGTTTATCTGTTCAACTATCAACTGACCCCGATCACCATCTCGCCTCTCTCGGTCGCCTCTCCCTACGCTATCTCCGGGGGAACCTGCGGGACCACGCTGGCGGCTAGCTCCTATTGCTCCATTCTGTTGACCGTGACACCTGCGACCTCGGGTGCGGTCGCGCCCACTTCGCTCACCGTGACCACCAATGCTCCCAACAGCCCCTTGACCGAGACGTTGACGGCGGCGGGAGTCGCTCCGACTTCGGCTTTGCCCGCATCGGTAGCTTTTGGCAGCGTGGTTGTCGGCGAACCCAGCCTGGCCAAGACAGTTACGCTTTACAACTATCAAACCACGGCGCTAACCGTCTCATCGATTACGCCGTCCGCGGGAGTCGTCGTGAACTCCGGCGCGCCGACTGCGTGCGGATCGTCGCTGGCCGCGGGCGCCAACTGCACCATCTCGCTTACCTGGACGCCCTCATCTTTGGGGGCACTCACAGGCGGTTCGCTGACCATCAGCACGAATGCGTCCAATAGTCCGCTCACGGTTCCGTTCACTGGCACCGGAACTGTGCAGGCTTCCGCTTCGCCCGGAACCATCAATTTTGGCAACGTGGTGGTGGGCGCAACCAGCGCGCTCAAAACCGTCACCCTGACCAATTACCTGCCGACCACCCTGAACATCTCCTCGCTGTCTGTAACCGCGGGCAGCCCCTACGCGATCGATCCGTCATCGACCTGCCTCACGCCGACGGTGGCCGCAAATGGCGGCACCTGCACCGTGAATCTTACCGTGACGCCCGCCTCAGCGGGCGCGCAGCCTGGGGGGTCGCTGACCATCTCCGATAGCGCCAGCAACAGCCCGCAGACGGTTACGCTCTCCGCCACCGGGGTTGCTTCGGTCTCGCTGTCGCCGACCTCGTTCAGCTTCGGAAACGTCGTGGTTGGAGTCACTAGCGCCGCCAGGACGATCATCGCCACCAATAACACCACCAGCACGGTGACCTTCTCGAGCGACGTGTTCAACGGGCCATTTGTGCTCGACACCACTGCGACCACCTGCGCGATTTCCGGCGGCGTTCTCAGCGGCACGCTGGCCGCGGGCGGAAGCTGCAACATCGGCATCGACTTCAAGCCGACCGCAGCCGGGGCAACCAGCGGAGGACAGATCACAATCCTCGACAACGCGGCCAACAGCCCGCAGGTGGCGGCGCTGGCCGGTGTGGGAGTCGTGGCGGTTTCCGTTACGCCGAGCGCGGTTAGCTTTGGCAATGTGCTGGAGAACACGACCAGCGCGGCAACGACGATCACAGTGAAGAACAACCAGGCCGGGAGTCTGAATTTCAGCTCCATCAGCGCGCCTGTCCATTATGCTGTTGTCTCCGGTTCTACGACCTGCGTGGTTGGCACGCCGGTGACGCCTGGGAGCAGTTGCGTCATCAATCTCACTTATAGCCCCACCTCGATTGGCGCGGCTCCGGCCGGCAATCTGACAATCACGGACGATGCACCCACAAGCCCGCAGGTCGTCACATTGACTGGCGCCGGGATTGCTCCAGTGACGCTGAGTCCGGCGGCGTTGAACTTTGGCAACGTGGTATTGAACATCGCGTCGGTCAAGAGCTTGACTCTGACCAACAGCCAGAGCGTTCCGCTGACGATCGCATCGATTACCGGTTATCCTTCCGGCTATTCGCTGAACAGCGCCGGAACGACCTGCCAGTTTGCGCCCAATACCGTTCCGGCGAGCAGCAGTTGCGTGATCGCGCTGAGCCTGACGGCCACCGTAGCGGGAGCACAGCCTGGAACGATCAGCGTTAACGACAATGCTCCGGCTTCTCCGCAGACATTTACGGTCAGCGCCAACGCGGTGACGCCGCTAAAGGCCTCGCCGGCTGGTTTAGCCTTCAATGGCCAGTCCGTGGGAACCACCAGCGCGCCACAGACAATCACCCTGACCAATCAGCAGAGCACCCCGCTGGCGATCGCATCGGCGACACTTACCGGCCCTAACAGCAGCGAATTCGCCATTTCGGCAACCACCTGCCCGTACTCTCCAGCGACCTTGCCTGCAGGCGCAAATTGCACGCTCCAGGTGACCTTCACGCCGGGCGCAGCGGGGATCAGAACGGCATCTGTGAGTGTCAACGACCCGCTGATCATTCCCTTGATCGGTGCGGCCAACGCGCCGGTGACGGTCTTGCCGGGATTGGTCTCCTTCGCGGCGCCCGTGGGCTCCACCAGCGCCTTCCAGACGGTAACCATCAAAAACGCCGGTACGGGTTCGGTGCAGTTTAACAGTCTTCTGCTGAGCGGCCCCTTTGTGCAGACTTCGACAAGCTGCGGAGCGCTTCCTTTTACGCTAGCCTCCGGAGCCTCCTGCGCGGTGACTTTGAGCTTTGATCCAACCGTGGGCGGCGTCGGCGATGGGCAGCTACAGGTGTACGACTCGGCGGCGACCAGCCCGCAGGTGATCAACCTCACCGGCATCGGAACCAATCCGCTGACCATCACACCAGCGAGCCTGACGTTCAGCGCACAGATGGTGGGCACCGTGAGCCCAGCCAAGGCCATCACGCTAACCAATCACGAGTCTCAATCGGAGAGTTTCTCTCTGGCGGCCGTAGGCACCCTTGCAGCCGGCGATTACCAAGCCAGCAGCAACTGCGCGACGGGCGTGATCGCGGCCAACTCGACCTGCCTGATCTATGTCAATTTCACGCCAACCTCGGTGACTCCCAGCACCACGCGCCGCGGCACGCTGAGCATTGTGAACTCTGCGACCAATGGCACAGCCGCGCCCGGAACCTCACCGGTGACGGCGCCCCTTGCTGGTTCGGCCACTGCGACCAATCCGGCGGCGGCGATTGCCGTGATTTCCCCAGGAGCGGGCGCGGCCGGCACCACCGCGAACGTGGTCATCACCGGCAACGGTTGGACGCACTTCAATGCCTCTTCGTCGATCTCGGTCGTGGATGTGAACGGCACGACCTATCCGGCCGATATTGTGGCGACGATTCCCAATCCGGCCACAACGAGCCTCAATACGATTTACGCGCAATTTGTGATTACCGGCGGAGCGGGCGTGGTCTACGGGGCGCGCAACGTCACGGTCAACACTACGCTCCCTGCCGGGGCAGGCACGGAGCATGCGACGCTGGCCTCTGCCTTCATCATTGCTGACCCGACCGATGCGCACACCATCGATACGGTAACCCCGTCGAATGCCATCCAGGGCCAGAATCTGAATGTGGCATTGACCGCAACGGGCACGAACTTTGTGTCGGGCACCACCTACGCCAACTTCGGCGATGGCGTCACGGTCAATTCGCTGAGCGTCGATCCGAGCGGCCTGAGCGCGCAGGCGAATGTCACCGTCAGCAATACCACGCCGGTCGGCTACCGCACCATTACGCTGGTGACCGGCAGCGAATTCGCCACCTCCAGCAGCACTGCTTTCTATATTGGACCAAACAGCGCCGCTTTTACGGGGCTGACTCTCGCCACCTACTCAGCCTCGACTTCGACGTACACTTGCACCACCACACAGGTCGTGGAGCCGCAAGGCTGGAGCGGCGCAGTTTGCCTGACGGCATCTGGAACCCACTTCCTGCAGAATGCCACGCAGGTCTCGATTACCGGCGGCGTTCTTGTTGGCGACGTGCAGGTGACCAGCCCGACGACGGCAATCGCCCAGATTGCTGTTCAGGCCAGCGCTGCGATCGGCTTGCAGAATGCGACGGTTTCAACCGGCGGCGAGATTGCGACGCTGAACGACGCATTGACTGTGACCGGGGCGACGGCCTATCTGGTCTCGGTAACGCCAAACTCCGCCCAACAGGGAACATCGCCTACCGTGGTGATTAACGCTAACAGCTACATGAATTTCGTAGGCGGACAGGTTTCGGCGACCTTTGATGGCAATATCTCCTCGCCGACGGTCAACGTGATTACGCCGACTCAGGTTTCAATTCCCATCAGCATCAGCAATAACGCCAATGTGGGCAGCATCACCGCGAATCTGATTGTCGGACCGGCGGGCAGCACCACTCTGTATCCGTTCACCTTTACGGTGACGCCGTCGAATGCGGCTATCACCAGCGTGACGCCGAGCTGCGTGCCTCAGGGCGGGCAGTTGACACTGAATGTGGGCGCTATCAACACCAACTGGGTGCAAGGCACGACAACCGCCAACTTCTACCCGGTTCCGGTTCCCGCGCCCAGCTTCGATGAGGTCACGATCAACACGCCGACCAGCGCATCGCTGGCCGTCGCCGTTCCTACCAATACGCCGCCAGGAACCTATGGGTTCTATATGTCAACGGGCGGACAGGTGGTGAGCTCCTCGATCAACGTGTGCGCGGCTACGCCTTCTTTGACGATGAGTCCGGCCAATGGGCTGCTTCCGACCGGATCCGCTGTCAACAGCTTTACAGTCAACTTTACCGGCCAGTTCACTCACTTTGGCCCGACGACCTTCCCGGTCATCAGCGGCGAGGGCGTAACGCTGACAGGCTTCAATGTCACCGGTCTGACCGGCGCTACCGCGACGATCAATATCGTCGGGGTCACCAACGGAACCCCCACGGCCACCGGTCCGCGGAAGGTCACCTTCACCACGGGCGGAGAGATCGTTACCACTTACTTCAATGTCACCAAGACACCGGTTGGGATCATCAGCATTTCGCCCTATCAGGCACCGCAAAGCACCACGGCGACGGTGGCGATTACCGGCTTGAACACGCACTTTAATCCCAATACCACCCAGGTTCTGTTTGGGCCGCAGATCACTGTCAACAACGCGTCCCTGAATGTGATTGACGCGACTCACCTGACGGTGAGCGTGACGACCAGCTACTCGGATCTGGGAACGATTCTTCCGACGCCGTATGGCTGGCAGAACGTGTACGTCAACAGCGCGACAGGAACTGGCTATACAACCGCCGCCGGCCTGTCCACCACGACAAACGGTGCGGGAACCGGAGCAGTGATTTCGATTACCGCCTCGGCAGGCAATCTGACGTCATGCACCGCAACGGCCCCGGGCAGTGGCTACATTGTCGGTGATTATGTCTATCCGACCCAGGCTGGAGGCACGGGCAGTTCTTGCCTGGTGACATCGGTGAACGGAACAGGCATCTCGACGATGACCGCCAGCACGGAGCAGGTGATGGGCGGGTTCCTGGTGGATTCGCCGGCACTGCCCTCGATTGTGAGCGTGGTTCCCAACAGCGCTCCGCAGGGCGGAACATTGACTGGCGTCGTGATTACCGGCAGCCTGACGAATTGGGACGGCACGACGGAAGCGATTCTGGGCGCGGGTGTGACGGTCTCGAATTTGAATGTCACTGGCCCGACGACAGCCACGGCGGACCTCGCCGTCAGCCCAACGGCTCCGGTAGGCAGCAACAGTGTGATCATGATTACGGGGGCAGCTGGACAGCAGCAGATCGTCAGCGGAAGCGGCTTCAGCGTGACTCCGAACGCGGCGTCCATTTATAGCGTCTCGCCGACCGGTTGCAACGCCAACGGAATAGAGATTGCGGAGTTCTGCGGCGTCTCGGGCGGCGCTGGAACGCCTTATGTGATTACGCAGCTTCAAACGGCAACATTGAATGTGGTTGGCATCGGCACGCATTGGCTGCAGGGCGAAACGACATTCAGCTTTGGCACGGGCGTGGTCACCGACAGCCTGACAGTCACTGATAACACGGATGCCCAGGTGCAGATCACTGTGCTGTCCACTTCTCCGGTTGGCTATGCCTCGCTGACCACGACAACGGACGGTGAAGTGGTCACGCTGCAGCAGGCCATCGACATCGAAGAGGGTTTCCCGGCGCTGCTGGCCACCACGCCGAACGCTGGTGAGCAGGGCAACACCTTCAACATGCAGGTTCTGGGCCGCTTCACCAACTGGGGCCCGACGACGGTTGCACAATTCAACAAGGACATTGCGGTCAATTCGATCACTGTGATCGACAACGACAACATGATCCTGAATGTGACTGTGAGCCCGTGGGCGTATGTGGATTACGCCACTCCCTGCGGCCATTATCTGACCATTACTACGGGTACTGAGCAGGTGATCGGCGACCAGCCGCCGAGCGGCGTGCCGCCGTACTACTTCTGCGTCCAGCAAGGCGCTGAAGAGATCATTAATGTTTCGCCGCTTTTGACCATTCAGGGTTCAACGTTGCCGGTGACGATTACCGGCCAGTCCACAAACTTCGTTGCGGGCGTCACGCAGGTCAATTTTGGCGACCCGAACTTCGCGGTGGGCCAGATCACGGTCAATAGCCCCACCAGCCTCACCGTGCCGGTGGCGGTTTCCACCGCGGCCACGCCGGGCTTCAAGACTGTTACTGTGCAGACATACGGCCAGGTGGCCTCGCAACAGTACTCGTTCACGGTGTCTCCGAGCGTGGCCACGCTCAATGAGGCGATTCCCAACCAAGCCGAGCAAGGCGCGCCGATCGTCACAAGCCCAACCTGCTCGACCCTCCCGTACTGCACCATCCGGCTGATTGGCCAATACTCGCACTTCAGCAACTTGAGCACGGCCACCTTTGGCGCGGGCATCACGGTGGATGGGATCTCCTATATCAGCCCGACGGAAGTGGATGCGCAGATCAACATCGATCCGCTCTCCTACACCGGTGGACGGCTGGTCACGGTGACCACGCCGGGCGTCTCCTGCGCGTATCAGCCACCCGTGGCCGTCACTAATCTCTCTTACAACGGCTGCACGCCGGGCGTTTCAACAGGCACCGGCAGCGAGATTGTCTCCAATAACATCTTCACCATCATTCAAGGTCCGGCGATCATCAGCCAGGTTTCGCCCAATACCGGCAACGAGGGCCAGGAAGTGGTCTTCAACATCACCGGCGAGGCGACCCACTGGTCGCAGAGCTTTACCCAGTTCTATATCGCCGGCGGGGGCTCTGATCTGACCGTCAACTCGGTCACAATTAACAGCCCCACCAGCGCCACAGTGGACTTGACCATCTCTCCGACAGCCAATCCAGGGCCGCGCTCCATCTACATGGTCACCGACGGCGAAGCTCTGACCGATCGGGGCGCATTTGTAGTAACCGGCGGCGTTCCGGTGGTCACGTACATCAGCCCGAACAACGCTCTGCAAGGGACCACGGGCCTGGGCGTGGATATCTACGGCCTCTACACGCAATGGACTTCGGCGGCCACTACCATCAACTTTGGCCCTGGCGTTACAGTGGCCTCGTACCAGGTTGACAACAGCACGCACATCGAAGCCGTGCTGAATATCGATCCCGCAGCACAGGTGGGTTATCGCACCGTTACGGCCGCAACCACCGGAATCTCGGGAGCGCCGAATGGCGGCGTTCAAGTTCTCACCGGCAACTTCCTGGTGACGGCGCCCGCGCCTCCGCCCACTCCCTATATCTGGTACGAAAATCCCTCGTCAGGACTTCCGGGCCAGACCTTCACCATCACCTTCTACGGCGCGTACACGCAATGGGATCCGAATCCGACGACAGGGACGCAGTTGACCGGCTTTGTTAATACCGATCCGTCGACCGGAATTACGCTGAACACCTTCCAGGTGCTGAGTCCGACGTCGGCGATAGCCAATATCACAATTGGCCCGAACGCCACTGCTTTCACGAGCGATCTGACACTGACCACCAATTCGACGGTTCCGCAGGAGGTGGATCAAGCCCAGTTCAACGTGGTCATCGCGCAGCCAACGCTGACTGTTGTCGATCCGGGATCTGGGATGCAGGGCGCGCAGAACCTGACGGTCAACATCATCGGCAGTTACACCAGCTTTGACAGCACGACGACCTTCAACTTTGGCCCCGGCGTCACGGTCAATGGACCGCCGACGATAATCGGCCCGACGATTGCATCGCAGAGCGTCAGCGTGGCACAACTCGCCACTCTGGGCGGTCGCAGCGTCGTCGCCACCACTTCTGATGTCATCGGTCTGGGTCAGGTTGTGGGCGGCGCGGGCTTCTCGGTGACGCCGAGCCTGGCGCAGATTGCGGCCGTCACGCCGAATACCTCGCCGCAGGGCACACAAATCTGCGTCGATGTTTCCGGTCAGAACACCCACTGGAACGGCTCGACTACCTTCCAGTTCGGTGACGGCATCGTGGTGACCAGCACCACGATCAACTCGAACACCGACGCCACCGTCTGCCTGGCCATCCCGGCCTACGCCGGTGAAGGTCCGACCAGCGCCAGCGCCCAAACCGGCGGCGAAGATGCCACCATCAGCAACGGGTTCGTGGTTACCGCGGGCACGCCGTACTTGCTGTCTTCGGGGCCGGGTTCTGAGCCGCAGCAAGGCGCTGCCGTCTTCACCATCCTCAGCCAGGCAACGCAGTGGCTGACCAACACGCCGACGGTCTCCTACGGCGCCGGCGTTGTGGTGACCAATGTCAACGTCACCAGCAATACTTCGCTGACCGTGGATGGCTACATTCAACCGACGACCCCGACGGGCTGGCGCAACCTTTCGGTCACTAGCGGTGTGCAGGTTCTGGGCTTGAATAATGCCCTTTACATTGCGCCGGGACCGGCGGCAATCAACAACATCGTGGCCTCGTCCGCCGGACAGGGCGCCACACTCACTGTGACCATCAACGGAACCAACACGCATTGGCAGCAGGGTGTGTCGGTACTTACCTTCCCCAATGTCCTGATCAACGGGACGCCTACAGTGGTTACTCCCACACAGATCACCGCCAACATCACGGTGAACGACACGGCGCCCGCGGGCGAGGAGTCAGTGACGGTGACGACGGCGGGCGAAGTCGCCACAGGTGTCAATGTCTTCGATGTGATTCAGACTCAGCCGGAACTGCTCTCGGTGGTCGCCTCCACAGGCGCATCGGCCGGGTTGAACAGCGCGGTTCAGGGCTGGACCGGCAATGTGAATCTCACGGGAGCGTACACGCACTTCAACGGCAGCAGCGTCGTCAACTTCGGATCGGGCATCACAGTCAACTCGGTGAGCGCATCGAGCAGCACCTCGCTGCAAGTCAACATCAGCATCTCGCCCACGATTCCGCTGGGCTGGCACACCGTCTCCGTCGCATCGCTCGGCGGATCCGAGGTGGTCCAGATCACCAACGCATTCCAGGTCACCGTCGGACCGGCGGCGATTATAGAGGCACTCAATCCATTTAACGCCCCGCAGAACTGGTCAGGCAACGTGATCGTTGTCGGCAGCCAGACTCACTGGGTGCAGGGCATCACCACGGCCAACTTCGGCCCCTACATCAACGTCAACACCGTCACCGTGGCCGACGCACAGCACGCCACGGTTAACATTACGGTTCAGCCGAGCGCGCCGCTGACCTTCTACAATGTCTCCCTTACCACTGTTGGAGAAGTGGCCACTGGTCTAGGCGCCTTTACCGTGACCTCAGGTGCTCCGAGCATTATCGCCATCAACCCGCCGTTTGGTCATCTGGGAGATGGAGATGCGCCGTACTATGTTGAGATCACCGGCCAGTACACGCACTTCAACGGCTCCAATTGCAGCGTTGCCAATCCATGCAGCGCGGCCAGCTTCGGTGCCGGCATCACGGTCAATTCGTTGCAGGTGAACAGCGCAACCGACATAAAAGCCAGCATCACCATCAATCCCGCCGGGACGACGGGCTCACGCACGGTTACCGTGACAACGGGCACGGAGACGGCTTCCATGACCGGCGGCTTCAGCGTATTGGCCGGCGTTCCAGCCCTTACGACCGTGGCTCCGACGAGCGGCCAGGCGGGCACCACGACCAGCGTGGTCATCAACGGGCAGTTCACCACCTTCCAGGCGGGATTCTCGACGGTTAGCATGGGTTCGGGAATCACCGTGAACTTTGTCTCCGGCGTCACCCTCACGCAGTTGACCGCGAATATCACCATCGCCGCCAACGCCACAGTGGGCAGCCGCGATGTTTCGGTCACCACCAACGGCACGACGCTTACTCTCAGCGGCGGCTTTAACGTCAGCGCCGGTACGCCGGTGATTACGCAGATCAGCCCCAACTTCGGCAACCCCGGACAGTCCGGCCTTACGATTACGATCACCGGCCAGTACACCAACTGGACTGCGGCCTCCACAGTCACCATCGGCATGCCCGCGGATGGAATCACCGTCGTCGGCGCGGCTGGTCCCGGATTGCCCGGACCCGTCGTCACCGCCACCGCCACCACCATCACCGTGAACGTCAATATCGCCGCGGGCGCACCTGTTGGCCCCGCCGGAGTCTCCATCAATTCGGGTGAATCCGTTCCCGGAGGCTTCACTGTGCAGGCGGCCGTCATTCCCGCGCCCTCGCTGCTTTCGATCAGTCCAGGCGTGAACGCTGGCGGAATGCCGATCGACAGCAACATTACGGCGGTCTTCAGTCAGCCGATGAATCGCACCACCATCAACACCAGCACCGTGCTGCTCTATCTGATCAGCAATCAAGACCAGGGCTGGTATCAGGTGCCGGGCACGGTCGATGTGGATGCTTCGGGCAGGGTGATGACCTTCATGCCCAATGCTCTGCTGGCGGTCAACTCGCAATACTACCTGTTGCTGACCAACGGCATTCAAGACGCTACGGGGAATACCTTCCCGCAGTACGGGTACACCTCTCTGAACACCACATTCAGCGCCAACACAACGCCGCCCACGGTGGTCGCGTTCAATCCACCGGCGTTGAGCACGGTCGGCATCAACGTGCCTATTCAGCTTGAATTCAGCGCAGACATGAATCAGGACACCGCATCCGGAATGACGGTCAGTACCGGCGGCAATCCGGTGGCCGGAACCATCACCTGGAACAGCACCGTGAGTTGCTGCTCATGGGGACCGGGCACGATTCTGTACTTCACGCCCACCACGCCTCTGGCGGCCAACACCACATACACAGTGGCATGGGGTGCGCCTCTGGCCGATACGGCGGGCAATGCCGTGACGCCGGGTTCCTTTACCTTCACCACTGGCAACGGCTCGGATACGGTGACCAACAACGCCAGCAGCGACATCGCCAACTACCAGACCAATATCGGCACCAACGTTGCGCCACAGTTCTGGTATGTCAAGCCGATCAACCCAATCAACATCAACGCCGGCACGATCATGTTGTACAACGCCGACAGCGGCAAGTACATCAACGGCACGGTCACGGTTGCTCCCAACGGCATGAGCGCCACCTTCACTCCAACCGTTCCGCTGCTGCCCGACACCTACTACCGGCTCTATCAGGCGGGCGGATACTACGATGCGGACGGATACACGCCGAACAGTACGGGCGCGTATCTGAACGGCCTGAACACCTACTTCACCACCGGCAACGGCTCCGATCTGGTTGCGCCCAGCGTAGCTTCGGTCTCGCCAGCCAACATCGCCACCGCCGTGCCGCTGAATGCGCAGGTCATCGTTCATTTCAGCTCGCCTATCGATCCGGATGCGGTGAGCAACATTATCACGGTTACGCCTTCGGGCGGCTCAGCGATCAACGGTACGGTCACGCTGGCCAGCGATCTGGTGACGCTGTTCTTTGAGCCAACGAGTGCGCTTGCGCCAACCACGGTGTACACCGTCGCCGTCAGTGGCTACCAGGACGTAGTCGGCAATGTGGGATCATCCTTCAGCAGCACCTTTACGACCGCGACTTCCATTGCGCCGATCAATGTTTCGACGGGCTTCAACGCCAGCGGACAACTGATCACGACCAATAACACCGCCGACGCCAATTGGGTGTATATCCCGCAAACGGGCACTCCCTCGGAGAGCACCTTCGGATGCCCATCGGCTTCCGGCTCTTACACTCCTCCCTCCGGATGCACCACCGGTACAGCCTCGCCCCTTCAAATCGTGGGACCGGGCGATGCCGACTGGTGGGGCCCATGGGCATCCAACGGACCGAATTCGGATTGGATCACTATCAATCCAAACAGCTCGACCGGCAACACGTATGGCCTCTACTACACGACCTTCAACATCTCTGGAAGTGTACCAACCAATCTCTGCCTGGTCGGCGCCATGGGTATTGACGATAACGGCTTGCTGGCGCTCAATGGGACCGCCATCATGGGCAACCTCAACATATATGGTCCCTCCGGCCCCTACTACGGCGGTTACCAAAGCCTCTATCCGTTGCTGAATATTCCGATTTCGAGCAACCTGGTAACTGGAACGAATGTGCTGTCACTCGGTTGGGGATCGACCGACAACTCCCTTGAGGCCTTCCGCTTGCAGGCCACGATTCAAACCTGCGGCGCGAGCCTGATCCCCGGCACGTCGGTGGGAGGCCAGGGTGGCGCCCTAGTAGTGACCTACGCGACGCCTTCCTATAGCTTGAGCGGCGTGGCCACGAACTCCACCATTCAGCTTGTCTTCAACAACCCGCTCGATCCAGCGACGGTCAACTCGACGACGCTGCCGGTGATGGTTGGCTGGAACAGCAATGCGGAGATCGCGGGCACTTACACCTTCAGCGCCACCAATGTGCCCAACGACACGGTGACCTTTACGCCGGACACGCCTTTCCCGGTGAACACGCAAATCTGGGTGGGCGCTTGCAACGGTCCGTACGATCTGGCCGGAGACAATGCCGCTAATAGCGGCTGCTACACGCAGCTCACTTACTTCAACACGGCCAGCACGATCGCATCGGGCCAGCCGACCAACACTGCCTTCCAGGTGACGGCCTTCTCGCCGTCGGCTGGAGCAACCAACGTCGGCCTGCGCGCACCGGTGACGGCCACCTTCAACCGCTCGCTGAACTTCAGCTCCATCAACAACAACGACTACGCGCTCTTCAACGGCGATTCGCAGAGTCCGTGGTGCGCAGGCGGCGGCTACAGCCACTCGCAGGATGGCACGTCTATCCAGTTCAGCTGCGGCGCAATGCCCTCCAGCGCCACTTTGACCGCAGTCCTCGGCAGCGGTCTCGAGGATTGGAACGGCGACGCTCTGACTCCCGCCTATTCCAGCCAGTTCACGACGTCGCAGTACGACGCGAATACCAACGGCTCGATCATCAGCACACGGCCCGGCAATGGCGCCAGCGGCGTGAGCGTCAATCTGCCCATCGTCCTGACCTCCAACCTGCCTATCAACGCCGGCACCGCAAGCTCCGGTATGGAGGTTGCGCAAAACAACGTGGCCGTTCCGGGCACGGTGCAGGTACTGGATAACGGCTACACGCTGGTCTTCACTCCCAGTGTTCCCTGGACTCCGGGCGCTCTGATTCAGTGGTGGACCACTGGCAACCTGACCGACACTACTTACAACGCCAACATCAACACCACCAGTGGCTACTTCTACGTCGTGGCCAGCACAGCATCGGCTACGCCGACGGTCCAAGTGGCGATTCCGGCTACCTATAGCAATCCGGTTCCGCTCAACGGCATATTCGACCTTCAGTTCAACACACCGCTGAATTCGGCGACGGTCAACAACACCAACCTCTACGTCTTCGACAACTCCAACGGCAACGTGCACATTCCGGTGACGATCACGCAGCCGCAGCCGAATGAGATTCTGATGGTGCCGACGAGCTTATTGCCCGTCAACCACTACCTATACGTCTTCATTGGCAGCGGCCTGCAAAGCACAACCAGTGTGCCCGCCTCGCAAACGCAGTGGTGGGAGTACACTGGCACAACCTCAGACAGTACGCTGCCTACGGTCACCAGCGCGGTGCCCTATAGCGGCGAAACCGGCGTGGGCGTCAATGTGCAGCCGGGCGTGATCTTCAGCAAGCCGATCGATCCGATCAGCGTCAACGCCAATACCTTCCAGGTGTTGAACGGCGGCACGCCTCTGGCGGGCAGCTACTGGTTCAACTCCAGCGACACGCGCGTGGAGTTCGTACCCAACGCGCCGCTTCCGGCCAACACCCTTTTGACGATGAGCCTGAGCGGCGTTACCGATCAGGTAGGCAACCCTGTCACCTTCAGCTCCATGTTCACGACCGGCGCGACGCCTGATGTGACCTCTCCAACCGTCCTCTGGACCAGCGTGACCAGCAGCGAGAGCCTCCCGACCAACGCGGCGATCACCATTCAGTTCAGTGAGCCGATGGATGCGACCACTTTCAGCACAGGCAATAGTGGCGACATCTACATCTACGACACCCTGGTGGGGAACCGCGTTCCCGCTACGCTGACTTGGAATGCGACCCAGACGGTTGCCTATCTGGCGCCAACTTCTCCGCTGTCCGCCGGACGCGAGTACTACTTCTATGTCAACACCGGCACGGATATGGCGGGCAATCAGGTCAATGGCATCGAAACCACCTTCTACGCCGAGTTCACCAGCGCCTCAACCGCGCCCACGGTGATCAATTTCAATCCGCTCAATGGGGCAACCGGGTTGGGCACCAACGCGATCATCGAAGCGCAGTTCTCCAACGCGGTCGATCCTAACACGCTCTCCGGCGTTACTTTGAAGAACGGCGGCAGCACTGTGACCACCACGCCGGTGATGAGCGCGGGTAATACAATCCTGCAGCTTGTGCCGAACGCTCCGCTTGCGGCCAACACCATCTACGTATTGACGATCGCCGGCGTGAAGGATCCGGCCGGTAACACCGTCGCCACCGTCATTAACAGCTTCACAACGGGCGCGTCTTACGACATCACCGCAGCGGTAGCCGTCAACATCGATCCCGCCAATTACGCCACGGTGGGAACAAATGTGACTCCCGAGATGGTTTTCAACAAGCCGCTCAACCCGATCTATGTGAACAACAGCTACTTCCAACTGGACCTCAACGACACCGGCCAGTGGATTCCGCTCAACGTCATGCTGTCGCCTGACGGCAAGACCGTCACGCTGACGCCGCAGGAAGCTCTGCTGCCCAACACCGAATACAGGTACTACGCAGGTTCGGGCTTGCAGGATGAAAACGGCAATGGCGTCAACAATGGCTGGTATTACTTCTACACCGGCAATGGCGCGGTCAGTTCGCCTCTGACGGTCACAAGCGTCAGTCCGATGAACGCAGCCACGGGCATTCCGCTGAACACGCAGGTCATCGTGCTGCTCAGCGCGCCGATGGATCCGACCAGTGTGACTCAAAACTCGATCCAACTGCTCAACGGCGCAACCCCGGTAGCGGGAACCGTGAACTGGATCAGCGCTCAGGAGCTAACCTTTGCGCCCACCAATCCGCTGTCTTCGAGCACCCTCTATACGGTGAATATCTCCGGCTTCACCGACGCCAACGGCAATGCGGTAACGCCTTTCAGCAGCTCCTTCACTACCGGCACGCTGTCTGGCGCCGGCGGGCTTAGCTTCACAGGATCAAACATCGGCTGGGGCGCAACTGTCACCAATCCCATCCAGCCGATCGTGATGACCTTCAGCCAGCCACTCGACCCGGCAACGGTCAACGGCAATACGCTGGAAGTAATGGATACCTGGAACAGCAACCGCGGCCTGCCCGGAACGTATTCGGTTGGAACAGGTGTAAATGCCAACCAGGTCACGTTTACGCCAACCAACCCCTATCCGAGCGGCGCGCAGATCACGGTGGGCGAGTGCGGTGGCCCAACCGACATTCTGGGCGATGTCTTCCTGAGCGGCAACTGCTACTCCCAGCAGCTCGTTTACTTCTATGCGCCAACCTACACAGCCGGCACGGTAGGCGATCCAACGACGTTGACAGTGCTCTCAGTAAGCCCAGCCAACGGCGCCACCAATGTGGGCCGCGACCAACCGGTCTCGGTCACCTTCAGCAATCCGATCTATAACGGCAGTGCTGGAGGATACAACACGCAGCTTTACGCCGGACAGAACTTGCAGGACAATGGTAGCGTCAACTGGTCGGCGGACGGCCGCACCATGACCTTCAACATCGGCGCTCTGTACAACGGCACGACCTACACCATCGCAATCCCGGCCGGCGGACTCTACGATGAGTGGGGCAATTATCTCACCGCGCCATTCACCAGCACCTTCACGACAGTGGTCGATCCCGCGACGGGCGCAGGCAGCATACAATCGGTGAACCCGAATTGGAATACCTCCGGGGTTCCCACCAACAACCTGCTGACTTTGTACATGAACCGCCCGGTCAATCCTTCCACGGTTTCGAACGCCAGCATCACCGTCACGGTGAACGGCGCGGTCTACCCCGGAACCGTAGCTGTGACCGGCGGCGGCTACGAGATCCAGTACACGCCCAATACTCCATTCCCGTATAGTGCGACGGTTCAGTGGTGGTTCGCGGGCAATGTGCAGGATGTCTATGGGGATCTCTTTAACGGCAACAACAGCTACTTCTACACCGTTAGTGTTCCTCCGAATCCTGCTACAGCCTCGCCGACGATCATCTCCGTCAGCCCGCACTGCTGCGGATCAACCGGTTTGCCCACCAACGCTGAGGTGGACATCCAATACAACCTGCCCATCGATCCAACTACGCTGGCGGGCAATGTGTACATCAACAGCGGTCCGGCGACTCCGTTTACGCTTTCGCTGCCATCGCCAAACGTGGTTCGTATCACTCCGACTACGCCTTGGAACGCGTCGAACGTGTTCTACGGCTTCTGCACCAACGCCAATGTCAAGGGAACCAATGGGGTTGCGGCAACAAGCAATTGCTGGACGACTTACTTCTACACCGGAACAGCCACAGACACCACCCCTGGCACGGTCAAGATCGGCCCGCCGAACGGCGCCATCAATGTGGGCACCAACGCCTACATCCGCCTGCAGTTCTCCAAGCCGGCGGACATCACTACCGTCAACTCGACCAATGTGACCGTCACCGCGCTAGGCAATCCGGTCCCCGGAACCTGGTCCTACAGCTACAGCGGCAATGACGTGACTGGCGCCAACTTCTCGCCAGTCAATCCGCTGCCGCCTTCGACGCAGATTACCGTCAACGTCAACGGGCTGCTGGATTATGCGGGGAATCTCTTCAACGAACCCACCGCGACATTCACTACCGCGGCAACGCCCGACTACACCAACCCCAGCGTCTCGCTCGACTTCGCCTCCTGGCAGACCGGGATCGGCACCAATGCTTCCCTCAGCTGCCGCTACTCGGAGGCGATGGATCCGAGCAGCGTCAATCCGAGCAACACGTACATCTACAGCTACGTGACCAACGCCAGTGTCCCAGTCACCTATACCTGGTCCGCGGATCTTATGACGGTTACCATGACACCGGTCTCGCCGCTCTTCGCCGACGCGCAGTACATCTACTACTGCAACGGCGCCATCGATCTGACCGGCAATGGCGAGAACGGTGGCTCGGCCGGCTTCTACACCGGCAACGGCCCGCTCAGCCAGGGGCCGACGCTGCTCTATGCCAATCCGCCCAACGGCATGACCAATGTGCCGGTGGATACCAACCAGGGTCCGTGGTACAGCTCCAGCCTCGGTCTGCTCTTCAATGAGCCGGTGGCGAGCGAATCGGTGGGCAACATCACACTGACCCCGCAAGGCGGCAGCCCGATTCCCATCGGCGCTTATCCGGAGTACGGTAACACCATCGTCTGGGTGCAACTGCCCTGGTCCCTCTTGCCCAACACGCAATATACGTTCAACGTCTCCGGCGTCACCGACATAAGCGGCAATCCCGCCTCTGGAGCTACAACCAGCACCTTCACCACTGGGGCTGGCTTCGATTTCACCGATGCGAGTGTTGTATCCACGGTACCGGCGAACGGCGTCACAACCACGGGCATTCCGGCCTCGGTTTCACTGACCATGAGCGAGGCGTTGAATCCGGTGCTGATCACATCAAGCCAGTTCTACCTCCGCACTCACAATACACAGACAACCATTCCCACTACGATCACCATCTCACCGAGCGCCACTCCCTCGGTGGGGACGACGGTGACGCTGACGCCGATAACGCCGCTGGCTGAGTCGACGATCTACGACATCGTCTATTGGCCCAACAACTGGTGGCCAACCGATATTGCCGGCAACAACCTGAGCAATTACGGCGTGGAAGCCACCTTCACAACCGACTCAACCGGAGCGGTGAATGGCGCATGCGGATCGGCGAATGGCAGTACTTTCTCTGTTACGCCGCCCACCGCCAGCCTGTGCTCGGCGGGCGCGGTCACTGGGCTGACGAACGCAGGCGGCGCTTTAAGCTGGGGTTGCAGTAGCCAGGATGGAGGCACAAACGCCTCTTGCTCGGCCACCGTCACCTCGGCCATTGCTTGCTACGCGCAGCCGTCTGGCCTGGTCTCATGGTGGAAGGGCGACGACGACGCCACCGACCACATGGGCCACAACAACGGGACGCTGGAGAACGGCGCTGGCTTCGCTCTCGGGGCAGTCAACGACGCCTTCAGCTTCAACGGCAGCAACCAGTATGTGCTGATCGGCGAGCCTGTCCCGGCCGACCTGCAAATCCAGAACGATTTTGCGTTCTCGGCTTGGATTTATATCACCAGCTATCCGGCCAATGTCGGATCAGGTCCGTGGGGGACCATTGTCGGCAGTGAGTACGGCAGCACTCATTCCGGCATTGGTATGTACCTCGGCGGGTCTGTCAGCGGCAGCTACCCCGGTGTGCCCCCGGGCAGCATCGATCTGGACATAGGAAATGGCAGTTCATGGTACCAAGTCATTACAACCAGCCAGGTACCGCTCAATCAGTGGGTTCTGGTCACCGCTACAGCGGCAGCAAATCAACCGGTGCAGATTTACTACAACGGGGTGCTCCAGCCCGCAATGACCCCCTCGGGCGAATCGGTTTGGAATGGCACTGTTTCCTATCCTTCGTCCGGGCAAGGGTTTGCCATCGGTCAAACCGTCAACGAAAACTACGCGTTCAACGGCCTGATTGATGAAGTTCAGGTCTACAACACAACCTTGACCGCCGCGCAGGTGCAGGGCATCTACAACGCTGGCAACGCCGGGGTCTGCCCCTAGCGCCTAACCAGCACCAGGCAAAACGGGGAGCGCCAAGGCGCTCCCCGTTTGGTTGGCCGCTCTATAGCAGGCTCGCCGAATTCCAGCTCAAAGGAATTCAGGCTCGGCCTCGGGACTCCCTGGTCCCGGGTGTCCGAATTCTGATCGCGTCGATGGCAGGATTTCGGCTTTTAGCCTTCCCTGCCCCGCCCGCACCGAGCGGCGCGGGCATGGGTGAGACCTCCCAGCTTCAGTGCAGAAAACTTCCCGGCGTGTGCAGGGTCGGAGTGCGGCAGAATCGTGGTCAGGAGAAGATCATCGATGCTGATTAGCGCGGCATCTGTTTTGACGCCAAGCCTGTGGTGGTTCTGACGCGATCCGCGCCTCAAGGGCGAGGCCAACCGCCATTGGCGGAGTCCAAGAAGTCGCCTCTCTCGACCTCGCAGGTGCTGTCGCCGGTGCAGTTCGAATCGGGTCCCTCATCGTTCTCGCGCCGGATCGCCATCGCAGCTTCAGCAAGATGGACTCGAAGATGTGAAAGTTCCATCTCTCACAACGGTGTTCGCCTGCCCTGGAATTCTTGTCTGGGCAGCCGGTAGTCGCCGTTTGGTGATCCAAACGGTTGCCCCCTTCGCGCCGCTGTTGATTGTTGCCGACCCGCTCCCTGGCTGTCGGTGAACACCAGCATGACGTCCGTCCGCGCGTCCAGCTGCCCCCGCCGCAGGTCAATTGGGGATGACAATTGGGTTTTGCTCTCACACCATGCACCAAAACCGTGTGCACTTGCTGACCTATTTCGGTGGAAATCCTATAAATATCGTTTTTGTGTATTGACATCTATATCGCAAGAAGTCAGCCCAACCGCCCGACCGTACGCGGGCTGGCCCAAATGTCGGAGATTACGGCCCCATGCTCGTCGGCCCTGGCCAGTAATCGTCAGCCGAGACCAGAACACCTGAACTGACCTTCGGCAACTCGTGAAGAGAATCGGGCCCATCCCCTGCCCCGAAATCGGCGCGAAGAGCGATTTCGGCAAACGCTTTCTGATATGCCGCTTTCATCGAAGCAATGCAATCAACTTCGACTGCGAGGATTTGATGCCTTCTTGACAAACTGTGCGGCGAACACTAACTTGCTGCTTCGGAATCCGTTTTCTTATCGGACGGCGTCTAAACTCAAACTCGATCCGGGCCTGTGGTCAGACCGGGGTTGCCGTCAGCCTGTAACTCGATTGGGAGTAATCCATCACAAGGGGAGTCGAAATGAGCGAAGAAATAAGGAATTCGATTCATTTGAGCCGCCGCGAGGCGATGTTCCTTTCGGCGACGGCAGGCATGGGCTTCGCACTGTCCACGCCCTCCGAAGGCATGGACAACACCAAGACCGCCGCGCACCAGGAGCCGGGAAACTGCAGTACACCGTTGAGCGCAATCGCAACGACCCAGTACGGAAAGGTGAGGGGATTTGTGGATGGCGGCGTTTTCACATTCAAGGGTATTCCCTACGGGCAGGACACGGGCGGCCAGAACCGCTGGCTGCCGGCCAAGCCTCCCAAGCCCTGGAAGGACCCGTATCCGGCGCTCATCTATGGCGCTAACTGCCCGCAGAACCTGCATAACTTCACGGCCATTGAGCAGTCATTCCTCCAAGATTGGGACGACGGCTACATGAGCGAAGACATGCTCAAGCTGAACATCTGGACGCCCAGCCTCACCGGCAGTCGCGCAGTAATGGTCTACTTCCATGGCGGAGGATACAGCTTCGGCTCGTCGTATGAACTGCCTTCGCACGAGGGCGCACAGATGGCGCGTCATCACGACGTGGTTCAGGTCTCGGTGAATCACCGGCTCAACGTTCTCGGATTCTTCGACGTTTCAGAGATCGCCGGCGCAGGCTACGAAGACTCAGTCAACGTAGGCATGACCGATCTGGTGGCATCGCTCAAGTGGATACAGGAGAACATCGCAAACTTTGGCGGCGATCCAAACAAAGTGATGATCTACGGGCAGTCGGGCGGCGGATCGAAGGTGACGACGCTGCTGGGCATGCCCTCTGCCAAGGGGCTCATCCATCGCGCCTCGGTGCAGTCGGGAGGGGGTGGCAATATTCCTACCGGCGAGCAATCGCGCGAGCTTGCGCGCCAGGTAATGAAGGATCTGGGGCTGCAGCCGAACGACATTACATCGTTGCAGAAAATGGATTGGGCCAAGCTGGTTGCGGCCGGCAACGCGGCTGCTGCAAAAATCAATCCGCCCATGCGCGGCGGATTCATGATGGGGCCTCCGAGCGGGCCGGGCAGCGTGGCCCGAGTGGGCTGGACCCCGACTCTCGACGGACGCATCATCAACATGAAGTCGTTCGACGACGCAGCGCCCGAGATTTCGAAAGACGTGCCGGTGCTGATCGGTTCGGTGAGCGAAGAAGGCATGCGCTATAGCTCGAATCCCACTGAGGCAGAGTGGCGCGCGCAGCTGGCGGGCATGATAGGAGAATCCAAAGCCACCGCTTTGATTGCTGCCATGAAGAAGGCGCATCCCGAGAAAGCCATCAGGACATTGTCATATGGCGTCGCCGGTCTCGGTGGCCGCAACCGCGTTCAGAACATGGCTAAGATGAAGCATGCCCTGAATGCCGCGCCCGTTTACCAGTATTACTTCACGTGGCAGTCGCCAATGCTCGATGGTGTTGCGGGCGCATGGCACACGGCCGAGCTTGCCTTTTGCTTCGACAACACCAAGCGCTGCGAACAGGGTACGGGCGATACGCCCGAAGCGCAGGTGCTGGCAAAGAAGATGGCTACGGCATGGGCGAACTTTGCCCGGACCGGGAATCCGAGCCTGCCCGGATTGACCTGGACCCCAGCCGATCCCGATCACGGCCAGACCATGGTATGGGACAATCACTGCCGGATGGAGAACGATCCCGAGGGCGAAGTGCGCAAGATTCTGTTGAACTGAGCAGCCGCCGCGCGCGGGACCCGGGTTGATATCTTTGGGCACCGCGCGCATTACAGCCATGGGCAAATGAACGTGAATATTCTCGTTCTGTGCAAAGGTTAACCGCTGTGCTCGGCACGAGATTAACTTCTGGGCGAAATCAATATCTGGACTAGAAGGCCTTGAATGAGACAGTACAAGTTCCTTGCATTGGCAGTTGCAGCGCTCTGTGCTTTGCCTTTCTCTGTCAGCGCGCAAACGGAGCGGGCTCAAACAGAGCAGTCCTGCGCGGACCTTACGAAGCTCAGCATCTCCGGTGTAGAGATTACAAATGCCGTTGAGGTTCGGGAAGGAGCGCCGATTCCATCCTCGTATCCGCGCTACACAGGATGGCTCCCTGCGCATTGCCGCGTGGAAGGAATCATCAACCGTCGCAAGGGAATCGAAGGCCAGCAATTCGGGATTGGATTTGCGCTGGCCCTGCCCGAAAAGGCCGCCTGGACCGGCGACTTCATGATGCAGGGCGGAGGTGGCGGCAATGGCGTGGTCAACTATCCCGCTGGTGGATCGTATTCTGGCAACAAGCCGGCCCTGGCGCGTGGATTTGCAGTGGCCAGCACTGATAGCGGTCACAAGGCCACGCATGGCGGCTTCGATTTCTCGTTCATGCGCGATCAACAAGCGTATCTCGACTTTGCGTACCAGGCCAACGCGGAAGTCGCGGGAGTGGCGAAGCGGATCATTGCCCGCTTCTACGCAAAACCTGCCGCGTACTCCTATTTTGTCGGTTGTTCGACCGGCGGGCGCGAAGGAATGATCTTGTCCCAGCGATACCCCACCGTCTTCAACGGTATTGTTTCCGGCGATCCGGCGATGCGGACCGGGCTTTCCAATCTGGCAATCGGCAAATGGATTCCAGTCGCGTATAACCAGGCCGCGCCCAAAGACGCATCGGGCAAGCCGCAGATTGACAAGTTCCTCACCGTCAGCGATCGCAAGTTTTTCATGAATGCACTGCTGAAGCAATGCGATTCCAGAGATGGAGTGGCGGACGGAATGATCTCCGATCCGCTCGGCTGCGATTTCGATCCCGCGGTGCTGGCCTGCAAGCCTGGTCAGACCGAAGAGTGCATCGCGCCCGAAAAGATTGCCGCCATCAAGAAGGCATTCTCCGGTCCGAAGAATGCCTACGGCACGCAGGTGTACCCGGGCTTTCTGTATGACGCCGGCATCGCAGCCAGTAGTCCCATTCCCGGTCTTCTGAACTTGTCAGCCAACGGTCTGTTCGGACCGTATAGCAGCGCAACGACGATCGACGTGGACAAGGAAGCGCTTGGCGTATCCGACCCGCTGGTGGAGCCGGCGTCAACGAATCTGTCTACGTTTTCCGGCAATGGCGGCAAGCTCATTTTCTTCCATGGCGACAGCGACCCGTGGTTTTCGGCCCTCGATACACTCGATTACTACAAATCGTTGGCTGCAGCAAACGGCGGCGCAGAGAAGGTGGCTACGTGGAGTCGGTTGTTCCTCGTACCGGGGATGAGTCACTGTGGCGGCGGTCCGTCCCTCGATCGATTCGATATGTTGAGTGCGGTCGTGACCTGGGTGGAGAAAGGGAGTGCGCCGGAGTCTGTGATCGCGACCGGGCCCGCATTTCCGGGGCGCAGCCGCCCTCTCTGCGCCTATCCCAAACACGCACAGTATGTCGGCCATGGAGACACGGAGGATGCCACTAACTTTCGCTGCGAGTGAGGATGTCTTCAAACCCATCGCTATCGTTGGGACGCCCGGGACAGATCGGTGAGCTTATCAGATTCCTCACGCCGGCGCGTCCAATGTTCGTGAGGCCGCGATCAGTCCTGAACTAAAGGTGATTGTTGACTCTATGGCTTCCTGAAATTCCACCGCGCCTTGTCGCTCGCGGGGTCGAACTTGGCCAGCGTCGGCGTGCTCGCGCCAATAGCGGTCAGCGCCACCGGCTCATTCGAGTTCGGCATCTGCTTGGGCATGATCCGGTAAGTCCCATCGGTCAACTCGTCAATGCGCCAGAGTTGTTCGGGAGCGCCAGTAAAGTTGGGGATCGTTACAACTTCACTGTCGGCAGTTGCAGCCAGCGCGCGATCGGTGCCCGCAATCGTGATCTTGAAATATGGCGAGCCGGGATAACCGCCCGAATCAGGCACCGGCGTAATCTTCCAAATCTGGTGCGGCCGCACCATGTAGTCGTTGAGGTCGACGTTAATACTATTCTGAGGCCACACCGCCGCATCCTGCTCGAGTGTCTGATTCGGAATCGATGTGACCGGGCCAGTCGGGGGACCAAAACCGAAACCGCGTCTTCCAGTATTGATGCGCACAAAGTCCACTGCCAGCTCGAGCGCGCCGCCGCTGCGTTCGCTCTGGATCTCGTACGTGCCTTCTTCAAAGTTATCGCCGCCCACGGGCCATCCGTCTTTCCACAGCAGCGGGCGAATGTCGAGCACGCTGCGGGCGCTGCGGTCCATGTCGGCCTCGTAATGCATGCTGAATTTCTCAACCCCGTCGCCCAGATCGAGCAGGCCAAAGTGGCCGGGCCCGTAATGACGGCCGCTCGCGGCCACCACCAGTTTGCCGCCGCCTTTCAGAAGCGGGACGCCCATGTTATCCACGTACGATCCAGTTGGATTTTTGGAGCGGCCAACGCGAATGTTGTACGTCGAGTTGGAACCGTCGCAGCATGTACCGTGCGTGCCCAGCAGGTAGTACCAGCCGTCGCGATACATCAGGTCAGTGGCCTCCATGTCGATGGCAACATTAACCGGCTTGTTGCCCGGCATGCGCTTTCCGGTCTTGGGGTCGAGTTCCACGATGCGAATAAACCCGAAATAGGTTCCATAGCTCAGCCACAGACGCCCCTTGGCATACAGAAATGCGGGATCGATCGCATCGCAGTCTTCGACGCCGTCGCTCGAGGCCACGATGCCAATGTCATGAAATCCGAAGTCGGGCGACTTGGGATCCAGCGTCTTGGTCCACATCATCTTCACGTTGCTGGCGTGCCCTCCGCCAAGGCCGCCGCCTCCAACGGCGTAAGCCACGTAATAGCGATCGCCTATCTTGATCACGTCGGGCGCAACACCGCCGCCGGGGCGAACAGCCCCGCTGTGCCAGGTGTATCCATCGTCTGAGATCAAGCCTCCGCCACCGGTGCCGAAGGTGTAGTACTTGCCATTCGACTTAATGACCGTTGAGGGATCGTGGATGTAGGGATCGCCGGCAAGTTGCGCTAATACCGAACCTGGCGCACTAATTGAGGCCAAGACAAGAACTGCTGTAGCCAGAAAATTCGATTTCATACAGGCTCCGGGAATAAATAGGTAAAGAGGATTTGCTGGACGACTCATGAATTCCAACCCTATTTCAGGCTCACAGCAAGATCCTTGATCGGCTTGCCGTCCTCATCGATAAATCGAACGCAAAAATCGCTCATCCCCGGCCCGTTGATGACGGCGCCGCGAATCACGTTTTTGCCCTTGTTAAGCGTGAGCCGCTTTGAGACCACGTCATCCATCACCATGCGCCGGTCATCAAACAGGTCCACAACGTCCTGCCCGTTGAGCCACCATATCGACGCCGAATTGGAGCCGACGGCAAGTCGGACATTCTTCATCTCGCGCGGACTGTCGACCACGGTTACGGCCCAGAAGATGACGCCGTACGTCGGCTTGTTCAACCCGTAGGCAAAGCGAAACAGCTTGACGTTGAAGTTGGTCGAGTCCAGCGCATGCCAGGCGAGTTTTTGGCCGCCCACCGTCACCTTGTCGCCGTTATGCGGAACGACGGTGAACTGGTTCGGAAAGTACTCCGTCGCGAATGTCTTCCTGACGTAGGTCCCGACAAAAATGGTATTAGTGCGGTTCGGCTTGACGATTGGCTCGAGAAGCAACCAGCGCTGGATGAAGCCGTCGGCGTCAGGCGTCTTGGGCGCCGAGGTGGCCGACGTGAAATATGGCGCGATGGTTCGCGAAGCATTGGCGGCCGCGGCAACAGGAGGCAGATGGGCAGGCCCGTTAAAGTTGGATCCGGCGCTGGGCGATGAGGTATTGCCAAGCACCTGAGCGGGCGCCGCGACAGGGCTCGGAGGCACGGGAGTTTGGGCAGCAGGCGCAGGCGCCTGCGCCGCCGACATGACGGCAGCTGCCATTAATGCGAGAACGCCGGTTCCCAGCGTCGCAATTTTACGGAATGCGTTCATAAAGAGTAGCCCCCTTGCAGAGTCTTCGGTTTTTGTTGCGATGTGCGCGATCATCATTCCGTACCCGCATTTCGAAGCCGGCGGTGGAGCACGTTGCGCGGCGCCGGCCCTACCAAGTTGATTGCTTCGGCTTGGCCGAAAACGATCATACTTACTCGCTTCGCCATTCCGCAAAGATCAGTGCCAATCGAATCTCACTCCCGGGGGCCCAGTCGGTTCGGGGCCGGGGCTATCGGCGAACAGCTTGCCAGTTGCAAAATCCACGCGCAGATAGCGATCGGTCTCGAGCGACATCAGCGTTAGATCACCGGCCATTGTTTCGATCCATTGGAAGGTCTCCGCCGTTCCAACAACTCCGGCCTTCAGCGAAACCCGCCCATCCTGGGCCACCGAGAGATAGCCGACGGGAGCCTTCAGCGCCACGCGGCCCAGTTTCTGGTCGACAACCGAGAATGGTGTCGATTGGTTCGAGCTTGCGCTGACGGCGCCACTTGCAACCACAAGGTTGACAGGCAGGGCTGTGTTCTTTGTGCTCAACTCGATCCTCTTGCCGTAAGGAATTGGGCGCGTGATGCCGTGCGGGCTGGGTTCCTTCAAGTCGAAGGAGTCGAAGTCTGCATATCCTCCATCGCCGTCACCGCGATGAAAGTTGAACAGCGCATAACGTACGCCCTGAAACGTTACTCCGATAAACAGCATGCGGAAAGCTCCGCCAATCGATGTGAAATTTTTTCCGTCGGTGCTGTAGCTGAACTGCGCCAGTTGTGAGAGGTACTCGCAGTCGGCGCGCAGCCAGACACGCGTGGCCGTGATCGGAACCCGCTGGTCGTTCATCGTCTGGCCGTCATGCTGCACCAGCGCAAATCCGCCCTCGGTCCTCTCAACTCCGATCCACGCGTCGGGCTGGATGAGGAGAGCAAGGCCCGCGACGTCGCCCGGTTGCATCCCCGCGGTCTCCATCACCGCGGTAGGAATCGAGCGCGGACCGATCGCACGCTGGGTCAGCGAATCGCGCGCATCCCAAAGGCTCGTTGCGGTGAGAGCGTGCAGGCGGAGGAAACCGGGCCGATCAGTGGGCGTCCACTTGCCGTCAGCCGGGACGTGATTCCACTGCCATACGGGATTGAGCTGTGGCTTCGAAAAATCGTCGCTGCGAACATAAGGCGCGTGTGGCTTCTCGATTGTCCCGGTCTTCGGCTTGACCCATATGCGCGGCGATCTGCCCAGGTTTCCGGGCAGCCCGAAGTACGGCCAGCCGTCCTGCCAGGTGATGGGCGACAGCGTCACCACGCGGCCGATCGCGTTTTCCTCGCCCATGCTCAAACCCCACCATTCGCCAGTGGTTGTCTCCACGATTCCGCCCTGGTGGATGGCCATGCGGCCGACGGCGGCAGCAGTGTTGTCGGGAGGAGATAACTTGTAAGGGGGTAGAGTGGCGAGTGGAGGCCTGAACGCGCTCAGCCGCCATCCCGGACTCTGCCCAAACTGCTCGCCTACGCTGATGTTCCGGTTCACTTCCCACGGTCCCGACAGCTTTTCGGCCCGCGCTCCAACCAATCGCATTACGCCGTTGTACCAGGCGCTCAGGATGTAGTATTTTCCGTTGATTTTATAAAAATGAGAACCCTCGCCCATTCCTTGGTCTCTGCTGAACAGTGCCCGTTCAGTTCCCGGCACAGCATCGGTGAGGTCGGGCGTGAGCTCGGCGATGTGGAGATCCTCATAGCCAAACACCACGTAAGCCCTGCCATCATCGTCGAAGAGCACGCCAAGATCGTGAAAGGCGCGCTTCATCTCGGTGTGGGTCCAGGGGCCAAGGGGACTTTTGGCATGGTACATCTGCGTAGTTCGGCCATTCACGTTGGCAAAGATGTAGAAGGTTCCGTTGTGATAACGCAGGCTGGGCGCCCAGATACCGTTGCCGTAAATATTCTTGCCATCTTCTAGGCGGTATTCAGGTCCGAGGTCGAGCTTGTCTTCCGCATACGATTCAAAGTCCCAATTCACCAAGTCGCGCGAGTGCAGCAGCGCGAGCCCGGGCATGGCGTGCATCGACGAACCAAGTAGATAGAAGTCGCTGCCCACGCGAATAATGTCGGGATCGGCGAACTCGTCGTAAAAGAGCGGATTTGAATAGGTACCGTTTCCGTTATCGGCGGTCCAGGTCTGCGCCGGGATGATTCTGGCCGGCCCGAGGAACGCGCATGCAAAGAGCAAGGCCAGAAGCAAAGAAGAATTCAGGCGTGCATTTGCAGTCATGGAAGAATCCTGTTCAGAGTGCCGAGTCCGGCTCCTTATTTGTCCAATCCGATGCCGAGGGATCAAACTGGAGCAGCGATAAATTAGAAACCGTTTACCAGCAGGAAGCCTAATCGATGTTCTCTTCCCATGTAAAGCGATTTATACACGAGGTCCGTCGCACCGGAAATAAGGAGAAACCCTCACTTTAGTGAGGGACGACTCGGTCGCTATACTGGTGAACCGGCAGGATTATGTTGCCCAAGCGCTGCCAGATTCTTAAGGTGCACAAAATATGTTGAACAATCTCATCCGACTTGTTACCGTGGCCGGCCTTGCAACCTTCCAGCTGACTTTACCGGCACAGACCCCAGCTTCGAGGAGCAATCAGACTCTCTGGTACCGTTTTCCCGCCCCGGTTTGGGATGAGGCGCTCCCTGTAAGCAATGGCAGACTCGGCGCCATGGTCTTCGGCGGAGCTAACACCGGCGAGAAAAACGGCGATCTGCAGCCTCCGCGTCGGAACGCCGTTCCCATGGATGGTTCGCAAACTTCAGGCGCGGACGAGCATCTTCAGCTCAACGAATCATCGCTGTGGCAGGGGAGCCGCGCCGACCGGCTCAATCCCCGCGCCCACGACGCCTTTCCCCAGATTCGCAAGCTCCTGCTTGAATCCGGCGGCACCGATGGCGCAAAAATCTCCGCGGCTGAGAAACTTGCGTCGCAGGATATGATCGGAATCCCGCCCGGCATGCCCAGTTACAGCACCCTCGGCGACCTTTACCTGCGCGCAACCAACAAAGGCACGGTTACTGGCTATCGCCGCCAACTCGATCTCGCGACCGGTGCGGTGCGCGTTAACTACTCCATGAACGGCGTTCGCTATACGCGCGAGACCTTCGCCTCGGTTCCCGACGAAGTCATCGTTGAGCGAATCACGGCCGATAAGAATCATTCGATCTCTTTCACCGCCAGCATGGACCGCCCCGCGGACTTCGCGGTAAACACGAAGGGCCAGAACACGCTGCTGCTTCGCGAAGGTCCAGAGCACAAGGATCAGATCAAGTTCGCAGGCGAAGTGCTCATTCTGCCAGCGGGTGGTTCCGCACGCGCCGACGGCACGACGGTGACGGTGAGCGGTGCCGATTCGGTTACGATCCTGATTGCAGCGGCAACCAACTTCAAGGGTGGCCCTTTTACCGGCGGCGACCCTTTGGGCAAGTGCGACCGGACACTTGCGCTGGCCAAAACCCGCACAGCAGTGGCAATGCTCGCGCGGCAGGAGGCTGTTTACCAACCCTCGTTCCGGCGCATGAGTCTTCATCTCGAGAACACGCCGAGCTCAGCCGGCAGCCTGCCCACCGACGAGCGCATCAAGAGCGTGAGCGCGGGCGCCGACGATCTTGGCCTGCAGGAGCTTTATTTCCAGTTCGCCCGCTACCTGCTCATCAGCTCTTCTCGTCCCGATGGTCTGCCCGCCAATCTGCAGGGAATCTGGGCTGCGGGTGTCGATAACCCGTGGGGGTCGAAGTACACCATCAACATCAACACCGAGATGAACTACTGGCTGGCTGAACCTGCCGGCCTGGGCGAAACCGTACTGCCGCTCATCAACCTGATCGACATGGTTCGCACGCCCGGCACTGGCACCGGCACGCGCGTTGCACGCGAGTACTACGGCGCACGGGGCTTCGTGATCCACCACAATACCGACATCTGGGGAGATGCGGAGCCGATCGACGGATATCAGTGGGGCCTGTGGCCGATGGGCGGCGCCTGGCTCTCGCTGTATGCGTGGGACCACTACGCCTACACCGGAGACAAGCTATTCCTCCGCGGCCGCGCATGGCCCATTCTTCAGAGTGCTTCGCAGTTCTTTCTCGACTATCTTGTCGACGATGGCTCTGGTCATTTGGTCACCGGTCCTTCGATCTCGCCTGAGAACAGTTATCGCCTTCCAGACGGCAGCCACCATTCGCTCGTCATGGGGCCGACGATGGATATCGAGATCGTGCGCGAATTGTTTACGCGCACCCTCGATGCCGGCCACATCCTGGGCGAAGACTCAGCATTCCTCAACCAGGTGGAGGATGTGCGCAGCAAACTTCCAGCCTTCAAAATCGGCAAACACGGTCAGTTGCAGGAGTGGCAGCTCGATTACGACGAGGCCGAGCCCGGCCATCGTCATATTTCGCCGCTCTGGGCGCTCTTCCCCGGTACCCAAATCTCTCTGGAGCATACTCCCGACCTTGCCAAAGCCGCACAAACGCTGCTGGAGCGGCGCCTCTCGTTCGGCGGCGGACAAACCGGCTGGTCGCGCGCCTGGGTCATCAACTTCTGGGATCATCTGCACGACGGAGCAAAGGCATACGACAGTATGCGCGTCATGTTCAGCCAGTCCACCTTTCCAAACATGATGGACACGCATCCGCCGGGCCTGTTCCAGATCGACGGCAACCTGGGCGCGGCCAATGGAATGCTTGAAGCGCTTATCCAGTCTCGCTGGATGCCTGACGCCGCTGAGGTTGAGTTGCTCCCGGCAGTTCCCGAGCAATGGTCCGAGGGCTCAGTCACTGGCGTTCATGTGCGCGGGGGCGCGGTCCTCGACATGCGATGGAAGGCAGGCAGAGTGGAATCGCTCAAAGTGCATGCAACCAGCAGGGGCAGCCTGCGACTCATTCCGCCCGCGGGACAAACGGTCGCTTCAATCCGCACGGCAGAAGGTAAACCGGTGACTGCCGGTCCGGGTGGAGCAATCCCGTTGGCGAGTGGCGCAAGCTACCGGATCGGCTTCAAGTGAGTTGCCGGGAATCCCTTACGATTCTCCCAAAAGGACTGCAATCGTCACTCGATCAGGTCCGCTTCCTGCGGTCCCAGGATGACGGCTCCATCGTAATTCCGATGGCTGATGATCCCTTCTCGCTTGCCGGTAATTGGAATCCTCTGCTCTTGCCCGGTCGTGTTTACATAGAGCGTTCGGCCATCGACAACCCGTGCGTAAACTCCTTCGGGAGTCTGCGGGCCGGGCTGAATATTCGCGAGTTTGTAGAGATGCTTCAGTACGGGGGCGACTGAAGAGGCCCTGGATACCGTTGCAAGATAGATCGCGTTTCCCTTGCCGAATCTGTTGATCGTGACAGCAGGGGTATGATCGGCCGTGTTCGCAAACCGCGCAAGAACAGTAGCTGTCGAGGGCTCCAGCACTTCATAAAAGTGCTCGCCTGTCTCGATCGAGTCGCCGTCAAGGTCGAACTTCAGCGGCGACCCAACCCGGTAGAACGCGTTCGTCTTCAATCCAAAGACATCGCTCAAGCGGCCGGGCAGCGGCGTATCGAACCACTGTCCGTGCTCATCAACTTTGGCCGAGAACGCTGTCATCAAGACAGTACCCCCGTCGCTTACGTACTCCCGAATCGCCTTTGCGCTGGCTCCATCCATCACGTAGTCTGCCGGCACTACTACAAGCTTGTATTGCGCAAGACTGTCGTGCCCGATGTTGATGATTGCCGTGTCGATGTTGGCGCGAAACAACGGCTCAAAGGCGCCCTGCACTTGCTCGGTATATGAAGGCCTGAAGTACTGGAGCGTCGTGTTGGAGGGACCGTTGGGGTGCGAATCGATAAACGAGTCGAAGGAATAGGCGATGGCGACTTCCGGGTGGGTATACCGTGGAAATCCGAATTTCGAAAGCTCCTTGAACTCCGCAGCTATGCGCGTCCACTCATCGACCTTCCACGAAGGTGTACCGTCATGATCGACCAGCCCGAAAAGTGCTTGCTCTTCTCCTCCTCGATGGCTGTTGAAGGTCCATGCGAGGAACCCCTGCGCACCCATCATCAGCCCAAGATAGGCGTACATCCGGCTTCGGCCTGGCGTTCCATAAAAGCCTCCGCCGCCCGCAGTAAACTCATTGAACCAGATGGGCGTGGATAAATCTCCTTTGACCGTCAGCGCGCCAAACGCGCCACTGATCGGGTCACCCGGATAGAAGCCTTCCGCGCCGAAGGAAACATAGGACTTGTAGGTGCTGAGATAATCGAATCCCCGGCGACCTGCGGTGTCCCAGAGATTTGAGATCGATGGAACATCGGGCATATTGCGGCGGCGAATCGCCTCCAGTTCTTCAAGTCGGGCCACTGTAACGTCAGACCAATAGCGATGAAGATCCAAATAGCGTTCGGATGGACCAGGGCCATCCGCAAGGGGTAAATCAACATCCTCGAAGCTATTCACTCTGCGCGACCATCTCTGAGTCGCCCAGGCCTTATTCAGGTTCTCAATCGTTCCGTACTTTTTCCTGAGCCATGCGACAAAACGCTGCCTGTCGGCTTCGGAATAGGACATGTATCCGTTTCCGATTTCGTTGTCATAGCCGATTGCGATGATGGCGGGTTTGTGAGCATAGTGCTTCGTCATCGCGTCGGCGAGAATTCCCACTTCACGAACGTAATTCGGATCGCTGATGTCATCCATATAACGTTCCGCGGGCGGCAGACGCGTGCCGTTCTGGCTGACGATATCGACTCCCGGGTACGCGCGATGCAGCCAGATCGGCGCTGGCAAACCTGGAATGTCCAGAATCACTCCGATGCCGTTAGCCTGCATCTTGTCCATGATTGCGTCGAGCCACGCGAAAGTGAACTTACCTTTTGAGGGCTCAAACGAATCCCAGGAAAGGTCTCCCATGCGCACCACGTTGAATCCCGCATGCTTCATGATTGCGATGTCGAGATCGATCTCCTCTGGGGTTCGATCGATGGGCTGATAGCAGGTACCGACAAAGAGCTGCCCCGGGCCCGGCCGGTTGCGGTTTCCCGGAGCAACTTGTGCGGCAGAAATTGCGCTCAAAGCTAATCCAGAGGCCAGAGAGAGCACGAGCAGTTTTACTGAGGCACTCCGGCATTGTCGTAGATGCGACAATCGAATCCTGTTCCTCATGAAGCCATCCTTGCGTCAGGAAGCGCCTGGACGTTGATGTTTCTTCAAGACTACCGGACCCCGCAGCAACACCATGGCCGCCTTGGCGAGATAGGTTGAGAGTTGCATTATCAGTTGGCAGTTTCAGTAAAGCTAACCGAGGTTCCGCCCAGCGCGAACTGATCCTGCGCGGTGACTGTGACGGTTCCGGCGGCCGATGGCAACGTGAGCGTAACCGACGCGGTCCCTGAGGAGTTCGTAGTCGCAATCACGCTGGCGCCGCTGGTGGTTCCGTTTGAGAGCGTGCCCGCGGAGGTGGTGAACAGAATGCCCGCTCCTGTATTGGTGAAGCCGGTAGGGATGGAAGACAGCGTGACGGCGAGCGATTGCGACAGAGACGTTCCCGCGGTGCCCGATTGATTGTTGCCCCCGGTGATAGCAAGCGTAGCGGCTGGTTCGCCGACAACGATCCATCCGCCCTGGGTCTGGGTTGCCGTACCGTCGCTGCCGGTAACTGTGTAGTGGCAGAAGCCCGGGGTGCTGCCCGTCTTGACGGTGATCATCGCGGGAAGAGAAGGCGTGATGGTTGCATTGGCGAGCCCCAGAGTGCCTCTGCAGGCCGGCGCGCCCTCATATTCGTCAAAGACTGCCGAGGTGAGAGTCACGTTTGCGGTACCGCTCGTGATCACGGGGGTTAGAGTCCCAATGCCGTTCGCAGGAACCATCAAGTCGTCGGGATTCAGGTACCACTCCGAAGCGGGCGTTGAACCTTCGCTTCCATTCACTACCAACAGCGTGATGCTCCAGGGCGCAAAGGTCTGCGTCGCATTCCACGCCGTCGAACTCGAGGCCGAGATCGACCCCGGGGCCGTTGACGACAGCGTGTACGCGACATAGGAAGTTGGGCTGAACCCGTTCAGGTTGAACGTGACCTGCGTGGAGTTGGCGGGATCCTCGTTCAGGACCATGATCGTCATCGCTGTGCCAGCCGCGTTAAGCGCAGCGTAGCTCGAAAACAGATTCGGATTGCCGGTATTCAGGTCGGATACAGAGACCGTCCCAAATCCGTGATGCGCACCGTCGTAGTTGGTGTACATCTTCAGCGCGAGGTAGTTGGGATTGCCTTGTGTGGGCGCACCCCAGCGCGACGCAAACGTCAATCCCTCGCGACCGAAGATGCCATACCCTTCTGCATCTCCCAGCGCGGTTGAGAAGTCAGACTCCTGATAGAGGGCCGCGCTCCATTCCGTGAATGAAAGCGGTGTTCCCGGATAGATCGCATTCACCAGCGCCTTCATGCGCGGAATTCGGAATGGAATCGTATAGTTGGGCTCGACGGTCGTGGTGTAAATCTGGTTGATATCCCCAGCAGTACTCACATAGGTCGGATCCCAGTAGTCGCGATAGACTGACGCGGAAAGCGCCTGCAACTGCGCGGTAGTCAGCCCCGAAGTATTAGCCTCCGCGTAGGCATGGATGTCGAAGACGTCGAGCGTGCGCGAGCCATTGATTTGATCGAACCAATTGATCTGGTTCAGCCACCAGGGCAGAAAGTCCAACCCACCGTGAGAAGCCCTGTCGTTGCTGTTGGCTCCGGCCCAGTAAAAGTACCAGCAGCACGATACCGGGCCGAACCGCACGGCCATCGGATCCCATGTCTTCAGGCTCCCCGCTTCACTCTCATACAAGTTGGCAAGCTCGTCGTAGCCAGAGGGATTAGGATGAACATCGCGATGGGTCCCACCCCAGATGTCAATTTCGTTGTCCATATCGTAGAAATGGCACGAAGTGATCGTCGAATAAGGAACCGGACAGGTTCCGCTGCCAAATGCAGTTGCCAGCGCCTGCGCCCAGGGCTCGCGGTAGACGCAGTTCCCCGTTGGGCAGGCATCGCTGGAATTGTCGAGCAGCGGATAGTAGGCCGTGGTCACCGCGTTAGTAGTCACAGGCGCTGTACTGGTGTTGCAGTTGCCCGTCGAGCCGGCGACCAGGCCGTTGCCGGCGTCCGTGTTGTACTGATCGACCGAGCACTGCGCGCCAAAGGCCGCCACCGAGAAGCTCCAGTGATAGTTCGGAGGGTTCGCGATCTCAGCGCTCTGCGCTACCCATGACAACATTGGCATGGTCATCAGTGGATGGGCGCCCGCATTTTCGAGGTCGGTGATGAATTGTACCGAGTCGTTATCGTTGCCATTCGAATTACTGACGTTGAAATCCTCAAAGTAGTAGTCCGCGTCGGCGTTGTAGGTGTGCAACTGCCAGTTGTAAGTCGACGAGGCATTGCCGCCCCAGCGTGCAAACGGAAGACCCATGTCTGCAACATTGGTGGGACCACTGACATTGCCACCATAAACATACGGACTTATCTGATGGCGGTTGGCCAGGGTGTCGATGTTGACGGAGACGGCTGTGGCCGCCTGGGTAACCGTGACAGAACCGTTCCCTGACGCGCTGCTATAAGTCGAGCTGCTTGCCGAGTCAGGGGTATAGGCAGCGGTCAGCGTGTCGGTGCCTGTAGCGAGCGACCCCGACGGAATCGTAATGGTCGCCGAGCCGGAGGAGAGTGCGGTTGAGGCTGAGGCGTAACTGCCGCTGGAAAGAATCACTGACCCGGTCGGCGTGCCGTTCGATCCCGAAACGGCGATAGTCACTCCAAGGCTCTGAGCAGTTGTTATGGCGCCTGACGCGGGCGTGACGGTGACCGTGGGTGTGGCCACGGCCTGAGTTACGGTCACCGAGGCGGTTCCGGATGCGCTGTTGTAATTTGATGAGCTGCTGGAGTCTGGCGTGTATTTGGCGGTCAGCGTGTCGGTGCCTGTGGCGAGCTGTCCCGACGGAATCGTAATGGTCGCCGAGCCGGAGGAGAGTGCGGTTGAGGCTGAGGCGTAACTGCCGCTGGAAAGAATCACTGACCCGGTCGGCGTGCCATTGGAACCGGAGACGGCGACAGTGACACTGAGGCTCTGTGCAGTGGTAACGCTGGCGGATGCGGGAGTCACTGTCACGGTGGGCGTCACGGGCTGTGTTGGGGGCGTAGTCGAGCCGCCTCCACTGCCACAACCGCTTAAGAACGGAACAAAGCAGATCGCAATAATAAAAGCGAATATGCTCAACTTCATGCTCTTGATTGCTCCTGAAGTGCTGGTCCTCCAATCCTAACCTACCCGCTCTGAATCGTGGCGCATCAGGGCTAAAAGCCGGGCCGAGTCACTGGACAATCCGGGCATCCACAGCCACAGGTCCAGGACCTTTATTGACGATGGCGATCGAGTGTCTGCCCGGGGTCAGGCCGGTGATACTACAAACTGATCTCTGGACCTCTCACCGCCGCGCTACACTAACACTCACTCTGGTACAAATTACCGGGCAGGCCAGAGTGCATAAGCCAGGTAGATACGAAACGCCGGCGGCAGGCTAACGTCGAATCGCAGCAGAAAGGCCACCACTCCAGAGAGTGCGAATACACCTGTCTGTGCGGACCACACGAGAGGCTGGCGCATTGCATTGAAGCGATTTTTGAGACAACGCGCTTTTTAGGCATTCTGCCTCCTTATCCGAAGACTCCGAGCGCCCTGCTTCCACGGAACGCTTTATTCAGACCCTCGGAGTAAGCGCATCTACACCGAACATTATGCAGAGGCTATCGATCATTTGTAATCGACTTTCCTAATAAAGGTGCCCTCGAATTGCCATCAAGTAAGCGTACGCCGAAGCGAACAATTCGACGCGCGGAGCCTGGCTTGAACATTGCTATTCTTACGGATTCTCATAGGGGAACAGATAACTCGCGACTGTGTTCGCCACAATCTGGTAGCCCTTCTCATTCAGATGAAGAGTGTCTGTTTCCGTAACCGGCGCGCCCGCAGCGTGCGCTGAATTGAGCCCACCAAAATTACGTTTTACGGTGACGGTAGAGCCTGAAACCGACAAGATCTTGACGTTTTCGGCAATTTCTCCGGTGTCGATGGTCAAGACGTCAACGCTGGTCAAGCTTCCTGTCGTCAAATTGACTGTAAATGTCACATCCGCTGGGCCAATCGAAGCATCGAGTGTTCCGACTCCATTGATTGCGTGCAGCGACGTCGGGGGGACGTCGTGATTGTAGTCGGAGACATCGGTAGCTTGGGTTGAATCGTAACTATCAACGAGCACCTTCCGAACGTCGAGATAGTGCGACCCATATATATTTGCCAACTGGTCGTTCCGGGCGATCATTTCGTTATAACTCGGACCGCCTAACCAATCGTAGACGGAATCGTTTCCGTTGAGGGTAGAAAGGACAAGATACGTTTGATCCGAGGGCACTGTCGCTACCTGGGCAGCCATATCAGACAAGACTTGTGCCTCGTGGGTGGAGAGGTTTCCTTCCCAAAAGAGAGGGATATAGCTGGCGTAGGGAGTATCCACAACAAACGGCGGAGTCCCTGGCGCACTTACCGCGCTCCCCGCTGTGGTTCGGGTAAATGTAACAGTCCCAGTTGCAAGCAATGCCATGGATGCAAACGAGATTGTGCCGTGCACTCCGAGGATTGTGCCCGAGAGCTTCAGGCCACGTCCATTCTGGGTACCTGGACAATACCCGTTTGGAAATGTGATGTTAACGCCACCCGAGGCTGGAATGGTCCCGCCAGCTACGGTGACATCGACTGGAATTCCGCCTTCACGCACACCGATTTGGGTGGATGTCTCCGAGCTGAGGCCCAAGTTCACGACAGGCAGAACGATCAGTTTTTGAAGATCATTTGTGTAAATGCCTTGATCAATCAAGCCTTGATTCCCCTGCGTGAGCGAATCGCCCCAGGCTGCCACGCCAAAAGAGAACACTTTCAGGGTAAGGCTGGTCTCGGCCGTGGTGTAGTCTGCAGTGTCCTTTGGCGTAAACGTGACAGACAGATTCTGCGGTCCCGGTGAATTGAAGACGGTCCCATCACCCGGAGAATAGACGAAACTGCCAAGCACCGCGGCCGTACCATTCGGCGCCGTGGCTGTTGCATCGAGTTGGCCTGGTCCCAAAGCCACACCTACGGCGGTCGCATAGGCGGGTACCCACGTGATTTGCGGTGTCGCCTGGGTTACGGTGAGGGTCAACAACGCGGTAGCAGTCGAGTAGTCCGTGGAGTCGGTTGGGGTGAAGGTGACCGAGAGGGTGGACGAACCGGCTGAGAGCACCGAGCCCACAGAAGGGCTGTAGACAAAGCCGCCAGGAACATTCGCGGTCGCATTCAGTTGTGTCGCGCTCAAAGCCGTGCCGTAAGTGATCGGCGCAGGAGCAACCCAACTGAGCACCGGAACCGCCTGATTCACGGTGAGAGTCACACCGGCAGTCGCAGTCGAGTAATCCGTGGCGTCAGTCGGGGTGAAGGTGACCGAGAGCGCATGTGAGCCAGCAGAGAGAATCGTGCCCGGCGATAAGTTATAGGCGAAGCTGCCAGGAACATTCGCGGTCGCATTCAGTTGCGTCGCGCTCAGCGCGGCGCCGTATGTGATCGGTGCAGGAGCGGCCCAACTGAGCACCGGAACCGCTCGATTCACAGTCAAAGTCACACTGGCAGTCGTAGTCGAGTAGTCCGTGGAGTCGGTTGGGGTGAAGGTGACCGAGAGCGCATGTGGGCCAGCGGAGAGAATCGTGCCCGGCGATAAGTTATAGGCGAAGCTGCCAGGAACATTCGCGGTCGCATTCAGTTGTGTCGCGCTCAAAGCCGTGCCGTAAGTGATCGGCGCAGGAGCAACCCAACTGAGCACCGGAACCGCTTGATTCACGGTGAGAGTCACA
>CAZGUD010000032.1:0-76023 GCA_964528915.1 uncultured Occallatibacter sp.
TTGGTCCAGTAGTTGTACCAGTCGCAACCGGCGGGCAGATAAACCTCGCGGCTGGTTGCGCCCTGCTCGGTTACTGGAGCAACAAGAAATGCGGGGCCAAACATGTACTCGTCTCCGATATCCGCAACTTTAGGATCGTGAGGGAAATCCATGAAGAGTGCGCGCATGAATGGAGCGCCGGTCTGGTACGTGCGATACGCGAGCGAGTAAGTGTACGGCATGAGCGTGTAGCGCAACCGAAGATACTTCTCAAGAATTGGCTCGGCCTGCTTGCCATACGCCCACACCTCGTTATGTTTCCGCTCGCCGTGGGCCCGCATCACCGGCTGAAACGCTCCCCACTCGAACCAGCGCACGAAGAGCTCGGGATAGTCCTCGTAGTTGGCAATCACGTCACGCGCGTCCGAGCCATCAATGAGTGGCTTATGCTCGGCGCGGTAGTCGGCGGGAATCTGCGGCGAGAAGAAGCCGGCGATGTCGGTGTCCCAGTAAGGCATTCCGCTGGCGGTAAAGTTTAGGCCCGCCGGGATCGACCGCCGCAGCATGTCCCAGGTGGATTGAATGTCGCTCGACCAGAAGACCGTGCCGTTCCGCTGCGCGCCCAGGTAAGCCGCTCGCGCCAGGATGAATACGCGACGGCTGTCGCCGAAGTCGCGCCGTGAGCCTTCGTAGACCGAGGCCGTGTGAAACAGCGGATACACGTTGTAGTAGCGCAGGCCCGAGCCAACATAGAAGACATCTTTGGCAGGATCGATATCCGGCTCAGTCTCATCGAGCCAGATGTAATCGAATCCGTAGGGCTTGATGTACCGGTCGCGAATAGCCGCCCAGAACCAGCGGGCAGCCTCAGGATTGGTGGTATCGATATTGGGTCCAATCACATCTTTGAAGCCCCCGGGATCAGGTTTGCCGTCGGGCGTGTGAATCAGCCAGCCCTTGCTTTGCAACATGTCGTAGAATTGCGTGTCCCTGGAGTAGTGCGGCCACACGCTCAGCAACGAATCCACGCCCATGGCATGCAACTCGCGATTCATCGCAGCAGCATCGGGCCAGCGCTTCAGGTCGAGATCCATCTCGCCCTGCTTCGTCATGTTCAGAAAATCAACCACCATCACGCCCAGCGGCAGGTTCTTCTTACGATATTCATTGGCCACATCCAGCAGTTGGTCCTGCGTGGGATATATCGCCTTGCTCTGGATATAGCTGTAGACAGTGCGCGGCAGCATGGGCGTAGCGCCGGTGAGCAGACGGTAGCCCTCGTAGATCTCGTCGCTGGTGTTGCCGGCGATCACGAAATAGGAGACGCGGTCACCCACCTCAGACGACCAGGCATTGCGCTGATTGAAGCCGAGATCGATAGTGGTCTTCGAAGGGTTGTCCCACACCAGGCCGTAGCCGCGGCTTGAAACCATGAACGGCACGCACAGGTCTTCGCCGCCAATTGCGCTGTATTCGTGCCAGCAGTGAATTTCGCGATCGCGCAGGTCCATCCAGCCTTTCTGCTGCTGGCCAAGGCCGTAGTAGTGCTCGTCGGCAGGCGAGTCGAAGTTGGCGCCAACACGAAAGACCTTGGCATTGGGTTCGGCGGGGTCGGGCCGCGACGGAAACATTTGCCACGTGCGCATGTGCAACAGCGTCTTGCCCTCGGCCGTGATGACTTGCAGCGCGTCGTTGTGTGGGCCGCCCCATCCGCCGCCTCCGCCGAAATAATGTTCGCGCAACTGGTTATTCAAATCATCGAGCGGCATGGCCTGCGGCAGTTGGTCCTTGGGTAGATCTGGCGGAGCGATGCGGACCACCATGCGCGCCGAGCGGTACACGTCGGAACCATCCGCGTTGTGCTGGTGCGTCCATCCCTCGGCCGAGGGTTGCGCTACAAACCCGTATCCCGGAGCAGCGGTCGCGGAGGCTTTGTCGGTGCTCATTGTGATGCGCAGAATGTTGGGCGCATACGGTTCGAGCGACATGACACCCCGGCCGCGATCGAGCACCAGCGGACCTGACTGCGCGGATGCAGCGCAGGCGAATAAAGCCGGTGCGAGCAATGCTGCCAGCGCGAACGGGAGTGTTCTGCGCGCCGAACGGCTAATGGTCCAGGGCTCACCCGAATTGCTGCGCAACGTTTTCAACGAAGATCGGAACTGCATGAATGAAAACTGTGTGGATAAAATCCTCATGACTACTCCAACCCGGGGGATTCTCGGTTCACTTCAACAGACGCTTGCATGTTTACGGTCATGAAACCCAGCGCAATTCTATGAGCCGCCCGGTCTTGGTGTCCATGCGGCGGGTCTGGATTGCGCTGTGACTGAGATTCCGAAGGGCACTTTCTTGAACCCATGAAGAATTTGCTTGCAACAGGCGCTCCACTGTGGGATAACTACGTCATGCGTAGTACGCGTCACGTAGTAAAAGCCGAACCGGCCCAGGAAAATGGCCACTATTCCGACCCGCCCCTGCTGGTGCTGGCCAGTCTGGCGGAGGGTCCGAAGCATGGGCACGCGATGATTGATGACATTGAGCGTCTTTGTGGCTCGCGTCTGGGCCCGGGGACCCTTTATGGCGCGATTGTCCGATTGGAAGAGCAAGGTTGGATTCAGCCGCTCCCGCCTGAAGATCGGCGCCGGCCGTATCGGATTACACCGGCGGGCATCGAAGTTTTGCGGGCTAAACTCACCACGCTTCGGCATTTCGCAAAGACAGGATTGAAGCGATTGGAGGCTCTATGAATCCGAAACTCGCTCACTACCTGATAAAACTCTACCCCCGCAGTTGGAGGGAGCGGTATGGAGAGGAGTTTGAGGAACTTCTGGTGACCGGCCGCAGTAAACCCCACGACTTGGTGAATGTGATTCTGTCTGCGCTACGCGAGCGCGTCATCGCGGGTTTCGGAAGACCGGCCCATTTGAGCGCCGTCTCATTCGGCGCTATCGTGCGACTGCCAGGCGCAATGATTCCCATGGCAATGTCTCTCAGCGCGCTGGCCATCGTGGCCATCCATCTCGCCTTTTATGGTATAGCCCGGGAGGCCGATGAAGGCGCTGCAGCTCATCTGTGGCAACTGCTGATGGTGGGACAACTTCCTGTTCTGGTGATCTTCGCGATCAGATGGCTGCCTAAAGCACCACGGCAGACACTGGGCGTAATCGCGCTGCAGGTCGCCGCCATCTGCGCATCGCTGGCCCCGGTGTTCTTCCTTAAGCTGTAATCCGCGGCAGCTTCCACTCCGCTTACCGCAAACTCTCTACCGGCGCGGGGTCCATATCGGCGTAGTCCTGGTTTTCGCCACCCATGCCCCAGCAGAAGCTATAGGCCCGCGTGCCCACCCCGGCGTGAACCGACCAGCCAGGCGAAATCGCCACGCCCTTGTCGGCGACCAGCAGATGGCGGGTCTCATCCGGAGGCCCCATCATGTGGACGACGCGCGCCTCGGGCGGCAGGTTGAAGTACATGTATATCTCTGAGCGCCGCATGTGCGTGTGCGGAGGCATTGTGTTCCAGTTTGAACCCGCGGCCAGATGCGTTACACCCATCACCAACTGGCAGCTACGTGCGCCCTCGAGATGAATAAATTTGGTGATGGTGCGCTTGTTGCAGGTTTCAAATGAGCCCAACTCGGTGGGCGCGGCGTCGGCTTTGCGCACCAGCGCGACCGGAAACTCCCTTTGAGCCGGATAACTGAGCAGGTAGAAAACGGCAGGAGCCGCCGCGTCCTTCGACGCAAATAGAACTTCGCGATTGCCGCGGCCGATGTAAAGCACATCGAGATCGTCCAGCTCCCAGCCCTTGCCTTCCACGGTGATTGTGCCTGCGCCGCCGATATTCAGCACACCCAGTTCGCGGCGCTCGGTAAAGTAGGCGGCGCGCAGTTCCGGATCAGCCGGCAGCGCGATAGGCTCGGCGATTGGCGCGGCGAATCCGACTACCGCGCGATCGAGATCAATGTAATTCAGATGAATTGTTCCGGGCGCGCAAAGCTCACCCAGCAAAAACGTCTCGCGCAATTCGGCGGTGTTCATTCGCTCGTAGCGCACTCGATCGGCCATCAAAACCGTCTTCATGGTTCCTCCCTGCTCATTACAACATTTTCGGCGATGGAGTTGCTGTGATTGCCGTTCTATTTCAAGATCTGAAACGGCGGAATCCGGGAACGGAGACGGCGACCGGCAGGCCTTTTGTACGGGGGTAGAATTAATGCCATGCTGCTTGATGAGGATCGATTGTTCCCTGTTGAACCGGCGGCTCGCAAAGTTGCCAGGGCGCTGTATGAAAGTGTTCGCGATTTGCCCATCGTCAGTCCGCACGGGCACACGCAGGCCGGTTGGTTCGCGACCAACGCGCCGTTCCCCGACCCCGCCACGTTGTTCGTGCAGCCCGATCATTACGTCTTTCGCATGCTGTACAGCCAGGGCGTCTCTCTCGACGATCTGGAGATCGGTCAGCCCCGGATAAAGCAGCCGCGCAAGGTCTGGCACATCTTTGCCAGCCATTACTATCTGTTCCGCGGAACGCCGACGCGCATCTGGCTCGATTATGCGTTCCAGAATCTTTTCGGATTGACCGACCGGCTGAGTGAAAGAACGGCCGACCATTACTACGACGCGATCCAGGAGAAGCTGAGCACGCCAGAGTTTCTGCCTCGCGCGCTGTTTGAACGGTTCAAGATTGAAGTGTTGTCGACCACCGATTCGCCGCTCGACGACCTCGCACACCACAAGACGATTCGCGAGTCGGGATGGAGGGGCCGGATCATTCCCGCGTTCCGTCCCGATCCGGTCGTCGATCCGGATTTTCCAGGGTTTCTGGAGTCGGTGGCCAAACTCGGCGTCGAGAACGACGAAGATACTGCGACCTGGGATGGTTACCTGGCAGCGCTGTTCAAAGCACGAGCGCGCTTCAAAACGCTCGGCTGTACATCGACCGATCATGGACACCCGACAGCGCTGACCGCGGATCTCGATCGTACGGATTCGCAGATACTGTTTGAAAAAGTTCTCGCCGGATCGACAACTGAGGCCGACCGCGAGATCTTCCGCGGGCAGATGCTGACCGAGATGGCGCGCATGAGCGTAGAAGACGGGCTGGTAATGCAGATTCATCCCGGCTCGGTGCGCAACCACAACCCGCTGCTCTTTGAGCGCTACGGCCGCGATATGGGCGCCGACATTCCGCAATCCACCAACTATGTGACTGCTCTCAAGCCCCTGCTGGGCCGCTTCGGCAACGAGAAGAATCTCACCATCATTCTTTTCACGCTGGACGAAACCAGTTACAGCCGCGAGCTGGCGCCCCTGGCCGGGCACTATCCATGCCTGCGCCTGGGTCCGCCATGGTGGTTCAACGACAGCCCTGAAGGCATGATGCGATTTCGACAACAGGCGACGGAGACCGCCGGCTTCTACAACACGGTTGGATTCAACGACGACACGCGGGCGTTTCTTTCGATTCCATCGCGGCACGATGTGGCGCGCAGGGTCGATTGCGCATTCCTGGGCCGGCTGGTGGCCGAACACCGCCTCGAAGAAGATGAAGCATTCGAAGTGGCGCACGAATTGACGTATGGATTGGTGAAGAAGGCGTACAAGCTCTAAGCAATTTGCGATTTGTCGCGCACACTTAAGCAGGTTTCCGGGCAGTGGCACTCGAGGGAACACATAACAGGATGGCGACCAGGGCCAACACAGCAATCGAATCAACACGCGATGAGGAGCCGCCCTCACGTCTCGGCAACGTGCGCTGGACGATCTGCGCAATGCTGTTCGCCGCCACCTCGATTAACTACATGGACCGGCAGGTGTTGGGATTGCTGAAGCCCACACTGCAACACAGCATCGGTATGACAGAGGTGAGCTACGGCTACGTTGTGGTTGCCTTCCAGCTTGCCTACGCGCTGGGCCTGGTGGGCGCCGGATGGTTTGTAGACAAGGTGGGTACGCGAATTGGCTACGTGGTGATCATGGCCGTGTGGAGCCTGTCGGCGATGGCGCACTCGCTGGCCAACACCGTTGTGCAATTCGGCATTGCGCGATTTTTTCTCGGCCTGGGAGAAGCGGGCAACTTTCCATGCGCAATCAAAACCGTAGCAGAGTGGTTCCCGCAGAAGGAGCGATCGCTCGCCACCGGCATCTTCAATTCAGGCACCAATCTGGGCGCAATTCTCGCCCCGCTGATAGTCCCGTGGATCACGGTGCATTACGGATGGCATGCGGCGTTTCTCACTACCGGGCTCTTCAGCTTCGTGTGGATTATCTTGTGGTACAAAAAGTACCGCAAACCAACCGACCACCCCACACTGACCGGGCGCGAACTGCGGCATATCTACCAGGAGGCCGCGGAACAGATGGGCCCCGCCACGCCATGGGCCAGGCTGCTTCAAATTCGCCAGACCTGGGCCTTCACGCTTGCCAAGTTCATCACCGACCCTATCTGGTGGTTCTATCTTTTCTGGATGCCATCGTACTTTGCATCGCGGTTTCATCTCGATCTCATGCATCTCGGGCTGCCGCTAATCATGGTCTACAACGCGTCGGCCGTCGGCAGCATCGGCGGCGGATGGCTGCCTGAATTCTTCTGCAAGTTCGGATTCACTGCCGTGCGCGCGCGGCTGACCGCGATGTTTATTTGCGCATGCCTGGTGGTACCCGTGTTCTTGATCAACTATCTGAATTCAGAGTGGGCCGCGATCGGGTTGCTTGGACTTGCGGCAGCCGCCCATCAGGGATGGTCGGCCAATCTCTTTTCCACCACTGCCGACATGTTCCCGCGCAGCGCGGTCGGCTCGGTCACTGGAATCGGCGGAATGGCCGGCTCGCTCGGCGGAATGCTGCTTTCAGCCAGCGCCGGCTACATTCTTGAGTTCACGCACAGCTACGCCAGCCTGTTTGCGCTGGCCGCAACGGTATACCTGATCGCGTTCGCGATTCTCTGTACTCTCGCGCCAGGACTCCGCAAAGTGGAGGCAAGAATATGAGCCTTTACTGCGCCGTTGGAAGCACTGAAACCGCGCTCACACCAGAACAACTCCGCGAGTTGTTGAATGATGCGTTCGCAAAGTTAGGGCCGCGTAATGCGGTGTTGGCAGTGCCGCCCGACCAGAGCCGCGAGCACTCGCAGGCCGGCCTGCTGACGCGGTTCGTCTTCGAGCATTATGGAGACCGGCTTAAAGCAGTGCTGCCGGCCATCGGAACGCACACTCCTATGCGCGCCGACCAGATTGCGCGCATGTATGCGGGCGTGCCGCAGAGTATGTTCCGCGTGCACAACTGGCGCACCGATGTTGAGACGCTGGGCGAAGTGCCCGCCGAGTTCATCCGCGAGCAGTCTGAAGGCAAGCTCAACTATCCGTGGCCGGCGCAGGTTAACAGGCTCATCTCGCGCGGTGGATTCGATCTGATTCTGTCGATCGGCCAGGTGGTGCCGCACGAAGTGATCGGCATGGCCAACTACACCAAGAACATTGTGGTGGGCGCCGGAGGCCGCGAGGGCATCAACCGCAGTCATTACCTGGGCGCCGTTTATGGAATGGAGCGCATCATGGGCAGGGCCGAGAATCCGGTGCGCAAGGTGTTTGACTATGCAGCGTCGCAATTCCTCAGTCATCTGCCCATTGTTTACGTGCACACGGTGGTTGGACGCGGAGAAGACGGCGGGTTGGCGGTGCGCGGACTTTATATCGGCGACGACCGCGATGTGTTTCTGCGCGCCGCCGAGCTCAGCCTGAAGGTGAACTTCGAGATAGTTGAGAAGCAGATCGAGAAGGCGGTTGTGTACCTCGATCCGCATGAGTTCCACAGCACGTGGATCGGCAACAAAGCGGTCTATCGCACGCGCATGGCGCTGGCCGATGGAGCGGAACTCATCATCCTCGCGCCGGGTGTGCGCGAGTTTGGTGAAGACAAAGGCATCGACGTGCTGATTCGCAAATATGGTTATCGCGGAACTCCAAACACGCTCAAAATGGTGGACGAGAATGCCGACCTGGCTGCCGATCTAAGTGCGGCTGCGCACTTGATTCATGCAAGTTCCGAGGGCAGATTCAAGATCACTTGGTGTCCGGGGAATCTTTCGCGCGAAGAGATTGAGGGCGTGGGATACCTTTATGGCGATCTGAAAACAATGCTGGAGCAGTACGACCCAACCAGGCTGAATCACGGCTGGAACAAAGTCGGAAACGAAGAGATTTTCTTTGTAGCGAATCCGGGACTGGGCTTGTGGGCTCACAAGAGCCGGTTATGAATCGAGAAGGACGATGGCAAGCGGAAGACTGAAACTCGGCAGATACTCGGTTGGGACCGGCGACAGGTTTGCTCACCAGGCCAAGGCTCAGTTGCAGGCCTGCATCAAGGCGCTTGAAAACGGCGTCGAGGTTGTGCCGGTGTGGAACAAGTCGAATCGCGAGCACACGATCATCGGGTCAGAGCCGGCGAAAACACGCGAGGCTGCGGACGCGGCAGTAAAGGTACTCGATTGGAAGCTGCCTTACTATCTCGATGCGGATCACATCACCACGAAAACGGTCGGACGCTTTCTCGATCCCTGCGATTTTTTCACGCTCGATGTGGCAGACTTTATCGGACTGCCCGCTGAGGCGGCTGAGATTGATGCATTCGTGGCTAGGCATCCTGAACTGCGCGGCTCAATCGAGCTCACCGGCGCCGATGAGCCCATCGAGATTGCCCGCGAGACGCTGATTGCGGCAGCCAAAAAGTTTCTGGCCGCGGTAAAACGCGCTGGAGAAGTCTATCGTGTGATCGAGCATGCGAAGAGCGCGGGAAACTTCATCTCCGAAGTTTCGATGGACGAGACCGATCGCGCGCAGAGTCCGGTTGAGCTGCTCATTATCCTGGCTGCGATTGCCGATGAGGGCATTCCGGTGCAGACGATTGCTCCCAAGTTCAGCGGGCGATTCAACAAAGGCGTTGACTATGTGGGCGACGTTGCGCAGTTCGAGCGCGAGATGGCGCTGGACGTTGCGGCGATTGCCTACGCGGTGCAGCAATACAGTCTGCCCGGCGATTTGAAGCTGAGCATTCACTCGGGCAGCGACAAGTTTTCAATCTATCCCGCGATTCACCGCACCATGCAGCGCACCGGCGCGGGTGTTCACTTGAAGACCGCGGGGACTACGTGGCTCGAAGAGCTGATCGGGTTGGCCGAAGCAGGAGGCGGTGGACTTGCGTTGGCGAAAGAGGTCTACGGTGAAGCACTCCAGCATCGCGAGGAGCTGTGCGCACCGTACGCGACGGTGATCGATATTGATGTTTTAAAGCTGCCTGCGGCCGAAACCGTGAACCGTTGGACGTCAGAGCAATTCACATCGGCGCTGCGCCACGATGCGAGCAACCCGGCATACAATCCGAGCTTCAGGCAGTTACTGCACGTTGGCTTCAAGGTTGCGGCGAAGATGGGTGAGCGCTATCTGAACTTGCTTGACGCCAACCAGGTTGTAATTGCGAAGAACGTGACCGAGAACCTTTTCGACCGACATATTGCGCCGGTGTTTCTGGGGCATTGAATTCGGTCCACTCAGCCCAGCAGTGAATTGCACCAAATACTATTTCGGAGAAATCATGACTTCTCAGATTTTCAGCCTTGAAGGAAAGACCGCTGTTATAACAGGCGGCACCTCTGGAATTGGCCGCGCATTGAGCCTTGGTTTGGCCGACGCCGGCGCCGACGTAGTCGCGACCGCAAGGCGCGAGCAACAGGTGAATGAAACCGCAGCCGAGATCGAGCGGTTCGGCCGCAAGACTCTGCGCATGCCTTCTGACGTTTGCGATCGCGGCTCGCTGGAACGGCTGCTGGCCGGCACGCTCGAGAAGTTCGGCAAGGTCGACATCCTGGTGAACTGCGCGGGAATCATCAAGCGCACGCCAACCATCGACATTTCAGAAGAAGACTGGAACAACATCATCAACACCAACCTGACGGGAACTCTGCGCGCGTGCCAGGTCTTCGGGCGGCCGATGCTGGAGCGTGGATACGGGCGGATCATTAACATCGCTTCGCTGAACAGCTTTGTTGCGCTGAGCGAGGTTGCGGCCTACGCAGCCAGCAAAGCCGCTGTCGCTTCGCTCACTCGGTCGCTGGCGGTGGAGTGGTCAAAGAAAGGTGTGACTGTAAATGCGGTCGCGCCCGGCGTCTTCCGCACCGACCTCAATGCCAAGCTGCTCGACAGTTCTCCGCGCGGGCAGGAGCTATTGATGCGCACGCCGATGGGCCGCTTCGGAAAGACCGACGAACTGATCGGCGCAACTGTGTATCTGGCGTCGGACAGCGCGTCGTTTGTGACGGGACAAGTCCTGGTGGTCGACGGCGGATTCCTGGCCAGCGGGGTGAATCAGTAGGGTCCGTTGACCGGCCGTGCAGTTCATTGCAACTGCGAACAATAGCGCGCTGATGATTTGTTGTTGCGCGTGCTTTGCCGACGGCGAATAATGATCCGAACGGTCAGGAGCCCCTGATGTTCCGTTTTCCAGCCCCGCTCAATCCGGACCGGCAGATTCTGGCGATTGTATTCCTCGGCTGCTTGGTGCTCCCGGCCACTTCACAGAGCCCCCTTTACAAACCCGTTTCCCAGCAGACCGAATCCAAACCACCCGCGCCATCGCTCACTCTGCGCACTTATTCGCGCTTGGTAACGCTCGAGGTGGTGGCGAAGGATTCGAAGGGGAACCACGTCACCGGGCTCAAGCCGGAAGACTTCGAGATCTTCGAGCAAACGCCGAGCAAGAGCAAGGCAAAACGCGAGCAGAAGATTGCGACGTTCCGTGAAGTTTCGATGGCTGACGTTTCGGTGCATGACGCGGGGCTCGCGGCGCAAATTCCAACAGGCGTCTATACGAACGTAGTTTCGTCGCTGAAAGACCCGATCCCGCCAACCATCATTCTTGTCGATGGCCTCAACACCGACCCCCAGTACCAGTCGCAGGTGCACGTACGGATGCTTAAGATGCTTCAGCAGATTCCGCCCGACATTCCTGTTGCAGTTTTCCTGCTGGGGTCGCGCCTCAAAATGGTGCAGGACTTTACAACGGATCCGAGGCTTCTGCAGGCCGCTCTCAAGAACCTCACAACTCCAGCCGGGGTTGGGCTTGCCACCGTCGATCCCCGTGACGATCCGCACTCATTGAGCAATGAGGAAGAGAACTCCAGGTTTTTCTCTCATGATTTAGTCGAGTCCGCCAGAGAATTTGAACTGAAGACGTTCGCGGGCGACATGGACTCGCGCGTCAGCAGAACCATCGACGCACTGCTCGCGATTGGCCGGCATGTAGCCGGCTATCCCGGCCGAAAGAATTTGCTTTGGCTTTCGACGGCATTCCCCATCGCATTGGCTCCTATGGGCGAAGCCACTCGGCCAGACCAACACTGGATAAACATGTTCGACCCCGACGCCGGCAAGCGTGACTACTCGGTGCAACTCGAAAGGCTAAACGCCGCCTTGAGCGACTCCAGGGTCGCCGTCTATCCCGTGAATATAGGCGGGGCGCAGACTCTGCATCTCTATGATGCCGAAACCATTCCTGCAATTACTGATCCTGCCAATCCGAACTTTACGACTTACAAGCAGGATGCGTTAACCCGCGATGTGCGAATGCGCAACTACGAGCAGGAAACGATGCACTCGGTCGCCGATGGCACCGGCGGCGCAGTTTGCCTCGGCGACAACGACCTGGCCGATTGCATTCATAAGGCCGTCGACGACAGCAGCAAGTTTTATGAGATCGCCTACTATCCCGACTCCAAAGACTGGAAAGGGGAATACCGCCGCATAATCCTCGACACAAAAGTAAAGGGCTTGCATCTCGAATACCGGCAAGGTTATTTCGCCACCCCGGAAGGATACGGAACGAGCGGGAATGACGACTTGCAAATCGCTGCATGTCAGGGCCCTCTGGATGCGACCGCTATATTTCTCGCTGCAAAGACTTTGCCTCCCGATCCTAAAGAGACCATGAAGTTCTACCTGATGATCAACCCCGCGGCGCTCACGTTCACCGCAGCCGGCAACGGCAATCGCGAGGTAAATTTGCACGTGGGAGTGTGCACCTTCGACGAGACCGGCAAGCCGCTGCACTATATGAGCGACTCGGTGGACCAGAGACTGACCGCGAAGGAATTTGAGGCGCTGGCAAAGAGCGGACTGCCGCACGTGGTTGCGGTTGCCGGCCCCAAGCCGGCAGCAGTGCGGCTGGCAGTGATTGATGAGCCCAGCGGTAAAGTGGGATCGGTGTTTGTGAAGACCGATGGGCCGGCAGCAGCTCCGGTGGCCGCGAAGTGACGTAAGCGGCGTCGAAGCGACACCGAAAACTCGCGGAAGCAAGGTGGGACGGAGACTATTGGGATGAGCGCAGTTCGTGCCGGATTGAAGATCGCTCCGTTGTTCCTGCTGCTGTTGCCGGCAGGTCAATTGCTGTATGCGCAAAATCCGGCCTTAAAGCCGGTTTCCCAACAGTCGGCGGCAACGCCGCCCGTGCCTTCGCTCACTGTGCGCACATATTCGCGCATGGTGACGCTTGAAGTGGTGGTGAAGGATTCGAAGGGAAACCATGTGACCGGACTCAAGCCGGAAGACTTCGAGATCTTCGAGCAAACGCCGAGCAAGAGCAAAGACAAGCACGAACAAAAGATTGCGGCGTTCCGTGAAGTTTCGATGGCTGACGTTGCGGTGCATGACGCGGGGCTCGCGGCGCAAATTCCAACAGGCGTCTATACGAACGTAGTTTCAGCGCTGAAAAACCCCATCCCGCCCACCATTGTTCTGGTTGACGGGTTGAACACCGACGTCGCGTACCAGTCGCGCGTCCACGCGCAAACGCTGAAGATGCTTCAGCAGCTTCCCACCGACGTACCGGTTGCGGTGTTTCTGCTGGGACGCAAGCTGGTCATGCTTCAGGACTTCACCAGCGACCCGAAGCTTTTGCAGGTCGCACTCGGCAAAGCGATCACCCCGACAGGGCAAAGCATGGCGCAACTGGGTCCACGCGACGATCCTAATTCGGCCTATATGCAATTGTTAAAGACGAAAGCGCCAATTCCCTTCGAAATGCTTGCGGCTGCGCTGGACGAGGATAACCGCAGCTTCACCGACAACGTGGATACGCGTGTTCGTTTGACCGAGGATGCCTTCATCGCAATTGCTCGACACATGTCGGGGTATCCGGGACGAAAAAACCTGCTTTGGATCTCGACCGCGTTTCCTATTAATGTGATCGTGCCGCCCCTGGATCACCAGCTTGATCAATTCAAAGATCGTGATTACGAAGCCGGAATCCAACGGGTGACGAATGCCTTGAGCGACGCCAGGATTGCCGTGTATCCAATGAACCCCGCTGGGGCGCGGCCGCCCGCCTTCTTTACGGCAGATGACCTGCCGGTGAATCCGAAACGAGAGTTCGAAGGACAAATGCGGGAGGTGGACACGATGCAGACGATGGCCAGCGCCACCGGCGGCGCAGTTTGCGTTGGCGACAACGACCTGGCCGATTGTATACACAAAGCCGTCGACGACAGCAGCAAGTTTTATGAGATTGCCTACTATCCCGACTCGAAAGACTGGAACGGCGAGTATCGGAAGATCATTCTCGACACGAAAGTGAAGGGCCTGCATCTCGAATACCGGCAGGGTTACTTCGCCAATCGAGAGCCGAGCGGAACCAGCGCAGGTGACGATTTGCAACGTGCCGCATGCGAAGGCCCACTGGATGCGACCGCTATATTTCTCGCTGCGAAGACTCTGCCTCCCGATCCCAAGGAGACCATGAAGTTCTATCTCATGATCAACCCAGCGGCGCTCACGTTCACTGCAGCCGGCAACGGAAATCGCGAAGTGAACTTGCACGTCGGCGTCTGCACCTTCGACGAAACGGGTAAGCCGCTGCATTACATGAGCGACGCAATGGACCAGAAGCTGACCGCGAAGGAATTCCAGGAACTGACCACGAGCGGATTGCCGCATGTGGTTGCAGTTGCCGGCCCCAAGCCGGCTGCAGTACGGCTGGCAGTGATGGATGAGGCGAGCGGCAGGGTGGGATCGGTATTTGTGAAGACTGACGGACCGGTGATCGCTGCGGCTGCGGCCAGCTCAAGCGCTGGGCAGAATTTGCCGCTGACCCAAAAGTGATGTTGGGGTTCGTGCTGCCAGGAACTGCTGATGCGCACGCCGATGGGGCGCTTCGGCAAGACTGAAGAACTGATCGGTGCAACGGTGTACCTGGCTTCAGACAGCGCGTCGTTTGTGACCGGCCAGGTGCTGGTGGTCGACGGCGGATTCCTCGCCAGCGGAGTGAATCAGTAGCCGCAGCGGGGTTAGCGGAGTTAGGACGGCGTGGCACGCACTGTGGGAGATCTGCCCGGTTGATCCCCCCCCCTGCCCTCCCCCCTCCCCCCCATATCAGCTAAAATCTTGATTCCGTTTGGGTTGCCGGGTTCGGTTAGGTCATTTCTTGTTGCAAAATATTCAATCGAAAAGACTTAGAATTCAAAACCTTCATAACAAAAGGGTTGCGGCGAGAAACCATCGTTGCCGGAAGCCGCACCGCGATTCCTTTTTTTATTCCCGTTTTGAATGTAGCGCAAAGGCGGTCAATTGCCTGCAAATTGGGCGACCAGTTTTTAACTTTTTATTTGGGAGTTTTGAAGGAGCTGGATTGAACTGCTTACTTCGCGCTGGGCACAATCTTTTGGCTTCCCTGGTCGTCACTCTGTAGCACTGCGGTGCCGATCCAGTGATACAACTTGCCGTCAAAGCGAAAGTAGCTCAGATTCGCCTGCGCCGCGCTCATATGCCAACCGAGAACAATATCCGGATAGCCATGGCTTGTAGACGGCTGTACCTTGAAGAGCCAGCCGCTGAACTCCTTGGGAGTTGCGAGCAAAGTTGGCGTGTCTTTGTCGAAGCGGATGACCCACATTGCGCCGTTGGCCCCCTGGCCTCCGCGCGCGCAGCCGGCCGGGGCTTCGGCCAGCACCAGATTTTGTTGGGGCGCAACCGGGATCCACTCAAACCGCAGGCCCTTGATCAAATCATCCAGATCAGCTGCTTCGCATTCCCATATTTCTTCCGGCTTCTGCTGGCGAAGCAGGTGGGCAAACGATTTCAACTGCGCATCCGAAAGGGAAGCAGGTTGGAGCGTTTGCGGACCGGCTTGAGGACTGACATGGCTCCACAGATCGGCTTGTGCAAGCGCGGTGGAGGCCGAGAAGATGAGAGCGATGAGAAGCGGAGAACGCATTGGGAATCCTTATTCGCGGGATCATGCTTATGTTAACCGAACCCCAATTGATAGAGGTTCAGAGGGGAATGTCGCTCTACTGACTGCGGCGTCGACGTTATTTTCGGATTGGCCGTGATACGACCACAATCGCCGATTCTGGAGCCCGTGAAGCCACAAACATCACAGTTTGCCGTCCGAAGTCTTTACACAGGGATGACGGTTGCTCTGAATTCTCCGAACAGCGAACGCCGCGCAAGCGAGAAGAAGTCCGAAGCCCCCAAGAAACACTGCGACAGAGAAAGTGACTGATAGCATGAACGCCGCCAATTCCGAGTACCGAGAATAACCCAGAACAACGAGTCGAGGGTTGGCCGTATCGAGCTCTCCGCCGTCGCGCCCGATATTCAATTGCACGACATGATTTTGACCACTCTTCGCGTCAAAACGCCCTATTTCTCTATTGATCGTTTCGTTGTAAGATGTCGCGCGTGTATCTTGGGATGCTCCTGCGCCATTTGGGTGGCCGTCTGATATTAAGTTCCACGAAACATCCAGCGATTCCGGAATATCGCTGCAGTTCTCGACGGTCCTCCGAGCCCCAAAAGACAATCCATGCGGCGACGCTCGATATTCCAATCGAATTCAAGCAAGATTAGGTAACTTGCTGATCTTCTGGTTGTGAAGGCAGGTGAGGTAATCCGACCAGGCCGTAGCGAAAGTGGATATTCAAGAGCTTTCCAGTTTAGCGGCTCAAAGCTAACCCAGCTCTGAAGGAGCGCGAAAGGAAGTATTCCAGCTGCCGCAAGAATCAACCCAAGTCTCTCAGCCCGGATTGCGGAGAAGCCCATAGCGTGCCTTTCAGCTTTGAACCTTCACCCATCAGCTTAATACCTGCCGCTCATCGGCTCGCTGTCGGCGCATTGCGTGGACACTTCTCAAAGACATTCCGTGAACCGATTCCGACTTTCATCTAGATCAGGGTTGTGTGCGCTCACGAGTGGGACTCCGCATGTATCGTCACCGATTGGGAAGTATCGCCACGTTGAGTTCCCAAGGGCAACCGCAGATCCTTCACTCCGTTCAGGATGACAGTTCGTTTTTTGATGTCGACTTTAGCGACGGCATACTAGCAACGACGTACTACGACAACGGCAAGCGCACGGTGAACTTCGTGGTGCCGGGCACCGATTCGACGTCGACTGTGCCGCCAAATTTCTGGGTCACGATGCGGTGAACAATCTCGAGGCCGAGACCGGTTCCCGAACCCTGCGGCTTGGTGGTGAAGAACGCTTCGAAAATGTGAGGCAGCACCTCGGGCGCAATTCCCTTCCCCTGGTCGGCGATGCTCACGGCAAGAATTCCCGGCTCGGTCCATGTAGCGATTGTGATTTTGCCGCCGTCGGGTGAAGCATCGACTGCATTGTCGATCAGGTTGGTCCACACCTGGCTCAGGCCGGGACCGGGCGTGCGAAGGGTTGAAGGAGAAGCCTGAAAGATTTTTTCGGCCGAGACACTTCTGGTGCGAAGTTTGTGGCCGAGAACGGTAAGGGTGCTCTGCAGGCTGTCGTGCACGTCGATCTCTTTGCCCACCATGCGTTCGTCATAGGCGAATTTCTTGACCGCCATCACGAGATCGGAGACGCGCGAGATGCTCTCCTCGATAGCGCAGACCAGCGAAACGCTGGAGACCAGCGCCTCAAGCCAGTTGAGCGAATCAGAAAAACTGCCGACATCGAAAGCAAGGCGCGCGCACTCCAGTTGATCGGGCTTAAAGCCGATTTCGACCAGCCTGGGAGCTATGGAGAAAGCATTTTCGACTCCGGCTCTTGACAGCCATTCAGCCATGGCTTCTTCAGCATCGGCCTGCTCAAGCGTGCTCATAGCGGGCGCGTGGCAGCCTGCGATAGTTTGCTCGAGCAAGCTGCGCATGCATTCGAGCTGTTCCGGCGTTTTTTGCTTGGCGGCGTTGCGCAGGCTGAGGCGCTGCAGGCGCAGCAGGTTTTCGCGTAACTGCGAAGACGCGCGCTTGGCGGCCGCACCGGGGTTATGCAGTTCGTGCATGAGGCCGGCTGCCAGGGTGCCAAGCGAAGCCAGTTTTTCGCGGTGCAGAGACTCAACCTGGTAGGTCTGCAGGCGCTGCGCCATATCGGCCAGCACTGCGGCGCGCACCGTGGGGCAGCAGGCGAGCATATTCCAGAATTCAGGCGCGTCAAGGCGAATCAACACCGAATCGGTTTCAGCGAAGATACGGAAGAGCGAGACGGTGCGGCCAGTGAGCAGTGGAACTTCGCCAAAACCTTCGCCGACCTGAACGTGAGTCAGCCGCGTCCAGGTTCCATCTTTTTCAGGGCGTTCGGCATAAACATTGCCTTGAAGCAGAACCCAGTAATAGAGGGCCGTTGCGCCGGATTCGACGAGGCAGGCGCCGGCCTTTGCGGTGACGCGTTCGGCGTGCTGCACGCCGATCAATGCTTCGGCGGTGGTGCCGGAGAATGGCCGGGTGCGGAAAAGCGCATCGCCCAAATCGCTAAGAAGAATCGGCTCGACCTCGATCGATTTTCCGCCTTCGCCCATCTTGCTCCTGATTCTCCCGTGCGTGCTTAGTCTGCGGCTCCGGTCGTGCCGCCCCTACGGGGCTTTAGACCTTTCACGTCGCCTACCCAGGACTACGTCCTGGGCTAAATTCGTTGCCTCCCTACGGGAGGCGGTGTGCCGGCGCGAGACCCTGATGGGTTCCAGGATCATGCCGTTTCAAAACATCCCGCAGGGGCTAAAGCCCCGGACATCGTGCGGTCCTCATTGGCACGAGTAAACTCGTGCCCTGATACGAGACCCGACTTGCGCCTCGGCCATCCCAGGTCCCAAAATCGGGACCTGGGGCACCCGATGTTCGTGCAATGTTGAATTCCCTTCCGAGGCTAAAGCCCCGTTTCACCTCTCACTCAATTCATGGGCCTGAAGGCCCCTGCTCCCTCCGCGTTGCAGGGCTAAAGCCCCGTTTCAAAAACCCGCCAGGTATTGATGAACCAACTGCACCGCAATCGACCCTTCGCCCACCGCGGAGGCTACGCGTTTAACCGATCCGTGGCGCACATCGCCGGCAACAAAGACGCCGGGTACGCTCGACTCCAGCAGGAGCGGCGCCCGCTCTTCGCGCCACACTTCAGCGGTTCTAACGTCGCCCCGCAAATCTCCGCCAGCCAGCACAAAACCGTTCGAATCGCGCAGAACGCTGGGCGGCAGCCATGCGGTTACCGGCGCAGCCCCGATAAAGATAAACAACGATGTGGCCGGCGATTCATATTCCCCGGCCGGACCGCTCAACCGCAGGCGCTCAAGACGCTCGTCACCGAAGGCTTCAACCACCCTGGTGCGCGCTTCTAACACAATATTGGATGTGTCACCGATCTCATCGATCAAATATTTCGACATTGTGGCTGAAAGGCCGTCGCCGCGCACCAGCATGGTTACCTTGCGGGCATATTTGGCAAAGTGGAGGGCAGCCTGGCCGGCCGAATTGGCGCCACCCACGATGTAGACTTCTTCGTCCTTGCAGGCTACCGCCTCAACCAGCGCGGCACCGTAGTAGATGCCCCGGCCTGTGAGCTGTTCTGCCCCGGGCACTTCAAGCTTGCGGTACTGCACACCCTGGCACAGCAGCACGGCGTGGCTGGCAATCTCGCGACCGTCGGCAAGGCCCACAAATCGGTACTGTCCGTCGATGCGCAAGCCAGTAGCGCGTTGCATTACGAATTCAGCTCCGAACCGCGAGGCCTGGGCATGGGCACGACGGCCCAGGTCGGCGCCCGAAATCCCCGATGGGAACCCAAGATAGTTCTCGATCCGAGAACTGGAACCTGCCTGCCCGCCGGGCGCGTCGGGCTCAATCACTACTGTTTTGAGGCCTTCACTGGCTCCATAAACCGCCGCGGCAAGCCCCGCTGGTCCGGCACCGACAACCACCACATCGTAAAAGTCCTGGGTGGCCTGGGTGCTCAGGCCTACCTGGGACGCAATGGCGTTCAGTTCCGGATCCACAAGGACCGATCCATCGGGAAAGAGCAGGATGGGGAGCCGATCGGTCTCTATTTTGCGGTCGTGCAACAACTTGCCCACTTCTTCCTGGTCGGCGACGTCGAGCCAGCGATAGGGGATGTGGTTGCGGGAGAGGAAGTTGCGGACCTTGTGGTCGCGGAGCATCCAGCGATGGCCGATCACGCGGAGCCCTTCGAAGTGGGGCCTGTATCCGGCCTTCCAGTCTTCGAGGAGGTCGTTGAGAACGGGATAGAGCTTCTCTTCGGGCGGGTCCCACGGTTTGTTGAGGTAATAGTGAATGCGGGCGGAGTTGATGGCCCGGATAGCCGCCTCGGTATCGGCGTAGGCGGTAAGCAGAACGCGGCGCGCCTCGGGGTAGACCGGCCGGGCGCGCTCAAGGAACTCGACTCCGGTCATTCCCGGCATGCGCTGGTCGCTGACGATGAGAGCTACCGGCTCGTCGCGTTCGCGGAGTTGGTCGAGGGTGTCGAGGGCAGCCTGGCCGCTGGCGGCACGCAAAACACGGTAGCCGGCACCGTATTCACGGCGCAGGTCCTGGACCACCGCTTCAAGAACGCTGACGTCGTCGTCTACGGCAAGCAGGATTGGCCGAGCCATATTTGACAGTTTACGGGGTCTGGGCGAGGGGAACCAGAGTGTCCTGCGGCACAAGGCGAAACGGTGTAAGACGCCAAAATGGAGAGAGCACCCTTTCACTGCTGGGCTGGGGCGTTGATCGATCGGTTTCTGGCATGAAATTGAGATGGACGGAAGGCCCTTGACTCAGCTAGAAAGAGACATACACCGCTTGAGTGTCACAAATGCAGACAGAACCGAGGCTGCAGCGAGGGTTGCCGATAAGCGAAATAAGCGCAGCCAGCAGAGCTCAGCACGCGTAATGGGTGGCTTGGGAGCGAAAAGCGACCGGGTGTTTTCAGCCACACTATGGAGCTCGAGGGTACAGCGGTTCTTGCATGGGATTCGATAACGGACAGGCGGGGTAGAGGGCGATGAACAAGATCATCCTGGCCGATTCACAGGCAATTTTCCGCGCCGGCACAGCGAAGGTGCTGGCGATGGATGAAGATCTGCGCATTATTGCGCAATGCACCGACGTGGAACGGATGTATCACGCGATCACGACGTTTCCAGCATCGATTGTGCTGTTCGCCGCGTCGCTGCACCCCGATATCGCACGTCTGCGCGTGCTGCTTGAAACATCGGGCAGCCGGGGCATTGTGATTGCCGAGAACAACGAAGCCGCCGCGACTTACCTGCAGCAGGGGTTCAGGGGGGTGGTATTTCGCAACGTGACCGGTCCCACTCTGGTGGAGTGCGTTCGGCGCGTGGCTGCCGGGGAGACGTGGGTTCCTCCGCAAGTGATGATGCCCGACTCGCCTGAGGAAGACATGGTGGGGATGCGTGTGCGCGACCGGCTGACCCCGAAAGAGATGCGGATAGTGGCACTGATTGTGCAGGGGTGCAAGAATCGCGAGATCGCGCTGAGGCTCAAGACTACCGAGCAGGTGATCAAGAATTATTTGCGCTCGATCTACGACAAGACGGGCGTGGGCGACCGGCTCGAACTGGCGTTATTCACCATTCATCACCGGGTGCTGGCGCAGGCCGCAGCCGAAGTAGGCAGCAAGCTTGAGGCCGAGGCACAGGCGTCGGGCGCGGTGGCGTAACCGGTTGCGAGAGAGTCGTTGAGTAGCGTAAGCCTACCGAAATCATCCCTCAGGGGCTAAAGCCCGCACTCATTTAAATGGGCTTTATCGGCCCGACTGAAGTCGTGCCCTAAAAAGAAACCAGGCGGGAATTTGCCGATGGTTGGCCTTTGTAGTCTCCCACCCATCGAGCAAGAAGCGCTCGATGGATGGGGCACAGTTTCATCGCCGGCGGGTCGGATACACCGGTGGAGGACTTGTTACAGACCTTCGTTGGCCTGTGTCTTGGCGAGTTTTTTCCGCAGCCGGTAAAGCCCATCGAGGTGACAAGTAGCCGACAAGTGAGCGGCGAACGGGGCGTCAGCTTGCGTGGATCAGGCTGAAGACGAGAATCACAAGCACAATGAGACTCACCGCGATGTAGAGGCGGTCCCGTTCGAGAAAGAATCCGACTAGAGCGAAACCGACCCGCGCAATGGGCGTAAGAATGAGCAGCAGCAAGCCGGTCTGCATGATCGCAATGCTGTCGCCATGCGCTGCAGCGCGCAGAATTCCTGAGAGGGAGCGAGTGTTTGCTCCACCAGCGACGAACGTGTGAAATTGAGCCGGGTCAGCATGGTGGCGGGCAAGATACAGCACTCCTCCAACAAAAACGGTAACTGCGGCCAACAGGACCCCGGCCCGCAGTTGTTGACCGATGATGGATTCGAGACGCCGATCGTCCATGTGCTCTATACCTTTCCGGTAATACCGTTCACGATCATCTCGACGGCCAGTGCCAGGATGACAACGCCAAAGACTAGCCGCAACGTTTTTACCTGCGCGTGCACCAGGACTTTTGCTCCCAGCAGGGCTCCGATTAGAACTCCCAGCATGACTGGCATGGCCACGCGTGGATCGATATATCCGCGGCTGAGGTACAGGCCGGCACTGGCCGCGGCGGTTACTCCGATCATGAAGTTGCTGGTGGTGGTGGAGACCTTGAAGGGAATGCGCATGATGCTGTCCATGGCAATGACCTTGACGGCGCCGGAGCCTATGCCGAGCAGGCCGGAGAGCGCGCCTGCGCCAAACATGGTGGCAAAGCCGCCTGGAACATGGCGGACACCGTATTTCTTGCGCTGGCCGTCAACGGGATAATCGGAACTGAGACGGAGCCGCGTTGCCAGCGGATCGGACTTATCGGTCTCGAGGCCCGGCCTGTGCTTGAACGACTGATAAGCGGCTTGTAAAAGCACCAATCCGAACACAGTGGCGAGCGCGTGGGTTGAGACGTGCGCTGCAAGAAGCGCTCCAAGAATTGCACCCAGCGTGGTGGCAATCTCAAGAAACATGCCGATGCGGATGTTGGAGAAACCTTCGCGGACATAGGCGGCGGCCGCGCCCGAAGATGTTGCGATGACAGAGACGAGCGACGCGCCGATGGCGTACTTGATGTCGACGCCGAGCGCCAGAGTGAGAGCGGGCACGACGACAACGCCTCCGCCGAGGCCGGTGAGAGCGCCCAGAAAACCGGCCAGCGACGACAGGGCAAAAACGATTGCGGTGAATTCGAGAGCTGTCATTCTGTGCTCTGGCACAACCCTGGCGTGATCATTTTCAGGCTGCCCCAATCTTCAATTAGTTAAGACTCAGTTTCAGTGGCGGGCAGTTGTTGTCCTGGCAGAAGACGACCGTCGAGAAGTTCGATAGCTGGAAGGAATCTTGTCAAACTCATCGACCGAATTACCCGTCGGACGACCGATGATATCGAGCGCCCGATTGATCAGAGCCTGATTGGCCTTTGGGCGTCGCGCTAGCCATTCATCATGCTGGAGGTGAGCGAGTTTCTCGGCTACGGCAACATTGATAAATTGGTTAAGCGATACGCCTTCCTTTTCAGAGAAACTCTCTGCCACCCTGCGAACAGAGGGCATGAGCCGGAGGGGGAACTTGCTGATGGCATGCTTCTTCCTGCTGACAGGCATGATTTCTATTCTCTCCTTCGGGTGTTATTAAGGAGTGCGACAGGCGTCATCACTTCAATGTCGAATTGCTTCGCCGGTCCCTTAAAGTCTTTGATGTTATTCGTCAGAATAGCGTCTGCAATTCCATTGATGGCCACATCCAGAACCAGGTTGTCGTCTTCGTCTGGCGACAGCGGACGATGCCTGAATGCGACAAAAACGGGTTCGGCAATTGCTTCGAGGGCGTCAACAATTGCCTCCGTGTCCGCTATCGACCTGCCGGAAGCATGCATATGCCCCGGGCGCAACGTCACTTCCCTGTATTCGCAGGCCAGCTTGTAGTCCATCAATGTTACGAGTTCACTTCGCAGTGCCATTCTGATTACTTCAGCTGCCGCTCCGGCGTTAGAACGGAGCGCAGTAATGAGAACGGAAGTATCGATCACCACCCGCACATGCCGATGATATCACAGGTGGCATCATTGAAAGATAGGAAGGCGACTCAGGATGATTTCAGCGGCTCGGCTCCGCCAAATCATGAAGAAGCATCAAGTCGCTCGATCCGCTTCTGCGCAATAACAAGTCCGACTAAGCCATAAAGGACGGCGTTGAATGGACCCTAAATCACCAATGCGACTCCCAGGTCCGGATCCACAGGAGCCAGCGATGTGAGACCCACCATCGGCGCGAGCGTCTCCATGACCCATAGAGGAACAGACATGTTTCCACGTAAGGAGTAGACGACAATCGCCAGAGAGTACCCGATGCCGGCGCAGCCAAGCACCCAGATCCAGCGGATCGCTTTTTCACCGAGCTTCGTAGCTGCCTATTTTGTTGGCCGCACCTTCGTTTCAGAGTTTTTCGGCGACGCTCTTTGCCTGCGTGAAGAGGTAGAGATAATCGGGGCCGCCGGCCTTTGAATCTGTGCCGCTCATGTTGAAACCGCCGAAGGGGTGCGCGCCCACCATCGCTCCCGTGCACTTGCGGTTGAAGTAGAGATTGCCCACGTGGAATTCTTCGCGCGCGCGGTCAAGCTTCTCGCGGCTTGAACTGTAAATTGAGCCGGTCAGGCCGTACTCGGTGTTGTTGGCAACCTCGAGCGCCTCGTCGAAGTTCTTAACCTTGATGAGCGCCAGCACCGGGCCGAAGATCTCTTCCTGCGACAGGACGCCGTCGGGCGGAATGTCGGCGAAGACGGTGGGCTCGAGGTAGAAGCCGCCGTCGGCGGTCTGCGGCGTCTTACCGCCCGCAATCAGCCGGCCCTCCAGCTTGCCTTTTTCGACATACTCAAGCATGGTGGCCAATGCCGCCTTGTTGATTACCGGGCCGAGGTTGGCGTTTTCAGCCGGGTCGCCGACAGTAAGCTTGGCAACGCGCTCGCGCAGGCGTTCTTCGAAGACGTCGTAGATGGCTGCTTCGACGATGGCGCGCGAGCACGCCGAACACTTCTGGCCGCTGAAGCCGAAGGCCGAGGCGGTTACGGCTTCGACTGCTGCGTCGAGGTCGGCGTCGGCACTCACGATGATGGAGTCTTTGCCGCCCATCTCAAGGATGGTGCGCTTGATCCAGATTTGGCCGGGCTGGGTTTTGGCGGCAAGTTCGTTGATGTCGAGACCCACAGCCTTGGAACCGGTGAAGGCGATGAAGCGAGTCTTGGGATGCTCGACAATGGCGTTGCCGAAAGTTGCGCCGGAGCCGGGGCAGAAGTTGACCACGCCGTCGGGCATGCCGGCTTCTTCAAGAACCTCAACGAACTTGGCCGCGATGGTGGGTGAGTCGCTGGAGGGCTTGAGGATGACGGTGTTGCCACTGACGATGGAGGCAGCAGTCATGCCGGCCATGATGGCGAATGGGAAGTTCCACGGCGGGATAACTGCGCCTACGCCGAGCGGGATGTAGTGGAGCTCGTTGCGCTCGCCGGGATATTGAATGGGCGTGGTTGCAGCGGCCAGACGCAGAGCCTCGCGCGCGTAGAACTCGAGGAAGTCGATGGTCTCGCCCACGTCGGCGTCGGCCTCAGCCCAGTTCTTACCAACTTCATAGGTGAGCCAGGACATGAACTCGAACTTGCGCGAGCGGATGATAGCCGCCGCATTGAGCAGCAGCGAGACGCGCGTGTCGACTGGCGTGCGGCTCCAGGAGGCGAAGGCATGCAGGGCTGCGGCCATAGCGGCGGCGGCGTGCTCTGCGCCGGCCTTCTGGTGGACGCCAACAATCTGCGCAGGCTTAGCGGGATTGAGCGAAGTGATTTTACCGCTGGTCTTGACGCGGTTGCCGCCAATGATCAGGTCGTATTCGCGGCCGAGTTCGGCGCCGACCTTGGCGAGCGCGTCGCGCATGGCGCGGGCATTTTCGTGGTCTTTGAAGTTGGTGAAAGGCTCGTTGGCGAAGACGCCTTGCGGAGTGCGGGACTGAATGCTGGAGGAGGTCAAAGTAGCCATAGCAGTAACAGTGTAGTCCAGAAACAAGGGGCAGGGATCAGGGTCAGGGATCAGGGGAAATTGGCGGTGGCGGTGGAGTTAGCATTCCGGCAACTCGAGGGATCTTGCTTGCAACCGTTGAGACTTTCTCTCGTTCCAGTTTTGGAGATCGGCGGCGATTAAGCCTTTTGTTTTCAATTTGCTATTTGGACAGTCTTTCTGCCTCCTGCTCTCGGTCGGCGCTGGGGAAGGCAGAACTTCGCTTGAATCCGTCAAAGCGCTGCTCAAAGGCAACAGCAAAAACAACTGCAGACCTCGGCTTCGCTGGGGATGATAGTGCGCGAGATGGGTGTTTGATTCCCTGAGGTTCCTTTCAATGCGAGCAACAGCCGATGAGAAGCTGTCCCGTGCGATTATTGAGCGTGTCGGGCAAATCCCAACCGAACAAATCTCATTCGCACGCGTCCTTCCCATGTAGATCTCACCGGAGCGCAGCTTGCAGTCACTGATCCAGGATCTCCGTTATTCGTTGAGACAGCTCATCAGCAGCCCGGGGTTCACCCTGACGGCGGTGATCTCGCTGGCGCTGGGCATTGGCGCCACCACGGCTGTGTTCAGCGTGATCTACGCCGCTCTGCTCCATCCTTATCCTTTCAAGGAAGCCGACCGCATTATGCGGTTGGGAGTGTGGGATAAGGCCGGCGCCGGCCATCTGGTGTACCTGAGCAGCCCGCAGATCAAGCTGCTGAGACAATCACCTGCGGTAGACAGCGTAGTGGCGATGGACGATTGGTCGATGACACTGACCGGCCACGACCTTCCGGAAAATGTGGAAGCCATTTTCTTATCGCCGAACGGTTTTGACTTTCTCGGCATGCCGGCGTGGCGCGGGCGCGGGCTGATGCCGAGTGACGCGATCGAAGGAAGCAGCCCACAACCGGTGGCAGTGCTCGCGTACCAGTTCTGGCAGCGGCATTTCAACTCCGATCCGGGCGTACTCGGGCGAACCATTCAGCTTGAACATAAGACCTACACGATCGTGGGGATTGCGGCGCCGCGCTTCCGCTGGTACAGCGCCGACGTTTATTTGCCGCTCGATCTCAACAATGACCCGGTGCCGATTTATTTCGTGGATTTCCGGCTCAAGCCGGGTGAGTCGCGCGAGACCGCAAACGCGGCGCTGCAGCCGCTTCTGGAACAGTTCGCGCGGGAGACGCCCAAGCATTTCCCCGAGCAATTCAAAGCCGGTGTTCAGGGCTTGAACGACTGGGTGGTGCGCCAGATTGGAAAGACGCTCTACCTGCTGCTGGGCGCGGTTGGATTGTTACTGGCCATCGGATGCGGCAATGTTTCAATCTTGCTTCTGGCCCGAGGCACGGCGCGACAGCACGAACTGGCAGTGCGCGCGGCAATCGGAGCCAACCGTGGACGCATCGTTCGCCAATTGCTGACCGAGTCGCTGGTGCTGGCGGTAACCGGGGCCGCGTTCGGCGTGTTGGCAGCTTATGGCATGCTGGCGGACATGCGCGTTGTGCTTCCGCGCTACGCCTTCGCTCCTGAAGTGGTGATCAACATCAACCTGCCGGTGCTGTTTTTCAGTGTGGGGATAGCGCTGCTGACCGGGATTCTGTTTGGGTTGTGGCCTGCGTGGCAGCTTTCACGATCGGCCACCATGCAAATGATGCAATCGAACGCGCGCAAAATTGCCGGAACGGTGCGCGGGCGCAGGTCCCACAGCGTGCTGATTGCGGGGCAAATCGCGCTGACCTTGCTACTGCTGGCGGGCGCGGGAACAGCCATGAAAGGCTTTCAGCGGATCATGCATGTTCCACTGGGATACGATCCGCACCACGTGATGTCGGTTCCCATTCCAATTGCCGAGAAAAGCTACGAGACCTGGGAAAAGCGCTCGAGTTACATCGATCGGTTGCGGGCCCAGGTGGCAGCGACGCCGGGCGTAACAAGCGTTGGCATCTCTACAGCCGCTACTCCGCCAAGGAACGGCATAAACCAGCGATTTGAGATCGAGGGAACGTCTGGTTTGGAACAACAGGACACCCTGGTCAACCTGGTAAGCCCGGGCTATTTTCAATCGCTTCGCATTCCGCTGCTGCGGGGCAGAATCTGGAGCGATACTGAAGATCGCGACGCGGCGCATGTGGTGGTGATCAACCAGGCAATGGCGCGGCTATATTTCCCCAACGGCAATGCCATAGGCCAATCCATCAAGCTGCCTGATATTGAGAATCGGCCGCCCATCGTGTTGTCGGCGCCGGGCATTGCCGACGCGTGGCTGCAAATTGTGGGCATCGTGGCGGACCATCGCAACGCAGGGTTGGGAAATCCGGCCAGGCCTGAAGCTTTTGCGCCGTGGACGCTTTGCATGTGGGAATACACACGGATCTTGGTACGCTCCGATGTTCCGCCACTGTCGCTGCTGTATGCCATCCGCAAGCAACTCACGCTGGTGGATGCCGATCAGCAGACCACGAGCGAGGTCGACGACCTGGAACAGTGGATCAAGGATGAGCCGGAGTGGCAGCAAGGCTACCTGGTCACATGGATTTTCAGTGCATTCTCAGTGCTGGCGCTGGCTCTGGCATCGGTGGGGCTGTACAGCGTGGTGTCGTATAGCGTGACGCAGCGAACCAATGAATTCGGCATCCGCATGGCATTGGGAGCGCAGCGCTCGCATGTACAACGCATCGTGTTTGCTTCAATGTTGACCAGTGTGACAGGTGGAATCCTGGCCGGGATCGGGCTCAAACTGGCGTTGGGCAGCGTGATTGCCCAGTGGGCCGGCGACGGTTCGAATGACCCGATCGTGCTGCTGGCTACAGTTGTTCTGCTCACTGCGGTGGCGGCCGTCGCGTGCGCAATCCCCGCGCGGCGCGCTTCGAAACTGGAACCGATGACGGCATTGCGCTGTGAGTGAGAAGAAAACAGTCGCCGGCCAACGGACTAGAATGCATTGAGAGGACTCCCTGATGACTCGCATGCTGCAATTGTTGTCGATAAGCATTTTTGCGCTCTGGCCGCTGGTGATGGCGGCTGATCCGGCGGATGTATCGTTTTCGAGCGCTCCGGCGCAGGTAGATCGCTTCGATTATGTTGAGATCACCGCGACGGTACAGGCAGCGGACGTTCGCAATCCCTTCACGGACGCGTCCCTCACAGGGACGCTTGAATCTGCAGATGGTAGCCGGCATTGGAATGTCGAAGGATTTGCCGATAGCAATGACGGCAGCGTGTACCGGATACGCTTTATGCCGATTATCGCCTGCGACTATAAGTACACGGTCACGTATCAGCAAGGCGATTTCAAGAAGACGGCCAGCGGCACGTTCCGCTCGATCGAGGCGCACCGGCGGGGGATGCTGGGGGTCGATCCAGCCTATCCCTGGCACTTTATCTGGACCGGAACCGGAGAGCATTTCTTCTTCAACGGCACAACCGCTTATTGGTTGATGGGCTGGAAAGAAGAGCGCATCATCGACTTCAGCATTGAGCGGCTGCACCGGCTGAAGGTGAACCGGATGCGCGTGACAATCGCCGGCCGCGAATCCACGTTCTTTGGCGAGCCAGTGATGATCGGGCCGTCGTGGACGACAATGCTGGCTCCGTGGAAGGCCGAGAATGCGGATGACTTCGGCCATCCCGGTTTCGACTACACGCGGTTCAACGTGTCGTACTGGCAGCGGTTCGACAGAATGCTGAAGTTTGCGCGCGAGCATGACATGAACATCTCGCTGGTGCTGGATATGAACGACGGCCAGGTGCATCCGGCTGCGGGAAGCGAGGATGAGCACAGGTTTATCCGTTATGCGGCGGCGCGATTCGGCGCATTCTCAAACATCACCTGGGACCTGGGCGACGATCTCGAAAGGTTCCGCGACGATAAGTGGACGCACGAGACTGGAACGCTGCTGCAGGGCTGGGATCCTTATGGGCAGCTTGAGACCAGCCATCCCGTAGAAATCGAGCACCAGGACCGGGCATCGAGCTGGTTTGGATTTACTTCGTACCAGGAGTGGTCGCGCGATCAGCACCGGCTGATGCTTGAGTCGCGCAAGCTGCAGGAGAAGGCAGGGCGCATTATTCCGCAAACCAACGAGGAGTACGGGTACGAAGATCACTACCCGTTGTGGGCGCTGCCGGGATCGGACTCGAGCGACGTGCTGCGGCGGACGGCATGGGATATTGCGATGGCGGGCGGGTACCAGACTGCGGGAGAAACAGCGCGGCGAGGCACCAACATTTTGCCGGACACGGGCGGCGGATGGATGAACGCCCGGGGCGACGACACCATGACAATGTTCCTGGGCTACGGGCACATGGTGGATTTCTTCACCAGCTTCGAGTGGTGGAAAACGAATCCGCACGATGAACTGGTGGACAAGGGCGACTACTGCCTGGCCAATCCGGGGAAAACGTACGCTGTGTACCTGCCGCATGCGGGACACGTGACTGTTCAGCTTGGGCAGGGGCATTACCGGGCGTATTGGTTCAGTGCGACGACGGGAGAAAAGGTGGACCTGCCGGCTGCGAGCGGGCCAAGTTGGACTTCGCCAGACGCGCCGGATCGGAATGACTGGGCTTTGTTGTTGCAGGCGGAATAGATCGCATTTTTCGCAGCAGGGCGCGTGAGGTTGCAAATTCATCGGTTGCAAAGCCGTGCGGGTTTAAAGGCCCGTGGCTTAAGCTGTTTCAATATTTTGCGCTCTATTCCGCAGTCTGAAGGCTGCTGCTCCCTCCGAGACCGCCGGGACTTTATTCGGTGAGTTGTGGGAAGCGCAAATTATCGGCGATTGGGTTGTGTGAGGGGGTCTCGCTAACTTAAGGTTAGGCGAGGCGAGGCCGGCACGATGATCCAAAATCAGCATCTGATTCCCAGCAATCTCGATGAGCATTTCTTTATCAAACCGCCGGCGGATGGGGCGGATTTGCTGCATACCACGGACGACGAATTGCATATGCACGGGCTGCCGCACCGGCCCGATCCGAAAGCTATGCCCAATGCGGCGCGAGCGTGGCTGCGCGTGATGCGGCGGATCAAGCGCTTTGTGGTGCCGCAGTTGACGGTACGCCACGATTACTTGTTCCGGCCGATTCGTCAGGCGCAAGCGGCGCAGGGGACTCAAACGGAAGCGGGCGCGACTTCGAATTGGGGCGGGCTGGTGATGACGGACATGCCGCCGTATCAGCAGGTGTGGGGCAGTTGGACGATCCCGGAGATTCAGATCCCGCCGGGTGGCACCGATCCCGCATACAGGTGCGCAATCTGGGTGGGCCTTGGCGGGTATGTGAATGACGACAATCTTCTGCAGGCCGGGATTGCGCAGGCGGTGGGAGCGGACGGTAACGCGGAGTGTTTTGCGTGGTATGAATGGTATCCCGCGCCGCCAATCATGCTGAACGGTTTCAACGTTGAGGCCGGGCACACGATTGCAGTATTCGTTGGCGGATACGTCGATGGCTCGGGCCGCGGCGTAGTGGGCCTGGCTAACCTGGTGACAGGCGATGCGATTCCCATAACGGTGGTGCCGCTGCCTGCGGTGGACGCATGCGGGAACGCAGTCAATCCCGCCATCAAAGCTCCTTCAGGCTTGAGCGCGGAGTGGATTGTGGAGCGCCCCGACATGGGTTGCGGCGGTCAGGAAAAGTATGCCGAACTGCCCGACTTTGGCGAAGTGAACTTTACGCACGCAGCCGCAGTGAGCGGTGCAGCGGGAACGAAGAAGGAGATGGTTGCAGCGTCAGGCGACTCAAAGGCGCGGAGCCTGAAGATTCTGGCCGACGATGCGCACACGCTGCTTACCGATGAGCTCAGCGTTCCCGCGCTTCAGGTGAGCTTTCTGCAAACGGCGACGGTGCAGGCGCAGGAAGAACAGCCACAGAAATCCCCTCAAATAAATAGCACAGGAGACTGAACGCCAGTAAGGCCAGGAACGCCGCTCGGAGGCCGAAGCCCAGACCTGCCAGCCGCGCCCTTTCAAAACCATATTTATCCAATCAACTTCAGTTCTCACTTGCAACTTTAGTTACATTACCTGCGCCACTAATGAGGTACGCAAACCTCAAACGGTGTATTGTCTGTGCGCCTGCGAAAAACTACATGTAGTGAAGGGGCGAAGGTTTTAAAGCAGGTACCGCTGATAACGCCCCTTCAATGTTTTGATGGAACGTAGTCATAGACGGCGCGCCTTGGTTGCCAGGCTAGTGACCATCACAATGACGGCATGCGGGATAGTTGCCGGCTTTCTGTTGGGGTGTGTCTTGGCGCTGCTGCTTGCCACAAACTGGCTCGATCAGTATTCACAACTAACCTCAGCTCAAAGCGACGCTTCTTTTATTGAGGGGCGTGCCCTGCTTAACGTCCTGAAAGATTCGCGCTACGGTTTCTGTTCGGATGCCGAAATGGCATATTTCAGGGAGCTTGTCTTCCGCTCCGAATACATCAAGGATGCCGGTCGCATTCATGCAGGCAGAATCGACTGCTCAGCCACGGTAGGCCGGCCAGCGCGGACGGTGGGGCAATTCAAGCCGGAATCACTCCCGGACGACGGCACGGGCACGATCGCTTACAGCAATCTGGTTCCTATTCACGACCCCGGGCTGAAGAGATCGGGTCTGCAAATGGGGAATGCGTACGTAGTGTTTGGCTCGCGCGTGCCAGCCAGCCCAGGCCCCGTTCCCATGCACGTTGTTTTCAACGTCGCGCACGGTTCGTCCGCACAACATGCCGATCAGCCAGGTACGGCGCAGCAGGACGCGCGGTTGAGCCTGAGTACAATCGGATCGTTCCGCTTTAAAAACAATCTGTACGCCACGCGGTGTTCGACTCTGCACTCAAGCTGCGTCGAGGCTTACACCTCGATACCTGAGGCGATGCAGGGTGAGACCACGACGATTGCTCTATGCACCTTAGCTGGCGGCGGGTTAGGCATCGTGTGCTCAATGGCGTTTTCGTTTTATTACAAGCGCAGCCGGGATCTTTGCCAACAGCTTCGCCGTGCGGTCGAGCGCGACAAATTGCAGGTGGTCTATCAGCCCATCGTCAAATTCGACAGCCGGCGGATCGTGGGGGCGGAGGCGTTGGCGCGCTGGACCGACGAAGAAGGATATGCAGTCGGCCCCAATGTCTTTATCAAGATGGCCGAGGAACACGGATTCATCGGACTGATTACGAAAAGGGTGCTTCAGCGCACTTTGCACGACTTTTCAAAGCTTCTGCAAAGCCGGCCAAGCTTTCGTCTGAGCATCAATGTGGCCGCGGCGGACCTCGTCGATCCTGAGTTTCTACCCATGCTCGAAGACTCTCTGAGGCGGCACAAGGTTCAGCCGAAGAACCTGGCGATTGAGATTACTGAACGAGCGACTGCCGATAGCGCCGCGGCAATGGAAACCATCCGCATTCTCCGCCACCGGGGACACAGCGTACATATCGATGATTTTGGCACGGGCTACTCGAATTTGGATCGGCTGCTGTGCCTCTTTGCCGACACCATCAAGATCGACAAAGCATTCACCAAAGTTATCGGGACAGAGTCGGTGGCAGTGGCGATCCTTCCCCAAATCCTGGCCATGGCCAGATCGCTCGGCCTCGAAGTGATTATTGAAGGCATCGAAACCGAACGCCAGGCCGATTACTTTTCGTTGTCAAACGCGAATGAGAAGATGTACGGCCAAGGCTTTCTCTATGGACACCCTGTAACCTTCGAAGAATTTCATGGATTGCTGGTGGATGAACAAGCCAAGTTTATGGTTGCCCCAACTACCGAGACCGCGCGGAATGCCGAAGAAGGCGGCTTGCACATTGTCGCCTCTCGCGGCGCCTGAACCTTTCCCTTGCTTATCGATAGTGGCGGCTGCACGACCCTGACTTCAATAACCTCAGTGCAGTTGCAACGGCTGTCGAACCGGCGAACATGTAGTGGCAGAAAAGGCCCAGGCAACTTTGCCCGGGCCTTTTGTTCAATAGCAGGTTTGCTATTTAGAGCTGTCGCGCGCAGCCTTCACATAATCGTGTGAAGACTGGATATGGGCGTACTGCGTGGTGAGTAGCTGTTTAATTGGCAGCGGCAATTCTTTTTGAAGCGCCGTTTCAAACGCCTGTTTTTCTGCGTCCTCAAGCTCTTCTGTGGTCGCCAGCAGGGTGTGATCGCCGCCACCGAGGTGAGCCTTGATGTCGCCCCAGGTGCGCTCGGCAGTCCCCACAACCGTGCCTTTCTCCTTAACGTCATGGACGCCGTCCTGATGCAGGATCTCTTCGATCACGCCTCGAAATTCTGCGCGTTTGAGCGATTCGGCTGCGAAATAGCGCCGTAGATTTTCATCCTTCAAGTGTTCGCCTATCTTCTGAAAGCCTTCCTGGCCGTCGATGAGGGACTGGATGACGGACCGCAGAGTTTGTTCAAGTTCCTTGTTGCTCAATTTATGGGTGATTGTTTCAACAGTCATGAATTCCTTCCGATCAAGGTTAGTTATGAGGGATCAGAGCGGCTCCAGAATTTATGTTGCCCTCCTGGGAGCAGTGAAGTGAAAGGAGGCATTTTCTCAAGGGAAATGCCACTCCATGGCTTTGGCTCCTGGGTGCAGCAGTTCTGGAACCGCTGTAAAGAGGCAGAGTCCGGACGATGCCAATGCGATTCTCCTTCTCGTCCGGTAAGCCAGAGAAATCGCGAAAATCCAGCTCCCCTGCCCCAACTGTGAAGCGCTTCCCAAAAAGCGATGGGACCTTGGGCCGCTTCCCTGAGAATAGAGGCCCTTTTGCGATGCGCAGTTGCCCGATGGGCCTCATAGGGTCTTGCAGGGCTGAACAAGGTTTCTCATGGCATGAAGGCACGCCCGCCGAGCACAGAAAAGCTGAAGCGGGCCACATGCAAATGGCTGGACAAGTCAGTTAGACCCGTCGCCATAACCAGTGATTGCATTTAGCCTGTGGGCGCCGACGCGATTTCGGTAGCAACTGGGAACTGAAATGCAAGGGGTACGAATGTGCGTGTAATCTCCATTGCCGTGTTCGATAATAATTTCTGCCAACGAGAAGGACCTGGCCCGCTTCCCAATGGAAAATATTTGTTTTCAAATTGACCGCATGAAGGTTGAAGTTCACCCTGACCGGAAAAATGCTGGAAGGGCCGCTGCGCAGGCCGCCGCAGACTATCTGCATCAACTGGGTTCTGTGCAGGCAGAAATCGGCGTTATTTTTGCTACAGGTGCTTCACAGCTTGACACGCTGCGTGCTCTGGTTTCGCTACCCGGCATTCCCTGGGACAAGATCGTCGGATTCCATATGGATGAATATGTCGGCATCGATGAGCACCACCCTGCCTCGTTTCGGCGTTATCTTCGAGAAAACCTGACCACCCGCGTCAAGATGCGGGAATTCTTTGAAATCAATGGCAGTACACCGGATCATGACGCGGTAATCCGGGATTATGCGCGGAGACTCCGCGCCGCCAACCCACAGTTGTGCCTGCTTGGAATTGGGGAGAATGGACACCTGGCCTTCAATGATCCCCCGGAAGCAGACTTTAACGATCCTGTTGACGTAAAAATAGCAACCCTGGACACAGAGTGCCGCCAGCAACAGAGCGCCGAAGGCTGGTTCGCAAGCATCGACGAGGTACCGGCAACCGCGATCACGCTTACCATCCCCACGCTCATGCGGGTGCCCAGGCTGATTGCGTCTGTCCCGGGAAAACGTAAGATGCAGATCGTCAAGCGTGCTTTCACCGAACCCATTTCGACCAGTTGTCCGGCAACGATACTGCGCACCCATCCGGACGCAACCGTTTACCTCGACCCCGACTCCGCGGCAGAGTTGGATGAGATGAAGCAGGCAGGGAACTCGAGTTCATGATGCCGGCGCAATGCGAGGCGTGCGAACCAATAATAATATGCACGCGGTTGCGAAGAGGGGCAGCAATCCCGCCACCATAAATGCAGGGCCGAAAGAAAACCGATCGACCAGAAAGCCTACGCAAATGGTAAAAACCGCACCCACCAGTCCAGCCGCCAATCCACTCAGGCCGGTAACGGTGGCGACCACATCCTGGGGAAACAGGTCTGAGGGCAGCGTGAGGCCCATAGTGGACCAACTCGCATAACCCCATAAGGCAAAACAGATCAATGCCAAGGCGGTGTAGACGCTGTGCGTGCGGGCGGCGGGAATTCCGGCAAGAATCGGCAGACAACTGAAGACGCACACCCAGATGCGGGCGCGAATCACTGACATGCCCCGGCGGATGCAATAGCCGGAAATCAGGCCGCCGGTAAAATTGCCGATATCGGCAGCGACAAACGGCATCCAGGCAAATAAAGCGATTCGCTGCAAGCTGAAACCTCGCGCATCGCTAAGGTATTTGGGCAGCCATGAAATGTAAAACCACCAGATCGGGTCGGTAAATGCACGTCCAAGCACGATGCCCCAGACATTTCGATTGGCTGCAAGCTTGAGCCAGCGCTCCACGCCCCGCTGTGGAGAAACAACGGGCGCGTCCTGTCCGGCGCGAATGAACGCAACCTCCTCTGGCGTAACCCTTGGATGGCGGTCGGGCAGATGGTAGACGCGCAGCCAGATCAGCAGCCAGAAGAATCCAATCGCTCCGGAAAAGAAGAAGGCCGACCGCCAGCCAAAAGCCAATGCGATTAGCGGAATTGACAGCGCTGCCACGGCTCCTCCCACGCTGGAGCCGCTATCGAAGATCGCCACCGCCAGGCTGCGTTCCTGGCTGGGGAACCACTCCGCAACCGTCTTGCTGGCACCCGGCCAGTTAAAGCCTTCCCCTACCCCCAGCAGAAATCGAAAGAATGCGAAGGCGAAAATGGAGCTGGCGAATCCGGTGAAGAAGTTGACCAAAGACCAGAAAACCACGGCCAGCGCCAGCCCCAGCCGCGTGCCTACCGCGTCGAGAAACATGCCGCCCAGGAGCCATGTGAGCGCGTAGGAGATTTGAAAAGCCGCAAATATCTTGCCCAGGTCCGCATTGGTGAGATGGTATTGCGCTGAAATCACCGGAACCAAAAGAGAGAATGTCTGACGGCTTATGTAATTGATCACCGTCGAAAAGAACAGCGTCCAAACGATCCACCAACGCACGCGTCCAGCGCTACGAGGCTTTGGCACATTCCCGGCTTGCTGCATGGGATTCACTCGATTGATCTCATTCCCCTCGATCTCATTCCCATCGATCTCATTCCCTTTAATCCTCAATCAGCGCCGCACGTTGGGCAGCGGCGCCTAACTCGCCGGGGCAACCGGATGATCCACAATTTCTTCAGTCTCAGGATTCCAGTAGAGTCTTCTGCCGCTCCAATAAGATTGCGCTGCCATGATGGTCACGATCGAATGCGAAAACCCATGATCCACGTTCGCATTCGGTTGCGTTCGCGCCTGCATGGCTTTGAGCCAATTCAAAATGTGTACTACGCTGTCGTCGCCTGGACCGCTGGAGTCGGGCGGTTCGGCGCCGGGAACCCTCACCACTTCTTCCCGGTCTATCGATGGACTCACTATAGGTACGCCTTTCGTTTCCGCCGACCCGTCCCATTCATCCCGGCCGCCTTCTTTGCTGACAGTAAAAAGCGATGCTCCTTCGCCGCCATAATTCGCAATCGTGCCATCGCGTCCTTGAATCCTCGAGAAGCTCCTGAAGCTGTTCCCAAATACGGTCTTATAGGTATAAAGAAAACCCTTGGGATAAGTGACCGCTGCCACGCACGTGTCGGGGTTTTCGCGTCCATCCTTCCATGCATAGATCCCGCCACTGGCCACCACGCTCTCGGGATAGGCTTCGTCGGTCCAGAGATGAACGAGGTCGCAGCCATGGCTCATCCACTGATCGAATATTCCCGAAGAGAATTCCTTATAGAGTCGGAACTCAAGGTAGACATGGGGATCGAACGGACGGTGCGGCTTGCCTGACAGCCATCGGTCCCAATCCGTATCCTCCTCGCGAAGCTTCGATGGGCGCTCAAACAGCCACTTCTTCCATTCCATATTCCTGTCCTGCTCCATTGCCGCCGAGTTGCCGGTATCCATGTTTACAAATCGCCAGCGCTCCTCATTTACGTTCCACTCCTGCTCGATGTGCACGATAGCGCCGATACGGCCCGACCGGATGATGTCGCGTACGGCTAACTGGTAGGGCTCGCTGCGATGCTGCGCACCCATCTGGACCACTTGCCTGGATGCCTTCACTGCGTCGCGGGCCTGTTTGGCCTCAGAAAGAACATTGGCGAACGGCTTCTCTACATAACAGTCTTTGCCCGCCTGCACCACTTCCATGCACAGTTTGGCATGCTGAAAATCGCCTGTGGCAATCATTACTCCGTCGATATCTTTGGCGGCCAACATTTCTTCAGAGTACTTATAGGATTTCGGGGTCAGATTGAAGGCTTCCTTTACCTGGGCGGCACGTTGTTCCCGGGCTAAACTCCAAATATCGCAAACCGCTACAGTCTCAACCGGGATGTGCCGGGACGCCATTTGAGCCATATGCACGTGCCCGTGGCTGCGCGCTCCGCATCCCAGTTGAGCGAGCCTGATGCGATCGTTCGCGCCCATGACCCGCGCATACGATCGAGCTTCCATTCCCGCCGCCAGCATGGCGCCCGCTGCTTGTTTCATGAAGACTCTGCGAGCAGTACCAGAAGTCGACTCAGGAGTCATTCCTCACCACTTTCCTTTCCAACTTTCTGTTTCGCCTGGTGAATTTAGTCTCAATTGCTTGAACGACTTTGATGGCCGGACGGCGCTTGATCGAGTTGATGCCCCCGGTTCCAAATCAGACTAGATGCTTGCACCGATTGGAAGGGACCGTCAAGAAGCCGGGGAGGCTTGCCAACCAGGCAGGCCGCACAGCATTCGATACTCTGCAACTCACCAATCGAGATCCATTTGTGTATACTTGACGCCGCATGGGATTTACTCTCTTACCGTGAGCAACGGCGGAAGATTCCGGGAACGTGAACATCTGGGCAAGGACACCTGCCTCAAACAGGGGCATTTGCCTGGGCTTGAAACTGGCAGCACAGTAAGTTGAATGGAGAGGCACATGGTTAGTCGACGTGATTTTCTCGACACGCTTGCTATCGGCGCGACGGGTTTGGCAATTAGTTCCACAGCGAAGAGTTACAGTCAGATTCTCGGATCCAACGATCGTCTCAATTTTGCGATTATGGGCCTTCGCTGGCGCGGCTATGCCCATCTTTCTGGATTGATGGCAAATAAAGACACGGCCCGTATCTCGCACATCTGCGATGTGGATGACAACATCCGGGCAAAGTTCGCGGGAATTGCAGAACATGAGTTAGGCTACGCTCCCGCCAGTGACAAAGACTTTCGCTCCGTGCTCCAGCAAAAAGACGTCGACGCCGTCACCATCGCCACTCCGGACCATTGGCATACTCCTCTGGCAATAGCCGCCCTGCAGGCGGGCAAACATGTTTATGTTGAAAAACCATGCAGCCACAATCCTGCCGAGGGCGCGATGCTGGTGCAGGCGCAACAGAAATATCAAAAGTTAGTGCAGCAGGGCACCCAGCAGCGATCGTGTTCGCGCACTATTGAAGCCGTCGATAAGATACACAACGGCGTGGTCGGCCGCCCTTACTTCGCCAAAGCCTGGTACAGCAACGTTAGAAAGTCGATCGGTACAGGCAAGGAAGTGCCTGTGCCTCCCCAACTCGATTGGGATCTTTGGCAGGGGCCCGCGCCCCGCAGACCTTACAAGGATAATATTCATCCTTATAACTGGCACTGGTTCAAACATTGGGGGACCGGCGAGGCACTCAACAACGGCACCCATAGTGTCGATATCTGCCGCTGGGCACTCGGCGTCGAATATCCGAACCGCGTAATCTCTATGGGTGGTAGATACCATTTCAAGGACGATTGGCAGTTTTACGACACACTGGTGACCAGCTTCGATTACGGCGATAAGATGATCTGCTGGGAAAGCAAATCGTGCAACGGGATGAAGTATTACAACCACGATGTCGGGTTGACGGTGGCCGGAACCGATGGGACGGTATTCATTTACGGGGACGGCGGCGCCGGCTATGAAGTCTATGACCTCAAGGGAAACAAGACCGGAGAATTCAAGGACGACGAAACATCGTTTTATGACAAATTCGACGGTGATGTCCCAACTAATGCGCATTTCGCTAACTTCATCGCGGCCATCTCGAAAGGTGAGAAACTCCACGCTCCAATCTCCCAGGGCAACATCGTTGTTACCATGCTTCAACTCTCCAACATTTCCTGGGAGCTAAGTCGCGAATTAGAACTTTATCCGCAGGATGGGAAGGTTCAGGGCGACGCGCAAGCGATGAAAATGTGGACGCGCGAATACGAAAAGGGTTGGGCGCCTCACCTTTGAGCGACAGCAGTTTCACCAAGGATACTGACCGTGAAAAGAATCCTTTCCTCATGCCTGCTTGCGTTGAGCCTCTCAATTCATGCAGGCGCCGGTGACAAGAATATGTTTAAGAGTGAATACGCTGCTCAGGACGTTGTGCTGGATACGGATACGCAATCGGCTTTCTGGCGGGGAGCAACATCCGTCTACGCTGAATCCGATAACTGGGGTCATCTCGTCCCCGGGTATCGAACCAAAGTAAGTTCGCGGTGGACCAAAGACAATCTTTATCTGCTATTCGAATGTCCCTACGAAGAGCTGTATCTCAAGCCTTCGCCAGAGACGGTGAAAAAGACCTATGGATTATGGAATTGGGATGTTGCCGAATTATTCATAGGTTCCGACTTTCACAATATTCGAAGATATAAGGAGTTTGAGATATCACCGCAAAAGGAGTGGATCGACCTCGATGTCAACCTCGATCTTCCCGATCACACGGTAGGATGGACCTGGAACTCTGGATTTCAGCTCACTGCGCGGATCGATTCCAAAACAAGAATATGGTATGGGGCAATGCGCATTCCCTTCACTGCTCTCGATTCGCGGCCCCCGGCGCCTGGCAGGACTTTTCGCGCTAACTTGTTTCGCAGCCAGGGCCCGCCGGACCGGCATAAGTCGATTACCTGGATGGCTCCGATGACCGAAACCTACCACACTCCAGAGAGATTTGGACTGCTCACCTTGGTAAAGGATAAGGAATAGCCTGGCATGCGCGAGGTTGGGCTGCACTTCAGGGGGTGCAGGTGAACAAGTTGATAGGAATGCAATTGGCGCGCAGCGTTGCGATTGTCTTAATGTGCGCCGGAGCTGCCGCAGGACAGACTCCGAGATTGAATGAACCAATAGCGTCTGGTCCGCACCTGCAGGACGCGGACAGCAACAACGCGCCACCCCTTGAAGCATTTCGCGTCTTGCCACCGGCCGGTGCTGAGGGTCCGCAGATTACGCCATATCTCCTCTATCAAACTGGGCTCGCATGGGACCAAGATAAGCTGCGATTGAACCGTTGGTCACAGGTAAGAAACCAAGACGACTTACTGCAGTTGCGCGCGGAATTGCGAAAGTCGCTTCTATCTATGATTGGCGGTCTGCCTGCTGTGAAGACAGACCTGCACGCAACTACCACCGGCACTGTTTCAGCCACCGGGTTTCATATTGACAAACTCGTTTATCAAAGCCTCCCAGGATTTTATGTGACGGCTCTAGTCTATGTGCCCGAGAACGGCGAAACGGTGCATCCCGCGGTATTGGTTCCTGCGGGGCACTCGCCTAACGGGAAAAGTCACTACCAGTCGCTCTGTCAGAGGTTAGTTTTGCGCGGCTATCTCGTTATAAGCTGGGATCCGGTGGGGCAGGGCGAACGCAGCCAGTTCTGGGATGCAACCAAAAAGAAGAGCCGTTACAACATGGTTTGCGGCGAACACGCCGTCATGGGTAACCTGGCCTATCTTGCCGGAGCGAATTTGGCCCGATGGGAAGCATGGGACGGAATTCGCGCTGTAGATTATCTGCTCACCCGCAATGACGTTGACAGTGAGAGGATCAGCATCACGGGAACCAGCGGTGGGGGCTTCCAGACTGCGTTGCTGGGCGCGCTGGATGAGCGCATCAAGGTTATAATCCCGTCTTGCTATATCACGGCGCTTCCTATGCGCGTCGAAAACCGCATCTTTGCCGATTACGACAGCGATCCCGAACAGGATCTCTTCGGACTTATATCGAGCGGCGTGGATAATGCGGGCATGCTATTGATGATGTACCCACGCGCAGTCATGGTGGCAACTGCCGCTCTCGATTTCTTTCCTGTCGAAGGCGCTCATAAATCCTATTCTGAAGTTAGCGCATTCTACCAGCGATTTGGACACGCCGACCGAATTGAATTCGCTGAAAGCTACAACCGGCATGAGTATTCCTTAAAGAATCAGGAAGCGGCGTTGAACTTTCTCGATCGCTTCAATAACATGCCGATACGCCACGGTCTTCCACCCGTAACCGAATTCAGCGATGCCAACCTGCAGGTCACAAAAAGCGGACAGGTATTACTTGACTTTCCCGACGGTCAATCGCTTCTGCGTTTGATAGCGGCCTATCCCGCAGAAGTTTCGCATCGTAATGAAGAATCACTGGCCGAGATGTACCGGAGTGAACAGGATCCCGATATCGCCTCCTGGACAGTCAGTCGCTATACAGGCGCTTCCTCCGATAGAGAACTGGGATGGGAAGCCGTCGGCACCAGCACGGCCGGTAATATCCGGATTGATCGCTATGTGCTTCATCACAGCACTTATCTTGAGATGCCACTTCTCCATATTCACAGCGATGGCAACCATCCCCGGGGAGCTGTCCTTTGGTTCACCCTTGATGGTAAGGTTTCGGAAAAAGACTGGCCAAGGGTTTCCAGCTTGATAAGTGACGGTTATGAAATATTCTCATTTGACTTTCGCGGGCTGGGTGAAACCAGCATGAACTATCGAGTTGACAGCTCGGATAACTCAAATCCAGCACGGGATAACTTTGACGATGCGTATATTAATCCCCTGGGAAGTGTTTTGGCTGACTATATCTATAACTCGTTACTCACTGGGCGGCCATACTTTCTCCAGTTATTGGACGATATTACAATAGCCGAACTCTTCGTTCGCAGCCGGAATGCGGGCGCATCTCAGGAGCCTTTGACGCTGGCCGCAACTGGCGATGCATATACGGTAGCAATTCGGTTCAAGGAAGTCGACCCACAAGTACAAATACTTCCGCCAGAATCCGCGACCATGGTGGATTGGTCCACGCTGGTGGCTCAGGGCCGGGAACAGTGGCCTATAGCGTTTCTTTTACCGTCAGGAGCCTCTATTTCTGCACCATCGAAATAGGCTTGTGCTCGCGGGGTTTTGCGACTGAGGATCGGCATTGTCGGAGCTGGACTTAGCCAGTCCGCAATGTTCTCGCCCGCCACTAATGGGCGATCGGAACGGGAGTTACGTCGGCTTCGGGCGGGTTCGCGGCGCCCTTGGCTGGTCCATGCCACACTCCCCCGCCGTACGTGGTGATGTAAATCTTGCCGGGGTCGTTTGGATCAGGAATGATACGATTCCCTTGCTTGAAATCGTAACCTTCGATGCGCAACCAATGGGCGCCAAGGTCCGTGGAGCGGTAGGCGGCGGTGTCGGAGCCGCAGATATAGAGTGTGTCAGGATGGCGGGGATCGATGGTCAGGTCGTAGACATGTTGCGCTTGAGTGAAGAGCCTATGCCACGTCTTACCACCGTCGTCAGAGGCAAACACGCCGCCGTTCTGGTCGGCGATATCGCCCATCTGTCCCCATGCGGTAAGGTATAGGCGCTGGGGATTTCGAGGGTCGATCTCCAGACCTGTTGGGCCTGTAACACCCGCAGGCAGATCGATGCGCTGCCAGTGCTCCGCCTTGTCCGTCGAGCGGTAGAGGGCGCCAGAGCCTGACGGAGAATGATCGAAGCCTTCGTTGCGGCGAGAGATAACCAGGTACAAAGCGCCGTCCTGAGAGACGGTAATGCGCCAGGCGAGAGGTTCGTCGCCAAAGATGCCGGCGTTCTTCTGCGTCCAGGTGCGGCCATTGTCGGTTGACTTATAAACACCGCGGCCGAAGGCGCATGCGTAAAGGGTGCGGCTGCCGGCTGGGCTCGACGGGTCGAGGAGGATGTGAGTAATTGAGTCCTGCGGAATGCCGGTACCGCTCGGCTGCCAATGATTTCCGCCATCGGTTGAGACTGCAACTCCGCCCGTGAAGTTCCGGACGCCGCGCCCGCGCCACATTTTAGGGTGAGGCAGATCGTGAGTGCCACTGAAAGCGCCCCATAGCAGGCCCCGCTGTCCAGGATCAAAAGCCAGCCAGTAAGTGGTGTTGCGCCAGTTATCAGGTACACCTTCAGACGTGCTGCGCCAGGAGTAACCGCCATTAGTGCTCTGGAAAAGACCGATGTCGGTGTTATCCATATATATGTGCTGTGAGTCGAAGGGATCGAACTGGACCCCGTAGTTAGTAGTTACATCCAGGCCACGAGAGGTCCAACTGCCATCGCTCAGTTCCTTTGAGTTAACTTCTTGCCAGCTTGCGCCGCCATCGAGGGTGCGATAAGTGCGGAAGAGGTCAGTCGCGTAGGCTACATCCGGGTCAGTGGGCGCGACACCAAGACTATCTGGTGCGTCGAACCAAATGTCGCCGCTACTCTGCCTGGCGCGCTGCTCTATCCAGCTTACTCTCAAGTTAGCAGCAGGCTGGTTTGATTCCTTGAAGACAATCTTCCATGTCTGGCCGCCGTCAATTGTCTTAGCGATGCCGTTGAACAGGTTCTCATTCCCCGCGCCGAGTTGAAGGCCTCTGAACCCCACATAAGCAACCTGGGGATGCGAATCACTGGCGGCGATGGCCTCAAACTTTCCGGAACTCTGCTGGAACGCTGGCGTTATCGTTCTCCAGTTCACGCCCGAATCCTGAGAGAGATAGACTTTTCCGTTCTCGCCGGTTGCGTATATCCACATCTCGCCGCCGGAGCGGGCCGTGCTGGCTGCGTGGATCGGTGATGGTATGACGCCCAATTGAGTGATCGCTCCATCGGGGGCGACACGATATGTTGAGGCTCCTGACACGGCGATCACGCCATGTCCTTTCGCTGTCAGAAGCAGGACCCGCTGTGGCAACGCGGCAAGGCGATTCCACGAGATGCCGCCGTCTGCCGATGCAACCAGCACTGCTCCATCGTCTCGTCCTCCGCTCGCCGCATCTAGTCTGGAGTGCCCGCTTGGCTGAAATGAAAGATAAATATGTTCATGACTTCCGGGAGTATTTTTCGCTTTGCCTTCAGCAGCAATCGCGATTGCTGTAATATCTCCGCCGGGATAAGCAGGGTCGCCGGTAGTGAGGCTGTAATTAGCGCGGTCGCCGATTAAATGCTCGACGGTGTCGCGCGCTGGATTGGGAAACATCATCTTCCAACTTCGTCCTGAGTCGCTGCTCCGCCAAAGCGCGGCGTTCGCTGCATAGATCACCTGCGGGTCCACTGGATCGAAGACGAATGCGGCGATTTGCTCGCGAAGATTGAACATGCGCCACGACTCGCCGTTGTCGCGCGTAATGTAATTGCCGGTCATGTCGCAATGCTCAACCACCAGCCGCGAATCGTGAGGGCTGATGGTTGGAAAGTAGGTAGTGCCGCCACCGCCCGGACCGATGATCTCCCAACGCTCTGTTTGCGGTTTTTGACCGTGACTGGTAATGGCGGTCAAAGAAAGCAGGGCCGCCAGGCAAGAGGCTGGTCCAATTCGCACATTCGGGATCATTCGCACAGTTTTCTAATTCCTTTCAGTTCAGACCGGCTCGACAAACGCCGTGAGCGAGATAAGTGGGGCTCGGCACTTGCGGGTCTTCCGCGATTTCTGTTCGCAGACTTCTTTCTTGACGGCAGCAGGTCTGGGTGCTAGCTTGATCTGTTTGCCCAGCATTAGTCGCCATCGGCATAAGCGGCGTGTTGAAGGGCAGTTACTCGCCAGGAGATGACAATGCGATCCATGATAAGTCGTCGTCAATTTGTAACAACCGTCGGGCTGGGAGCTATGGCCGGCGCAGGCGTGAAAGTAACTGGGGCGCAGGCTGACGCCACCCCTCAGCCGGGTATCACCACAGGTAAATCGAAGTTGGCAAGACTGCTTACTGGTTGCTGCGCCTACTCCTACGATAAGGACCTCAGGCACGGCCCCATGACCATGGAAGACTTCATCCTGAAGGCGGTAGAACTTCGCCTGGTTGGCGTCGACATGACGGCCTATTACCTCAAGTCGACTGAACCGGAGTATCTGCATAGCCTGCGCCATTTGGCCTATCAACACGCCCTGTCTTTTTCGGGAGCGGCGTGCGGCGTCAGCATGGTACAGCCCGATGCGGCAAAGCGCGCGGACAGTCTCAGCGAGATCGAGAAATGGGTCGATGTTACAGAACAACTCGGAGCTTCTCATTTAAGAATCTTTGCCGGCAAGTTACCAGAAGGCGTCGGCCTGAGTGACGCCATAACCTGGGTGGTTGAAGCGATGAAGGCCGCCTGTGAGTATTCCGGCCGGAAAGGCATCACGCTTGGCGTTGAAGACCACGAAGGCGTAACCCAGAACGCGAGCGTATGCGTTGAAATCATGCAGCGCGTGAATTCGCCTTACGCGGGCATCAACCTCGACATCACAAATTTCATCGCTACCAAGGATCAGGATGCCTACGCCCAGATTGCAACGTGTATCCCCTACGCCACCAATATTCACATCCGCGACCACTTTTACGATGGCACTCCTGTAGATATGGACCGCGTGTGGCAAATCTTTGCGCAAGCCGGCCACCAGGGTTATGTATCGGCCGAGTATGAATCCACTTCCTCCGGCAGCCTGCCTCCTGCTACTGGCGTGCCCAAATTGGTTGAAAAAATCCAGGCGCTCTGCAAGAAATACTCCAGTGTCTAGAGTCTCTCTAAGCCCTCATCGGCCCTATCAACTGCTGCCCCGCGGTCCGTTCTTTATACTGAGAGCCGAAGTTCGCGCGCTGCATTCGCGTTGTATACCTTGCGCAGAATGTCCTCTGGAAGGTTGATTCCGTAGATGCGCCAACGACCCTGCGGCGGCACCTTGGCCGGAGCATAATCGAAATACTCATCGTCCGTTTCAAGAAATCGAAAATAGATTTCATAGAGCTCGTCGCCGAACAATTGCTGCGGATAGTTGCTGGCATGCGGCGTGGCGTCGGTCCCAAAGAGAATCCTGTCTTGATATTTCTCAAAGAAAGCGCGCGATGCTCGCGGCTGCCGTCCCAACTCTCCAATCCGCGCCGCGGTGTCGACAGTCATATTCGTAAAACGGTCGAGGTTCGCGGAGACATTGTCGAGATTCTCAGCGAAGTTGCCTACGTGCAGCACGATGAAGTGCGTGCGGGGATGGCGGGCGATCACCCGATTTCGTGCCTCGATCAATTCCGCATTGCTGGGAAAGTCTCGCCCGTAGAAAGACCAGTCCGGATGGTTATTCAACTCTTCAAAGCGCTCGTTGAACCGGTCAGTTGGCGTAAAAAACGCGATGGGGTCGGAGATATGGATCGCGACGGGCATGTTCAATTGTCCGCACGCGTCCCACATGGGATCGAATCTCGGATCGTCGATTTTCACCAGTTTTCCGGTAGTGATGTTATCGCGCAGATAGAGGCCGAGGGTCTTGAGAATCTTGAGCCCATGCGCCCCGTCACGACGCGCTTGCTGGATTGCCTCGGCCTGGATACGAGGATAATCGGGCTCGAGGAGCCGTGCGTAGTTTGGCTCGGTAAAAGTGTAGAAACGATCGCGATAACTCCGATCGTATCTGCGAATGGTTTCAGTCAAACCGGAATCGAATCCTCCGGTAAGATTCACCATCGAGCGAATGTTCTTGCGCTCCATCCCTGCGATCAACTCGCCGGGTGCGGCGTGGAAATCCCGTTCCGCGCCCAGGTCAACCCCGTTGACGGACTTACTCGACTCCGTAATGTGGGTGTGAATATCGATCACCGGGAAGCGCGCTCGCTCGACTCTTGTCTGGCGCGTGTGCAACATGCTGGTGGGCTGATAGTCGGGAAGATTGAGCATGGCGGGCTTCGGTTGTTCATCGTCGCGTGGGGATGGCTTCACTCCCGCGTGCGCTGCGACGCCTGATACCAGTCCCATGCCCGTTCCGTACAACAATTGGCGACGATTCATACTGCGTCCTCCTCGTGTTCGATAGAGAGCTTCTCGGTTACTTGCCAGTTGAAAATTCGCCCAAAGCCTCCCTGGCCAGATGGTGAGACATGCGAGTATCCGGCAGGATCAACGCTTTCTTGAATGACTCCGTTGCCGCATCGTTGCGGTGAAGCGCTGCCTGCAACAGGCCAACGTTATACCACCACAACCCTGAGTTGGCGCTCGTCTCAGAATGGCTTAGCGCTGTGGCCAGGGACGTTTCGAGGTGTTGCTCTGCCTTCTTCGCGTCGTAAGTGCCAAGATATTTTTGCGCCTCGATCACCCAGGGCACGCTGGTTGAGTCCGCATCGGCCGCGGCCTTTTCGAAAAGTTCCCTGGCCTGCGTCGCTTGGCCGCAGCTTTGTGCAATTCTGCCCAGTTTCACCGCATCTCGCGCCGAATCTCCATTCAGTTTTATCTCCGCCCGTTCGTCTGCGAGAAAAGCTTCAGCGGCTTTGCAGCCTTTTGCCTTGGCCCACTCAATGGCCTGCATCAACTTGATCTCGAACAGCACCTGTCCAGAAGTGATTCCGCCCTCTTCGCTGGGAAAGAAACGATTCTTGAATAGGGCCAGTGCCGGCTCAAACTGCATTGCTTCAGCGCGTGTCAACGCAAGTTGATATGTGAGGTCAGCAGGCATCTTCGATGCGGCAGCATCGGCGGAGGGGTATTGCGACAGGGCGCTCGCGCGGTCCGCCGCCGATACACCGGTCAGGCTCATTGCCGCGTCCAATCCGGCATATATATTCGCATTGTCGGGATCGGTCTGCAGACCTTGGCGATAAGAAGCCAGCGCCCGTTGCGGATCGCCTTTCAACTTCAGGAATGCGTCTCCGAGATCGGCATCCACCACATGCAACTCCGGAGAAAGTTGTTTGGCCTGCGCCCAGTGCGCTATTCCGGCATCAATCTGCCCTTTTGAAAAAAGCAGCGTGCCGAACAGGTAGTGAGCGGTGGCATCTTTCTCGTTCGCTGCGAGCGCGGCCTCCAGCACTGCCCTGTCGGTCTCAGATGAAGGAAAGACGAGACTCGGGGAAAGCTCTGCGCCGGCCTGCCAGTTCGCTTGTGCATCGACGCCAAGTTTCTGTTTGCAGTACGCGGCGTAATAAAGCACCAACGGATGCTTCTGCGGGAGCACCGAGCCAGGCTCGCTTTCATCCGCCTTTACCTGGCTGTACGTGCGATTGAGTACTTCAAAAGCGTTTCGATAAAGCCCCAGCCGCATGTATTCGGCTGCAACGCGCAGCACGCGGTAAGGATCCGCTGCCAGGTGTTCGAGGTCCGCTTTGCCTGTATCTTCTTTCACAAAATCGCTCATCGGGTCCGCAGTTAACGCCAGGTTCGCCACACGATCTGACTCCTCGCGCTCGCCCGAAGCCCGCAGGACCGCCTCCAACTCTTCCTGCGCGCGAAAGTTCGCCGGCTCTGCGGTGATGGCATCGCTTAGAAATGAGGCAGCATCTTTCAGATTCCCTTCCCGCGCCCGCAGTTCTCCGAGCCTGATTGCGGCTGCTGCGCGCATGTCAGCTTGACGGTATGCGATCTCATACGACGTCTCCGCTTCGCGCGCGCGCCCCAGGCCGTCTTCGGCAATTCCCAGGTAATAGGCAATCGTGGAATTGGGTGTGTCGCGTTGTTGCGCCTGCTTCAGCAATCGCGCCGCATCATCATATCGTTGCAGGCAGGCCGCCAACCTTCCCGCCGCGATCTCAAGCGACTGGCTTTGCGGAAATTTCTCCAGCGCTTTTTCGTAGGTTGCGGCTGCGAGTATAACTTCGCCGTTCAACTCCTGGTTCCGACCGACCTGCAGCCAGTCGTCTTCCGATCGCGTTGCCGGCTCTGGAATCCGCTCAGCTTGCTGCGGCCCAACCTTGATGGTCGCCTCAGGATCCCAATCGTACTCGCCATCGGTTTGCTTCAGCAGCGAGTGGCCCGTGGCATCTTTCAGCTCGAATGTCATCTTTCCGCCACCTGCCTTGGGTGTGACGGAATGCGACCAAATGTTCTCCGGCTTCAGATCGGTGGTCTCACTCCAAAGAGTGGATCCATTCTGTGTCAGCGTGATTTGCCCGCCATTCACGCGCTCATTCACGTTCATTGCAACCGACACATCGGCGCCATGCACATCGAAATGAACAACTCCAGCCTTGTTGGCGCGCGAGATTCCCCCCGTCCCGCGAACCGGCATCCAGTACTCGCTGAAGCGGATGGTCTGCCCGGGCTCAAGAAACGCATACGTCTCCTGGTTGCGGAACAGGCCGGCCTGCACTTCGGCATACGCACTCTGGTTGTCAGATAGCGCCGTGCGCCACGCCAGGCCCGCCGGATCCACGCCCCAGGTCCAGATTTTCTTCGCCGGCAGCTCACGATATTCGGCGTAATGAGCGATCCCGGTCTGCGTATGAGGGCTCCAGATGCCCATGAAAGGTTCATGGCTCCCATGCACAAAATACGACACCGGCCCATCGGTCTCGTTCTTGATTATGCTCAGGTCTTTGCCCTGCGCGTCGATTGGCCAGCGATATACATCGGTGTACCCATGTGAAGCGATAAACCGCATCGGGTAGTCGATTCTCGAATCGTCCCACACCTGCACGCCCGCGTTGTTCCACCAGTAGTACCGATGCCTGACGTCGCTGGGGTTATACAGGGTTACTCGCTCTTCAAGCAGAGCTGAGCCGGGTTTCAGAATCAGCTCCACGCCCCATTGCATGCCGTAGGCCCGATCGATATTGCCGACCCATACTGAGGCGGTACCGTCCTCATGGGCCCCATACGCAAAGTCTACCGGCGACATTGAAACCCAGTTATGCGACACCGGAAAATTGAATTCAACCCCGAATGCGGCCCACGCCCCGCGATAGCCAATCTGCGCCTTCTTGATGGAAGGGTTGGCATAGAACATCGATTGCCCGCTGATCTTGTCGATGCAGGTATAAAGGTGGCCGCCAATATCGGGCAGCACCGTGCACTTCAGATACTCGTTCTCAAGAAAAATCGCGCGCCAAGCGTGATCGGTTTTCTCGCCGGTAAGATTCGTTCTGAGCGTGTAGGGATAATTGAAGCGGCTCGTCTGGTAGGCATCGAACGGCGGGTTCGGATCGGGCTGGCCCTCTTCATAGGTAGGCAGAGTGAAAGTGCCTTGCCACACTTTGACCTGGGCTCGAACGGGACCGCAAATCAAGGTGAAAATTCCTACCAGCAGCAACGTACAAAAAGAGCTTTTCTTCACGATTGTGACCCTCTCTTGCCGTCTTGCGGTTTGCTCCCAGCCAATGAGGCCAAGCCGCAAACCTCGAGCACTCACAGAACGAAATTCCTTTTTCTTATCATAGATGAGCTTTCTTATTCCTTTATAATTCTTTTGACCAATTCAACAGGCCAATTTGAGGCCTGCCCGCCGGGGCCGATGGCCGGGAGATGGAGAACAGTGCGGATGAAGCTGAACGCTCAAATAGGACAAACGCCTTGCCTTGTTGCCTTGCTGCTCTTCGCCGCGCCTGCCTGTTTTGCGCAAGACGCCGGCACTTGGAAAGTAATTGGCCCCGGCGGGGGCGGCACCATGATTGCCCCAACCATCAGCCCTCACGATTCGAAGCTGGAGGTCGAGCACTGCGACATGACCGGCGGTTACGTGACGCGCGACAACGGCGAGTCGTGGCACATGTTCAATCTCCGCGGCGGCATCAATGTTACGGCTTTCGATCCCGATGCTCCATCGGTAATTTATGCCGGGAATGCGGCTCTGTGGCGCAGTAGCGATTTCGGCCGTACATGGAGAATGGTCTTCCCAAATCCCGCCCACAACACCGTGGAGCATCAAGTGGGCGACCACTCCGACTATAGCCTCACTTCGGACGATCCCGCCTATCCCGGTGGCGATATCACAGCCGTCGCTGTCGCAGCTCAAAACAGGCGCGAATCCGGGCAGGAAAGTGACGAGCAACTTTATCTTTCCTTTGCGCAAAGTGGCCAACCCTCCGTCATTGTCTTCTCTCCAGATGGCGGCATCTCCTGGAAGCGCTTCGCTACACTCCCCGGGCGAGCCCTGTTGCTGACGCCCCAAGGCTCCGAGCTTATTGCCGTCTCCGGCTCGTCGGCCTGGCGCATCGCTGCTGATGGCGCTGTCACCCAACTGGGCGCTGTACCGTCACCCATTCGCGCAGCCAGCACGGCCCGATCGGGCAACTCGGTCTGGATCTACGCAACCGGCCAGGACGGAAAGGTGTATCTCTCTCAGGGCTCGGGCGTGAACTGGAAACCGGTCACGCCCCAACTGCAACAGACTTCCGGCCGTTTTGAAGCCATCGCCGCCAGCGATTTGCATCCGGAGGTTGCGTATGTGGGATTCCGACGCCTTCGACTCGGCGAGGGCGATGAGAATCTGTTCAATGGAATTGCCAAGACCACTGACGGAGGACAGTCGTGGAAGATCGTCTACAAGGAATCGACCCAGCCTGCCGTTAACCTGACCCCAAGCTGGCTCGAACAGCGCTCCGAGCAGGACAACGAGAACATCTGGTTTGACTCGCCTTACAGCCTCGGTGTGGCACCCGGCAATCCGGATGTAGCCTACGCAACCGACCTCTTCCGCACTTACCGCACGCTCGATGGCGGCGCAACCTGGCAGGAAATGAACTCGAGGAAACTGAGCGACGGCAGTTGGACTTCTCGAGGCCTGGATGTGACTACCGACTACGGCGTGCAGTTTGACCCCTTCGACTCCCGGCACATCTACATCGACTACACCGATATAGGCCTGTTTCAAAGCACCAATGGCGGCCAATCGTGGCGCAGTACCTCCGACGGAGTTCCCGATAGCTGGCGCAACACCACTTACTGGCTAGCCTTCGATCCCTCTCAGCGCGGTCTCGTCTGGGGCGCCTTCAGCGGCAAGCACGATCTGCCTCGGCCTAAGGATTGGCGAACCACCAGTCCTTCGACGTTTACAGGCGGTGTCGCCGTGTCAACCGATGGTGGCAATCACTGGACGCCGAGCAATTCCGGTCTTCCTGTGGACTCCATCACTCACATCCTGCTCGATTCTTCGAGCCCAGCCGGCAGCCGCACCCTTTACGCCTGCGCTTTTGGCCGTGGCGTCTACAAGTCCACCGACAATGGCCGCACCTGGACGCAGAAAAACGCGGGCATCGAAGGCGCCGAACCTTTCGCGTGGCGCATCACGGCTTCTCAGGATGGCAGTTTGTATCTGGTTGTCTCTCGCCGCAACGAAGGCTTCAACCACTCTCCGTCGGGTGCGGGAGCTCTTTATCGCTCGACAGACAAGGCAGAACACTGGCAGCGCATCGATCTGCCGGCGGGTGTCACGGGCCCAACGGGACTGGAGATCGATCCTCGCAATCCCCAACGGTTATACCTCACGGCATGGGGTCAGGAAGGCAAGATCTCCGACGAGAATGGCGGCGTCTTTGCCTCCGACGACGGCGGCAAAACGTGGCAAACGCTGTTCACGAAGTCGCAGCACGTCTACGACCTGACTATCGATCCACGCCACCCTGACACTCTCTATATCTGCGGCTTCGATGCCGCTGCGTACCGCTCCACGGACCGCGGCGCTCATTGGCAACGCATCCAGGGCTACGACTTCAAGTGGGGCCATCGCATCATAATCGACCCCAACAACCCTGGCATGATTTACATCACCACTTACGGCGGAGGAGTTTGGCACGGACCAGCCACGGGCGCAGCGAACCCACCCGAAGCCGATCAATCACGCGTGCCTATCGCCGGGGCCCGATAGAATTCCATCTGCGGTCAAAAACATCTGAAGAGCGCCCGAAAGGAGCTTCCCCGATGATGGACTTATCACGCCGGGAATTCCTGCATGCAGTGACGGGAGCCGCGGTCGGCAGCACGGTTGCCGGCCATGACTCGCTGCTTTACAGCGAATCGCTTGCCGCATTGCCCACGGCAGCGCGCCAGAATAGCGATGAGCCACGCCTGCCGATCCAATCTCTTGTATTTCCCCAGCCGCAGCAGATTTCCGCTTCTGACAGCGACTTCGTGCTTGATAACCAGGTGCCGATTCTGGTGCCCTCGAATGCATCGAATGAAAATTTGTTCCTGGCCAATTCGCTGATGAACGAATTGAGTGACAGGTTTGGCGTTTATTTAAAGATCGAATCCGCAGCAAGTCTGAGCCCCGGCAAGCGCGCAATTCTGATGGGATCGATTGAGAATCCATTGGTCCGGGAGTATTGCGACCGTACGCAGTTAATGCCGGACCTGCAAAGTCATGGTCAGGAAAGTTATCTGCTTCGCACCGGCAGCAATATGGTGCTGGTGGCCGGCAACGACGATCGTGGCGCTTTTTATGGGCTGCAGTCACTCCGCCAACTGCTCGCCGGCGAAGAGGGACAAGCACGATTTCGCGGCGTAAACATTCTCGATTGGCCCGATAAGCCCTTTCGAGGCATCTACCTTTTCCTTCCCGGGCGCGACAATATCCCGTTCTTCAAGCGCTTCGTCCGCGACTTCATGGCGCTCTACAAATACAACACTCTCATGATGGAAATGAACGCCTGCATGAGACTCGACAGCCATCCCGAACTGAATCATGGATGGGTGCAGTTTGCAAGAGATGTCGATTTGAGTTGCCGCAATTATCCCCGCGAGCCCTTCCACGGCATGGAACAGAACTCTTCGCACCAGGATGTCGCGGATGGAGGTTTCCTCGAAAAAGAAGAAGTTGCCGATCTGGCCCGTTGGGTTGCGAAGCACCACATCGAATTGGTTCCCGTGCTGCCTTCTTTCACCCACAGTTATTATTTGTTGACCGAGCACCGGGACTTAGCCGCAGTGCCTCAGGACAAGTGGCCCGACATTTATTGTCCGGTTAATCCAAAGTCTTACTCGCTCACCTTTGAGGTCTACGACGAGTTCATCGAAGTTCTGAAACCTCGCAGCGTTCACATCGGGCACGATGAGCTGTTTCTTCCTGTCGATGTTTCTGCGCAATGCAGCGACAAGGATATTGGGGAGCTGTATGGAGAGGATGTCAAAAAAATCCACGATCATCTTGCGTCGCGGGGCATCGGCACCCAGCTTTGGGGCGACATGCTGCTGCAGTCGGTAAGAGGCAGCGGGATGGAAAAGAAAAAGGCTCCGGATGGGTGGACCTACAATTCTCCTGGCGGCCTGACTCCGGAGCAGGTTGAGAGACTGATTCCCAAAGACTGCCTCATCTATAACTGGTTCTGGAGCGATGATCCCGGCCAACAAGGCTCTGCGGAACGCAACGAAGCGACCCTCGAACAAATGGGCTTCCAGCAGATTTTCGGAAACTTCGAGCCAGGCATTCAGAATTATGAGACTCGCAAAAAGCGCTCGACTCTGCTGGGTGGCGCACCGTCAGCCTGGTTTGCCACGAACGAAGTTGGTTTTGGCAAGGACCTGATGGCGGCTTTCCTTGGATGCAGCAACATACTCTGGACCGGCCATGTACTCGAAGGCAAAGCCCTGTCTGCGCGCGTGCAATCCATGCTTCCAGGCATTCGGGTGAGGCTCAGCGGAATCGTTCCTCCGAGCCTGACAGAAACCTCGATCGTGCCGGCGGATATTTCGCGCAACTTCAATGTGACAGACTCCGTGCCGTCGCTGGGCGTGAGCCTTCAAGACATGGTGGCTGGATCGGTGCAGGCCAACCGTGTTCCGTTCAATTTGCAACGCGCGAACGGAATGCGCGCGATCGTCGTCGGCACCGAAGGCAAGCAGGCCACCGGCTTGCCTGCCGCGGTTACCGGCATTCCGGTGGGAGAATCTCCGACCAGTCTGATCTTCCTCCATGCGTCTGCAAGGCGCGCAAGCAACCGCGAGAATTATCGGTTGATCTGGGACCAGCAGGACACGGCCGATCTGCTGGGATGGTATGAAGCCGTTTACGAAGATGGTTTTGTCACCACGATTCCCATTCGTTACGGCGTGAATATTCTCGAGTGGGACTGGGGCAGGCGCGACTCAGCAAACGGTTATTGCTACGGCGCGGACGCAGTAGTGGTTTCAGGTGAGGGCGCCAATCGCATTACATTCTTCGCATACGAGTGGATCAATCCCCGGCGAGGCAAAGTGGTTCGCGAAGTTCGGCTCAAAGGCACGTCTGACTTCCGCGGCGGTTCCGGCGAATTCAATAACGATTGGGGGCCGGTGATCGCCAATAATGCGATCATTCTGGCGGCGCTCAGCGTGGTAAAGAAGCGTCCAGGGGGCTCTTGATCGAACCGTCAGCGCGACGAGCCGCTCAACAGCTTCAGCGCATTTTCGCGGTAGACTTTGCGCAGCACATCGTCAGGCAGAAAAATTCCGTAAATGTTCCACCGTCCCTGGCGCGACGCGTGCGATGGATACTCGAAGTACTGATCGGCAGTCTCGAGAAAGCGATAGTAGAGACGATACATTTCGATATCTGGAATCAGATCTGTACCAAACAGAACTCTGTCTGCATACTTCACCATGAATTCGCGCGCCGTGTAAGGCTGGCGGCCCATCTCCGCAATCCGCGCGCTGATATCCACATACAAGTTAGGACTGCGATCCAGCAGCTTTGCCACGCTGGCCAGGTCCTCGCTGCTTTCCGCAAGATGCGCGCAGACGAAGGTCGTCGCGGGGTGCCGCGCTATCACGTGGTTGCGCTGTTCCAGCAGCGAGGCCTTGGAAACCGGCGAATCGCAAAAGCTCCAATCCGGATGAGCCGCCAGCTCCTCATATCGCTCGTTGAACCGATCGACGGGCGAGAAAAACGCATCCGGATCGGCAGTGTGAAACATCACCGGAATTTTCAATTCCGCCGCCTTGTCGAATATCGGCGCCAGTCTCTCATCGTCAATACGCAGCAAAGCGCCGCTGCCCTCTCGAACCGTCAGGCCCAGGTCTTTCCAGAACTTGATTCCACAGACGCCATGCTCTACCAGCCACTCCAGCCGGTCCAGGCTCAGTTGGGTAAAATCACCGCGCTCCACGCCGCTCCAGTCCATCCACCCGATGGTGGCAAAGCGATCCGGCGCTGCCCCATGAAATCTGTCGATCGAATCAATCGCCGCCTGCCCCGTCAGCATGGTGATATTCACAATCTTCTCCACGCCGCACGCATCCATGATGTCCAGCACCGCTCGTGGCGATTGCGCATCGAGATGATTGTGATAGTCGATCACCGGGAATCGTGGCCGCGCGATTACATGAGCCGGAACCTTGAGCTGGGTGCGCGGAGCGTAATCGCTCAGGCGTAGATCCACTTCAGCCCTGGCGCTCACCATGGCCACAAACATGTCTTCGGGGTTTCCGTTTTCGGAACTCATACTCAAACTTCCTGGATGCTGCGGCGGCATCACTCGACGAAATAAAGTATAGTCCGCAACGCTTTTCTATGCGCATTAAAAGTTTCGTTTCATTTCGTTTTGATGTACACTTGGAATCGTAGAGGGCCCTCCCCCAATTAACTACCCGCGTCCAACGGGATTTCCGCGCCTCCGAAGTGGAGAAATGCTGTGCCGAATGTACTCGAGCAGTTGGCTGAGTCACGCCGCCAGCGCCGGCCGAAAGGCGTCTACTCTGTCTGCTCCGCACACCCCTGGGTTCTGGAAGCGGCCATCGATCAGGCGCTCGAAGATGAGTCGGACCTGCTGATCGAGGCCACCTCAAACCAAGTCAATCATCTGGGCGGATACACCGGTATGCAGCCCGCGGACTTCCGCCGGCTGGTCGTCGATATTGCCGCGCGCAAGGGATTTGACCAGTCACGGCTGATCCTGGGCGGAGATCATCTGGGGCCAAATCCATGGCAGAGGCAGCCGGCCGCGCAGGCAATGCGGGAAGCCGAGCGGACCGTGGAAGCCTACGCGGGCGCTGGCTTTCAGAAGATCCACCTCGATGCCAGCATGGCTTGCGCCGGCGATCGCAGCCCCCTGGACGGCGAAACTGTCGCCCGCAGAGCCGCAATCCTTTGCGCCGCCGCGGAGCGTGCGAGTGGAGCGCAAAAGCCCGTCTATGTAATTGGCACGGAGGTGCCCGTTCCAGGCGGAGCCACCGAGAGCCTGAAGGGACTTGCGGTCACCAGCCGTGATGCTGCCGCTGAAACCCTGGCCACACACCGGCGAATCTTCAATGAGGCGGGGCTTGCCCACGTATGGCCACGGATGATCGCTCTCGTGGTGCAGCCGGGAGTTGAATTTAATCACGACAGCGTGGTCGATTATGATCCGGCTCGTGCCGTCGAACTCACGAATCTTTTGAACAGCGAACCCGGGCTGGTGTATGAGGCGCATTCGACTGACTATCAGCAACCCGACGCTTATCGCAGCCTGGTGCGCGATGGATTCGCCATTCTGAAGGTGGGTCCGGCGCTCACTTTCGCCATGCGCGAGGCGCTGGCCGCGCTGTCTTCGATTGAGGCTGAACTGGAGCCCCAGGGCCAATCTGCTCAGCTAATGGATGTGCTGGATCGCGTAATGGTAGAGGATCCGCGCCACTGGGAACACCATTACAGCGGCGATGAACGGGCCAGGTATCTGCTGCGACGCTACAGTTACAGCGACCGCGTGCGTTACTACTGGAATTATCCGCGGGTGAAGCAGGCAGTGGAGACGCTTATGTCAAACCTGCAGCAGAGAGCGATTCCTGAAACGATGCTCAGCGCCTTTTTACCCGACGAGTATCGTGCGGTCCGTGCCGGAACACTGCGGCCTGACGCGCACTCCATCATCATTCATCGCATCCGCACTGTGCTGAGGGTCTACGCGCGTGCCTGCAAGGCGTAAATGGGCTGGTGAAGATTTCACAGCTAATGTGGTGAGTGTGCTCTATACGCGAATTACTTCGATACCTGCGGATTTCAGCGTTTCCACTTCCTCATCGCCAAGCTGGTCGTCTGTAATGACTGTATGAATGGCTGATGGTGGAACGATGAGAGCCAGGCTGCGGCGCACGAATTTTGTGGAATCGCACACGGCCACTACTCGCGTGGCGGCGTTCACCATGGCGCGGTTCACTCGCGACTCCGCGAAGTTCGGCGTCATGAGGCCAGCCTTCACATCAAAGCCATCCACGCCCAGAAAGAGAATGTCGGCATGCATTTCGCTCAGCACATCCTCAGCCAGTGGCCCCACCAGCGAAAATGAGTTTTTGCGCAGCGTTCCCCCGGTCAGAATCACTTCAAAGTCAGTCCCCGCCAGTTCGGTGGCGATATTTACTGAATTCGTAATGACCGTGAGATGGTTAAATCGGCGCAATTCCCGTGCCACCGCCGTGGTGGTTGTGCCTGAATCGAGCAGTACGCATTGGCCTTCTTCCACCAGCGATGCGGCCTTCTTCGCAATGCGCTGCTTCTCCTTTAGTTGCTTCTGCTCCTTCTCCTGCAATGAGGGGTCGAGAAGCATGCTGCCCTGCGGGGAGAGCGCTCCACCATGGGTGCGCTGCACCAGCCCCTTCGACTCCAGATAGTCGAGATCCTTGCGAATCGTAATGCGGGAGATACCCAGCGCATCGGACAGTTCCGAGACCAGCACCCGGCCATCGCGCTGGACGAGCGCCAGCATATGGTTACGACGTTCGTCGATGAGCATGTCGGTGCCGCTTTTGGTGTTGGCTTTCATTTTCTCTATCTTGGAGTGTCGTAATTGTTCCCTATCATACCCGTTTGCGCCCGGGCCGGGGCGAGAAATCACTGCGCGGGAACCATGGCCAGAAACTATCGCCTGAATCCATCGTTATGGGTCCGGCACTTGCGGCCACTGCATTTCCGGTTCGAACTCAGGATGGGCGACCGAGAAACTCTCGCATCAATCCGGAATCGCGGAAAGATTCCGTGCCTCCAGGTCGCAGGGTAGAAAGTGCAGCAGTACGATTTCCAAAGGCCGCGCAGGCATCCGGCGTCTCGCCTCGCAGGTATGCGGCCAGGAAACCGGCATCGAAGCTGTCACCGGCGCCAATCGTATCCAAAGGAGTGACAGGGTCGGCGGGAATGTGCCACCGCTGGCTTGCTGTCTGCACCAGCGCGCCGCGCTTTCCGCATTTGACGGCCACAAGCGGTACTCGCTTTGCCAGGTTTTCAATGGCGCCCTCGGCGTCGGGCTTACCGCTGATGCGGCAGGCCTCATCTTCATTCGGAAGGAAGATATCGACGATGCCCAGCAGTTCGTCGAGCACGCCGTTCCAGCGATCCTCGGGATCGTCATTGGTATCGAGCGAGAGCGTGAGTCCCTTGCTCTTCAGTTGCCTGAAAATCCTGGGCAAGTCCGGCTGAAGCGCCTTGTGCAGGAATAGCGAGGAAAGATGAAAGTGCCGGCCCGAACCGAGGTAAGACATATCGAGGTCTGCGGCAGACATCTCAAACATGGTTCCCGGATAAGTTAGGATATGACGCTTGCCTTCATGGTTAAGAAGGATGGTGACGCCGGTGGAGGTGCCGCCGGAGATGCGCTTGACACAAGCAAGGTCGACGCCTTTTTCCGCCAGGCGTTCCAGGGCCAAACTGCCGAGTGCGTCATCTCCGAGCCGGGTGATGAAACCGACTGAGACACCAAGCGCAGATAGGTTGTGGGCGAGAATTGCCGAGGAGCTGCCCAGGGTGAGCCGGAAGTCGCTGGCCAGCAACTCGCGCTCCAGCGGCATAACTTCGGGGAGCCCATAGAGAATGAGGTCAAGATTGATCTCACCCGCAATCGTGACATCGAAACGTTTCTGCATATCGCTCTAGTCTACGAGAGTGACAACGCGGCTAAGATGGCGGGGAGAGTCGGGATCGAGTCCCTTCCGCAATCCAAGACGGCAACCGAGCAACTGACCCCACACTACATAGACGGCGAGCCGGGCAAGTTCAGGCCCAGTTAACGCGAGTTCAATGGCCAGATCGGCTGAATTGATTACTTCAGGCGAAAGCTGATTTGCAATGGCCACGGTGCAGCCACCGAGACCCTTCATCTCCATCAATACCGCGCTCTCTTCAGCGTAGCCCGCTTCTGAGAGCAACGCCCCCACCAGAACCTTCTCAGACATTATGGACATGGGGCCGTGACGGAATTCGAGCGTATGAAAGAACTGAGCGTAGCACGATGAAGACTCCATGACTTTAAGGGCCGATTCCGACGCAATGGGGTACAGCGCGCCCTGACCTAGAAAGGCCACGTCGTCAAACGATCTTTCAGCAAATTCTTCAATCGTGGGACCGTAAATAGGCAGCATCCCTGCCAGGGCCGCGGGCAATGAGCGCAACGCCTCAACAAACTCATCTTGCCCGGCGAAACGAGCCGCAATATATTGCAGCGCTATCAGCATCGAGGTGAACGATGAAGTCATCACCGTGCTCGCCTCTGTCACTGGTAATTTAAGCGTCCGCGTGCTCAGCTCGGTAAGTTCGTTGCCGTCGCAGGTGACTGCCAGGAATTCGACGCCGCGCTGCCTGAGGATTTCTGCTACCTGCAAGACCTCGGAGGTATGCCCCGAACGGGAGATCAGAACCGGGAAGATGGCTGCGTCTTTGATGGGAAATGCCAGCTTGGGAGCCAGGAGTATTTCAGAGGCCGGTACCGCCCGCGCGGGCGCGCCCCCCAACATCGTGAACGTGGCCGCTGCGGCTTGGGCCAGATAGTAGCTGGTGCCGCATCCGACAAAAACCCACTCATAATTACGAGGAGCTTTATCGCCGACCAGCGACTCCAAATCGAGCTTGTCTAATGTATTGAGGCACTGGCCCCAAACTTCGGGCTGGCTGTGGATTTCGCGTAGTGTCGATGATCCGCTTTCCATCGTGCTTCTCCCAAACTTGTTAGCGTCGTTCCTGGGCGGGCCCAGAGAATATGGTTACAGTCACCAGTTTTGTATTCTTCTGCATCTACACTAGGCTCAACAATGCGGTTAAAATGAAATAATAGCATATAATTCGAAATCCATCGCAACATAAAACGAGCCTGAGATCGAAATTGCCCGTGACGCTCTTTTCCCTCCGTTACACCTGTTGGAACTCATCTGCCGAGCCCATTTGGCCCCTGTGCAAACCCCTACCAGGGGCTGTCATGGCAGCCTCAAGGTGAAGAGAATGGTAACGGTTGGAGGATTTCGCAATTGGCTTTGAGTCCTGGTCTCCCGGTCGCGGTGCTCCGGATTTCGTTGACCGCGTACGCAGATCTTTCACTTCGGAGCTTTAGCTAAAGAAACGAAAGAACAGCGTAGAATAGATTGCAGTTTAATGGATGGCATCTCTTATGGAATCTCCGCGTTTCGCCCTGGGGTTACTCCTGATTTTTGCTTCGCTGCCATTGATCACCGCGAGCAGCATCCGCGCGCAATCCGCGCCCTCCCGGCCTCACTCGATCCGGGGCGGCAATCTCGCCGTTGAGACATTCGACGACGGCTCCTATGCCTTGCGGTCATCGGCGATTCCCGGAGATGTCCTGCGTTCCGAGGTCGTGGTCGATACATCCGCGGGAATCCTTAGATCCTCGCTTTATCCCAACCATCTCGCCAACCTTGCGCCGTTCCATGACGAGTTGGGATCGGGAAACTCGCTCACAGTCACCCATAATGGCTTACCCGGGATGCCGAGCCTGATCTGCGAATTTCGTGTCTATGAGGACCAGCCCTGGGGAGATATACAGGTGACTGTATTGAATACGACCGCGTCAAGCATCGCGGTGCGAGCCATCCACATTGTGAAGAGCAGCGCCGGCGACGCGGTCAAATTGAATGGCCCTGCCTCGGATGACCGTGTGCTCTCTGACAATTTCAGTGAGAACCCGGTGCAGCTTATGGATCTTGGCCAACCCGCCGACGGCCTCCACCTGGCTTTCGGAAGCCAGCTCATTTACAACCAGAAAAGCGAAGAGAGTCTTTTTCTGGGGGCGCTTTCCGCTGACAAGTTCCTTACCGGTTTCCATCTGCTCGGCTCCGTCGGGCCCGATGCCCATGTCCTCTCCTACGACGTTGCGGATGCTGGAACCAACGAGGCATTGCAAGACCAGTACAAGGACTACCCACCCGCGAATAACGTTCCCCTGCGCGTCCAGGTTACGGCTGGAGCAAGCATCAGCTCTGAACGCCTGATGTTTGCCATTGGCACCGGCTATCATGCCCAGCTTGAGAATTACGGACGCGCGATTCGCAGCCTCCACAAGCCGCCGGTTTCAATTGCGGCGCCCATCATGGGCTGGTGGAGCTGGACAGCTTACTACTACGGAATAACGCAGAATGCGGTGCTGACTAACGCCGCGTGGCTGGCGCAGAATCTCGAGCCGCTCGGCTATCGATTCTGCTTTGTGGATGAGGGCTATCAGTTTGCCCGCGGTGAATATGCCACTCCGGATGCAAAGGGATTTCCGAAGGGCATGTCCTTCGTGACTCACCGGGCGGAAGATCAAGGCCTGACCTTTGGGCTGTGGGTGGCGCCTTTTCAGGTGTCGGAACGTTCATGGGTATATGAGCACCACAAAGACTGGCTGGTGCACAACCTGAATGGAGAACCGATTCACATCGGCTCGGTCGGCGGTAAAATCGATCAACTTTACGCGCTGGACCCAACCAATCCGGGCGCACAGGATTATCTGCGCAATACCTATCGCACGCTGGTAAACGACTGGGGCGTGCGTTTCATCAAAATGGACTTTATGGACAATTCGGCCGTTGAGGGCGTCTACTATCGCCCCAACACCACCGCACTTGAGGCGCTGCGCATCGGCCTTGAGGTAATTCGGTCGACGGTGGGAGATGACGTGATACTCGATAAGGACGGCAGTTTTATGCTCACTCCGGTTGGGATTGTGAATACCGGCCGCATAGGGCAGGACACCGGCCACACCTTTGGCTCAACACACGACGCTGCGACCGGCGTGGCCGCGCGCTACTATATGAACCGTAATTTCTACATCTCCGATCCGGATGCCTTCACGGTTTCCAAGCAAGTCATCGGGGATCGGATTTGGCATGGCAACACGGCTCCGCTAAGCCTCGAGGAGGCCGAGGATTCCATCGCCCTCGCCGCCATTGCAGGCGGCATGTTTGAAATCGGCGACGACCTTCCCGCGCTGGGCGCTTCTCCTGAACGTGTCGCATTGGTGAAGAATGCCGGCCTGCTCGATATAATTCGCCTCGGCCGCGCTTCAGTGCCCCTCGACCTTATGACTTACCGGCCAGAGGACAAGCAGCCAAGCATTTTTCTGCTGAAGGAAAACCAACGGCAACAGATTCTGACCATCTTTAACTGGACCGAACAGACACTCAGTCATACGCTTTCGCTCAACGCTCTCGGCCTGAATGCCAAAGACACATACACGGCGACCGACGTGTTGCGAAGCGGCGATTTGCCCATCGAAGGCGGAGCGCTCGCCATCACCCTCCCCCCGCATTCCGTTCGTATGCTGAAGATGATTGACTCGTCGGTGCCCGATACTGACCCTGCCTTTGGTGCGCATGCGCCGGCAGACGCTGAGGCCGGCGATATGGTTCAGTTCCATGCTGCTGAAGATAGTGCCGAAGCGCCGGTGCTCAAATACCACTGGGAGTTTGGTGACGGCGTGAGCGCCGACGGTGCGGATGTTTCGCACGCATACACCCAGGCCGGCCAATATACGGTGACCGTGACTGCCACCGGGCTCAGTGGGCGCACCCTGCAACACACGCTTGGAATCTCTATCTCAGGAGCGGTGCCCACGGCTTACAACCCTGCCGCGAAGGAACGGTACAGCGCACCCAATTAAGCCGGTTCCGCAAGTCCGGTTCGAAACATTGCGATGGCCTCGATCTCTACCAGTAACTCCGGCCGGCACAGATGGGCCTGGATGCCGGTTGACGCGGGCAGCGGATCGAGCCCCTGCTCTTTGAAAAACGCGGTGCGCTCTTCGTTGAACGCTTCATAGTCGCGATCGATATCGCGCAGGTAGCAGGTGGTGCGAACCACATCATGCCATGTGCAGCCTTCGCTCTCAAGCAGGCCGGTGATGTTCTGAAATGTTCGCTGCAACTGGGCCCGGAAGTCTCCGATATGGACGCTCTCGCCACGCTCGTTAATTGAGGCCGTGCCCGAAATCAACAGGATCGTGAGACCATTCAAATCGATCCGCATCCCGCGTGAGAACGAACTCGGCTTGGCATACGCGAATGCCTCATTAAGCACGTCTCGGTTTGTCATCGCGCTCTTCTTAATCGGCGTGCGCGCTAGAATTTTCACAACATCTCCAAAATCATTCATGAGCTTGGTCTCGATCCTGTCTGACGGTATCTTCGATATGTTCAAGTCGTCAACTGGGTTGCAATCCAGCCGCAAATTTCTTCCGGAGTCGCGGCTTGTCCCTCGTTCCATGCCAAGCTCTTGCCCTCCGGCGGAATCGCATACGCCGAATTCAGATGCTCTGACACGCACAGGCAGATGGTTTGGCGATGTTCCGCATACCTTGATGCAGAAAGCCAGGCATAGCGCGCGAGAATCATCGCGTCGATTGCACTGTTCTCGGGGTCGTCCACATCGGGAAGCGAACTAACCCTCTGTTGATTCTCAAAGACGGCAATGCTGGTGAACGGTTTGGGTTTGCTGCGCATTCCAAAACGGGCAATCATCGTTCTCGGCCGGGCACGACGAATCGCCTCTGAAATCGCCCATTCTACAAATGCGCTGGGGAAAATGAATGCGCCGTTTCCGCTGAGAAACAGGTCGATCACGAATCTCCGCAGCCTTGGCTGGCCCGCTATTTCCGGCGGCCAAAGGCCCCAGCCGTCCCAGGCTTCGCTCCTCAGGTTCGCGACGATTTCGTCGGTGGCTCGAATGATCTTGGGAGTCTTGTTCAGTTCCGCGAGGAATCGTTCGCGAATCGGCTTGAGCGCTAAATAGTTCAAGCAGGAAACGGACATGGCGGATTCGGGAGTGAGCATGCCGCTCATTTTCCCTTCTGCGTCGATGAGCCACAGGTCGCTGCTCTCGGCGTTATCTTGCCGCGCCGCCAATGCTGCGATCGCGTCGAGCCCGGGCTGGCCCTTCATCGCCAGTTCGCACAGCCTTTCAGAATCGCCCGCTATTTTGATCTCCCGACCGCGCGGATCCCATTCCTTCCAGGCTGACTGCGCATCGACGGGCAGGTTGCCGGGAAGAAAAAGCATTATCAACCGAGTAGAGCCTGGTTGAGCCGGCGCTGAATCGCGCCCGGCGGCGTTGATCGCATCGAAGACCCTTTCCACTTCCTGGCGCCACGCCGCGTAATATTCTGACCGCGCTAATTGACTGGCATTCTCAATCGTGTCGGCGGACTCTGAGAAATCCCAGTGACTTACCCCCATCTTGGTTTCCAGCGCCCGCAGCGGACCCGTCAGCGTGTTGATCGCCGCGGGGCTGAACGACTCAGCGCCTCTCATGAATTCCACGAGGCGTTGTTGCTCGAATGGAAAGAGCGTTCCCCACTGGCTCACTTGTTGATTCAGCGCAGGCCGGATGGTAATCGGCAATCGCGCAATCAACGGGCGATACGTCTCCGGAAGCGGCGCTCCCTGCTGCGATTTGACGGGCCGATCGTTCAACGCGCTTACCATTCCTGTCTCACAGCCCGGGCAATGGCGTCCCGGGAAGATCAAGATCTTTGATTCCGAATAATCTGGCAATCGTGGGACAAATGTCGATGTGCTGCACCGGACGTTCCACTACATCAGGCGACCGAGCCGCTTCGCCCAGGCACATCAACCATGTCAGGTTGGTTGAATCGTCCAGCGCGCGGTGATTGAAAAAGCCGTTGGTGCTCGAGCCGTCAAAATCGCGTCCGAATTCGGGCAGAACAAAAAGAGTTGTTCTGCCGCTGTACGAGGGATGCGATTGCACCATCTCCCATAGCTCATAAACCAGGCGATCCATCGTCCGGATGCCCGCCAGGTGCATGGAGTATGAGCCGAAGTGCGCAACCTCAACATCGGAGAATGTAATCACCATCAAAGAGGGCGCAAAGCGCCGCATCACTTCCGTGCTGACCAGGAAAGTGAATTCGTCCCCTGTCACCGGCGCATTGGTGCGCACCAGCTCTTCGATAGCCTGCTCAATTGACTTTTGCATGGAAAGGTCGAGGACCGAATCATCTCCTGAAATCGACCATCCAAGCCCCTCATAGTCGTCAGCGCTTCTAAGCACGGATTCGAGTTCGAGCTGCATGGCTGCCCGGTCCGCACTGTGCTCGGGATGCCCTTGTGAGGCCGCACGAATCACCGCATTGATCAGTAGCTGCTTGGGGAAAATTACATTGGCCCCGTAGCGGGGACCGTAGTCGCGCATCGAACTCGCACCGATTCGGTTGGTCAAGGCCTTATTGCTCGACACCAGCCACGCGTTGTCCTGCGCCAACCCCATGCGCTTGCGCAGATACTCAAACAGCGTGGGGCTGGCCGGCGGCATCATTCCCCAGTCGTCCAGCCGTTGCCAGTTCCCGGTAATGATGCTTGAGATCGTGTTGTAATGCGAAGTCGCGCCCGTATTGCGAATGAAGGGATAAAACACGCTCTGCGGAAGCAGATCGCGGTATAGATGAGGAATATTGCCCAGGCCGGTCTTGTGAAAAGTCTCGGCGCGGCGAATTCCGCCGCATGCCACAACAATGATTTTTCGCTGGTCCTTTGCCGGTCCTCCCGCCGCCTCGTCGGCAAAGATGAGACGACGCGACATCGCCCACTGGTCCACCAGCAGGACAGCGGCAGCTTTCAAAACGTCTCGACGCGAGGCATCCATTGCTCACCAAAGCTTACCGGGAATCTGCGCGTAGTGCGAGAGTCTTTTCGTAAGCAGTGACAATTTCGAGGGTGCGGCTAAAACCAAATCTCCCGCAGACGCTTTAACGCCTGCGGGAGACTTGCTCTCAAAACTGCAGGCCAATTAACGCCTGCAGGCTAAGTGGCGCTTTAGAATACGTACTTTCCTGAAAGCTGGAAGAAGCGCGCATCCGGCGTAAGGTTCTGGAACGATTGCGCCCCAAGGATGTCACCGCCTCCGGAGTCGTTGCTTGTATCATCGCTCGGGTTAGCCCAGGAGGGATGATTCAGGAGGTTGAAGGAATCGGCGCGGAATTGGATGTACTGCTCGTGCCAGACTTTGAAGGACTTGAAAGCCGACATGTTTACGCGTTCAAATCCCGGTCCATACACTTGATTCGATTTTCCGCCGAGATAGTTCATTGCATTTTGGACACCAACAACTGCGCTGCCATCCGCGACGGACGGTTGTCCAGGAACGGTCGGGAACGGGATCGCGTGGGGGCCCGTCGCGGCATTCCACGGATTGGCAAATGCGCAAGGGTTATACCAGTTTGTCCTGTTTTTCACCGTGGCCGGACATGATGTTACACCGGCTGCAAGTTGGGTGGGATCCGGCGTGCCTCCCCCGGCAAACGGATTGCGGATCTTATATGCATACGTATTGCCGCCGTTCGGAGAAGTTCCATTGTCCCATTCATTGATTGAAGTAACCGTGAAGGGCGTGCCTGTCTGCGCCTGCCAGGTCAGGCTGGTTTGCCATCCGCCCACCAGGTAATCCAACACGCCACCTTCGTGGGCCCACTTCCTGCCTCTCCCAAAAGGCAACTCGTATTGGCCATTCACCGTAACGCGATGACGCACATCGTAACTGGAGTTGGTTACGTCGTCGTTGATCGGAATAATGAGCGGGCTGCGAAGCCCGGGCCCTACTCCGATTCCGGGGTTGGAGGAATTGTCTGTGGCATGCGCCCAAGTATAGGTGGCAAGATAACTCAGCCCGTCAGAATAACGTTTTTGAATCTTGGTCTGCAGCGAGTTATACATGCTCACGCCGTTGAAGGACGACTGCAGCATGCCCAGGCTGGGGAACGGGTAAGTTAATGAGTAATTGATGTTCGGATTGGTGAGAGCATAGGCTCCGTCGGAGTTGATGGCGTTATACAAATGCCGGGCCATATTACCCACATACCCCATAGAAGCAACCATGTTCTTTGACAATTGACGTTCAATCGTCAAGTTGTAGCCCATGGTGTACGGAGTGTGAACCGTCGTGTCTTCCATGTTGAAGCTTGTCCCATTCACCAGGTTGGCGATGTTGCCGCTTGCCGCGCTGATAAAGTTCCCCATGCCCGTCTCGAGCGATGTGGTATAGGGCAGGCTCGGAAGATAGTTCGGGTTGTTATTAACTTCAGCCGTGGAGTTGCAGGTGCCGATGTCAGGCGGCGCTCCTGTATATCCGGGAGCTGCAACGGGAGGCTCGCAGTTCGTACTGTTGTAAACCACGGCGTAAAACTCGCCAAATGGATAGTTGTCGGTCAGTTCCGAGGCGCCTGGGACTTCAATGCCGCCGTAGAACAACCCGAAGCCGGAGCGTACAACGGTTAACGGATCGACCTGAAATGCGATACCGAGACGTGGTGCAAAGTTCAACTTTTGCGATGTAACCAGTGACGTGCTGTTGACATATTGCACGTTGACATTGTTTACCGCGAGTTCATTGATGAAGGATGCGCTAAGGTTGCCCTGAACCTTGGTAGGCTCGACATAGGTTGCGGATCCAATGCCAATTCCGGCCGAATGAATCACGATATTGGCAATGTCGCCATTCTTGTTGCTGATTGGCTGGAAGTTGTCATATCTCAACCCAATGTTGACGGTCAGCCTGGAGTTCACTTTCCAGTCGTCCTGCGCATAACCGGCGCGATACCAACGATAGTATTCGGTATTCCAATTCGGAGAGACCTGCGTGTTCGCCATGTTGTCTGTGAACATGTCGGCTACGCCCCAGCCGGTTTGATTGCTGTTGGGGTTGTAGCCATACGCATTCGGTTGGCTGCTGTAGATGGTGGCAAAATGATCGATGCCGCGCGGGCAATACGGCTGGCTGATGGAGGCGCGAATCGCTTCAAGTTGCACACCGAACTTCAGGGAATGTTTCCCCCAGACCTTGGTAACGTTGTCGAGAAACTGGTATACGTTTTGACGCTCGATGGAAGGAAGGTCCCTGGGCGCGCCGAAATGAGAGAGATCCGAAGTGTTGAAAAACGGCAAACCGCCATTGCCGCCGGAAATTGGCAAGCTATACAGGCCGGGGACAAGGGTGGCTGCCGATACATCGGGGTTGAACTGAAGGGCTTGGAAATTGCCCCAGTTAAAGCCATAACGAAACTCATTGATCAGAGAGGGATTGAATATATGGGTTTCGCTGAACATCAGGCCCTGGCCCATATTGAAAGAGACTTCTCCGCCGTTAAATCCGGGCCCCTCTGAACCGCCATCGAGAATCGGCCCGAGCGCAGGAGTTTCAGAGGTTTGTTGATGTGAGTAGCTGAAGCGCGCGTAGGTCTGGTCCTTGGGGCTGATATTCCAGTCCAGGCGCTGATCCCACTGCCAGGTATCTTCCCTGACCGGCAGGTTGGTGTGGTAGTTGGCAAAAGTTTTCCCGCCTTCGCCAGCAGCCAGCGCACTCGAATCCCAGCCGTTGGCATTGGGCATCGGAAAATCGTTCATCAGTTCAGAGGTCACCGTATCCATCTGCCCAGAAGCGGTGCCGCCAGCCGCGAGAGGTTCGCCAGGAGAAAGAATATTGGTGGTCTGTTGGCCATTGCCGGCAATGCCGATACCGGGAGGAGGTGTGGCGGCAATCTGACCGGCCGACACGTTTTTCCCTGACGGACTGCTGGTGTTGGTCAAGGGGTAGTAGCCGGCAGACCCCGCGCCGGTTGTCGGATTCGTTCCAAAGACCGCAATGCTATTGCCGGAGCTGGTGAGCGAACCGTTAAACAACTCGGTGAAGTTACCCACCCTCATGAGCGGGGTAGGAACGGTAAGACCGGTGTCGGGGAAACCAAAAGTGATGCGATTTGCTTCGGCATCCCCAAAGTAGAACAGCTTGTTCTTCCAGAGCGGCGCGCCCAGCGTGGCTCCGAACTGATTCTCGTGGTAGGGGGGCACTTCGCCGCCATTGTCCCAGTCTGCCGCGTCTAACTTGGTATTGCGGACGTATTCCCACAGATCGCCGTGGAATTGATTCGAGCCCGCTTTAATGCTGGCGTTGAGCACAGCTCCCGCCGCGTGCCCGAATTCGGCGCTGTAGTTTGAGGTGTCAATCTTGAATTCAGCCAGTGCATCCGGTGGAGGCCGCACATTGTAGCTGGCGCCATTCATCAGATCGTCAGCATCCACGTTATTGTCCACGCCGTCGAGGATGAAGTTGTTCTGCGTGGTGCGCTGGCCGTTGGCCGCAAAGTCGCCGGTGCCGGCGCCACGGCCCAGGTTATTCACGGCCGGATCTACACCAGCCGCTAATTGCGCAATGTAAACCCAGTTGCGCCCGTTGAGCGGGGTATTGTTGATCGTCTCTGTATCCATTACCTGGCCCACCGATGCGGTTTCCGATTGCAGCATGGGCGGGGCGCCGGTAACCGTTACCGTCTCGTTGGCGCCTCCAGGTTTCAGGGTAATATCGATATTCAGACGGTCCTGAATATTCACGACCACATTTTCCTGGGTCGTCGTCTCAAACCCTGGCGCTGACGCGCTCACCGTGTAATTGCCGATCTTGATTGGAGAAAAGCTGTATTCTCCTTTTGCGTCCGACTTTCCGTGCAATGGAAAATTCGTGTCGGTATTGGTCAGGGTTACCTGCGCGCCCGCGATGAGAGCGCCAGAGGGATCTTTCACGACACCATTGATGGCTCCTTGATCAACTTGACCTGATGCCATTTGTGCTGAAAAAAGAAAACAAAAGCCCAGCATCAAGAACGTAAAGCCCAGCATGCGCCATCTCGTCCGCCTCAATCGAATGTTTCCCATGATCACGGTCCTCTCGTTTCTGCGTTTAAATCGCCCAACCCTCGACTACAAATTGGACACTCTTCTGGTTGTTTGGGGCACCTGTCCCTCACACACTGAGAGATGATCGGAAACAATAACACATCATGCGGATTAAAAACAAACAATAAATGCAAAAAACAAAGAAATTTGCGGTTTTTTCTATAAATCATTGATTATGCATCGGTTGACTGCGCATATCTTTGCGTTTCTATCTTCTCGCTTATTCTGGAGCGTCTCAATTCTTGCTGCCCTGCTGTTCAGAAACGACATCTAATTCGGAGTACGTACATTAATCGCTAAATGCAAATCAAAAGTAATATAAACATAGGTAGCGAAATGACAAAAGCATGCCCGCGCCGGTCGAACGAAGCCGATACGACTGCGCAGCCACCGAGAATACCTGCATTCAGTTCCAGTAGGATCGGAGACGGGTTGAGAATTCTCTGTGAAGAATTGGGCCTGACCCCTCGCTGACCTGGCAACGCGGAAAACTGCGCCCAGACACGGATAGAACGGGGGAACCTGTCGCAATGCACGGCGGTGCAGGCCAGGAAAAGGAGTGAGAATAACCTGCAATTCCGTCATGCTGTGGAAACAGGTTGTGCACAATCTTTCGGCCGGGGCACCATAAGCGGTGCGTCCCGGCCGCATCCTATATGTCGGTTTATCAATAAGGTGAAAGTCCCGCCTTCAATTTACGCGCGGTCCCAGCTTCGGTTACAAGGCCGGAAATCTTGCAATACACTCCGGACACGGCCGCCAGGGTTTCGATTTCGTTGCACCCCTCGATCGACTCTCCAGAAATGCTGATGCGCGTCGAGCATCGCGGTCCCCTTATCGTCCTCTCAGGAACGGATCACGCCCTTTTTCAGGATGATGTTGGCGTAGAGGCGCAGCTCTCCGGTGGCGATTACGGCATAAGCTGCTTTGGCCCTATCGTAGAAGGCAAAACGTTCGACAGGTTCCAGGACAATGGCCCGGCCTTCAGATTTCTTGAGCGCTGCTTCGTACTCCGGATAAATCGCCGGGCGCTCGCCGGGAGCGTCCATCGCAGCGGCAGGACGATCCACAAAATCATCGAGCGGAAGTACGGACAGCACCGCGGCAAGCACGTCGGTCGCACTGATACCCGGCAACCTTATCAGGCGCCGGGCGATGGTGGCCGCAGGAAAATTTGCGTCCGCGATCACGATCTCATCGCCATGCCCCATGTCAGACAAAATCGCGAGCAGATCTCCCGTCAGCAACGGATTGATGGATTTCAACATGTTCTTCTCTGAGAGATTCTTCTGCGCCAGGAGACCGCCGTCAGAAGCCCGGAGCTCGTTATCCAGCTTCAATATCGGAAACGCGCCAAGCCCAATTCCAAAGGCAACTCCCGAGCGGAGAAAGTACCGCCGCGTAATGTCGCGCCATGCCTTAATGAAGCCACCCTCATTCACCGGAACCGGGTTCATGGATTCATCGCTCCGTCTCAAGTGCAAGCTTCGCCGTCAAGGTCTGTTCCGTTGCCATTCAGAGTCCGGCAATTAACTGGTCGTCGTGCCCTCAGGCGCGAATCACGCCCTTTTTCAGGATGATGTTGGCGTAGAGCCGCAGCTCGCCGGTGGCGATGACTGCATAGGCAGCCTTGGCTCGTTCGTAAAAGGCGAAGCGTTCGACGGGTTCCAGAACAATGGCCCGGCCTTCAGATTTCTTGAGCGCTGCTTCGTACTCCGGATAAATCGCCGGGCGCTCGCCGGGAGCGTCCATCGCAGCGGCAGGACGATCCACAAAATCATCGAGCGGAAGTACGGACAGCACCGCGGCAAGCACGTCGGTCGCACTGATCCCCGGCAACCGGACCAGGCGCCGCGCTATGCTGGCCGCAGGAAAATTTGCGTCCGAGATCACGATCTCATCACCATGCCCCATGTCAGACAAAATCGCGAGCAGATCTCCCGTCAGCAACGGATTAATAGATTTCAGCATGTTGTTCTCCGAACTTCAGTCTGCGCTTTATTGAGCGCTTCATCGATGTCAGCCCAAATGGCCTGAGGCAGTTCCGTATTGAACCATTCCGCATTTTGGCGTACCTGCGCTGGTGTATTGGCGCCAATCACCACACACGTAACTGCCGGATGGCGCATGGGAAAACCGATCGCCGCCGCAGCCAGTGGTACATCATAGTCGTCGCAGACATCACGCAGCGCCTCAACCTTCATCACGATCTCCGGGGCGGCGTCAGCGTAGTTGAATATCTTCCTGCCGTTTTTCGGAGCCGCGAGAATGCCCGAATTATAGACGCCGCCGATGGCCAGCGCCACGTTACGGCGCTGTGCGAGTGGGAAGAACGTTTCTGCGCCCCTGTCGAGGAGTGTATAGCGCCCGGCAAGCATGCAGCAGTCCAGGTCAGTCTCCTCCAGGGCATCGCGAATCACTTCCCATTTGTTCACGCCAAGCCCGAAACCTCGAATGTCGCCGGCTGCTTTCAATTCCTGGAGGGCACGGAAGCCGCCTCCGCTGGTGAGCGCGCCCCAATGATGGTCATGCAGCTCAGCATGGGTCACTCGGCCAATGTCATGGACATAGAGCATGTCAATCCGCGTCATGCCCAGGCGCTGTTTCCATAGAAGGGTGCAGTGTCGAGATAGCGGATACCCAGATCCCACGCCGTCGATAGAACCTCCAGGGCCCGGGCGGTGGGCACATCGCAATAAAGGCCACCCAGCGGGCACGAACCAATCCCCAGCGCTGTGACCTCCAAGCCTGTCGAGGCGACCTTGCGGCGCGAACCGGTCAGATCCATGTAATCGACGGCGGCTGGTCCAACTAAAAGGTAAGCCACCATCTTGTTTCCGCGGAACTCATGCGCGTTACGCGTCGCCCCACGCAACAAAACTCTGCTGCTGCGTGCCGAGTTTCTCAACGCCGAGCGTCACGACGTCTCCAGCCTTGAGGTACCACGGTTGGGGCTTCTGTCCCAAACCCACGCCGGGTGGCGTGCCCGTGGTGATAATGTCGCCCGGCTCGAGCGCCATGAATTGCGAGCAATAGGCTATGATTTCCGCGACCGTAAAGACCATGGTCCTGGTCGATCCATTCTGCACCCGCTTGCCGTTAACGTCGAGCCACATTGAAAGGTTCTGCGGATCTCCCACTTCGTCGGCGGTCACCAGCCACGGACCGACTGGACCGAAGGTCGGGAATCCCTTTCCTTTGTCCCAGGTAGCGCCGCGCTCCTGTTGCCAATGGCGCTCCGAAACATCGTTGACTACGCAGTAACCGGCAACGTGAGAGAGCGCGTCTTCCTTTTCGACATAGCTGGCGCGCGTGCCGATGACAACGCCGAGTTCCACTTCCCAGTCGGTCTTCATCGAGCCGCGAGGAATAATCACCGGGTCGTTCGGCCCCTGCAGGCAGTTAACCCACTTGTTGAACACCACTGGCTCCGCGGGAATCTGCAGGTTCGATTCGGCGGCGTGGTCCGCATAGTTCAGGCCGATCGCAATAAACTTCTGCACGCCACTCACTGGCGCGCCATAACGCACATCGCCCTCAACCAACGGCAGCGAAGTCGGATCGATCGCGGCGAGCTTCGCCAAGCCAGCGGCGCCGATCACCACTCCGCTGATGTCCGGAATATGTTCGGAAAGGTCGCGAATACGCCCCTCGGCATCGATGAGTCCCGGCTTTTCTTGTCCCCGGGCGCCATAACGGCACAGCTTCATAAGATCTCCTCTGTGGGTGTAAGAGCGGTATCGAAGGTACTTCCCGATTTGATCTGAGAGTAGAATTCAACATGTCAAGTCACGGTTATTAATTCATTGCGATGTCTCATGCAGACCATCATCGTTTCACATCTGGGCAAGATAAGTCGTTTCCAACGCTGCCATGCATCACCGCCATGTGCTCGATTGCTTCAAGGTTCCATGCGATCCCTATACCCGGCTGGTCGCTTGGAACCGCTCGCCCATCCTCGATTTTCATTGCTTCCGTCGTGATCGGATCGAGTTGAGGTATGTAGTCGACCCAACGGGCTTTCGGGACTGCAGCGCAAAGCGATACGTTCAATTCCATTAGAAAATGTGGCGCGACGACGATCTTATAACACTCCGCCATATGCGCTACCTTAAGCCATGGCGTGATTCCGCCGATCCGCGCGACGTCGACCTGGATGACCGAACATGCTCGCCCGCTGCAATCGCGTCGCGGACGGGATTCGTGGCGCTGCTCTTCGTAATCTCGATTGTGAGCTTTCTTCTGGAGCCGGTTGGCAATTCCATTGGCCGGCACTTCGAACACCAGGCAGACGTGTATGGGCAGGAGGCAATTCACGGCATCGTGCCCGATCCGCAAAAGACGGTCCTGGCCGTATGGGAGGACGACGGAAAATCATGGTTGGAAGATCCGCATCCAAACCCGATCATCGAATTCTGGCTCTACAGCCATCCAAGCATCGAAAAGCGCGCGAACTTCGCGGCGCAATATGACCTATGGAAAAACGGCGGGCATGGGGAGTTCTTCAAGAACTGAGGGTAGAGCGGCCGTACCGTGGGGACGGGTAATAAAACTAGTTCGATGGGCGCGTTGCGCTGTCGCGAGTTGAGGGACCATCGCAACCCGCTGAAGTCTGCCTCCACGTGGCCCGGACGCAGCCCCCGCCAGAAGCACTGCACTTTTCTCGGATAGAATTCGATTCTGTGACGCAACCTCCCATCGTCGTCGAAATTTCCTCCCGGCCGAGACTGGCGCCGAAGCTCGGCCTCTTCGACGCGACCATGATGGTGATGGGCGGCATCGTCGGCG
>CAZGUD010000033.1:0-73551 GCA_964528915.1 uncultured Occallatibacter sp.
GAGGCAAATACCCCGTGAATCCCTCCGGGCCTTTCATCCAGCGCCCTGTTGCAACTGCGTTGCTGATGGCTGCAATCCTGTTGGTGGGTATCGTTGCATATACCCAGTTGCCGGTCTCTGCCTTGCCGGAGGTCGACTATCCCACCATCCAGGTGCTCACTTTCTATCCCGGCGCCAGCCCGGACGTGATGGCAACCACGGTGACTGCTCCTCTTGAGCGCCAGTTTGGTCAACTGCAAGGGTTGAGCCAGATGACCTCAACCAGTTCCGGTGGATCGTCTGTCATTGTTCTGCAGTTCGACCTTGCCCTGAATATCGACATCGCCGAAGAAGAAGTACAGTCCTCGATTAACGCCGCACAAAGCTTTCTGCCCTCGAGTCTTCCTTCTCCGCCGGTTTACAACAAGACGAATCCTGCGGATGCTCCCGTGCTCACGCTGGCCATCACGTCGAATTCCATACCGCTCTCTCAAGTAGAGGACCTGGTGGATACGCGGCTTGCGCCCAAACTCTCGCAGTTGAGCGGAGTGGGACTGGTAAGCATCAGCGGAGGCCAGAAGCCCGCGGTACGCATTCAGGCCAACCCCACGGCGCTATCGTCTTACGGGCTCAACCTCGAAGATCTTCGCACGGCGCTCACACAGACCAGCGTCAATGCCGCCAAGGGCAACTTCGATGGGCCTCATCAGGATTACCAGATCAATGCCAACGATCAGTTGGTCACCAGCGATGACTACCGAAACGTTGTTGTTGCCTACCGTAATGGCGCATCCGTCTTGCTGAGCGATGTTGCACAGGTTGTGGACGGAATCGAGAACGATAAGCAGGCGGCATGGATGAACGAGACGCCGGCTGTGATTCTCAACATTCAAAGGCAGCCAGGCGCCAATACCATCAGTGTCGTCAAGGGCATCAAGGCACTTCTCCCGCAGCTAGAGGCAAACCTGCCGGTCTCAGTAAAGGTGACACCGCTTACCGATCTCACCACAGCGATCAACGCCTCGGTTTCCGACGTGGAGTTCGAACTGATGTTGACCGTTGGTCTTGTCGTGATGGTCATCTTCCTTTTTCTGCGCAACTTGTACGCCACCATCATCCCCAGCATTGCCGTGCCGGTTTCTCTGGTAGGAACCTTCGGCGTCATGTACATGCTCGGCTACAGCCTGGACAATCTTTCGCTGATGGCGCTCACCATCTCCACCGGGTTTGTGGTGGATGACGCGATTGTGATGATCGAAAACATCACACGTTATCTCGAGGCCGGGGATACGCCCATGCAGGCGGCCGCGAAGGGTGCGGAGCAGATCGGCTTCACCATTATCTCTCTCACCGTCTCACTGATCGCGGTGCTCATTCCGTTGCTTTTCATGGGCGGTGTCATCGGCCGCCTGTTTCGTGAATTCGCGGTCACCCTGGCCGTCACCATCATTCTGTCCGCGGTCGTTTCACTCACGTTGACACCCATGATGTGCTCGCGAATTCTGCGGCGCACTCCTGAAGAACAGCAGGGCCGCTTCTTCAAGGCATCGGAGCGCGTATTCAAAAACGTCATCGCATTTTACGGCAGAACGCTGAAGTTCGTTCTCGGATACCAGACCATCACCTTGCTGGTCGCGTTAGCCACGCTGATACTGACAGTGGTGCTTTACATCTTCATCCCCAAGGGGCTCTTTCCCACACAGGATACGGGTGAAATTCAAGGGATCTCGCAGGCGCCGGCGACGATTTCCTTTGCGGCGATGGCGCAGAAACAGCAGCAACTAGCTCAGGTTATCCTTCAGGATCCCGCGGTCGATAGTCTGTCCTCCTTTATTGGTACGGATGGAACCAACACCACCCTGAACAGCGGGCGGATGTCCATTAACCTGAAGGCTCTGAACGTGCGCAAGATTAGCGCCTCCGACGTGATTCGCAGGCTGCAAAACAGCCTGAAGACTGTAGAGGGTATTGAGCTCTACATGGAACCCGTGCAGAACATCACGGTGGATGACCGTGTGAGCCGGACCCAGTACCAGTACACGCTGGAGGACGCGGACGCCAACGAGCTGAAATTGTGGACCGGCCGCCTCGTCGCCAGGATGCAGAAAATGTCTCAGCTTGCCGATGTTGCCACTGACCAGCAGACAGGTGGTCTTGTAGTCTCGCTGGTCATCGATCGCGCCACCGCGTCGCGGCTTGGCATTGCACCTTCCACGATCGACAGCACACTCTACGACGCCTATGGGCAGCGTCAGATCAGCACCATGTATACGCAGTTGAACCAGTATCACGTTATCCTGGAAACTTCTCCCAGCGTTCAGAAGAATCCAGGCAAACTCCAGGATCTGTTTATCCAGACGAATGCCTCCTCCGGCACCTCGGGCCCGGCTGCCTCCTCATCCTTTGCGTCTTCCGGGTCTTCGTCGGCTGGCTCGAACGCAACCACCAGCGCGATTGCGTACACGCCATCTTCGCGGGTTCTCACTGCGCCCTCCAGTGCACTCAAGTCCGGCATCGGCGCCAGCAGCAACGCTTCCTCCGCGAACGCAACATCCAATGCAGCCTCCAGCTCAGCGCCATCCAATGCCGTACCCCTCAGCGCCTTCACTCATGTTGAGAAAGGAACCGAATCGCTCTCGATCAACCACCAGGGTCAGTTTCCAGCGGTGACCGTTTCGTTCAATCTGGCTCCAAATGCCTCGCTGGGAGGCGCAATCACTCAGATCGAAGAGGCTCAAAAGCAGCTCAACATGCCGGCCAGCGTTCAGTATGGGTTTCAAGGGACCGCGGCTGCATTTCAGGGCTCGCTCGCCAATGAGGGCTTGCTGATTCTGGCTGCGCTGGCGGCGGTTTACATTGTTCTCGGCGTTCTTTACGAAAGTTTCATTCACCCCATCACGATTCTTTCTACGTTGCCGTCTGCCGGTGTTGGCGCGCTGCTGGCTCTCATCCTTTTCAAGCAGGACCTCAGCGTTGTCGCCATCATCGGCATAATCCTGCTGATAGGTATTGTGAAGAAGAATGGCATCATGATGGTCGACTTTGCGATGGAGGGCGAGCGGGAGCGCGGGAAGAGCGCAACGGACGCGATCTACGACGCCTGCCTGCTGCGATTTCGTCCGATCATGATGACCACCATGGCCGCCCTGCTGGCGGGCATTCCGCTGGCGGTGGGTCAAGGCATGGGTTCGGAGTTGAGACGCCCACTCGGCATCGCCATGGTTGGCGGTCTCCTGCTTAGCCAGGTGCTCACGCTCTACACCACGCCTGTCATCTATATCTTCTTCGATCGCCTGGGCCATCGCTTCTCCCGCTCGACAAAAACCATCGACATCGCAAACCAGCCGCAACCGGCGGAGGGAACATGAATATCTCCGCCCCCTTCATCCGCCGACCGGTAGCCACCACCCTGCTGACGGCGGGCCTTATCCTGGTTGGGGCCATCGCCTTCAATGTGCTCCCTGTTTCTCCTTTGCCCCAGGTGGATTTCCCTACGATCTCCGTTTCGGCCGGACTGCCTGGTGGAAGCCCTGAGATAACTGCTTCCTCCATCGCCACTCCGTTGGAGCGCCAGTTCAGCCACATTGCCGGCGTAACCGAGATGACCTCATCTAGTTCGCTGGGCAGTACTTCGATTACTCTTCAATTCGATCTAAGCCGTGACATCGACGGCGCAGCCCGAGACGTTGAGGCTGCCATCAATGCCGCTCGCAGTTACCTCCCTGCAAACCTGCCCGCCAACCCAACTTATCGCAAGGTTAATCCCGCCGATGCTCCGATCCTTATTCTGGGGCTTACTTCGGATAAATACGACAAGCCAACGCTCTATGACGAAGCGTCTTCGGTCATTGCTCAGAAGCTCTCGCAGATCGCAGGCGTTGGAGAAGTAACGGTCGGCGGAGGCTCCGGTCCCTCGGTGCGCGTTGAAGTGAATCCCACGCTGCTCAACAGCCACGGGCTTACGATCCAGAATATCCAGTCGGTATTGAGTCAGCAAAATGTGCATGAGCCGGCAGGGCAAATCTCGGACGGAACCACTACAGCGGACATCGTGACCAACGACCAGCTGAATCTTGCGGACGACTACAAGCCGCTTATTGTCGGCAACAACAATGGAGCCGCAGTCAGGCTGTCCGACGTGGCCGATGTTTTGCAAGGGCAGTCGAACATCCGCAACTCGGGATATTTAAATGGCGTCCCTTCCATAACCGTCCTGATCTTTCGCCAGCCGGGTGCCAATATCATCGATACTGTCGATCGGGTGACGGCTGAACTGCCGTCGATTGAAGCGTCCATTCCACAAGGCATCAAGACCACGGTCGTCGTGGACCGCACCACTACGATCCGTGCATCCGTCAGCGATGTGGAGCGGACGTTGATTCTCTCCGTCATCCTGGTGATTCTCGTCGTCTTCATGTTCCTGCGCGATTGGCGGGCCACACTCATTCCGACCGTCGCCGTTCCTGCCTCTCTCATTGGCACTTTCGCAGTCATGTATCTGTTTGGCTTCAGCATCGACAATCTTTCACTGATGGCATTGACGATCTCGACTGGCTTCGTAGTCGACGACGCGATAGTGGTCATGGAGAATATCTCGCGTCTCCGTGAGACTGGCATGCCGCCCATGAAGGCCGCGCTTCAAGGTTCCAAGGAGATAGGATTTACGATCCTGTCGATCAGCTTGTCGCTGATCGCGGTATTTATACCGATCCTTCTCATGGCCGGTATTGTGGGCCGCCTGTTCCGCGAGTTTGCGATCACGCTTTCGACGGCCATTGTTATCTCAATGCTGATATCACTAACCACCACGCCCATGATGTGCGCCTACCTGCTCAAGGACGAGCGGGCGGTCAAGCACGGCAGGGCGTATCGAGTGAGTGAAAGAGGATTTACCTGGATGGTCTCTACCTATAGCCGTTCACTGGCGTGGGTACTGAAGCACCCTGTGCCGATGTTGATTCTCCTCTTGCTCACAATCGGGTTGAACTTCTATTTGATGTACATCATTCCCAAGGGGTTCTTCCCGCAGCAGGATACGGGAGTGATCACCGGCAGCGCGCGAGGCCCGCAGGACGCATCGTTTCCCGTGATGGACAACTCGGTCTTGCAAATCGAGAAGGTTATCCAGGCAGACCCTGCGGTTGCGAATGTCATCGTCCATACCGGCACAGGAAACACCGGCAGCATCAATATCGCGCTGAGGCCGCTGAATGTGCGCAAAATCTCAGCGGCGGAGGTTATCAACCGATTGCGGCCGAAGTTGAATCGGCTTCCGGTCGCTTCAGCCTTCCTTCAGGCGGCGCAGGACCTGCGCATCGGCGGGCGCCAGTCCAATGCGATGTACCAATACACGATTCAGTCGGACAACGTTCAGGATCTGTCGCACTGGGGTCCCATTCTTCTGGCCGGGATGCAGAAGCTCCAAGGGTTCCAGGACGTTAGCAGCGACGCGCAAAATAGCGGCCTGGAAGAGCTGCTCAACTACGATCGCCCGACGGCGGCAAGGCTTGGCATTACGCCGTCGTCATTGGACAGCGCCCTTTCCGGCGCCTTTGGGCAGTCGGAAGTGTCCCTTATTTATACGCAATTGAACCAGTATTATGTGGTGCTGGAGGTTGCGCCGCCGTACTGGCAGAGTCCCGATGGACTGAAGAATATCTACCTGAATACCTCGGGCAACGGCATCGTTCCGCTTTCCACGGTCGCCTCGGCACAGGAGAGTGATACTCCGCTCATCATCAATCACACCAGTTCCTTTCCGTCTGTCACCGTGTCGTTCAACCTGGCGTCGAACATGTCGCTGAGCGACGCCACACGCATGGTTACCCAGATGCAGGAGCGGCTGAATATGCCGGGAACCGTCCGCGGCTTTTTTGCCGGAACGGCTGCGGCTTATCAAACCTCGCTCAGCAGCGAACCTCTCCTGATCGGCACCGCTCTTCTCGCGGTCTACATTGTTCTGGGTGTCCTTTATGAGAGCCTGGTCCACCCTCTCACCATCATTTCCACTCTGCCTTCGGCAAGCGTGGGAGCCATGCTTGCGCTCATGCTTTTCAAAATCGACCTTAACGTCATCTCGATCATCGGCATCATTCTGCTCATCGGAATCGTGAAGAAGAATGCGATCATGATGATCGATTTTGCCCTGGTCGCGGAGCGGGAGCACGGCAAGACCTCCACTGAGGCCATCTTCGAAGCTTGCCAGCTTCGCTTCCGTCCCATACTGATGACGACAATGGCGGCTCTGTTCGGCGCATTGCCGCTGGCCTTCGGTACGGGAACCGGTTCAGAGCTGAGACGCCCCCTTGGCATTACCATCGTCGGCGGATTGATTGTGAGTCAGATGCTCACTCTCTATACCACGCCCGTCGTCTACCTGTTTTTCGACGGCTTGAGGCTTCGCTTTGGGAGCAAACAGCCAGCGACCCTCTACCGTGGAGTCGCAGAAGCCACCTGACGATGGATGGGATTGGAGTGCTGTTTATGGAAAAGTCGATTTCGCAGTTTAACCGGCAGTCTGTTCAGCGGTGCGCCCTCCCAATCGCTCTGCTTTGTGTCGTATTGGCCGGATGCAACGTGGGGCCAAAGTATGTTCCGCCCGCGACAACGGCGCCGGAGGTTTACAAAGAAACTCCGATGCAGCCAGGTGAAGCTGGTGAATGGGCCGTAGCAAAACCCCAAGATGCAGCTCTTCGCGGCAAGTGGTGGGAGATCTATAACGATCAGGACTTGAATGCGCTCGAAGATCAACTTAACATCGATAACCAGAATATCCGCCAGGCATTTGAGAACTTCATGCAGGCCCGCGCCCTGGTGCGCGAGGCACGCTCCCAGTATTTCCCGACAGCAGGAGTAGGTGGTTCGTACACTCGATCGCAAACATCTTCAAGCGTCGGATCTGCGTCGAGCACCGGTGCGCCAGGCGGTAAACAATCTCAGGTATTTGCTCTTCCGGCCGATGTATCGTGGGAGCCTGACCTGTGGGGAAAAGTTCGGAATACGGTGCATGCAAGCCAATACACGGCCCAACTGACTGAGGCCGACCTTGAGAATGAGCGGCTCACTGAACAGGCCAGTCTGGCCGAGTATTTCTTTGAGATTCGCGGACAGGACGCGCTGCAACAGATCTTCGATGACGCTGTTGACGCCTACAAGAAAGGCCTTGACTCTGAGCAGGCTCGTTATGACAACGGCCTGGACGATCAAATATCGCTGGTTGAAGCGCAAACCACGCTTGAGACCGCGCAATCGGCGGCAATCAATAACAAGATTGCGCGAGCTCAGTACGAACATGCCATCGCTACGCTCATCGGCAAGTCGGCTTCGACGTTTTCCGTTCCGGTTGTACCCAGAACCAGCGCCCCTCCGCCAATACCCATTGGCCTACCGTCCCAGTTGCTTGAACGGCGTCCGGATATCGCTGCCGCGGAGCGAAACATGGCCGCCGCAAATGCGCAGATCAGGGTCGCCGATGCAGCCTATTTTCCAACGCTGACGCTCTCGGCCAGCGGCGGCGTGGAGAGCTCGGCCATCAGGCACATCCTGGATTGGCCCAGCCGCTTCTGGTCTGTAGGTCCTTCAATCTCTGAAACTGTTTATGACGGTGGCCTCCGCCGCGCGACAGTAAATCAGTACATCGCAACTTACAATGCGAATGTTGCAACGTATCGGCAATCCGTGTTGACCGCGTTCCAGCAGGTGGAAGACTCGCTCGCTGAAGTTCGCATTCTGTCAGAACAGATCAGTCGCCAGCAGGAGGCAGTCGACTCATCTCAGAAGTTTCTGCGGCTTGAGCTGGGACGCTATCGGTCAGGAATCGATCCCTACCTCGACGTGGTCATCGCGCAAACCACCCTGCTCGGAAATCAGCAATCTCTCGCGAATCTTCAGGTGCAGGAAATGACGGCGTCGGTTCAACTGATTAAATCTCTGGGCGGTGGTTGGGACCGTTCGCAATTGCCCACGCCCGCCCAGGTCAGCGAGAAGCCTTCAAGGTCAGAGACCGCGATTCAGCATTAAGCGCTCGCACCTGCTATTCGCCACCCAGGCACGCGATGATTGTTTCGATAACCGGCTTGGTCTCATCGGGCCCTCGAACCGCAATTGAAGTGCCCCGGGCCTGTTCGACCGGATAGTCGTTGCCCCCCGCCGCTATCACCGCTGTTGCCTTCATGGTTATGCTTGCTTCCAGTCATCTTGTCTCCTAAGTGCCAGTGAAGCCTTCTGCTTTTTTAGGACAATTGATAAAGAGATTGCGATGTGTCTCTTGCTGACAAGTGGGTTAGCCGCAGTGGATGATCGCGCATTGCGCGGTCCCTTACTTTGATCCAACGCGTGCAGGACCTTGTCGCTAGTGACAGGAGCCTGCACTGGTTCTTAAGTTGCCTCAAGTTCATTTGTACATGCTCGACTTGTTGGGAGCACTCAGGCGCCATCGTCACCGTGGTCCTCGTGTCATCGATGCGATCCAGTTAGAGCGGTCCTACGAAGCCTTCGCGCAGGTGGTCGATTCCATGCTGACACAGCATGCAAAGTGACTTTTCGGATCGAGTGGATGCCCTGGAGGATTACAAAATGAGGCTACTTGCGAATCTATTTCGACGCGTTGGCAGAATAGGATCCTTTGGCCTTCTCCTCGCGGGTTTATTGACGCTGGAAGATACCTGAGGATTCTCCAGCAGCCCGAGTCAAGAGAAGATACAGGCCAGTCATGTTGAACCGATAATTCCCTATTCCGCTCGTAACGCGCTATCCATTCCACTTGGCCGGCGCAGTTCCAGAGGAAATCCTGGTGTAAGCCCAAAGCTTCGAGCCACCTCAGAATACGGCGTCGGGAGGATGGCAGGATTCTGGGAGTTATGATGAGGCAATTGATCGAGCAGGAAAGCGTTCAGGAGCGACTTATGCACCTCGATGTGGCCTTTGTAGCTGACATAGCCGAGCCTGCGAAAGCGATTCATAAAGAAGCTCACACGGGACCGGGTGGTGCCGACCATTTCCGCCAAGGTTTCCTGAGTAATGGGAGGAATGAAGGCTTCCGGTTCATCCGGATCACCGAATTCCGCCATCAACAGCAGAATCCGGGCCAGGCGCTTTTCGCTGGAGTTGAAAAGCAGGTCGACTAGATCGGCCTGTCTGCGCAAGGAGCGTTCCAGCATGAACTTCAGGAACAGATCGGAGAACTCATGTTCCTGATGCATGATGCGGAGCATCTCCCGCCTCGTGATCTTGACTGCTGTACAGTTGAGGATGGCGGTGGCCGTGGACAAGCGCGGCCCCGCCACTGTCGCGAGGGACTCCTCTCCAAGGAATTCTCCAACAGATAGGAAACCGATCGTAGCCTCTTTGCCGCTCTGCGAAACGACGGTGAGCTTTGCCCGGCCGCGCTGAAGATAAAAGACTGAGTCCGCCGCATCTCCCTGGACGAAGAAATTCTCCCTCCCTTTCAATGTGACGATTGTTCGACCAATGCCCGCGTGCGCGAGAAAAGCGGTTGTGTCGAACGTCGAGTTGCTCAGATTGGTCATTAACATCGAAACTCCTTCGAAGCGCTTCTGGTGTGTGATGTGGACTGAGGCTGGTCGATTGAGAACTACGATGAAGGCGCTTCACAAGCAAGAAAAGAGCATCCTTCGCAACTGCGGCCGGCAACACACGGTGTAGATACACTTCTGCAGGACGTATACGTAGTTTCGTTCCCATGGAGGAGTCTGGGTATCGGGAATGTTACTAATAATGAGGAGCTTTGTCAGGGTAATTCCGGACAAGAGGCGTGACTACTCGATATATCGGGTAGAAAGGCAGCGTGGAACAGAGATCCTACCGAGTTGAGCCGCCTGGCTCCTTCTCCAGAGTCTCTGGGGTCAATAGCCCCATCTGCACGGCAAAACGAACCACATCGCTACGCGAGCGCAGCCCGAGTTTCTCAGCAAAGCGTGAGCGGTACGTCTCGATAGTTTTCACGCCCACAAATATCTGCTTGGATATTTGTGCACTGGTATATCCCCGTGCCACGAGCCCGAGCACCTGCAGCTCGCGTTGGCTGAGGATGTTTACCGGTCGTGTGGAACCAGCTTTTGCATTACTCTTCGTCTGCACGCTCTGGACGAGGATCTTGGCCAATCGGGGATCCACGAAGATCCCTCCGCGATGCACCGCTCGTATGGCGGCAATCAGTTCCGCATCAATAGCCCTCTTCAGAAGGTAGCCGGCCGCCCCAGCAGCAAGAGCCGATCTTAAATACGCAGGGTCATCGTGCATGGTGAGAACGAGTACCCGGGTCTTGGGGCAGTCTCGCGCCAATTCCTGGAGAGCCTTCATGCCCCCAACCCCAGGCATCGTCAGGTCCAGCAAGGCTACGTCCGGTCTCGTTTCCCGCGCTGCTTCGACGGCCTTCTCTCCATCGGGAGCTTCCGATGCAACTTCCATATCGGCCTGGGCATTCACCAGCATTCTTAGCCCGGCGCGGAGAATTGCGTGGTCGTCCGCAATCATGACTCTGATTTTTTGTGCGCCCGCCCGCATATAAAGTGCTCCTCGACCCCACTAAGGACTGGAAGTCCGGTTAGCAAGTGGAACTTGCACCAGAATCGCGGTTCCCTTGCGCTGAGAGATGAAACTAATCGTTCCGCCTATAATTGCCGCTCTCTCTCGCATACTCTGAATTCCCAGGCGGTGCGAGGAGACAGCCACGGCCTCAGCATCGAAGCCACATCCGTCGTCGACAACTTCTACCTCAACCGTCCTGGTCAATTTCTTGAATAGAATTTTGACCGTCTTGGCTCCCGAATGCCTGGCCACATTGGTCAGGGCTTCCTGAATAATTCGATACAAAGTGATTTGAGCTGTTGACGACAGGTCGCTGGATTCAACTTCGCCCAGAGTGAGATCCACAGCTAAGTTGTGGTTTGTTGCGTACTCGGCAGCGTATCTGCTAAGTGCAACACCCAGGCCATGGTCCTCCAGCACTGTTGGGTGAAGCCCGCGGGCCAGTCGACCGACCTCGTCGATGGCCTTGGCAGCGATTTCTCGAAGCCGATATCCCTGTTCCTTGACATCGGCCAGTTTCCGGGCGTGTTCCAAAGTACGCAGGCCGACCAAAAGAGCGGTCAGCAACTGCCCGGCTTCATCATGCAATTCGCGCGCAATCCGGCGTCGTTCCTCCTCTTGAGCTAAAAGCGTGCGTTCCAGAATGAGCCGGCGCATGGCTTCGGCCTGCTTGATTTCCGCGGCCTGCTTGCTCCGTTGCTCCCTCAGATCCGTTATCACCATGCCCAGGACTTCGCCCTTGAATCCGCGAAGCCGGTTAAGAGATATATACACCGGAAGCAGGTTTCCATCTGTGCGACGCAGACAGAACTCGCCCTTCGCAACTGACTTCCAGGCGTCGGAAAGCAGAGCTTCAAATCTGCCCTTTTCCCTCTCCGCAACCAGTGATTGCAGAGCAAGTCCAACAACCTTCCCTGGTGGCCTGTTTATCAGTTCTGCAAACCGGCGATTGCAGTAGAGCACCACTCCCTTTCGGGAGAGAGTCGCCGCGCCCTCGCTCATGGCCTCTACCAACAAGCGATAATTCGGTTCGCCGCCCTTCAGAGAGACCACCTGCTCTCCGCCAGGACCGGAAATCATCAATGCATCCACTTCTCCGGAGCGGATGGCGCGAAGAGTATCCTCCGCACTTTTCAGCTGGGTGCGAAGCTTAGTGTGCTGTCTCGAAGCTGTGGATGACGGAAGGTCAGCTGGAGAAGGTCCAGCCCCTCTCCGGGATCCTTGCCGGGTGCCAACTTTGCCGGACGTCTGTCCGGCGAGGATTTGGCGATCGGATTTCGCTCGCTGATTGACCATTTGCTATTTGCACTCTTGCTTCAGCGTGCCGGCTGAAGATCCAGCCCCACAATGACAGACTCGGTCTTTGATAGATTCCCAATGATCTTCTTGACCGGCGGAGGCAGCCTTCTCACCAAGGTTGGAATTGCGATGATCTGATCGCCCTTGGCAAGTTGCGGCTTCTCAAGAAGGTCGACGACTTCGATGAGATATTTGCCCTTTAACTGTTCTTCACAAATCTTCTTGAGGTTCGCGATCGCTATAACCGAATTAGGGGTTTGGCCCGCGATGTAAAGTCGCAACCGGTAGAAGTCACTCTGGATGGTCTTGGGGGGGGGGGGGCGCTTCTTGGGGGTACTATTCATCTGTAAGTGCTCAGTTTCTGGTCCAAATGGACCAAACTTACTTCTCTGCTGCAGCGGACGCTCAATGGCCCGCGACGTTTGTGGATACAGTATGATCCTTCAGGACCATACCCAATTCCAGGCCTTTCTTGCTCACGATCAACTCCCGAACTTCGCGCGAATGCTCCATTCCGCGAGATTTAAGAACGTAGAGCTCGCGCCTCGGTCTTCCGTTGGGTTTGCTGTCTCGCAATACAATCCAGGTGTCCATGAGAGAGGAGACAGCCGCGGCAGTTCTCTCCTGGGGATCTCCTGCGAATGTCAGATTCGTAAACATCGATGTAATCTGTTCCACCTTTAGAAAATCCACCAGACGCACGAGCATCGATTTAACGTCGTATGTTCCCGATTCTGCAACCAGATTTGTGATTGGGTCGATGACTACCACTTGTGGCCGAAGCTTGGCTATCAATCTGTGAATAACGGCCAGGTGTCCTTCAAGCCCAGTGCTGGTTGGCCGCATCGCGTTGAAGTGCAACAAGCCCTTTTTCACCCACGGCCCCAGGTTAAGGCCGACCGACCGCATGTTGCGGAGGATCTGGCTGGGAGACTCCTCAAAAGTGAAATAAAGGCAAACTTCGCCGCGGGCGCAGGCCGCGCTGGTGAAGTTAGCCGCCAGGCTGGACTTGCCGGTTCCCGCGGTGCCGGTCACCAGCACACTGCTTCCGCGGAAAAACCCTTCGCCTTCCATCATCTCGTCCATAGCGGACATTCCCGTTGAAACACGGCCCTTGAGAGCTTTGTGACTCAGCACGAGTGAGGTAATGGGAACCACCGATATGCCGTCTTCATCGATTAGGAATGGGTACTCATCGGTGCCGTGGGATGTGCCCCGATACTTCACGACGCGCAAGCGCCGCGTGGAAATCTGTTCCGTTACCCGGTGGTCGAGAGAGATCACGCAGTCAGCGATGTATTCCTCAAGCCCGTGACGGGTTAACGTATTGGCTCCAGCCTCTCCGGTAACGATTGCTGTAAGCTTTTTGTCTTCCAGCCAACGGAACAGCCGGCGGAGTTCAGATCGAAGTATCGTTGTGTCTGCTATCCCGGAAAAAAGTGCTTCGACGCTGTCCAGGACAACGCGCTTTGCACCGATTGTGTCGACTGCGTGGGCCAGACGGATGAACAGACCATCCAGGTTATATTCTCCAGTCTCGGCAATCTGGTTTCGTTCAATGGAAACGTAATCCACAAATAGCTTTTTCTTCTTGGTAAGGGCAGGCAGATTAAAACCGAGCGAGGCGACATTGGCCGACAGTTTCTCCTCGGTTTCTTCGAAGTCTATGCACACACCAGGTTCGCCGTATTGAACCGCGCCATGCACCAGAAATTCCATCGCAAGTAAGCTCTTGCCGCATCCCGCCTTGCCACAGACCAGCGTGACGCGACCTTTCGGCAGGCCTCCGCCCGTGACTTCATCCAGGCCCTGGATTCCAGTCGGGGCCTTGGCAAGTGAAGTGCGAACAACTCTTATCTTGGTGCCAGGCATTGCAGCGCTCCCGAGTTTCAGGTGGATTGTGAGGTAAGGCCGGTGTTATCAAGGGCTTCTCTGTGTTCGGCGACACGACCCGAACTTTATAGCAGAAAAGCGATCTCCTAAACTGTGCAATATTGCTCACAATTCCCTAAAATCACCCGGCAGATTCTCATCCTCCGCGGGTCGGCAACCGCGCTAGTCCTCGACCCGACCGGCCAGTGTTTACAAATCCAATCCACCTGGACGTAAAACCAACAATCCGGAATAATCTGCCAGAACCACAAAGTCTGGAATGGCGACCATGCGGCCACAATCGAGCAAATGGTTTCGTAACCCGATGCTTGCGTTCGGTCTCTTCTCACTGCATACGCCCGCTTCAATTGAGCGTATTCTCCTCGCCCCAGGCTTCATCTGTGTAGAATCGGACAGAATATCAACGTGCATCCAGGGCGGTTCCAGAATTCACGTGCTCTTTTGAGAGCGATGATAGGTGGCATTCTTTCTACCCCACGGACGGAGTCTTGTCCGCGGAGGCCCGGAAAGAGGAATGCCACTCAGCAGTATTGGTTGCGGGGTACGGCGATTCTGGAACCGCTGTAGATGACGGATATTCGGAAGTCACTTTTGGAGTCGTGATGAGTCGCTTCATTCCCGCCATCTTCTGTTGCCTTTTCTTCTTGCTCACCGCTCCGGCGCAGGTGCCTCCCAGCGACCTGGTGGATGACACCACGCCGATCTTCAACGCCTCGCAGTTCGGGGTGAAGTATCCCGAGAAGTTCGTCCTCATGCAGAACCGCATGGGAATCCGCATTGAGTACGTCATCGATCGCGGAAGGTTGCAGCTCTGGATTTCGCCCCAGGCCGGCAAGTCCATGAGCTACCGCGATCGCAACTTCTCCAACCGCGACGACCACTCTGATGTCTTCGAGCGCATCGTCTTTCCTGATCTGGCCGCCGCCGATTTCATTGCCTGCGACTACGATCCCTTCCACTCCGTGCTGCGCTTCAAGAGGCAGTCGCTCCACATCGCGCAGGTCTACGACCAGCCCGTGGTGCTGATCTGGTTTGAGAAGGATGGCGTCGTCGATTTCAAGAGCGCCAAAGAAGACCACGTTGTCGAGCGCACGCCCAAGGTTTTGCACGTCAGCCATCCCGATCGCGGATATATCTTTGACCACGTCGTCCTGCTGGGCGCTGGCGACGGCGTCCTGCAACATCAGCACGCGCTCGATGAAGGCCGGCCCACCTACGCTCGCGCACACCTCAAGGCCGGACAGCCCATCGCCATCGCCGCCGAATTGCAGAAGGAGCAGATCCGCGACGTAGCCTCGCGCGTTCTCGCCCAGGGCATCGACGCCACCCTGGCCGCCAACGAGCGCAAGATCGCCGCGGCACTCGACACCGGACGCTTCCGGCTCAAGGGCCGTCCCGAGATGCAGAAGCTGCTCGACTTCAACAGGCGCATCGCACTCTCAATGCAGGATGAGCACGGCTTCATGCGCTCCACCTCCCAGTTTATCTATTACCTGCTCTGGTTCCGCGACGGCGGCAAGAACACCGCGCATCTCGCGCAGTCCGGATGGCTGCGCCCCGCGCAGTGGCAAGCGCAGTTCGCCTTGCTCAACCCCAACACCAGCGCCGATGAGCCCACCGGACGCTTCTTCGGACAGCTCATGGCCGGTCCCATCACCAAGCGCGAAGAAGACGGACTCTTCTACGCCGTCTGGCCGGCCTTCCTCTACTGGAGCGCCACCGGCGACGACACGTTCACCAAGGGCGCGTACATCAAGTCAATGGAAGACGCGATGGACTGGCTCGAACGTTACAGCTTTGACCAGCGCCGAGGACTCTTCTTCCGCTACTACCACGGCGAATCTCCCATGAGCGGCAGTTACGATGACACCTACGACGCGGCTACCGGCGCGGCCGAGGATCCGCAGAACTCGCTCTACGAAGGTCGCCTCATCCGCAAGAGCTACGACGTTTATATCAACAGCATCAACCTCGCCTGCTACTACATGATGTCGGCGATGGAGAGCGGCGAGAAGGCCGACCTCTACCTGAAGAAAGCCAAAGCGCTCGAGTTGCAGATGGAGCCGTTCTACAAGATTGCAAATCCGCTGCCCGACTACGGCGAACTACTCACCGACAAAGGCGACGTGATTGAGGCCAAGCCCTTCGGGATGGACGCGCCCGACTACCAGTGGAGCCTGTCGCTGCCCATGTTTCAGCCCTTCCAGCCGAAGAACTTCCGCCGGTATCAGCAGTCGCTCGTTGAAGACTTGAAAAGCAGACCGGGCGGCATGTTCATCGCTGCTTACGCGGCTGTGCTTACCGCACTCGACACCGAACTCCACAACGAAGACGACGTGATAGCTGCGCTCGACTACCTGGTGCCGCAAAGCGCGCGCCCGGGCAAGTACCTGCCCATGCCCGGCGCCATCCCCGAGATCGTGGACATGACCGACGGCGACATGTATCACGATGTGCGTCCCATCGTCTTCTCGATCGCGCCATGGCTGTCGGCGGTTACTAACCTCGGACTGCGCCGCATGCCCTTCGGTGTCGCCGTTCGCGGCACACGCTATCTCGAAAGCATCGATCATTATGAATATGGCGGAGGCCTGCTCGACATCACCTACCGCGGCGAGGGAACCATCTCCCGCGTGGTGGTCAACGGGCAGCCGCTCGAAGGCACCTTGCAGATTCCCGAGAATCGCATTGTCAAGGGCGTGAACAAGATTGAAGTCGAGATGGCGCCAGACGTCAAATCAACTGCTCTACAAACTGACTCAATACCTAACGCCCGACTCATCGCCAGCAGCGTCCGCCTCGAGTCAGTCGAGGGCGCGCGATATCACATTCGGGCCTACGGACAGAACACGCTTACCTTCAAGGGATTGACCATGCCGGTCAATGTCACCACGGCTGATGGCAAACCCGTGGCGCTCAGAACCGAAACCGACGGCAACATCTCATGGTTCGAGTTCGAGGGCCGCGGCCAGTTCGTTGTGACACTTGCAGGCAAGTGAAAGGCGAACCGTTGAGAATTGCAAGAAGCGAAGCAAGATACTGCTTCTACACCCGGCGCCACAGCAAATTTGTGCCTGCCGAATAAAGCTTCATAGCTATGCTGGATTACGTATTCCGTTGCTGCTCGAAGAAATATCGCGTGAGGTGAGCCTGATGCTGCCCAGTCCCGTAACCAACCTCATGCCATTTGTTCCCGCCCGCGATTCCGAACTCGCCCGGCAGTTCTATCTGGATCTCGGGTTCACCATTAACTGGAGCAATGAGCAAATTGCGGAAATGCAGATCGGGTCATTCCGCTTTCTGCTGCAGACGTTTTACGTCGCCGAGCACGCGGGCAACTTCATGATGAGCCTCGGGGTCGAAGATGCCGATGCCTGGTGGGAACACATCCAGCGTATCGGGCTCTCACAGAAATACCCGGGCATCATGTGCAAGCCGCCGCAAATGCAGCCATGGGGGATTCGTGTGCTCTATCTCAGCGATCCCACCGGCGTCCTCTGGCACATCACGGACTCGCGCAAGTCCTAGGGCGCATTTGTCGATATGCCCTACTGCGGCTGCCGGCTCAGCCACTGTTTCAGGTTCTGCTCCTGCTCTGAGCGGAAAGTGATGCAGCCATTGATGTGCTCAATTGCGTGCCTAAGTTCCACGTCGGCAGCGGCAACCTTGTGCGTGGCAAAAAAGCTGCTTACGTCGTCGCGTGCGGCGGCCGAGCAGAACGATCCCGTGGCGCTCACCAGGTATGCGCCCATGCTCTCGGTGAGTTGGGCACGCACCTTATCCCAATTGGCTTTCACGTAATCCCATGCCTGGTCGCGGGTATCGACGTCGCGCAGCGGAGTCATCAATTGGATTGCCGCGTCCTGGTTGCGCACCTGGGATGAGACCGCGAAGTCGAGAGCCCGCTTCACCAGTTGCGGGTCGTGGAATTGGGCGAGAAGCCTCAGCGCGCCGTCCTGGACTTCAGGATCGGTCCCGTTTTCATAGGCCAGTTGCAGCTTGTCAAACAGCGCGGAGTCGCCGTTACGCGCCGCCACAGCGAGGGCGGCCTCGGCCAGAGTCGGGTCCACCGAGGCGTGGTCAGTGAAGTATTGATCTGCGATTTTGCGCGCCTGCTCGAGCACAATGGGCGATGCGCCATAGGTGCCGATGAGTTGAAGCAGCACGGCTCGCAGCTCGCGCTTGTTGTCGTCGTCTGAAGCGGAAGGCGGCCCCAGCTTGAGATAGACCGGAGTGAATGTGCGGTCGATCCAGCGAGCGAGTCCGGCGCGCTCCTCAGGCGTTGCAGCGGCCTGCTCGTAAGTGGTCACAAAGCCGTCGAGAGCATTGGCAACTACATCGTTGTTATCGTCTTTGCTAAGGTGGGCAACCAGATTGAGGTAGTCGCCAACCGAGGCGGCATTGGAGTGTACCTGTGCCCACTCGTCGCCGGTAAAGCTGATCCGCTCGGGGGGCGTCAGTACGGTTTCGATGTTCGCAATAATTGCCGCGGACTGCTTTGGTGCGTAGGCGCTGCGATAATAACCGGCCCCGCGGGCATTCGCGAAGAAGAGGCTCGATGCGGAAGTTGAGGCCGGAGTTGAGAGGCTGCTCCGGTTGCCTTCAGAACCGGCGCCTGGCGAAAGTATCTGGCAATGCTGTGTGCCTTCGCCGGTCTTGAAGCAGACAGGCAACGTCCACTGTTGTGCGGGGTTCGCTTTTTCAGTGGAGTTGAGGAAGAAGCGGCTCTGCTCAACGCTGACCTTGCCGTTGGCCGGCGTGCCGAATTTGAGAATCGGCTCGCCCTGCTGCGTGATCAGCGCATCCATGATCTTGTCCACCGGTTTGCCGCTCACACGAGTCTGCGCGCTCCAAAAGTCTTCAGCCGTGGCGTTCGCGTAGAGATGCGCCGAGAGATACGCGTGCACTCCTTTGCGAAAAGTCTCAGGGCCTAGGTAGTTTTCGACCGTCAGCAGCACATCGCTGGCCTTGCCGTAGGCGATGCCGTCGAACATCTCGTTGATTTCGTCGGGTGTCTCCGCCTTGGCGCGAATGGCGCGCGTGGTAGGCTGCGCATCCAGGTTGAGCGTTTCCTGCTCCTGCACGGCCACGACCTGCGGAATATGCCACTCGGGATGCATCGCGGCGACTGGCTTGTTCTCCATCCAGGTGGCGAAGCCCTCGTTGAGCCAGATGTTATCCCACCACTGCATGGTCACCAGGTCGCCGAACCACTGGTGGGCCATTTCGTGAGCGATAACCAGCCCGACGTTCTCTTTTGCATTCACCGATGCGGTTTTGGGGTCGATGAGCAGATCGGTCTCGCGATAAGTGATGGCGCCGAAGTTTTCCATGGCCCCGGCCTCGAAGTCGGGCAGACCGATGAGGTCAAGCTTCTTGAGCGGGTAGGAAATTCCGAAGTAGGTGTTGTAGTAGTGCAGCACGTATTTGGCAATATCCACGCCATAACGAGTGAGCGCAACCTTGTCGGGCGTGGAGCAGACGCGGATCGCCACGCCATCCTGACTGCCGCTGGTGCACTGGAAGTCGCCGACCAGGAACGCGACCAGATAAGTGCTCATTTTTGGAGTGGTGCCGAAGGTGAGCGTGTGCTTGCCCTCGCCGGGACCTGGAGTATCGGCGGCGATGGCAGTGTTTGAGATGGCTGTATCGCCCGCGTCGACCACCAGCGAGACATCGAAAGTGGCCTTGAAGGCGGGCTCGTCGAAGCAGGGAAACGCGCGGCGCGCATCGGTGGACTCGAACTGGGTGACCGCGTAGTTGCGGCGAGCGGTCTTGGAGAGATAGAAGCCGCGCAATTCGTTGTTGAGAATGCCGGTGTAGTGAATGCGGAGACTCGCGGGACCGGTAGCAAGAGTCTGCGGAAAAGTAAAAGTCGCCTGCTGCTTGTCTTCATCGAGGGAGACGCTCGCGGTCTGTAGTGCGCCGCCGGCATCGATGGTGACCGACCGGAAAGCGATTTCCGCGGAGTTGAGCGTAATGGAGCTGGCCGGTTTGGTTATGTTCACATCGATCTGCTCGACGCCTGAAAAGGTAGCTGCCTTCAAGTCGGGCGAGAGCGACAGCTTGTAATGCGTGGGCACAACCGTCGCCGGCAACCGCTGTGCATCGGCTGCGGGAGCGGTCAGGCAACAAGTCAGGCAACAGGCGGTAAGAACTACGGAGCATGCGAAGGCAGCACGCAAAAGGGAAGAGAAGCGACGATTGACCATGAGGATCCTTAATGGATTTCGGCGAGGCGGGAGCGGTTCGCCGGGAAGGGAAATCTCACCATAGCTTCACCGGACGAGCAAGCGCCTGCCGGGCGGGGAAAGCTCGCCCATTCATTCGATTGTCACATATCGAGCCCGGGCGGCGAATGCCTCCTGCGCCCCCCGAGGCCCCTATTTCGAATCGGTCCCGCTGGCGGGCGCGATCGTTTTCAAATAGGCTGACATGTCGTTGATTAAACCATCGGTAAGTTCTGCGCTGCTATCCTGCACATGCTTCATCACTACCGGCATGTATTCCTTCATGATGACTGGTTGCAACTCAATCATGCGCTGGCCCGCAGGCGTGCTGTAAAACGCGATCTGCGCGTTTACGTCATCTTTGGTGAAGTGTCGCTGATAAACCGGGATAATGTCGGCAATCATCTGGTCGACGTTGTACACATTCATCGCCTTGTCCATGTACTTCTGCATCAGCTTTTCGAGCCCTGCTTCCTGATCCGGCGTGAGTTTGGTTCCGCTCTTTGCGCTCATCTGCTTCCACTGCTGCTGCAATTGCTGTTGAATGATCTGCGGCATCATTTGCAGTTGTTTCTCCATCTGCTCGCGCAGGTGCATCACCTTGAAGAGCTTGTTCAGATCTTCTTTGCTGGGTTGCTGATCGAGTGGCACAATAGCGGCCAGGGCATCGTCGTTTGAGGCCAAGGGCGCGGAGCCGGAAGCGGACTGGCTGATTGCGATGGCCGGTACAAGCAGGGACAGGGCGAGTACTGCATAAACCTTCATCATGGCTTCCTCTTGCTCCGGCTCGCCTGTAGACACGTATCTTCAGGAATTCGAAAAGCGGCTGTGCGGCCGGGACATCCCAGTATACCGGGGTTGGAATACGACCCGAGCCGGGGTAATCGCGCAATTCGACGGCCTTTTCTCTTCGAGTCGGGCGCCCGAATCGGATTTCGTCGGGATGATCCACAGTCTGAAGCAGTTACCATCCAAAACGGCTGCGCAACTCTTGTGCCATGGACCGGGTTTACTGCGATAGAATGCGAGCCGGGCGGCGGGGCAGGAAAAGCCAGATCGACAACCCGTCGGATAGAGCGTGCATCGAACACGCTTGTTCATATTTTGTCTTGTAAGTTTGTGGCGGCAGGCGATTTCCCGCCCTTAATTAAATAGACCATGCGGAGGATCACTCGCCTTTTTTGTATTTTTTAACGGCTTGGATTTGAATTCCAACTCGCACGTAATCAAGCAAGGAGTAAGAACACCATGAAAAAGACGTTACGCTTTCTGCTTCTCGCGCTGCTGGTGCCGGTGATTCTGTTATCGGGGAAACCTGCATCCGCGCAGTGGTTCGTCGGCATTCACGTGAATTTCGGCCCGCCGGCGCTGCCTGTTTACGATCTGCCTGAGTGCCCCGGCGCCGATTACATGTGGACCCCGGGTTACTGGGCCTGGGATGCCGACGACGGTTATTACTGGGTTCCCGGTACCTGGGTCATGGCTCCCGAGCCCGGCTTCTTGTGGACGCCCGGCTGGTGGGGTTGGGGAGATGGCGGCTACTTTTGGCATGAGGGCTACTGGGGCCCCCAGATTGGGTTCTACGGCGGCATCAACTACGGATTCGGTTACTTCGGAGACGGTTTCTGGGGCGGCCGCTGGCAGGGCGGTCACTTCTTCTACAACACCGCCGTGTGGAACGTCGGGAGAGGGTTTCATAACGTCTACCGCGACGACACGGTTATCCGCAACACAACGATTATCAACAACCACATTAGCTACAACGGCGGCCAGGGCGGCATAGACAGGCACCCCACACCGCAGGAACAGTCGTATGCAAATCAGCACCACACTCCTCCGGTCGCCGATCAGAATCGGCAGGTGGAGGCTGCACACTCCAATCCCCAGATGCGTGCGACGGTGAATCAGGGTAAGCCGGAAATTGCAGCAACATCGCGGGCCGGCCAATTCTCAGGTGGCGGCGTTGTGAGGACGAAAGAGGCGGGCGGCGAGTATCATGCTCCGCCGGCAGCTCACGAGGCTCAGCCGGGTGGCGAAGGGGCGCGTCCTGCAAATCCGAATCCGGGGCATGCCAGCGATCTGCAGCCGCACACGGTGCAGCAGGTTCCCAGCACGGGCAATCAGGATCTGGACAAGAAATACCAGCAACAGCAGCAGAAGCTGGTAGACAAGCAGAACCAGGAACACCAGCAGTTGCAGCAGCGCCAGGAGCAGGAACACCAGCAGGCGCAGCAGCAAAAGTACAACGCTCAACAACAGCAGAAGCTGGAGCAGAAACACCAGCAGCAGACGCAGAAGCTGGAGCAGCAACATCAGCAGCAGACACAACGGTTGACGCAGCGGCAGAGTGCTCGTGCTAAGCGCGAGAAGCGGTAAGCAACAGGTCAATCCAAGGAGCTAGTTGAAGATGACGCGTGGGACCGATGGAGCCCGCAGCAGTGCGGGCAAGTCGGGACTCACGCGTCAGCTTTTTTGCGCGCACCGCCTAGAAACTCATGTCGGGATGCAGCAGCTTCATCAATTCCTTATCGTGGTTGATGCGAATTTCGCTCTTATTGTCAAAGATCATGGTCGCGCTGCTGTCGCGGGTAAGGGCGGGCCAAGTTGGCAGGCCCGGGTTGTTCGGGTTTCCCCTGCGCGCAAAGTTGATCCACGCCTGGCTAACCTTGTCGGCCAGGGCGTAGGCATCTTTTCCGCCGCCGGTACTTTGTTCGCCAATCAGGATGTTGTTAAACACGAATGGAATCTCAGCGCAGTGCGACGCGCGACTCATGCCGTCGAGCACCGGCGACTGCCACGCAAATAGATAGTTGTATACCGGCGCTCCTTGCTGGTCGGCCTTGAGCTCCGCCTCGATGATTGCGCCGGGGCGCATCATGATGTCGACGTGCAGCCAGTCGGAATATTTCATGCCAGGATAGGCCTTCTTGTATGCCGCGATCACGTCGTCGGCTTTATCGCCGTATTGATCGTGGAAGTAACTCTTCAACTGGTCATAGGTCCAGTCATCTGCGCCGTGCAGCTTGGGATTCATGCGGGTGGCGGGAAACTCGTTCAGCGTAGTGCCGATCATCAACGGTATGTCTTTCGATTGTGCGGGCGCGCCGCCACTGAATGGATCAGTGGGAATGTAGTCTCCGTCTACGATGGGCGACCAGGAGTAACCGGGTCCGAAAAGCCCCTTGTGCCCCGATTCCTGGGCGGCCGTTTGCAGCGCCTTCTGGCCGGCCTCGTTGATTTGCTCATACGGCAGCTTTTGCAACTCATCAATTTGCGAAGCGTCGAGATGGAGATTCTGAAGCGTGAGCTCGGCGATATGGCGGCTGGTCTTCTGATCCATCAGCGTCATACCCGTTCCCCTGATAGCCCCGCTCTCCACAATCGCTTTCTGGAACAGGCCCCTGGCCGCCGGCGCGCTCATCAAAGTGTTCACCTTGCCGCCGCCGCCCGACTGGCCAAAGATGGTCACATTGTCAGGATCGCCGCCGAAGTTGGCGATGTTTGCCTTCAGCCACTGCAACGAGGCAACCAGGTCCATGATGCCCACGTTGCCTGAATACTTGTACTGGGGGCCGTACGCCGAGAGATCGAGGAATCCCATGATGTTGAGCCGGTGGTTGACGGTCACAACAACCACGTCGCCTTTTCTTGAAAGGTTTTCGCCGTCGTACACCAATTGCTCAATCGAAGAGCCGTTCGTGTATCCGCCGCCATGGAACCAGACCATGACGGGACGCTTCTTTCCGTCGTTGATTCCGGGAGTCCATATGTTCAGATTCTGGCAATTGTCGCTGGTGACCCAGATGCGGTGCGGAATCAAAAACTCCGCCACGTCGTTGAGTTGCGGCATCTGCACTTCAGGGCAAATGTAGCCATAGGTCAGCGCGGTGCGCATGCCATCCCAATGGTCCGGTTTCTCCGGCGGCATAAATCGTGCAGCTTTGGCATAGGGAACTCCACGATAGGTGTAGATTCCCTGATGAATGAATCCCTGAACCTTGCCCGCATCGGTATCCGCAACCGCGACTTTTTGGGACCCGGCCACTGGGTCCGACGTATCGACCTGCGGCGCGGCTATTGCGGTGGCGGCGGCCAGCATCAAGCAAAAAAACACGGTACCTGACTTCATCTTCGGTTCCTCTCCTCAAGAGACTTTTGCCCAGCTCCCAATGCCGATGCGCACTCGAAAAAACAGCGCGACCAGCAGCGGTAGACGGAGATAGGAGACGTTGCAGGCTGTCTCGAATATGCGCGGGCAAGTATAGAAGGAAGGCGCCCGAGGGGCAAGACGCGCTCCGCTCAGGCGTCAGTTTTCTTACGCGTCCACAGCGAATCGAGGAATAGCAGGCAGGCGCCGGTGACGATGGAGCTATCGGCCACGTTGAAGTCGGGCCAGTGATAACTGAAGATGTGTACCTCGATGAAGTCGATAACCGCGCCGTAGGCGAGGCGGTCGTGCACATTGCCGCATGCTCCGCCCAGGATGAGCGCCAGTGCGATGGTGATGAGGTTGATGCGGTTGCCAAGCAGGACCAGCACCGTGAGTACGGCGCTTGCCACCAGAAAATTGACGCCGGTGAGCACGTGATTGACCGTACGCGCCGAGGACCAGCCGGTGAAGAGCGAAAAGGCCGCCCCTTCATTGGTCCAATGCGAGATGCGCAGCACGTGGTCAATGACCGGGATGGCATCGCCGATGGGAACGTGAGCGACGACCCAGATCTTGGTGAGCCGGTCCGCGGCGAAGACTAGCGCGGAGATGAGCAGAAGCCAGGGTAGACGACGGGGCGCGGAAAAACTCACTGGGCTTGCTCCTCGGTCAACCGGAGAACATGCGTAAGAGAATTGGCGGCTCGTACGGATTTCCCAACGACGGCTTGAAAAGAAACACAAAGCGAGCCACTTCGAAGCTCTCGCTTTGGCACATTTGCACAGCCGCTGTGAGGAGGGGGGGAGGGGAGTGGTGTATTTTTTCCGGTTAAGTGTTTGAAGAATATAAGGTTGACGAGATTTGAAGTGCTCTTAAGTGTCCTTAAGTGCCCCTTATCGGCCCTTATTTGACACAAAAACGACTGTTTTGGGCGGCTTTTGCCGCGTATTGGAGGCGCTGCGATTGACGTTGGAATCATTGTGGATGCTTGTTGACCTAAATGTATTGTCCTCCAGAAAGGCGAAATTGCCTGCAATTGTAAAAGTTGTGGAGGATGCATTTCAGGCCGCCGACACCAGCATTGGAACGCAGTGGGTCTGATGCACGCGGCGTGTGATGAAAGTCGAAAGCGCATTCAGTAAGCTTCCCTCAGGGGCTAAAGCCCGCAATCATTTAGAGGGCTTTAGTGGCCCGGCTAAAGCCGTGCCCTTATTACAAAGCCCGTTCCGACTGATTTTTTTGCAACACGTAAAGCCGGGGACTCAATTTGCTGATTCAAAGCTGAAGTTCCATCGCAGGTCAAAACCGAAGCTTGATCACGAGCTGGTTGGCGGTTCGATGCCCATCTCGTGCAATGCAGACTGGCAGCGGCCGCAAACGCTGTGCCAGATGCCGTAGTCGGACGTGTCGGGCATGAAGTTCCAGCAACGGGCGCACTTGGTGCCGCTGGCCGCTGAAGCCGTCACGCGCAGTTCGTCACCGGGCACGACCCGCACCCCGGAGACGTTGATGGTTTCTTTGAGTCCCGCAGCATGGCGCTGCAACAGCCGAAGCAACTCGCCAGAGGCGGCGATCTCAAGCTCGGCCTCCAGCCCCTTGCCAATGCGTTGGGCCTTTCGCTCTGCCTCAAGCACGATGAGTGCCTGGTCGCGCACGGCGAAGATCTGCTTCCACTCTTCAATCAGCGCCGCAGGATCTTCGGTGAAGATCGCTTCCGGCTTGGGAAACAGCGCTAGATGCACGCTGGCTTCGCGGCCTTCAACCTTGGGCAGATATTCCCAAACTTCGTCCGCGGTGAAGCTCATGATGGGCGCCACCAGCCGCACCAGCGCCTCGGTTACTTTCCACAGCACGGTCTGCGCCGAGCGGCGCGCCTGGCTCGACGGCGCGAATGTGTACATGCGGTCCTTGAGCACGTCGAGATAGAACGAGCTCAGGTCAACGATGGCGAATTCGTTCAACGCCTGGTACACGCGATGGAACTCAAATGCCTCGTACCAGCCCAGGATTTTTTCCGCCAGGTCGCGAGTGCGGGCCAGCATGTAACGGTCGAGCGGCAGAAGGTCGGCCTCGGCAACCTGGTCGCGCCCGGGCTCGAATCCGGCCAGGTTACCCAGCAGGAACCGAAACGTATTGCGCAGCTTCTTGTAGAGCTCGGCACAACGGGCCATCAGGTTTTCGCTGGCGGCCATATCTTCTCTGAAGTCGACGCTTGCCACCCACAGGCGTACGATCTCGCCGCCCATGCGGTTGGCAATGTCGACAGGGTCGACGCCGTTGCCCAAAGACTTCGACATAGCTGCGCCGTTTTCATCGAGAGTCCAGCCGGCCGTGGCCACGTGCGAGTAGGGCGCGCGGCCGCGCAATGCGACCGACGTGAGCAGGGAAGAGTGGAACCAGCCGCGGTGCTGGTCCCCGCCTTCCAAATAGAGGCACTCCGTGCCTTTTCCCTCCTGGAATGATTTGTAGGCTGGGTTCAGATCGGCATCCGCTTCGCACACCGCCATCCAACTCACGCCCGAATCGAACCACACGTCGAGAATGTCGGTTTCCTTGCGGAAGCGCTCGCCGCCGCAGTGCGCGCACCTGGTTCCCGCGGGCAGCAGCGACTCCACGGCCGACGTATGCCAGGCTTCGGCGCCTTCTCTATCGAACAGGCCGACGATTCTCTTGTTCAGCTCCGCGTCCATCACCGGCTGGCTGCACTCTTCGCACATAAACACCGCGATCGGCACGCCCCAGATGCGCTGGCGGCTGATGCACCAGTCGGGCCGCGTGGCGATCATGTTGGTGATGCGCTCCTTGCCCCACGCCGGATCCCAGAGCACCTTGTCGATCTCTTCGATGGCCAGTTGCCGGTAGGTTGTCTCGGATCCGTCGGCGCGCTTCACCGGCGTCTCAAGAGATATGAACCACTGTTCGGTAGCCCTGAAGATGACCGGGTGATGGCAGCGCCAGCAGTGCGGGTAAGAGTGCTCGAGTGAAGCGCCGCCCAGCAGCGCGCCATGCTCTTCAAGCATGGCCACGATCACCGGGTTGGCCTTCCACACGGTCATGCCGTCGTAGGCTGGCGGCTGCGCCGAATGCCAGGTCGCGGGATCCACGTGGATGTGTCCCCCGCCGTCGACGCGGCAAGTGGGGTCGAGGCCATACTTGAGTCCGGTGTAAAAGTCGTCGGCCCCATGCGCGGGTGCGGTGTGGACCGCACCTGTGCCGGTGTCGGCAGTTACGTAGATTGCCAGCACTCCGAGAATCGTACGATCGAGGAACGGGTGCTTGAAGTGCACATTCTCGAGCGCCGAGCCCTTGAAGCGCGCCACTTCAACCGCATCTTTGAGAGTCTTGCAGGCGGCCTTCACGTTCTCAACAAGCGAGGCGGCGACGATGTAGACGTCACTCTCCTGTTTCAGCGCCACATACTCGAATTCAGGATGGAAGGCCACGGCCAGCGACGCAGGCAGTGTCCACGGCGTAGTCGTCCAGATGATGGTGTACACCTGGCCGCTCGCGAGCAGGCCCTTCAGAGTCTCGTCCTGCGCCGAACCATCGTCGAGCATGGCGTACCGCACATAGACTGAGGGGCTGGTGTGGTTCTCGTACTCCACTTCGGCCTCGGCCAGCGCGGTGCGGTCGTGGATGCACCAATAGACCGGCTTCAGGCCGCGGTAGACGAAGCCTTTCTCCAGGAAGCCGTAAAACCCTTCCAAAGTCCGCGCCTCGTAAGCGCGAGCCATGGTTTTGTAAGGTGTTTCCCAGCGGCCCAGGCAGCCGATCCGCTCAAATTGTTCGGTCTGCAGGTCGATGTATTTCTGCGCGTAGGCGCGGCAGGCATCCAAAACTGCCGGAGCAGGCATCTCCAGCTTTTTGCGGCCAAGCTTTTCGTCGACTTTAATCTCGATAGGCAGGCCGTGGCAGTCGTAGCCGGGAACGTAAGGAGCGTCGAAACCGGCCATCGACTTGGATTTGACGACAAAGTCTTTCAGGCCCTTGTTAAGGGCATGACCCAGATGGATGGGGCCGTTGGCGTAGGGCGGACCGTCGTGGAGCAGGTAGGCCGGGCTGCCCTTGCGGGCCTTGCGGAGCTCCTGGTAGAGTCCCGCGGACTTCCAGTGGGCCAGCCGAAGCGGCTCATTATGGGGCAGATTGGCCTTCATCGGGAAGGCAGTCTGCGGAAGGGTAAGCGTCGCCTTCAACTCCGGCGGAGAGGGCATCGTAACTCCATTACTTGTAGCTGACTTGGTCAAACTTCAGTTTAAACGTTGGGGCGGAGTTTTTTGGGTAACAAATCAGGAGGCGTTGGCGTCTATTATTTATGGGAACTCGAATTGGGCAGGAATACAAATCTGCGGAATTTGAGATTACCATTGAGGAGAGTAGTGGCTCCGAGACAACGACGCCTGCCATCAAGCATAATGGATTAATAGAGGATGGCCGGGCCGGCGTGGGAGCGGTGAAGCTGCAGGCGGTGCATGCTAGAACCACTGAGCCAGCAAAGATTATGGGAAACGATCTACTGACACAGACACAATCGTCAGACCCGGCTGAGGGCCACCATCTCGATGCCTTGCTAGGTAAGGCGTTTGAAGAGAAGCCTCTGTGGACGGATCTCTATGAGAGTATCCGCGACGTCTTTTTCCCGCCCAAGCTGCCACCTCTCGAACTCACATCCACACCTATTCCGGTGCCCGACCGCATGGCCGTCAAGGCGAATCCCGTAGCGATTGGGATTTCAACGACGATCAACGGCATCATCCTGGCTCTGGTGCTGTTTCTGGGAGTCAGACAGGTCATCAAGGCTGTCGCGCCCATGAATTTGACCAGTATCGATGTGGGCGATTTCAAGGCGCCCAAGGACATCGATAAGGCCGGGGGCGGCGGCGGCGGCGGCGATCGCAGCATGCTGCAGGCCAGCAAGGGCAAGTTACCCAAGATTGAGCAGCAGCCGGTTGTGCCTCCTCAGGTGCAGACCTTCGATAAGCCCAAGATTCCCATGCCGTCGGCCATCGATGTGCAGAAGAACATTACTTTGCCCGACAATCCGACATTGCCCGATATCGGCATGAAGACTTCGTCCAATATCGTGCTCTCGAACGGCACCGGCAGCGGCGGCGGAATGGGCACCGGCAGCGGTGGTGGACTGGGATCGGGTAGCGGTGATGGCTATGGGCCCGGTTATGGCGGCAACGTCGGCGGCGGCCTCTACCATATTGGTGGCGGCGTCGCTCCCCCGCAGATTCTGCATGAGGTCGATCCGGAGTTCAGCGACGAGGCCCGCCGCGCCAAGTACCAGGGCGTATGCCTCATCTCAATCATTGTGGATGTCAACGGCAATCCTCAGAATCCGCGCGTGGTGAGGCCGCTGGGCATGGGACTGGATGAGAAGGCGCTCGAGGCGGTGAAGCAATTCCGATTCAAGCCCGCCATGAAGGACGGCAAAACACCCGTGCCGGTGATGATCACCGTCGAAGTGAACTTCAGGCTCTATTAAACCAATCCCTGGAAGAGAATTGAGAGCGAAGCCCGCGGGCTTCGCTCTTTTCGTTTCAGGCCACGCACGAAAGTGGGTCTCCCGCTTGCGGAGTTAGTTCGAACTTACTCCTCAGATTGGCGCTCGCGCGAACTCATCTTTTCAATTTTCCGCGCGGTTTTTCGACACCTTTTGAGCCATCGCGCGCAGTTCGTACTTTGCACACACTTCGAACAAAATGCCAGTAAAAATCAGATGTTTACCAATCACAAATAATCGTGCAACCTTGTGCTAGAAATCTAGCATCTATGCTATTAACTCAGCAGGCCAAAAAATGACACGCAAAGCCAGACCCGATGCTTTGAGCAAGCGTGAGCGTCAGATCATGGACGTTCTTTACCGGCTGGAGCAGGCCACCGTTGGACAGGTGCTGGCCCAGCTCGATAACGATCCCCACTATTCCCCCCACTATTCCACTATCCGCGCGCAGCTCAAGATCCTCGAGCAGAAGGGGCATGTGCGCCACGAGGAACATGGGCTTCGCTATATGTATTTCCCGGTTGTGCCGCGCCACCTGGCGCGCCGCTCGGCGCTGCGCCACCTCATCGACACATTCTTCGACGGATCTGCGGAGAAGGTGGTCTCCGCGTTGCTGGGAGGTGAGGCTCATCACTTATCGCCCGAAGAGATCGGCCGCCTGCGCCAGATAGTGTCGGAAAACACAAAATCCCCGCACCAGAGTTTATCGAGGTCCGGAAGGCCCGCGAGCCAGAGGGAGAACGCACGATGAACTGGCCTGGCGCATCCATTGCTGAGGTTGCAGCCGTTCTAATCGCCGCAATCAAGTTGACCATTATCCTGGGGGTGCCCTGGATGGTTGCCGCCATGCTTAGCCGGCAGAGCGCTGCGAAACGGCACAGCGTGTGGGTCGCGGCAGTAGTGGCAGCGCTTCTGCTGCCCGTCTTCGTGTATCTGACGCCATTCCAGTATTCCGGTTCATTTGGCCACGCAGCGTCACACCTTGTTTCGCAGGTTGCTGCGCCTGCCGGCGACGCACCCGGCGCAATGCCTGCCGCAATTGCTGCCCCCAGAGCCCATCCCCGCGTCAGCCTGGTGTCTACGCTTGGCCTCATCTGGCTGGCAGGATTCCTGGTTCTTGCCTTGCGGCTGCTGGCCGGCATGCGGCGTCTGGCTAAGATTGGCGCGAGCGCGAAAGCCATCGGTGATTCGCGAGGGGATTCGGCATTCGCTGCGCTTATTCGGGAACTGGCTGGTTCGCTGGACGTGCATCGTCCGGTTCGCGTGCTGCTTTGCCGCAATCCCGCATTCATTCCCATCACCTGGGGCGCGGTTCATCCGCGTATCGCATTGCCGGCCGATGCCGCCAGGTGGTCTGCCGAGCGGCGCAGAATCGTGCTTGCCCATGAGCTCGCCCACATTGGCCGCAACGACTGGCTGATGCAGATGTGTGCCGAAGTGATGTGCTGCGTCTATTGGTTCCATCACTTCGCATGGGTTGCCGCGCGCGAGCTGCGCCAGCAAAGCGAGCAGGCCTGCGACGACGCGGTTCTGCGCATCAATGTTCCGCCCGCCGAATACGCCAATGAGCTGCTTGAACTGGTGCAGACGCTGGGCACGGCCGGGGGCCGTCAGGCTCCCGCGCTGGCCATCGTCCGTTTCCGCGATCTTGAAAGGAGATTCGAAGCTATGGTTGCCAACACTATGGATCGAAGCCGTTTATCAAAACGAGTAGGCGCGCTGGTTGCCGTCGCCACGCTTCTGCTTGTGCTGCCGCTGGCCGCCTTTCGTCTGCCCGCGCAGCCTGAAGCAGGCAACGCTCCGCATGGCTGGTTCCTCACCGGCAGCGCCGCCGCCAATTACACCACCGGAGTTGACCCGCAGATGAGCTACCAGGGCCACGCCAGCGCTTTTCTGAAAGCCAAACCCGCGGCAGACAAGGGATTCGGCACGCTGGCACAGGGTTTCGCCGCCGATCAGTACCTGGGCCATCGGGTGCGGCTGAGCGCAAACGTAAAGTCCGATGCAGTGGAGGACTGGGCCGGGCTTTGGATGCGCGTGGACCAGGGCAGCACCGTGGTTGCGTTCGACAATATGCAGCGCCGCGCCATCAAGGGAACCACCGATTGGCAAAACTATTCTGTTGTGCTCGATGTGCCGAAAGACGCAACGGGAATTTCGGTTGGCGCGCTGCTCACCAGGGGCGGAACGATCTGGATCAACAACGTGAAGGTGGAGATTGTGGGCGAGGATGTGCAGGTGACGAACATCCCCGCACACAAGTTGCCACCCGGGCCGACAAACTTGAGCTTTGACAACTAGGGCATTTGGCAGTTTGAAGCGATTCCGATTTGGGTGCCCCATCCTCCTGAGCGAAGCGGAGCGGAGCTGAAGGACCTGCTTCTTGAATTCGACCGCAAAATGGGTTGGAGGGCGCAAACACAGGCAGGCGCAGAGTCAACCCGCAAGGAAGGTTCGATGATGAGCGCGAAAGTACATTGGGGATTCAAGGTTGTTCTGGCTTCTGCAATGCTGGTGGGCGCGTTGGCAGGATCCTCCGGCATGGCTTCCGATGAGCAGGACCAGCTTCCCACGGTCCGCACTACCACGCGGCTGGTTCAGCTTGATGCGGTCGTCCTCGACAAGGAGAACCACCCTGTGACCGGTCTCACCAAAGACGATTTCCGGGTCTTCGACAACGGCGCGCCCCAGCAGATTTCGCATTTTTCGGCAGATTCTGGGACCGCTGCCGTCAAAGTGGGACAGTCGCCGCTCGCCATTACCAATCGGCCGTCATCGAGTGGAGCACCCGGGGTGACAGTGATTCTAGTGGACGAGGTGCTCCTGGGCGTGAAGCAGGGCTGGAATAACGGACTCCTGTTTGAAATGGCGCATATCAAGAAGGCGCGGCTGGAGGTGCTGAAGTATCTCGCTACTCTGCAGCCGGGCGAGCAGGTGGCGCTTTACGCGCTGCGGCCAGAGGGCGTGGTGGTGATCCACGACTTCACCGACGATCCGGCGGCGTTGATGGCTGCCGCGCAATCGCTTGGGACCGGAGGCCAGGGCAGCGCCAATATTACCGGGCTCCGGTCAGGAGAAATCGGTACGCTGCGCGAGTGGCAAGCGAATGCGCCGTCAGGGACACGTTCGATATCCGGGACGAGATCGCGAAGCGAGACCTTGAGCGAGGATGTGAGCCAGAGTGTGATTCGAGGAGGGTTTCAAGGGATCATTCAACATCTCGCGGCTGTGCCGGGCCGGAAAAACCTGGTTTGGATTTCATCGACTCTTCCCGGCAGCTACTACGGGTTCAGCCTGCAGCCGATACCGGAAGCGCCCAATTCGCCTTATCCGCGCACCATCGACGAAATGGAGACGGGACACAGCGGCCGACTGGCGACCGAGATTTATCCCGATCCGCGGAATCGCTACAACGAATTGACCCAGTTCGCGCGCATGCTCAGCAATGCCAATATCTCTGTTTACCTCTTCGATGCGCACGATCTCGAGGCCACCGCTTCGCTGGCCGGGACGCCGCTTGTAATGGCAAGACCCAGCGATGCTCAATGGGGCGGGGCAGACCTTATTGCCACCGAAACAGGCGGACGCGCAATTTTTAACAGCAATGCGCTTGACCAGCATCTGCGCGAGATTGTTGCCGAGAGCAGAGCTTCATATCAGATTGGCTATTACCCCGGCGACAAGGCCTGGGACGGCAAGTATCACCACATCGAACTAAAGCTCATGCCAGAGCGCAAAGGATTCAGAATCGAATCCCGCAAAGGCTACTACGCCATCGACAATCAGATGCCCGTTTCCTATGAGCCCATTCGTGAAGTGGCCAGAAGCGCTGTTGAAGCGCCCGGTATCGCCGTCACCCTCAATGTTCCTTCGAATCCGCTCGAGTGGGGATTTCAGGAGGTTGTTGTCAAGATCGACGCACACGAAATCCAGTTCGAAAACAAGAATGATCGTTCCAACGCCCGGCTTGAGATAGCGTTTGTGCAACTTGGGAAAGATGGCCGTGTCCTCGGAGGGGAAAGAGACCAGATTCATCTTGCGCTGTTGCCTGAGGATTATGAGGACGCCGAGCAGCAGGGCTGGTTCTACAGGAGAGATCTTATGGTCTCAGGGCAAGCGGCGAAGCTGCGGGTGATCGTCCGGGACAGCGCCACGTTGGCCACTGGATCGGTGTCAGTTCCGGTGCATCCGTTTTCGATGAAGAACACGAGGTGAAGCCGACCGCAGAATGAACGCGCATTCCCGGTGGGAACAAAAAACATGGAGGCCAAAACGAAGTGTGGGTCGTGCAGTACGAGGGATAAACCATGAAGCGGATTATCAATTGTGGTCGCAGTGCAGCAATCATCTTCTGTTTAATGTCATTTTCCGCCGGCGTCCCGCCGGCGCAGGAGAATGAGGCTCCCACCATTCGCACCACCACCAGCGAGGTACTGCTGGATTTTGTAGTGCGCGACAAGCACGCAAACATCATCCGCGATCTGCGGCCCAACGAGGTTCAAGTCTTCGAAGACGGCGTTTCGCAATCGCTGCGGCACTTTGAGTTCTACGATGGACGAGCTGAGGCGCAGGCACCTGCTGCGCCTGCGACAGCGGCGGTTCTCACACCCGTGCCCGCCGCTGTCGCTCCCACAAATGCGCCGCCGCCCACCGTCAACGAAGTCCGCGACATGAGCGTGGTTTCGGTGGTGATTAGCAATCTTGACCCGCGCGGGCGTGCGCTTACCGTTAATGCCATGCGCGATTTCGCTAAAAACGATCTTGGCCCCAACACTTATGTGGGCGTGTTCACTCTCGGCGAGGGCGGCCTGCGCTACCTGCAGCCCTACACCAACGACGCCGCGAAGATCTCTGCCGCTGTGGAGAAGGCGGCGAGCAATGCTTTAGGTGGGCAACTCGAATCCATCGATTCAAATGCTTTGGGCTTCGGCGGCCTGGGCGCGGTCACCGAATCGGTTACACCGGCAGCTCAGCTCGCGCCGTACGGTGGCGCAAAGACGGGCCTCCCGTCGAACCCATTCGGGGGGCTGGCGTTGGTGAACGAAATGCACGACGTCTACATGGGCAGCATGATGTACCTCTCGCCGCTACGTTCCCTCGTCGATGCGCAAGCCCAGATCCCCGGCCGCAAGGTTATGCTGCTCTTTTCCCCGGGCATATTGGTCCACACCGACACGGTCGAGTTTCTGCATTCCATCATCAGCGCCGCCAATCGCGCCAACGTCAGTATTTACGCCGTCGATACCCGCGGTATTACCACTTACTCTACCCTGGGCGATTCCCGCCGCCGCCTGGCTGCCGCCGCCAACGCCAGCATGAACATGCAGTTGGCTAAGGTGAACGGTGGAGACCAGTCGGTTACACCCGACCAGGCCATCGCCATGGAAGTTGCGGAGACGTCCATCCACTCCGACACGCGCGGCAACATGCAAGAGCTGGCCGAAGGCACCGGCGGCGCGCTTCTGCCTGACACGCTCAATCTCCGCGAACCCATCCGCGAAGCCATTGAGAGCGCGCGCACTCATTACGAAGCAACCTACGCGCCCGCTAACACAGCGCTGGATGGCAGTTTCAGGAAGATCGAAGTGAAAGTTACGCGGCCCGGTGCAACGGTATTTGCGCGCAGCGGATACTATGCTGTTCCACTGATGAGTGGCCGCCAGGTTTATCCATTTGAAGTAGCAACGCTCAAGGCCATCAACACCCAACCCGATCTGCATCAGTTCGACTTCAATGCCACGACGCTGGAGTTTCGACCCGGCTCAGTGAGGAATCAGTATGCCTTCGTCTTCCAGGCGCCGACCAGGGGATTGACCGTTACCGAAGACAAGGACTGGGCCAAGGTGCATGTGTGCGTGACCGCTCTCATCAAGGACAGCAAAGGGCAAATCGTGGACAAGATCAGCAAGGACATTGCTTACGATTTGCCCATCGCGAGAAAGGCCGAGATGGAACAGGGAACTGTGAACTTCGCAGCTCCCTTCTTCCTGGCTCCGGGCCACTACACCATCGACACCGCTGCAGTTGATCGGCAGAGCATGAGGGCCAGCGTGAGCCGGTCGACACTCGATGTCGAACAGGATTCAGGTTTTGCGATGAGCGACGTGTCGGCGGCGCGGCGCGTGGATGAAATTCAGGGACCGGTCAACCCCTTCGATCCACTGGAATCGCGCGGCGCAACGATCACGCCCGAACTTGGAAATGTTGTAACTCCCGACACCGGCGGCGCGCTCGAGTTTTATGCCGTCGCGTATCCTCAGGCTCCCGTGGATGCGCCGGTGAATGTGAGTTTCGAAATCTACCAGGCCGGCAAGCTGGTGATGAAAAGCCCGCCCAGCCCCGTACTGCCTGACACCAACGGCGCAGCGTCGATTCTGGCCAAGCTGCCGGCGGGAAAGTTGCAAGCCGGCGGCCACTACGAGGCCGATGTGCTGTTTCAGTACAAAGGCGAGCGGCTGATGAAGAAGGTGAACTTCACGCTGGCTGGAGGTGGCGTAGCAAGCAAATGAGGACGATCTGTATCAAGGCAGCGCCGGCGTCGAGGCCGGCCGTAGCGCGGGTCTCCAGTTCCGCGCATAGCTTAGGATTACCGGTCGACGGCAATCCGGGGAATTGACAAGGAGCGAGCCGATGAAAAACTCACGGACATGCTTGATGATTCACCAACCGAATGAATTTGGGCCGCGCTGCGGCGCGAAGTGGAATTGGAATATCGCACTCATCCTGCTGTTGGTGCCCATGCTGCTGGCCGGCACGGCAACCGCGCAGCAGACGGTCACGTCAACGGAGCAGATTGACCAGGCTCCAACCATCCGCACCACCACCCGGCTGGTGCAGCTTAACGCCGTGGTGCTCGATAAGCAGAGCCGCCCGGTCACCGATCTTGGCAGGGAAGACTTCAAGGTCTTCGACAACGGCATGGAGCAGCGGATTGTCCATTTTTCGGCTGCTGCCGGCGTCCCGGCGGAGCCTTCAAAAACTTCTCCGTTATCCATCAGCAATCGCCATTCTCCGCGCGACGAAGCGCCCGGTGTCACGGTGATCCTGGTGGATGAGCTGATTCTCGATCCGAGCCTTGTCGGCTGGATTCCGCCCGAAGCTACAGCACCTATCCGTCGGGCGCGGCTGCAGGTCATCGAATACCTGTCCACCATTCAGCCCGGCCAGCAGGTTGCGCTCTATGCGCTACGGCCTGAGGGTACAGTGGTGATCCACGACTTCACCGACGATCCATTGGCCCTTGTAGCAGCCGCCAAAACCCTTGGCACACCCAGCTCTCATGGCAAGGTTGTGACGGTTGACGATGTGATGGCCATCGGCGAGCATCGCACACTCCAACACTGGCCGCAGAATCCCATGTGGACGGCAATGTTTCAGGGTCACACAATCTCGCAGGCCGAAGACCTGGAGCGGGGCATGCGCCGCAAGAGCTTTGACGCCATCATCCGCCATCTCGAGGGAGTGCCAGGCCGCAAGAATCTCGTCTGGATTTCACAGTCGCTACCCGATGTGGTGACGGATCTTAACATCAATGAGATGCTCAACGCGGTGAATCAAAACCTGGCCGGAATAACTCGTGGAGGAGTGACAACACCGAAATTTCCCGACCCGCAGAATCACTTTAACGAGATGCGATCTTTCGGACGCCGCCTGGGAGACGCCAACATCGCCGTCTATCCCATCGACGCGAACGGCCTGAGCACTGGCGGCGAGAATTACACCGCATGGAGCGGGGCCGACCTTATCGCTTCTGAATCCGGGGGGCGCGCCATCTTTGACAGCAATTCAATCGTCGACGCCCTGGCGCAGATCGTCGCCGAGAGCAGTGACGCGTACCAGATCGGCTACTACCCCGGCGACCAGGCCTGGGACGGCAAGTATCACCGCATCGAAGTGAAACTGGCTCCGGAGCAGAAAGGGTTCAAGCTGCTTTGCCGCAAAGGCTACACAGCGGTCGACACGCCCCCGGTCTCTGACTCAGCAGCGCCGTTGCGGGAGGCAGCCATCAGCCCGGTCGAAGCCCCCGGCATCGGAGTCACGCTCAACGTCCCGACCAACCCGCTGGAATGGGGTCCTGAAGATGTGGTGCTCAAACTGAACGTGCACGACCTTCACTTTGTGCAGGCCGACGATCGCTCCAAGGCCAGGCTCGACGTGGCTTTTGTTCAGCTCGGCAGCGACGGGCATGTGATTGAAGGATTCAAAGACCACATCCAACTCGCGTTCCAGAGCGAAACCTATAGCGATGCCAGGGAACAGGGATGGTTCTACCAGCGGAAACTGAATGTCGCTCCATCGACCGAGAAACTGCGTGTCGTGGTTCGCGACCTGGCAACCGGCTCCGTAGGATCGGTGTCGGTGCCGGTTCACCCGTACTCAGACAAAAATGCGAAGTAACAACGGCCAGCACCAACAGGTAACAGACGCGGCAACAAGTTTCGCGAGCAATTGTTCAAGGAGCTACGCCATGATCACCGAAGTGCGCTTGGGGTTCAAGGCTGTCCTTATTTCTGGATCGCTTTTCGCGATGTTGATCAGTCTCCCGGGAACGGCCCAGACCACACAGCAGCCTTTCGGCTCGAAACCCGGTCCCTCTTCGCCTGCGGTCAAAATCGTCACACGCATGGTTACGCTCGAAGTGGTGGCCGAAGATTCCAAGGGCCATCACATCCAGGGCCTGAAGGCCGACGACTTCAAGCTCTTCGAGCAGACACCGGCTCAGAGCAATGAAAGGCGCGAGCAAAAGATCGCGACTTTTCAGGAAGTGTCGGTACCCGACCTCGCGAGCCAGGCCGGGGAGGGCAAGCCAATCGACAACGGCGCGTATTCAAATTCGGTGGCGCTGGGGAAAAACCCGGTGCCACCGACCATCCTGCTGATAGACGGCAAGAATACGCCGATCAATGTCCAGCTCCAGATTCATCCACAAATTGAGCGTATTCTTGACGCCCTTCCGCGTAACGTGCCCATCGCGGTGTTTCTGCTTGGCAGCCATGTGGTGATGCTTCAGAACCTGACGACCGACCGCAGCCTTCTGCAGGCCGCGCTGGACAAGGCTTACAGCGCGTCGAGCTATGGGTACGGAGGTTCGCTGGCGGGGCTGATTTCCGGCACCGGGACAGGCGGAATAGCTGGCGCGATGGCGAGCATGGACGCACAGGTAGCGGGGGCAGACGCCGATATACGCGTTCACTGGACCACGGATGCATTAGTTGGAATCGCCAACTTCGTTGCCGGTTATCCAGGGCGAAAGAACCTGCTCTGGATTTCGACTTCGTTCCCGATTGGCGTAAATCGCTTCTCATTCTACGATGCCGGTAGCCGTGAGTACCTGCCAAAAATACAGAAGCTGGCGGCTGCCCTGAACGAGGCCAAGGTGACTGTGTATCCGATCAATCCGGCAGGCGTCCACGTTCGCAATCTATATACATACGCAACCATGCAGGCCATGGCCGACGCTACAGGAGGGAAAGTGTACGAAGGCGGCAACGACCTGAGCGTCAATATCGGCAAGGCCGTCGACGACAGCAGTCACTTTTACGAGATTGCGTATTACCCCGATTCGAAAGATTGGAACGGTGAATACCGCAGGATTGTTCTCGAACCCAAGGACAAGGACTGGCAACTTGACTATCGACAGGGATACTTTGCAAACGCCGAAAGGAGTCCAGCAGCGGCCGACGTGAGAGCTGCGTTGAAGCAGGCAGCGTGCTTAGGTTCGCTCGACTCATCGGCGGTTCTGTTTTCGGCAGATAGCCTGCCGCCAGACACAACCGATGGCGTCAAATTCAATCTCAACATCGACGCGTCAACGTTGACGCTTTCGCCCACAAGCGGCGGCAGCGAGGTGAACCTGCAGCTTGCCGTCTGCACCTTCGACAAGAAGGGCATTCCGGGCCAGTTCATGAGCATCCCGCTTGACCGCAAGCTGAATGCGGCCGAGCTTCAACGAGTGACAGCAAACGGGCTTGAGGATATCGCCGCAATTCCCGGGCCCAAGCCGGCATCGCTGCGGATGGCGGTAATGGATGTGCCAAGCGGCAAATTGGGCTCGATAACCATCAAAACTGATATCCTTGCCGCCGAAACACCGCAACCGCCAAAGACCCAGGGGGTGACCCGCAAGGATGCGCCAGACAACTTGAAATGAGCGTTGGGGTTAGGCTTAATTGCGAGCCGGAAATGAGGCCGCAAAGGTTCGGAAAAAGAACAGCAGGAGGAAAACGATGAGACGTACACCGAAAGACGGATCGATTGTTGAGCAGGTAAGCCGTCAGGTACGACGCCATTTTGAAGGGCTGGTTTTGACGGCGGCAGCCATTCTTTTATTCCTGGCGTTCTTGCCGTCAGGCCCGGCGCCGGCACAGGAGAATGAGATACCGTCGATTCGCACCACTACCTCAGAGGTGCTGCTGGACTTTGTAGTGCGCGACAGGAGCTCCAAAATCATCCGCAATCTGCGGCCCGAAGAGGTGACTGTTTATGAGGACGGCGTTCCGCAAAAGCTGCGTCACTATGAGTTCTTCGATGGACGAACAGCGGAGAACGAATCGACTGAGACGGCTGCTGCCCCCGCGTCCGCGCCTGTCGTCAATGCGCCCGTTGCTCCCAAGACGGTGAATGAGCTGCGCGACATCAGCATGGTGTCGATCGTGGTGGCGAATCTCGACCCACGGCAACGCGCGCTCACCGCCCAGGCCATGAATGAGTTTATTAAGACCGAGCTTAAGCCCAACGTCTATGTGGGCGTCTTCACGCTTGGCGAACCGGGTCTGCAATACGTCCAGCCGTACACCGACAATCCTGAACTGATTGCGTCGGCAGTGTCGAAGGTGACCCACTCTGCGCTGACGATTGGGCTGATGGGAACCGTCTCCTCATCGTCGACGGACTCGGGCCGCGACATGGCCGATGTGCAGGGAACTACTTCCGGCCCGCAGGGGTTCACGCCGCCAGCAACGGGGCAGGGCGCCGGCGCCGCTGCGTCCATTGCCTCCATCATGGATACAAGCTGGGTAAACGAGACACACGACGCGTACATGAGCAGCGTGATGACGCTGGCGCCGCTGCGCAATTTTGTCGACGCGCAGGCGGGCATTCCGGGCCGCAAGGTGGTGCTGCTGTTTATGTCGGGCCTTCCGGTTACTACCGACACAGAAGAAATTCTCAAAGGCGTAGTCAGCGCCGCCAATCGATCGAATGTCACGTTCTATGCGCTCAGCCCGAACCTGGGGTATGGGAATCTGAACCAGGGAAGAAGAGCGATGCAGGCCGCGGCCAACGCCAGCATGCAGCAGCAAATGGCCCGGTCGACCGGTGGTCACATGGAGGTGACGCCGGGCCAGGCCGGTATCTTCGATACTGCCGAGTATGCGATCCATGCCAACCAGGTCGGGGAACTGGCCGATCTTGCCGAGGATACTGGCGGAGCGCTGCTGCCGCCCACGCTCGACATGCGCGAGCCGCTGCGCAAGGCAATGGAAGACGTGCGCACTCACTACGAGCTCACCTATTCGCCCACCAACACCAACGCGGATGGAAGCTTTAGAAAGATCGAATTGAAGGTATCCATCCCCGGCGCCAAGGTTTTTGCGCGTAACGGGTACTATGCATTGCCAACTTTGCATGGTTCGCAGATCTACCCCTTTGAGATGGCAACCATGAACGCCCTCAACACCAAGCCCGATCCGCACCAGTTTGACATTCACACCGCGACCATGGAGTTCCGGCCCGGTGCTGCGCGCAATCAATATGACTTCATCTTTCAGGCGCAGACCAAAGACCTCACCGTTACCGAAGACAAGGAATGGGCAAAAGTGCACGTGGCTGTGACCGCGCTGATCAAAGACGACAAGGGCCAGATTGTAGACAAGCTCAGCAAAGACATTCCTTACGATCTGCCCATCGCCACCAAGGCCGAGATGGTGAAGGGAACTGTGAGCTTCACCATGCCGTTCATGCTGCCTCCCGGCCATTACACCATCGATACTGCGGCGGTTGACCGGCAGAGCATGAAAGCCAGCGTTGTCCGGTCGACCCTCGATGTCTATCAGGACGCGGGGTTCACCATGAGCGATGTTGCGGTGGCGCGCCGCGTGGATTCGATTGAAGGGGAGCCCAACGCACTCGATCCGCTGCAGGCGCGCGGTGCGGCTATCACGCCGGAACTCGGCGACGTTGTCACTCCCGACACCGCCGGCGCGCTCGAGTTTTATGCTGTCGCCTACCCGCAGGCTCCGGTGAATGCGCCGGTGAATGCGAGCATTGAGATCTACCAGGCCGGCAAGCTGGTGATGAAGAGCCCTCCCAGCCCCGTGCCGCCAGACAAACACGGCGCGGCGTCGATCCTGGCCAAACTGCCGGCCGGGAAACTGCAGCCCGGCGGCCACTACGAGGCTGATGTGCTGTTCCAGTACAAGGGCGAGAGGCTGATGAAGAAGGTGGAATTCACGCTGGCGGGAGGAGGCGTGGCCAGTAGCCAATAGCCAGTATCCAATAGCAGGCTACCAGCTATCAGCCACAGGCTACTGGCTATTAGCTTCACTTAGGCGCATTCCCCGCGCATATCAAAGCAATGGAGGTTGAGGAAGGCTTAACGCAGGTGGCTTTTCGTGATTAGCCTATGGCGTAATTTCACTCGGCTTTCGATTGTCCTGCCTGGATTGATGCTCATGACGATTTCGCATTCGCAGGCGCAAGCGGGTTCGCAAAGCGCCGCGCCGAACGCATCGCAGCCGGCAGTCAAGGTTGTCACCCGGATGGTGACGCTCGAGGTCGTGGTGAAGGACAAGAAGGGGAATCATGTCACCGGTCTCACGCCCGAGGATTTTGAACTCTATGAGCAGACCCCGCGCAAGGGCGAGGGGAGGCAGCAACAGAAAATTGACATTTTTCATGAAGTTTCGGTGGCCGACCTTGCCATGAAGGCAACTCCGATACCTCAGGTGCTGACCGGTGTTTACACGAATGCCGTCGCGTTGCGGTCGAACCGCGTTCCGCCAACAATTTTGCTGGCGGACGGGCTGAACACGCCGATCGCGTATCAGATGCAAGTCCACGCGCAAATGGTCAAGATGCTTCGCCAACTGCCGAGCGACGTTCCGGTTGCGGTCTTTCTGTTGGGCAACCGACTGACGATGCTTCAGGATTTTACGAATGATCCCGCCCTGTTGCAGGCGGCAGTGACAAAGGCAACCAGTGTAGCAGGGCAGGGTTTAGCGCAGTCTGACCCTCGTGATGACGTCAACTCGATCGGAAATCTCAAGGCCAGAGTACTTAAAGGGATGCCTGGAGAGGGAGGCGGAGCGGCCAAGGATATGTTTATGGCGATCGAAGATTTCGATGCCGCCATTTACAACTTCAATATGGATCGGCGCGTTCACGATACGGCCGACGCACTCAAGGCAATCGCGCGCTACACCGCAGGATTGCCGGTGCGGAAAAACCTGCTTTGGATCTCGACCGCTTTTCCTATTGTCGTAGATCCCGCGCTAGACCCATTTCGAAATCATGACTACACCTTGCTCGTCCAGGGTGTGACAAAGACCTTGAGCGAAGCCAAAGTCGCGGTGTATCCAATGAATCCAGCAGGTGTCGTTCCTCCAGCAGTGTTTGACGCCGATAGACAAGGCGGGGATCAAGAGACCGCTGCTTCAACGAGCCAGGGCCAAGGACCGTCGAGCATTATCGTCACAATGCGCGAGGACTCTGAGCGACTGAAGCACGACGACACGATGCGTCTGCTCGCTAACGGTACGGGCGGCGAAGTGTGCGTTGGAGACAATGATCTTGCGGATTGCGTGCACCGAGCTGTAGACGACAGTGGAGATTTCTACGAAATTGCCTACTACTCGAATTCGAAAGACTGGAACGGCGAGTACCGGCGCATATTCCTCGATGCAACGGAGAAGGACTGGCATCTCGAATACAGGCAGGGATATTTTGCAACTGCGGAGATTGCGCAAAGGACCGAGGACGTACGACAGGCGCTGAAGGAAGCGACCTGCGCCACCCCGCTCGACGCAACATCGATTGCACTTACAGCCACCACCCTCCCGCCCGATTCGCCAGATGGACTCAAGTTCCATCTCGACATCGGCGCGTCGGCGCTGACCCTCACACCTGCCGAAAACGGTGGGGCTGAGGTGAACCTGCAACTTGCCGTCTGCACGTTCGACAAAAAAGGCAATCCCGGCCAATTCATGAGTATTCCTCTCGATCGCAAGATGAATGAGGCCCAAGTACAAAAGGTAGCCGCAGGCGGGCTGGCGGATATTGCGGCTATCCCCGGACCGAGGCCATCTTCGATACGGCTCGCTGTGATGGATGTGCCGAGCGGGCGCATCGGCTCGTTGCGAATTCAAATGGACGACGTCGCGAATGCAGCCCGGAGTCCAAACAGAGTGGCAAAGCAATGAAGACGGTCGCTATGCTCGCGATAGTTGGGCTGCTGGCGTTGCCTGCATGGGCGGCGGATAAAGTTACCGTCGCCGAGCTGGAGCAGATTGTTGCAACGGCCCACAACCAGGCTGACAAGGCTGCCGCCAAACAGATTTCCACGCTTGTGCTGACCGAGCGCATCGGCGATGCCCGATTCGTAAAGATGAATGCGGAACTTCCAGGGCCCGAGTCGCAAAGTGCATTCCTGGTGCTGGCCGACGCCGCGGAATTTCTCGACCTGCCCGCGACCGATATTCCTGACACGCCGCCTCCATCAATCGGCGAACAGCGCACGATTGCGGTACGCGCTGTCGAGTTTGCGTTGAATAATACTCACCAGATGCCCGATCTGCTGGCTACCCGCAAGATAACGGAGTACCAGCATCTTCAACCTCCCCAGAGAGTCTATGTTTTGAAACAGCCGCAGCAATCTGCCGGCAAGCCGGACGTGGAGATCAAAGGACCGTTCAAGCAGGTGGGCCAGTCGCAGGTTACGGTGGTCTATCGCGATGGGCACGAAGAGGTGGAACACCCGCCGGCCACGGAGCGGCCGCACAAGTTTGGCGTGACCAGCCGCGGCGAATTCGGAGAACTGCTCAGGTCAGTGATCGGCGACATGGCCCAGGGTGAAATTCGCTGGAGCCATTGGGAAGACAGCAAGACAGGCAAACTGGCGGTGTTTGATTTCGACGTGCCAAAGCAGAGAGCACATTACCAGTGGAGCTACTGTTGCGCTCGCGGGCCGGATGGCAAGAAACAGCTCTTCACAGCTCAGGCCGCATATCACGCCGAGATTGCAATCGACCCCGCGACCGGCGCGGTCTTGCGGCTGGTGGTGCACGTGGATGCAGACAACGAAGCCGTGGCAAGAGCCGCCGAGATCGTGGAGTACGGGCCGGTCGAGATCGGAGGCCGGGTTTATATGTGCCCGGTGAAGAACGTTGTGCTGTTTGCGGCAGACGTCAACGAAGGTGAACCGCCCGGCGTGGCGAATGAGGGGGCGCCCGATTCCCGCTCCAGCTTCAGAATCAATGACAAGCCGCTCATATCGATCTCAATCAATCACGCATCGTTTGAGAACTACCATGTGTTCCGTTCCGAAGTGAAGATTCTTTCCGATGCGCCCGAAGAGGTTCCGTCTCAAGGGACAGCGCCTGCAACGAAACCCGATCGGTAAACGCAATAATCATGACAGCGGTGCAACCCGGGGCGAAGATAGACACAAGGCAACAGTGAACCGCGTCAGGAGCAAGCCGATGAAAGACTCACGGACATGCGCGACAAACTCCAGGCAAGCTGACCCTCAACCGGAGTTTCGCGCTAAAGGTCGATTGATGGCAGCCGCAATCGGCCTGCTTGGGGCGGCGATGCTGTTGGCAGCCACGCCGGCCGCGCAGCCGCCCGAGACGTCAACAGCGCAAATGGTTCAAGCTCCGCTGATTCGCACCACTACCAGGCTGGTTCAGCTCAACGCCGTGGTGCTCGACAATCGCAACCATTCCGTGACCGGACTCAGGAGGGAAGATTTTCGCGTCTACGACAATGGGGTCGAGCAGCAGATTGCGCACTTCACAGCCGGCGCCGGTGCTCCTCCCGCGCAGCCTGTCGAGCTGTCGCCGCTGGCCATCAGCAACCGTCAGGCATCGGCCGGCGAATCTCCCGGCGCAACGGTGATCCTGGTAGACGAGACTCTGCTCGATCCGCAATTGCTGACCATCGTCTCCCTGGACCTGACGGCGCCCATCAGGCAGGCGCGCCTTCTGGTCATGCAATATCCTTCCACCGTGAAGCCGGGCCAGCAGGTAGCTCTCTATGCGTTGCGGCGTCAGGGCGTGGTCGTCATTCGCGACTTTACCGACGATCCATCAAAGCTGGTTGCCGCGGCCAAGGCGCTGGGAAATTCAGGTTCCGGCAAGTATGTAACTCTCGATGACGTGGTGGCAACCAAGCAGACCCGCACGCTGCACCAGTGGGCGCAGAATCCATCGCTCACCGATCGCATGGAAGGCTACGGCGGCGCTGAGAGCCTGCGCGGAGGCACGCTGGGTTACGGATTGCAGGCTGTCATACGGCATCTCAAGGGAGTGCCTGGCCGAAAGAACCTGATATGGATTTCGACCAGCTTTCCCATGGCTGCCACTGCTTTTGGCATTGCCGCCATGGCCGATGGAGTGAACGGAAACGTGCCGCTTCCTCCGGGGCCGAACTCAACCATTCTGCCGTCGCCGCATAGCCCTGATCCGCAAGGCCACTTTAACGAAGTTCAGGAATTTGCGCGCTCGCTCGGCAATGCCAACATCGCGGTCTACCCCATCGACGCTTTCGGCCTCACTTATGGTGGGTCATCTGAATCCCAGCGCGCTACTGCAGACATGATTGCAACCGAATCAGGTGGCCGAGCTATCTTCGACAGCAACGGAATGGTTCAGAGCCTGCAGCAGATCGTCTCCGCGAGCAGCGATGCATACCAGATGGGCTATTACCCCGGCGACAAGGCCTGGGACGGCAACTATCACCACATCGAGCTGAAGCTTGCGCCGCAGCACAAGGGCATGAAAGTGCTGTGCCGCCGTGGCTACTACGCAATGGACGAACGCGTCGAACCCACGTCGGACCGCGCCTTTCTTGAAGCTACGCGGAGCGTGGTTGAAGCGCCCGACATCGGCGTCACGCTCAATGTTCCTTCCAATCCGCTGGAGGCGGGGTCAGAGCAGGTGTTGCTGAAGCTGAGTATTCAGGACATCCAGTTCGATCAGAAAGACAACCACCCCGATGCAAAGCTCGATGTGGCATTTGTGCAGATCGATCGCGACGGGCTGGTGGTCCAGAGCTTCAAAGACAACATCGACCTGGGGCTCAAGCGCGAAACCTTTTTGAAGGCCGAGCGGCAGGGATGGCTCTATCCGAGAACGTTGTGGGTTCAGCCGAACGCCGAAACGTTGCGCGTGGTTGTCCGCGACCTCAAAACCGGCGCTCTCGGATCGGTCTCAGTGCCGGTTCATTCCTATTCGAACCAGAAGATAAACTGAGAAGAGAGACGAGGCACGCTTGCTACAAACGTATCAACAACGTTCGAGCTGTGCAGGGAGATTCGCCGTGGGCCACAAACTACGTTTGGGATTAATGACCGCATCGTTTTTCACGCTTCTGCAAAGTCCTGGCGCGGGGCAGACACAATCGCAGGAAAACCAAACTCCAACCATTCGCACCACCACCTCGGAAGTGCTTCTTGATTTTGTGGTGCGCGACAAGAACGCGAAAATCATCCGCAATCTGCGGCCCGACGAAATTCAGGTCTTCGAAGACGGAGTTCCGCAGAAGTTGCGTCATTTCGAATTCGTCGACGGACGAGTTGAGGCGGCTGCGCCTGCGAAAGCGGCAGCCCCCGCGCCCGTGCCAGCCGCAGTCGCTCCCTCCAATGCACCGGCCGCGTCGCCCACCATCAATGAACTGCGCGACATGAGCGTGGTGTCGGTGGTCATCGGCAATCTCGATCCGCGCGGGCGCGAGCTCACTGTCAATGCCATGCGCGAATTCGCCAAGACCGATCTCGGCTCCAACACCTATGTCGGCGTATTCACTCTTGGCGAGGCTGGCCTTCGCAATCTGCAGCCGTACACCAACGACGCAGCGAAGATCTCCGCTGCCGTGGAGAAGGCGGCGAGTAATGCGCTGTCTGGACAATTCGCAGCCATCGATTCCAATTCCCTCGACTTTGGCGGCCTTGGCGCGGTGAGCAACATTGACACGGGCAGCCAGACTGCTCAGCTCTCGCCCTACGGCGGCGCAAAGACGGGCGGCCCGATCGACCCATTCGCGGAGCTAGCCTGGGTGAATGAGTTGCACGACGTTTATCTCGGCAGCATGCAGTATCTCAGCCCGCTTCGTTCTCTCGTAGACGCGCAGGCCCAGATTCCAGGCCGCAAGGTCATGCTGCTCTTTTCCGCCGGTATTCTGGTTCACACCGACACGGTGGAGTTTTTGCACTCCATTATCAGCGCCGCCAATCGCGCCAACGTGAGCATCTACGCGCTCGATACGCAGGGGCAACCCGACCAGGGGACAGCCGAGCACGCGAGTGCCCCCGGTGGCGCCATCCTTTCGGATTTAAGCGATGCTCGCCGTCGCGTGCAGCAAGCCGCCAACGACAGCATGAACATGCAGTTGGCCACGGTGAACGGCGGAAGTCAGGAAGTCACTCCTGGCGAGGTGATCGCCATGGAACTCGCCGAAACGTCGATCCACTCCAACACCCGTGGCAACATGCAGGAACTAGCCGAGGGCACGGGCGGCGCGCTGCTGCCTGATACGCTCGATCTGCAGGAGCCCATCCGCGAAGCTTTGGAGAGCGCGCGTACACACTACGAAGCAACTTACGCACCCGCCAACACCACTCTCGATGGAAACTTCAGAAAGATCGAGGTAAAGGTTTCACGGCCTGGCGCCACGGTCTTCGCGCGCAACGGATATTATGCTGTCCCGCTGATCAATGGCCGCCAGGTTTACCCCTTTGAAGTGGCCACGCTCAAGGCCATCGACACCAAGCCAGATCTGCACCAGTTCAACTTCGATACCACCACGATGGAGTTCCGTCCCGGAGAGGGGCGGAATCAATACGCGTTCATCTTCGAAGCTCCGACAAAGGACCTGACTGTGACGACCGATGAGAAATGGGCCAAGGTGCACGTATGCGTGACGGCGCTGATCAAAGACAGCAAGGGACAGGTCGTGGAAAAGATCAGCAAGGACATTCCCTACGACCTGCCTCTCTCAAAAAAGGACCAAATGGAGAAGGGAACTGTGAGTTTTACCGCGCCCTTCTTTCTGGCTCCGGGACATTACACCATCGACACGGCTGCGGTTGACCGGCAAAGCATGAAGGCCAGCGTAAGCCGATCCACCCTGGACGTCGATCAGGATTCCGGTTTCTCCATCAGCGATGTCGCGGTCGTCAGAAGAGTGGACGACATCTATGGACCGGCCAACGTCTTCGATCCGCTCCAGTCGCGCGGCGGCGCGGTAATGCCGGAACTCGAAGACAGCGTGATTCCCGACGTGAGCGGCAACGTGAAGTTCTACGCAGTCGCCTACCCGCCTGCGCCGATCGATCAGCCGGTAGTGATGAAGGTAGAGATCATGCAGGACGACAACGTTGTGGCGCGAAGCCCGGTGTACGAGGTGCCGCTCGATTCAAACGGGGCTGCGTCAATGCTGGCAATCGTGCCGGCGGCGAAACTTCCGGCCGGTCAGTACGAGGCTGATGTGACATTCCAGTACAAGGGCGAGAAGCTGATGAAGAAGGTAGAGTTCACGCTGGGCGGAGCCGGTGTGGCGAGCAACTGAGGCTGATTTGCAGTAAGGAACCGCCGGTCTCCAGGCCGCGCATATCCGCTGCGGGCGCGGACGCCGCCCGTTCAGCCGATCACCACACCAGCGAATACAAATCATTCGCCGGGCGCCCCGGGTCAGGTTAGCCCGTCATGCATTCCGAATCTGTCTTGCGCCAAAACCAGCGAAGTACGATTTGGCTTCGTGCCTCAAAAGTCCGGTCACGAGGGCGCGGTTTCAAATGCGGTAACGACAGCGTAGAATTTGTGGCAATTCCACGGAGAGCAAAAAACAATGCGCCGCTATCATCACATCGGAATTCCCACTAATGAAGCGAAGCCTGGCGAGACCCACTTGAAACACTTGAAAGTCTTTGTCGTCAGCCACGATAAAAGCGAATTTGGCGTAGAGTGGATGCGATTCGAAGCGGATGCGGCGGTCCCTGATCTGGTCCGGCAAGTTCCGCACGTGGCGTTTGAAGTGGAAGATCTGGCGTCCGAGCTTGCTGGTCGCGAAATTCTGATTTCTCCCAACAGCCCATCCGACGGAGTCCGCGTTGCATTCATCGTAGAAAACGGCGCGCCCATCGAGCTGCTTGAATTCACTGACCCCAACCATCCTGCCCGGCGCCAGCAGAGCAAGACGCTGACATAAACACCCTCCCACAGCAGCTCTTAGAGCGAAGGCGATTACTAAGCACCATTCAAAAGTGGTGCCAGCATTGGGTTCCAGGGACTTAGCCCGTTGTTACTCTGCCGGTAATTGCGGCCAATCGACGCACAATCATCGATAAATAAACTCCGTAAACACAACGGCGAGATTCCAGGGGAATCTCGCCGTCACGCCAAATGGAGTGGCCCTAAAACACCAGTCGCGAAGTCACAGCGATCGCGTGATTGTAGCTGTGGAACTGGCTGGTGGCGATCTGCTCGCCCGCGCCCGCGCAGATTGCGAGGCGGCTCTTCGGATCCTCAACGTGGATCTTCTTTGCGAACAAAAGTCCGGGCGTAACAAACGTCATGTTCTTGTGGTTGTTGGGGCCGCCGCGATAGAACGATGCGTTGATTTCTACTTCCGGCCAGAAGTACTTGGCCACATGGGCCTGCATGGCCGTATTCGACGTTGCGGTACGGCCGAGCTTGGCTGTGTCCAGCACCGGCATCGTGCCGCCAAAGGTGCTCTGCACATCGAACCACTTGTAACCTTTGCCAACCCCGATGTTCGGAGCAACGGAGGCATCGGTGCTGCCGTTCTTATGGCTCCCTGTTGGGATGGTTCCTACCAGAAAGGCGCTGATGTCAAAGCTGCCGTGCTCGGCGTTGCCAGACAGAATCCGATACTTGAGCAAGAAAGACATGTCCCCGGCGCCGTTGATCACCTTGGGCGAACTGTGCTGCAAGTAGCCGGGCAGGTTGATGTCAACTTCGGTATTGGCCATCGGAATCAGGTTCAGTCCCTTGCCACCATCGAAGTTCCAGGTCTGGACTCCAGTTGAGGCCGTCTGGCGAATGAAGTCGGTGCGCGCCACCTGGATGAGCCCGACGTAAGTAGTTACCAGCGGTGGCGGCCATGCCGGTTGTTTGGCTTGCGTGGCTGAGGTGCGCTGCTCCCATTGCCCAAAGAAGCTTTGGGCGGGCAGGGAAGCAGTAAGTGTGAGCATGGTTAGAACTAGTAATTTCCTGGAATGCAATGTGACCTCGCTGAAAGTCTGGCTGGTTGAAAGTCGGGGAATATCCAGAGGAGAATGACAGAAAGACTGTGTGTCTCACAACCAACTTTCGGATGAGCTGGCGCTCCATCCCGTAACGAGGCGAATGCGGGGCGGCCGGTAAAGAGGCCGCAAGTTGTTGAGGCTGCCCGAGCAGAGTTCTATCCACTCAAAGGCAGCCTCAGATTCTGAACAGTGTAGTTAACAGTAATTAGCGGGCTTTTCCCTGGCTGGCGACGCCATGGATGGCCGCTTCGATCTTCTCCTGATCTCCAAGATAGTAGTGCCGAACCGACTTGAGATCGTCATTAAGCTCCTGCACAAGCGGTATGCCGGTGGGGATGTTCAGTTCGACAATCTCATCGTCAGGGATGTTTTGGAGGTACTTGACCAGCGCACGCAGGCTATTGCCGTGAGCCGCAATCAGGATCTGCTTGCCCGCCCGGATGCTGGGCGCAATTACGTCGTGCCAGCAAGGCAGAACGCGCGCGACGGTGTCCTTCAAGCATTCGGTCAGAGGGAGCTGCTCTTTGGTCAGGGTTTTGTAGCGAGGATCGCTGCCCGGATATCGTGGGTCATCGACGGTGAGCACCGGCGGCGGAACATCGTAGCTGCGGCGCCAGATCTTCACTTGTTGATCGCCGAATTCTTGGGCCGTCTGAGCCTTGTTGAGCCCCTGCAACGCGCCGTAATGCCGCTCATTGAGCCGCCAGTCGTGCTTTACCGGAATCCACATCAGGTCCATCTGGTCCAGCACAATCCAGGTAGTGCGAATGGCGCGCTTCAACACTGACGTGTAGACCAGGTCGAAGTTGTATCCCTGTTCCTTTAACAGCACTCCTGCCTCTTTGGCCTCTTGAAGTCCTTTTTCGGAGAGATCGACATCGGTCCATCCGGTATAGAGGTTTTCTTTGTTCCAAACGCTTTCACCATGGCGAATTAAAACGATCTTGTACATGTCCCTTCCCTTCGTTCTTATCAGTCCCCAGCTCTTACCGTTGAGCTACAGGTCTATGTTTGGAATGAAAAAATTACATTGATACCAGAAGCAGCTAAACCTGCCTCTATCGAAAAATGTGCCAAGTTGCTGCCATCTGATGCTTCCAACACCTTTTGGCCGAACTTCTCCAGCCACTCAAATGTAAGCTCAACCGTCCCGCTCATCGGGTGAATATACCGCTGGGACATCGTAACGCTGGAGTGATTCGCTACTTTCATGATTGTAAACGCGTCTGCGCCAGCCTCACCCATGCGAGTTAAAAAGGTGTGGCGAAGAGAGTGCAGCACGAGCTCCTGCGGGAACTGGAAGACCTTCTTTCCGTCAATCGTCGGTCTGCAAACATTCGTGTGCATATGAGCCGAGCTCGTTTTTCCCCTGCAATTGACTGCACGAACTCGCTCCAATCGCCGCGTGCTTTCAACCAGGCCGCGTATTCCTTGCAGTACTCCTCCGTTGCACCGGTCAGATGGCCCGCTACTTTGCCACTCTCTTCTTTGTCGTTCCACAGCGCCCCTGAACCAAAACGCGCCTTGCCGATGTGACGTCTGCTGCCGTGCGTGCGCCAGCATAAGCAGGGTTGACTGCGCCTACTAGCATCCAGGAGAAACATCAGGTGGTCGGCCTCGATACACGTGCCAATTTCTGGGCGCTCAGATCCGGATTCTCGGAACTGCGAATCCGTCGAATCCTCTCGATTGGCACGGCTAGTAGTTGCGGGTGTGACCAATCCCGTTGCAAGTATTGAGTCCGGTCTGCTGCGCGGCACAAGTTCAGAGCAACGTTCAGTTGTCTCGCGGCCGGGAACAAGACCAATTCCCGGCTCCGGTCCCGGTGTGACACATCGGCAGCCAAACACGGTAATGCGCAGATAAATAATGCTATATTCATGGGCTTGATCCGAAGGATTTCGCGCCCCATCAAAACTATAGAACGGGCTTGACAAAACACGAGCAACGCTCATATTATCGGCAACCGGAGTGGGTTTTTGGCTCCTGGAGGTAGTACGGTGCGTTTTTCCTTTAGCGGGGCCTTTAAGAGCTTTCTGCTGGTGATGCTTCTGGTGCTTTTGCCGCCATCGCACGGCCAGTCGGTTCAATCGAGCATCCTCGGAACGGTGAGGGATCAGAGCGGAGCATTGATCCCCAATGCCAAGGTTGTAATTACCAACGTGGAGAAAGGCATATCCTCGACGTACCGTACGAATTCGGAGGGGAGCTACCAGGCACTTGAGCTAGTTCCGGGCACGTACGATGTGAAGATATCGAAGGCTGATTTTCAGAGCCAGTTAGTCAAGGGCGTCGTCCTTGAAGCTCGTGCGGAGGTCCGCATCGATGCCGCGTTGACGGTGGGCTCGGCGCAGCAGGAAGTTACGGTGCAAGGCTCATCCCAGGGTGTGGTGGAAACCGAGACGGCGTCGGTCTCTGCGAGCCTCGATTCAGCCAGCGTTTCCAGCCTTCCAGTGAACTACTACGGCACCAGCGGAACCAGCCCGCTGAACGAAATCCAGGCGCTTCCAGGTGTGCAATCGGATACGGCGCCGGGTTCGTCTACACCTGGCGCCAACGGTGCTCCGACCATGAATTTCTCGGTGCAGGGCGGCATGCCCTTCCAGACGGAAGCCTCGGTCGACGGCATCTCCACTACCAGTGCTCGTTCCAACTCGCCGCTTTCCGACGCATTCCCCTCTGCCGAATCCATCGGCGAAATGCGCGTGGACGGCGTACTGAACAATGCCGAATTTGGGCAAGCGGGCGAGATTACGACCATCAGTAAGAGCGGCACTGAAAAGGTTCATGGCACGCTTTTCTGGCACTATCAGAACGACGCACTCAATGCCACGCCGTTTGGCGAAGTAATTAAGCCCAAGATGAACGGCAACGATTTCGGCGTCAGTTCCGGCGGTCCGGTCGTCATTCCCCACTTTTACAACGGACACAACAAGACCTTCTACTTTGGCACCTACGAAGGTTTCCGGTTTCCCAAGCAGGCAGTACTCCAGGAGCTAGTGCCCACAGTAGCCATGATGCAGGGCGATTTCTCTCAGGAGTATCCAATACCGGGAATGTTGATCGATCCTAATACTACTGTTCCGTACGCGATGGAAAATGGCCTCGGCACCAATCAGATCCCAGGGCCGATGATCAACACGTCGGGCAATCCGTTTATGCAATTCTTCCCGGCGCCGAATTATCCGTTCAATTCGCCATACCAGACTGTTGGAGCGGCCCTGTCGGGAACCGGTTATAACTACTCGATCAACGCTCCCAACGATTACAACTCAAACCAGTTCGATGCCCGCGTCGACCACAACCTGAACAAGAACATGCTGGCCTTTGTGCGCTACACCAACAAGACCGTCACTTTGCTGTCGCCGCAGGCATTGAAGGTCCCATCGGTGACCGACTACGACAACTACCACATCCTGGCCAGTTCGTTTGTCTACACGATTACGCCCAGCCTGATTAACGATTTCCTGTTCGGGTTTACATGGGAACAAAACGGCCAGCGTAACGAGCTGAACGGTGCACCGTACACCGCGGCGGCCGGGTTCGACCCCATCGGCGCAAACCTTCCCGTCAACGGCGTGACCGTGCTTGCTTTCGGCGCCAGCACCAACCAGACGGCGGGAGACCTGTCGTGGCTTTATGCGGGTAATTACAACCAGTCCACCAACAGCCACCTGCTGCAGTACAACGACAGCCTTAGCTGGACCAAAGGCCAGCATACGTTCAAATTCGGCGGCGACATCCGCCAGCAGGGAACTCGCTCCACTCTTGGCAACAGCGCCATCAGTAATGTGGAGGGTTTTCTTTTCAGCGGCTACTATACGAGTCTTTTCGGTCAATTGCCGGGTTATGGATTCCCTACGACGACCAACCAGGCGGCCTATCAGTTCGCCGACTTTCTAAGTGGCACGCCGACGGCTACCGAGTACTACACGCTCATTCCTTACAACGAGGGCAAGACCACTTACTACGCCGGCTACATCCAGGATCAGTGGAAGGTAACGCAGGATCTGGTTGTCTCCTACGGCGCCCGTTACGAGTACCACCCGCCTTACCAGGACACGCAGGGGGCTATCGGCAATTTTGATCCCAGCGTGGCGGGTACGGGACGCGTCATCTATCCCAGCAATGGCGCCAGCTTGCTGAGCACGCCTTTCCTGGAGAGCGCCGACGTCTGCGGCTACGGCCCGTCGAACACAGCCAATGCTGCGTGCACACCTATTGAAACGAATGCGCAGGCAGGCCTTCCGGCGGGACTCCGCAATTCGCCCAAGGATCGCATTCTGCCGCGACTGGGCTTGGCCTGGCGTCCTTTCGGCAACGACAAGACCTCCATCCGCAGCGGTTTCGGCGTCTATAACACCACTCTGGCCGGCAGCAGCTATTTTTCCATGACTGGCTCGCTGCAGCAGGTGCAGTCCACGATCTACAGCCTGAATCCGCCGAATTACTATCCGTCGCTTTACACGTGGCCCAATATTGCGCCTTCGGGAGGATTGACGACGAGCTACGGAAGCGCTCAATTTAACGCCGGCAATGAGCTGAACTGGAAAGACCCTTACTCGATGCAGTGGAGCCTGTCTGTCGATCACCAATGGAAGGGCGATATCGGCACGCGACTCTCCTATATCGGGATGCGAACCGACGATCTGGTCTGGGGCGTCGCCATGAACGAGATGCCCTATTCCTCCACAACTCCGGCAGCTGCGCGCCCGCTCACCGATCGCCCCTTTCCGAACTGGGGCGCAATTCAGGACCGTTACACCGGCGCTCAGGCCCTCTACAACGGCATGCAATTTGAGGCGCTGCGCAATTTCTCCAAAGGCCTCAGCTTCCAGTCAACTTACACCTGGTCAAAGAATCTGGCGGACAATCAGGGACCTGCCGCATCCAGTTTTACCGGTGAAGATGGCGGCGGCGACGCAGGCTACGCGAGCTACTATCGTGATCTCCACCTCGACTACGGTAACGTAAATGGCACGCGCCGTCAGCGTTGGATCACAACCGGGCTGTTTTCTCTGCCCGTGGGCCGTGGACATGCGATGGGGCACGACATGAACCGCGCAGCGGACGCGATCTTCGGAGACTGGCAACTGAGCAGCATCTTCCTGATCCAAACGGGAACCTACCTCTCTGCTTATATCCCCGGAGGCGCCGCCGATCCTTCCGGCACTGGATCGGGTGATTCCAGCCTCTACGGAATGGAGCAGCACCCGGACCAGGTAGGTGGCATCAAGCCTGCCAACCGGAACCGCAACCAGTGGGTAAATCCCCAGGCCTTTGCTTGTCCCAGCATCACCGGATACACGCCGGCATCGTACGCAGGCAACCCCTGCGGCGTCGGAGTGACGTCGAACCCGATTGGCAGATTCGGAACCGAGCACACTGGAGCCGTTGAAGGTCCGGGAACGATAAACCTCTCCGGCGGCCTGTCAAAAACAGTCAATCTGGGCGACAGTCTGCATCTCCGCCTGGAGAGCAGCTTCACCAACGTCTTGAATCACACCAACCTGAACGATCCAATTCTCGACATCACGTCGCCGTTATTCGGAACCATCAAGCAATCGCGTGGTTCGGACTTTGGAGGAAGCAGAACCGGACAGGTGGCGGCCAAGTTGATGTTCTAGTTTTGACCCAGTGTAAGGTATTTGACAGGTAACGGTTTGATCGGGAAATCATGGCAGGAAAACCCCGATTTCGAACCGTTACCTGTTTCTTGACTGTCCATACCGTTGGTCGTGGGAATGCGCGGTGCGCGTTGCAGATTTGAACTGGCATCGCTCCCCCGGACGAATTGGATAACAGGGATGAGGGATCTATGTATCGCTTTTATCTGGCTATTCTTTTAGCTTCGCTTTCCGCAGCCGGGATGGCGCAGAACGCTGTCCGACACGCCAATTCCGCTGGCATGCCAATGGGCTTCATCTCCGCGGGCGACGGTATTTTTCTCGATGGCGAGGGCCGGCCTATCCGGATCCAAGGCATCAATGTCATCAGGAAGTCTAAGACCGTGGGTTATACGGGCGATTTGGGGCCAGCGGACTTCGCCCGGATTCGCGGATGGGGAATGAACGCAATCCGTCTAGGCATTTTCTGGGACGGTCTCGAGCCCAGGCCCGGAGTCTTCGACCAGGCCTATCTCGGCCGCATCGCTCGTCTGGTTGGATACGCGAAGGCTCAGGGATTGTACGTGCTTCTTGACATGCACCAGGATCTATACAGCGTCAAGTTTGCCGACGGCGCACCCGTGTGGGCCACACTCGACGATGGCCAGCCCCACGCCGCCGTCTCGAACTGGAACGATGCCTACTATGTGAGTCCAGATGTGCAGGCAGCCTTGGATCATTTCTGGGCGAACAGTCCGGCCGCAGATGGGGTCGGGCTGCAGGACCACTATGCAAAAGCGTGGCAATTCGTTGCCCGTCGGTTCAAGGACGAACCCGCGGTCCTCGGCTACGACCTGATGAACGAGCCTTTTCCCGGCAAAGATGCAGGCCGGCTTGAATACACCATGCTGGCGCGCGTCGCCGAGCTTCTTGCGGAGCGCCACGGAGGTCCTCATCCCACGACAGAAGATCTGATGAAGATGGAAGGAGACAAGGAGGGGTTCAGGCAGATTACACTCTGGCTGGGAGACATTGCCCTTTATCGAGGCATGCTGGATGCAGGCGAAGGCGTGATGCAGGACTTCGACCGCAGTCGTTTGATGCCATTCTATGGCCGCGTACGAACGGCTATTCGCGCGATCGATTCGCGACACATACTCTTTCTGGAATCTGCGATGTCTTCCAACCTGGGGGTGGCTACTTCGATTACGCCGCTGGTTGACGAAGCCGGCAGGCGTGATCCCGAGCAAGCCTATTCACCCCATGTCTACGACATTGTCGTCGACACCGATCTCTTTGCTCTGACCAGCAACGAGCGTATCGCACTCATCATTGATCGTCACCGGAGTTTTGCCGCGCGAAATCATTTTCCAGTGCTAGTGGGCGAATGGGGCGCGTTCTATCTCAATCCTGCGACCGCTCAAGCAACGAGCGATCTCAAAGATCGATTCAGCCGTGCCGGATTCAGCGATATGTTCTGGGCATACCGCCGGGAGATGACGAATTGGTCAGGCCTCAAAGCGTTGAAGGTGCCCGCGGCGATGAATTAGACCTATGCCTGCGAAACGGAATGCTAATACGCGCCCACGCTCTCAGGCATCAGGCCTCGGCTGTGACTTAAGGCTGCTTTGCGCTCGTCTTTTATCAAACGACGCTTGGCGATCATCCGAACCCACCAGGGAATCCGCTTGATGGGGCGTCCTGTTGCGCGGGCAATCGTATACGCCCGGGCGCACTTCTCAACGAGCTCCGTATTGAAGAGGACCCGTTCGCTGGTCATGCCCAGGCACAGCAATTGACGGCCTACTAAAACTGCGTTGTCTCCGCGCCGGAATACTTCACGCAGCCGTTCATTGCTGGCGCCAACTCGATCGGGGATAGGCCTGGCTGAGCCGCCGATGTGCCTGGCCTGTTCGTCGAAGAGCGTGGGTAAAACTCCGCCGAGTTCAGCAACGAGGCGTACCCCGCACGGACTGGAAACGGCAATCGCGCCAACATCGCTCCGATTTTGATAAATGGAGGCGTGCAATGCAGCCGGGTAATCGCCATCCAAAAACAGCGTCCGTCGCAAGTGTCTGCCATCGATCTTCTGCCAGTCCTCCAGGCCGGACACAAGCAGCATCCTCTCCTCTCCTGGAATTCGCAGCGAAATGCTGTCGTCGGAAGAGCACAGAAGTCCCTTCGCGGCAAGACGGCAGCAATTGGCCAAGAGTTGTTCTTCAATGTTCATATGGGACTCGATGGCCTCAAAGCTAAACCAGCTTGAGAACACTCTCAAAGCGGTTCAACGCCTCATCAATCACTTCGTTGGTATCGGCGAGGCCGGTGTATATGCGGCTTCCAGCGAGCGTAATGATTCCATGCGCACTGAAGGCCGCGCCCATCTCCTCCATCATGTGCTTGCGCTGGTTGGCCTCGCGCAGCACCTTGATCGGATTCCTCATGCTTAGCAGCATCACACCCGATGTTTGCAGGTGAACAATCGATCCCTGGTTGTACGTCACGTAGGGCAGCCCAAGTCGCTCGATGATCTCGCTCAGTCCCTCGCGCAGACGGTCTCCAGCGGCTCCGGCTTTCACCGCCGCATTGGTGCGGCGCATTTCCTCGATCGCAAAGCAGCCGGCCGCGCACGACAACGGATTCGCGGTAAGCGTTCCTCCCACAAACACTCGTTTCGATGTCGCGCCGATCCCTCCGGCGAGTAACTGCATCACATCGCGCCGGCCCCCAATTCCGCCAGCCATTGGATAGCCGCCAGTGAGGCATTTGCCGAGAACGGTGATATCCGGCCTCACCTTGAAGTATCCCTGCGCCCCGCCCATGCCGGCGCGGAATCCGGTGACGACTTCATCGAAGATCAAAAGCGCGTTGAATTCATCGCACAGCTTGCGCAGTTCCTGATTGAAACTGCGATAAACCGGCCGTGTGCCGCTCTCCGGCCCAAAGGGCTCAACGATTACTGCCGCCGTTCCACCTTGCAGGCGGTTGAACCAGAGAGTGCGCCGCAAAGCGTCCAGATCGTTGGGAAATCGCTCTTGTGTATATGCTGTTATCGCGCGCGGGATTCCCACTGCATCTCTGCATCCTGTGCCGGGTATGCGCATCCCGTAAACCATCTGGTCGCTCCAGCCGTGGTAAGCGCCGCCGATTTTGATAACCCACTTGCGGCCGGTATAAGCCCTCGCCAGCCGAATTGCACCCATGACCGCTTCCGTGCCTGTGCCCAGCATGCGAAACATTTCAATGGAAGGCATGGCTTTGCTGACCAGTTGCGCCAGCTTGACCTCGTACTCGTTCAGCAACCCCGTGACAGGTCCGCACGAATCGAGCAACTGGTGAATCTTCTCCCGCACGGCGCTGTTGTTGGAGTCCAATAGCGTCGGGCCGCCTGCTTTGAGAAAGTCGATGTAACGATTGCCGTCAATGTCGGTAAGATGTGCGCCCTTAGCGCTGGACATCGCCAGCGGAAACGGGTAATTGAACGCAAGGTTATGCTGAACGCCACCGGGGATAATCGCTTCAGCTTGCTCTGCCAGGCGCTGCGATCCACTGCAGCTGCGGTCAAAGTAATCCAGTACTTTTTCCATTGCTTCGCGGCGGATGGGACGAATCGGCTGCTTGAGCAGCGCCTTCAGACGTGCATAGATCTCGCCGGTATCGTGCCACTCAGAGATGCCGTACTGCGGCTCCGACGCGATGGCGTCGTCGCTAAGGATTGCAGAAGGAGAATTCATTGAGCCGACTCCATAACATTTGAATCGCTTAAAAGCGATAGAACCTGTGAAAATGCGGGACCGCGTTCGGTGGCGGCGCGCACTTCGATGACGGAACGAAAGAAATCGCTGCATTCAGCTTCCAGGGCTTCAACCCTCTCGATTGCGTTTTCCATCGTCCGCCCGCAACAGATGATCCCGTGGTTGCGCATCAGGTAGGCATTTACCGCGGCATCAATACGCTTCTTCAGTTTCGCGGCAAGCCAGGAGGTTCCCGAAGGCGCGTAGCCCACGCAGAGTGCTTTCTCTCCCAGAAGTTCCTGCCGCACGAGGTTGCAGACTTTCAGATCCTCACCCAAAAGTGAATAGGCGCTGGCAATAGGCTGATGCGTATGAATCGTCGCGTTCGCGTCGCGCTTGCCCAGCAAGAAGGCGTGCAAACGCAGCTCTACTGAAGGTCGCTCGCCGGCTATGCACGCGAGATCATTGAGGCGCACGATGCAGATATCCTGGGGTGTCATCGCGTAGTAATCCGAGGCCGAAGGCGTAATCGCCATGTGTCCTGCACCCGCCCGGCAGGCCACGTTGCCGCCAGTTCCGGCCAGGTATCCCTTATCTGCCAGATGCAAGCAAGCTTGCAGAACCTCGTTCCGCGCTTTTTCAAATTCCATGGCGTGTGCTCTCCCGGCCGTTAACCTTCCGGTAAAAAGGCGCGAGCTGACGGTATGCCAGCTTGAATCGCGCAAACGCATTGTCGTACACCGTGGCTTGCTCCACTTCAGGGGAGTATGTGTTTTGCACTCGTATCAGCGCCGGAACATTTGCGAACTCAAGCTCGCCGATCCCCACGAGTCCGATCAACGCCGCCCCGACGACATTTACCTGTATGGGCGACCGTAGTTGCCTCACCGGAACCTTGAGCACATTGGCAAAGATCTGGCACCACAGGTTCGAATTCGCTCCGCCTCCCGCCAGGGTGATATGCTCGGGCGACTTGCCAAGGAGACGGCCAAACGGCTCCATCATCCATCGCGTATTCAGCGCCACGCCTTCCAGTACGGCACGCGCCACTTCCGCGCGAGAGTGTTGAAGAGAGAGGTTAAGGAATCCTGCCCGCAGATCGGGATCGTCCACCGGGCTACGTTCCCCAAACAGCCAGGGCGTATAAAGCAAGCCGCGCGCTCCTGGCGGTACTGGCGCCGCCAATTCCTCAATCGCGGAATATGTATCGTCCGGCTGAGCGGATCCCGCTTCGCTGGCAGGGAACAGCAACCGGTCCTTCAGAAAAGTCAGGTTCGAACCGGCCGAAGATTGCAGCGCGACCGCAAGATACCGGCCCGGAATCGCGCACGGAATTGATGCGATCTGCGCAATCAGATTCGTCTTCTTGAATGGAACGTGCGCCCCGATCCACGACGATGTGCCTATATAGATATGGGTCTCGCCGTCGCCGACGGTTCCAGCGCCAATTGCGGCTGCCGAATTGTCTACCGCGCCCGCCACCACCGGCGTATCCGCGGGCAGCCCCAGTTCCTGCGCCGTTTCGGGCCGCAACGGTCCAAGCACTTCGGTACAACTCACAATCTCAGGAAATTTGTCGCGGTCGATTCTCGACTGCCGGATCAGCGCCCGGTCGTAGCGGATATTGCTGGCATCGCGATTGTCTGTCACCCACGAGGTCAGGATCGAATCTACTGTGGCCGTGAACCGGCCCGTCAGGCGCAGATTCATGAAGTCAAGCGCGTTGAGAAACTTGTAGGTTCTGGAGTAGATTTCAGGCCACGCCTCCTGAATGAAGGCCATGTGTCCTGCGGGGTCCTTGCCTGAAAGTGCTGGGGCGCCGCCGGTGCGGGTGATCCAGCGCATCAGCTTCAGAGGCCCGTAACCTGAGACCGAAAGAAGGTCGTTGCCGGCCCGGCGGCGGATCTGTTCCGCGCCGCGCATGTCCAGCCACAGCATCGCGCGCCGAAGCGGATTACCAGCCAGGTCGACGGCGACCGTGCATTCTCCCAGGCACGAGCAGCAAATGGCTTCGATATACCCGCCCGTGGCGGGCAGCGATGCAATCAGTTCCCGTGCCGCTCCCAGAAATGCCTGCCACCAATCCTCAGGATCCTGTTCGGCGCCCACTTCGTCCACGATGTAAAGCGGAATCGGCCGAAAGGCCCACGCGTGCACTACGCCGTCACGCCTCACCAGCGCGCACTTGCACCCCGATGTCCCCAGGTCAACCGCTAGAACATACGGGTTGTCGCGCTTGGAGGTCATTACTCCCCGCTTCTCTGGTTTTGAACTCGATCCGTTCCACGGGCTGTATCGGTCACGGTCACCGCCTGCAATGCGTCGCGGTCGTCATGGCGGCACTGCAGCGCAACGGCCCCCGGCAACATCCCTGAGCCTTCCTGGCCGCTGATTCGGCCCCAGAGTGCTCTTTCCTCAGTCTGAGCACAGGAGCAGAATATGAGCATCAGTCATATTTGTCAATAGGCTCTTCCCGCGTCAATGAAGTGGGCAACTCTTGGTCAGAATGCAACATAAACTGTACCGGAAAGCCATCGCGCGCTTGACAGGAAACATTTTTCTACACTCTAATGACGTTTCACTACCACTCATCGCGGAGGCAAATTGAGTACGAGTTTTTCCCCTGTACGTTTGCACACTGACTCGTTCACAGGCTTGTGGTCGGCGCCATGCTGAACGCAATCTTGCCACGCAGGCGGGATCGAGCAATCCTCTTTCCGGCAATCGGCGCTCAGCTCGTGCTGGGAACGACCATGAGCCTACTGCCGGTGTTTCTCGACACGCTGCGGACCCAGGCTGGGCTGTCGTTGAGGAGCGCAGGACTTCTGCTCAGTTCGGAGTTGTGCGTCGCTGCGGTGACCACCCTGATTATGAGCGCGTGGGGACGTCCGCGTTCTGAAAAGACATGGGCCCTGTGGGGCGGCGCGCTCGCCATTTTTGGCACTACGCTCTCGCTGGCCTCGCCCGCCATAACAAACCTCGTCGCCAGTCGTCTACTGGCCGGGGCGGGCACCGGGATTGTAGGAGCCCAGGCCCTCCGAGTCCTGGCCCGCGGGATCGACAGGGAACGCTTGATCGCGTTCGTGACAATCGCTTCCATGGTGAACGCCGCGGTCTGGTTTGCCTTGCTTCCACTTCTCATCAGCCATCTTGGGTATCGCGCGCTGTATCTTTGCCTCTTGGTTGTCTTCCTCGCAGGAACAGCTCTGCTCACTCGCCTTCCCTCGTTCCCCGACAGACGCCCCATCCGGAGCCGGGGTTCGTCCGGCAGCATCTCCTCGTACGCTATTCTCGTCGTCTTTGCGGTCTTTCTTACGCAGCTTGGACAAGGCGCCTTCTGGAGCCTCGAGGGAATCTACGGCAACAATGCAGGATTGTCGCCCGATGCCATTGGGACCATCCTCGCGGTTTCCACGCTGTTGCTGCTCGTGGGAGCGGCTGGATCCGCCTGGGCCGGTGACCGCTATGGTCGATTCCCCACGCTCTTTGTTCTCATCGCTGTCAATGCGCTATCGATCGTCCTGGTTGGCACGGTCAGGATTCACTGGGTCTATCTCGCGGCGAATGTTCTCCAGGCTCTTACCAATCTCTCTTCGCTGGTGTATCAGCTCGGCTTCTCCGCGAGCCTTGATCGTTTGGGCCGCGCCGTAGCCGCGGCCACTGCCATGGTTACTCTTGGTAATGGAATTGGCCCGGCACTTCCTGCATGGCTGAGTGGCTATCTTGGCATGCCTTCCGTTGCTGTCGTCGTGCTTGCAATCGATGGCTTTGCCCTCGCGCTCTTCAGTTTCGTCATTTTGCGGAAGTCTGAAAGTACCCGGTTGGAGCCATCATTATCCTGAGCTTACTTTGATTCGGTGCGAACCCTGATCGAGCTCCACTGTCATCAATCAAGGGATGAGAGGCTCAAAGAATGGCGGGCCTGATCGAGATTTAACGCGGCGCCGAGTGTATCGGGATCAAGACGGGATTTACCGCGATGAGGGACCAGGTCATGCATTCGTTGCTTTCCGGCCGGCGCCGCCTTTCGCGTTCTTGCCCTTGCCATGCCTGACTGCCGCCTTTGAAAAGGAGTGAGGCGATTTCACGATGCAATCCGGATCAACCATTTGCGCGATCGCCGCTTTCAGCGAATTCAGAATGCGTGCGCGATGCGGCTCGGGAAGTCCGAGAGCAAGCCGCGTGGTCGAACTCGTCGTCTCCACTGCGATCAATGCCCGGTCGTATAACCACTTCGCATCGGCATGGGGCTGAAGCTTCTTCAGGTAGTCGGCGATAAGACGGGCATTGTGAAGCGAATCTTCCACATTCAGCGCCCGCAATTCCAGCGAAGCCGCCACGCAGCTCCAGATCTCAATGAACGCCGGATTCGAAGCCTGTAACTGCGCCATCCGGTCTACGATGCTTCCAATGAGTTCCTGCGACTGGTCCTGGCCCTTCTCCAGGCTGAGCCGAATCCCTTCGGCCAGCGCGCCCGTGATGTCCGATGTGTAGCGCGACCAGATTTCGCGCACGATCGCCAGTTTCATCGGGAAGTATTGATAAACCGTGGCAATCGGCATCTGCGCCTCGCGAGCGATTTCGCGCATCGAAACGCTTTCATAGCCGTGCGTTGAAAACAATCGCAGCGATGCCTGAAGCACCCGCTCAAAACGATCCTGACTGCGTTTCTGGCGCGGCACACGCTTGATTTCTGTCCTGTCCTCGACTTCCAACATCGATTCACCTCAAACCTGGATGGAGAAATGCATCGCGTTCACAGTACCCGTTTGGATGCAACGATCAACCAAATCGGCGCAAGGGTTTCAAAATGTGAATGCCATCGATCGCTTCGCGTCAATTCTTGCTGGATCACCGTCTGGTTTAACTGAATGTTATGCAAGCTCACCTCTGTCATCGTGAGCCGGCATGCCAGCAAGCCATGAAGCGGCAGACGTCGCATACCAATGATCACCTCGCAATTGCGTATCGAACATTCTTAAACATGACTAACCGTCCGATTTGCGAGTTTAGCAGAGCCCCGTCACGCATGCCAATCTCACCCGCTCCGCGCCAACCGGCCCTTCCTCCATCAATCAGGGACTGATTCGTCATCCCGAGGCAGGCTACGACCTGTCGTGTCGCAAGCAAAGAAGCCGGGCCCGGAGCAGAGGGCATTCCTAAAATGCGTACATTCTTCTCTCCTCTTGACAAACACGAGCATTGCTCATAATAGTGGAAATGATGCTTCCGGTGCCGTGAATACGTCAGAATGTTCCTCCCTAACTGTGATGTGCGCCAATCCACGCTGCTGGAAACGAGTTTTGCAGGGAGTGCGATGAGAAGGCATCTCGTGCGACGAAGGGCAAGAGGCCCGCATCATCAATAGGTTGTCTCGCATGCCGGCTGGTTTCAAAACGCGTGCCGATTTGTGCGATTTGAGACGGGGCCAATCAACCGATAAGAGGAATTCTCAATGCTCGAACTGTTTTCTCGCCATTCCAATCTGAGGCGGAGCCGTTTCGCCGCCAGCGTCATGGTTGTCGTCACCCTCATCGGTTCTGCATTTGCAGCAGACGCCCCCAAGATCGTGCAAAAGGACGGACGGTATGCATTGATAGTGGACGGCCAACCCTTTCTGATCCTGGGTGGCCAGATCCACAACTCCAGCGCGTGGCCCAGTGAGTTGCCCCAGGTTTGGGAATCGATGGCCGCACTGCACGCCAATACGATGGAGGCGCCGGTCTACTGGGAGCAGATGGAACCGCAGCCCGGAAAGTTCGACTTCACCAACGTGGATGCCATTGTGACGGGGGCACGCGCACACGACCTGCACGTCGTCTTCCTGTGGTTTGGAACCTGGAAAAACGGCAACATGCATTACGTTCCCGCATGGATCAAGGCGGATCCCCAGCGCTATCCACGAGTCATTCGCCCTGACGGCGAGCCCATTGATGTCTTATCGCCGCTTGGCCACAACACGCTCGAAGCCGACAAATCCGCCTTCGCCGCCCTTATGCATCACTTGAAACAGATCGACGGCGATCAACACACCGTGCTGATGATTCAAGTCGAAAACGAGTCCGGTAACATCGGCAGCGTTCGCGACAACTCAGAAACAGCCAACCGCGAGTTTGCCGGTTCAGTGCCCGCCGATCTTCTCGCCGCCACACACAAGCAGCCCGGCCCGTGGAGGCAGGTCTTCGGCGGCGACGCCGACGAACTCTTCCAGACCTATCACCAAGCCAAATACATCAATGAAGTGGCTTCCGCCGGCAAAGCGGAGATGAACATTCCCTTCTACATGAATGTCTGGGTCAACTATCCTCCTCCGCTGATGCCGCAATTGCAGCAGGACATGCCCGGCATCGATTATCCCAGCGGCGGTGCGTGGCAAAAGTACGTCGGACTCTGGCGCGTGCTTGCGCCTTCCATCGATGTGCTCGGACCCGATATGTATTCCGATGACTCCGGCTTCTATCGCTGTGTCTTCGACATTTATAACCGTCCTGATAACCCGCTCCTCATCCCGGAGATCGGGAGCGGCGACAGCTACGCAAAGGCACTTTTCTACGCGCTCGGCGATGGCGCCATCGGTTTTTCGCCCTTCGGCGTCGACCAGAACATCCTGGCTGACCAGCCGTTTAAATCAACCGCATACAACTTTGCTCTTATCGGCTCGATGGACCGCGAGATCGCCGCGCTCGAATTTGAAGGAAAGCTCAAGACCGCCGTCGAGGAGCCCGGCCAGGCGTCGCGGGAGATCGACTTCGGCGACTGGCAGGTGTCCGTCGCTTTTGGCTTCCCGCAACCGGACGGAGGCAGGGCTCCGGGCACCAAGGATGCGCATGGCGCGGCGCTGGTAGCACGCCTCGGCCCAGACGAATTCCTCATCACCGGTATCGACGCCAGCATCAACTTCCACTTGCCCGGAAAGCTTCCGTGGTCCCGCAGCGAGATCATCTCCGCCGAGCAGGGAGTATATGAGAATGGCGTGTGGAAACCGATGCGCCTTTGGAATGGCGACGAGAACGACCGCGGGTTGTGCTTTTACCAGAAGCCTCAGGCTGTCCGCGTGCGCCTGGGCAAGTTTTAGTCCGTGGCGCTTGCATCGACGGGAAGACCAATGCCCGTCGATCCTCTTCGCTCGCGGCTTCTTCACCCAACTTGATCTGTTTGTTTCGAGGAGCATTCAATGATACGAAATCCCAATCACGCAAGTGTTGTTTTTTGCGCTGCCCTGGCATGCATGGCCGCCTCGACGCGTCTCGCTCCCGCTCAATCCGTTGCGCAGACGCCTCCCATGGGCTGGAACAGCTGGAACTACTTTGCCGAAAAGGTTGACGACAAAGGAGTGCGCGCTGCGGCCGATGCCCTCGTCGCCTCAGGAATGCGAGATGCCGGCTACATTTACGTCAACATCGACGACACCTGGGAAGGTGAGCGCGATACCCACGGCGTCATACATGCCAACGCGAAGTTCCCCGACATGAAAGCACTTGCCGATTACGTTCACTCCAAGGGGCTCAAGCTCGGTATCTATTCTTCGCCTGGTCCCAAAACCTGCGCAGGATACGAGGGCTCTCTGGGGCATGAGGAACAGGACGCCAGGACCTATGCCGGGTGGGGAATCGACTACCTCAAGTACGACCTCTGCAGCTACATCCCCGCGGTGATGGAAAAGCAGGCTCCCAACGACAAGGCCGCGCAGATGCGACTGATGGAATCCGCGTACGAAAAGATGGACCACGCGCTGAAGGCCACCGGCCGGCCTATTGTTTACTCGCTCTGCCAATATGGTTTGGACGCCGTGTGGGAGTGGGGGCCGAAAGTTGGCGCGAACCTTTGGCGCACCACGGGTGACATTCAGCCCAACATGTACAGCATCTACGCCAACATGAGCATGCAGGCCGGCTTAGAGGACTTTGCCGGTCCCGGCCACTGGAACGACCCCGATATGCTCGAGGTTGGTAACGGTGATCTGACCCAGGCCGAGAACCGCGCCCATTTTTCAATGTGGGCCATGCTGGCCGCGCCCTTGCTGGCAGGCAACGACCTTACTCACATGACGCCTGACGTCCGCGCCATCCTCACCAACCCAGATGTTATTGCCATAGATCAGGACCCGCTTGGACACCCGGCCACACGCGCTTACAGCTCGGGCCAGGTCGAAGTCTGGACCCGTCCGTTATCTCACGGCGCCATCGCGATTGCCGTTCTCAACATCGGCGACTCCCGTTATTCGACGCACCCATTTCACCTGAACCTGGCGCGTCTCGGATTACATGGTCCACAGAAGGCCAAGGATCTCTGGAGCGGGAAGGAGATCGAGTTGAGCGACGGGATGCCCTTGGAAATGGAAATCCACGATGTCCTGCTCCTGAGAATCTCCCGTCCAAGATAGATTGGGGTTTAACTCATCAGCGCGTTGGTCCCGGTGTTTCGCTCAATCAACTGTTGTGCGCTTTTGAACCCTCTCATTGCGGCCCGGCCGTAGCGGAAGCAGCTACCGACATTCATGAAGTTTTATGTCAACTGGATCGCCTTTCAGGCGATTTTAAACACATAAAACATAACTACGACGCTCTCGGCCGGCTTGGCGGAACGGATTCTCACGGCTTTACTGTGGATTGTGGGACGGACGGGTCTGTTTGGGGCCCGACCTTCACCTATGATCAGTTCGGCAACATCAGCAAATCGGGTAGCAATGGGACTACTTCGAGCCGAGTATCATCAATCAATTTGGAACTTCAAGACGAGGTGCAACTGGAGTGAGCGGAAATCCTCGCGAAAACTTGGCTGAAAGAACAGTGAGCTAAAAGGGAATTTTGCGTGCGTTATGAAGTGAGCGGAAACTTAATGATTTTCGGCCTCGCGACACCAATTAGACGAGTAACGGAGCAGTCGGACGGTTTACAAATTCAGTCCACCTGGCCGAAAGACCGGCTACCGTTTGAGGTGCCGACAAGTTGACGCGAAGCGGACTACTCGACCAGATGGAAAGTCACCCACTGGAAATCGGTAAACACTGGGGCGTTCTCAGGAGCCATCCTGTTCTCTCTGCCTAAGAGGCAATCAAGGAGTGCTCTGGGCAGTTGCATCAGTTGACACAAATCCTATGTGCTGAACACTTGGTTAGCCTCCCACATTGACGCGGAGGCTACTTTCAGCAATCGGCAAACCTCGCCGCATGCGAACTGCGCATGTTCACTTGCGAACTCCCAATTCCATAAACGGACACCTCTCCACTTGGGAGCGTTGAATTTGTGATTGGGATCACCGAAATACCGGTGAGAGACCGCAAATCTTGGTCGCCAACGTGCAGCACTCTCTTCCGAACGCTACAGTCACAGCATGTAACGAGGTTGGAAAAGATGTACACATTCCTTCGAGACATTCGCTATGGACTGCGCCAGTTGCGCAAGTCACCGGGATTCACGGCCGTTGCTGTATTCACCCTGGCGCTGGGGCTCACCGTCAACGCCACAATTTTCTTTTTCATCAACGATCTGTTTTTGAGGCCTCTGCCAGCAGCGGACCCTGGAAGGTTGGTGATGATCGTCCAGAAGATTCCGCAATCGGAGATGATGTTTCAGTTTTCGTATCAGGATTTCCTGGACTTCCGGCGCTACGCCGACGGTGATGGCCACGAGGTTCCGGAGATGGCGAAGGCCTTCTCCGGCATCATGGCATTTATGGAGGCTCCGGTCCATTTGAGCCGCACGGGCGAGTCTACCGAGCGCACGTTTGTGCACATGGTGAGCGGCAACTACTTTACGGTGCTTGGCGCGCAGCCCATGATGGGGCGGCTCTTCCTGCCCAATGAGGGCCAGACGGTGGGCGCGGACGCGATTATCGTGCTGACTTACGACACCTGGCACAGCCGCTTTGCCGCAGACCCGCACATCATCGGCCAGACAGTGAAGCTGAACGGCCTGCCGTTTACGGTGGTGGGCGTCACTCCGCGCGGATTCGTGGGAGCAGAGTGGGGCACGGCTTTAAGCGGATTTGTTCCGGCCACGATGTTGCCACAGATGACCCCGGATCGTGGTCAGTTTATCTTCGATCGCGGCGATACAGCGTTCTTCATCATGGGCCGGTTGCGTTCCGGAGTAAGTCTGACACAGACGCGCGCGGCAGCCGCACTGGTGATGGCGCGCTTGATGAGGGACTACGCCGGCATGCATCCGCTGGGGGCAGGGGTGGTTGTTTTGCGCGAATCCATGAGCCGGCCGTCTCCCTTCGTCGCTAATTTCACTCCTCTGGTTGTCTCGGCTCTGACGTGCATGGCCTTGCTGGTGCTGTGCATTACGGTGGCCAATGTCGCCAATCTGCTTTATGCGCGCACCGCCGATCGTGAGCGTGAGGTGGCTATTCGCGGTGCTCTCGGCGCCACGCGCTGGCGTCTGCTGCGTCAATTATTAACTGAGAGCACGCTGGTCGCGCTGGCTGCAGGAGTCATCGGAGCGATTGCAGCAATATTCTTAAGTCCAATCCTCTACAAGCTGATCACTCCGGGTGAGATGGCACCTCCGTCTGAAACCGGCACGGACTGGCGATTGTTCGTCTTCACCTTCATTGCGTCGCTGGCCGCAGGCATTCTTGCGGGACTGCTACCCGCTTTGAAGGCGACCCGGCTTGCCATTCTGCCGCTGCTGAAGAATGCGCCGGCTAATGCCGGAACCCGCCATCGCCTGCGCAGCCTGCTGGTGATTGGTCAGGTGGCTATCTCCTGTGTGGTATTGATCTGCGCCGGACTTGCCCTGCGTAGCGTACAAAAACTGTCGCAGGTAAATCTCGGCTTTCGAACCGATCACTTGTTTCTGGCCTCCGTCGATCTCGGGCTGCAACGCTACAGCTACCTCCAGGGCCGGCGATTTCAAGAGCAATTGCTGGACAAGGTTCGCGCCTTGCCTGGTGTGCGCGACGCCAGCATTGCGAATCAACTGCCGTTCGATACGGGCGGGGGCATGCGGGCCGGCATCTGGCCGGAGGGTCAAACCCCGACGGAGAGACAGAAATATCTGAACATCGTGTGTCTTGCCGTCGACCATGCTTTCCTCGAGACCATGGGGACACGTATTGTGGAGGGTCGCGATTTTTCCAACCGTGACGACGCCTCCGCGCCGCGCGTGGTCATCATCAACCGGGCCTTGGCGCAGGAGCTTTGGCCGAACGGAGACGCTGCGGGAAAGCATCTGGTGCTCCAGCGTGACCACATGCAGGTCGTCGGCGTCGTCGATAATCTGCGCGTTTGGACCATCAGCGACACCAACCGTCCTCTTGTCCTTTATCCGCTGGCGCAGAATTACCAGGGGAACGTCACATTGGTAGCGCGGACGGGAATGGATCCCATGCAACTCACCTCGCCAGTGAAGCAGATCGTCGCGCAGCTGGATTCAGATCTGCCCGTCTATAACGTTCGCTCCATGGATCAGCAGATCGCCGGCAGTCCAATGGCCATGGCACCGATGCGTTTCGGCTTTGTAATAGCCGGCGCGCAAGGCATGATTGCTCTCTTTCTCGCCACTCTGGGCCTCTACGGATTGATCTCTCACTCGGTGAAGCGGCGCACGCATGAGATTGGCATTCGCATGGCTCTTGGGGCCAAACCAAGCGTAGTGCTGGGTATTCTCATCGGGCAGGGCTTGCGGCTGATTCTCATCGGTCTCGGCGTGGGATTGGTTGCCGCATTCGCGGTGACGCGCGCGTTGTCCAGTGTGCTTTATGGCGTCGAGCCTACCGATTTGGTCACGTTTGCCAGCATTTCACTGCTTCTTGGATGCGTAGCCGCATTGGCAAGCTACATTCCCGCCCGCCGCGCCGCCTCAATTGATCCCATGCAGGCCCTGCGTGCCGAGTAGTCCGAAAAACAGATTCTATCGATCATCCAGACCATCCGGGTTCCAGTGCGAGGCCTTCGATCGAGCACCGAACCAGAGCAAGAAATCGCACGTTGGCTGAGATTTCGATGCCCAAGCTCAACTAGAGCGAGTCGGCGCTTGCCAAGGCATGATCAATCATTCGCCTTCTCCGATACCGGTGCTGGCCTCATTTCCGACCGCCTCAGGACGATCACTGTTTCATCGTCTTGCGCTGGCGCGCTGCCACGATACTGCTCAATACTTGCAATCAATGCGCTCCCCGCCTCCACGGGACTCGACACTGGCAAGGTCTTGAGAATTTCAACAAGCCCTTTCATGCCCAGTTGCGTTCCGCTGACTCCCTCGGCTTCTGAGATGCCGTCCGTGTAAAGGATCACCAAGTCGCCCTCAGCGAGTTCAAAACCGGTCTGGGTGTATGGGGTTCCCTCAATGAGTCCCAGGGGAAGGTTGGCAATCGACTTGGACCATGGAGTCTGATCTTCAATCAACAGCCACTGCTGAGTTGCGGCCTGATACCACACTGGAAGCGGATGGCCTGCGTTCGTGAATACAAGTTCACCTGAGCTACCCGAGTAACCAATAACGAATGCGGTGGCATACTGGCCAGCTGATTGTTTTGTGTTGAGGAAGGTGTCACTAAGCTTCTGGATCAGCAAAGTCTGATCCCAGTCATCGGAGTGCTCGCGTAAAGCATCGCGCAGACGCACCGCTGCCGCGCTCACGACGTCCCCATGTCCGGCAACATCTGCCAATGTGATTCGCGAGATCGCTCCATGGCTGCAAACAGAGAGATAGTAGACGTCTCCGCCTTTGGTGGAGGGGCGCAATGGGCGACACGAGACCCAGCATTCCAGGCCCGGCAATTCTGCCGAATAATTTGCACGCTGGTTTCCGCCGCGCAATTCTCGACAATAAAGCCGTTCTGGCTCGATTGAATTGAGGGAACTACTCGACATTTGTGTCTCTCCATTTCGGTTACTGCAGCTTAAAGCTGCTTCAATCGACTCAAATGGCCATCAACAATTCAATGATAATCAGATTGGTGATCCTTTCCACAAAGCTAGATATTGATGAATAGGCATGTTGTGGGCGGGACCGGTCCTCATGCTGCTGGCGCTGAAAAACAGTTCGCTACCGTCAACTATCGCCAACCGGCCATCGCACTCATTCGGAATCTCTTCCGCAACAAAAGCAGGATCGATACCCATAAACGATAGATCCCTATCGGGACTGCCCCGGCGCGACACGGGTGTGCTGTCCT
>CAZGUD010000034.1:0-71762 GCA_964528915.1 uncultured Occallatibacter sp.
CAGACCGACAAGATTGCCAACAAGAGCGCCAAGGACGCGCAGGAGAGCGGCAAGAGCGTGCTTGAAGCGGTAGCGGCGATGAAGGAGATTGCCAACAAGATCTCCATCATTGAAGAAATCGCGCGGCAGACCAACCTGCTGGCGCTTAACGCGGCCATCGAGGCTGCGCGGGCCGGCGAGCATGGCAAGGGCTTCGCGGTGGTGGCGGCCGAGGTGCGCAAGCTGGCCGAGCGCAGCCAAAAGGCGGCGGGCGAAATCAACCAGCTTTCTTCAACCACGCTGCGCGTGAGCGAGAAGTCGGGGGAGATGCTGGATAAGCTCGTTCCCGACATTCAGCGCACGGCCGAGTTGGTACAGGAGATTTCGGCGGCTTCAAAGGAACAGGATACCGGCGCCGAGCAGATCAACAAAGCTCTGCAGCAGCTTGAGCAGGTCATCCAGCAGAACGCATCGGCGGCTGAGGAGATGGCATCAACTACCGAGGAGCTGACCGGGCAATCGGAGCAACTGGTGAGCGCGTTGTCGTTCTTCCGGACAGGCGACGAAGTCCAGGTTACGGCAGCGCGTCCGGCAGCGAAAGCTGTAAAGGCTCGTTCAACGCCATCGGCGCCTCCGGTGAAGCCAAACGGCCATGCGGCACCGCAATTAAAAAATGGCGTGCATCTGCGGATGAAAGATTCTCACGATGAACTCGATGGGGAGTTCGAGAGGTACTGAAGCGCGCGGAGCGTCCGTTTCTGCGGGCGCTCCCACTCACGCGTAAACAAGAAAGGAGTTTGACCAATGAGCGTGATTACAATCACCGAAACGCGCCAATACCTAACCTTCAAGCTGGGCAACGAAGTTTTTGCCATCGAAGTGGCCAAGGTGCGAGAGGTACTGGACCTGACGAACATTACGCAGGTGCCGCGCACGCCGGAGTTCATGGCCGGCGTCATCAACCTGCGCGGCAGCGTGGTGCCGGTCGTCGACCTGAGGCTGTGCTTTGAGATGTCGAAGACAGTGAGCACGCACAACACTTGCATTGTTGTTGTCGAGGTGCAGCTCGACGAAGAATCCACAATCATCGGAGCGCTGGCCGACTCGGTGGAAGAGGTCATTGACCTCGAGCCCGAGCAGATTCAGCCGCCGCCGCGCATGGGCTCCAAAATACGCGTGGAATTCATCAAGGGGATGGGCAAGCGCGACAACGATTTCATCATGATTCTGGACATTGACCGTGTCTTCTCGGCCGACGAGTTGACCGCGATCCGCGCCCAGGACCGCAACCTGGCCGAGGCAGCAGCAGCCTAGGACTGGTTGCATAAACCCGGCTTTGAAAGGGCACGGCTTTAGCCGTGCCGCAAAAAGCCGCAAAAACATTGGGCTTTAGCCCCTGAGGGATGTTTCCGAGCCCCCCAGGCATATTTATGCAACCGGTTCTAGGAAGAATCTCATGCCTCATCACACCAGCATCGATGAAGAGTCGCTCTCGGCGCGCGATTTTGCGCGCTTGAGCGAACTGATCCATGCCCAGGCAGGCATAAGCCTGGGTTCGGAAAAGAAGACCATGGTCGAGGTCCGTCTCAAGCGCCGGCTGCGGACCTTGAACATGCCTTCTTACCACGATTACTGCGAGTTCATTTTCAGCCGCAAAGGTGTTCAGGACGAACTCGTACATTTAATCGATGTCATCACTACCAACAAGACCGACTTTTTTCGCGAACCGGCACATTTTGAATTTCTCAGGCAGCAAGCGCTGCCGGAACTGAGCGCCAGAATCGCCGGCGCACGACCGCTGCTGGCCTGGAGCGCCGGCTGTTCCAGCGGCGAGGAGCCCTACACGCTGGCGATTGTGCTTAGCGAATATGCCGCAATGCAACCCGGGTTTCGCTTCAGCATCCTGGCCACCGACATCTCCACGGCGGTGCTGGAGAAGGCGCGCATCGGCGTTTATTCAGAGGAGTGCGCTGCGCCGATTCCGATTGCGCTCAAGCAGAAGTATCTATCGCGCAGCCGCGGCGCCGAATCGTGCCGCGTGCGCATTGTGCCTGAACTGCGCCAAACGGTCGAGTTTCGCCGCCTCAATTTCATGGATGCCGATTACGGCGTGGCTGAAAAAGCCGATGCCATCTTCTGCCGCAACGTGCTCATCTACTTCGACCGGCCCACGCAGCAATCCATACTCCGCAAGCTGATTGCGCATCTCGTTCCCGACGGTTATCTCTTCGTTGGCCACTCTGAGACGCTGCACGACATGAGTCTTCCGGTCGTCCCGGTGGCTCCCGCACTTTACAGGAAAGTCGATGCCTGAGCCTGAAATTCCGGAAATCTACCTGCAGCCGGGCGAGTGGCAAATGGTGCGCACGCCTACGGTCCTCAAGACCGTGCTTGGCTCCTGCGTCGGCATTACCTTTCGCGCGCCGCGCATCGGGGCCGGCGCCATGTGCCATGCAATGATGCCGAAGTTTCCAACCCGCCCCAGCGCTCAATTTAAGCATGCCACCACCGGACGATATGTTGACTCGGTCATCATCCATCTGGCCCGGGAATTCGAATCGCTCGGAGCGAGCCCATCCGATATCGAAGTCAAACTTTTCGGTGGCGCCGACGTGCTGGCTTCAGCAAGCAATTGCACGACCGTGGGCAAAATGAACTGTGGCGCGGCGATGCGCGTTCTCGAAGAGTTGGGTTTCCGTCCCATTGTCACGCGCCTGGGCGGCACGCAGGGCGTGTTTATCGAATTCCACACCGGAACCGGCGAGGTACTTCTGCGAAGGCTCGCTCAAAAGGATGCGGCCGTGCTGGCGCGAACCTGACGGGGAGTAGCTAAACCATGCCTGTGACCAGAAAAATCCGCGTGCTGATTGTCGATGACTCCGCTATCGTTCGCCAGACACTGAGCGCCCTGCTCTCGAGCGATCCCGAGATTGAGGTCACGGGCACCGCTGCCGATCCCTTTGTTGCCGCCGAACGGATGAGCGACGAAATCCCCGACGTGATTACTCTCGACATCGAGATGCCGCGCATGGACGGCCTTACCTTCCTGCGCAAAATCATGACCCAGCATCCCATTCCGGTCGTCATCTGTTCCAGCCTCGCCGACGAAGGCGCACAGAGCACGCTCAAGGCGCTGGAATACGGCGCTGTCGAAATCATCACCAAGCCGCGGCTGGGCACGCGCCAGTTTCTTGAAGAGGCGCGAACTACCATTTGCGAGGCAGTAAAAGCCGCGGCCCGCGCGCGGCTGGGCGCCATCCATCCCGAACGTGTAATCCAACCCAAGCTCACCGCCGATGCAATCCTGCCGCCTGCAACGCACGCCATGGCCGAGACCACTGAGAAGGTGATCGCAGTCGGCGCTTCTACCGGAGGCACTGAGGCCCTGCGCTCGCTGCTTGAACCGCTGCCGGCCGACGCGCCCGGCATTGTGATTGTGCAGCACATGCCAGAGCTGTTCACGCGCGCCTTCGCCAATCGCCTCAATGGCCTCTGCGCCATCACCGTCAAGGAAGCGGAATCGAATGACACCGTTCTGCGTGGCCACGCGCTCATCGCGCCCGGCAATCATCACATGCTGCTCCGCCGCAGCGGCGCGCGGTACTTCGTCGAAATCAAGGAGGGGCCGCTGGTTTGCCGCCATCGTCCCTCGGTCGACGTGCTCTTTCGCTCCGCCGCACGCTACGCCGGTCCCAACGCCGTAGGCGTCATCCTTACCGGCATGGGCGACGACGGCGCTCGCGGAATGCTCGAGATGAAGGACGCCGGAGCTTTCAACATCGCCCAGGACGAAGCCACTTCAGTTGTCTTCGGAATGCCCAAGGAAGCCATCAAGCTTAATGGCGTCCATAAAGTGATGGCGCTCTCCGACATTCCATCTCTCATCCTGGCGCATGGGCGCTGAGTTCTATTTCCGGGGAGGGCTTTTTTCTACGTCAGAGAATCATCGCCGTGGCTACCGCTGATCACTCACCGCTGCCGATGGTTTTATCGCCTGCAGTCTGCAGGCTTCCGCGCATGCGTCATACTCCAACATCTATTTTCCGATGCAGAAGGTTGAGAAAATCAGGTTCAGGATGTCATCGGGAGTGGTTTGGCCGGTGAGCGAATCCAGTGCCCAGAGCGCGCGGTAAAGGTCCAGCAGAATCATCTCGTGAGGGATGGAACTGGCATTTGCGCGTGAGGCGTCGGCCAGTGCGCCCAGGGTGGTCGTCACCGCCTGGTGCTGGCGCAGATTGGTTAAGAGACCCGGTTCGGCAGCCGCGCCGCCCGTTGCGAGGCGAAGAATTTGCGCGCGCAGCTCCTCAATTCCCTGGCCCGTCAAAGCCGATGTCGCAACAACCGGCATGGGCCGCAACTCTTCCGCATCCAGGTCCGATGCCTTCCGGCCATCCGCAACCAGGTCGATCTTGTTATTTGCCGCAAGTGCGGGCCGTCCATCGGTTGCCGCCAGCAGCAGCCGCTCCTCTTCGTTGAGCGGTTCGGTCGCGTCCAGCACAATAAGCACCAGATCGGCGTCGGCCAGCGCTTCGCGGCTGCGACGGATGCCAATCTGCTCTGCCTCTTCGAGTCCTTCGCGCAACCCCGCCGTATCTACCAGCTCAAGCGGAATACCATCGAGCGAGATTCGCTCAGTCACAAGATCGCGGGTAGTGCCGGGACTGGCCGTAACAATGGCGCGGTCGCGCTCCACGAGGCGGTTGAAGAGCGAGCTCTTGCCGGCGTTTGGCCTCCCCACAATGGCCAGCGTCAACCCGTAGTGCACCAGCCGTCCACGCGCAAACGAAGCCTCAAGCGCGGCGAGCGGCGGCGTGAGCGCGTCAATTCGCCGCGCAATCTCGGCCTGCGGCGTTACAGCTACATCGTCTTCCGCAAAATCGATGCCCGCCTCCAGCAGCGCAATCAGCTCAACCAAAGATTGCTTCAACGGCATCACCCGCCGGCTGAGCGCGCCACCCATCTGGCTGGCAGCCTGCCGCGCCTGCGTCAACGTCTGCGCTTCAATCAGGTCGCGAACCGCCTCAGCCTGCGTCAAGTCAAGCCGCCCGCTCAAAAACGCGCGATGCGTAAACTCGCCCGGCTCCGCCAGCCGCGCGCCCAGCTTCAACGCGCGCCGCAGCAGAAAGTCCAGAATCACCGGCGAGCCATGCGCAGCAATCTCCACTACATCCTCAGCAGTGTATGAATTGGGCGCCGCGAAGTAAGTCACCAGGGCCTCGTCGATCACCGCCGGCTCCGCGCCGGGTCCCGAGTTCCCAGTCCCTGAGTCATCAACCACATCGGCCAGCCGCGCATGGGCCGGCTCGAGCGGATGTCGCATCCGAACGATCTCGGTGGCGATCGAAGCCGAATCAGGTCCGCTGAGCCGCACAATGCCGATGCCGCCGCGACCGGGAGGCGTGGAGATGGCGGCAATCGTATCAGTTGGAGGTGTGTGTTCCGTCATGAACCCCTATCAGTGTAGAACCGCAGCGCGAGACATCAAACGAGACAAACTTGCCGCATCCACCCGCGCTTGATATAAAGAGGCGGCCAATCCGCCGCGTGCGCGGAACGCATGAAGGAGTGCCATCATGAAAACTTCATTCTTAACAGCCAGCTTGTCAGCAATTGCCGCCTCGGCGCTTGTCGCCGCCGGCACCATCCCCGCGCAACAGCCGGCCCACGTGCCCAACATCGACATGACGCCCGTCAAGCCCGAGTCGGTTGGCTTTTCAACGGAGCGGCTCCAGCAGCTTCATGCCATCATCCAGGGCGAAGTCGATCAGAAGCAGCTCGCCGGCGCCATCACCATCCTCGCGCGCCACGGCAAAATCGTCGACTATCACCTCTACGGCAATCGCGACTCCGCAGCCGGCACCGCCATCACCAAAGACACCATCTTCCGCTGCTACTCCATGACCAAGCCCGTCACCGGCGTCGCCATGATGATCCTCTACGAACAGGGTAAGTGGCAGCCCCAGGATCCCATCTCCAAATACATTCCCGAGTTCGCGCACCTCAAGGTCTTCAACGGCGCCGATGCAAATGGCAAAATGATCCTCGTCGATCCCGAGCACCCGCCCCTCATGCGCGAGCTCATGACCCACACCGCCGGATTCACCTACGGCAACGGCGCCACTCTCGCCGATAAGGCGTATGGCGAATTGAAGGTCAACCAGACCAAGTCACTTCAGGAAATGATCAACCAGATTGCCCTGGCCCCGCTCATCTATCAGCCCGGAAAAGGCTGGGTCTATAGCCTCTCCATGGATATCCAGGGCTACATTGTCGAGAAACTCTCCGGCCAGTCTCTGCCTGAGTTTATGCACGACCATATCTTCGCCCCGCTCGGCATGAAGGATGCCGGCTTCTACGTGCCCGCCGACAAGCGCAACCGCTTCTCACCCAATTATTTCTACGACGCCAAGTCCGGCCAGTTAAAAGAAAGCACCACTGAAAACGGCATTCCCACCGACTACGCCGAGCAGCCCACCAAGCCCTCGGGCGGCGGCGGCCTTGTAGCCTCGGCTGAAGATTATTATCGTTTCGCCCAAATGCTCGGCAACGGCGGCCAACTCGACGGCGCGCGCATTCTCTCGCCCGCCACCGTCAAGCTCATGACCTCAAATCATCTGCCCGCCTCGCTGCTCACCGGCGAGTGGGGCATCGGCCAGCACGTCATGCGCCCCGGCTTCGGCTACGGATTCGATTGTGCAGTTGTCTTCGATCCCGGCGATGCCGCGTTGCCCGACGGAAAAGGCACATTCTTCTGGGATGGCGCGGCCGGAACCTGGTTCTGGGTCGACCCAACGAATGACGTGGTCTTCGTAGGAATGATCCAGCGCATGACCAGTCCCTACAACCACAACCTGCTCTACCGCACCCACGCTGCAGTCTACTCGGCGCTAGTCGATCCGTCGAAATAATTGCCTGCGAAATAGATTCGCGATGCGCACGTCTGCATGGAGCGATGAAGAGTTAAGAGCGCCCCTTGCCGAAGTCATGGAACTAATCAAACATCGTTGAGTGCCTTGGACGGCGTATAACGGGGACGGCTGGCCTGGCTTTGAGGCACCTCGCGGTCAGGTCGAACCCATGGGTCCCTAGGGATTATGCTCGGTGAATTGATCGTGCAGAACCACGTTCAACATCGACTTGTGAACCTTGATGCGCCCGTTGTATTCGATAAAACCGAATCTACGAAATCGATTCATGAAGAAGCTTACGCGTGAGCGGGTGGTGCCGATCATCTCTGCCAGGGTCTCCTGTGAGATCTTGGGAATGTATTGTTCCGGTTCACCAGGCTTGCCAAACTCCGCCATTAACAGGAGTATCCGCGCCAGGCGCTTTTCACTGGAGTTAAAAAGCTGATCAACCAGATCGGCCTGAATTCGCATGCTTCGTTCCAGTATGACTTTCAAAAAGAGGTCTGAAAGGTCATGCTCCACATGCATTACATGGATCATCTCTTCCCGGCTGATTCTGAGAGAGGTGCAGTCGGTAATGGCAGTAGCTGTGGACAAACGCAGTCCCGGCACGGCCGCAATCGCTCCTTCTCCCACAAATTCACCTGAGCGGACCAGCGCGATGGTGGCTTCCTTCCCGGCAAAGGAAACCACGGTGACCTTTGCGCGACCCTTCTGAAGATAGAAGACTGAGTCTGCCGGATCTCCCTGCGAAAAGAAGGCCTGCTTTGGCGCCAACTGGACGATTCTTCGCCCCACGCCGGCGCTGGCCAGGAATGCATCTACATCGAATCCGTGCTTTTCAAGTTCAACCATCGAAGGGCCTCTTTCCGATTGCAGCCCTTGCAGGATGACCATTGGAGGGGGTGCGCTACCACATAGCCGCGCGGTGACAAAAACAGGTGCGCGATATCTGAACAATCCTCGGCTGCATATTATAACCGCGCCTCCCGCACCCAATATACTCCAGTTGGAAGAGGGCTGATCACTTTTGCTCATCTTATTGGGAAATACTCCAAGTATCTTGGTTTACGTGACGCCGAAATGGAGTCTGATGAAGCGCGCCGGTAATCTCGCCACCAGAGCAGCCGGCAAGAAAGTGTTATTGCGATGGACGCCTCACGTTTAAGGCGAGGCGAGGAGCGCAAAGAAGGAACGGAACCGATGCATCCTCCACATAAGACGCGTGATTTGGCCCGCAGCCTGGTTGCTTCCGAAGCCGATGCGGCTACAACCTCCCTGCAAGCCCAACCTGCAACTGTGCGCGTCTATGAGAAGTTGCGCCGCCAACTCGGCGCACCCGTGGGATCTGACGGCTTTCATGCGCTCGCTTCTCGCGCTTTGGCTCTTGCCAAGGTGGAGTCTCCCGGACTCAGTGCGGCGCAGATAGCGGCAAATGGGGGCTTGTGGGGGCTTGGCGAAGTTGAATCCGAGACGGACACGAACGAGGATGGCGAGGCCGGGATCACTCTGATTGCGCAACTGCTGGGGCTGTTTCTTACCTTCCTCGGCGAGGCAACAACACTGCGTTTGATTGAAGATTTACGCCTTCAGGCCGACATCGGGACTGAGTCGACTAAAACCCCAGCCGACACCATATACTCGGCAACCGATGGACCGGAAATGGCCGCGGCTTTCGAGGATCTTCTGCTTGAAATTGACCGGCTGCGCAAAGTGAGCGATCGCATTGAATTCATGGTGGACCAACACCCCGGCATGGAAGAGGGACTCTTGAGTGCTGCGGGAAATATTCGCAGAATCGCCACGACCTTAGACATTTTCACACTCATCCGAAGCAAGGCAGGCGGCCCTCAAGAAGACGGACCTGACCCGGAAACGAATCGCTACATGAATTGAACTCCATGCTGCAGGGTTGAACATGACGGCTGCCCCAGGAATGCGAGATTTGGCCCATCGTCTTCTTACCTATGAAGCCGGTTTGAGCAAGACCTCCGAGCCAATGGAGTCGCCTACTGCGCGCGTCTACGAGAAGCTTCGCCGGAGTCTTGGTGAATTTGCCGGGGCTGCCGGTTTTCAGTCGCTTGCCTTGCGTGCGTTGACGCTGGCCAGACCGGGATCTCCCAGACTTAACGCGGTGACGATTACCGAGGATGGATCCTTGCAGGGCCTGGGAGAGATTGAGAATCAATTCACAATTGACAAGGATCAGGCAGGCGAAGCAGGGATCATTCTCATCGCACGCTTACTTGGACTGCTTCGTATCTTCCTTGGCGAAGCCTTAACACTGAGCCTGCTGCGCAATGCGTGGCCGGGTGAAGTCTTTGACGATCGCAATTCCGAGAATCGGAGAACAGCGTGAACACCGAAGACAAAGTGAAGATAAACAAACTACCCACCGGAGTTCCGGGCCTCGACGAAATCGTCGGCGGCGGCCTCCCTGAATTCTCGTTCAACATCATCGCGGGCGCCCCCGGAAGCGGCAAGACGACCCTGGCTCACCAGTTCGTGTTTGCCAATGCGAGCCCGGAACGGCCTGCTCTCTACTTCACTGTCCTCGGCGAATCCGCCATAAAGATGCTGCGATACCAACAGCAGTACACATTCTTCGATCCTGCCAAGCTGCCAGACTCCATCCGCTTTATCAACCTGAGCCAGGTTGTTCTGGAGAAGGACTTGGGCGCGGTCCTGGAGGAGATCACCAGAGAAGTTGCAAAGGCTAACCCCGCCGTCGTCATTGTGGACTCATTTCGCACCATGGTGCGGAAGCCGCAAAGTGATATGGACCTGCAATCGTTTATTCAGCGATTGGCTCTGTTTCTGGCCAGTTGGCAAGCTACGACCTTCCTGATCGGTGAGTATGCAGAGGACGAACTGCGCGACAATCCCATCTTTACGGTTGCAGATGGGCTGTTCTGGCTGCGCCAAACGGCGGAACGAAATTCAATTGTTCGAAAGTTGCAGATCATAAAAATGCGCGGCCAGGATTCCGTGCCGGGATTGCACACGTTCCGCATAACCGATGCCGGAGTGCAAGCCTTCTCGCGCACGTTTGGTTTAACCGCGCGAAAGAGAAACCCGCCCGGCGGCCGGCGCCTTTCCTTCGGCGTTCCGGAGTTGGACAAGATGCTGGATGGCGGCGTGCGCGAAGGCGATAGCGTCCTCGTGGCAGGCTCTTCGGGAACCGGGAAATCTGTTCTCGCAACCCAGTTCATTGCTGAAGGCATTGATAAGGGGGAGCCGGGAATCGTGGCGGTTTTTGAAGAGCGCCCGGAAGCGTATGCGGAGCGGGCAGCCAGCCTGGGCCTGGATCTGGAAACGCCGCAGAAAGAAGGGAAACTCACAATCCTCTACCTCCGTCCCCTCGACCTTTCGGTGGATGAAACCATGCAGTCGATTCTCGACGCTGTTGAGAAGATCGGCGCCAAACGCCTGGTGATCGATTCCCTGGCGGGCTTTGAGATGGCTCTGTCGCCCGGCTTCCGCGCCGATTTTCGCGAATCGCTCTACCGCATGATCTTCGCTTTGACAGGAATCGGCGTGACGATTCTCAGCACGGTTGAAGTGGATGAGTCTTTCACCGAATTTCCGTTCAGTACCTACTCCATCTCGTTCCTCTGCGATGACATAATCCGGCTTCGCTACGTATCCATCGATGGCCAGCTTCGCAAGATTATGGTGGTGATCAAGATGCGCGGCGGAAATCATGCCAAGGATGTTCGCGAGTATGAAATTACTTCAAAGGGAGTGGTGATTCTAGGCAAACGCATGACAGAGTATCAGGGCCTTATCAGCGGCGTCCCCGTGCACTCGGACCGAACCGGCCCGAAGGGAGAACCTCCGGGGGAGCCGGGAATCGGGAGCAAGACGTAAGGAGGCATCTGCGAACTCAAAGCCCCGAAAAATGGCGGCGGCCTCCATTCGGATTGGTCCTGTTAAACCTCTCTGTCAACCCGCTCCAAACTTATTTCAACTGCGATTGCCTGGAATTTCGCACCTTTGCGCTAAGGTGAGTTCAGCAATCACTCCAGGCTCCCTCGTCCCTCAAGGCCCTGCGGCGCATCGGACGCACCAGATGACGCAAAACATCGCCCACGGCCATTATTTGCGCACACAGGCACCGGACTTTGTTTTCATAGAGTTACATCCAAAGGCAGACCAGCTCCGGCCAGTAGCCGATTTTTTCAGATGCTTGGCCATAACCTGCTGATTCTACAGTCGCTTAGTGTCGAGTTTGCCAGCTAACCGCATGAAAACAGCCAGGTTCTTTACAGAGACATTAGAGGGGTACCCCGGCTCAATCGGAAAATCGCCAAGCCCGTTGCAATCGCGCCTCACTTTTTCGCGACGCTGGCATGGAACGGCACACGGACAATCACCTCATTGTTCACTGCCACAATCATCCGGGAAAACGAGTCGTCGCCTACATCCATCATCGTTTCGTAATTGCCGTTAAGCGCGATCACGTTGCCGGTCAGTTTTGCCCCCGGTCTTCGGTCCATGGCGAAGGTCACATGCACATCGTGCTGCCCATGGCCGTCAAGATCGATCTCCTCGTCCACCACCGCGGGAAGCGCCGATGCGGGCTTGAACTCGATCTGGACGAAAGGATCGACTCGCTGCAGCGCATGTGTGCTCACCGGGTCGTGAACAACAATCTGGTAGCCGTGGCGCTCATATGTCCTTGCAATTGGTCCACCCGAGTAGGCGGCATCGATGTGCAGCCCTGCATGCGCAACCGCGCCCGAAAAGAAGCCCATCAGGTAAAAGGGAGTGCAGACCGCGATGAGGAGCGTGAGCGCTGCGCTCGCATAGGCAAGAGTAAGAAGGATTCGTTTTCGCATCGGCTCGCCTCCTAATTCCAGTGCAGCAGGTGAAGCGTGGTGGCAAGTGAATTGGCCAGAACGCTTCCGCCAAACATGGTGGCCAGTGCCCACGTGCCGTAGAGAAACAGCAAGCGCGCACGTTCGGGCTTGACCCCCACTTCTGTGCCCTTCAGGTGCCACACCGCGGCATCTTTTTTGCAGGCGTCCACACACGCGCCGCACTTCATGCAATTCAACAGGGTCTTTCCTTCGCGAATCGACTCTGCCGAAAGCGCCATGGTGGGGCAGGCCGTCTGGCAGAGACTGCAATCCACGCATTTCTCGCGGTTAAATCGGATTTCGAACGGATTGATCTTGTTAAAGATTGACTGAAATGCGCCGAAGGGGCAGAAGAAACCGCATTGGGTGCGCTTTTTGGTCAGGAATGGAAGCACCACGACCAATACCGCGAACAACACTACAAACACCAGCATCTGGAGCGCAGTTTCAAACGAGCGCACAGCCGGAAACTCAGTGACCGCCTTGAACGGGCAGAGCCACATGCAATACACCGGCTCGTAGATCGCGGCCGAGAGCAGCACCACAAAAAGCAGGATCGCCCAGGGAATGAGCCGCAGGCGCGGATCGAGCTTGCGGATTTTCGCACGTTTCGCAATTCCCGCAAAGCCTTCTTCAATCCCACCGAAGAAACACGCGTAACTGCACCATGCCTTGCCCATCACCAGCGTCAATGCCAACCACAGGCCGATCATCACGGCAATGGAGTGAGGATTGGTAGGCGTGGGTAGTATGGAGCCGGGAAAGATGACGGTGCGCGCGAACGCAGCAGGGATTATCAGTGTGGGCGTCACCATGAAGCAGAACGGCGTGTCACCCGAAACCATGCGTTCGATGGGGATGCTCATGGATCCGCGTTCGGCAATGAGTGTAGTGATGAAACCAATTGGGAAAAGAAATCCCAATGCGACAAAGAAGATTCTGCGCCAGCGATAGGTTGTGCCGGTGCGCATCATCATAAAGAACAGGCTGGTCATAAACAGAATGACAGCGGCGGCGCCGATGTGAAGGTTGCGCCCCGAGCTCCGGAAGGTAGGAGTAAACATCAGCATTGACCAGAGTGCGATGGGGAGGGTGAGCAGCGCCGAGCGGCCGATGGTGCGATAGGCTGGCGCTCGAACCTTTGGGCTAGCCATATTAGACCCTTTCGATCAGGACACGGATTCCGCTCAACGCATACCAGGCCACGAGCAGCAGCGACGTCATACGCGCGACGGTCACCAGAGCGGGAGAACGCCTGATCCAGCTCAACGCAAGCAGCGGTGTAAACCAGATGGCTGTAGCGACGAAGAAAGAAGTAAAGAACAGGACTGAAGATCCGAGATTTTGGAACTGTGCCGCCCGCACCGCGGCTACCAGGAACGGCGGGCAGAGATTGATTCCGGTCAGAAATCCGAGGGCCAGAGCGCCGGACGGCGGCCGCTGTGGTTTGGGGCCGATCTGCACCAGGTTTTCAATGGGATCAACGAGACGGCAGCGCGGATGCGGCCACCCGGCGGCGTAAACCAGCATAGCCGCGGCAAGAGCCAGTTCCACGATGCCGTAAACCCAGGGCCGACCGGTCCACGACGAAGGAATCGCCGACCCGATGCTCCAGGCAACGATGGCAAAAGAGATGTACCCGGCCAAGCGGCCCGCGAGGAAAATGGCCAGCCGTTTGCCGTGCCGCCGGAAGCCCTGCGGCTGGGTCATCATCCATGGCAGCACCACAGGCCCACACGAGGCCAGGCACACGGGTCCCGTGGCCAATCCCAGAACGAACGCCTCAGCGACGCTCGCCGAGAAATAGACTGCGGCCATGATAGGCGGAGCTTAGCCTGCCCCGCTGCCAGGTTCTGTGACTCGCATCACCCGGGCCGGGAAAGGCCAAATAAATTCTTCTCCGTGCAACATTCGCTACTGCAGCACGTCCAACGCGATCGCAGTCATTCCCGTCACCCCGGTCGGAATCGCCGGCTGATAGTCAGGCGCGAACAGCGGCGAGTGCAAACTCGGCAGCGGCACTCCCGTCTTCAGGCTATCGGCAAGCTTGCCGGGATCGGCGGCGCCAAGCCAATACATCACAAAAGGAATCTGCCCATCGAGCGAAAACAGCCCCGCATCTTCGCTGCCCATCACCGGCTTGGTAGGCAGCACATGGTCCTTGCCCAGCGCCGCGCCGGCAAAGCCGCGCAGCCGCTCGGCAAACGCGGTGTCGTTGATTGTCACCGGCGTGCTTTCAACAATGGTCAATGCCGGCATGCGGTCGGCGGGCACGCCGTACGCTTGGGCAAGCCCGTTCGCCGTGCGGCGAATGTCGGCCACTATCTGGTCGCGCTCCTCCATTGAGAAGGTACGCAGCGTCATGCCGAGATCCACTTCGTCGGGAATGATGTTGTTCTTCGTCCCGCCGTGTATGGTGCCAACTGAAAGCACTGCGGGCTGCTGCGGATCGATCTGCCTGCTGACGATCGATTGCGACACCACAACAAACTCCGCCGCCAGAAGTATGGGATCTTTGCCCGACTGCGGCTGCGAACCGTGAGCGCCAATGCCGCGAATCACCAGGTTAAGGCTGGTTGCGCTGGCCATTATCGGACCACTGCCAATCGCAATCGACCCGGCGGGAACCATCGGCGAATCGTGCTCGGCAACAATAAAGTCGGGTTTGCCAAAGCGCTGATAAAGATTGTCGGCCAGCATCGCCGCCGCGCCCTGGATCACCTCTTCAGCAGGCTGGCCGATGAGCATCAGCGTCCCATGCCACTGGCTCTTACGTTCGGCCATCTCTTTGGCCATGCCGATCAGCACCGTCATATGCAGATCGTGGCCGCAGGCGTGCATCACCGGAACCGGCTGTCCGTCCGGCCCCGGCTCCGTCACGTGACTTGAGAACTCAAGGCCGGTCTTCTCCGCCACCGGCAACGCGTCCATGTCGGTGCGAATCATCAGCCGCGGCCCAGCTCCGTTTTCGAGGATTGCAACCACGCCGTAGGCCTGCGAGCCATCGGCATACTTGCCCACGTGCTCGGTAACCGTGTAGCCAAGTTTTCGCAGTTCGCCGGCCAGGAATGCCGAAGTCTGCTCTTCACGGCGTGAGAGCTCGGGATTCTGGTGGAAATGCTTGTATATCGCGGTCAGCGCAGGCAATTGTTTCTCAGCCGACGCGGGCAGATCGCTGGGCGCCTGCGCTGCAACTGGCAAACAAGCAGCAAGAACGCCGGCAAGAACAACGGCGAATCGAAATGTCATGGGTTCGCGCTCCCGGGCAGGGAATCGGTATCGAGGCCAGCGTAGCACACCGTCCTCGCACCGGGCGCACGCAAGCCGTTACTGCGCGCCGTGCTTGCGCAAAAGCTTTTCTACGTCGGGATGGTTGTTGGCCACAGCCAGCGAAAGCGCCGTCGCTCCCTCGCTATCCTTCGCGCCCAAATTTGGATGGTAGTCTAGCAGCACCTTTACGATGTCGGTGTACCCTCCGCTCGACGCGGCCATCAGCGAGGTGAATCCGTTATAATCGCTATCCCCGGCGTTGGCGCCACGCTCCAGCAGCAACTTCACCAATGCCACCTGCCCCGTGGCAACGGAATACATAAGCGGAGTTTGCCCCTTTGAGTCCTTGATCTGCAGGTCAGCCTTCTTATCCAGCAGCAGCTTTGTCGCTTCAAGGTCGCCGGCCATGACGGCATTGTGCAATACAGTCTGCCCCTGGTCATTCTTTATGTTCGGGTCGGCGCCCTTGTCGAGCAAGATCTTCATAACATCGAGGTGGTTAGACACCGATGCCATAAACAGCGCGGTGTAACCGCTTCCGTTTTGCGCATTCAAGTCCGCGCCCGAATTCATCCATTTCGTGACGGCCGCCACATCGTCGCGATTGATCGCCGCCGAGATGTGATCATCCAGTTTTGGCGGATCCGCCTGGCCCCATGCCGGACCACTCAAAGAAAAAAATGCCACAATAACCAAGGTACAAAGTCTCTTCATTTCCTGCTCCCTTTGCCTGCACGAGAGGAAGCCCCTCACGGCCATCCCGGCGATCTCGCGGCATTCCTTTCGTGAGCCTGAAGGAATCCTAAGATCGCCTTGCCGCCAGTGAATTCCCCAGCCTTGCCGCAGGTAAATCAATTATCCGCAGTGAATTCTACTCCGAATTCCCGGTCGCTGTGCTTTGGAGCCGGGAAACGGGTAAAGGTTTTCCTGACTTTGGTCACGCACGGGATCACCTCTCTGCAGGAATCTTGACCGCGCTACCTGCCCCCAAAATTCCTATTGCCTTCCCATAGGAAGCGTTGTATGCTTCTCCTATTGGTAGACCATAGGAGAACGGCGATGGGCGGGAAAAGCGAAGTCTGGCAAGGCACTCTGGCGCTCATGGTGCTGAAAACTCTCGAGACTATGGGTCGGCAGCACGGCTACGGACTGGCCCGGCGTATCGAACAAACCAGCGGCGGCCTGCTTGAGTTGAACTACGGCACGCTCTACCCTGCACTGCTCAAGCTTGAGCAGGAAGGCACAATCCGCTCGGAATGGGGAGTGTCAGAAAACAACCGGCGCGCCAAATTCTACGAGCTCACCAGGGCCGGACAGCGCGAACTGAGCAAGGCTGCTGCAGAGTGGGACCAGACCACCGAAATCCTGGCGCGATTTCTTGCGCCGGTTCAGGGGGCGTGATGGCAAATCCGGTCGGTAAAATTCGCGCCCTCTTGCTTCGGCTTCGCGGCATGGCTGACGGCACGCGCGAAAATGAAGATTTTGCTGACGAGCTCGAATCGCATCTGGCCATGCACACTGAAGAAGGCATCCGCGCGGGCCTGAGTGCCGAGGAAGCACGCCGGCGGGCGTTGATGAAGCTGGGGGGAGCCGAGCAAACCCGACAGGCCTACCGCGAGCGCGTCACCCTTCCGCGCCTCGAAAACATTCTGCGCGACGTAAATTTTGCGCTGCGCCAGATGCGCCGCAAACCCGGCTTCACCATCACCGCCGTCCTCACGCTCGCACTCGGCATCGGCGCCAACGCTGTTATCTACACACTCGTCGACTCCATCCTGCTGCGCCCGCTGCCCTATCCGCACCAGGAGCGGCTGGCACGCATTCCCTACGACCCGGATGAAGCTAATGGCGGTGTCTTTCCAAAAGGCTGGATCCGCGCACTCGCTCAGCATTCTGCTTCTTTCGCTGCCATAAGCGGATACGGCGCCAACGTCGAATCGAACGTTGCTGAAGGCGACACTCCCGAACGCATTTTTGGTGCGCAAGTAATTGCCAACGCGATCGACACCCTCGGTATGCGTCCCGCGGCAGGCCGTTCCTTTACTCCCAATGACGCCATCGCAAACCACCCGCCGGTGGTCATGATCAGTTACGGGTTCTGGCGCCAGCGCTACGGCTTGAGCCCCCAAGCCGTCGGGCAGAATATACGCATCGATGGCGTCTGGCGCCAGATCGTTGGAGTCATACCCGAAGGCGTCCGTTTTCCTTACGCGGATACCGAGTTCATCACACCGGTCACCTTCAATTTCACTGATCCATACGAGCCGTGGCAGAACTTTGACCTGGTGGCATTTGGCCGGCTCAAACCGGGGGTATCGCCCGCGCAAGCCCAGGCCGAGCTGCGCATCCTGCACAATTCGCTCTTGCCCCTGTTTCCCTGGCGAATGCCTGACAGTTGGGCGGCCAACGTGACGGTAGTCCCCTTACTCCAATTTGAAACCAGTTCCATGCGACCTCGCTTGCTTCTGCTCTTCGGGGCGGTCGGCCTCATTCTGCTCATCGCATGCGCCAACGTGGCCAACCTCATGCTCGCTCGAGCCACGGCGCGCGAACGCGAAATCGCTATCCGCGGCGCCCTGGGAGCTTCCGGCGTTCGTCTCATGCAGCAAATCCTGGCTGAGAGTGTCGTCCTCGGCCTAACCTCCGGAATCGTCGGCCTTGCAGCCGCCTTTGCCAGCCTGCGTATCTTTGTTGGATTCCTCCCCGCCGATACTCCGCGCATCCACAACATCTCTCTCCACGCCACCGACATTATCTTCACCCTCGGCGTATCGGTGCTCGCCGGATTGCTCTTCGGCCTCATTCCAGCCATCAAAATGGCCTCTTTCAATTTGCTGGCTACACTACGCATGGGTAGCCGGACCCTGAGCGCCGCCGGCGCGCGATTTGGATTGTCGATGGCCCTGGTGATGGCCCAGATTGGGCTCTCCGTCATGGTCATCACCGCTGCAGGTCTCATCCTGCACAGCCTTTACAAGCTCTCCCGCGTCGATCCCGGCTTCCGCACCGATCAAACCGTCACCGCCGAAGTAGCACTCGACGCGGCCGACTGCGGTGGCCAGGGCCGTTGCAAGGGGTTCTTCGACTCTCTGCTTGATCGCGCGCAGGCCATCCCCGGAGTGCAAAGCGTGGCGCTCACCGATTCGCTGCCACTGAGCGGTCTCAACGACAACTATGTCTACGACGCTCAGGACCATATCCGCGATGCCCGGCAGGGGGCGTTGATGGCCGCGGGCCGCACCGTTTCTCCCGGATATTTCAACGTCCTGGGTCTGCGGCTGCTGCAGGGCCGGCTGCTCGACCAGCAGGATGCTTCGGGGGCGAGTCACGCAGTCGTGATTAACGAACAAATGGCCTCACACCTCTGGCCCAACCAGAGCGCTATCGGGAAGAGGCTGATGGACGTAAGCGATGAGCCTATGCCCACGGTATGGGACATGACCAAGGCCTCGATAATTGTTGGCGTGGTGCACAATGCGCGCGAGGGCAGCCTCGCAGGCGGCTTCGGCGACGAAGCCTATTTGCCCATGACAACCACGCGGCAACATCCGGTAATGTACGCCATGCTGCGCACCCACGCCACAACCGCAGAAACTGCCGCGGATTTGCGCAGTGCGGTAGCCAGTATCGACGCGCTGGTTCCCGTAACTCGCGTGCAGACGCTCGACCAGGTTGTGGCCACTTCAGTTGCCGCTCCGCGCGCGTTGGCGGTGTTGCTGGTCGGTTTTGGCGCACTCGCCGTAATCATTGGCGCAGTGGGTGTCTATAGCCTTATTGCCTACATCGTAAGCTGGCGCACGCGCGAGATCGGCCTGCGACTGGCGCTGGGCGCGCAGCGCTGGCAAATCGTGTTCGCCGTGGTGCGGCAGAGTCTTTTCCTTTCCGGCGCGGGATGCGCCGCCGGCCTGCTTGGCGCGGCTGTGCTCGGCCGCGTCATGCGCGGCTTCCTCTTCGAAGTAACCGCGATCGATCCCATCACATACTGCGCTGTACCTGCGCTCATCATGATGGTGGCGCTGCTGGCCGCATGGGTTCCCGCCCGGCGCGCCGCCGCCGTCGATCCCATGGAAGCTCTGCGCGCCGATTAACTAGATATGATCGCATTCAACATCGGCCCGCCCCGCTTCACTTGTTCTGCGCTCGCATGATGGTAAACTCCGGCCAGCGGAGAAAGTTAATGCGGGCAAGCGAACTCGAATTTCGTCTGCGAATGCTGATCATTGCTGCGTTCGTCTTCCTCGGCTTCTGGGCGCCGTGGATCGGTGAGGCAGATCTGGGCAAGCGAATCTCCCTGCTTGAATGGCTGGCGCTCGAAGCCGGCCGCGCAGGCGTACTGCGCTTTACCTACGCCACGCCAGTGGTGATTGCACTGGGTGGATTGTTCGGCCTTATCGGCGCATTTCTGCGCGTGTGGGGCGCGGCCTACCTCGGATACGCAACCGTTCAGGGCTCCAGGATGCAGGGCGGATGGGTGATGGCCGATGGGCCCTTCCGATTTGCGCGCAACCCGCTCTACGTTGGCGCGTGGTTCACCTTGGCTGCTACTGCGCTTGTGATGCCGCCCACGGGAGCGCTCGTCGCAATGGTTCTGCTCTCGGCGTTCTACTTTCGCCTTACGCTTGGCGAAGAAGCATTCCTGGCCGCAACGCTGGGTGCGCCTTATCACGAATACCTGCATAAGGTTCCGCGATACTTCCCGCGCCTGCGCGGCAACCTGCCTGCGGCCGGCAATAAGCCACACTGGCTCACCGCCATCCTCACGGAGCTCTTTCCCATCGGCGTCTTTATCACTATGGCCGGGCTGGCCTGGCGCTACGATCACGAGTTGATGCTCGAAGGAATTTTCTGGAGCTTCATTGTTTCGCTCGTAGCCCGCGGACTCATGAAGGCCTTCATTCCCACGCTTGCATCCGTGGCGTTCTTCGTCGTCGCGACGCAGTGGTTCCATATGTCGTCGCTGAGGGCCGCACTCATCGCCCTTGGAATTTGGCTTATTATGCGGGCCATCTTCTTTGGCGCTCGAAAGGCCAAAGAATCACAGTTTGCCTGAGTCGTCACCCGCGCTCTTTGCCAACGCGTCCAAGGTGGGTGAAACCAAACCCATTGCCGTACTTGAGGCCGTAGCCCAGCAATCGATCCACTCCAATGTGATTGGCCCAGGTGACTGCAATCGCCAGCGCCACTAAGTTTGCGTGCAGCAAATACGCGCACATGCCCAATGCGACCGGTCCCACATACGTATGCGCCGCGTTGTAAATGCGCGCACCGCGGCAGGGGCCGGCAAGATAGCCCAGCATGGAGAGATCGGGCACAAGCCAGAGCGCCGCAAAAAGCCACCAGCTCACACCGGTCCGCGCATACAGCAAGGCAGTGGCTGCTACCACTCCCAGCCCTTCAAGCCGCAACAGCAACTGGATTGAAGATCCGCGCGCCACAGGAAGGCCCGGGTGGGCTAATGTCGTGGAACCGGTCAGAGAAGAAGTCGGGGAGGAAGACATAACTCAATTGATGAATGCCGTCGCGCGCGCGGTTCATTCTGTTTCCCCAAAAGCAAAGAGGAGAGGCCGCGGCCTCTCCTCTTGCGCAGCCAACCCGATTTACTTCTTCGGGGGCGCAATCGTGTCCTTGGCCGACTTGGCCACACGAAACTTCACAACAGTCTTCGCCTTGATTTTGATGGCCGCGCCGGTCTGCGGGTTGCGTCCCATGCGGGCTTTGCGCTCTGCCTTCACCAGGCGTCCGATGCCGGGAATTACGAACACGCCGTTCTTCTTGGTTTCCTTGATGGCGGTTTCGGCCAGCATGTCGAGGAAGGCCGCCGATTGCTTGTTGGTCAATTCGAGCTTCTCTGCCATGTGCCGGGTAAGGGCGGTCTTGGTCATTCCAGTTGCCATGTATTGTTTCTCCTTCTCGGCCAGCCCTCGGGGCGGCCTTGGTTGACGGGCTATCACCACATGCAAGGGAGTGCGAATGGGGAACGCCGGATCACGAAAACCCTGTATTCATGCGGTCCTTTGAGAACCCTGCCGATGGTTACAATGCGGCTTGGGACCAAGCAAAGTCAAGCAAAAACCCTGATTTCCACAGGTATTTATGGGGTTAATGCCGATTTTTCTCGGGTTTTGCCCATTTTTGGCCAGTTTCGCCGTTGCAGGACGGCAAAAACCCTGATTTGACGCGGAGTTTCGCACGTGGAGTTCCCGGTCCTCTTACCGTTGTACCGCCGGTCTCCTGACCGGCTGTACTGAGGGCCTCCCGGCCCTCAGCGGCACCAGACGAACCTACACTCGGCTCTCGTGGGAAATGTGGACACCCCCGCGCCGCATCACCCCAACCCGAAGAGCACCTTTTTCTTCGGCGCCTGCGCCGCCGCAATCGGCGTGTTCAGCGCGTCCACGACCGGCGCGGCAATCTTGAAATGCCGAACGATGATGGCCGCCAGATCGGTCTTCAGCGCAGTCTCAGAGGGCAGCGTAGCCGCCAGACCCCATTGCCGGCAGCGAATCAAATCCATGCCCGCATGCTCGCATGGAAACCCTTTGGGCGGCCGCGTGAGCGCGTTCCCCTCAAACTCGTTGAATGTCTTTTTGACCTTCGGGCTTTTGAGCAGCTTGCGAAATTCCTCGTGATGATCGAGCAGCCAGTGGCGAATCTGCGAAAGCTGATCCTTGTCAGGCATGTAGCTGCCGGCCGCAATCACCACTTCTTTAGGGCTAACTGAAAAGTAATAGCCTGCGCCAGAAGTCTTCTCGAGCCCTGTGTGCAACCACCACGCCGCCACGTGCGTTTTGTAAGGACGCTTGTCGCTGCTGAAGCGCGTATCGCGATAAATGCGGAATACGCTTTTCTCCGCAGGCCGAATAAACGCCGGAGCAAAGTCGACCATGGCGTCAGTAATCTTGCGGACGACGGCCAGCATCGGCTCTTTAAGCTCAGCCTCAAACTGCGCCTTGCGCGGCTGGAACCACTCGCGGTCGTTGTGCCGGGCAAGGTTGCGCAAAAAGGTGAGCCCCTCAGGGCGAAAGTAGGGGAGGGCGGCGGATGGTGCAGTTTTGACGGGGCGAGCCATACGGGAAAAGATTAGCAAACTAGCGTAGGTTCTCGCCGTCGAACAGGATAGCTTCATCTTGGGGGACGCGATATGACAGCTCGCGAAATTGCGATCGCCGTCGCCATTCTATTGATCGTCGCAGTGGGAGTCTTCTTGTTCTGGCGCGGGAGAACGCGTGTGGGTTGGCGGGGGAGGTTGTTGCGAATTGGCGGAGCGCTCGTGATTCTCCTTGCCGGTTTTACTTATCTGACGTGGATGCAGAAGAGAGGCGCCCGAATGCCCGCGCCTGTCTTTACGGTTGAATCGCCTGACGGCCGGTTCATCGCTGAAATCGTTGAGCCTGAAGGCGACTTACTGCCTACGCGTCTCATCCGGATTTCAGTGCGGCGCTCGAGGGGCTTCTTTGCTCCCGAAGTCTTCGTTGGGCCTGCCGAGCCGAACGTGGAATGGCTAAACAACCAAACGGTACGCTTCACCTATCCTCTAACGACTGAGAAGCCAAAATGCGGAGGGTCGGTGTCTGGAGTGTCAATTGTGTGTAGCGAGGTCCCCGCAGCCAGTTTCAAACCGTGGTTACGAGAATAAGCTGGTTGAGCTCGTCTGCCGTATGACTTTCGGCGCACTGCGGAACAACATTGCTTTCAACTTGCGAGCGCTTCCTCAACCGCCTTCGGTCTGTGTGCAATCACAGTAAGGTAAGCACGCGCGGCGCGGTCGGGGCGGCGGCGGCCTTGCTCCCAATCCTGCAAAGCGCGGGCGTCGAGCGCATATCGGCGCGCGAACTCGGCGCGGCTCAACCCGGTGGCGAGACGAATTTGGCGAATCTCCAAAGCTATGGAAGACTTAAACGTGGTGACGCGAGAGGGCTTGGCCTTGCCTTGAACAATGGCCAGCGCTTCTTCCATGGATTCAATCAGCTCAGGGCCAACGCTTTTGCGCTTCATCGCCTCACCCTTCTGGCCTTTGCTTCGGCCTTCATCGACGCAGCTAGAGAAGCCGCTAGTTTCTTTTCCGCCGGCGTTAGGTTTCCCTGCTCATTCTTCCCATAAAGGTAGACGGTTATTGTGCGGCAATGCCGCACTTGTGTCAAGTTGAGAAACCGAATGAAGCACCCCGACCAAGCTAGTGGCTAGAAGCTGCTCCCTTACCGAATCACTTTCAGCGCTCCTCTGAACAGCCCATCGAAATCCCCAGCCAGCGCAGCGTCTTTGGCAATCGCCTGCTCAATCGCCTTCTCCGCCGCCACGCGCTGGTAGCCGAGATTGGTCAGCGCTGAGAGCACGTCGTCCACGGCCGCACCCTGCGCCTTTGCCTGCGTCGGCGCAACGGCAAAATCGTCCAGCTTGTCTTTTAGCTCCACTACCAATCGTTCGGCCAGTTTTTTGCCCACGCCGGGAATGCGCGTGAGCTGCGCATGATCCTGTCCGCGAATGGCCTGCACGGTGCGTTCGACCGACAGCCCGCTCAGCATCTTGATAGCCAGCTTCGGTCCCACTCCGCTTACCGTAATCAGTCGCTCAAACAGGTGCTTCTCTTGAATCTCCAAAAAGCCGAAGAGCGCGATCTGGTCCTGGCTCACCTGCGTGTAGATGTGCAGCGACGCCTCAGCGCCCAGCGAGGGCAGCGCGGTAAAGGTGGGCACGGAAATGGTGACGTCGTACCCAACGCCCGCGGCCTCTACGATGGCCTGGCCGGGCTGCTTGAAGATGAGCTTGCCGCGTAGATGAGCGATCATTGTTCTCTCATGGGTTTCGGGAAGCGGCTTGAGCGTTCTCGATGGCGCTCACAAATTCAGCCGCCGTTAAAACGTCGCCGCGGTTCGCAAAGAGCTTGAGCAACGCAGTATGGAGTTCCGCATCGCGGTCGGCGCAACAATCGCCAATCACCACGATTCTAAAATCCAGGTCGAAGGCCTCAGTCAGAGTCGACAGCACTACGCCGCTGGTAGCGATGCCGAACATCACGAGCGTTTCGATCTCCTGGGCGCGCAGCAGCATCTCCAGGTCAGAACCGGAGAAAGCGCTCACGCGGTGCTTGGTCACAACAATGTCTTTGGGTTCAGGCCCCAGCGCGGGATGAATTACGCTGGCGGGTCCCATAAAAAGCTGCTGATGCTGCGGGTTGGCCTTGACGGCAGCGAAAAGCTTGTTGCGGCTGCCCACCTCGGGCAATCCGGGACGAAAACCGACCTGGACGTGGATCACCGTCATGCCGGACTTGCGCGCGGCCGCAAGCACACTTTGAGCGCGGGCAACGAATTCTTCCTGCGGCCCCGTATACATTGAGACGATGCCCGCCTGGCAATCCATTGCCAGAACAGCGGTACGCGCTATATCGAATTTAATGTCGGTTCCCATAATGTCGATTGATTGCAATCTGAATTCTATTCCCAGCCAAAGCTAGTCCGCGCTTTTGACCTCCCAGGGATGGTGCCGCACGGACCACCCGAGGGGTACCCCCCCTCCCCCTATTTCTAGCTAAGTATCTTGTTTTGTTCCTGTTGGCTGGATAAACGTGCGCGATTTGTCTGTAGAAGCTTCACAGCAAAGGATTTAAACCTCAAAATCCTCTAAGGAAAGGAGTTAAGAATGCTTCCCGCGGCGCTTTGAAAGCCGGGCCTTTCGCCTGCAAATCTTCCTCGATTTGAATGTAGCGCAGAACGAGGAAATTAACTGCAATTCTGGCGGATGTAAAACTAGCCGAGCAGGCCCATCCGTCGGGCCACATGCTCAATCGTCTCCAGCGCCTGGTCGAGCTGAGCCTTGGTGTGTTCGCTGGTCACGATGGCGCGGATGCGTGCTTTGCCTTCGGGCACAGTGGGAAATGCGATGCCGGATCCCATAACGCCTTCATCGAATAATGCCCGGCTGAAATCCATTGCCGCGCGGCCCTCACCCACAATAATCGGCGTGATCGGCGTCTGCGTTGCAGGCGTTGTGACTCCGCCAATGTTGAACCCGGCGCCCGCCAGCTCGCGCTGAAAGTAGTGCGTGTTGTCCCACAAGCGTTGAATGCGTTCCGGCTCCGCCTCAAGCATGTCGAATGCAGCAATGCATGTTGCTGCCACGCTCGGCGGATGCGAAGTAGAAAACAGAAATGGCCGCGCCCGATGGTAGAGATAGTCGATCAGGTCCTTCGTTCCGCAGACGTAGCCGCCCAGCGCGCCGATAGCCTTTGAGAGCGTGCCCACCTGCACGTCCACCTTGCCGTGCATGCCAAAATGGTCCACCGAGCCGCGCCCGTTGCGCCCCAGCACGCCCGAGGCATGCGCATCGTCGACCATCATGATGGCGCCGTATTTTTCAGCCAGCGGGGCCAGCTTGTCTACCGGCCCAATGTCCCCATCCATGCTGAAGACGCCGTCGGTGATCACCAGCTTATGGCCCGGCTTGTCGGCCAGCTCCTGCAACAGCTGCTCGCAATGCGCCGCATCTTTGTGGCGGAAGACCTTGATGGTCGCTCGTGACAGCCGCGCGCCGTCGATGATGCTGGCGTGGTTCAACTCGTCAGAGAGGATAAAGTCTTCTTTGCCCAGGATGGCGCTGACCGTGCCGGCATTGGCCGCAAAGCCGCTCTGGAAGACCACGCAGGCTTCAACATTCTTGAAGCGGGCAATCTTCTCCTCGAGCTCCATGTGGATGCGCATGGTGCCGGCGATGGTGCGCACCGCGCCCGAACCCACGCCCAACTCGCGCGTGGCCTTGATTGCCGCCTCTATCAGCTTGGGGTGGTTGGCCAGGCCAAGGTAATTGTTGCTGGCCAGGTTGATCACCTCTTTGCCGTCGTAGTGGCAAACCGGCGCCTGCTGGTCGTCAAGCACGCGCAGGTTAAAGTGCGTGCCCTTGGCGCGCAGTTCGTCGAGTGCAGCGGTAAGGTGGGCAAGTTGCGGGCGTGTTGTTACGGAATCTGTCGAAGCCATGGCTCGATACCTCAAACAGACAAGGATAGCGCTTGAGGGGCGGGGAACGAGGGAACCAGGGAACGAGGGAACGAGAGAACCAGGGAACGAGGGAACCAGGGAACTAGAGACGGACGTTATGGCGTGGAGCGAACCCGCGCTGACAAGCTCAGGCTCAGGGCTTCTTCAGTTCATCGCAGCCCCATTGATCCCCGAGGTCGCAACCCTTCTGCAAAAGCTGCCGTCCATGGGCCGGGTCTTTGGCCACGCCGTGGCCCCTCAGATATAGGTCGCCCAGGTAGCTGCAGCCGCTGGCGTACCCTCCGTCGCAGCCTTTCTGGTAATTGGCGCCTGCCTGCTTGTAATCCTGGGTAACACCATGCCCGTACTCGTAAAGAATACCCAGGCTGGTGCAGCTTGCAACCACACCCAGGGCACACGCCTTTCCATAGAAAACGGCGGCCTTGTTATAGTCCTGCGCTATTCCCTGGGGTGCTTCGTACATATATCCCAAGCTGGCGCATCCGTTCGCGCTTCCGGCGTTGCAAGCCTGTTCCAGCAGCGGGCGTGCTTTATCGAACTGCTGCTGTGCAGCCAGCATCTCTCCCTCTTCGTAAGCCTGCTCGGCAGGCCGTGCCGCGTTGGCTTGCTGTTCAAGGTTCACGCGCGTGTCACGCAGATTCTCCAGTTCAAAATGGACCGTGTTCTCGCCCTTCTCCGTGATGTTGAGCTGTTTTTCGACCTGATCGAGGCCGTCAAGAGTTTCGCCTTCAACCTGGTACTCGCCCAGCGGAACCCCGGCGGTTGCCGTTTTGCCTTCGTCGATGGAGCCATGGGACTTGCCGTTGAGCGACCACCTGCAAGGCAAGTCGCAGGAAACCACGATCGTCGCGGGATAAACGACTTTCTTGGGCGTCTGTCCTGCGGCTGGAGCGGGGGCTTGGCTCTTTGCAGCCACCGCGCCACCAAGCAAGAGCGCACAGGCAACGATGAAGCCGGCCTGAAGCGCACATCGGCTTTGCCGCAAGTGATGGGGCAGGCGCGGAGCCTGCGGCCGGGGCCGGCAGGAGAGGCGTATTGGCGGGTATTGGTGCATGCTCATTGCAGATCTGGTAGTAACTACTAGCCCCTTGCTGCGGCCGTCGTTGGAAACAAAGTAGCTTCGATGGGCAAAAGCATAGCATTTTTGCTAAAGCAGCAGGGCGGGAAAGACTGGCTGGCCGGTAACCTGCCCCGGGACTTACGGAACCTCGCCTGCAGCGTCTATCTAGAGCCTGCTAATTAATTTGCGGGTCGCAGCGCTGGGAGCCGGCAAATCAACGAGCCCTCCAGCCGGATCGGCCGTCCTGCCCGAATGGGTGGCCGCTTCAAGGGTTGGCCGGATACAATGAAACTTCGTTCAATGCCACGCCGAATGGGCGAAAGAGAACCGCTTTTGGAGCAGGAGCACGTGAGAAATATAGGCAGCCGCATTCTGCGGCTTCAATGGGTTGCTTGGCTGGGCTTGGCGCTTGCCGCGCTGCCGGCAGCCGCGTCTACGCAGGCGATTGGCACTTTTACCACGCTGAACGTAGCCACCAGCGACCAGAACGGCCGCACCCAGGCCGCTATCCAGGTCAATGTGACCGGGGCCGACGGCCAGCCCGCAACTGGCGTTGTGGCCATTGAAGATGGAACCCTGACCAGGGCTGAAGCCGCGCTCGATGCCTCAGGCCAGGCCCGCAGCACAGTCACTCTTCCGGGCGGCGATCACCAGCTGCGCGCCGTCTACCTAGGCGACGCAACCCACCAGGGGTCAACTTCACCCGTGGCTGAAGCCTCGGGAACCTCGAGCGGTCAGCCCGGCTTCGACGTGAGCATTGCGCCAGTTTCGCCCACAACATTTCCTATGACGCTCACCCCCGGCGCTACGGGAACTTCGCTGATCACGGTGACGCCTGAGAACAACTCCTTGCTCACCGCGCCAATGTTCGTCACCCTCTCATGCGCCGGCCTTCCCAACGAGTCAACGTGCACATTCACACCCGAAAGCGTTGAGATACTGGCCACCACCCCGGCAAGCTGCACATCAGGTTCGCCGGCCTCAAGTTGCCCGCCAACCAGCTCCATGCTGCTTGAAACCCAGGCGCAAGGCGGATCGAATGGCACCGGCATGAATGTGCGGCCCGGCGCAAATATTCGACCCATTGCATGGGCGCTGCTGCTGCCAGGCATGCTCGGCCTGAGTGGATTGGCGTTCGGCGGGCGTCGCCGCGCATGGCTTAACCGCCTGGCGCTGGTGGCGCTGGTGGGCGTGGTTACGTCCCTTGGCATGACCGGCTGCAGTCCGCTTTACCGTTATTACAACCACGGGCCCGGCCAGCCGCCAGCCACCCCGGCAGGCACCTACAACATCACCATCACCGCGCAATCAAACAACGGCGTCACTTCAATCTCCAGCACAACTACCCTGGTGCTGACGGTGCAATAGGGCTGCGCGGCAACGCTCGATGATGCGCAAATCCGCATTCCCCGCGGAGATTTACAGGCTGGTGGATCAAACGCCGGCCACGGTGCTGCTCGAAGGCGCGGAGCCGGGAAAATACGATTCGAACGAGGAGCCGTGGACGCAGTTGTTCACGGCTCCTTTGCGTGTGTGCGCAGCGCGCAGCGCCGAACAGTTGGCGGCTCTCTTCGCGGCCGTCGAAGACGCATTGCGGGCTGGATTTTGTGCGGCGGGTTTCTTCAATTACGAGTGCGGCGCATGGTTTGAGCCCGCCGCGGCTGCCCGAAATATTGAAGAACACGCGAGCGGGCAAGCATGGTTCGGAATCTACGAGCGCGGCTACCGCATCGACAGCGCGACCGGAGAATTCATCGACGAGCCGCCCGCTGAGATTCGCACGAAACTCCAGATGCTCCGCGATCGACTGGATGCGAAACGAATAGTTCAAACTGCAGACGCATGCGTCCACGCCGCTGCCGAATTTGCAATCGGCGAAGCTGACTATGCCGGGCGAATTGCAACGATTCACGAGTGTATTCGCGCCGGCGACGTGTACCAGTTAAACTTCACCGCTCCATGGCGACTGCATGTCGAAGGCAGCGCGGCAAAGCTTTATGCGAGTTTGCGCACGCGGCAGCCGGCGCGCTACGGCGCGTTCGTTCATGCCGAACCCGACCACAAGATTCTGAGCTTCTCGCCGGAGCTGTTTTTCAGCATTGACCAGAATCGCTGCATTACCACGCGCCCCATGAAGGGCACAGCGCGCCGTGGACGCACCACTCGCGAAGATCGCGAGAGTGCCGCGTGGCTCCAGGCCGACCCCAAGAACCGCAGCGAAAATGTGATGATCGTCGACCTCATGCGCAACGACCTGGGCCGCGTGGCAAAATTCGGCTCGGTGCGCGCCGAAAAGCTCTTCGAAGTCGAGCGCTACCCAACGCTCTGGCAGATGACATCGACCGTGACCGCCGGCCTGCGCGACGAAGCGACCAGCGAGGCAATCTTCCGCGCGCTCTTTCCCTGCGGCTCGGTAACCGGCGCGCCCAAAGTGCGTGCCATGCAGCTTATCGCCGAGCTTGAAGACAATCCCCGCGGCGTTTACACCGGCGCAATCGGCTTCTTTTCGCCCCGCCGTACCGTGTTTAACGTGGCGATCCGCACGCTCGAACTCAAGGGCAGCATAGGGACCATGGGCACCGGCAGCGGCGTGGTGATTGACTCGGTTGCAGCCGACGAGTATCGCGAGTGCCTGCTGAAGGCTGAGTTTCTGACACGCGCCACGGGGGTTAATGCGGCTCATAATGCAGGCGACTTCTCGTTGATTGAAACCATGCTGTGGGAGGAGAGCTATCCGTTCATCGAACTGCATCTCGACCGGTTGATGGATTCGGCAGAGTACTTCAGCATCAACGCCAGTCGCGATGAAGTTCACAAGGCTCTCGACGACTATTCGCAGCAGTTTGCCGCCGGTTCAAAACAGCGCGTGCGACTGCTGCTCGATCGTTACGGCCAGTTTGAGATAGCTCACCAGGCGCTCGCTGAGTTCGATCCGGGCCGCGTGGGCCGCGTGCGCATCGCCAGTGAGCGCACCGATCCTGCCGACCCCATGCTCTTCCACAAAACTACCGCTCGAGAATTATATGCGCGGGCTCACGAACAGGCCCAGGGCGACGAATTTGACGATTTGCTTTTCTTCAACTTGCGCGGCGAGCTCACCGAGGGCGCCATCAGCAATGTGTTTATTGAGAAAGATGGCAGGCTGCTTACGCCATCGATCGAGTGCGGCCTATTGGCTGGCGTCTATCGCCGCTATCTGCTCGAATCGCGGAACGATGTTGAAGAGCGAATCCTCAACGAAGACGATCTGCGCAATGCTGACGCTGTATATCTCGCAAACGCCGTCCGCGGCCTGCGACGCGTCAACGTTGAGTTCGAGCGCTCTGCATAAAACAGTTGTCATCCCGATAAATTCAGATGTCATCCTGAGCACATATATTTGAATGTCATCCTGAGCGCAGTCCGCCGCTGCGGACGGAGTCGAAGGACCTGCATTTATTCTTCGAGGAACTTCAGATTCACGACGCGAAGTGGTAGAACGTTATCGGGAGATTCAGGGATGGGAAACGCGTTGACTGTGGGATGGCTAAAGATCCTGACCACAGCAGTTGTTGTTGCTGCTCTGCTGCCGACCGGCGCTTCGGCGCACGCTCAGAACGAAACGAAAGCGTGGCTGAGTTATGCGGGCCATACGGAGTATCCCGCCTTTCCTCGGAAGATCAAGGTACTCGGCAACAGCGCCCTTGAGCAATCGGCCGCACGGGAACTCAAGCGCAGTCTCGCCAGTACTGGTATCAGCGGAACTGTATCGCTCGCGGCAAGTACCAGCGACACATTTGAGGGCGAAACCGTTGTCGGCACGGCAGCGGAGGTGCACGAATATTTTCCAAACGTGCCCATTCCTTCAAATCTCACGCCTGAGAGCTACTGGATTACTTTCACTAACTCCGGCGGACACAAGTTGCTTATCATTGCCGGCGGTGACGAGCGCGGTGTTCTCTACGGCACATTTGCGTTTCTCCGACTGCGGGCAAACACCAATCCATTTGAGGGCCGGCCCTATCCGAATCCCTTGCGCGAAGCCCCCGCCATGCCCATCCGCTGGGTTGACGAGTGGGACAACGCCAATGGCACGGTCGAGCGCGGCTACGCGGGCCGGTCGATTTTCTTCGAAGGCGGAAAAGTCCGCGACGACCTCACCGACGTCGAGCAGTATGCGCGGCTGCTCGCCTCAATTGGCATCAACGGCTGCAACGTAAATAACGTGAACGGAGCCGCGCAATTTCTAACGCCCGAGATGCTCGCAGGCCTGAAGCGAATTGCCGATGCCATGCGCCCGTGGGGCGTGCGCCTGGCCATCAGTGTCGACATTGCCAGTCCGCAAAAAATCGGCGGCCTCAAGACCTTCGATCCTCTCGATCCCGATGTAAAGGCCTGGTGGAAAGCCAAGACCGATGAAGTTTACGCACTCATTCCCGACCTTGCGGGCTTCACGGTCAAGGCCGATTCCGAAGGCCAGGCCGGCCCGGCGAGCTACGGTCGCAATCCAGCCGACGCAGCAAACACGCTAGCCGAGGCGCTGGCTCCGCACGGCGGTGTGGTGCTCTATCGCGCCTTCGTCTATAACAATCATCTCGACTACAACGACCTGAAGGCCGACCGCGCCCGCGCCGCATACGACATCTTTCATCCTCTCGACGGCAAGTTCGCGCCGAATGTCATAGTGCAAATCAAATATGGCCCCATCGACTTTCAGGCGCAGGAGCCGGTCTCCCCACTCTTTGCCGGCCTTGAAAAAACCAGCACCGCAATGGAGTTGCAGATCACGCAGGAGTATCTGGGCCAGCAGCGCCACCTCGTCTATCTCGCGCCGCTTTGGAAGTGGGTGCTCGATTTCGATCTTCACGCGCAAGACAAATCGACACCGGTGAAAGAGATCGTCGAAGGCGAGACATTCGATCGCAAGCTGAGCGGAATGGTAGGGGTGGCCGATGTTGGGCGCGATGGCTGGCTGGGCGCGCCTCTCGCCATGGCAAATCTCTATGCCTTCGGCCGCCTCGCGTGGGATCCGAATCTTACCGCCAGGCAGATTGCCGAAGAGTGGACGCGGCAAACCATCGGCGCCGATCCACAGGTTGTAGCCACACTCGACAAAATTCTGTTGCATTCGTGGCCCACCTATGTCGACTACACCGGCTTCCTCGGCACGCAAACGCTCACCGACATAACCGGCAGCCATTACGGACCGAACATCGAAGCCAGCGAGCGCAACGGCTGGGGCCAGTGGCATCGCGACGACGCGCAGGGCATCGGCATGGACCGCACAGTTGCGACGGGCACCGGCTTCATTGGCCAGTACCCGCCTGAAGTGGCGAAGTTGTACGAGGCAGAATCAACTACGCCCGATTACCTGCTGCTTTTCTTTCATCACGTTCCGTGGACTTACAAATTGCACACAGGTAAGACGGTGATTCAGTACGTCTACGACAGCCATTACGAGGGTGTTGATGAAGTGCGCCAGATGGTGGACGAGTGGAAGTCGCTGGAAGGCAAGATCGATTCAGCACTCTATGCCGACGAACTCGCGCGCCTTAATTATCAACTTGGTCACGCCATTGTGTGGCGCGACGCTATCGTGCAGTACTTCTTCAAAGAAAGCGGAATTCCTGATGCCGAGGGACGCGCCGGTCATTTCCCCGGCCGCATGGAGGCTGAAGACGCGCGCCTCACCGGCTACACGGTCATCGACGTGAAGCCGTGGGAAGATGCCTCCGGCGGCAAGGCTGTATCGTGTCAGGGCACGACTTCAGTCGTGCCGAAAAGTTCGCCAAATAATCCCGGGGCTTTAACCCCTGCGGCCTGTTCCGCCGAGTGGACTTACTCTGGCGAATCCGGCCGCTTCGATATCGCAGCGCAGTATTTCGATCTGCAAGGCGGTGTGGCGCACTTCGCGCTCGATGTGAACGGCAAACAGGTTACTGCATGGGATGCGAATGGAGCATTTCCTTCGCGCAATCCCCACGGCGACAACTCAACGCGCTACACCGCGCGCGGCATCGACCTCAAGCCCGGCGATGTGCTGCGCGTAACAGGCACGCCCGACGGCGCCGACCCCGCCGCGCTCGACTACATTGAACTGACTCCGGCTGGGAAATAGGCGAACTGCCGATGCCTGGAGGCTCCCCCTCGATGCGTCGAAGAGCCCGGGACTGAAGGCCACTGCTCCCTCCGCATTTTGAGGGGCCGCGGCAAACTGATAGGCTCAACACTATTCCCCTGTTCACGGAGCACCCGATTGCCACAAACAAGAATTTCAAGGCGCAACTTCATCAGCGCCGGCGGCGCAGTTGCAGCCACGGCAGCGCTGGCCGGTGCACAACGTGCGAGTGCCGACGATGCGGCCCAGCTTCCATCCGCAATTGCCACGCTGCCCAACCTGGCCGGCCAATCGCAGCCTTTCACCAACCAGGAGCGGCTGGCCCGCATCGAGCGCGCTCACGAGCTGATGGCCGCCAAAAAACTAGACGCCATCGTCCTCGCCAACAGCACGCGCTCGTCGCGCTATTTTGCCAACCTGGATCTCTATGGCGGCGAGCGACTGTGGGCGCTTGTGATTCCCGCGCGCGGCAAGGCATTCCTGGTGTGCCCTGCGTTTGAAGAGGGTCGCGCCCGCGAGCTGCTCGTCAATGGCCCGTTTGGCAAAGACGCCGACGTGCTTACGTGGCAGGAAGACGAAAGCCCCTTTGCACTCGCCCGCAAGGGCCTGCGCGATCGCGGACTCGCAACCGGCACTGTAGGCCTCGATGAGAACATGGCCTTCGTATTCAGCGACGGTCTGCGCGACGCCAATCCGCAAATCAGCTTTGTCAGCGCCTCGCCAGTCACCGCCGGCTGCCGCATGATTAAAGAGCCGCACGAGATCGAATGCATGAAGCTGGCCTGCCACGCCACGCTGCTCGTATATCGTGCGGTAGCGCAGTCGCTGCATCCGGGCATGACAACCGTGGATGTGGAGAAACTTGTCGGCCTGGCCTACACTCGCGTGGGTTTCGCAGGCGACGCCAGTTTGAACGTCGACGAATTCACTGCGCTGCCGCACGGTTCTCCCAAACCGCAAACGCTGCGCGACGGCTCCATTCTCATGCTCGACGACGGATGCGAAGTGGAAGGTTACACCTCCGACATCACGCGCACTTTCGTCCTGGGCAAAGCGACAGACAAAATGAAATCGGTCTTCGACATTGTGCACCGCGCGCAGGCCGCCGCGGTCGCAACTGCGCGTCCCGGCGTGCCCACCGCCGATGTCGACGCAGCCGCGCGCAAAATCATCGTCGATGCGGGCTACGGCCCCGGCTACAAATACTTCACGCACCGGCTCGGTCACGGCATCGGGCTCGACATGCACGAGTGGCCCTACTTCGCGCGCAACAATATGTTTGGCTGGGACCAGCACCCCAGGCTCGCTGCGCACATGGTGCTCAGCGATGAACCCGGCATTTATATTCCCGGCGAGTTCGGCATCCGTCTTGAAGACGATCTGCTGATTACCGAAAACGGCGCTGAACTGATGACGCCGCAGAGCCCGTCGCTCGAAGATCCGTTCGGGAACATGGCTTGATCTTCCCGATGGCGCCAAACATTTTTCGAGCGATCAACAACCCGCGGCGTCTGTGTAGTTGGAAGAGCGCAATTGAAAATCGGGACTCGAACGCGCGCATTCTTCCTACTCTTCTTTTCTTGAGAGGCGACTAATGACATCCACTGCCAAGTCCGCGGGCAGACGCATGATCCTTGTCTGTTTGCTGGCCACGCTCATCGCATACGCGCCGCGCGCCATTGCCCAGGACCAGTCCACCGAAACTAAATCCACGGCGCCCTCTGAGGCGCAGGAGTACAAGACCTTTTACCTCGTCAACACTAGCCAGGATGCTGAAAACGACATCACCACCACGCTGCGAAATATGATACCCCGCGCCAAGATCTACTCGGCCCGCACTTTTGGCGTTGTCACAATTCGCGGTACGGCTGACGATCTTCAACTTGCACAGCGCATCATCGCCGATATTGATCGCCCAGCCAAAACCTATCGGCTCACCTTCACACTGACTGGGAGCGATTCAAGCAAACCGGGAGACTCACAGCGCATCGCCATGGTGGTTCAAGTTGGCGGAAAAAGTGAAGTGAAGCAGGGCAGCAAAATTCCCATTGTTACGGGAAGCTTTAATGATGAAACCTCCAAGGCCAACACCCAGGTGCAATATGAAGACGTTGGCTTAAGCATCCAAGCCTGGCTCGACAGTTCAGGCGACGGGCTGCGCCTGCATGCCAAAGTAGAGCTTTCGAGTGTTTCCGACGAGAAATCGAACGTGGGCATCCAGGATCCGGTGCTCCGCCAGAGCGTGTTCGACGGAAATTCAAACCTGGTTGAAGGCAAGCGGACGGTGCTGGGCGCGTTCGATTCTCCGAATGGCGCAGGCAAAGTGGAGATCGAGGTAGTTGCCGAGCCGGTGAAGTAAGACGAGCGGCCGGCGCAACAACCGGCCGCAAGATTCGTCAAGTCTCTATTCGGCGCTCTTCACCATCTTCACCACAGAAACACACTCGCCATTGGCTAGCGGCACATCGACGCGCTCTTTTTCTGTATAGCCTCTAAGCCGATAGAGCGGGACACCTGTGAGTGTCGAGCCCATCTCGAATCGGCGAAAACCGGCAGAGATGGCTTCAGCCTCGACGCGCGCCAGGATAAGGCTTCCGAGCCCCTGGCGCGCGTACGCCGGGTGAACAAAAATCGCGCGTATCCTGGCCGCGTCGGTCGCGGGGTGCAGCAATTCCGGCTCGCGGCCGGGCGCGCGGTCCGCTCCAAACAACGTCTTCCGCTTCGACCATCCTCCGCAGCCGGCCAATGCCAACGCCGCGCCTGCGGCTTCGGCCTGCGCTTCAGCAATAAAATATGTGCGGTCACGAATCAGTTGCGTGTCGAGGCCGAGCACAGTGCCCAACGAGCCTTCAATCTGTGCTTGCGTGTAGTCGTTCGCCTGCAAGCCGCGCACACTTGCTTCAATCAACGCGTGCAGCGCGGGAATGTCGTTTTCGGTCGCGACTCGAAGCGAAAATGGGAATCGATCAGCCATCGACGTAAAACCTCAGGGGCTAAACAGGCTGCGAAAAAACACATCAGGTTCAGCGAGCCGCCTGAAAACCATCCCTCAGGGGTTAAAATCCCGACTCATTTAACGAATCTTATTGGCACGGATAAATCCGCGCCCTTTCAAAACAGCGGCATTCGTCGAATTTTCCCGCAGTCTGTTTAGCCCTGGCGGTGGTTTCGACTGTTGCACTCCACTTGAAGAGTTTTTCCGCAGCCTTTAAAACCCCGACTCGTTTAGCGAACCCTATTGGCACGGATAAATCCGCGCCCTTTCAAAACAGCGGCATTCGTCGAGTTTTCCCGCAGACTGCTTAGCCCTGGCGGCCGGTCTGCGTCGACGCCTTCGCTACCTCAACCAGCGTGGAATAAAACGTAGCCCCCGCGCCGATGTCGGTAAGCCGCTCGCTGGTGAGCGCATTCACGTTGGCGCCATCCGGATGCAGCTTGGCCCAGTCGAGCCGCGCGGCAACTACGCCCGCCGGCAATTGAGGATTCAGCATCGCCGTCAGCCGCAACGAGCCGCGGTCGTTGAACACCTGTACCGCGTCGCCTTCATGAATTGCGCGCCGCTCGGCATCCACGGGATGAATCTCCAGGCGCTGGCTGGTCTTTGCCTCCATCCTGCGATGGCCGTCAAGATTCGCGAAAGTTGAATTCATGTAGTTGTCGGCCTTACGCGGCAACAGCTCGAGCGGATACTCGCCGGCGAGTTCACCCCAGCGCGATTCGGCCGGCGGCGTAAATCCGGGTAACGGGTCAAGGCCCGCCGCGGCCAATGTCTCAGAATAAAACTCGATCTTGCCGCTCGGCGTAGCGAACGGCCCGCGCGTGTACGGCAAGAATGGCTGACCTTCGGGATCGCGGTGAAACGCCAGCGGAATGTGGCCCTCGCGTTCCAGATCCTCAAATGTAATGTGCTCCATGCCGGCGTTGGTTGAGTGGCCGTCCTCGCCAATTGCCAGCGCCTGCCGGATCATTTCTTCAGGCGTGTCGCGGAAGCACGGCTCACTGAAGCCCATGCGTTGCGCCAGTTGCCCGAATAGCCACACATTCGATCGCGCCTCGCCCAGGGGCTCGATGGCCTGCTTTGAGAGCTGCACAAAATAGTGGCCGTATGCGCCCTGAATGTCAGTGTGTTCAAGAAACGTGGTCGCCGGAAGAATGAAATCCGCGTAGTCCGTAGTGTCGGTAAAAAACAAGTCGTGCACCACGGTAAACAGGTCTTCGCGGGCCATGCCGCGCAGAACCGCGTTCTGATTGGGCGCAACCGCGGCGGGATTTGAGTTGTAAACAAACAGTGCATGAACCGCCGGGCCCGCGCTCTGTTCCCTTGCTCCCTCGTTCCCTTTTTCCCCGTTCTTTCTTCCCAGCTCATTCAGCGCGTGGCCCAGCTCGCACATATTCACCAGGCGCGCCTGGCGGCCGAGGGGCGAAGCGAGTTGCAGATCGGTCCGCTCTACCGGCTGCTTGTTCCACGCAAATGCGCCTGAAGTCGAAAGCACGCCGCCTCCGCCGCGATGCTTCCACGCACCGGTCAAAGCGGGCAGCATGGCGATGGCGCGCGCGGCGGTGCCCCCGTTCTGAGAGCGCTGCACGCCGTAGTTCATGCGAATGGCTGCGGGCCGCGTGGTCGCGTACTCGCGCGCAAGCTGCTCCACTTCGGCCGCGGTAAGTCCGGTCCACCCGGCAACGCGGCATGGAGTGTATTCGCCCACGCGCTCGGCCAGCTTTTCAAAACCGTGCGTGAATTCGTTAATGTAGGCGCGGTCTTCAAGTCCCTCACGCAAAATCACGTGCATCATGCCCAGCGCCAGCGCCGCGTCGGTTCCGGGCCTGATGGCGATGTGCCAGTCGGCCAGCGCCGCGGTGCGCGTACGGTAGGGATCGATCACGATCAGCCGCGCGCCATTGCGCCGCGCATCCTCGATCATCGGCCACAGGTGGACGTTGTTTCCGTGCACATTCGAGGCCCAGGCGATGATGAGTTTGGCCAGCCTGAAGTCTTCGGTCGGCGTCCCGAATTTCTTGCCGTAGACCAGGTTCCACGCCTGACCACCGGCCTCGGAACATATGGTGCGGTCCAGCCGGCTCGCTCCCAGGCGATGAAAGAATCGCCGGTCCATGGAGCCAAATCCGAGCACGCCGATCGTCCCCGCGTAGCTGTAGGGCAGAATCGATTCCGGCCCATATTCATCGCTGGTTGCCTTCAGTCGCAAAGCGATTGTATCCAGTGCCTCATCCCAGCTCACGCGCTTAAAGGCCTCACGCTCGAAGCCTTTCCTCAGCGCGCCCTTGGCCACTCCCGCCTTGCGTTTGAGCGGGTAAACAATCCTGTCAGGCGAATACACGCGGTCAAGATACTTGGCAACTTTGCCGCACAAAAACCCCTGCGTGACCGGCTGCGACGGGTCCCCGGCAACCTTGATGGCGCGTCCCGTCTCGTCCACCGTCACCAGCACCGCGCAGGAGTCGGGGCAGTCATGCGAGCAAACGGTATGCACAACTCGGAAAGGGGACGCCATGCCGTCATTGTAAGCTGAGTGCGGAGGCGAAAACGATGCGGAGATTTCTTCTGGTCGTGGTGATTATTTGTGCCGGGGCAGGCGGATTTGCCCAGGGCGGCGGCGACGAGGCGGCCATTCGCGCCGCGATTACAGCGCAGGCGGCTGCGTGGAACAAGGGTGACGTGGCTGCGTTCATGCTGAGTTACGCAAACTCGCCCGACACGACCTTTATCGGCACTTCGGTCCACAAGGGATACGAACCGATCCTCCAGCGCTACCAGGCCAACTACACCAATGCCGCGCAGATGGGCAAGCTCACCTTCTCGAATCTGGAGGTGCGTCTTCTTCCTGGTTCGTGCGGAGCTGTGGATTACGCCGTGGTGACCGGCAATTTTCATCTCGATCGCACCCAGAAGGGCGCCGCAACCAAAGACGACGGCATCTTCTCGCTGCTCTGGCACAAAGGGCCCGACGGATGGAAGATCGTGCTCGACCACTCAAGCTGAGCACGCGAACATCGACAGTCACGCCTCTCCTCTATACTGTTCGCACCATGAGCTGCCTTTTCTGCAAGATCGTGAGTGGAGAAATTCCGTCGACGCCCGTCTACCAGGACGACCTGGCCTACGCCTTTGCCGACATCAACCCCAGGGCGCCGGTTCACGTGCTGGTGGCGCCCAAAGAGCACATCGTATCCGTCGCCGATGCGGGCGAGCAGGATGAGGCACTCCTTGGCCACCTGGTGGCTGTGGCCGCCGGCATCGCGCGCGCCAAAGGGCTCTCCAGGGGCTATCGGATCGTGACCAATGTGGGTGACGATGGCGGGCAGACAGTGGATCATCTGCATCTGCACCTGCTCGGCGGACGCTCCATGACCTGGCCGCCAGGTTAGGACCTCCTGCGTGGCCCATCAGCCATCCGCCGCCAAAGTCCAGCCAAATTCCCGCCCAAAAACCAAATGCGCTATTCTTATAGAGCGCGCCCGTAGCTCAGCTGGATAGAGCGAACGCCTCCGGAGCGTTAGGTCGGGAGTTCGAATCTCTCCGGGCGCACCATTCTTCCCCATATTGTCACTTGCTGTCCCGTCATCTCCCAGAACCCTCCGTCCTGACCGTCCCCTTCCCGTTCCTGCAACCGCCCTGCGCGTCTCCCCGGCGTGCCCGTTGAGCGGTTTTCTTCCATGAGGAATCAACGCAAATACTATTTCTTTCTAGTCATCCTCCTCCATTTTCTGTGGCCTTAAGTTACCAATTTATGCGAGCATTAGTCACCGTTTGCAGAGTTACGCCGGATATTTTGATCGGGACTTAGAGTTGCCTTGCAAGACGAATCGGCGGCGCTCCCCAGCTTGTCGGTCGTAATAAGATCGCGCTGCGCCTGTCGATCCGAAGACTATTGATCGCCGTTTTATCGGATACGGAGAGCCTCATGAGCCGCAGAAAAGGTCTGTTTGCCAACCTTGTGCCATCCATTCAGACAATCGATTCCGGACTCTCAACCACGAGCAGAATCGCCGTTCGAAGTGTTGCCACTGTGGCAGCCCTGGCCCTGAGCGCCGCCGGCGTATGCGCGCAAGCTAGTTTTCCCAGTGAGAAGGTGGGAACTGCCTCAGCAGGTCAGGCCGTCCAGGTGACGGCTACCGCCGCTGGCACGGTCAACTCCTTCGAGGTGTTGACAATGGGGCAGGCGAATCTTGACTTTACCCTCGATACCGCCCCAACCGACAGTGCGTTCACCACGTGCTCTGGCAAGACCCTCGCAGTCTCAAAAAGCTGCAACGTTGGCGTGATTTTTACCCCTGCGGCGCCGGGCACGCGGGTGGGAGCCGTGGTGCTGCTTGACGTAAGCAGCGCAGTGATTGGCACCGCCTACATTTATGGCACCGGGCTCGGTCCGATCGCCGCATTTGTCCCCGGTTACGTATCCACTTACGCGGGCCAGGTAGGCCAGAACCTGGGCGTGATCGGCGACGGCGGGGCGGCCACATCTGCCGAGCTTTATCTTCCTTCCGGCGTGGCTTTTGACGGTGCCGGCAATCTCTACATCGGAGACGCCGCACATAACCGGGTGAGAATGGTCTGCGCCGGCGTATCCAGCAGCATTATCAAAGGCACGCAGGCTGAATGCACGGCGGCAGGGATCATTATTACCATCGCCGGCGGCGGCGGCGGATGCGCAGGCGAAAACGACACGTTCGGCGACGGCTGCACGGCTGTGTTGTCAACTCTCTCAAATCCAGAGGGTGTAACCGTTGATGGCGCGGGAAATCTCTACATCGCCGATTCCGGCAACGACCTGATCCGCGAGGTGAGCGCAGAAACAGGCATCATCACGGTCTTTGCCGGCACTCTATCGGGTGCAAGCGGATTGTGCGCCGCCAAGACTGACAGCCTGGGCGATGGTTGCCCGGCTACGCAGGCCACACTGGACGCGCCGCAAGGCTCCTCCTTTGACGTCTTCGGAAATCTCTATATCGCCGACACTTCCAACAACCGCATTCGCCAGGTTGCACCGTCCGGCGTTATCACCACGTTTGCCGGCGGCGGCGTGGGCTGCGGAGCCCAGACAGACACTGAAGGTGACGGTTGCAGCGCCTCCGACGCGCTCCTGGCCTTCCCCTATCCCGTGGCCTTCGACGCGGCGGGCAACATGTATATTCCCGACTCCTCAAATAACCGCGTGCGTTTGGTGGCGGCGACCAGCGGAGCAATCACATCCTCGAGCACAATCACGACCTTTGCCGGAACCGGCACGGCTTCATATACGGGCGATGGTGGCCAGGCAAAGAGCGCAAGCCTTTATGCTCCCTCCGGCGTGGCAGTTGACCCGGCACAGAATATCTACATCGCAGATACCCAGAACAGCGCCATCAGGAAAGTCAACGTGGGCACCCTGGATATCGAGACCATCGTCAGCGATACGACGAATCAGACTTACCAAACGTCAAAACCGCCGCCGTTTGGGGGGCTTAGCTTTTACGAGCCGGTCGGCCTCGCCATCGATACCCAGGGCAACCTGTTTATCGGCGACACTCTCGAGATGGTGGTGCAGGAGATGCAGAGCAATCTCTCGATTGTCGATCTGCTGCCGCCGCCCAGCACCAAAGTCGTTCGCGTCGGTTCTCTGTCAAATCCGCAGCCCATCACTATTGAGAACATAGGCAACTCGCCGCTCGATCTTACCGCGATCAATCCTGCCACCAACGCAAAGGTCGATGCCGGCACCACCACCTGCATTCTCAACACTGCTCTTGGCGCCGGCGACCCCTGCATTGTGGGAGCGGTATTTGCGCCAACGATCTCAGCCGATCCCCTCGTTACCAACATCGATGTCACTGCCCAGACGCCCAACTCGCCGCTCGACATCGAGATTGTTGGTGACGCCGCGCCGGTCAATTCCACTACCACCACCATCACGTCAAATCCCAATCCATCAAACTTCGGCCAGAAAGTCACCTTCCTGGTGAATGTAAGTACCGGCGCAGGCACCGGCGCGCTCGACGGCACGGTCACAATTACCGACACGTTCAACGGCGCCCAGACAACGCTGGCCAGCGGGCTTTCGTTGGACAGCGGAGGGAACACGAATTACGCGACAACTTCGCTCCCGGTCGGTGTCCACACCATCGTTGCCGCGTACGGCAGCGACACCAACGGACACACCTCCAGCACATCGATTGACAACGGCGCATCGCCTCTGACGCAGATCGTGTATGAAGTGACGAGCACCACGCTCACCTCGAGTGTGAATCCGTCGAATCTTGGCCAGAACGTTACGTTCACAGCCACAGTAACCATAACCAACGGCGGAGGCGTTACGCCGGACGATACTGTCACCTTCATGAACGGCACCACCGTTCTGGGCACCCCCCAGCCATTGCCTGCGAACGGCGTTGTGACCTTCGCGACCGCGGCCTTGCCGCTGGGTAACAATCCCATCACCGCGGTGTACAGCGGCGACGCCACCATCTACGTGCTCGGCAGCACCTCAGCGGTGCTGAACCAGGACGTGGGGACAACATCCGTAACCTCAGTCACCGGATCGCCTAATCCGTCGACCTATGGAACGCAGGTTACATTCACCGCAACCGTGACTCCCGGCACCACCGCTACAGTGGCGCCCACAGGTACGGTCAACTTCCTCGATAACGGCATCCAGATTGGAACTGGAACCTTAACCGGCAATCCGGCAACCGCGCAATACCAAACCGCGTCACTGGCGGTGGCGACTCATCCCATCACCGTCACCTACGGAGGCGACGCTAATTTCTCCGGGTCAACTTCGCCTGTGTACAACCAGGTGGTGAACGGCGCGCCAACATCCATATCGGTAAACGCGAATCCAAATCCGGGCATTGCGCAGGTGCCGGAACCGATTACCGCGACCGTCACTTCAACAGCAAACTCATCGCTGCTGAGCGGCACGGTCACCTTTACCTCGGGCACCACGACTCTGGGCACGGGGACTCTTGCCAACGGAATTGCAACCATAAGTCCGCCGCTTGCTGCGGGCACCTATCAAGTGGTGGCCACATACGCTGGTAACTCCAACCTTGGGGGCAGCGCTTCCGCCGCCTATACGCTCACCATCAACACCGCCGCTACCGCCGTCGCGCTTACTGTTACGCCCACTTCCGCCCCGCTCGACAGCACCATCACCTTCAGCGCAACGGTTACGGGCAACGGTGAAGCGCCCACCGGCACGGTCACCTTCATGTCAGGCACTACGGCGCTGGGCACCGTAAACTTGATCAACGGCACGGCCGTCTACACCAACTCATCGCTGGCTGTCGGCACTTACTCCATCACCGCGGTCTATAGCGGCGACCTGAACAATGGAGTCAGCACCTCGCCGGCCGTGAACCTCACCGTCGGACTCATTCCCACCACCACTGACCTGGTTGCGTCCGCTACCACCAGCACACCTCCGGAATTGCTGCTGGTAGGTGTGGTCGTAGGCCAGGGAGGACCCACGCCTACCGGCACAATCACCTTTACCACCGGCAGCACAACCATTGGTTCGTCCGCGCTTGACTCCAGCGGCGTGGCGACCATTTCGCCCAACCTGCCCACGGGAACGTTCCAGGTGGTGGCGTCATATAGCGGCGACTCGGCCCACTCTCCATCGCAATCCGCGCCCGTGACCATCAGCGGCGCGCCGGCCCAGTTCACCCTTGCCGTCACTCCCGGCACCCTCAGCCTGACTGCCGATGAAAACGCCGCGGTAGTGGTCAACATTACATCGGTGGGCGGATTCACTGACACCGTAGCCCTCGGCTGCGCGTCGCTTCCCGCAGGGGTTACATGCACATTCGCGAATCCCTCTGTTACTCTCGCGGCCAACGCAACTGCTACTTCGCAACTCATTATCGACACCAACTCGCCGCTCAGCGGCGGCCCGTCGGCCACCAATTCCACCAGGGACCGCGGCTTTAGACTCGCTGGACTATTCCTGCCCTTCAGCCTCCTGTTCGGCTTTGCCTTCTTCCGGCTGCGCAGGCGCACGGCTTCGCTGCTAACCATGGTGCTGGTTGCGGTGCTTTCGCTCGGCGCCCTCATGGCCACCGGCTGCAACAGCTTCGGCGCATCCAAGGTTGCTCCCGGCACTTACACCATTGAGATAACCGGAACCGGAACGCAGAGCAACACAATCCACTACACAACGCTCACTTTGACCATCACAAAATAGCAGCGCGATCGCACGCATCAGGCACAGGAAAAGATGATCATTTTGCCAAATCACGACAAGCGGCGGAATCGGCAACCGGTTCTCCTTTACCGGTGGGTCGCGGCCTTCATAGCGGTGTTCATTGCGCTGGCAATGGCCGGCGCGGCCCACGCCCAGGTGCCTCCCGCGGCCACATCCGGCGGTTTCGGGCTCTCGGTCGGAGTCACCGGTTCCGGCGAGTTCGTCCAATACGGCGAACGCAAGATGGTCGGCTTCACCGGCTTTGCCGATTTCGACACCGTGCGCCATTTGGGCGTCGAGGGAGAGGCCCATATTGTGCAGTTTCGCCAGACCGACAATGTGCACTTCTCAATCTATTCAATCGGCGGCCGCTACCGCTTGAACTATGGCCGTCTGCAGCCCTACGCCAAGGGTTTGATCGGATTGGGATATTTCAACTTTCCCTACAACTACGCCACCGGACGCTACGTGGTAGTTACGGCTGGGGGCGGTGTCGACTACCGCCTCAACCACAGCATCCACATTCGCGCGGCTGATGCCGAGTGGCAGTACTGGCCCGGCTTCACCTACGGCTCCATGACCACGCTGGGCGTCAGCGCCGGAATAAGGGTCAACATTCCGTAGCGAGTCGTTGCGCGGCGGCGTTAAATCCGGCGCCATTCCCGGTTCGCCGCGCACAGCTTTCCCACTTTTGCATTCGCTGCTTGCCCGTGACTCGTGTCACGGCCCCACCACGCTCGTGGCAGCTAGCCTCGTAATTGCGGAGTGCCGCCGCTCGACGGCCTTCCCTTTTATTCGAGGAGCGTTTTCATCATGGCTTATGTTGTTACCGATGCCTGCATCAAGGACTTTGTTTGCGTAGCTGAATGCACCACTGCGGCCATTGCACCCGCACAGAGCGACGAGGCTGCGGCCACCGTCTCGCAGGTCTTTATCAATCCCGATGAGTGCATCGATTGCGGCAACTGCGCATCGGTTTGCGAGCAGAACGCCATCTATCCGATCGACGAGCTTCCCGCAGACAAAGCAGAGTTCGCTGAGAAGAACCAGGCTTACTTCAACTAACCGGTAGTTCCGGTCTGCCGATCCAGCTCGCTTTAATTGGGTTTGCTTGTGTCGGTCGCGGCGGGTGGCGTGGCTTGCGTTGAGGCCGCTGCGGCACGCTTGGCATCGCCGGCCGACAGGGGTTGAGGCTGCGACGATCCCTGCGTATTTGTCTGCGGCTCGGGGGCCGGTGCTGTTGTGGCTGGCGCGCTTACGGGCGTGGCCACAGGCGCAGCGGGTTCGGTGGTGGACTCGGTTGCATGCGGTCCTGCCGCATTGGCGCTCGCCGGCCCCGCCAGCGGCATCACCGGCAAAGTAAGAGTCTGAACTGTATTGGGATCGTCACGCAGCTTCACGTACAGCATCCCGTTTGTCGCATGCGGCACTGGGATCTGCGTTCCGGTAAATTGCGCCGGCACATCGATCGCATTGCCAAAATCCGCCGTCGACGAAAACGAATCGGCAAGAAAAAGATCGTCGCCGCTCAGTACGCAAGGTTTCGCGACCGCCCGCGGGCAGCGCAGATCCTTGAAATCCGGCAATCGGACCAGCGTTCCCAGCTCAAGCCAGTCGCCCGCAACTCCATCGGCTGAAACCGCGCGCAGCCGCAACGGACCAAAAGCCGAAGGTCCGAATCGCTCCAGCGGTTCCACCGTTCCCACCGCGGTCTTTGCATCCTCCAGCATCAGGCTGCCGTCTGCCACGTCGAGCGTGGTATGAAAGCTCGAGTCCCCGGCGGCCACCTCGACCTTTTCGTCGCGCGCAAAATGCGCCGGCGAATTCGACTGCAGAAAGAACACCAGTTTTCCATCCACCGGCAGATCGTCGGCGCTGCCAAACTGAACCGGAATCGGCGGACCTTTCACTGGATTCTGCACACCCTTGCTGAGCAGGGTGATGGCGGGACGCGGCGGATTCACCCTCACCGGCGTCTTCAATTCGCGGCCGTCCTTCAGCTCCACGTGCGCGGTGTAGGCCTTGCCCGGAATCAGGTCCACAGTCGCGCTGTCTGCGTTCATCGTCAACTGGTCAAGGTCGTTCACATGCGTCAGCGCCGCGGGAGTGAAATTGACGCCGTTCAGCTTCGCCGTCTTAACCTGGTCGAGGCGCGTGCCGTTCAACACCGCTTCCTTGTCTCCCGCGCTCAGCGTCAGCTTTTCCAATGACGCCGCCACATCGTAGGCCGTCATCTTCATTGTGTCGGGCTTGGCAAGTCCGTACTGGTATACGGCTACGGTCACCTGGCCGGGCGCCGCATCCTTCAACGGCAGCGTAACCTCCAATGTCTCCGCTTTTGCCGTCTTCCATGGCAACGGCAGGTTGTGGCCGTTTGCCACTATCTCTTCAACCTTGTCCACGCACAGCGTGTTTCCGCCCTCAAGATGCACCGTGTCGTCACGGCCCACCACCAGCGCCGATTCATCGGCAGGCGAGAGTCCCCACTTGCCCGGCTCGGGAGAGATAAGCGTGTACTGCGGGCCCACCCAGTCGTCGAATCCCCATTTGCCGGTGACCGTGCCAGTGAGAGTGCCTGCGGGCAGCTCGGGCATCTTCTGCTTGGGTACCAGGCCGGCTACGCCCGCCTCGGCCATTATAGGAATATCCTCTTGGGAACCCTTACCGTCTGCCGACCCCACGTGGAGCACAAGATCGTGCGCCAACCCCGTTGCAAAAACCAGTGGGCCGCCCTCGGCAGGCAAAACCAGGTCGGGCTTCGATACGCAAAAACTGTCTGAAGTGTTGCCCGGATGCAGCGGCTCGGGACGCGCCGCACCGATCGGCGGAAGGCCAACCACTACGACCGACTTCGGATTCCGGAACGACGGCGGCACGTTGAGCCGCAGGTTCAGCGTGTCTGTCCTGGGCAATGCCAGCGCCGGAATGTACTGGAAGTGCGCGGTGTGCAGCGACGCCAGGATGCGCGCCGTATCCACCACAGCGCCCACGTAGGGGCTGTAAAGGCCGCCGCCCCCAATGTTCGAATAGCTGAGCTGGTTCATCAGGTCGCCGGTCGAGCCGCTCGTAAGCTGATCAACAAGCGACTGCGCGTTGGCATCGTCAAGCACCAGGCCCTCGGAATTCTGCGAGAGGCACGTCGCCTGCTGATCGACCGGGCGCAGGAAGCAGTCCTGGTTGATCTTTATCCCCAGGCTCCGCGCCGCATTCTCCGCCCGCGTCTTCAGCGTCTTCGGATCAGAAGCTGAGCTGGCCTTCACATCCAGCAGGTAGGTTTCGAGCCGCATCCGTTCCCAACTGGCTGCCTGCAGATCCTGAGCCGCGCGCACAAAAGCGCCGGGGCGGTCGGTTACCGCCTTGCGCAGCGTGTTAAAGTCGCCGCCGGTTTCGGGCGCCAGAAACAGAAGCGCCTGCTCGGCTCCTTCCGGCACGTTGACAAACACACCTTCCTCGCGCGCCTGGCCGCTCCAGGTTTCTACCCTGGTAAACCAATCCGGCGGCGGCTGGTTGGTGGCGCCCCTCAGAAAAGCAACCACCAGAACAAAATGATTCGATTGGGTTTCTGGAAAATCTGGATGAATCCAGAGGCGGTCGCCCGGCAGAAGGTTACCGACCTCGGAGATGGGCAATGTAATCGTTCCGCGCTTTATATGCACATCTATCTTCGGTCCAGAGAGATCGAATGCGGGGCTCTGGCCCTGGGCGCACAATCCGGCAGAAGCCAAAACCAAAAACAGCGGGAAGAAAAGACGCAAGCAACTGCGCATGTATCTATTGTACGAAGTCGGGTTGCGAAAGGAAGCGGAGGCCCCCTGCCACTTTTTCATTGATTCCCTATCTTTCCTGAGCGCAAAATACAATATTCGGGTAAACTTATCGCCATATACTTCCAGGGCCACGGCGTTTTTCGGGGAATGTCAGTTTCAGGAAACGCGGAGTGCAACAAGCGTAATCAACGCCGTACGCTGGCTGCTCCGAGTTCAGGTTACGAGCGCCATCTCCTTGAAAACCGTCAATACTCTCGAAGCCTTACAGGGTTGAGGAGGAAAAGCAAGAAGGCTCCTTTGAGCCTGATTTTAACTTCGCCTGCGTCAAATTCTAATTACGGGCTGTTGAACCAGAACGCCGATTCCATATTTTCCGTCGTCTTACATTGAGTTCAATCTTGCGCAACTACCCCGCCTGCCGGTTTGGTCAAGCAGGACTGATTGTTTCGAATACAATTCTCCTTTTGCATTGCATTGGGCCCAGATTGGTAAATCCCCGCTAAACATTTCATCGCAGTTTTGGTCCGGCGCCTGGGACACTGGGAGAAACGCAGTAAAGATGAGTTGACTTAGCCTGCGCAGGCCAAACTCTGCGTAATACAACTGAAGCGAATCGGATCCGTGTTCATGGTCTCCGCGCAAGCGGCATTCCAGGGGTCGACCTAACTAAAGCGGCGAAAGACCGCCGCGAAAACTTTATCGGAACTGTCCAGCAGATATCGAGATTCAAGGCAACAGGCGCATTGCATCAAGGCATTGTCTCCCCCGCGCATCAAAGTGCCAACGCGGCGCCTGGCCGCCCCGCAGCCGGAGTAAGGACCGGAACTGCGAGGCCGCGTGAAGCAATGGAGAAAGATATGAAATCGATGCGTACCGCGCAGAACGGCACCGAGCAGCTCACCATTCCCGCCGCGGAAGAAATTATTGAAGAAGCCCTCAACGAACTTGCTTACTCGCAGGATCCCGGCCTGGTCCGCGCATTGCGTTTTCTTGCGCCCCCGGGGTACCAGGCGGTTGTGGAACTGTGCAGCGAGAACGGCCGCAGCAAGCGCCGCAACGCGCAGGCCGATACCTGGTCGCCTGAAGACGACGAGGTGCGCATCTACTTCGAGCGCATTACCGATGGCGAAGTGAACAACGGCCGCTCGCCCCGCGCAGCCACGCCTCGCATTGCCGAGGATGATGGCGAGGTTGAGGAGCCCATTCTGCCCGCCGACATGGACAACCGGATCAAGGAGCTGTGTACTGCCCTGGCCGAAGCTGAGCGCGGCGGCCACGCTTTCATCGCCCTCAAGTGGTTCCGCGACTCGTTCCTGCCGCGCAAATCCTTCCGCTGGAATCAGAGCCCTGACTCCCGGCAGACGGTTCTGGCTGAAGCCATCCAGCGCGGTGTGGTGGTGACCAGCAAGATCGCCAATCCCAAGACCCCCGCTTACCCCACCACCACCATCCGCCTCAACCGTTCTGAGGCCGGAATCCCTGAAGAGGCCCATCGCTTCCATCCCGTAGCCGTGCAAGGCGACGGCGTAGCCGCGGTGCTCGAAGAGGAACGGGAGGAAGTGTGAGCTTCTACTTCCTTGAAGCCACTGCGTTCCTCAAGCTGTTTGTGCAGGAGCCCGGCACCGACAGCCTGATCCGCCTTTTGGAGCCGCTCGAAGATAACCGCAAGCTCATCGCCGCCTCAACTCCTCTGGAGGTCTACGCCGCTATTCGGCGTCGCGAGCGCGCCGGCGCCATCGCCGCTGAAGACGCGGCCGCAGCCCTCGAAAGCCTGCGCCAGGAATCGGCTCGCACCGTGCAGCAGCCGCTCAACCCCGCCGTCCTTGAGGCCGCGCGCCAGCTCCTCGATCGCTCCATCCTCCGCTGGCCTGAGGCCCTGCAACTCGGAGCCGCCCTCACCGCCCGCGATATGTTTCAGGGAACGGCCATCGTCTTCGTCTCAGCCTCTGCGGCGCTGCTTGAAACTGCCAAAGTTGAAGGCTTCGAATCGCTCGACCCCACCCGCGAACCAGCCGCGCAACAATAGTCGCCACAAGCGAGGATTGGTGGGTTGGCGACCTCGGCCCAGGGTTTGGAAACCCTCCGTACAGCCAGTCCCAAGATCGGCGCTACGCCCGCATCGGCTATCATCTCCAAATCAGATACCTTCACCCCTGAGTCCCAGGAGACCGCATGACCATTCCCGCGCCCGATGCCGTCGGCACAAAATCGCAACTGCGCAAGGCCATGGGCTTCTGGGATGTGCTGCTCTTCAACATCGCCACGGTTCTCGGTCCCCGCTGGATCGCCGCCGCCGGCCATAACGGCACCTCGTCCATCAGCCTCTGGGTGCTCGCCGCCGTCTTCTTCTTCGTCCCCGGCGCGCTGGTGATCAACGAGCTCTCCTCGCGCTTTCCTGAAGAAGGCGGCCTCTACATCTGGGCTCGCGAAGCCTTCGGCCCATTTCACGGCTTCGTCGCCGGATGGACCTACTGGATCTACACCGTCTTTTATTTTCCGGGCCTGCTGCTCGCCAGCGCATCAATGAGCGCATACATAATGGGCGCGCGCGGTGTGGCGCTGGCTGATAGTCGTACCTTCCTTATCTGGGGATCACTGGCCTTGCTCGCGGTCGCCGTGGTGCTCAACATCATCGGCCTTAACATCGGCAAGTGGCTTCAGAACGCCGGAGGCGTTGGCACCTATCTGCCGCTGCTGATGCTGGTCGTTGTAGCCATCCTCATCGTCATGCGCCATGGCTCTGCCACGCACTTCACTCTTCAAAACATGCTGCCCGCATGGAACTGGGACACAGTCAATTTCTGGTCGCAGATCGCCTTTGCCTTCACCGGCCTCGAACTTGTTTCCGCCATGAGCGAAGAGGTGCGCGATCCGCGCCGCACCTTGCCTCGCGCCGTGTTTGGAGCAGGCGCCCTCATCGCCCTTATGTACATTGCCGGAACCTTTGCGATTCTCGCCCTGTTGCCGGCTGAAAAAATCGATCCGCAAAGCGGCGTCTTCGGCGCGCTGTCCAGCGGCTCAATGATTCTCGGGGTCGGCTTCATCGGAATTCTCGCAGCCGTCCTGGTTACGGCTGGCAACGCAGGCGGCGTGGGTTCAACTGTGGCCGGAATTGCCCGTGTGCCCTTCGTGGTGGGCATCGATCGCTACCTGCCAAGCGCCTTCGGCAAAATCCATCCCCGCTGGAAGACGCCATGGGTTTCCATCCTGGTGCAGGCCACTGCCTCCTGCGCAATCCTGCTCTTGAGCCAGATTAAGAGCAGCAGCGTCATCGCGGCCTACCAGGTGGTAGTCGACGCCACCATCATCCTCTACTTCATCCCGTTCCTCTACATGTTTGCCGCAGTCATAAAACTTTCTGGCCGCAAAGATCGCAGAGAGAACACCCATGCCGTTCTGGTTCCAGGCGGCGTGCCCGGAGTTTTGATCTGTGGAAGCCTGGGCTTCGTCGTGGTCCTCATCGGAATCGCGCTTTCATTCATACCTCCGGGCGGCTCCGACAAGTTTGTTTTCGAGGTAGACGTAATCGGCGGCACGGTTGGTTCTGTACTGCTGGGACTTTTTCTCTACTGGCGCGGAGCGCGGTCAAAACAATCCGCCGCCTGAGTAGTGCCGGCTTCCGTACTGCCAAAATTTGTATCGCCGGTTTCCAAACCCTCCGCCAAATTCTCACGTGAGACTCGAACCCTCCCCGCCCCGCCAAATCCACTCAGGGTTTAAAATCGAAAAGGTTGTGAACAACGGTGCGGATTTTCAACGCCGCATCGCAAAGGCCCGCGCACCGCGAACAATACCGCCGTGCCGGGCTCATCTTTGTGGAAGCGGAAACGATGCGAGCGAAAACAGCAGTTGTGTTGGGCGCCCAGTGGGGCGATGAGGGCAAGGGCAAGATAGTCGACGTGCTCAGCGAGCGCTTCAATGCTGTTGCCCGTTACGCGGGCGGCCATAACGCCGGCCACACCGTCATCATTGGCGACCAGCGCTTTGTGCTCCAGCTCATTCCCTGCGGCGTGCTGCGCGCAGGCTGCAAGGGCGTCATAGGAAATGGAGTCGTCCTCGATCCAATCGCTTTCCTCAAAGAAGTCGGACGCCTGCGCGAAGTTGGCGTTGCCGTCGACGGCAACCTCTATGTCTCCAATCGCGCCCAGGTCATTCTGCCCTACCACCGCATGATCGAGCTCGCCGCCGAAAGCGCTCCCGGCCGCAAAAAAATCGGCACCACCAGCCGCGGCATCGGCCCCGCCTATGAAGACAAGATGGCCCGCAGCGGTCTGCGCATCGTCGATTTGCTCCATCCCGCGCTGCTCAAGACGCACATCTATGCGGCCTGCGCTGAGAAGAACGCTATCGCTCACGCGCTTTTCGGCACCGATCCCCTCGATCCCGCCAAAATGTACGACGAGTACGCGGCCGCCGCCGAACAGGTGCGCCCATTTGTTGCCGACACCGGCCGCATCCTCAACACGATTCTCGCCGAGGGCGGCAGCGTGATGTTTGAAGGCGCGCAAGGCACCATGCTCGACATCGATCACGGCACTTATCCCTTCGTCACCTCGTCTTCGGCCACGGCGGGAGGCGCGGCCACCGGTACCGGCGTGGGTCCCACCGCTATCGGCACAGTCATCTCCGTTACCAAGGCCTATGTGACGCGAGTCGGCGAAGGGCCGTTTCCCACCGAAATCCACGAGCCCATCGGCGAAGTGCTGCGCGCGCGCGGAAACGAGTACGGCGCCGTTACCGGCCGTCCTCGCCGCTGCGGCTGGCTCGACATTCCCCTGCTCCGCTATTCCAACCAGGTCAACGGAGCCGAGTGGCTGGTCGTCACCAAGCTCGACGTTCTTGACGAGCTCGATGAAATTCCCGTCTGCATCGGCTATGAAATCGGCGGCAAAATTACCGATCTGATCCCCGCCGACGTTGACGGCCTCGAACAGATCAAACCGCAATACACAACTCTCAAAGGCTGGCGCGAATCTACTGAGGGTATCAGGGAATTCGACAAGCTGCCCCGGGCCGCGCAGGAGTATTTGCGCTTTCAGGAGCGCGAGAGCGGCGCAAAAATCGGCATGGTTTCAACCGGGCCCGATCGTGAACAGACGATGCTGCTTCCCGGTTTCGCGCACGCGCTCAATCAGATCCATGTGCAAATCCATGCTGAAGGCCCGCCGAGCGCATAAACGCATAGTTGAGATAAACTCGTTCCCCGTCTTGCCGGTATAAAGGACTCTATTCAATGGTCAGTTTGCTTGTCTGGTTCAAGTTTGCCCCCGAAGACCGCGCCGAGGTCGCCGAACTGCTGCGCGTCCTCACCGCCGAAACCCGCAAGGAGCCGGGCTGCGTTGGCTATACGCCCCATCCACTGCAGGAAGACCCTGACACGGTGATGATTTACGAGCAGTACCGGGATGAACACGCCCTGGCAGCTCACCGCGAATCGCCCCATTTTAAAAAGTACGCCGTCGCTGGTCTCTACCAGAAAATGCGGGAACGTAACATACAGAATCTTATCGACATCGTTTAACCAAGCTTTCACATTCGCCGGCCGGCGCCGCCTTCCATACAAACCTGGGCCAGTTTTCACCGTCCAATCTTGGTAATTCACACGCCTTGCGTGTGCCGGGATGGGAAGGGCGGGCCGCGTGTCAGTACTTCTTCACGCAAACAATATTGACCGGCAAGGTAAAACAGGGCTACCATCCGTTCTGCGTATGCCCGGTAATCTCATTCGCACTTCGAATGCCGCACCTCGATCCAGGGCGGCCCGATCGATCATGCCTGCGCTGCTGCTGTCGCTCTGCGCTACTCCCTTGTTCGCCGGGTTGCCCAGAGCGCAGAAGCATGAACTCCGCCACGAGATCGACCAGCTTGAAGACACCTGGCGCACGGCTATTCTCAAAAGCGATATCAACACCATGAGGTCGCTGCTGGCCGACGATTACATGGCGATTACCCCCACCGGAACCCTGGAGACCAAGGAAGAATCCCTTGACAGACTCCGGACCGGCAGCTTCCACGTCACCACACTCGACGTCACCGACCGCAAGGTCCGCATCTACGGCGGTACAGCCGTGGTTACTTCGCTTGCCGATGTGCAGGCCACCACATCCACCGGTAATCTATCCGGCGCTTTTCGATATACGCGTGTGTACGTTCGCGATGCCCAGGGGGCGTGGAAGATCGTCAGCTTTGAAGCCAGCCGCATCACCGACCCCGGCCAGCACAAATAGGCTTCATTCCCTCCCCGCATGCTCCGCAATGCGCCGTTGGCGCAAAGGATGTTAGTCCCGCGCTTCAGCGTGGGGAAAGCGCCCCAGTAAAGATCCGGGTGTCCCGTAGGGACGACGGAATTCGTCGAGCGATGCCGCGATCATTCCAGCGCCTGCGCCCAGCCTCGACGCCCAACCCGATTCGATAGAATGAACCGGTGCCCGAACTGCCTGAAGTTGAAACCATCGCTCGCGGAGTCGACCAGCGCCTGCGTCTTGACCGCATCGTAGACGCCTGGTTCAGCTCGCATCCTCAGCCCTTCAAAACTCCGCGCACCAGCCAGGCAAAGGGCCTTGCCGGCCGCATCATTCTCGGGGTTCATAGAACCGGCAAGCACATCGTCTGCGAGCTGGGCCCGGCAGCGCCGCCAAACCCCTCAGCAACCGCGCAACCCTGGGAAGGGCGCGCCGCCGCCCCGTCCAAAACAAAGGCCCACGCGCAGCCAGACGCACAGTGGATCGTTCACCTCGGAATGACCGGCCGGCTGCTCGTCACCACGCCCGATGAGCCGATTGCTGCGCACACCCACGCTCGCCTCAGCCTCTTGAGCGGCCGCGAACTCCGCTTCGTCGATCCCCGCCGCTTCGGCCGCCTCGAATTCCGTGAATTGGACTTACGCGACCGGGGCAGTACCGGCGCCTTCCATGCGCCCGGAGCCGAGCCGCTTTCCATCGATGCAGACGAATTCGCCGCCCTCTTCCGCGGCCGAAAACTTGCCATCAAAGCAGCTCTGCTCAACCAGACCCTCCTGGCCGGAGTGGGCAATATTTACGCCGACGAGAGCCTGTTTCATGCGGCAATCCGTCCCCGCCGCGCCGCTGGCCGACTCACCCGCGCCGAGCTCGAGCGTCTACGCCAGGCGCTCCGCAACGTCCTCCAACAAGCTATAAAGCTGGGCGGTTCGTCGGTTTCAGATTACGTCGATGCCGGCGGCGCTCGCGGATTCTTCCAGCTTGAACACTGCGTCTACCTTCGCACCGGCGAACCCTGCCGTCGCTGCGGAACTCCCATCCGCCGCATTCTGCTAGCCGGCCGCGGAACCCATTTCTGCCCCCGTTGCCAGCGGTAATTCCTTTACATTCCGAGGTGCTCTACGACTTTCGGACGACCCGTTTTGGCATAACTTATGGTTTTTTGGAGTTTTTCGCCCCCAGCCCTCCGTTAATGCGAAAAACCAAGGATGCTTAAAGCGGTCAACTCATTGACAACAATAGAAATCATGAACGGCAACCCAATTGCAATATCAATAGCGCCAGTGATGTACCGCTGAACGGGTTCATCCCAGCCAGCATTGAGAAGAGCAGGACCGGCAAGAGTAATCGCCAATGAGCGACCCTGAAACGGGAAAAGCCAGCCGGCACAACCTGCAGAAGGCCAGGGGCAAAAACTCCGGCCGCTTATTTCAGGGGGGCCAGTGACCGGTCGAGGAGACCGGTCACGCAGTTCGGAAACGCCACTCCACGGAGTGGCGTTTCGTGTTTTCGGGCATAATTCCTGCCACACGATCCGGGAATCTCCTCTTCACCGTTGCTCTTCGGTTACCCCGGTGCCCACTTCCTCACCTTCCACTTGCCAGCCGTGGCCCTTCGCTGTAGTATCAGAGTTGCCTATCAGGCGGCTGACGCGGGCCACCCTTAACCGGGGTAGAGCAAGCTCGCCGCTCAAGACGAGCAAATTCGCCGGGCAGTTCATTCCAATTCATCTAACTGGATACGGCAAAGGCTCGCGTTGAGGAAAGGGCATCACCTGAGAAAAGCACCGGCCTTCACGCGCTTTGATCCGAAGTGTTCGATCATGGCTTACGCGCATAAGGCGTCGTTTGCATTTCGCAGAGTTTGAAACGCAGGGCCAGGCAGGCTGCGCCGGTGTATCGGCACTATTGAGCTTCGCCCCTGGGTGGTATCTGGCGCGGATTTTAATTAAGGGTAGCGCCGCGGCCGCCGCGAATCGAAGTTAGCCAAGGCTTGGTTTTAGGAAGTTGAAGTTCGATCTGCTTCAGGCGTTCGGCTCTTTCCTGCGCCTCGAGCGGCATAAGCTCTGTTGAGCAAGGGGCCCGTGAACCGCATCGCTTCCCGCGTTGAAGCCGGGCAGAAAAAGGAATTGCTGAGCGCGCTTGTGCGCGCAAAGCGAAGGCCAATGCACCACACCGCAACACATCAGGAAGTAAACGCATGACGACAGAATCGACGCAGCCTCAGCCCGAGCTGGGGCCCGCGCCGGACAACGGTCCGGTGCAGTCGCAAGGCCATCGCCGCCGCCGGCGCCGCCGCAAGAACAAGGGCGCACAGCAGCAGGGGGCGATGCAGAATCAGCAGCCCCAGCAGGCCCAGCCGCAGCAACAACCCCAGCCGCCGATGCAGCAGCGGCCCCCGCAGCAGCACCAGCATCAGGGCCGCAAGAAGAAGAAATTCTTCCAGAAAAGCTCGCAGCCCCAGCCATCGCCCGGCAACAGCATCAAGCCGCAGCAGGGCAAGCGCAAGAACCGGCAGAAGGGGCCGCGCGAGTTTGTCGGTCCCATGGACCACAGTTACCGCGCCGTCAACGGCAACGTAGCCGATGCGCCGCCCTCCACCATTCAATTTGCCGGCAGCAACCACAGCGGCTACTACTCTGAGCCGTTCCTGGCCGCGCCGGCGCCCGTTCGCGAAGACGCCCCCACCCGCATCTTCTGCTTCATTGAAGATCTCTTCTTCCTGGCCAAGATCCAGGAGACCGCGCGCAAGCTGGGCGTCAAGGTGGAGTTCGTTAAAGGCGATAAGGATGTGGTCTCGCGCATCCTCGATACGCCCGAGGCCGAGCGCCCCGCGCTGCTCGTCTTCGACCTCAACAACCTGGGCGCCAAGCCCATGTCGCTCATCCCGAAATTCAAGGCCAAGTTCAAAAAAGCCGTCTCCATCATCGGCTTCCTGAGTCATCTGCAGGGCGACTTGAAGATGAAGGGCATTGAAGCGGGATGCGATGTGGTCATGCCGCGCTCGGCCTTTTCGCAGAGCCTGCCTAACCTGCTGCGCCGCTACGGCGTTGAAGAAGAGGAAGAGCACGCGACGCAACCAGCGTTTTAATGACAGCCAATAGTAAGTAGCCAATAGGGAATAGGTGGTGGAAAGCCGGCGCTCTCAAGCGCCGGCTTTTCTATTATGCGGAAAGGTATCTTAGCCTTGCTGGAAGCGCAGGTGCTGGGCATCCAAACCTATTCCCTATTCCCTATTCTCTAGTCCCTGGTCCCTCGTCCCTGCTTCTCCCACGCCTTCGCATACTTCCAGTGAATGTAGACCGAGTGATTCAGGTGCTGCAGCAGCCCCGCGCGCCCATCCAGAAAACCCAGCCGGAAGATGTAGTTGTACACAAATGTCGCCACTGGATTGAGAACCGCATTCCACTTGAGCCACAACCAGCCTCGACGCGCCTTGCCGGCCGCCACCAGCGCCTGCGCGCCGATCGTGCTGTAGCGATTCATGTGCTCCACGTAATCCTCCAGCGTGGGATAGCAATGATGAATCAGATGCCCGTTGAGCTCGCCTATCGGTCCTTCGCTGCGCATGGTCTCGTGCACCGGCCGCTCTTCAAAACTCGCCGCACCGCGCCGGAACAAACGCAGCTTGGGATCGGGCCAATACCCGCCATGCCGCAACGGGCTCCCGAGAAAATGGTTCAGTCTCTTGATCTGGTAAGCCGCACACTTTGGCTCGTCCGCAAGCAGCGCCGCAATCTCCTTCGCCAGCGCCGGGCTCACCTCTTCATCGGCATCGAGCGAGAGAATCCATTCCCCCGTCGCCTCGGCAATCGCCGAGTTCTTCTGCGCTCCAAACCCCTTCCACGCTTCGCTGAACACGCGCGCGCCGGCCCGTTCGGCAATCTCCAACGTCCCATCTGTCGAACCCGAATCCACGACAACAATCTCGCCGAGGCCACGAATACTCTCAAGCGTGCGCGGCAAATTGGCCGCCTCATTCAGCGTGATGATTACAATCGAAAGACTCTTCGGCATCGTGCCAAGGATAAATGAGCGATCAGGGTTTATGAATCGGACAACGACTTAACGGGCACCTATCTCGTTCACCCAAATTCACAACAATTGATCGCCGCATCCCGCTTCGAGTGCTAATCTTTGTCGCATGGCAGAGTTCCCAAACGATCCGACGCGCTTCGATCCCTATAAGAATTTCAACTTCCGCGTGAAATGGGATGGGGCCTATATCCCGGCCATCACGCGCGTCTCCGGCCTCGTGCGCACCACCAATGTGGTAGTCAACCGCGAGGGCGGCGACCCCAGCTCGAGCCGCAAATCTACCGGCCTCACCCAGTTCGAACCCATCCTGCTCGAACGCGGCCTCACCGACGATCCGGCATTTGAAAGCTGGGCTAACCTGGTGTGGCAATACGGCGCCGGGTCAGGCTCCGAGATGTCGCTCGGCGACTTCCGCAAAGATATTTACATTGAGCTCTACAACGAGGCCGGCCAATTGGTGAAGGCTTACAAGGTCTTTCGCTGCTGGCCGTCGGAATATGGAGCGCTCTCGGAACTCGACGCCAATGCCAATGCCATCGCCATCGAGCACATCAAGCTTGAAAACGAAGGCTGGGAGCGAGACACCTCGGTCGTCGAGCCCACCGAGCCTGTCTTCAATCAGCCGGCCTAAACCGCCCCTTCAACCTCGCTCCGTGGGGTGCCCCGTACGAGCTTTGCTTGTGGGGGAGGGAACTTAAACCGCCGCTTCAACCTCGCCCCACTCTTTTGCACTCAACTTAATCCCCGCCGCCGCCACATTCTCTTCAAGGTGCGCTACCTTCGACGTGCCCGGAATCGGCAGCATTACCGGCGAGCGCTGCAACAACCACGCCAGCATCAGTTGCGCAACCGTCGCACCGTGCTTGGCTGCAATCGCACCCAATCCCTGCGTGCCTTCACTGCCCGCGCGCATCGGCTTGCCCGCTGCCATCGGATACCACGGCAGAAACGCGATCCCCCGTCTCTCGCAATAATTAAGCGTCTCCTCATGCCGCCGGTCGGCAAGCGAGTAGCGGTTTTGTACGCTCACAATCGGCACAATCTTTTCTGCGTCTTCAATCTCGGCCGGCTTCACCTCGCTCAACCCGATGTGCCTTATCTTGCCCGCCTCCTGCATGCGCTTCAGCGCGCCCAGGCTCTCCTCAATAGGAGTGCGCGGGTCGATTCTGTGCAACTGGTAAAGCTCAATGCGCTCCAGCCGCAATCGCCGCAGGCTCATCTCGACACACTGAATCAAATACCCCGCGCGGCCCACGTATTCGGTCTTCGCCGGACCCTGCCTTGTGATGCCGCCCTTGGTGGCAATCGTCACCCCGGCCGCGTAGGGCGCCAGCGCTTCGCCAATCAGCCGTTCCGCAATTTCCGGCCCATACGCATCTGCCGTATCGATCAACGTCACGGCGAGTTCTACCGCGCGCCGCAGCACGCGCTTCGCCTCCTCGGCGTCGGACGGCTCGCCCCACGCGCCCTCGCCCACCAGGCGCATGGTTCCATATCCCAGCCGATGTACCGGCAAATCTCCGCCAATCCTGAAGGTTCCGCCAGCCGATGCGTCTTGAGCCGTCATGTGCACATGCTATAAGTGCCGCCCGATGTGGGACAATGCGGCAGTACCCTTGGTAGTGGGTCAACGTGAAGGGTACGGGCTTCACAGGCTGCGGAAAAACTCTGCTATCGGGCAAGAAGCGTCAGGGCACGACTTCAGTCGTGCCGATAAGGGCCTCAATGAGATGGGGTTTTAACCCCTGCGGGATGGTTTTCGAGAACCTCGCCGCGCTTGATGAGTTTTTACGCAGCCTGTTCAGCCCGTACATCAATCACCAAAATGCCCGCGGGGCTTTAGTCCCTGAGGAAATGTTTCTTCAAACTGATGCGCCCCGTTACGCCCGCCCCTGCCGGAACCGCGCCACCCCGCTGTGCGTACTGTTACAGCAGAGCAAGTCGGAGAACGAGCCATGAGCACCCAAACTTACCCCAATCCGCAAATGCTGTTTTATCAGCAATACGAATCTGTGCGCCGCGACGAGATTGTCGGCATTCTGCTGGCTCTGTTCCTCGGCACCTTTGGCGTTCACCACTTCTACCTGCGCCGCACCGGCCTCGGCATCCTCTACTGCTGCCTTTTCTGGAGCGGCATTCCCTCGCTGCTCGGCTTTATCGAGTGCTTCTTCATGCCGGGTCGCGTGCGCGAGTTCAACGCCATCCAGGCCGCCGGCATCGCCGCCTCGCTCGGCATCGCCGTCCCGGGTTGGGGACAGGCCCCCGTGAACGTCACGGTCAATGTTCCTCCTGCGCCGCCTGCGGCCGCAGTCCAGACGGGAACGCTCGTTGCCTGCCCGCGCTGCCAGCAGACCAATCCTCAAGCCTCGCGCTTCTGCGGCACCTGCGGCCAGGTGTTGCAGTAACAGGGAACAGGGAACAGTGGCCAGAGAACAGAGAACAGAGAACAGAGAACAGAAGACTCACATCACAGAGCGGAAAACAGGCAACTAGAAGCCAACTGGCAAGCCGACAACGGTGCCAATGAACCCCGCGCCGTAGGCGTTGATCGCGGCCAATATGCCAGTCCATCACGTCGGCTCCGCGCCGTAGGCGCAGCGGTTGTTAGCCCCGCGTTTCAACGTGGGGAAAGCGTCCCAATGAGATCCCCGGAGTCCCGTAGGGACGCCGCCCGAGACCCATCCCCTCCACAACCCCGATAAATCCTCCACCGCCTTTTCCAACCCACCGCACCCACGCCGCTTGACAACCGATGGTCGAATGTCTACTATCGATTTCCATCGAGGGTCGAACGTCTACCATGACCAGACAGACAAAACAAAGCGCCAACCTTTTGCAGGGCACGCTCGACATGCTCGTCCTGCGCACGCTCCTCTACGGTCCGGCTCACGGACATCAAATCGGCAAGCACATCCAGCGCACCACCAACGAATTCCTGCAGATGCAGCATGGCTCTTTGTATCCCGCGCTGCACCGCCTTGAAGAGCGTGGATGGGTCGCTTCAAAATGGGAGACCGCTCCAGGAGGCAACCGCGAGTTCAAGTACTACCGCCTCACCGAAAAGGGCCGCAAGCAGCTAGTAGTCGAGGAATCGCAGTGGAAGCAGATGGCCGAGGCCGTAGCCCGCGTCATGTGGCCCACTCCCGAGGAGAGCTGAAAAAACAGGCAACAAGAGAACGCGGGAACAAAGAGAAACGCAGGAGAGCTCAGATGAAGTGGTGGCAAATCCGCAAGCGCAGTGCAGACCTCGATCGCGAGTTGCGCTCCGACCTAGAGCTTGAAGAACAAGAGCAGCGCGAAAACGGCGCGTCCGTCGACGAAGCCCGCTATGCTGCTCTGCGCGCATTCGGCAATCCCACTCTCATTCGCGAGCAGACCCACGCCGCCTGGAGTTCAATCTGGCTTGAGAATCTCCTACGCGATTTCAGAATCAGCGTCCGCACTCTGCTCCGTTCGCCCGGCTTCTCGTTTATTGCCGTCCTTGTGATGGCGCTGTGCATCGGCGCTGCCACTTCGCTGTTTACAGTCGTGCGTTCGGTTCTGCTGCGTCCACTTCCTTTTCGCGATCCCGGCAGCCTGGTCATGGTCTATGAGCACTTCCGCGACCCTGCAATCAATGCGGTGGAATTCAACTACAACTCCGTTTCGCCCGCCGACTTTCGCGATTGGCGCACGAAAACTCACGGCTTTGAAGACATGGCCGCGTGGCGCTATGCGCATTACAACCTGACCGGAGAACACGGGGAATTGCCGGAACTTGTAGACGCGCGCGCAGGGAGCTGGAACCTGTTTCCGATGCTGGGCGTGAAGGCAGCCATCGGTCGCACCTTTACCGAGAGCGAAGACCGCCCCGACGGAAACGTCGTCATGCTCACGTGGAACATCTTCGAGCGGCGCTTCGGTGCCGATCCGTCGATTGTCGGCAGGCAGATCCATCTCGATGGCAAACCATTTACCGTGGTTGGCGTGCTTCCCAAGTGGTTCATTTACCCCGACGCCGGGCTCCAGCGCATCTGGGTCCCCTATGAGTCGGGCATGTCGCCAGAGCTTCTCAATCATCACGACTATCACTTCCTCCGCGTAGTCGCGCGCCTCAGGCCAAACGTCAGCCTTTCCACCGCCCTCAGCCAGGTCGGTGCGGTGCAGTACCAGCTCCACATGCAAAATCTGCACGCGCCCGTAGCCGAAGACGTGGCTTCAAAAACTCTCACGCAAGATCTTGCAAAGGACGTCAAGAAGCCGCTAACCATCCTGCTCTGCGCCGTGGCCTGCATGCTGCTCATCGGCTGCCTCAATGTGGCAAACCTGCTGGTTGCACGCTCTGCTACGCGGCAAAAAGAGATCACCATCCGCAGCGCACTCGGCGCGCAGAGAATGACGCTTATTCGCGGTCAGCTCATCGAAAGCCTGCTCATCGCTATTACCGGCGGCGTCGCGGGAGTGCTTCTTTCACTTGCCGCCACCAAATGGCTCGTCACAACGTGGCAGAATCTGCCCAGCGCACTAAGCGTCCATACCGACGGAACGGTCCTGGCCGTCGCCTGCGCACTCATCTTCGCGGCAGCCCTGCTATCAGGCCTGCTGCCGGCCATATCCTCCACCGCCAGGGGATCCGTCGCAGCGCTCCAAGCCTCTTCCCGCAGCGGAGCAGGCAGCCAATCACGCACCACCATGCGCAAGTCGCTGCTCACTATCGAAATCGCCGCCACCGTCGTGCTGCTCATTGGCGCGGGCCTGCTGCTCAAAAGCTTCTGGCAATTGCGGACGACAAACATCGGCTGCGCCACCACCAGCGTGCTAACAATGGGCTACAGTCTTCCCGCAGAAAAATATGACACGCCCGCCAAGGTGAACGCATTCAACGAGTCGCTACTCGATCGCGTCCGCACATTACCCGGCGTAAACGCAGCAGGCCTCGGTTCGGTAGTCCCCGGCGCGGGGGCCCTGGAAGACGACATCTTTACCATCCCCGAGCATCCACCCCTCACGCCCGGCGCTCCACTCAATGACGCAATGTACCGCCTCGCCAGCCCCGATTACTTCAGCACGCTCCAGATCCCGCTACTCAGCGGCCGCTTCTTCACCCGCGACGATCGCGATGGCCGTCCCAAAACCGTCATCATCAACAAGCGCCTGGCGCGCCAATTCTTTCCAAATGAAAACCCCATCGGCAAGCATCTCCACGTGGTGCCCTACGGTGACGCCGACTACCAAATCGTCGGCGTGGTCGACAACACGCTCTACCAGGTGGGTCAACTGCCCGGCCCCACCATGTACTTCCCGGTTCTCAGCGGCAACAATATGGGCTTCACGCTCGTCGTCCGCGCCGCTTCAAACCCGCTAGCGCTGTCCGTCCCCATCCAAATGCAAATCGCCAAACTCGATCCCCAACTGCCCGTCTCCGACGTTCTCACCATCGAGCAAATCATTCAGCAGTCGCTCGGCAACGCCAGCCTCAGCGCCAGCCTCGTGCTGGCCTTCGCGGTGCTCTCGCTCGTCCTCGCGTCTGTCGGCCTCTACGGAGTTCTCTCTTACCTCGCCACCCAGCGCACCGCCGAAATCGGAGTTCGCATCGCACTGGGAGCGCAACGCCGCCAGGTCCTCCGCCTCATGCTCGGCGATGGACTCCGTCCCGCCCTCTATGGACTTGTGCTTGGCCTCGCCGTCAGCGTAGCGGCCGTCAAGCTCGTTGAGTCAATGCTCTACCAGACCCGCCCGTTCGACCCCGCCATCTTCGCCGCTGTAGCCGCAACTCTGCTAGTAGTGGCCGCCGGCGCTTGCCTGATCCCCGCCTGGCGCGCCTCAAGAATCGACCCCATGCAAGCCCTGCGAACCGAATAGCCCGCAACCATTCGCTTGAAGGGTACGGGCTTCAGCCTGAAGGAAACCAGCTTTAGCTTGAAGGGTACGGGCTTCAGCCCGTACATAATGCCACGCAAAATGGAAAGGGGGCTTAAGCCCCCGAGGGAAGGTTCTTCAAACTATTCCCTACTCCCTATTCCCTGTCTTTACATATTCGCGTGGCCCGACCGCATGCTCTCGTTGAACTTGGGCTTGGTAAAGTCTAGAGCCGCATCCAGCATCGCCTGGTACTCCGCGGCACGCGCCATCAGCGCCGGAGTTGCCGCGGCAAACTCGCCCTCCACCACCATCAGTCCCTCGCCTGCTTCGTGCCCCGCCATGCGCAGTAGCTCAGTCTCCGTGGTGTTCAGGTACTGCGCGTCGCGTCCGTCGGCAATCCATACCGGCTTATTTTCGCCCAGCACCCCGCTCAGCCAGTAAACCTTGCTCAGCAGGTAGCGCAGCCGCTCCTTGTCATCGGTCTCGGTAAACACAAACTTCTTTTGCCACCGGCTGTAAAACCGCGTGGTTACCGGAACCGGCTGCCGGTTGCCGCTCTTTACAAACTCAAGCTGCCCAAAATCCACCGTCTTGCGGATCGCGTTATACACAAAGCTCTCCGCATACGGCTGCTCCATCGCCGCAACTATCTCGGCAAAGGTCACCGTCACGCTGGCCGCAACCTTGGCGTGCAAACTGTGCGCTGCGCCGTCGGCCAGGTGGATCTCCCCATGCACAATGTACGTGTCCGCGCCGCTCGTCGACCGGTGAAATGGCCACTCGAACTCGCCGTAGGCCAGCGGCAATCCGCCCAGCGTCACGTAGCAATCGGGCCGCGGATTGCGCAGCCGCTTGGCCTCGCCCGCCAGGTGCGCCGTCATCTCCGGCAGCAAATTAGGCTTGTCAAAATCAAAGCCGTCAGTGAGCTCCAGCTTGAGGGTCTTGCCCGCGTCCCCCGCATCCTTTGGCCCGAGTCCAGACCCCTTCAGCCCAAGCTGAAAGATGGTAGTGGTGCGGTCGTCGGCGCTCGTGCTCTGGCTGGCCGACACCAGCACAAGGCCAGCCTGCGAGGCGGCCGCTTCAATAGCGGAAACAAGTGAACTCTTAAGTTCTGCGGTCATGAGTGGGGAATCCTGCTCTCTGATTGCTGCTGGTTTCATTTTATGGCATCGGCTATGCGCAGGAGGGCTTCGTATCAGGGCATGGCTTCAGCCGTGCCGATAACCCCACAAAACGACTCCGGGCTTTAGCCCCTGCCACCTGGAGGGAGCAGGGACCTTCAGGTCCCTGAAAGCAGCGGCTAGATCGGTGGCCTTCAGGCCCGGGCCGTATCTCCGTTGCATAAGGCGCGCGCATTTACGGAGGGAGCAGGGACCTTCAGGTCCCTGAATACAGCAGCTTAATTGACGGCCTTTAGGCCCGGGCCTTATTTCCCCCGCATGTGGATCGGCATCGGGTCCATTTCTTTGACGACGGCGGAACTGAATTTATACGCTTCCGGCGTCGCAACAAGCCCTCGCCGTACCGGGTTCCCCTCGATATACCGCACACAACTTACATATTTCTCTTCCGTCGAGACCTGACTCTCGTTAAAGCTGCGCATCCATACGTCATGCTTGCTTTTCAAACGAAATGAGAAGCCGCCCTTAATGAACTGCATCGCCTTCTCCAATGAGATTTCCGGAGCAGGCGTAATCAGAGAATGGAAATGGTCAGGCATGATGACGAACGCATGCAAAAGAAACTTCCCCTGACCGCGATAGTCGAGTAGGGTCCGCTCGAACAACTCCGCCGTGGCCGTGACCTGAAAGAGGCTGCGGCGTTCGGCCGTCACAGCTGTAACCAGATACGTCCGTGTCTCCTGGGGTGCAAGCCGCATCTCCGCAGCATAAACGAAAGGCCCGCGGCTTAAGCCGCAGCTGTCGCGAGCGTGAGTTCTGGGGCCTGAAGGCCCCCGCTCCCTCCGTCAAAGATCGATAGCGACTGAAAAGAACCACCGAAAGGGCCGTCCGAGCTCAGACATCCTCCTCGTTATGGAACAATGACCGCAGAAGAAATCTCAAGTGAAATCGAGACGAGTCGATGCTGCTGCATTGTGACACCTCCGCCGCCGATAGGTATACCAGTCAGGCCCAGAAGTCGCGCGTTCTATCAGAGGCATGGTTTGAGTTCATCCTTGGCTTTGCTAGTGCGGACCCCGACTTCAGGTGCCTTCGCCCACCCGCCGACTCTATTCCCTATTCCCTGTTCTTTTGCCCCTGCCTTTTGCATTTAATTACGTGCGATGCGCGCACAATGGAATCATGCTGACCGCTCAAGCCCCTGGCGCCGGGCGGACGCCCCATTTCCGGGCCTTCCACAGACGGCGCTAGCTAAGAGCTGAAGGCGGAAAAAGCAAAAAAACATACCCCACCCCTCCCCCGGGGTGCCCAGAAAGTAAATAGCCTGCCAAAGCACTAAATAGCTGACTATACAAATACTTATCCAACAAAATGTAACAAACTGGCTGTTACATTCGTTTTAGCGGATTTTCAGTTCTAAAGGACTTACGGTCCAAGTCACGCACTTTTATACGCAAATTGCGCGTTTTTGCATGTCCAGCGATTTCGACGTAACAAGATGATCTCAAGCGAGTTACATCGCATTCAGAATTCTGCCGATTCTCCTGAATCAACACCCAGAAACACAATCGGCGGCTTCGTCACCAGACGAAGTCGCCGATTGTCTCTTGCTCGACTTTAGAACTGCAGCGTCGTTAGAACGACAACTTCAGCGCCAGTTGCATCAGGCGCGGGTTATTGACCGTTGAGTTCACGGCGCCGAATCCTGGCTGGTTGATATCGGCGATCGGCGCGCCAAACTGCGGATGATTGAACAGGTTGAAGAACTCCGCGCGGAAGTTCAAACCCATTCCCTCACGATGCAAAGGAAACGTCTTGATGATCGAGAAGTCGGTGTTTACAAAATCCGGTCCGACAACCGGAACGCGAGCAGCATTGCCAAGCTCGCCCGCAGCAGGAGCAGTAAAGCATGCTGGGTTGATCCACTGATGCATGCCGTGGTCGGCCGAGTAAGGATTGCAGCCTGAAACCTGGTCGGGCCGATTGAAGTTGTTGTCGTTCCCGCCTGTGTTAAACGTGGTTCCAGACGTGTTGTTGGTGTCGATCAGCGGAACCGGGAATCCTGAAGAAACTCTCTCGATCAGCGTTGCTTGCCAGTCGCCCAGCAGCAAGTTGGTCGCATTGTTCCAGCCGCTGCCAAACGCCCTGCCCTTGCCAAACGGCAAATCGTAAATCACGCTGGCGATGAAGCTCTGATCCAGATTGATCTGCGACAGTGACCAGTCAAGATTCTGCCAGTTGGGCAGCGGGAAGTAAGGCGCACTCAACTCAGAACCCAGACCGTCAGACAGTCCGTTGTCGTAGGTCTTCGAATAGGTGTAAGCCACCAGCGCATAAAGGCCGTTCTTGGCCGTCTTGGTTTCGGCCTTCAGCTCCAGCGAGTTGTAGTGCGTCTTGCCTATGTCGGCGAGTTCCAGAATCGAGTTGTAGTTCGGCGGATTGTACGGATAGAAATAGGGGCTGCCATCAGGATTGCAGCCCAGCGTGTAGCCCGAGATGCTTCCGCAACCTGAAGGGCTGCTGGTGTTCAGGTTATTGCCGCCTGACAGAATATGCCCGCCAATCGCGCCGGCATAGCCCGCGGTCAGCAGAATATTGCCGGGCAACTCCCGTTCGACGTTGGCGTTATATTGGTGAACTCGGCCAGGCTGGTAGTTGGTTGGCTGGTAGTTGAACGTGCCCACGTAGGTGGTCGCATCTTGCGGAGTGGGCAAAGACGGGAAGCCGTTGGAAAGCGTAAAGCCCGTCGCGGGAGACGCGCCCAATTCGGGAGTCTCGTCGAGCGTCGCAGCGCAGTACGAACTGCCAAAGGCGCAGCCGGTTGAAAACGTAGCAGGCAGTTGATCGGACTCGCCGAGCGTGGGCGGATTCTGCCACAAACCCTGCGCGCCCTGGCTCCACGCCGAATCGTGATAGATGCCAAACCCGATGCGCGCCACAGTCTTGTCGCTGCCCCTCACCTTCCAGGTCAGGCCGAGGCGCGGCTCGTATGCGCCTTTGTACATGCTGATGCCCGCCGAATGGCTCACGCCGTTCTTGCCTGCAATCAGAAGCTGCCCGCCAGTTGCTGAGGGGATGTAGTCCGCCATCCGGTCATGAATCTCGCGCTCAGGAGTGGTCAGATCCCAGGCCAGGCCCAGGTTCAGAGTGAGCGAAGGAGTAACCCGCCAGTCATCCTCGACAAATGGCCGAGTGATCTTCCACCGCCGCCCGGTGACAGCGCCACCGTACGTCTGGTCGTGGACACCCAATCCAGTCATCCCCATCAGCAGATCGGCCTCGCCATTACCCGGGGCGACGCCCGCGCCGGTAAAGTCTCCAAAGAGACCCACAATCCAGAAGCCGTCGGAGAATTCCTCGGTGCCGACGTTCATCTGATTGTCGCGGAGATCGATTCCAGCGTGGATCTCATGCTTGCCACGGATCAGGTCGAGATCGTCTTTGAACGAGAAGATGTTGGTCCCGCCCTGAAATGGGGAGTAGCCGCGATCCCCGAGAGACCAGTACCCGCCAAGGATTTCAGTTGAAGGCAAACCCTGGCTGTACGAGCCGCCGGGGAGGGGGGTGCCGGTAGCCGAGCAACCCAGATCAGCATTCGGAATCCCGAAAGCTGCCGCTCCGCAAGTGTAGTTACCCAACGAAGCAATGTAGTCGAAGATGCGGTCGTAGCCCAATGTGGCCTGGTTCAGCGTGGTCGGCGAGAACACGTGGCTCCAGCCGATGCCGATGTTGCGAGCATGGTTGATGAGGTTCTCGTTGCTGCCGAAGGCATTGGATTCGGCGAGTCCCGATATGCCAGGCCCCGATGCGCCGCCAGGGACGAATGAGAACGCCTGGTCGTAGCTGAAACGTGCAAACAGATTGTCTGATGCGGTCAGCGTCTCATCAACACGTGCATCGAACTTGGTTTCGTTCAGCGAACGGACCGGCTCATTCAAAAAGTTATATCCGGCGGAAGGATTGTTGGCGTTCGGCTGAGGGTAGATGTCGATCATGGACTGGCCAACGTGGTCGATCAGGTTCGAGGGGATCTTGTTGCAATTGACCCCCGGGGCCTGGCTGCCGTCGGAGTTTGCCATAATGGGGTTCCCCGAGCTGTCGCACTGGAAGTAGGCATTCGACGCGCCAACCATGTTCGGATTTGCGATTACCGGAGTGAAAGCTGGGCCGATTCCAGAAAGCGAAGTGCCGAAGGGGTCAGCCGAAAAGTCGCCGCCGCGCATTTCCATTGAAGGAACCAGGCCGGTGAAAGTGATGCCTTGGCGCTGATACTTCTGCTCGCCATCAACAAAGAAAAACATCTTGTTGTGGCGGATAGGCCCTCCGACAGAGCCGCCAAATTGGTTCAGATTGAACTTCGGGGTGGTAGTGTCAAAGTCGCCCCTGGCGTCGAGATCGGTATTGCGGACGAACTCGAAGAGCGACCCATGGAGATTGTTCGTTCCCGACTTCGTGGTGACCAGAACGGTAGGTCCTGCCCTCGTGCCAAATTCGGCGGAGTAGGTGTAGGTGAGAACTTTGAATTCCGCGATGTCGTCGATGGAGGAGAAGACGCCAATGCCGCCAGCGGTCAGTTCGTTATTGTCGACGCCGTCAAGCAGCCAATCTGTACTGTTGGGGCGCGAACCGCCCACCGACAACGAGAATGAGCCGCGAGCGGCTACTTCGCTGTCGCTGCCCTGAGTGAAAAAGCTATTGGGATTGGTCTCAGCCGTAGCCCCGGCAGTGAGCGTGGCCAGTTGCACAAAGTCGCGGCCATTGAGAGGCAGTTGCGCCACCTGCTGTCCAGTGATGACCTGGCCTAGAGAGGGAGTCGATGTTTCCACGGCCACCGCATCGGCGCTAACTGCTACCGTTTCCACTGCACCTGCCGGAACCAGCGTGAAATCCAATTCCCTGGCTTCATCCACCTGCAGGCGCAGGTCTTTGGTTTCGACGCTTTTGAAATTAGTGGCGTCCACATGCACGGTGTAGACCCCGACGGAAAGCAAAGGGACCAGGTAGTGTCCCGCTTCGTCCGTCTTTGCGCTGCGCGCAAGGCCGGTTGCCTGAGAGGTGACCACAACTGCAGCTCCAGGCACTGCTGAGCCTGATTTGTCGACTACATTACCGGAGAAACTGCCGGTGGCTTGGCCGTGTGCGGCCGGTGAAACGACGAGTGCGACAACGCACGCAACAACGAAAATGAACCATCTATGGAGGTTCCTGCTGGTTGAGTAATCCGCTGATTTGGGACACTTCGCGTTCGCCTTGATCGGTATCATCGTCAATGCTCCTCTCGAAAAACGGCTAAGTTCGTTCCAGCTTGGACTCCGCTGCGTTGGATTACTTGACTTTAGAAATTGTCATTCCCGAAGTCAATGTGCGTTTTGTGCATCGCAAGGAAAACAAGGCAATTTCGCCGTCGATTCACTAACGGGCCGAGGCGAATTTCACCGGCGAAACGCAACCGCCCCGGACCGTTACAATGAGTCTGTGCCGGATCAAACATTGCAGCCCATTATTGTTGCCGAGAATCTGACCAAGGTTTATGCGCAGGGTCGAATTCAGGTTGCCGCCGTGCGCGGAGTTACTCTCAGCGTTCAGCCGGGCGAGTTTGTGGCCATCGTTGGGCCGTCGGGCTCCGGCAAATCCACGCTCTTTTACCTGCTGGGCGGCCTCACCCGCGCCACTGAAGGACGCGTGGTGATCGATGGCGTAGATTTTGCTTCGCTGAGCGACGCTGAACGGACGCGGCTGCGTAAACACCGCATAGGCTTCGTCTTCCAGAAGTTCAACCTGTTGCCCACCCTCAGCGGTATGGGCAACATCGAGATTGCTCACGCCATCAGCGGCAGAAAAGAGCCGCTGGACCGCAAGTATCTCGATCATCTGTGCGATATGCTCGCGATCCAGGGACGGCTGGATCACCGGCCGAGCGAGCTGAGCGGCGGCGAGCAGCAGCGCATCGCCATTGCGCGCGCGCTGATTACGCGGCCCGCGATTGTGCTGGCCGATGAGCCCACCGGCAACCTCGATACGAAGAACTCCGAAGCGGTGCTGGATATGCTGGTGCGCTCGAACCGCGAGCTGGGCCAGACTACGCTGATGATTACGCACAACCCTGAGGCGGCCGCGATTGCGGGGCGCATCCTTTACATGCGTGACGGGCAGATGGTGCGCGAAGAAAAGGGCGCCGGCGCGCGATTGTCCGCGGTTTGACCCGGTTTGGGCCGCCCGGTATACTCAAGGTTGCGTTGCAAGTGGTATCCAGTGAATGTAGTACGCCAGAGTCCGCCGCATAGTGGCCAGTCCCCAAGCGGGAATCCAGCCACAAACCCCGGAAACTGAAGGTGAACTGGAGAGCCGCTCGAAGCGGGAGTAGCTCAGTGGTAGAGCATCGCCTTGCCAAGGCGAGGGTCGCGAGT